>NZ_CP170127.1:0-1712500 GCF_055698645.1 Methylocystis sp. NC52PC | reverse complement strand
CGCGTTTTGCCGCCTCGTTCGCCGCGAATGGCGCGAGCGCCCCGATCAAGGCGACGCCAAGGTCGGCAGGCCCGATCGGCGTGAGGCCGAGCAGACGCCGAAGCGGCGGGAAGACCATCGCTGCGCTCTGCAGAACGATCGACGCGGCGATCACGGCCGAAAGCGCGTGATTGGGCGGCAGAGCGCCGCTCGCAAAGCCATGCGTCTGCGAGCGGCAAGTCAGGGCGTGGAGAAGCTGGCCCGTGACGAGGCTCGTGAAGCAGACGCCGCGGGCGCGGGGCGAGACGCCGTATCTTGCGCAGCCGTAGGCATAGGCCCCGAAGGCGCCCGCCGCGATCAGTCCGCCTTCGCGGGCGAGCGGGCCGGCGGAGCGCCGGTCGACAATCCCTTGCTGCGGCAGGGCTGGGGGCGCCTGCATCATGTCCTTATGCGGCGGCTCGACGCCCAGCGCCAAAGCCGGCGCGACGTCGGTGACGAGATTGATCCACAAGAGCTGCGCCGGCGTCAGCGGCTGGCCGAGATTGGCGGCCGGGGCGAGCAGCATCAGCAGGATCTCGCTCATGTTGGTGGCGAGCAAATAGCGGATGGCGCGTCGGATATTCGCCTGGGTCGCGCGCCCGCGTTCGATGGCCGGGGCGAGCGACTGGAGATTGTCGTCTTCGAGGACGATATGCGCGACCTCGCG
This sequence comes from Methylocystis sp. NC52PC, assembly GCF_055698645.1. Classification (NCBI taxonomy): domain Bacteria; kingdom Pseudomonadati; phylum Pseudomonadota; class Alphaproteobacteria; order Hyphomicrobiales; family Methylocystaceae; genus Methylocystis; species Methylocystis sp. NC52PC. Next base: position 1,711,815 of record NZ_CP170127.1, on the reverse strand, counting down.
CGCGGCCTCGCTGCCGCTGCGGCCCATGGCGACGCCAATGTCCGCAGCCTTGAGCGCCGGACTGTCGTTGACGCCGTCGCCGGTCATCGCGACGACGTGGCCCGCCGCCTGCAACGCCTTGACGATCTCGAGCTTCTGCCCGGGCGTGACCCGCGCGAAGACATGCGGGACCTCCTGCAGATTCCCGTGGCTCCAGCCGTTCGCCAGCGCGTCGGAGTCGACAATCCGCAACTCGCCGTCGCCCATATCGAGCTGGCGCGCAATCGCGGCGGCTGTCGCCTTCTGATCGCCGGTGATCATGACCGGACTGATGCCGGCGCGACGCAGTTCGGTTAGCAGCGCGCCAACGCCGGGGCGCAAGGGATCAGCGAGGCCGACGAGACCGGCGAAGACATAGCCGTCGAGTTCGGGATCGGCGGCGTCGCGCCTGACGCTGCGATAGGCTGCGCCCAAAACTCTCTGCCCCGCGCCGGCCAGACGATCGTTTTCCTGCTCGACACGGCGGCGCATGTCGTCGGTCAGCATGACTTCGTCACTGCCGATCAGCATCCGATCGCAGAGCCTGAGCACAGACTCGGGGCTGCCCTTGACGGCGGCGAGCCTTTGGCCGCCCGTCGCGCCGTGAAGCGTGATCATGAACATCTGCCGCTCGGTCCGATAGGCGATCCGCTCGATCGGATGCTCATGACGCAGGCGCGCCGCGTCTATGCCGATGTCTTCCGCAAACGCAAGCAGCGCCGCTTCGGTCGCCGACGCGTCGGCCTGGTCCTTCAGCCCCGCCTCATTGCAAAGAGCGACGATCTCGCCCAGCTTCTTGACGTCCGGCGGCGGATGTCGATCACGCTCCGCCGCCGCGCCGCCGATCAAGGAATAGACGCCGCCGCCACAACTCGCCTCCGCGACGGACATCCGGTTGAAGGTGAGCGTGCCGGTCTTATCGAGGCAGATGACGCGGACGGAGGCCAGCGTTTCCACGGCGTCGAGACGACGCACCAGAACATGGCGCTTGCGCATCTCTCTGACGCCGAGCGCCAAGGTGGTCGTCGCCAGGGTCGGCAAGCCTTCGGGGACGGCGGCGACGGCGAGCGCTATGGCGTTCTTGAAGGTCGTGAACGGACCGAAGCCGCGTAACAGGCCGACAAGGAAGACAAGCGCGCAGGCGCCGCCCGCCAGCAGCGTGAGCTGACGACCCAATCGGTCCAGTTGCCGCTGAAGCGGCGTGTCGGGCGCCGCCGCCGTTTCGAGAAATCCCTGAACCATGCCGATTTCAGTGTCGGCGCCGGTTGCAACGACCACGGCGCGGCCGCTGCCGCCCGTGACGACCGTCCCCCGATAGACGATGTTGGACCGGTCGGCGAGAGCGACGTTTCGCGCCGACAGCGGTTCGGGCGATTTGCGCACGGGGGCGCTTTCGCCTGTCAGGGTCGCCTCATTTACCATCAATCCCTGTGCGGCGACGACGCGCGCATCCGCGGCGACGATGGCGCCTGGCCTGAGTTCCAGCACATCGCCCGGAACGGCGCTCTCGACGGCGATGACTTCGCTCTTCCCCTGCCTGATAACCGGGACGCCGCCGCTCAAGGGCTGCGACAATGCGCGCACGGCGCGATCGGCGTGCGTCTCCGTGGCGAAGCCGATGCCGGCGTTGAGCGCAACGACTGAGAGGACAACGATGGCGTCCGCCGCGCCGCCCGTCATAACCGACAAGGCGGCGGCGCCAATCAGCAAGGCGACGGGCAGGCTCTGGAACTGCTCGACGAAAATCTCCAAGCGGTCACGCCCGGGAATGGAGGGGAGGATGTTTTCGCCGAAGCGCTTCAACCGACCCGCAATGGATCTGGTTTCAAGTCCCGTCATCGAGCTGCGCAGCCGGCTCAAGGCCTGATCCACCGGCAGCGCATGCCAGGGCGTTCGGTCCCGTCGCGCGGGGCCGGCTCCGAGGTCGCCCGCCCTGTACCGCAACAGCGCCTTTTCAACCGCTTGGCAAATCGTCGCGACATCCGCCCGGTCGTCGAACACGACCAGAAGCGTTCCGGTGGCGACGCTGCCGGTGGCCAGTTGCACGGCTTGCGTCCCAGACAGGACGCTCTCCAGGGCGCGCTTGAGCCTGCCCGCGCCCTTCAATCCGGGGACGCGCACCCTCACCCTGCCGCGCACCGCGGTGTGGACAAGAGTCAGACCGCTCGCCGCGCCGGGCTTCTGCATGGGCGTCGCTCAGCGCGGGGTCTCTTCTGGGGTCCAGGCGCGTATCGCCTCCCCGGCATACCAGAGCAGCGTGACGGCGGGGGCGAAGACGCGCCCGCGCGCAATCTGGAACATCGCGCTGAGGAGCAGCGCAAGGATGATATAGGCGCGCGCGTCGACGCGACCGGCCGACATCGTCAAGAGGCGCTGGTTGAGCGCCTGCAACTGCTGCCCCAATGCGCCGACCTGGCTCTCGGGTTCGAGTGAAATACGGAACGGGCCGCCGTTCTCGATGACCAGTCGACTGCTGTCCGGACCCGATATCAAAATGCTCGCCGTCACAGGATTGGCGTCGATCCGGGCGGCGGGCAATTTCTCCGCCAGAATCCGCGAAGCCTCGCCGAAATAGGCTTTGTCGTGCCGCCGCGCCGGAATCTTCAAGCGCAGCCGCGTCGGCGTTTCGTGAACGACGTAGGCCTGCGGAAGGTCAGCCATGCGCCTTCTTCTCCGACTCCGTCGCTTTCATTTCGAAGGGCACGACATGGTCGTCGGCGCCTGCGCTCTCCGCGGTTCGCTCCGCCTCGATCTCGGCCTGCACTTCCGCGACGATGTCCGACATCGTCTCCGTCGCCTCACCGACGACGCCGCGAAGTCGATCGTATAACAGCATTCCACTCTTCACCGCGCGCTTCGCCGTGGGATGTACGCCGCCATCCTTCCGTTGCAATAGCGACGCCGCCGCCCCGCCCGCCGCGCCGGCCGCTAGCGCAAGAAAGAGATTTCGAGCAAGTCGCGTCATGATGAAGCTCCGAGGTGCTGGATGGGCCCGCCGTCGTTGCGGCTCGAGGCCTTTGTCGAAGATCGGCTTCGTCCCGAGATGAGTGAAGTGATAGGGCCGGTCGACCCCGCTTCAAGCGGCGCGGCGTCCTGGAGCCGCGCACCCAGCCGGTCGGGCGTCTCTTGAAGCGAGGCGAGGCGCAATCAGGTTGAGGGAGATGAACGCAGGCCACGCGCGCCCTCTTTTTCCGCCGACGCGGCGGACTCTTGCGACGGGCTTACTCGTGGCGATGGCCGCCGTGTTTCTGCTCACCTTCGCTTTCGACGAGCGAAGCTTCTGGACAAGGCTCGTCCGCGCCGCGGCGGAGGCGTCTCTCGTTGGCGGGATCGCTGACTGGTTCGCGGTGACGGCGCTGTTTCGTAGGCCCCTGGGGCTTCCCATTCCGCACACGGCCATCGTGCCGATGAACAAGGACCGCATCGGCCAGGGGCTCGCCAATTTTCTTGGAAAGAATTTCCTGTCCGCCGAGAGTCTGGCCGTCGCCATCCGAAGCGCCGAACCGGCGCGCCGACTCGGGGACTGGCTGAGCGTCGAAGCGAACGCGCGCAGGGCGACGGATCACTTCTTCGAAACCGCGCCGATGCGCGAGACAGGCGTTCTCGCCGCAAAGATGCTCAGGCCGGCTTTGCGCAAGTCGGACCTCCGGCCGCTTCTCGACATCGCGACCAACGCATTGAGCGAAACCGGCCTCGACGCCGCCCTGCTCGACGACGTCCTGCAAACGGCGCAATCGTTTCTGCACCGAAAGGCGGGGCATCTCAATGAATCCGCGGCAAGGCGGCGGCAAGGGCTGCTGCGCCGCAGCTTCGATCGGCAAGTCATGCGCGCAATTCTGGAGGGTCTGGAGCGGCTGTTGCGAGAGCTGAGCGACAAGAACAACGCCTCGCGGAGAGTCCTGATCGACACCGCGCAGGCGAGGATCAGGACTGCGCTTCTCTCGCGCGAAAATGCGAACCGCCTGCAGGACTGGGTCGCGCGGATGATCGAAAGCCCGAACTTCGAAGTCTGGCTTGCATCGCTGTTCGACGCCCGCGCCCACGGCCGCAAAGGCGCTGATGAAGAGCGGCGGGCGGCCGTCGCCGGCGTTCTGGCCGCCTTAGGCGAACGCTTGCGCGCGGACGCCAAGACGCAACAGGAGCTCGACGCCGTGCTCGCCTCTGTCGGCATGGAGCTTCTGCCGCTTCAGAACGCGCTCGTCGAGCGCATTGCGGAAGTCGTGGGAAGCTATGAAAGCAAGGCCTTCGCCGAGCTCATCGAGCGCGCCGTGGACAATGACCTGCAATTCATCAGAATCAACGGCACGGTGATTGGCGCCGTGGTCGGCTGTCTGCTCTTCCTCGTGAAAACCGGGATTGAGTCGCCATTTTAAGTCCTCCGGCAAGACGACTCTGTGATCGCCTGCGGTCACGGATGCGCCATCGGGCCAGACGCCGTGGCGACAGAAAAAAAGCAGCGGCAATGGCGATCACAGCAGCAAGTATGCGTTCCATAAGCGCCTGCGTCGGTTGAGCAGCGATAACTCGCGGCCCGTCCTTTGGCGCTCGATGCTGTCGCGCACTGGCCCCGCAGCAGGCTCTGCAGGCGACTTACGGGCGCATCTCGGCGTTCAGCCAGTCTGCCGTTGCGGAAGCGGCGTCGGGGTAGGAGGTCGAGACTCTTGACTTATTCTGATCGGGGCAGTCGCAACGCTCATTGTAAAGGGCGAAAAATGAGCGATCGGGAAACTGCCCCTTCGATTCAGTGACGCTTGCGCATGAGGACAATGCTGTCGCCAGGGTCGCGACGATCGAAGCAGAACGCAGGAACATGTTGCACCTTCGAAACGCGACGGGATGGTAAACTGTAACACCAAGATGAAATTGGTTAACCCGTTGCGTTGCATTTGATGTGTTCATAGTGAAGACTTCAATAACGCGCCCGCCGCGCTTGCGCTGGAACAGCATCGAGATCGCCAGCAGAATTCAACCGAGGTCGAGACGCGAAAATGCGTCCGGTCGATGGTTTCGGCGGAGCGCCTTGCGCTCGGCCGCGGCTTTTACCTTCCCGCCAGATTTCAATGGCGCCCGTCTGTGTCCGTTGTAAATTCGCACGCGCGGACAGGCTCTTAATAGCGTTGACCCGTTGTCCGCTTGGGAGGTTTGAATGAGCTTTAGATCTTTTCTTGTTTCAGTCGCCTTGAGCGTCGGTCTTGCATTTGCGTTTGGCCCGGGAGCGGCGCAGGCGATGCCCCTCCAAAAGATGGACGGCGTCGATGCGCCGGTTGAAAAAGTATACGGCGGATGCGGCCCTTATGGGCATCGCGGACCCTGGGGCGGTTGCCGTCGCGGCGGCCAATGGGGCGGCTGGGGCTGGCGCAGGCCGTATTGGCGCCGCTGGTGATTACTTGCGGTCTTCGGCCCTGCGGTCTTGCCGATAGCCTAAGATAAATAGCAGCAGCCATAATCATGTGACCGCCTGCGTCATGCGCGGGCGGTCGTCCGGCGCGGGCGGCTCAGAGCGCCGTGCAACGGCCGGAGGCTACGATGCGGCTTGCGGGGCGCCGCTTGAAATCAGCCTGGCGGACGATTTGTTTGGGTGGCGAACGCGCGTAGCGCCGAGAAAGCCCAGATCAGCAAATCCCGGTCTGCCTCGTGCGCCTCGAACCAGGTTAAATCGTTGTCCTCCCCCTGAGGCTGGTCCAGGCCCCACCGAGAGATGCACTGGTCGGCAAGGCTTTCATCGGAGAAGCTGGCGAATGTGAGGAACGCCGCGTTGCACTGGCCCCCGCCGCACGAGGTCAACCAGCGATCGGCGATATCGAGACATCGCACACACGCCATTGGCGGCGTGTCGGGGTGCGGCGCAGACGCAGTCACGAGATGCCTTTGCCGTCCATGAACGGCATCCTTCATTCTGCGGGCCTGACAGCCAGGAGCGTGCGCAACGCGCTGATGGCGCGTGCGACGGCCGCGTCCTCCTCTTGGAAAAAGGCAGCCTCCTCACGCTCGAGCTCATCCTGAGGATCCGGCTCGCAAAGCTGCCGCCGGATATCGCACAAGCGCTCGTGTCGATGCTCTAAGCTTCGTAAGAGCATTTCCGCGTCGGCCCGGTCGATGGTCAGCGTGACCTGCATCTCACTCTCCTAGAGCTATCGCTATAGATGGAGCGGGCCGGGAGTTGCGGCAGAGGAGCCTGCAAAGTTTTTTATACGACGGCTTGTCGCCCGTGGCCTGACACATGGGAGACAGAGACGGCGAAACCATCGGGCTTGCGGTAACGGCTAAACGCCAAAACAGGGACGAAACGCCTTGCTAAGGCGCGCTGCAGCGCCTGCATGTTTGTCTGCCGTCGCCGAAATACCGGGTGCGTGGGTTCACGAACAGCTTGCCAGCGAGGGGTGGTCGATCGAACGCAAGAAGAAAGCGACGCTATTCAATCTGTTTGAACGCACAAAGAGATCTCGAACTGAATACCAGGACAAGGGCTCGGTAGACCGGGACGCGGACCGCATTCGTCCCCGCGACAACTTCGTCGCGACGCAGCTACAGCCACGTCGCGAGCGGAGTCGTCTACGGCTCAGATTTCAGCCGACTCGTAGCTGGTGATTTCCATGCCGACGCATACTTCGACGATCAACGGGTTTGACCAGGTCATGATGATTTCCTCCTTTGGGCGGGCTTGAGACAAAGCCCTCGCCTCAAAATAACGACCAGGGGCGGTTCAATCAGCCTGAAAATTCCCCCATCGCTTTTTCCACATTTTCCCACTCAAAGATGTGCGTCCCAGGAACGCCCTACCGGCGGTCCGGCTCTTCTTCATCGCCGATCGGGAGCGCGACGATCACCCGTGTGCCGCCCTGCGCGCGTCGCTCGACTTTCATCGTGCCGCCTCGTCCCTGCACACGTTCGCGCATCCCGAGCAAGCCCATCCCCGACCGACGTTGTTCCGAAACGCCAATTCCATTGTCCTCGACAACCAGGGTCAATCTCGGGAGCTCGTCCGCTTCGCTTTCGCCCCGCTCTTCGATCCTCTCCCATCCGAATTCGATGCGCACCTGAGCCCAACTCGCCTTGGCGTGTCGAAAGATATTGGTGACGCTCTCCTGAACGACGCGATACGCGGTGAAGGCGGTCGTTTCGTCGAGCGATGACAAATCATGTGGCGCCAACAGCCGTAACTCGACCTCTGGATGGCCGAGCGACCAGGAGGCGAAAAGACTCTTGAGCGCCGCCTCGAGCCCGAGTTCGGACAGGCCCTTCGGCCGCAATCTTCCGAGCAGCCCCCCGATCAACAGCTGCAGCGTTTCGCTCGCCGTGTCGACGATCGCGCAGATTTGTTGGATTCGCGCCGTATTGGGCGGAGATTGAGCAACTGCTTCCTGTAGCGAAGCGGACGCCGCGCGGATCGAGAAGAGACATGGTCCGGCTTCGTCGTGGAGGTCCCGGGCGATTTCCTTGCGCTCGCTGTCCTGAATGTCGATGAGTTGGTTGACGAGATCGCGGTTTTCCTGACGCACCCGATCGAGCGTCGTCGCCAGTGAATTGAGCGCGCTGGAAATGTTTCGAAACTCCGAGGCGCCGCCCGGTGCGATCCTGACGCCGCTCTTACCGGTCTCCAAATCCGCGAGACCGGCCTGCAGGGCAGAAAAAGGCGCGAGCGAAAATCGCACGAGGACGAGCATGAGAACGATGATCGCAAGGGTCACCATAAGGCTGATCGATGCGAGCCGCGTCATATCGGACCAGATCTCCCCGAGTTCGTCGAGCGGATTGGAGACGATCGCCACGCCGCCAAATTCGCGGTCGTGGATGCGGATTGGAACGATGATGACCCGTGGTGGCGGGACATCGACCATCTTGACGAACCATGCGGGCGGATCGTCATCGGAAGCGTCGCCGCTTCGAGGCCACAGCGCGGGCGGCGCTTCACCACGTTCGAGTATCCTGATGTCGACGTGACGCAGGCTGCCGAGATTTGCATAAAGCCTGCGCAACGCCGGTGCGGGATCTTCGCTATCGGGAAGAGTTGCAATCGTTGTCAGGACAAATTCCCTGGCAAGACGGAGATTACTTCCTGCCTCGGCGCGAACGCGCGGTCCGGCGTGCATCAACTGAATTGTGAGATTGATCAGGAGCGTCGCCAGCAGCGCCAGGCCGATGAGCCAGCTCAACCCTGCCTTCAGAGAGATCATGCCGTCGCCCGGGAAAGAATGGCCTCGAAGTCGCCACAAGACGATTGACACCGCGCAGGCTTTTCACAACAAAGATAGAGGCTCACAGCAAGAAAAATCGTCATGCGCATTCTGATCGTCGACGACCATCCGATGGTGATCGAGGGCTGCCGAGGCATGCTCTCGGGGCAAAAGGACATCGAAGTGTTCGAGGCCCACAATGCTGACGAAGCGCTGGAAAAATACGCTTCGACCGCTCCGGATGTGGTGGTGCTGGACATCAATCTTCCCGGCGTCTCCGGCTTCGAACTGCTTCGTCTGTTGCTGAAGCGCAACCCCGGCGCAAGAGTCATTGTCTTCACCATGAACGACGATCCGGTTTTTGCAGCCCGCGCGATCGAACGGGGCGCGCGGGGCTATCTGGCGAAAAGCGAAGATCCTAAGATCTTCATCAAGGCGATTCGATCGGTCGAAGCGGGGGAACGCTTTCTCTCCAACAATCTGGCGCTCAGACTGGCTTTCGCCGATCAGAGCCTGACCAAGAATCCGCTGGACGCGTTAAATGGCCGGGAGATCGAGATCCTGCGCAATCTCGCCAGTGGCAAGGACATGACCGAGATCGCGCACATCTTGAAGGTCTCGTATAAGACGGTCGCGAACAATTGCATCCTGCTCAAGCGCAAGCTTGGAGCGCGCTCGAAAGCGGACCTCCTCCGCATCGCGGTTGAAAACAAGGTTGCGATGAAACTGGTGTGAGCGCCTGGTTCACCGGAATCGCTTTGGCGTCTCGATAACGCGCGGAAAGCCGACTCAGTGCGTCTTCGCGCGCGACCCCCTTGTGGCGCAAGTTGTAAGAATGCGGGCAAAGCTCTCCACAGGTCTGACGCTGGCCTGCCGCCTTCGCCACTTACGAAGCCCCAATAGGATTTCCGCATAGCCCTCGCCGCGCCCGTCGTCCGCCAACATTTGGCTTGGGGAGCGCTGGCGCGCTCCTCTCCGCCGCAAGCGGCGCGGAGAAGACGCCCCACAAGCGCAAGCCCTGCTTTGGCGAGGGTGGATCGCGTCACGCTACTTGCCTTCGATCTTCTTCTTGAGCCCCTCGAGCCCGTTGTGGAGATAAAGGGCGATCGCCGCGCGCGCCGCGTCGTCGTTTAGATTTTCCGGCGGCTCGTTGCTGGTGTCGCCGCGATAGAGCCGCCCATACCATTTCACCTGACTGCCGCCGCCCGCCGCCGGCTCGATTGTGAAGGTCAGCGAATAGGAACTGACGGGCATCGCCTCGAGATTGGGATCGGACATGCGCCAGGAGAGCTTGTGCGCAGCCGCGTCATATTCGTCGAGACCTTCCTTCAGCGCCCCGCCCTTCTTGAGCGTCACGTCGCGCTCGGCGCCCGCCGCGTCGCCACCCGTAGCCTTCACGGCCTGGACGTCCGGATGCCAGGCGGCGAGTCCGTCAAATTTCCCTGCGACCGCCCACACGGTCTTGGGATCGGCGGCGATGAGAATGGTTTCATCGACTTTGATCGGCGTCGGCCCGTGCGCAAGCGCTGGCGCGGCGAACAGCAAGGCGATCAGCGACAGTGATGTTCTCATGTTTATTCTCCCTCGTTCTTATTTCAGGCCAACCGCCGTCTATGCGCGAAGCGTTCGAAAAGCGGAGCGACCGAAAAGACGCCGAATAGGCAGAGAGCGGATGCGCCGCCGAGAAAGGGCCGCAGATCAAGGAGGCCTGCGCGCGTTTTTGACGCGCCGGCGGCGAGATAGGCGTCGAGCAAACCGGCCTTGTCGTCGAGATGGACGTAGCCCAGGCCGGTCTTCTCCGAGAGCGTACGCAGATACGCCTCTTTCACGGAGGAAAGATGCTCCACGCCGATCGCGGCCGTCGCGCCGAATGGCGCGTTGCGCGCATTATAGCCTTTGCGCTGCTCGGCGTCCTTGGGCGGCAGGCCGAAGCGATTTTCGTGCGGCACTTCGTCGATCGCGACAAACCCGGCTTCGCGTCCCCTGTCGTCGAATTTTGGGATAGGCGAGAGTTCGTAACCGCCGACTCCAACGATCAACCCGCGCGTTTCTCCCGCTTTGCCTTCGAAAACGGGGCCGCCCGACGCCGGCAGCGGCGGGGCCTCCTGACCGTCCGTGAAAAACAGCAAGTCGGTCTTCAATTCTCGCGCCATGTCGATGGCGCGGAACAGGCCCGCAGAGATGCGGCTGTCGCCCTCCCAAGCCATGCGCCAATCGAGCGCCGCGATCGCTGCTTCGAGAGGCGAGAAATCCTCACAGACGTCGACCGGTTCGAACAACAGGAAAGGTCGACGCTCGGTGAAGACGCCAAGCGCCACCCGCGAAGAGCAAGGCAGGCCAGCGATCAGCGCCCGCAAGGCGGCCTTGACTCTTTCCAGACGGCTGATTGGCTTTCCCGCGGCGGCATAGTCACGAACATTCATGCTGCCGGTGATGTCGACAACTGCAAGAAGGTCGTAACTCGATCGCGCGGCCCGCCATTGCGGCGTCACCAACGTCATGATGAGAAGTCCCGCCGCCAGCGCCAGCAGAATCAAGCGGAGATCGCGGAAGTCCGGACGCATCAGGGCAGGCCTTTCGGCTTACCTGGAATGTCTGTCCAGAGCTTATTGGGATCGGCGCTGAGTTCATCGCCGCTCTTTCGCTCATAATCCGGAAAGTCGCGCAGGAGCCGCGCCGCCACGTCAATATTGAATTTGGCGTCCCAGAATTCCGGGTCTAGCTGGAGCGCGCGGCGATACTCGCGCTTGGACAGATTGACGAAAGGACTGGCGGCGTCGAGCTCCAATTTCTCGAGATGCTCCAGCGCCGAAAGCAGCAGTGCATTCGCGAGAAGATAATGCCCCGGCGCGCGCGTCTGCGCGTCGCCGGCATGATCCAAAGCTTCCAGAAGGCCGCGCGCCTGGTCGAGTTCATTGCGCTTCGTGAGGAAGGCGATGCGCGCCAGCAGCGCTTCCGGCCGCGCTTGAGGATCGACGCGTATGTCTCGCCCAGCGCGAAGGCCCTCGATCACGTCGTTGGTCATGATTGCGCGCCGCCATTCGATACATTCGAAGCCCGTCGCCAGCGCAAATCCAAGGCAGGCGACGACGAGGAGTAGGGAGCGCTGCGCGCGCCAGACCTCGACCAATTTCGCGCGAAGGGCTTCGATCACAACGCCCTCCTCGGGGGCGACAGGCGTGTTTCCGCGGATTTGGCGATGAGAAGCAAAGCCGTCGCGCCGAGCGCCGTGGCGAAAAGCAGGCCGCTCAGGTCACGACGGGGGAGCTTCTCCAAATAGTGCATAGGCCGCCGTTCGAGTCGATCGATCTGGCGCAAGGCTTCCTCAATCGCTTTCGCCCCTTCCGCCTCGAACGCGCGATAAGTCACGCCGAGCGATTTGAAATAGAGATCAAGATGCCGCTCCGGCGCCGCCTGCGGCGTTTCGGCGTCGCCTTCGGGGGCGCCGTCGATCCCCCGGGTTCCTTCGGTGCGCAGGAAGAGCCAATAGAGGTTGACATGCGTCTTGCGAAAATCCGCACGCAGATCGTCCTGGATTTTCGGATCGATCAGGCCCGCGCCATCCGAGACGAGAAGAATTGCGCGTGAATGATCGGCGTCGCTTGCGCGAAGCACCGACAGCGCCATGGCGATACCGCGCGCAATATTCGTGTAATCGAGACCAGGACGATCCATCGCGTCAATCGCCGCCTTGGTCATACTCGGGTGATCGGAGAGCGGCGTGACCAGCATCGGCGACGTCGAAAAGGCGACGACCCCGACAAGATCGCGCCGGCGGTTGTCGACGAATGCTTTCAGGATGCGCTTGGCGGCTGCGGCTTTGGACTCCTCGCCTCCCGAGGGATTCCTGCCTGCAAAAGTTTCATTCATGCTGCCGCTACGATCAATCAGCATGACGATCTCCGCGCCCTCGGCGATGCGCTCGATCTCTTCACCCGCGAAAAATGGCCCCGCGGACCCAATGAGGCTTGCAAGAAGCGCTGCGAGGCCGAGGAATTTCAAAGATGCTGCGACAAGCGTCGACAGCGCGTCAGCGGGAACGCCGTTCAGAGACGAAATTGTGGACCCGCGCAATACGGATTTCAGAAGCGCCGCGACAGCGGCCGGCGCGAGCAAGAGCAATTCGGGACGATCGAAGCTTAAGGCCGTCATTGCGCGCGCTCCTGGCGAGCGAGCGCTTTCGCGAATTTGAGAAGCTCCGTGAACCCGTAATCGTCCGCCCCATCGCCCTTGGCGGAGAAGAAGGCGATTTGCGAGGCCGAGAAGAAGCGGTCGAAGGACGGCTTCAATGCCGCGTATTCCGATCGCCGAGACAAGAAGGCCGAAACATCTTCGGCCAGCAGCGCCCCTCCATTGGCGCGATCAATCGCACGATGCATGCTTTGAAAGGCGCGCCGGAGAGACCGGACGTCGGAATTTGATTGCGTAGCGAGTTCGCGGGCCAGGGCATTGAAGATGCGCGCGCGCCTTTTTTGGAATGGCGGCCAGGCGCGATCTCGCGCGACGGCTGCGAGCGCAAGGAGAGAGAGCGCTGCGAAGGAGAGCGCAAGGCGCTTTGGCCGAGTCTCGTCGGCAAAGACCACCGGCGTATCGGGGCGCAAATCATCTTCGGCGCGGTCCTGCTTCGCAGGCGCGATTTCGCGCAAGGGCGCAACGCCGACGCTCCAGGCGGGAACCGTAACGGTCTCGTCGTCGAAGCGTAAATCTAAGGGAGGGATCTCGATATGGCGGACATCGAGCGCGACGTAAAAGTTTTGATAGACGAGGTCGATCTCCCATCGCCTTTGGGAGCCGTCAGCCGTCGTGCGAACGCCAACATCCTTGATATCCAGCGAAATCCCGAGCGGTCCGGGCCGAGGCAGCGACGAAACGAACAGTGTGGCCTCCGCCGGCCCCACGATCTCCGCCCGCGCGTGGATCAGGTCGCCGACGAAATAGCCGAACGGCCTGGCAGAGTGGATCTTGACGCGGAAGTCACGCGCCTCGACCGGAAGAGCCCAGACGAGCGCGACGATGAGCGGAAGCACGATACGCATGACGCGCCTCACGCCGTCATCAGGCGCGAGCTGAGGGACCTGGGATCGAAGCGATTCTCGATGAAGATCGGCGGGCGAAGGCGTCCGGCCGCCAGCTGGATCAATCGGTCTCTACGCCTCGCCTCTGCGTCGATCCATTTCTCGCGCAGAGCTGGCCTCATCACCATCAGACGCCGCCGCGCGGTCTCCGGATCGCGTAACTCGAGCAGGCCCCAGCGTGGCGGATCGAGTTCGCAAGAGTCGACGAGCGCAACCGGCAGGACGTCATGAAGGGCGAGCAGATCGAAGACGCTCCGCGTCAGCCGCGTCGACCAGCGAAAGTCGGAGATGAGCAGCACGAGCTTGCGCGCCGCGCCAAGCCGTTTTGCGGCGTCTTTCAAACCCTCCACGCTCGCGCCCGCGGGACTCTCTTCTCGAAGCTTGTCAACGGCTCGAAGCGCCGCGTGTCGAGATCGCGTCGCGGGGCAAAACACGCGCGCGCTCACGACATCGCCCCCGGCGATAAGGCCGAAACGGTCGCCGAGCCTCGTCGCGGAAAAGGCAAGGGCCGCGCAGATATCGCAGGCGACTGCGAATCGGTCGACGGCGCCGACGAAACTCATGGACGCGGAAAGGTCGACAACGGCGTAGACATCGATCGCGCTCCGCTGTTCGAAGCGCCGGACATGGGTCTCGCCGAAGGGATCGCGCAAGGTCGCACGCAGGTCGATGCGTCTGGCGTCGGGGTAGCGCAAGAAAGGCGTCTGATCGCGAAATACGCCGAAGCCGCCGACCTCGCTCGATACATGCGCGCCGGCATGATTGGACCGGAAGCGCCCGCTCGGACGGTACATGATGTCGGTTTGCATCGTCATGGGACCGGAGTCGCTTCGAAGACAGCTTGGCAGAGTTGCTTCACTGGCTCCTCGCCGCGCAAAGCGTAGATCGGATCGACGAAGATGCGATGCGCCATGACCTCGAAAAAAACGTCTCTGATATCGTCCGGCGTCAAATAGTCTCGGCCTTCCAGCCAGGCGCGCACGCGCGCCGCGCGCGCCAGCGTAGCGAGCCCGCGCGGACTGGCGCCGCCTTTGACAAGCGTCGAGACGTCGATATCCCGCAGGGTTATGCCGATGGAAGCGGGTTGCGTAAGGCCTGCCCAGAGCGCCAGCACATAGCTTTCGAGAGCGCCGCTCGCCGTCACGGTCTCCTGAATCGCACGCGCAGCCCGGCCGATCTCGCGATAATCCACCGTGCCGGGCGCGACACGCTCGAGAAGCGCGTCCACATCCTGGAAGGCTGGATCAAAAACGAGCTTGCGCCGCGCCTCCGGGTCGCTCGGCGCGCCCATGGGAATTTCCATGAAGAAGCGATCGCGTGCGGCGGCCGGCAGTTCGAATGTCTCCTCGCGTTCGACCATATTGCGGTCCGCGAAGACCTGGAGATAGGGAAAGCGATATAAGCGGTTGAACGCCGTGACGCTTCCTTCTGCCATCAGACGCAAAAGCAGCGAATGGACCTGCGGCCGCGCGCGATTGATCTCGTTGAAGAAGAAGACCGGCAGCGTCTCGGCGAGGCGTAGGAGCTCCGAGGCTTCAACGCGTGGGCGACCGTCGTCGCCGAGATAAGTGTGATATAAAATATCGCTCGGCATCATGTCGACTGTGCCTTCGACACGGGTGAAGTCCCCGCCTAACGCACGGGAAACGGCGCGCAGCAGCGTTGTCTTGCCGACGCCGACGTCGCCTTCGATCATGACATGGCCACGCGCGAAGATGCACACCGTCACGAGCCTGATCACGCGCGCCTGGCCGACGACCGCTTTTTGGACTTCCAGCTCGAATGCAAGCGCGCGGTCGCGCCATTCCTCGAGATTTCGCTTCGTGTGTGAGACCCGATTCAAGGCGCAAACCTTAGAGCATCGCCAAAAAAGGCGGCCACGATCTCGGGAAAAGACTAAAAGCGCGCTGTTGCCGAATAACGCCTTAGTCCAGATCGTGGCCGCTTACCTTCGTCGCGTCATGGACGCGGCGAATGCCGTCACTGAGCGATCTTGCTCACGTCATATTCCCATTTGCCGGTCTTCTTGAAGTTTTCGACTCGCTTCTTGTTGCGCTCTTCCATGCTCTGGATCGACGCCTGCTGCTTGGCGAGCTCCTTCGGGTCGTGCTTGGGATCGTATTTCGAGCCTTCCACCTTTTCGGGGAAGCCGGGCTTGGGCTCCCAGCAGTTGCCGGGCGACTTGCACTTCGTCCCGTCATAGGCGAGCGCGCTCCCGGCGCCGAAGACAATGCCGACGGCAAGCGCCGCGGCGACATGGATCTTACGCATCCCTGGTTCCTCCATTTGTGAGGCAAGAGCCTCTTTGATTGCGCCTCCGGCCGATGGGGGCGGAACACTGCGCGGATTCTGGCCTTATTTCTTGACCTGACATTTGCCGGGGGGATTTTCCGGCAGCTCCTCATGGCCGCCGTAAGGCTTGAAGGCTTTGCGCTGGGCGTCCGTCAGCCAGGTCGCCTTTTCCGGCGCCTCCTTGAACAGATGACGAATCCAGGCCATGACCTTCAGCATCTCGTCGAGCTGAAGATTCTGATATTGCGGCCCCATCGACGCCTGGGCGCCGCCGTAGATCGTTGAGAAGAGCCCCTCGTCGGTCTCGTTCTGCGGATAGGTCCAATAAGCGTCGTTGAGGCCGGGGCCGATCTTGCCTTCGGCGAGATGACCGTGGCAGCCGGAACAGGCCGAGAGGAAAATCTGCTCTCCCTGTTTCAGGCAGCTTACGTCCTCATTATAAGGATTTTTGCCGGTCGACATGAATTCCTTGACCGCCGGCGTGTCTTTCCCTTCTGGCAGCGCGTCGCTGAAATTCAGCACTTCGCCGGTGATGGTGTTTCTAAACGCGATGGCCGATTGCGCCAGCGCCGTCGCCGCGAGGATGCCGCCGATCGAGGCGCCGATGATGCGGGCCGCGCTTTTCTTATGGTTCGACACGTTTTTGCTTCCTGTTCAGTAATCGCCGCTCATCTATTGGCCGAGGGGGAGAAGCGGCACGCCTTCCGCCTTGAGAATTTCCTCGATCTTGGGTTTGGCCGAAACGAGCGCCGCATCGACCGCGGCGAGCAACGCCTTGTCGTCGCGTCGGACCGCAACCGACTGATCGAAGCGCTGCGCAACCTTTTCGCCGTTGCTCTTGGCTGCATCGTCCTCGATAAGGGTGATGCGCAACGGCGTCGTCGACTCTTTCGCGTAGCGCGCTACGTCCGGCGCAAAGCCGACCGCGATTTCGGCAGAGCCGTTCACGACCTCTCCAACCATTCGGCTCGGGTCGATCTGCGTGTACTGATTCCGCGCCGATCGGAAGTTCACCAGCGAATAGAGATAAGCCATATTGTCTTCATATTGCCCCTTGTCCTTGAGGAGGACTTCGCCGGGCGACCCGAAGGCGACGACGATATGACCGACCTTCTTGAGTCGCGCGTCGTTCCAAGACTTCACGTCGAGATCGCGATCGGCTCGCGTCACGAAGACGTAGCCGGTGCGATAATAGGGCCTGGACGTCGAGACGCGCGGATCGCCCGTGTCGAGACCGACGATCACATCGCAAAGATTCTTGTCGAGATAGTCGCGAACAAGATAGATCGCCGGGCGATCGGACCAGACGAATTGCGCTTTGCGCTTCATGGCGTCGGCAAGCGCGACGCCAATCCTGTTCTCGAGGCCTGAGCCGTCTTCCATCGATAAGGGCGGCTGATTCTTCGCGGCGCAAATGCGCAGCACGTTGGGATCGGCGGCCGGCGCCGACAACGCCGACTGCGCCGAAGCGCTGGCCGCGGCGTCGCCGGAGACGCCGAGAGAGGCGGCGGATGCGCTGGCGGCTCCAAGCATCGCCAAAGCAGCGGCGCCGAACCTGATGGACGAGCGGATGACACGCGACATTTTTACTTCTTCCGTCATTTTGCCTCGCATTGCGCGGACGCATGGGGGTGCGTCCGAGCAAGCGCCTCACAATCGCTATTGCAAGCGGGAGGAGACTAGTTTGCCTTGTATTCGCCGAGGCTCAGATTATCGTAGGGGCCCTGGCCGTTGAGGGAGAACACCATGACGCCGCCGCCCATCTGCGTATAATTGGCGAGCTGCTTGAACGCGCCGACCGCGCCGAGACCAGCCGTCGGATCCTGGAGGTCGAACACGAGACCAACGCCCGGCCAACCGCCGACGCCATACAGGATGGCGACATATTCAACGCCCTTGTGCTGATAGACGATGGGATGGCCGATGACGCCCGAGGGCAGTTTGAACTTCCAGAGCAATTCGCCGGTGTCGCTGTGGCGAGCCTTGATGAAGCCGTCGAGCGTTCCATAAAAGACGACGTTGCCGGCGGTCGCGGCCGTGCCGCCCCAAACCGCAAAGCGCTCCATCTTCTCCCATTTGAACTGCCCGGTGATGGCGTTGTAGGCCTTGATCTGGCCAAGGCCCTCGGCCTTCTGACGATCGCCCTTCGGACCCGGATACATATTGAGCGTCGCGCCGACGAAGAACTGCCCCGCGCGGTAGGGAAGCATGAAGGGCTCCCAATCCATGCAGATGTGGTTCACGCCGAGGAAGAACAGCTCCTTGGTCGGATCATAGGAGTCGAGACCCTGGTTGTGATAGCCCATCGCCGAGGGGCAGACGTCCTTGGCGAGATGGTCCATGCGCGTGCCATATTCCGGATCACGCACCGGCTGGCCGCTCTTGAGGTCGATCTTCTTGAAGACATTGACCGTGTCGTCGATCTTGTCGGCGGAGATCAGCGTGCCGTCGGTGCGGTCGAGCGTGTAGACGATGCCATTGCGGTCCGGATGGGTCAGGAGCTTGCGCAGCTTGCCTTCCTTGTCCTTCTGCTCCGAGAGCATCATGAAGTTGATGCCCGCATAGTCCCACTCGTCGTGCGGCGTCTTCTGATAGCCGAACTTGGCCTGGCCGGTCTCGAGGTCGCGACCCCAGATGGTCATCGTCCATTTATTGTCGCCCGGGCGCATGGTTTCGTTCCACGGCGCCGGATTGCCGCTGCCGTAATAGACGAGGTTCGTGCCCGGATCGAAGGCGAACCAGCCCCAGTTGGTGCCGCCGCCAATCTTCCAGGCGTCGCCTTCCCAGGTCGAGGTGCCGAGGCCCTTCTGGCCGTAATGCGGATTGGCCTTGTTGAAGTCGTCGCCGATCAGCACGTCGGAGTCCGGACCCGTCGCATAGGCGCGCCACTTCTGCTCGCCGGTGCGAACGTCATAGGCCGTCATATAGCCGCGCACGCCGAGTTCTGCGCCCGAACTGCCGATCAGGACGACGTCTTTGTAAACATGTGGGGCGACGGTCAGCGTCGAGCCGACCTTGAAATCGGAGTTTTCGACCTTCCAATATTCCTGTCCCGTCTCCGCGTTGAGCGCGACGACATTGCCGTCGAGGAGCGTCTTGATGATCAGCGCGGGCGCTTTGCCGTCGCCCGGCCAATAAGCAAGGCCACGATTGACGATGTCGCAGCAGGCGACAGCGCGCGCGGCGGCGTTCTGCTTGGGCTTGTGCTGCCACAGGATTCGCGTCGGATCGCTGAGATCGAGCGCGAAAGTGTTGTTGGGGAAGGACGTATGGACATACATCTTGCCGTCGACGACGATCGGGGCGCCCTCGTGGCCGCTCAGCAGCCCGGTCGAGAACGACCAGGCGACCTTCAGGTTCTTGACATTCTCGGCGTTAACCTGGGTCAGCGTGCTGTAATGGTTGGCGCTGTAGTTCTTGCCCTGCATCGCCCAATTGTCTTCGCTCTTGGTGAGCGCCTCGAGCCGGTCTTCGGCTCGCGCCGCCATCGTCATCGCGAAGGGCGTCGCGATCAAGACCGACAGCAGGGAAACGGAATTCAGGAATTTCCTCATCGACGAGTCCTCCTGCGACGTCCCGCAAGGCCGGTTTAAGGCTTCTTGTAAGGGCGACGTCGCCTCGTAAAGACGGTCCACGCTCTTCTGGAGCCGTCGTGGTTCGTTGAAGGTCGCTTCCTTGGGAGCGCTTGCCGCGCTTTATGGGAGAGACGATCCGCCTGCATATAAATTTACGGGCTGGGGCGTGTCTTCACGATTTATCGGTAATGTTGAGCGGGAAAGATCGGCATAAGCGTTTCCTGTAATTCCCGCAGCAGGCGATCGCCCGCCCATGGCGCTCGTTCACGGCTTGACGCGCGCCGGCGCGCATTATCTCCAATCGCATTTTCGAAGAAAAAAGAAGAAGCTTAGTTCGATCGCCTGCTCCGGCCTTCTCCGCGCCCGCCTGTAAAGCCGGCTTGGTGTGAAATGCACAAAGAAAAAGCTGCGCGCATGTTAGGCGCGCAGCTTCTCAAGACCGTGTTTCCCTTTGGCCAGGCAGCCGCGCGAACCCTCCACGTGACGCGCGCCGCTGTGCGCCGCCGCGGCCGTGTGGGTTCACTGCCTGCCCCTAGCGCTGGCTTTTCGGCAGTCTGAAATACTCGACCAGCCCGATCAAGAAGGGCGCGCCGATCAGCCAGACAGGCAACAGCCATGCAAAATTTCCTTCAGTCATCGAGGCCTCCTCCGCTCGTTTGGCGCGGGATCAACCCACGTGAACCGGAGGTGTTCCGGCGAAGGCGCGGCTGTGCGGCTGTCAATCCGGCTTGATCATTCCAGCCGCGCGCGCTACTGTCCACTTATGTTGACACTTGCCGAGCGCTTCCCGAAGACGCCAGCGGCCCGAGCGCGGGCCGTGGTGATCGGCGGCGGATTTGGCGGGCTTGCGGCCGCCATCCGCCTGGGGGCGCGGGGCTATCGGGTCACGGTGCTGGAGAAGCGCGACGCGCCCGGCGGGCGCGCCTATGTCTATCGTCAAGACGGCTTTACTTTCGACGCCGGCCCAACCATCGTCACGGCCCCGTTTCTTTTCGAGGAGCTCTGGGCGTTGTGCGGGCGCCGCATGGCGGACGACGTCGAACTGAAGCCGATGTCGCCCTTCTATCGCATTCGCTTCGACGACGGCGCCTGCTTTAATTATAGCGGCGACATGGCGGCGATGCGCGCCGAGGTCGCGCGCTTTTCGCCCGCCGACGTCGACGGCTTCATGCGCTTCATGGAAGCGAGCCGAGAAATCTGCCGCATTGGTTTCGAACAGCTCGGCGACGTTCCCTTTTCGTCGCCGCTCGACATGGCGCGCATCGCGCCGGATCTCATCCGGCTGCAGGGCTACCGCAGCGTCTATGCGCTGGTCTCGCAACATTTCCGAGACGAGCGTCTGCGCACCATCTTCAGCTTTCATCCGCTGCTGATCGGGGGCAACCCGTTTCGCGCCAGCGCGATCTATTGTCTGATCGCGGCGCTCGAAAATCGCTGGGGCGTGCATTTCGCCATGGGCGGCACGGGGGCGCTGGTGTCGGGCCTCGTCGACCTCATCGACGGGCAGGGCGGAAACATCCGCTATGGCTGCGACGTCGAGTCGATCATCGTCGAAAGAGGCGCGGCGCGCGGCGTTCGCCTTGCGGACGGGGAGACAATCCACTCCGACATCGTTGTCTCCAACGCCGATTCCGCCTGGACCTATCGCCATCTCCTTCCCGCTTCGGCGCGCCGACGCTGGAGCGACCGCAAGCTCGCCCGCGCCAGCTATTCGATGAGCCTGTTCCTCTGGTATTTCGGGACGCGCCGGCGCTACGACGACGTGGCGCATCACACCATCCTGATGGGGCCGCGGTATCGCGAACTGCTGAAGGATATTTTCGAGCGAAAGATTCTCGCGCAGGATTTCAGCCTTTATCTGCATCGGCCGACGGCGACGGACCCTTCCCTGGCGCCGCCCGGATGCGACGCCTTTTACGTGCTCTCGCCCGTTCCCAATCTCGACGGCGGACAGGACTGGTCCGAGATCGCGCCGTCTTATCGACGCCGTATCGCCGCCTTTCTGGAAGCCAGCGTTCTGCCCGGCCTCTCCTCGGAGATCGTAACGTCCCGCATTACGACGCCGCTCAATTTCGAAGCCGATCTCAACGCCTATCGCGGCGCCGCCTTCGGTCTCGAACCGATTCTGACGCAGAGCGCCTGGTTCCGGCCGCATAATGCGAGCGAGGACGTGCGCAATCTTTTTCTCGTCGGCGCGGGAACGCATCCGGGCGCCGGTCTGCCGGGCGTGCTTTCCTCGGCGCGTATTCTCGACAAGGTGGCGCCGCATGCATCCGTTTTCGCCTAAGTATTCCTTTGCTACCGCCGCCGACCATGCGCACTGCGCCGCCGCCATCCGCGTGGGGTCGCGCTCATTTCACGCCGCCTCGCTGCTGTTGCCGCCGCGCGTGCGCAAGCCCGCATACGGACTCTACGCCTTCTGTCGTCTCTCCGACGACGCCGTCGATCTCGACGGCGGGTCGCTCGACGCCGTCGCACGTCTGCGTGCGCGTCTCGCCCTGGCTTACGAGGGACGCCCGCAGGATGCGCCGGCGGACCGCGCCATGGCGGACGTCATGCGCGACTACGCCATCCCGCGTGCCGCGCCGGAAGCGCTGCTCGAAGGACTGGCCTGGGACGCCGAAGGGCGGCGCTACGAGACTTTCGACGATCTTCAGGCCTACGCCATGCGCGTCGCCGGCGCCGTCGGCGTGATGATGACGCTGATGATGGGCGTGCGCGATTCCGCGACGCTCGCCCGCGCCTGCGATCTCGGCGTCGCCATGCAACTCACCAATATCGCCCGCGACGTTGGCGAAGATGCGCGCGCCGGCCGCCTCTATCTGCCGCTGGCCTGGCTACTCGAAGCTGAAATTGATCCCGACGCCTTTCTTGCCGCGCCGGTCGCGACGCCGGCGGTGAAGACTGTCGTCGCGCGCTTGCTCGACGAGGCCGATCTCCTTTACGCACGCGCCCGGCGCGGCGTCGCGCATCTGCCAAAGAGCTGCCGCCCCGCGATCCTCGCCGCAGCGCTTCTTTACGCCGAGATCGGCCGCACGCTCGGCCGTCGCCACGCCTTCGACTCGATCTCTCACCGCGCGCGGGTGAACGGCGGCGCCAAGGTCGCTTTGCTCGGAAAGGCCGTCGCGCTCTCGCCCTGGCTGTCGCGCGGCGCGCCGGCCCCGGCGCTCGACTCCGCTGCGTTTCTGGTCGACGCCGTCGCGCGCGAGCCCGTGCGTGGCGCGCCTGCCCAAGCCGCCGGTTTCGTCCTGCAGTTCGTTCGCACGCTGGAGATGTTCGAGCGGCTCGAACGCGCCGAGCGCTTCGGAGAGTAGCGAATGCCGGAATCCTCTTACGGCTTAGTGGAAATGGCGTTCTCTTTCGGCCTGCTGATCGCTTTCTGCGTCTGGCAGCTCCATGCGACCGAGAAGGCGCGCCAACGGCTTCGGCGCGAACAGTCGCGCGACAAGCCCGACTGAGGCGTCAATCGCGCCGCGGCATGCGGAAGGGCAGCATCAGCCGCACGAGCGGATGGGCGAAGCGATCGAGCGACAGGCTCTCATGGACCCAGTCGGCCGGGTCGCCGTCGAAGCGGGTCGAGATCAGCGAGCGCGCGTAAAATGGCGTATCTTCGAGCGTGCGCCGCAGCTGCGCCGCGCCCGCCTCGGCGCGCGTATAGCGCGGCACGCGCCACTTCGTCTTCGGCAGGGCCGCGATCGGCGGGGGCTCCAGCGTCGAGACCGCGCCCGCGGCGTCGAAGCGAAGCGCGAGCGACAGGGGCGCTTCCCGGCGTCTTTCCGCATCGTAGAAAATCGCGGCGCCGTCGTTCAGGCGCGCGCGCGACCATGTCCAGAAAGAAAACGCTTTTTCGAGCGGCTCGTCGCCGCCGTTCGTATCGAAATAGGCGTGCCCTTGCCAACGCAGATCAGGCGCCTCCAGCTCGATAGAAGCGCGCGCGGCGGGCGCGATTGGCCGCCAGACGTGACGGCCGCGCGCTTCGAGCGTGAACGCATGCGCATTGACCCCTTGCGGCTCGACCCGGATTTCGCCGCGAATGCGCCTCGGGATCGGCGCGGCGATTTCATCGACGCGAATGATGAGCGCGCCATCGCGCCATTGCATCGAACTCGGGCCGATGGCCAGGACGTTTGGCGACCGCCGCAGGCGCGTGCGCCCGCGCTCCGTCATCGCCCAGCGCGCGCCGCGCGGTCCGTACAGCGCAACATTCACCGCGCAGTGCCGATAGGGATCGCGCCAGCCGGACCAGGCGTAATAGGGCGAGAAGACGCTTCCAATGAAGGCGATGACGGTGAAGCCGAATGCGCCGTCGTCGCTTACGGCGTCGACATACCACCAGCGATAGCCGCCCGGCGTGACGGCCGCGTCGAAATCAAATCCGCCGTCAAGGAGTGGGCCGCGAGCCGTCCCGAAATCGCGGCCATCGGCACGCCCGGTCCCGGATGAACGCTGCCCCCCGCAAGATAAAGACCCGGCAGACGCGTCCGCGCGCCCGGGCGGGTGAAGGACGCCATCCATCCGTGCGAGGCCTGACCGTAGATCGCCCCGCCCGTTCCCGGAAAAAGCCGCGCGAAGTCCGCCGGGGCCGTACGCGACGTCGCCGCCGCGCTGATCCGCAGGCCGCAATCCGCGAGCGTTTGCATCATTGAGTCCTCGCATCGGCCGAACTCCTCCTGCGAAATGTCGCCGGCGCCGTCTCCAGCGGGCGCGTTGACCAGCGCGAACAGCCGCTCGTCGTCGCGCGCCGCGTCGTCATCGTCGCGGTCCTGCGCGCAGACATAGACGGTCGGCGCGGCGGGCAGGCGGCGGCGCGCGAAAATGTCGTCGAATTCGGCGCGGTAATCGCGTGAGAAAAACACATTGTGGCGGACGAGCGGAAAGCCCGTCGCCCGCCCGCGCATCGCCAGCGTCATCGCCGACAGCGACGGCTGCGCGCCCGGCGCGTCGCGGGCGGCGCTCTGGGCGTCGGCGCCCAGCAGGCCGGCGCGCAGCGCCGCGACGTCGCCATTCATGACGACGGCGTCGGCTTCGATGGTTTCGCCGTTATCCAGCGCGACGCCGGCGACGCGGCCGGACCGCACCAGGATGCGCGCGACGTTGCGCGCGTAGAGAAAGTCGGCCCCGCGCGCCTGCGCGAGATCGGCGAGCGCGCAGGCGAGCCTGTGCATGCCGCCATCGATGACCCATACGCCGTCCATTTCGACATGCGCGACGAGCATCAGCGTCGCCGGCGCGGCGAAGGGAGACGATCCGCAATAAGTCGCATAGCGGCCGAAGAGCTGGCGCAAGCGCGGATCGCGGAAATATTTGCCGAGCTCGTCCCACATCGTCGTGAAGGGCGAGATGCGCAGGAGGTTCGGCAGACCGCCGAAACCCGCGCGGCGCACGAGACGCACGGGGCTCGGCCGCTGCGCGAGAATGAAGGAATTGCGCAAGGTTTCGTAGATCGACCGCGCCCGCGCGCAGAAGCGGCGAAAGCCCTCGGCCTCGGCAGGCCCCGCCAAAGCGGCGATCGCGTCGGCGCTGCGCGCCAAATCGGCGAACAGATCGAGGCGCGCGCCATCCTGCCACGCGTGTCGCGCGAGAATCTCGGCGGGCCGCAGGCGCAGGAGACTGGCGAAGTCCGCGCCCGCCTCGTCGAAAATCTCGTCGAACGCCCAGCGCATGGTGAAGACCGTCGGGCCGGCGTCGAGTCTGAGCCCGCCCGCCTCGACCTCGCGCATCTTGCCGCCCGGGCTCTCGGCGCGCTCGATCACCGTCACCTCGAAGCCGCGCGCCGACAGCAGCAGCGCGGCGACGAGCCCGCCGACGCCGGCCCCTATCACAATCACGCGCTGCGTTCGCATGTCTTCGCCTTCCGCCTGCGCGGTTCGCTCCAAGAGGAGCAAGACAATTGACTCAGTCGGCAAATCTGTCAATATTTAATGACAGTCAGAGCGTCTAGACAAAATGACGGAGGCAAGCCATGCAGACTGCCGCGCGGATCGAAGAGGCGCTGGAGCAGGCCGTTGCGCTGGCGCGGGGGCCCGGCGCGCCTCCCCTCCTCGCTTCCGCCTTGCATTATGCGGTGTTTCCGGCGGGCCACCGCATCCGGCCGCAGCTCTGTCTGGCGGTCGCCAACGCCTGCGGCGATCCCGACCGCATCGCCTCCGACGCGACGGCCGTGGCGATTGAACTTTTGCATTGCGCCTCGCTCGTCCACGATGACCTCCCCTGCTTCGACGACGCCGGCCTTCGCCGCGGCAAGGCCTCGGTTCATGTCGAATATGGCGAGGCGCTCGCCGTGCTGGCGGGCGACGCGCTGATCGTGCACGCCTTCGCGACGCTTGGCGGCGCGGCGCGGCGCAATCCCGCGCAAATGGCGACGCTGATCGGCATTGTCGCGCAATCGGTCGGCTCGCCGCATGGCATTGTCGCCGGACAGGCCTGGGAATGCGAGGTTGCGGTCCCGCTCTCCGATTACCAGCGCGCCAAGACGGGCGCGCTGTTCGTCGCCGCGACCATGGGCGGCGCGGCCGCCGCGGGGCATGATCCCGAGCCGTGGCGGGCGTTGGGCGAAAAGCTCGGCGAAGCCTATCAGGTCGCCGACGATCTTCGCGACGTTCTCTGTGACGCGGAGGAACTCGGCAAGCCCATCGGACAGGACGCGATTCGGCTGCGGCCCAACGCCGCCGCGGAGCTCGGCGTCGACGGGGCGAAAGCGCGCCTGGAAGGCTTGGTGAAGGCGGCGGTGGCCTCCGTCCCGGATTGCCCGGGCGCACTGGAGTTGCGACAGCTCATCGAGGCGCAGACAAGGCTGTTCTTTCCCAAACAGCTCGCGCGCGCGGCCGCCTGAGCCCGCCGGTGTCGGCCGTTTCGCCCTCGGCGTCGGGCGCGCGCTCCTGGCGCGAGCGCTTCCTCAACTGGCGCAATCAGCGCGTCGCGGACCCGCGTTTTCAACGCTGGGCGGCGAGCTTTCCGCTCACGCGCGTCATTGCGCGCCGCCGCGCCAAGGCGCTGTTCGATCTTTGCGCCGGCTTCGTCTATTCGCAGATTCTTCTCGCCTGCGTGCGGCTGCGGCTGTTCGAGATTTTGGCGGCCGGTCCGCTGCATGAAACGGAGCTTGCGGCGCGCCTCGATCTCTCGACCGACGCGGCGCGGCGTCTGCTGCGCGCCGCCGCGTCGCTGAAGCTCCTGCGCGCGCTGCCGGGAGATCGGTATGCGCTCGACGATCTCGGCGCGTCGATGCTCGCCAATCCGGCCGTCGGCGCCTTCGTCGAGCATCATGCCCTGCTCTACGACGACATGCGCGATCCGGTCGCCTTGCTGCGTGGCGAGACCACGACCCGGCTTTCTCGGTTCTGGCCTTATGCGGCAGGCCACGACGGCGATTCGCAGGCCTGCGGCGCCTATAGCGCCTTGATGGCGCGCTCGCAGCAGCTCATCGCCGAAGACGTGCTCGACTCCTATTCGTTCGCGCGCCACCAAACCCTTCTCGACGTCGGCGGCGGCGAGGGCGCCTTCGTTGCGGCCGTCGCGGGGCGTCATCCGGGGCTGCGCCTGAAGCTCTTCGATCTGCCGCCGGTCGCGGAGCGCGCGCGCGACAGGCTCGCGGCGCGGGGGCTCGCGCGCGTCGAGACGCATGGCGGCAGTTTTCTCGAAAAGCCTTTGCCCGCCGGCGCAGACATTGTAACGCTCATCCGCGTGCTGCACGACCATGACGACGCAACGGCGCGCGCGGCGCTGGGCGCAGCCCATGCGGCGCTGCCGCCGGGCGGGACGCTGCTCGTGGCCGAGCCCCTGGCCGAAACGCCGGGCGCCGAAACGATCGGCGACGCCTACTTTGGCTTTTACCTGCTGGCCATGGGCAGCGGCCGGCCGCGCCGCGAAGCCGAAATGACGCAGTTGTTGCAAGAGGCTGGATTTACAGCCATTCGCCGCCTTCCGACGCCGCGGCCGCTCTTGGCGAGCGTCATTATCGGCCGGCGTGTGTAATTTTTAGTTGACGCTTCGAAATGTCTTTATAGACTGACTATCGGCTATGCTTGTCAGGCGCGGGATGCGCGGAAGGCCGATGATGTTCAATGCGCTCGCCATCGTCCTCGAGGAGCCCGGCAGGTTGGCGCTCAGCCGCTTGCCAATCGACGCGCCAAGCGACGCCGACGTCGTCGTCGCGACGCTGTGGAGCGGCGTCAGCACCGGAACCGAAAGACTTCTTTACACCGGACGCATGCCGGATTTCCCCGGCATGGGCTATCCGCTCGTGCCAGGCTACGAGACCGTCGGCGAAGTGATCGAAGCCGGCCCCGAGAGCGGCTTCACGGTCGGTCAGCGCGTCTTTGCGCCGGGCGCAACGTGCTTTGGAGCGGTTCGCGGACTCTTCGGCGGCGCCGCGTCGCATCTCGTCGTCAAGGGCTCGCGCGCCATCGCCATACCGAAGACGCTCGGTGACAAGGGCGTTCTGTTCGCCCTCGCGGCGACGGCGCATCACGCGCGCGGCGGCGGCGCGCCCAAGGGGCGCGAACTCATCGTCGGCCATGGCGTGCTCGGCCGTCTGCTCGCGCGCCTCAGCGTTGCGGCCGGCGGCCAACCAGCCGTCTGGGAGCGCGATCCGGAGCGTCGTGACGGAGCCGATGGCTACGCCGTCGTCGATCCGGATGCGGATACCCGCCGTGATTACCACGTGATCTACGACGTGAGCGGCGATCCGGCCATTCTCGACAGGCTGATTGCGCATCTCGCGCCCGGCGGCGAAATCGTGCTCGCGGGGTTTTACGAGCGGCCGCTGGCCTTCGATTTCCCGCCCGCCTTCATGCGCGAGGCGCGGTTGCGCGTCGCGGCGCAATGGCGGCCCGACGATCTTTCCGGCGTGGTTCGCCTCGTCGAAGACGGGCGGCTCTCGCTCGATGACCTCATCACGCATCGGCGCTTCGCGCTGCAGGCGCCGGTCGCCTATCCGATCGCATTCGACGATCCGCGCTGTCTGAAAATGGTGCTCGACTGGAGGGCGGTAGCATGAATGACGCAGAAGGCTTTCTGACCGCCGCCGAACGCGCGTCGCCGCCCGCGCATTTGCTCAGAGAGGAAGCCGCGACGCCGATCGACCCCACGCCGACCGTCGCGACCAAGGAAACCCAGATCATCGCCATTTACGGCAAAGGCGGCATCGGCAAGAGCTTCACGCTCGCCAACCTCTCCTACATGATGGCGCAGCAGGGCAAGAAAGTGCTGCTCATCGGCTGCGACCCGAAGAGCGACACCACATCGCTGCTCTTTGGGGGACGCGCCTGTCCGACGATCATCGAAACATCGACGAAGAAGAAGCTGGCTGGGGACCAAGTGGCCATCGGCGACGTCTGTTTCAAACGCGACGGCGTCTTCGCGATGGAGCTCGGCGGTCCGGAAGTCGGGCGCGGCTGCGGCGGACGCGGCATCATCCACGGCTTCGAGCTGCTCGAAAAATTGGGCTTCCACGAATGGGGCTTCGATTACGTGCTGCTCGATTTCCTCGGCGACGTGGTCTGCGGCGGCTTCGGCCTGCCGATCGCCCGCGACATGTGCCAGAAGGTCATCGTCGTCGGCTCCAATGATCTGCAGTCGCTTTACGTCGCCAACAATGTCTGCTCGGCGGTGGAGTATTTCCACAAGCTCGGCGGCAATGTCGGCGTCGGCGGCCTCGTCGTCAACAAGGATGACGGAACCGGCGAGGCGCAGGCCTTCGCCGAGGCGGCGGGAATCCCCATTCTCGCGTCGATCCCCGCCGACGACGATATCCGCCGCAAGAGCGCGAGCTACGAGATCATCGGGCGTCCCGATGGCCGCTGGGGCGGGCTTTTCGCCGCGCTCGCGACAAATGTCGCGACGTCGCGGCCCAACCGACCCAAGCCCCTGACGCAGGATGAGCTGCTCGGCCTTTTCTCCAGCGACGCCGTCGGGCGCGACGTGACGCTCGAACCCGCAACGCCCGAAGACATGTGCGGCGGAACGCTGACGCAAAAGCCGTCTCTCGAAGTCGTCTATGAAAGCATCTGAGGGAGCGCCGCAATGAACGATCTTGCTCCCTATCAAAGGTCCGTTCCGGAGATGGAGGAGACTGCTCCGACGGAAGACGGTCTCGGTTGTCATGCCGGAAAGGAGAAGATGCGCGCTGCGGCGCAAGCCGCCGGCATGAGCGAAACGCTCGGGCGCTACGCGCAGGATTATCCGCAGGGCCCGCACGATCAGCCGCAAAGCATGTGCCCGGCCTTCGGATCGCTGCGCGTCGGCCTGCGCATGCGGCGCACCGCCATGGTGCTCTCTGGCTCCGCCTGCTGCGTCTACGGTCTGACCTTCACCTCGCATTTCTACGGCGCGCGGCGCACGGTCGGCTATGTGCCGTTCAGCTCCGAGACGCTCGTCACCGGCAAATTGTTCGAGGACATCCGCGCGGCGGCGCATCAGCTCGCCGATCCGGAAAAATACGACGCCGTCGTCATCATCAATCTCTGCGTGCCGACCGCCTCCGGCGTGCCGCTGCGTCTGCTGCCGCGCGAGATCAACGGCGTACGGATCATCGGCGTCGACGTGCCGGGCTTCGGCGTGCCGACGCATGCGGAGGCGAAGGACGTGCTCGCCGGCGCCATGCTGCGCGTCGCGCGCCTCGAGGCGGAACAGGGCCCGGTCCAGGCCCCGCGCGGCGCGCGCGCGGGAATGCCGACCATCGCCCTCATCGGCGAGATGTTCCCCGCTGATCCGATGCAGATCGGCGCAATGCTCGAACCGCTCGGCCTCGCCGCCGGCCCCGTCGTTCCGACGCGCGAATGGCGCGAACTTTATGGCGCGCTGGATTGCGCCGCGGCGGCGGCGATCCACCCATTCTACGCCGCCTGCGTGCGCGAGTTCGAAGCGGCCGGGCGCAATGTCGTCGGCTCCGCGCCGGTCGGCTATCACGGGACGGCGGCCTGGCTCGAAAATATCGGCGCCGCCTGCAACGTCGGGCGCGACAAGATCGACGCCGCGAAAGCGCGCGTGCTGCCAGCGATAAAAGGCGCGCTTGCGGCGACGCCCATCAAGGGCCGCATCACGCTTTCGGGCTATGAAGGGTCGGAGCTTCTCGTCGGCCGCCTGCTGGTCGAGTCGGGCGCGGATCTTCGCTATGTCGGCACGGCCTGCCCGCGCACGCGCTTCAGCGAGGCCGACCGCGACTGGCTCGAGGCGAAAGGCGTGCATGTCGCGTTCCGCGCGTCGCTCGAGCAGGATCTCGCCGCTTTCGATGAATTCAAGCCCGATCTCGCCATCGGGACCACGCCCGTGGTGCAGAAGGCGAAGCAGAATGCGACGCCGGCGCTTTATTTCACCAATCTCATCTCCGCGCGTCCGCTGATGGGCGTCGCCGGCGCCGGCTCGCTCGCCAAGGTCGTCAACGCCGCGATCGGCAATCGCGCGCGCTTCGACGAGATGAACGACTTCTTCGCGGGCGTGGGCGTCGGATTCGCCGCCGGCGTCTGGCAGGACACCCCGCAGGATCGCGTCGATTTCCGCAAGAAGCAGCGCGCCAGAATGGCGCGAAAGCCGGCCGAGGAGATGGGCTCATGCTAGTCCTCGACCACGACCGCGCCGGCGGCTACTGGGGCGCCGTCTATGTCTTCACGGCGATCAAGGGCCTGCAGGTCGTCATCGACGGCCCGGTCGGCTGCGAGAATCTGCCCGTCACGTCGGTGTTGCATTATACGGACGCCTTGCCGCCGCACGAACTGCCGATCGTCGTCACCGGATTGTCGGAAGAAGAGCTCGGCCGCCACGGCACCGAGGGCGCGATGAAGCGCGCGCATGCGACGCTCGATCCCGATCTGCCGAGCGTCGTCGTGACGGGATCCATCGCGGAAATGATCGGCGGCGGCGTGACGCCGGAAGGCACCGGCATTCAACGCTTCCTGCCGCGCACGATCGACGAAGACCAGTGGCAATGCGCCAATCGCGCCATGAGCTGGCTGTGGAGCGAATATGGCGTGAAGAAGGGCCGCGCGCCGCCGCGAAAGGCGCGCGCGCCAGGCGAGAAGCCGCGCGTCAACATCATCGGCCCCTGCTACGGCGTCTTCAACATGCCGTCCGATCTCGCCGAGATCCGCCGCCTCGTCGAAGGCGTCGGCGCCGAGGTCAATATGGTGTTTCCGCTCGGCAGCCATATCGCCGACACGCCGCGCCTCGCGGACGCCGACGTCAACATCTGCATGTACCGCGAATTCGGCCGCCAGCTCTGCGAGGCGCTGGATCGTCCCTATCTTCAGGCGCCGATCGGCCTGCACAGCACGACCAAGTTCCTTCGAAAGCTCGGCGAGGAGCTCGGGCTCGATCCGGAGCCTTTCATCGAGCGCGAGAAACACACGACGATCAAGCCGCTTTGGGATCTCTGGCGCTCTGTTACGCAGGACTTCTTTGGCACGGCCTCCTTCGGCGTCGTCGCGACGGAGACTTACGCGCGCGGCCTGCGGCATTTCCTCGAAGACGAAATGGGCCTGCCCTGCGCCTTCGCGATCGGACGCAAGGCCGGCGAAAAAACCGACAATGCCGCGGTGCGCAAGGCCATTCACGAGACGCCGCCGTTGGTTCTCTTCGGCAGCTACAACGAACGCATGTACGCCGCCGAAGCCGGCGGGCGCGCCATCTATGTGCCGGCGTCTTTCCCCGGCGCCATCATCCGGCGCCACACCGGCACGCCCTTCATGGGCTACGCCGGCGCGGTCTATCTCGTGCAGGAAGTCTGCAACGCGCTCTTCGACGCTTTGTTCAACATCCTGCCGCTCGGAACGGAGCTCGACAAGGTGGCCCCGACGCCGTCGCGGCTTCACCGCGAAATCCCCTGGGAGGACGCGGCGAGACGCTTGCTCGACGACCTTGTCGAGGCGACGCCCGTTCTCATGCGCATTTCCGCGGCCAAACGGCTCCGCGACGCCGCGGAAAGCGCGGCGCGCCATGCGGGCGACGCTGCGGTCACGACGCCGAGCGTCGAACATGCCCGCAGGCTGGTGATGGAGACGAGCGCATGATCGGCGCCGTCAGACGTTTCGCAAGGAAGGAGAAGCCATGAGTTCGACGACCTATTCGCCTCCATCGACTCGCGGCGGGGGATTCAAAGCGTCGCTGCTGTTTGGCGCGCTCTTTCCCGTGTTTCTCGCCGCCGCCCTTATCTGGCGCGCGCTGCCGTTTTCCGCCGAAGACGGGTCGCCGCCGAAATCCGTGATCGGCGAGACGCGCGAGAACCTGTCCATTGCAATTTCATATGCGCTGATGGCGCGGGCCATGCTGCAGAGCTTCGCCCGGGATTAAGCCCGGTGCGGAACGCCTGTCGCGACCTTTTTTGAGGGCCGCGATGCTTCGGCCGCGTAAGGCGTGCGCGGCATTGCTAACGGAGGTCAATCATGGCCATCGATAAAGAGCGGAGTTCTCTGTCGGGACTGACAGAGGCAGAGGCTGTGGAGTTCCATAGTCTCTTCATCAAAAGCTTCCTGATCTTCACCGTCATCGCGATCATCGCGCATGTGCTGGTGTGGAACTGGCGGCCCTGGCTGCCCGGCCCCAAAGGATACGCGCTGCTCGACGGCGTGACCAACGCTGCGCACGCCGCGCTGACCCTCATCGGCTAATAGGAGTTGGCCATGTACAAGATATGGCTGCTTTTCGATCCCCGCCGCGTGCTCGTCGCGCTGGGCGCCTTCCTGTTCACGCTGGCCCTGCTGATCCACTTCATCCTGCTCAGCACCGACCGGTTCAATTGGCTGGAAGGGCCGCGCGTGCAGAAGACCGGACAGATCGAAACGCTTGCGCCGACATCGTTCGGCTAATCGCTTTGCTGTCTCGCCGCGGACGGATGCGCCGTCCCGTTTCCGCCCGCGGCCCAAAAAACGTTGATTTCCCATCGGAGGCGCGGCCATGGCCATGCTGAGTTTCGAGAGAAAATATCGCGTGCGCGGAGGCACGCTCATCGGCGGCGACCTCTTCGATTTCTGGGTCGGTCCCTTCTATGTCGGCTTCTTCGGCGTCACGACCGTCATCTTCGCGGGGCTGGGTACGGCGCTCATCATCTGGGGCGCCGCGCTGGGGCCCACCTGGAATATCTGGCAGATCAACATCGCGCCGCCCGACCTCAAATACGGCCTTGCGCTCGCGCCTCTAAAGGAAGGCGGTCTGTGGCAGATCATCACGATCTGCGCGACCGGCGCCTTCGTGTCCTGGGCGCTGCGCGAAGTCGAAATCTGTCGCAAGCTCGGCATCGGCTATCACGTGCCCGTCGCATTCGGCTTTGCGATCTTCGCCTATGTGTCGCTTGTCATCATCAGGCCATTGCTGCTCGGCGCCTGGGGATACGGCTTCCCCTACGGCATCATCAGCCACCTCGACTGGGTCTCGAACACTGGCTACCAGTATCTGCATTTCCACTATAATCCCGCCCATATGATCGCCGTGTCGTTCTTCTTTGCGACATGTTTCGCCTTGTCCCTGCATGGCGCCCTCGTGCTGTCGGCGACCAATCCGCCGAAGGGCGAGGCGGTCAAGACCCCCGAATACGAAGACACTTTTTTCCGCGACGTCATGGGCTATTCGATCGGCACGCTGGGCATTCATCGGCTCGGTCTGTTTCTCGCGCTTGCGGCCGTCTTCTTCAGCGCCGTGTGCATGATCATCAGCGGCCCGTTCTGGACTCGCGGCTGGCCCGAGTGGTGGAACTGGTGGCTCAATCTTCCCGTCTGGCGCTGAGGCAAGGGAGAGAATCCGTGGCCTATTATCAAAACATCTTCACGCAGGTGCAGGTTCGCGGCGCCGCGGCGGAGGCGGGCGTCCCGATCCTCAACGAGGATCGCAGCTCTGCGACCTTCTCCTATCTGCTCGGCCGTCTCGGCAATGCGCAGATCGGCCCGATCTATCTCGGTTACACCGGCCTCGTGTCGCTTCTCTTCGGCTTCATCGCCTTCGAGATCATCGGCCTCAACATGTGGGCCTCGGTGAACTGGGACCCCATCCAGTTCGTGCGCCAATTGCCTTGGCTCGCGCTCGAACCGCCGAAGCCGCAATATGGCGTCCAGATCCTGCCGCCGCTCAGCGAAGGCGGCTGGTGGCTCATCGCCGGCTTTTTCCTCACCGCGTCGGTGCTGCTGTGGTGGTGGCGCGTCTATCGGCGCGCCCGGGCGCTGGGGCTCGGCACACATACGGCCTGGGCCTTTCTCTCGGCGATCTGGCTTTATCTCGTGCTCGGCTTCATCCGGCCGCTGCTGATGGGGAGCTGGAGCGAGGCTGTGCCATTCGGGATATTTCCGCATCTCGACTGGACCGCGGCGTTTTCGATCCGCTATGGCAATCTCTTCTACAATCCCTTCCATATGCTTTCCATCGCGTTCCTCTATGGCTCGGCGCTGCTCTTCGCCATGCATGGCGCGACCATTCTCGCGGTGGGACGTTTCGGGGGTGAACGCGAGATCGAACAGATTCTCGATCGCGGCACGGCCTCCGAGCGTGCGGCGTTGTTCTGGCGCTGGACGATGGGCTTCAACGCGACGATGGAGTCGATCCATCGCTGGGCCTGGTGGTTTGCGGTGCTGACGCCGCTGACGGGCGGCATCGGCATCCTGCTCACGGGCACGGTCGTCGACAATTGGTATCTATGGGGCGTCGTGCACGGGATTGCGCCACAATATCCGCATGTTTTCCCGCCCGTCGTTGATCCGGCTCTCGCCACGGGAGGCGCGCAATGAGAATCGCTCTCTCTCTGCTCGGGGCCGTCATCGCGACGCTTCTGACCATCGCCATGCTGGTGACCGCCGGCTGGGTGCTTCCGCCGATCTACGGCGTGCAGACCGGCTTTCGCGGCGTCGGCCAGCAACAGCTGATCAGCGCGCAAGACAAGCGCATTCTCGAAGCGGCCAACGCGTTGCCGGCGGCAATCGACAAGGCAGACCCTTCCGGCGAGCGCGCGGCGCAGGCCTATAAGAATGTGAAGGTGCTCACCGACCTCAGCACCGAACAGTTCAACCGTGTGATGGTCGCGATCACGCAATGGGTGTCGCCCGAGCAGGGCTGCGCCTATTGCCATAACACGGAGAATCTGGCCGACGACGGGCTTTATACGAAGATCGTCGCGCGGCGCATGCTGGAGATGAACCGCCAGATCAACACGGCTTACACGTCGCATGTCGCCGACACGGGCGTGACCTGTTACACCTGTCACCGCGGCCAGCCCGTGCCGAGCAACATCTGGTTCGAGAATCAGGGCGGTCCGCATGCGGGCGGCATGTCGGCGCATAATTACGGCTTTGGCCATCCGACGAAGTCGAACGGCCTGACGACCATGCCGGTCGATCCGTTCAATCCGCATCTCCTCGGCGACGACAAGATCCGCGTGCAAGCCACCACGGCCTTGCCTGAGGGAACGTCGAACGCCTCGCTCCAGCAGACCCAGCAAACCTATGCGCTGATGATCCACATGTCGGAGGCGTTGGGCGTCAATTGCGGCTTCTGTCACAATTCGCGCTTTTGGGCCGGTTGGGATCAAAGCAACCCGCAACGCGCCGTCGCCTACAACGCTCTCGACATGATGCGCGAACTAAACGCTGTCTATCTCGAACCGCTGCATGCGACCTATCCGGCGAATCGGCTCGGTCCGCTCGGCGACAGTCCGAAAGCCAATTGCGCCACGTGTCATCAGGGGGCGAGCAAGCCGCTTCTGGGCCAAAGCATGGCGAAGGACTTTCCCGAGCTCGGCGGCAAGGCGAGGCCCTGATCTAAGCGACGCCTGGCCGGCGCCTCCGGCCAGGCTGCCTCACGCGGCGCATAAGAGGCTTTCC
Source organism: Methylocystis sp. NC52PC (assembly GCF_055698645.1). Taxonomy (NCBI): domain Bacteria; kingdom Pseudomonadati; phylum Pseudomonadota; class Alphaproteobacteria; order Hyphomicrobiales; family Methylocystaceae; genus Methylocystis; species Methylocystis sp. NC52PC. The sequence continues at coordinate 1,675,891 of NZ_CP170127.1, read as the reverse complement.
GTTTCTCGGAGGAAAATGAAAGGACTTGACCGTGTGCACAGTCGACAAGGCCTTGCAGGACGACTGCATCAGCATTGTGCAGAGGCGTGACGAGGAAGGCGCGTTTCTGATCCGCGTGGGCGCGCTGCAGACGGTCGTCACCATCCGCTTACGTCGAACATGGGGATCGCGCATCGTCTACCGTCAGAGCCATGCGATCAAGACGCCGCGTCAACCCTGCCCCAACTGGAGCTGCGCCTCGGAGGCCGATTCGCCCGGCGATGCGCTGCGCAAGGCGATCAACGGGTTGACGCTGCATTACCGGATGGCGGTCGGCGAAGGCTATCCGCCGGCGGAAGACTGGCTCGTCCCGGCGAATTAGCGGGGCGCGCTACCAGCGAACCTCGAAAACGCAGGCCGGCCCGCCGGTCGCCTCGCATGCTGTTTCCACGACGCGGACTCCTGGTCCCAGCATTGCGCCGAACACGCGCTCGAATGTCGCGGCGAAATAAGCGCAAGCAGGTTCGCGCGTGTGGAGTTCCTTGCAGATTGGCGAGCCCTTCAGCCGCAGCGTGAGCGTCGTCGAAAACGCATAGCCGAAATCTCCGCCGCCGGCGAAGGTCCAGGCATGGCGCGCGATCGCCGCGACGAGAATGCGGGCCGCCAGCGCGCGCGGCATTCTCTTCAAGACGCGTTGCGCCATTGGCGGAATGCGATGCGTTAGGAGATAGTCGCCCGTCCGCCGTCCCGCGTCTCGCGAAACATCCGCCGCTCGGGATTCGCCCAGCCTGTCAATTGCGACGCGATGCAGCTTGGCGACGTCCGTTTCCAAAACCATCTCCGTCGGCGGCTCCGCGAGATATTTGGTCAGCCCCGCGGACGCGAAAATCTCCTCGCAGAGCGAATCGTCGCCCGCCGCAGACAAGGCTTCCGCCATGCGGGTGATGGCGTTGGGGCCGATGACGGCCGGTTTGTTCGCCGCCTCAATGAACGCGATGTTCATGCGCTTTGGCGCTCTCCTGCGCGATCACGGCGTCGAGCGGCCCCTCGCTGAGCGCCTCCTCGAACTGCTGTTTGCTCCCGCCGCACGCCATCGCCTGGGCCGCCTCGTGCATTGTGCTGGCGGGCCGGTTGTGCGTGACCTGCCACTCGACATCCTCGTCCGCCGCGCGCTGTCGCGTCGTGTCGAAGTCGAATTTTACCTTCTTGCGCGACTGCGGCCCCCAATAGTCGACCTTGCCGAGGTCGTAGAATTTGCGCTCGAAGCCGGCCTTGAGGAAGGCCTTCAGACAGCCGAGAAGATAGCGTCGGCGCTGGCCGCTGCCCGCCCAGGGATAGGAAAACAGCGCCTTTTTCATATAGAAGCGGCGGTAATTGTTCATCACGCGGTCGAGCAGTTCGCCGCGGTCCATCGCCTGCGGCTTGATGATGGGCGTAACGAAATTGTATTTCTCGTAGTCGAAGATCTCGACCTTGTCGCCGAGCTCCTTGAAGAGATCGGAGAAAGGCCAAGGCGTATACATCGACCAATTGGCGAGGTCGGGTTTCCAGTCCTGCGCCATGCGATAGGTCTCTTCCAGCGTTTCGGCCGTCTCATTCTCGAGACCGACGATGAATTGCGCCTCGACGACAATGCCCGCATTGCGCAACAATTCGACCGCGCGCTTGTTCTGCGCGACCGTCGTCTCCTTGTTGAAGAGATCGAGTTTGAGTTGCGCCGCCGCTTCGGTGCCGAGCGAGACATGGATCAACCCGGCCTTGCGGTAGAAGGGCAGAAGCGCCTCGTCGCGCAAGATGTCGGTCACGCGCGTATTGATGCCCCAGAGGATGTCGAGCTTGCGGTCGATCAGCTCTTGGCAGAAAGCGACGAATTTCTTCTTGTTGATTGTCGGCTCCTCGTCGGCGAGGATGAAGAAGCCGACGCCGTGGTCGCGCATGAGCGTTTCGATTTCGTCGACGACTTTCTTCGGATCGCGAATGCGGTAGTCGCGCCAGAATTTCCACTGGCTGCAGAAGCTACAAGTAAAGGGGCAGCCTCGCGCCATATTGGGGATGGCGACCTTCACGCCGAGCGGGATGTAATTATATTTTTCCCAGTTCAGAATGCCCCAATCGGCGACGATGTCGTCGATATTCTTCACGGTCGGCGCGGCAGCCGTCGCGACGACCTTGCCGTCCTGCGCATAGGCGAGGCCCTTGATCGTCTCGCGTTCGGCAGGCCAGCGTTTTTCGTCGATGGCGCGGATGAGATTGACGATGATTTCCTCGCCTTCGCCGCGCACGATGGCGTCGATCCAGGGCGCTTCCGCCAGCACCTGGCGATACATGAAAGTGGCGTGCACGCCGCCGAGCACTGTGATCGCGCGTGGGGCCGCCTCCTTGGCGAGCTTGAGCGCCTGCTGCGCCTTGTAGATCGACGGCGTGATCGAGGTGGCGCCGACGACGTCGGGATCGTAATCGACAATCGCCTCGCGCAGGGCGTCGTCGCCCACGTCGAAGGTCATGGCGTCGATGAATTTTATGTCGGAGTAACCGGCCTTCTTCAACGCCCCGGAGAGATAGGCGACCCAGGCTGGCGGCCAATTGCCCGCAATCTCCGCGCCGCCGGAGTGATAATTGGGATGGATGAAGAGGATGCGCATGGCTGTCCCTTTCGCGGGCGTCAATCAGACCGAGCGTAAAACAAAATTGACAGTTTGCAAATTCATTCGCGCGCGCGGACAGCGGCGTTTGGTCTCAGGTTTCGCTTTCGGCGATGTCGAAGATGAGCTGCGCAAAGCCTGACGGCGCTTCTTCATGCGCCAGATGGCCGAGCCCCTGAACTGAATGGAGCTGCGCGGTTTTAAGCCCAGAGGCGATTTTGCGCGCGCCTTCGGGCGGAACTGTCTTGTCGTTCTCGGCGACGATGAGATGAAAAGGCACGCGCAAGCGCGGCAAGTCGCGGTTGAGCGCGCGCAGATCCCAATGCGCCATCATGCTGAGCGCGGCGTTGACATGCGCTGGGTTCTGCATAAGCCGCGCGTAGAGGGCGACGCCGCGCGCGTCGATTTTCGATCCTGTGCCGTCGAGAAGGCGCGTCACCGCGGCGCGATTGGCGCTCCAGGCGAAATAGCGGGGCGCGAGCGGATTGAGAAACAGCGCCTTGGCCAGCGTCGGCAGCAGATAGCCGGCGACGCCCTCGAACGGCGCGAGCGCGCCATTCAACGCGATGAGCCGTTCGGGCGCGATCGCGCCGTCGAGCGCAAGCCGCGCCAGCACGGCCGCGCCCGCCGAATGGCCGACGGCGATCGTGGGCGACAGGCCGATCGCGTCGAGCAGGGCGGCGACGGCGCGCGCCATGCCGGGAAGCGACTGCGTGCGCGCGCCGCGCGAGGAAGAGAAGCCATGGCCCGGAAGATCGGGCGCGACGACGCGATAGCGTTTTGCAAGAAGCGGCGCGAGATCGCGCCATGAATGCGTCGACGCGCCGGTTCCGTGCGCCAGCAGCAGGGTCGGGCCGTCGCCCATGATCTGCACATGCCAGACGAGGCCGCCCGCCTCGATCATCCGGCTCGAGGCCCGGTTCGGCCAATCGGCGCCGACCTCAGCGAGCGTGAGCGGGTGGAGCGGCTCGAACAAGGCGAGCGCGCTCACGCGCTGATCGCCGCGGCGCGCACCGCCTGCGAGAGACGCGCTGCGTCCACGAAGGGCAAACGCAGATAGCGGGCCTGCATGGCGTCCGCGATCTTGCGGGTCGGCGCGTCGGCGCCGCTCGCCACGGGGGACGAGTCCACGGCGAGCGCCGCGAAGCCGGCGCCGCGCAATCCGCGCGCCGCTGAAAGCGCGTCCTCAAGCGCGCGGGCGCGGCCCGGGGCGCCGGCGCGATCGATGTTCGCCTTGCCGTCGGTCAGCAAAACGACGAGCGGCGTCTGCCCCTTGCGTCTGACGCTGTCGGCGAGCGCGGCCGCGGCGTCGAGCGCGAGCGCAAGCGGCGTGCCGCCGCCGCCGGGCAGCGCCGCCAACAGCCGTTTGGCGCGCGCCAGCGCCCGCGTCGGCGGCAAGGCGATTTCGGCCCGCTTGCCGCGAAAGGCGACGAGCGCGACGCTGTCGCGGCGCACGTAACAGTCGGCGAGCATCAGTTCGATCGCGCCTTTGACTTCGGCCAGCCGCTGCGCGGCGGAGGAGCCGGAAGCGTCGACGACAAAAATGGCCGCCGTGCCGCGCCGCTCGCGAAAGCGCCTGACGCGAAAATCTTCAGGGCGGATGCGAAGGGCGAGCGGCGGCGCGTCGGGGGTTTCGGCGCGGCGCAGCGTCTGCCAGGGCGCGGCGGCCCGAAGCGTGTCGATCAGGCTGAGACGGCCGTCGCGCGGCGCGCCGCGCCTCACATTCATCGGGCGGCCGCGGCGCGCCGACACGCGTTCGGCGCCGGAATGGCCGCCGCGCGGCGACGGCGCGCGCGATCGTTCGCCTTGTTCCAGTCGCGCCAAGAGGTCGGCTGGAAGCGCCACGCGGGCCGCGGCGACGACGACATCCTCCAGCGCCTGCTGATCTCGCCATTCGTTGTCGTTTTTCGGCTCCTCGGGGCTCGCGTCGGTCTCGTCGGGCGCCGCGTCGGCGGTCTCGTCGGGCGGCGCCGGCAGGCAGGTGGCGCGCGGCGCCAAGACGTAGCGCGCGGCGACCTCGAGATCGACGTCCTCGACGACGCGTCCGCCGCGCAACGCGCAGGCCGCCCGCGCCACGCGGCGCGCCAGCAAGGGCGCGCGCAAGGAGAGAACGCCGAGACGCGCCGCGGCGACGACCAGCGCGGCGATCGCTTCGTGCGGCGTCACGACATCGGCAAGGCGCGCCCGCGCCGCGACGACGTCCTGGGGCGTCACCTCCCACGCCCGGCCCCCGCAAGGACGCAGCCCTTCGAGATCGAGATGGATGGCGAGGCGATCGAGCAGCGCCGCCGGCGGGCGTTCGTCGGGCTCATGGCCTTCATCGAGCGCGACGAGGCCGACGCGGCAGTCTTGTCGACCCGCAAGCCCGTCGCGCGCCAGTTCGATCCTGCCGTCGTCGAGCGCCGCGACAAAGCGGGCGGCGGTCGCGCTGCTGTGCCGCTCCGCCATGGCGAGCACCAGCACGCCGCCATCCGTCTGCGCTAGGAGGCCGGTTTCCGCGATCGGGCGCCCCGCGCGAAGCGTCGCGGCGAGGTCGAGGCCGCCGAGCAGACGGTCGTCGGCGATGGCGAGCGGCGCCCGGCGCATCGGCGCGCCTTCCGGCAAATAGGCGCGCAGCAGAGCGAGCCAGGCGTCGCGCGCGGGTCCGGGCGGGGCGCGCAGCGCGACGCCGGACTGCAGGGGATCGACGGCGAAGAGCGCCGCCGCGACGCGCGCCCGGGTCCAGGCGTCGTCGCGCTGCGCAGACGCCCCGCCGGTCATGCGCCAAAGGTCTCGTCGATCGCCCGCGCGACGCGGATGGCCGAGCCGGCTTCGTCGAGCGGATTGCGTCGCAGGCGATGGCCGAGCGCGAAGGCGGCGACCCGCCGCAATTCGGTTGCGCCGACCGCCGCTTCGCCTTCGAAAGCCGCGAGCGCGCGGGCGGCCCGCAACAGGGTGAGCTCGCCGCGAAGCCCGTCGGCGCCGAGCGCGACGCAGAGCCGGGCCGCTTTTTCGAGCACGGCGTCCGACGTCTCGATGTCGCCGACGCGGCCGCGCGCGGCGCCGATGCGGCGCCGCAATTTCTGCTCCTCGGCGGCGAAGGCGCGATGGAAGCGCGTTGGATCGCGCTCGAACGCGTCGCGCCGCCGCACGACCTCGACGCGCGTGGCGATGTCGGTCGGGGTTTTCACGTCGACGGCGAGACCGAAGCGATCGAGCAATTGCGGCCGTAACTCGCCCTCCTCTGGATTGCCGCTGCCGATGAGAACGAAACGCGCCGGATGGCGCACGCTCAGCCCCTCGCGCTCCACGACATTCTCGCCAGAGGCGGCGACGTCGAGCAGGAGATCGACAAGATGATCTTCGAGCAGGTTGACTTCGTCGATGTAGAGAAATCCTCGATTGGCCTTGGCCAGCAGGCCCGGCTCGAACGCCTTTTCGCCGCGCGTCAGCGCGCGTTCGAGGTCGAGGGCGCCGACGACGCGGTCTTCGGTCGCGCCCAGCGGCAGATCGACGACGGGAACCGGCCGCAGCGCCGTTTTCAAGGAGCCCTTCCGACAGGCGTCGCAAAGAGCCGAGGTCGCAGCCGGATCGCAATTATAGGCGCAGTCGCTGACGGCGCGCATCGGCGGGAGCAGGCGCGCCAGCGCGCGCACGGCCGTGGATTTCCCCGTTCCGCGATCGCCAAAGACCAGCACGCCGCCGACCGACGGGTCGATCGCCGCGAGCAGAAAGGCGAGCTTCATATCGTCCTGGCCGACGATCGCGGAGAAGGGAAATGGCGCGGGAGCGCCGAAAGGCCGCGGCGCGGCGGCTGGCGTCGTCTGAACGGCCTGCGGCGCGTGGGCCGCTTCCTGCGGGAGCTTGACCTGAATCGGCGCCATTCGCCCCCCTCGCGCGCGAGACAAGCGCGCCTTACGCTCCATATGTAACTCTTACTTTACACCTGTGCAGGGCGAACGCAAGTCCAACCAACGACCGACAACATTATTTCGACGCTGCGGCACGGAAACGTAGCAATTTTTTCGGCCAAACCCCATTATGTAGGGGGTGACTGAAGGGGGCTCGGTTCGCACTATGACTTCCATCGCCGACGGCACGCAGGCAATGGATCGCCGCGCGGGCGCGCGCGCCGCGCCGCATTGAGCGTGACGATGACCGACAAAGCCTATACCCGCCCTGATTTGACGCTGACGCTCGACGAGGACGGCGTCATCCAGAAGGTCGTGACCGCTGAGTCGCTGGCGCGAGAACCGCTCGACCAATGGCGCGGCCGGCGCTGGGGCGAAACGATCGATCCCGCCATCGACAGCCTCACGTTGAAAAAAATCGAGGATGTGCGTCTGCGCGGCGATCCTTCCTGCTTCCAGGTGCGTCAGCGCTTTCCCAGCGGCCTCGAGTTGCCGATGGAATATACGACCTTCAGCCTCGGCGAGGCCGGATTCATCGCCATTGGCCGCAATCTGGAGGCGATCAGCGAATTGCAGGCGCGTCTGCAGCTGGCGCAGGAGGCGCGCGAACGCGATTACTGGAAGATGCGCGAAATCGAGACGCGCTATCGCACGCTGTTCGACGCGACGACGGAAGCCGTTGCGCTGGTCAACGTCCCCGATCTGCGCGTTGTCGAAGCGAATTTTCGCGCGGCGAAGGATCTCTATCTCTCGCCGGGCGCACCATTCCTGCCGCAACTTTCCGAGCGCGATCGGCGCGCGCTCGACCAACTTCTCGAAAAGACGCGCGAGCAAGGGCGCGCGCCGGGAATCGTCATTCAACCAACGCCGTCAGCCGGATTGTGGAGCCTGCGCGCGTCGCTCATGAACGCGGAAGCCAGCGCGGTTTTCATCTGCCAGCTCACGCCGATGCGCGAGGCCGACAACGCCTCCCACGCCAGCGGCGTGTCGATTGCGTCGTTTATAGATCGCTTGCCCGAAGGCTTTGTCGTCATCGATTGCGACGGGATCGTGCGGGCCGCCAATGGGGCCTTTCTCGATCTCGTTCAGCTCGGCGCGGAAGTCGCGGCGATCGGCTCTAAACTGACGCGCTGGCTGTCGAGCCCGGGCGCCGACGCCAATGTCGTGATGGCGCTCATTCGCAAGCACGGCGACCTGCGTCGTTTCCAGACGCGCATCGACGGCGAACTCGGTCAGTCGACTCCCGTCGAGATTACGGCCGTCGGCGACGACGCGGACGCGCCCAATTATTTCGGGCTTCTCGTTCGCGACATTCGTCACGCGTCCGGCCAGCCGTCGCGCGAAGTCGCCGATCGGGGGCTGTCGATCGAGGCTTTGGACAACCGCACGCTCGAAGCGATTGTGCGCATGTCGACGGAAGCGATCGAACGCAAGGCGATTTTGGCCGCGCTCGAACAGTGCAATAGTAATCGCACGGCCGCAGCGCGCCAACTCGGCCTCAGCCGTCAGGGCCTTCACGCCAAGTTGAAAAAATACGGCCTCGAAAGAAAATAAGCGCCAAACGCCTGACCAAAGGGTAGCTTACGCCGTGACGCTCGACCCTTCCGCTTCGCCTGCCTTCGGGACGGCCACCCTCTCGAATTGCGAACGCGAGCAGATCCACCTCGCGGGCTCCATCCAGCCCCATGGCGCATTGCTCACCTTGTGCGCGGCGGACGGCCGCATCATGCAAGAGAGCGCCAACGCGGCGTCCTTTCTCAAAATGTCGGCTCCGCTGAAGGGCCTGCGCCTACGCGATCTCGGCGGCGATCTGTGGACGCAAATCGAGGGTCTCGTCACGCAGCCGGCCTCGTCCATCCCCTTCGCGCTGCGCTGCTTCGCGGGCGCCGGCGGCGCGCCGCTCAATGCGCTTTTGCACAAGGCGCCGAGCGGCGAGTGGGTTGTCGAATTGGAACGCGCCGGCCCGATTGTCGATTACACCAAAGCGATCGATCGCGGCGTCGACACGATCCTGACGTCGGCGAGTCTGCGCGGCCTTTGCGACGTCAGCGCCGCGATGTTTCGAGACCTTGCCGGCTATGACCGCGTCATGGTCTATCGTTTCGACGAAGAAGGGCATGGCGAGGTTTTCGCCGAAACCAGACGGCCGGAACTCGAGGCGTTCCTCGGCAACCGTTACCCGGCCTCCGACATTCCGCAGATCGCGCGCCGCCTTTATGAACGCAATCGGGTGCGTCTCCTCGCCGACGTCGACTACACGCCCGCCCCGCTCGAACCCCGTCTCTCGCCGGCGACCGGCGAGGAGCTCGACATGTCGCTGTGCTTCCTGCGCAGCGCTTCGCCGATCCACATCCAATATCTCAAAAATATGGGCGTCGCCGCCACTCTGGTCGTCTCGCTGATGGTCGCCGGCAAACTCTGGGGGCTGATCTCCTGTCATCATTACGCGCCCCGATTGCTCCCTTTCGAGATGCGGGCCGTGTGCGAATTGCTCGCCGAAGTGATCGGCACGCGGATCGCGGCGCTCGAAAGCTTCGCGCAGGGACAGGCCGAACTCGCGGTGCGCCGGCTCGAACAGCGCATGATTCAAAGCGTGTGCCGGGACGGCGATTGGCGCGGCGCACTGTTCGACAGCGCCCATGCGCTGCTGCTGCCGCTCAATGCGACAGGCGCGGCGCTGCTTTTCGAAGGCAAAATGCGCATGATCGGCGAGGCGCCGGGAACCGAACAGATCAGCGAGCTCGGCCGCTGGCTGGCGCCGCGGTTGGCGGACGGCGTCTTTGCGACCTCGGCGCTCGCGGCGGAGGCGCCGCAGTTCGCGCCGCTGGCCGGCGTGGCGAGCGGCGTCGCCGCGACGCGTATCTCCAGCGAGCCGGACGAGATGCTGATCTGGTTTCGAAAGGAGCGAATCCGCACCGTCACCTGGGGCGGCAATCCCTTCAAGCCGCCTTCGGACAGCGACGATCCGAGCGAATTGTCGCCACGCCGCTCCTTTGCGCAATGGCATCAGGTGGTGGAAGGCACGTCGGACGCCTGGTCCCCGGCCGATCGCGCCGCCGCGCGGCTGATCGGCGAAAGCGTCACCGACGTCGTCATGCAGTTTCGCGCGCTGCGCATCCTGATTGCGAAGGATCAGCTCGACCATGTGCTGCGACAGGTCCATTCGGCCGATCAGCAGATCATCGTCGCCGGCACGGACGGCCATGTTCTCGAAGCCAATCGCGCGCTCAACGATCTGCTCGGCGCGTCGGGCCCGATCAAGAGTCTCGACGACTTGCCCGGTTTTTTCGTCGACTCGGCGGCGGTCGCGCGAAGCCTCGCCGCTCTGCGCGAGACGGGCGCGCCCTGGCGCGGCGAAGCTTTGCTCATGACGGCGTCAGGAGAGACGCTGCCCGTCGCAGTGCGCGGCGATCCGGTGCTCGCGTCGCGCGACCGCGTGCTCGGCTATGTCGTGCTATTTACGGATTTGACCGAGCGGAAAGCAGCCAATATGGCGCGCGAGCGCTTCCGCCACAGCGTCATGCTGAGCCAGCGCCGCTTGATGGGCCGAATCGATTCGCGTTCGGCGCTCGCTGTGGAAGGCCTGATGTCGCGCATCATCGACAATGCGCAATTGGCGGCTTTGGAAATCGCCGACGGGCTGGACACCGCCGGCATCCCCGACACATTGGAGAGCGTACGCGCCTCGGTGGCGCGCGCCGCGGAAGTGCTCGAGCAGATCTCCCGCGCGGCAAAGCAAGGGGAGCGCGCACGCGGCGCGCCAAAAGCGCCATGAGGGTCGGGCGCCTGCGGGAGCGGCTGCGCGCTGCGACTTCCGCATCGCATGAGCGGCTGCATCGCCATCCGGGCCTCGCGGCGGCCGCGAGCGGCGCGATCGACCTTAGCGGCTACCGGGCGTTGCTGATGCGGCTTTATGGCTTTCATCGCCCCGTCGACGCCGGCATGGGCGCCCATACATGGTTGACGGATGAAACGCCGCGGTCGCGTCTGCTCGAGAGCGATCTCCAAGCGCTCGGCGTCACGCGCGATCAACAGGACGTCTTGCCGCGCTGCGCCACGCTGCCGCTCTTGACAGATGACGCGCAAGCGCTCGGCGCGCTTTACGTTGTCGAAGGCTCGGCCCTGGGGGGCGCCGCCATCGCCCGCGCGGTCGCGCCTGTGCTGGCGCCGCTCGAGGGCGACGGCTGCCGGTTTTTTTCAAATGACAGCGGCAAGCGGCGCGGCTGGCCGCAGCTTCTCGTCCGACTCGAGTCGCTGTCCGGCGAGTCGCAGGAGCAGGCGACGATCGACGCGGCCGTTGCTACATTTCTTGCGTTTGAAGCCTGGATGAAAGACTGGGGGCCAAAAACGGATGCGCGTCCTTTGTGCGTCTGACTATGCAGGCGGCTGACCGTCGTCACGCGGCCTGGCGGCGGCGTTGTGCGCCGCGGGGCGACTGTGATGACGCGCATGCTTCGTGGGCTGGCGCAGCAATAGTCTCCGCGCCAGCAAGCTTGCGCTCGCCGCGTCGCTCGCCATCGCGTCTGCCCCCACCTGCGCGACGAGATTGGGCTGGGCGCGAAACAGCGGCCCGCCGACGAGTACGGCGATCGCCGGATTGACCGACGCGGCCCGCCCCGACTGAATGGCGCGGCACAAGGTCTCGAGGCCGGCTTCGGCGCTCAATGAAAAGCCCAGAACCGCGAACCACTCGCCTGCCACGGCGTCGGCGACGTCATGGGCCTCGACGCCCTTTTGCAGGTCCACGTCCCAGCAGGCCTGACGCATGAAACACGCGACCATGTCGAGGCCAAAGATATGACTTTCTCCCGCGAGGGCGCATAACAAGACGCGATGGCCCTCGGCAAACGTCGATTCACAAACGCCGCTGAAAGCGCACAACATCTTCTGAAGGCGCGCAACGCCAATGGTGACGTCGACGAAGCTGCACAGATCTTCCTCCCACAGAGCGCCGAGATGACGCGCGGTCTCGGCCATCAGCCCAAGGTACAACGCTTCCTCGGAGCGTCCGCATGCGCGCATTTTATCGAGGAACCGATCCGCCGCAGTCATGTCGTCTTTGATCAGGATCGCGCCGAATTCCGAGATTTCAGCGCATGAGAAAGCGCGTTCCGCGTCCTTCGCCGAAAGCTCGTGGTGGAGCATGTGCAGGCGCGGGACGATGTCGTCGAAAATGACTGAAGCAAGGCGCTCCGGGTTCGGGCCCGGGCGGCTCGCAAAAAGCTTCGCAAGCTCCCCGCACGTCGATGCGTCTAAATGCTCGCCCACTTCCAATTCGCCACGGCTGCTCATCGATGGCCTCCCGGCTGCGCATAACGGCGTAATGCGCCGTTGGCGCGACGCCAATGGTTCGCCGGCCTCTCTATCTATGGCCATAGGGCGACTCTCGCCCCTCTCGTCGAGGCGTCGCTTCAGGCGCCGGCGTTTCCTGTATTGTTTTTTTGGGTGTTTCAGACTTGTCTAATTGCTTGGGATTTAGCGGTTTCGCTCCCACGCTGAGATTGAACCTCACAAAAAGCCAATAGTAAAGCTGAATTGACGGAGGCTGCGCGGTCAAGGCAAGCTGTGTCATGCAGCGCAGACAGTCGCGGCTCCAAGTACGCTTTAAGAATCCGCTCACTAAGGAGCCGCGCCGTGGCAGGCCTGCGCAATTTTTTTTTGGTTCTCTCATCCCTCGCCGTCGCTGTCGCGCTGATTGAGCTGGGCGGCCAACAAAGTGGCCTCGTCGCGACCGTTGCGGATGTTCAGGGCGTTCCCGTCACGGTTTTGCAGAAGTCAAATCATGCGCCCGCCCCGGCCGTTGTGATCGCGCATGGTTTTTCAGGCTCGCAGCAATTGATGGCGCCGCTCGCGACAACCCTGGCGCAAAACGGCTATGTGGCAGTGACCTTCGACTTTTCCGGCCATGGCCGCAATGCGCGCCCGCTCTCCGGGGGGATCGGCGACGCCGCGAAATCGACCGAGGTTCTCGTCGCCGACGTCGACAGGGTCGTCGCCTATGCGCGCGCCCTTGCCGGGGCGGACGGTCGCGTTGCGCTTGCGGGCCACTCGATGGCGACAGACGTCATCGTGCGCGCCGCCCGGCGCGATGCGACAATCGCGGCGGTCGTGGCGTTGTCGTTCTTTGCGCGCGAGGTTACGCCCGAGAGTCCCAAGAATCTATTGATCGTCGACGGCGCTTGGGAATCGCAACGGCTGATCGACGTCGGCGCGGACGTCGTCTCCGCTACGGCGGGAGGTCCCGCGCAGCCGGGCGTCACCTACGGGGATGTCGCCAGAGGCGCGGGGCGACGGCTGGCGCTGGCGCGCGGCGCCGAACATATCGGCGTGCTCTATAGTTACGACGCCCATGCCGAGACGCTCGCCTGGCTCAATTCGGTCTTCGGCCGCAGCGAAGCGGGCTTTATCGATCGGCGCGGACTCTGGCTCGCGCTGCTCTTCGGCGGCCTGATTGCGCTGGCGCGCCCGCTTGCCGCCCTGCTGCCCGCCTTGGCGCCGGCGCCGCTCGGCGCGGGCCTTCCCTGGCGCCGGCTCGCGCCGCGGGCGATTGCGCCGGCGCTGCTGACGCCCCTGCTGCTGTGGAAAGCGCCAACTGATTTCATGCCCATTCTGCTTGGCGATTATCTCACCGCTCATCTTGGACTTTACGGATTGCTGACCGCCGCCGGCATATGGGCGACGCGCGTCTCGTCGCCGGTCGCGCCGGCGCGGCTATGGCCCGCAGTCGCTTGCAGCATTGCAGTGGCCGCCTATTACACGCTGGCCTTGGGCGTCCCGCTCGACGCCTATGTCGTATCCTTTGCGCCGACGATGCGCCGGCTGACGCTGCTTCCCGTCATCTTCGCCGGCTGCGCCGCGTATTTTCTCGCCGACGAGTGGCTCACGCGGGGCCAAGGCGCGGCGCGCGGCGGCTATGCGTTCAGCAAATTCTGTTTCGTCGCATCGCTCGCGCTCGCCGTCGCGCTCAACCCGCGCCGGCTGTTTTTCCTCGTCATCATCTCCATTGTCGTCGTCATTCTGCTGGCGGTCTATGGTCTCGTCGGCCACTGGGTTTACGCCCGCACGCGCGACCCCCTCCCCGGCGCGCTCGGCGCGGCTTTTGGCCTCGCCTGGGCGATCGCCGTCTGCTTCCCGATCGTCGATTGAGCAGCAGTCTCCGAAGAGGATCGCCAGCGCAGCCATAAATCGGCCAGATGCGACGCCAGTGCGAGAACGAGGCTCGCGGCGATGGCGAAGGTCGACGCGCCGGCGAGCGCGTTGCGCAAGGCGAGCAGCAAGAACGCGCCAGCGGAGAGCGTGCAGAGGAAGCCGAGCGGCTCGGGGCCGCTGACTCGCGACCAGCGAAGGCCGAGGACGCCGACGGCCTCCAACGCCACAAGCGCGAGAATGGCGTCGATGAAGCGGGGATCGACGACGAAACTCACGCGGCGCCTCCCGTCCCGCGACCGGCGCGCGGCCAGTGCGTGGCGAATGGCTTGTTGAGCTGCACCATTTTCCAGTTGAGAAAGCCTGCGAAGCTGACCCAGGCGAGATAGGGCGCGAGCAGCGCGCCGGCGACGGTCGAGATCGCGCCGACCGCGACGATGAGCGCCGCGATCGACAGCCACAGAAAGACGAGTTCGACGAGCGCCCAATCGGGCCGCCGCAGTTTGAAAAACAGCGGGCTCCAGGCGACGTTGAGCACGGCGTTGACGAGAAAGAGCGCGAGCAGCAGCGCCCGCGCGCGATCATCTGGCGCCTGTTCGAAGGCGAGCACGCCGCTCGTCGCGGTCAGAAGGAAAATCAAAGTCCAGGCCGGCGCGAAAATCCAGTTGGGCGGCCGCCAGGAGGGAAAGCGCAGGCTCTCGTACCACGCGCCGACTTCGGTCGCGAGACCGCCGAGCACGGCGACCAGTCCGACGATCACCGTCGCGACCGCCACGAGCGTCCACCGATCCGCGGCCCAGGTCGTCATGGCGACGCCAGCCTGAGCAGATGGGCGAGATCCTTGCAGAAGATGCGCACATGCGCCATCGGATCGCGGCGCACCAGCTCCTTGTTCATATAGGCCTCCCAGGTGAGGCGCTGGACGTCCGGGTCCTTGCACATGCTGACGAAGGCTTCGCGCAGCCGGTCGTTGCGATACCAGAAATACTGCATGATCCCGAGAATGAAGAAGACGCGGCCATGCGCCTTCATGAAGCGTTTTCGCGCCGTCGCCAGCGCTCTTGCGTCGCCGGTGCGCAAACAGTCGTCCGCGGCGTCGGCCGCGAGACGTCCGCCGAGCATGGCGTAATAAATGCCCTCGCCGGAGGCGGGCGCGACGACGCCGGCGGCGTCCCCCGCAAGAACCACGTCGCGGCCATTGTCCCAGCGCTTGAGCGGCTTCAGCGGAATGGGCGCGCCTTCGCGCCGCACGGTCGCGGTCGCAGCGAGCCCCGTGGCGTCCCGCAGCTCGCGCACGGACGTTTTGAGCGAGAATCCTTTATTGGCGCTCCCGGAGCCGACGCTCATCGTGTCGCCATGCGGGAAAATCCAGGCGTAGAAATCGGGCGACAAGGCCCCGCGATAATGGATTTCGCAGCGGTCGGGATCGCCGGACTCGGCCGGCGGCGTGGCGACGACCTCGTGATAGGCGAAGACGAAGCGCGTCTTGTCGGCGCCCGGCACTTCCTGCCGGCCAACTTGCGACAGCGCGCCATCGGCGCCGATGACGAGGCGCGCGCGCAGCGTCCGCGGCTCGGCTTCGCCTTTCACGCGGTAGCGCAGTTGCGCGACGCCTGCCTCGTCGCGGGCAATGCTTTCGTAATCGCCCGTGACGCGCACCGCGCCCGAAGCGGCGGCGCGTTCGCGCAGCCATTCGTCGAATTCGCAGCGGTCGACCATGCCGACGAAGCCGCCCTTGATGGGCATGTCGACGGCGACGCCTTTGGGCGAGATCATGCGCGCCGACGTGACGCGCGCCTTCAATAGTCGATCGGGCACGTTGAAGTCGCGGATCAGACGCGGCGGAATGGCGCCGCCGCAAGGCTTGATTCGTCCGGCCTTGTCGATCAGCGCGACGCTTCGGCCGCGCCGCGCGAGATCATGCGCGGCCGTTGCGCCCGCCGGGCCGCCGCCGACAACCGCCACATCGAAGACTGGCTCCTGCGTCATCGCGCGCTCCCCTCAAGATTTCGCCGTCGCGGCTTGCGCCGGCAGGCCGACGGCGCCGCGCGCCGCCTGCGGGCGGGCGACGCCGCCCGCGAGAACCGCCGAAACGACAAACAAAGCAGCTTCCGCGACAAAAACGATGGCGTAGGCCGTCAGCGGCGCGCCGACCGCGAGCTTGGCGAGGTCGACGAGGATCGTCGCAAAGACGCCGCCGCAACCGAAGGCGATGGCCTGCGCGGCGCCCCACAGGCCCATGCGGGTGCCTTCCCGCGCCTGGGCGCCGGAGCCGGCGAGCCCCATCATCGAGCCGATCGCCGCGACGGCGAAGGCGCCGTTGGCGACGCCAAGGGCGAAGACGGACGCGCGCAGCGCGAGCGCAAGGCCCGCATAACCGCTCGCGGCGACGGCGACGAGGGCGGCGCCCGACGCGAGGCAGCCGCCGACCGTCCACATCCGCAGCGAGCCCAGGCGCGGCCCGCCGATCGCCGTCGCCGCAAGGGCGACGCCAACCATGCCGAGCAGCACGCCGCCATGCTGCAGGCCGGCAAGCTTGGTTGTCGCGCCCGGCGTCATGCCGAAAACCACGCCCGCGAAAGGTTCGACCAGCAATTCCTGCATGCTGTAAGCGAGCATCGAGACGAAAATGAAGATCGTGAACTGGCGCGCCGCCGGCTCGCGCCACACTTGCGCGAAGGCCTCGCGGAACGGCGGCTTTCTATGCGCCGCGGCGGGCGCCGGCGCCTCGGTTTCGAGGCCGATTACGGCGAGCGTCGCAACGAGAAAAGCGATCGCGCAGACGACCGACGTCACGATGATCAGTCGTTGCTGTGAGAAGGGATCGAGAAAATGCCCGGCGAGCGGCGCGCTGACGGCGAAGCCGAGGATCATCATCACCCAGACGGTCGTCGCTGCGGCGGCGCGCCGCGCCGGCGCGACGCGCGTCGCGAGCATAGCGAGCGTCGAGGTTCCCGCCGCGCCGGCCCCGACGCCGACAAGGAGAAACGCAATGGCCGAGAGCGCAAGGCCCGCAAAGAGATGGGTCGCCGTGAGCACCGCGCCGAGCGCCGCGCCGACGCCGCCGAACGCCAGCGTGGCGACGCCGCCGATGATCCAGGGCGTGCGTCGGCCGCCGACGTCCGCGCCGTAACCCCAGGCCGGCCGCAGGATCTGGATGGCGTAATGCGAGGCGACGAGCAGGCCCGGCACGAAGGCGGGCAAGGCCAGCTCCACGACCATGACGCGATTGATCGTCGAGGTCATCAGCACGACGATCGCCCCGAGCGCGGTCTGGACGAGCCCCAGCCGGACGATGCCGGCCCAGCCGAGCGACGCTGCGTTCATCCTTTGCCTCCCTCTTCCAGTGCGTCCGTTCACATGCGCAGGGCGAATGCGGACAGCAGCATGCCGAGCACGTAAAGCGTCGTGCCGGTTGCGTTGTAGAAGGGCGCCTGCGCCCGCGGATCGCTGAGAAGGCGGCGCATCAGCACAAACTGGCCGAGGAGAAGCGCCGCGACGCCGGCGGCGTGCAGCGGCCGCCCCCATGAAACGAGCAGGGCGATCACCACAAGCTGAGGCGCCGCCATTACGACGCAGGCGAAACGCGCCGCTTCATTGACGCCGAGTTGAACAGGGAGCGACGCAACGCCCATGCGCGCATCCCCGTCGACCGACTTGAAGTCGTTGAGCGTCATGATGCCATGCGCCCCGATGCTGTAGAGCAAGGCGAGCGCGATCACGCGCCAGTCGGGAAGCGACGCCGCCATGACCGCTGCGCCCGTGAACCAGGGCAACCCCTCGTAGCAAAGCGCAACGGCGGAATTTCCCCACCAGCCGTTCTGTTTCAGGCGCAGCGGCGGGGCGCTGTAGACCCAGGCCAGAAACAGCCCCACCACAGCGGCCGCGAACACCCACTGTCCGAGCGTCGCTGCGACGACAAGCGAGAGCAGCGTCCAGACGCAGGCGATATAGAAGCCCCAGCGGCCGGGAACGCGGCCGGAGGGGATCGGCCGGTTCGGTTCATTGATGGCGTCGACGTCGCGATCGTACCAATCGTTCACCGCCTGGCTCGTCGCGCAGACGAGCGGTCCGGCGAGTATGACGCCCGCAACGATGAACGACCATCGGGAGAACGGAGAGACGCCCGAGGAAACGATGCCGCAGGCGAACGCCCACATCGGCGCAAACCAGGTAATCGGCTTCAAAAGCTCGAGAACGGCTGCTGGCTTCGGGGTCTCCATGCGTGGAGAGTATGCTTGACACTCTTTTCTGTCAATCTGCCTTTACACAACGGTCGCGGCACCCGCTGCTTGGGCTGCGAGGTCAGTCCACGCCGCCGGTCGCGTCGTCGAGGTCGCCCAGCCCGTAGCGCCGCAACTTGACGTAAAAGGCCTGGCGGCTCAGGCCAAGCATTTCTGCCGCCGAGGCGCGGTTGTCTTTGGTTAGGTCCAACGCCGCCTCTATACAGAGCCGCTCGATCAGATCCGTGGTCTCGCGCACCAGATTCTTGAGCGACACGCGCCCGACGAGATCGACGAATTGCTCGGCGGTGCGCGGCAGTTCGCGCCCGCCGAGCCGCTCTCGCCCGGGCCGCCAAGCGGCGGTGCGGATGCAAAAGCCGAGACAGCGCCGCGCGCCGTCAGAGACGTCGACGGCCGAAACTTCCACGTCTTCGGTCGTTCCATGCTCGCCGCGCGCCACTGTGGAGAAATTGCGCAAAACGCCATGGGTCTGCAGATTGGCGAAGAGGACGTCGACCTCGAGGCCCGGGCGGCCGATCCATTTCTCGATCGGCTCGCCGCGCACTCTCTCCTCGGACGCGACCTGCGCGAGGTCGACGAAAGCGGCGTTCGCCATCAAAATACGTCGGTCCTTGTCTGTCAGCGCAAAAGCGTCGGGCATGCGCTCGAGCACGAGCAGCGCGCCCGCCTTTTCGATCGAGAGCGCCGCGCCGCCGTGGATCCGCGACAGCGCGACGAGAATGGCGTTGGCGCCCTCCTGGCGGAACAAGGCGCCCGACAGCAGCAGCGCCTCATGGCTCTCCGCGAGGGCGGCGTGCACATTGTCGACACGCGGGGCGACGAGAAGCGCCGCCACGAAAGACTGGGCGACGCGGCGGCTCGCGTCATCGAACAAATCGGTAAATGAGCCGCCGACGAGTTTCTTGACAGGCTTGCCGAGCAGCGCCAGGGCGGCGGGATTGGCCTCGACGATGCGATGCGTCGAGGCGTCGAGGATGAGAATGGCCTCGGCGGCGAGTTGGAACAGCAGCCGGTAGCGCTTTTCGGCGCTTCGAATGCGGGCGTATTCGCGCTCCATTTCCTGCTGCGATTCGGCGACCCGCTGCTGCAGCGTCGCGAGCGCGCGCAAATCGCGGCCGAAGGCGACGAGCGGGCCGCCCGGATGGCTCCGCGTCGCCGCGTAATTCATCGGCAGATCGGCGGCGGTGTCGGGCGACGGGTGATTGACCTGTCGCCAGCGCGGCGGGGCGCCCTTCAACGCGTCGCGCAGCAGGGCCTCGACTTTCGGGCGGCTTTCCACCGTCACCGTCTCGATCCACGGCTTGCCGATCCAGTCCTTCGCCAGGGGAGAACCATTCGCGCCGATCGCGGCGTCGACAATGACGCCCTTTGAGTCCAGAACGAGCGTCACGTCGCTGGCGGCGGCGAGGAGAGCGCCGACGTTTTCCGCGGCCAGCCCGCTCAGACGCGCATCGGCGGCGGAAAAGCCGATCGGCACGGCGGGAGTCGCAGCGTCGCTCACAACCCTGATCTCTTTTTCTGAACGCTTCTGTCGACAGGACGGCGTGTCATCGCATGTTTGCAGGAGCAGCCAGACCTCACGTCATCCCCTTTTCGGATGGAGCCAAAGCAACATCTTGGCCAGAGGAAAGCCCGCAGGGTCGGAAACGGCGTCTTTCGCGCCGGTGACCGCAAGATACAACCTATCGCCGCGCCCATCATATCCGACTCTCGCTTGGCCGATCAAAGATTTGCGGTGCGCCTTAGGCGGCTTTGCCCAGCCTTTTTTTCAAGAGGATGGCCGGGGCGGAGCAACGTTCCGCTGCGACAGGATAGCGCATCCCAGGGAAAATGTCATAAATACTGAACGTCAATTTTAGTTGACACATTCCGCCGAGGCGCTTTAGGCTTTGTCCCTGGGTCGACCTGGTTGCGCCGCGCGCGCCAGGAACGCTCCTCGAAGAACGAGGCGGGGCGAGGAAACGGCATGAGCACTAACCGGCCGCCACAGTCCAAACCGCTTTACACGGCCGACGAGCGCCGCCGTCGCGACGAGACGGTCTGGACCCTCGTGCAGGCCGTCCTCGCCCCCGCGCAATTCGTCATTTTCCTCGTCAGCCTCGTCCTCGTGATCCGGTTCCTCTTGACCGGCGCGGGCGAAAGCGCGGCGACCCTGTCCGTGGTCGTCAAGACGATCGCGCTCTACGCCATCATGATCACCGGCTCGATCTGGGAGAAGGCCGTCTTCGGCCGCTATCTGTTCGCGCCGGCCTTCTTCTGGGAAGACGTGTTCAGCATGCTGGTGCTGGCGCTGCACACGGCCTATCTCGCGGCGCTCGCCTTCGGCTGGCTCGAGCCGCGCGGTCTGATGCTGCTCGCGCTCGCCGCCTATGCGACCTATGTCGTCAACGCCACGCAATTCCTCTTGAAGCTGCGCGCCGCGCGGCTCGACATGGCGGCGCGCGTCGAGACGCGGCTGGAGTGCGCGCCATGAACGCGCTCTCGCCGCTTCCCGCGATGGGCGCCGCCGGCTGCGAGGCGCGGCCGATCCTTCAGGAGCGCGGTCAGCGCGAAGTGTTCTGCGGCCTGACCGGCATCGTCTGGCTGCATCGCAAGATTCAGGGCGCGTTCTTTCTCGTCGTCGGCTCGCGCACCTGCGCGCATCTCATCCAGTCGGCCGCCGGCGTCATGATCTTCGCCGAGCCGCGCTTCGCCACGGCGATTCTCGAAGACCGCGACCTCGCCGGCGTCGCCGATATCGACGACGAACTCGACGCCGCCGTCGACCGGCTTCTCGCGCGCCGCCCCGACATCGAGCTTTTGTTTCTCGTCGGCTCCTGTCCCTCCGAGGTCATCAAGATCGATCTCTCGCGCGCCGCCGCGCGTCAGTCGAAGAAACATGCGCCGCGCGTGCGCGTCCTGAGCTATTCGGGCAGCGGCATAGAGACGACCTTCACGCAGGGCGAAGACGCCTGCCTCGCCGCGCTCGTTCCGACGCTGCCTCAGGAGGCGCCGCATGCGCCGCCGTCGCTCCTCGTCGTCGGCGCGCTCGCAGACGTTGTCGAAGACCAATTTGCCCGCCTTTTCGACGCGTTGGGCGTCGCGCCCGTGCGCTTCCTCCCCATGCGGCGCGCCGCCGATCTGCCCCCGGTCGGCCCCAACACGTCGATTCTTCTCGCCCAGCCCTATCTCGCCGACGCGGCGCATGCGCTCGAAGAGCGCGGCGCCCGCCGGATCGACGCGCCGTTCCCGCTCGGCGTCGAAGGCGCGACGCTGTGGCTGCGCGCAGCGGCCGTGGCTTTCGGCGTGACTGAAGAGCACTTCGACGCCGTCGTCGCGCCCGCGCGGGCCCGCGCCGAGCGCGCCATGCGCCACTATCGCGATACGCTCGCCGGCAAGCGCATCTTTCTCTTCCCCGACTCGCAGCTCGAACCGGCGCTGGCGCGTTTTCTGTCGCGCGAAATGGGCATGGAGATCGTCGAGATCGGCACGCCCTATCTGCATCGGCGCCACATGGCGAGCGAACTCGAGCTGCTGCCGCCCGGCGCGCCGATCGTCGAGGGGCAGCATGTCGAACAGCAGCTCGACCGCTGCCGCGCCGCGCGCCCCGATCTCGTCCTGTGCGGGCTTGGCCTCGCCAATCCGCTGGAGGCGGAAGGCTTCACGACGAAATGGTCGATCGAACTCCTGTTCTCGCCGATCCAGGGTTTCGATCAGGCCGGCGATCTGGCCGAGCTTTTCGCGCGGCCGCTGAACCGCCGCGCGCGGCTGGAGGTCTAGGCCATGCAGCTCACGCTCTGGACCTATGAAGGCCCGCCCCATATCGGCGCGATGCGCGTCGCGACCGCCATGCGCGGATTGCATTATGTGCTGCATGCGCCGCAGGGCGACACTTACGCCGATCTGCTCTTCACCATGATCGAGCGGCGCGGCGCCCGGCCGCCGGTGACCTATACGACGTTTCAGGCGCGCGATCTCGGGTCGGACACGGCCGAGTTGTTCAAGAGCGCGGCGCGCGAAGCCTATGAGCGTTTCTCCCCGGAGGCGATGATCGTCGGGGCCTCCTGCACGGCCGAGCTGCTGCAGGACGACCCCGGCGGTCTCGCCAAGGCGCTCGCGCTCCCCTGCCCCGTCATTCCACTCGAACTGCCCGCCTATCAAAAGAAAGAGAACTGGGGCGCGTCGGAAACCTTCTATCGGCTGGTGCGCGCGCTGGCCGGTCCGCGCCGCGAGCGTCCGCGTCGCGCGCGCCGAAGCTGCAACATTCTCGGCCCGACGGCGCTCGGCTTCCGCTGCCGCGACGACGTGCGCGAAATGGAAACGCTGCTCGCCGCGCTCGGGGTCGACGTCAATGTCGTCGCGCCGCTCGGCGCGAGCCCGAAAGATCTGACGCGACTGGGCGACGCCGATTTCAACGTCCTGCTCTATCCGGAGATTGCGCTCACGGCGGCGCAATGGCTGGAGCGGACGCATGGCCAGCCCTTCACCCGCGTCGTTCCGATCGGCGTCGGCGCGACGCGCGACTTCATCGCGGAGGTCGCGCGTCTCGCGGAAATCGATCCCGAGGCGGCGTCGCAGGTCGAGCCCTCGCGCCTGCCCTGGTATGCGCGTTCGGTCGATTCGACCTATCTGACCGGCAAGCGCGTCTTCATCTTCGGCGACGCGACCCACGCCATCGCCGCCGCGCGCATCGCGCGCGACGAACTCGGCTTCACCGTCGTCGGGCTCGGCTCCTATTCCCGGGAATTCGCCCGCGACATGCGCGAGGCGGCGGCGCGCTATGGCGTCGAGGCGCTCGTCACCGACGATTATCTGGAAGTCGAAGCGAAGGTTATGGAGCTGCAGCCGGAACTCGTGCTCGGCACGCAGATGGAGCGCCATATCGCCAAGCGCCTCGGCGTTCCTTGCGCGGTGATGTCGGCGCCGGCGCATGTGCAGGACTTCCCGGCGCGCTACTCGCCGCAAATGGGCTTCGAGGGCGCGAATGTGATCTTCGACTCATGGGTCCATCCGCTGATGATGGGCCTCGAAGAGCACCTTCTCGCCATGTTCCGCGACGACGCGGAATTTCACGACGGCGCCGCGCCGTCGCATCTCGGCGGAAAGCAGACGCCGCAGCCCGCCGCGCCCGTCGCAAGCGATATTGTCGTCGTCTGGGCGGCGGACGCCGAAAAGGAACTCAAGAAAGTGCCGTTCTTCGTGCGCGGCAAAGCGCGCCGCAATACGGAGAAATTCGCCGCCGAGCGCGGCCTCGAAACCATCACCGTCGAGACGCTCTATGACGCCAAAGCGTATTTCGCACGCTGAGTCGGCGGCCGTGAAGGTCGTTATCGTGACCATGGACACGCATGTGGCCACGGCGGTGGAGCGCGCCCGTCGCAAACTCGCGCAGGACATCCCTGGCCTTTCGCTCAGCGTTCACGCGGCGTCGGAATTCACCGCCAGTCCCAAGGCGCTCGAGGCGTGCCTCGCGGCGATCGCCGAAGGCGACGTCATCGTCAACGCCATGCTCTTCCTCGAAGAGCATTTCAAGCCCTTGCTCGCGGCGCTCACGGCGCGGCGCGAGCAGTGCGACGCGATGGTGACCATCATGTCGGCGGGCGAGGTCGCCAAGCTCACCCGCATGGGTCGTTTCGACATGAGCGCGCCCGCGTCGGGCCTGATGTCATTGCTCAAGCGCCTGCGCGGCAAGAAGGGCAAGGCCGAGGCGGCCGGCGCCAAGCAGATGAAGATGCTGCGGCGGCTGCCGAAGATCCTGCGCTTCATTCCCGGAACCGCGCAGGACGTGCGCGCCTATTTTCTCACGCTGCAATACTGGCTCGCCGGTTCCGACGAGAACATGGCCAATCTGGTGCGCTTTCTCGTCGACCGCTACGCCGACGGTCCGCGGCGCGGGTTGCGCGGCAAGCTCGATCCGGCGGCGCCGGTCGAATACCCTGAGACCGGCCTTTATCATCCCGACGCGCCCGGCCATGTCTGCGACAGCGTCGACCAATTGCCGACGCCGCCGGGCGGCGGCAAGGCGACGGTCGGCCTTCTCGTGCTGCGCTCCTATGTGCTCGCTGACAACGCCCGCCATTACGACGGCGTCATCGCCGCCATGGAGGCGCGCGGCCTCAGGGTGATTCCGGCTTACGCCACCGGCCTCGACGCGC
Source organism: Methylocystis sp. NC52PC (assembly GCF_055698645.1). NCBI lineage: Bacteria > Pseudomonadati > Pseudomonadota > Alphaproteobacteria > Hyphomicrobiales > Methylocystaceae > Methylocystis > Methylocystis sp. NC52PC. The sequence goes on along the minus strand of NZ_CP170127.1, from coordinate 1,651,856 downwards.
GGCCGGCGATCGAAAAATATTTCATGCGCGACGGGCGCCCGGTCATCGACGCGCTCGTCTCGCTGATCGGCTTCTCTCTCGTGGGCGGCCCCGCCTACAATGACGCGAAAGCGGCCGAGGAAATGCTGGCGCGACTCGACGCCCCCTATATCGCCGCGCATCCGGTCGAGTTTCAGACGATGACGGACTGGCGCGCGTCCGACCGCGGCCTGTTGCCGGTCGAAGCGACGGTGATGGTGTCGATCCCGGAACTCGACGGCGCGACCGGCCCGATGGTGTTCGGCGGCCGTCCGCAGGGCGCGGGCTCCTGCGCCGCCTGCGCGCGCAACTGCGTCTTTCCCGAAAGCGACAGCGCCCGCGACATGCAGGCCTGCCTCGAACGCGCCGATATGCTGGCCGCGCGCGTCGAAAAGCTCGCCCTGCTGCGGCGCACGGCGCGCGCCGCGCGCAAGGTCGCGATCATTCTCTTCAATTTCCCGCCGAATTCGGGGGCGACCGGCACGGCCGCCTATCTATCCGTCTTCGAGTCGCTGCACCGCGTGCTGCACGAAATGCAGCGCAGCGGCTACGCCGTCGAGCCGCCGGCCACGGTCGAGGCCCTGCGCAAGGCGATCGTCGAGGGGAACGCCCAACGCTTCGGCGCGCAGGCCAATGTCCACGCCCGCGTGACGACCGATCAGCATGTCCGCCGCGAAAACTGGCTTGCGGAAATCGAGGCGCAATGGGGCCCGGCGCCCGGTCGGCAACAGAGCGACGGCGCGTCGATCCATATCTATGGCGAGCGCTTCGGCAATGTCTTCGTCGGCGTGCAGCCCGCCTTCGGCTACGAGGGCGATCCGATGCGCCTGCTGTTCGAGAAGGGATTCGCGCCGACGCACGCCTTCTCGGCCTTCTATCGCTGGCTGAAGGAAGATTTCGGCGCCGACGCCGTGCTGCATTTCGGCACGCATGGCGCGCTGGAGTTCATGCCGGGCAAGCAGACCGGACTGTCCGGCGCCTGCTGGCCGGATCGGCTCATCGGCGCGCTGCCGAATTTCTATCTCTACGCCTCCAACAATCCGTCTGAAGGCGTGCTCGCCAAGCGCCGGTCGGCGGCGACCCTGATCAGCTATTTGACGCCGCCTGTCGCCAGCGCCGGACTCTATCGCGGTCTCGTCGAGCTGAAATCCTCCATCGACCGCTGGCGCGGGCTCGATCCGGCCGAGGCGACGGAGCGGCGCGAGCTCGCCGAACTCATTCAGGCGCAGGCCGCCGCCGTCGATCTCGCGGCCGCAGAACCGCTCTGGGGCGGATCGGCCGCCGAACAGATCGCCAAGCTGGGCGAAGCGGTGCTCGAAATCGAATATTCGCTCATTCCGCATGGGCTGCATGTCGTCGGCGAGCCGCTCGCGCCGGACGCGCGGCGCGACATGCTGCGGGCCATGGCGGAGGCCGCGACGGGACCCGGCGTCGACGCTGATATGATCGACGCGCTGATGCAGGGCGCGGCGCCCGAAAGCCTGTCGTCCGACCCCGCGACCCGCGAGACGCTGACCGCGCTCGCGAGAGCCGACGCGCTGCTCGGCGAAGATCACGAGCTCGACGGCCTCATGCGCGCTCTCGACGCGCGCTTCGTGCGTCCGGCGCCCGGCGGCGACGTGCTGCGCACGCCCGACGTGTTGCCCACCGGCCGCAATCTGCACGGCTTCGATCCCTTCCATATTCCGAGCGCCTTCGCCGTTCGCGACGGCGCGCGCCAGGCCGCGCGTCTCCTGGAGCGCCATATGAACGACGGCGGGGCGCTGCCGGAAACAATCGCGCTCGTGCTGTGGGGCACGGACAATCTCAAATCCGAAGGCGGGCCAATCGCCCAGGCGCTTGCGCTCATCGGCGCCGAGCCGCGCTTCGACGGCTATGGCCGTCTCGCCGGCGCCGCGCTCGTGCCGTTGGAAAAGCTCGGCCGCCCGCGGATCGACGTCATGATTTCGCTTTCCGGCATATTCCGGGATCTGTTGCCGCTGCAGATCAGGCTGCTCGCGGAAGCCTGCCTGCTCGCGGCGTCGGCGGACGAGCCTGTTGACTGCAATTTCGTGCGCAAACATGCGCTCGCCTTCATCGCCGCGCATGGCGGCGACATGGAGACCGCGGCGCTGCGCGTCTTCGGCAACGCCGACGGCGCCTATGGCGCCAATGTCAACGCCATTATCGACGGCGGCGCCTGGGAGGACGAGGATCAGCTCGCCGAGGCCTATATGCGCCGCAAGGGATTCGCCTTCGGGGTCGCCGGCCGGCCGTTGCGTCAGAACGACGTGCTCGAGAGCGTGCTCGCCGGCGTCGATCTTGCCTATCAGAACCTCGACTCCGTCGAACTCGGCGTCACGACCATCGATCATTATTTCGACACGCTGGGCGGCGTCAGCCGCGCGGTCAAGCGCGCGAGGGGCGAGACGACGCCGGTTTACATCGGCGATCAAACGACGAGCGACGGCGTGGTGCGCACGCTCAACGAACAGGTGGCGCTCGAAACCCGCACGCGCGCGCTCAATCCGAAATGGTACGAAAGCATGCTCAAGCATGGCTATGAAGGCGTGCGCCATATCGAAACGCATGTCACGAACACGATGGGCTGGTCGGCGACGACCGGCCAGGTCGAGCCCTGGGTCTATCAGCGCCTCACTGAAACCTATGTGCTCGACGCGGACATGCGTCAGCGCCTCGCCGACCTCAACCCGACGTCGTCGGCGCGCATCGCCAATCGCCTGATCGAGGCGCATGAGCGCCACTACTGGACGCCCGATGAGGAGACGCTCGCGGCGCTTCAGCAGGCGAGCGAGGAGCTCGAAGACCGTCTCGAAGGCGTGGAGATTGCGGCATGAACATTCAAATCCGCAAGCCCGTCGAAACCGATTCCTTCCAGGTCGAGCTCGACCCCGATGTCTCGATCGGAACGGCGAAGGTGTTCGCGATCTACGGCAAGGGCGGCATCGGCAAGAGCACGACCTCGTCGAATCTCTCGGTCGCCTTCTCCAAGCTCGGCAAGCGCGTGCTGCAGATCGGCTGCGACCCGAAGCACGACTCGACCTTCACCCTCACCAAGCGCCTCGCGCCGACGGTCATCGACGCGCTCGAAAGCGTCAAGTTCCACTCCGAGGAATTGCGCGTCGAGGACTTCGTCGTCGAGGGCTATAATGGCGTCATGTGCGTCGAGGCCGGCGGGCCGCCGGCCGGAACGGGCTGCGGCGGCTATGTCGTCGGCCAGACGGTGAAGCTCCTCAAGGAACATCATCTGCTCGACGACTCCGACGTCGTGATTTTCGACGTGCTGGGCGACGTCGTTTGCGGCGGCTTCGCCTCCCCGCTCCAGCACGCCGGGCGCGCGCTGATCGTCACCGCCAATGATTTCGATTCGATTTTCGCGATGAACCGCATTGTCGCGGCGATCCGCGCCAAGTCGAAAAACTATGAGGTGCGGCTCGGCGGCGTGATCGCCAATCGCAGCGCCGGGACCAATGAGATCGACCGCTACAATGACGCGGTCGGCCTGAAGCGCGTCGCGCATTTTCCCGATCTCGACGTCATTCGCCGCAGCCGGCTCAAGAAGTCGACGCTTTTCGAAATGGAGCCCTCGCCCGAGCTCGAAGCCGTTCAGGCCGAGTATTTGCGTCTCGCGCAGGAGCTTTGGGACGGCTACGAGCCGCTCGACGCGACGCCGATGAAGGATCGCGATCTCTTCGAATTTCTGGGGTTCGACTGATGACGACGCCGAGCTATGTCGCAAGACGCGGTGAACTCGAAGCCTATTTCGACCGCACGGCCGTCGAGGCGTGGAAACGCCTGACTTCTGACGCCCCGGTCAATCGCATTCGCGCGACGGTGCGCGCCGGGCGCGACGCGATGCGCAACAGGTTATTGTCGTGGCTGCCGCAGGATCTTGCCGGCCTGCGTCTGCTCGACGCCGGCTGCGGCACGGGCGCGCTCGCCATTGAAGCGGCGCGTCGCGGGGCCGACGTCGTCGCCGTCGATCTTTCGCCGACGCTGATCGCGCTGGCGCGGGAGCGGGCGGGCGATCTCGGCCCCGGCCGCGTGGATTTCCTGGTCGGCGATTTTTCCGATCCCGCCCTCGGCCGCTTCGATCACGTCGTGGCGATGGACAGTCTCATTCATTACGATGGCGTCGACATCGCCCGCACGCTGGCGTCGCTCGCGCCGCGCGTCGACGGCTCGCTGGTTTTCACCATTGCGCCGCGCACGCCGGCGCTCTCCGTGATGCACGCGCTCGGCCAGTTGTTCCCGCGCGGCAACCGCTCCCCGGCGATCGCGCCGATCGCGCTTCCCGCGCTCGAGGCGCGGATGAAGGGTCATTCGACGCTCGACGCCTGGCGGATCGCCCAGTCGGAAAAGATCGTGAGCGGCTTTTATATTTCGCAGGCGGTGGAGGCGCGACCGGCATGAATCGCGCCAGCGCCGCCCTCGTCAAAGGCCTGATGCGCGTCGGGCCGGGCATCCTGCCCTTCGCCGACGCCGGCTCCGCCGAGCTGCCGATGCCGCGGCTGCTGCGACTGTCGCTGTTCCAAGTGACGGTGGGCATGGCGGCGGTGCTGCTGATCGGCACGCTCAACCGCGTGATGATCGTCGAACTCGGCGTGCCCTCCTGGCTCGTCGCGCTGATGCTGTCGCTGCCGCTGCTCTTCGCGCCCTTCCGCGCGCTGATCGGCTTCCGCTCCGACACGCATCGCTCGGCGCTCGGCTGGCGGCGCGTCCCCTACATCTGGTTCGGCACGCTGCTGCAATTCGGCGGCCTCGCCATCATGCCGTTTTCGCTGCTGATTCTTTCCGGCGACACGACGGGGCCGATCATCATCGGACAGGCGGCGGCGGCGCTCGCTTTCCTTCTCGTCGGCGCGGGGCTTCACACCGTGCAGACCGTCGGCCTCGCGCTCGCGACCGACCTCGCGCCGCCGCATCTGCGTCCGCGCGTCGTCGCGCTCCTTTGCGCGATGCTGCTCGTCGGCATGGGCGCGAGCGCCCTCGCCTTTGGCGCGCTGCTCGCTAATTTCAGCGCGATCCGGCTCATTCAGGTCGTGCAAGGCGCCGCCGTCGTCACCGTGGCGCTGAACTGCGTGGCGCTGTGGAAGCAGGAAGCGCGGGGCGAACTGCCGTCCGCCGAAGAAGTCGATTTCGGCGACGCCTGGCGACGCTTTGCACGGAGCGGCCGCGCGCGCCGCCGGCTGTTCGCAACGGCGCTCGGCACCGCCGGCTTCAGCATGCAGGACATTCTGCTCGAACCCTATGGCGGGCGCGTGCTGCATCTGCCTGTCGGCGCGACGACGGCGCTGACGGCGATGCTGGCGCTCGGCAGCGGCGTCGGGCTCACCGTGGCGGCGCGCTGGCTCACGCGCGGCGCCGACGCCCATCGCGTCGCCGGCGTCGGCGCCATCGTGGGCGTCATCGCCTTCTGCGCCGTCATCTTTGCCGCGCCGGCCGAATCCTCGACACTCTTCAGCGTCGGCGTCACTTTAATCGGCCTTGGCGGCGGCCTCTTCGCACATGGCACGCTCACGGCGTCGATGGAAGCGGCCGAGACGCAGGATCGCGGATTGGCGCTCGGCGCCTGGGGGGCGGCGCAGGCGACCGCGGCCGGCCTGGCGATCGCCGCGAGCGGACTGATCAATGACGCGGGCTCGGCGCTCGCGTCGCGCGGCGCCCTCGGTGAGGCGCTCGTCAGCCCCGCGACCGGTTACGCGATTGTCTATGTCGTCGAAATCTTCCTGCTCTTTGCAACGGTCGTCGCGATCGGCCCCCTGGTCCGCTTTGCGAAGCCGCAGGGGCGGAAGGACTACGACTTGGTTACTTCGCCCAGTTTCAACTCGGGAGTCACGCGATGATACGCGGAGCCATCACCAGCCATATCGACGTCGCGCAGGTCGTTCTCTACGCCTTCTGGATCTTCTTTGCGGGCCTGATCTTCTATCTGCGGCGGGAAGACCGTCGCGAGGGCTATCCGCTGGAGTCCGAAGTTCATGGCGCCGGGGATCGCGGCTTCCTGCTCATCCCCGATCCGAAGACCTTCGTGCGCGCCGACGGTTCGGTCGTGCTCGCGCCGAATTTCGCCCTGCATGACAGCCGCGCCGTGAACGCGGCCAAGGTCGCGCCCTTTCCTGGCGCGCCGCTGACGCCGGAGGGCGATCCGATGCGCGCGGAAGTCGGACCGGGCGCTTATGCGATGCGCGCCGACGCCACGGAGAAAACCTTCGAGGGCCACGATCTCCTCGCGCCGCTGCGTATCGCCACCAATTTCGCGATCGCCGGCGAAGGCCCGGATCCTGTCGGCATGGAGGTGGTGGCGGCGGACCGCGACGTCGTGGGCGTCGTCAAAGACGTCTGGATCGATCGGTCCGAGTGCATGCTGCGCTACTATGAAGTCGCGCTTTCCGGCGGGCGCGACGTGCTCCTGCCCTACGCCTTCGCCAATGTCGACGCCTCGAAGCGGCGCGTCAATGTGCAGGCGATCATCGGCGAACAATTCGCCAATGTTCCCACGACGCGCGAACCCAACAAGGTGACGAAGCTCGAAGAAGAAAAAATCGCCGCCTATTACGCGGCCGGCACGCTTTACGCCACACCCGCACGCACGGAGCCGCTGCTGTGAAAGCCGTCAATCTCGAAAAACTGCTGCCCGAGGACATTCCGCAAGGCGAGCGCATTCTCTGGCATGGGCGTCCAAACTGGTTCGCGCTCTTCCGCAGCGCCTATCGCGCCGATCTGGTCGCCGGCTATTTCCTTCTGCTCGCGGCATGGAACGCGGTCGACGCCGCCGCTGCGGGGGCGATCGCGTCGGCGATCGCCGTTGCGCGCGCGCTGGCGATCGGGTCGGCGGCTCTTGCGCTGCTGGCCCTGCTCGCCTGGGCAGCCGCCCGCACGGCGCTATTCGTCATCACCTCCCGCCGCGTCGTGATGAAAATCGGCGTCGCCCTGCAGGTGTTTTACAATCTGCCATTTACGCAGATCGAGAGCGCCGCACTGCGCGTCGACTCTGACGGCTCCGGGGACGTTGCGCTGCGGCTCGCGCCGGGCCAGCGCATCGGCTATCTGCATCTTTGGCCCTTCGCGCGGCCCTTCCGCTTTGCGGCGCCGGAGCCCTCGTTGCGGGGCCTCGCCCATGCGCAGCAGGTCGGCGACATCCTCGGACGCGCGCTCGTCGCCGCCGCCAATGCGCGCGGCGACGCTTTCACCACCGCCTCGGAGTCAAACGACGCGCGGGCTGCAAAGGCGCACGTCGCCGCTGGCGACGCCGTCGCGGCTTAAACCGTAGAGAAAGGCGCATGTCATGAGTCAGGCGTCCATTGGCGACAGAAACGGCGGACATGATGGCGTGCCGCGCGGCGTCTTGCGCGGGGCCGCAGTCCTGATCGGCTTTGCGCTCCTTGCCGCCGGCGTGGCGCGGCGCACCGATGTCGGCACGCTGCATATGCCCGCGGCGGATGCGGTCGAGACGCTCGCGCTCAGCTTCGAGGATCGGGCGGACGGCGCGGTCGCCGTTCGCGAGGCGCGCGAGGGCGTCATCTATGTCGTGCAGCCCGGCGCCTATGGGTTCATTCGCTCGACGTTGCGCGGCCTTGCGCGCGAGCGCCGCCGCGCCGATCTCGACGCCACGGCTCCCTTCATGCTGACGCGCTGGAGCGACGGCACCGTCTCTCTCGAAGACCCGAGCACCCATCGCCGCGTCAATCTCGACGCCTTCGGCCCGGACAACGCCCGCGCCTTCGCGCAACTCTTCGACGAAAGGCGCGGCAAGCCATGAAACCAAACTGGATCGTCGCGCTCACCCGTCAGACGTTCGAAGCGCCCTGCACTGTCGAGATCGGCCACACCGCCGAAAGTCTCTTCGCCCATGTCGAGATCGAAGGCGATTTCGAGATCCGGCCGGGGGATCGCGTGCTGGTGCTAAACGCCCCGACGGAGACGCCCTTCGGCTATCGCATCAAAGTGGCGCGCCGCGCGACGATCATTCGCGCCGGCGTGATCGAGCGTCTCTGGACGCGGCTTTGCGGCAATTTCGAACTCACCGAACTCTATGACGTCAGCTTCACGAACAGGAGAGCGCTATGAACGCCCCGTTGCGTCAGAATGTGTCGCTCGAAGCGACCCGCGTCGCCCAGGAAGATACGCTGCTCAGCCCGCGTTTCTACACGACGGATTTCGACGAACTCGACAAGACCGACGTTTCCGCTGTGCGCAAGGAGTGGGACGAGCTGATGGCGGAGCTGCGCTCCGACCCCAACAACAAGCACTTTCAGCGCACCGAGGAATTCGACGCGGACTTCGTTTATCCAGCGGAGCTCGACAAGGAGTTCCGTGACTTTCTCATCAGCTCGATCACCGCGGAGTTTTCCGGCTGCGTGCTCTACGCCGAAATGAAGAAGCGGGCGAAAAATGAGGACATGAAGAATCTCTTCGCGATGATGAGCCGCGATGAGGCGCGTCACGCCGGCTTCATCAACGATACGCTCAAAGATTTCGGCGTGGGCGTCGACCTGAGCTTTTTGACGAAGACGAAGAAATACACCTATTTCAAACCGAAGTTCATCTTCTACGCCACCTATCTTTCCGAGAAGATCGGCTATGCCCGTTACATCACGATCTATCGTCAGCTCGAACGTCATCCGGAGCGGCGCTTTCATCCGATCTTCAAATGGTTCGAAAAATGGTGCAATGACGAATTTCGGCACGGCGAAGCCTTCGCCCTGTTGATGCGCGCCAATCCGAAGCTGATCTCCGGCCATAACGTCTACTGGATCAAATTCTTTCTGCTCGCGGTCTTCGCGACGATGTACGTGCGCGACCATTGCCGGCCCGCCTTCCATGCGGCGCTCGGCGTCGATCCCGACGACTACGACTTCAAGGTCCTTCGCTTGACCTCCGAAATTTCCAGGCAGGTCTTCCCGATCACGCTCGATCTCGATCATCCCGCCTTCAAGGCGGGGCTCGACCGGCTCGTCGAGATCGAGCGCGGCATCGCTGAGGCGAAGCGGCGCGGCGGCGTTTTCGGAAGGATCAGACAGGCCGCTCTTTCCGCCGCGGCGGCGGCGACGTTCGCGCGCCTCTATTTTCTACCGTCGAAATCCAACGCGCTGCCGGCGGATATCCGCCTGGCGCCAGTGTGGTGACCGCATGTCCGCTTACGCGCCGCCGATCGTCGCCACGCTCCTGCTCTGGTGGGCGAGCACAGGCCTGATCCTTTATCTCGACGGGCTTTCCCGGCGCAGCTTTCCCTGGAGCATGACAGGCGCCACGGCGGGCTTCCTGCTCGCCTTATGGGGCATGGTCGCAACAGGCGGAACGACGAGCGCCGCCTCGGCCTATTGCGCCTTTTGCTGCGGGCTCATGGCCTGGGGCTGGCAGCTCGTCAGCTATTACATGGGCTTCATCACCGGCCCGAGCCGGGCGCCCTGCCCGCCTGATCTGCGCGGCTGGCCTCGTTTCGTCGCCGCGGTGCGCACGAGTCTTTATCACGAGCTGGCGATTGTCATTTGCGCGGTCGGCCTCGTGGCGCTCACCTGGGACCAGCCCAACCAGATCGGCGTTTGGACCTTTCTCATCCTGTGGTGGATGCACACCAGCGCCAAACTCAATCTCTTTTTCGGCGCGCCGAACTTGAGCGAAGAGCTTCTGCCGGAACATCTGCGCTATCTCGTGACCTATATGCGTCGCCGGCCGATGAACCTTTTCTTCCCGGTTTCGGTGACGGCCTCGACCATCGTCGCGGTCTTGATCGGGCAACGGGATCTGGCGACGACAATTCCATTCGAACTTGTCGGTTACACGATCCTCGCAACGCTGATGGCGCTCGCCGTCGCCGAACACTGGTTCCTTGTCGCGCCGTTGCACGCCAACGCGCTGTGGTCCTGGGGCGTCAAGAATGTGGACGCTTCGGGCGCCGCCAGCGGTCGCGAAAACATCGACCCCTTGCGCGCGGTCATGGACGTCACCCGCGTCGCGGGCAGAATTTAGCGTCACGAAGAATGGTGCCGAAAAAGTGATGAATGAAACGCCGATGGAGAGTCTTATGAACCCGATGGCTTTGTCCTACGACCAGCACTTCCAGTCGGCGATCGCGCGATTGAAAATGGAAAACCGCTATCGGATCTTCGCCAATCTCGAACGCGACGCGACGCGCTTCCCGACGGCGCTGTGGCGGCCGGAGGGAGAGGAGCATGCGCCACGCGAAGTGACGATCTGGTGCTCGAATGATTATCTCGCCATGGGCGGGCACCCTGCGTCTCTAGACGCCGCCCGCGACGCGCTGGAGCGGCATGGCGCCGGCGCCGGCGGCACGCGCAATATTTCCGGAACGCATCATCCGATTGTCGAGCTCGAAGCCGAGCTTTCCGATCTGCACGGCAAACCGGCGGCGCTGGTCTTTACGTCGGGCTGGGTCTCCAATCTCGCCAGCATCTCGACGATTGCGACGCTTTTGCCCAACTGTCTGATTCTTTCCGACGCCCTCAATCACAATTCGATGATCGAAGGCGTGAGGCGTTCGGGCTGCGAAAAGCAGGTCTGGCGTCACAACGACGTCGATCATCTCGAAGAGCTTTTGCAGGCCGCCGGCCGCGACCGCGCGAAGCTCATCGTCTTCGAAAGCCTTTACTCCATGGACGGCGACATCGCGCCGGTCGAGAAAATTGTCGCGCTCGCGGAAAAATACAATGCGCTGACCTATGTCGACGAGGTGCATGCGGTCGGCATGTATGGGGCGCGCGGCGGCGGCATCTGCCAGCGCGAAGGCGTGGAAAGCCGCGTCGACGTCATCGAGGGCACGCTCGCCAAGGGGTTCGGCGCGCTCGGCGGCTATATTGCGGCGAGCCCGGCGATCGTCGACGCTGTGCGCAGTTACGCGCCGCAATTCATCTTCACAACCACCTTGCCGCCCATGGTCGCGGCCTGCGCGCGGGCCGCGGTGCGCCATCTCAAACATTCCGGCGAAGAACGCGCGCGCCACCAGCATATGGCGCTGATGACCAAGCATGCGCTGCGCGCCGCCGGTCTGCCGGTGATGGACAATGTCTCGCACATCGTGCCCGTGATGGTCGGCGACGCGGCACGGTGCAAGGCGGCGAGCGATCTGCTGCTGCGCCGTCATTCGATCTACATTCAGCCGATCAATTATCCGACGGTGGCGATCGGGACGGAGCGTTTGCGCATCACGCCGACCCCGCGGCACGACGAGGCGCATGTGGCCGAGCTCGTGGAGGCGATGGTCGACGTCTGGTCGACGCTTGGCCTGCCTTTCACCGAATCCCACGTGATTCCGCTGCAACCGCGCGCGTCGGCCGCAAGAGGCCAATGCGCCTATCTCGAACTGAAGAACGCCGCCGAGTAGAAAAGGCGATGACGCTCACGGCGGAGCCAACCCGCCGCGCGTCGCGCAGTCGACGCTGCGTTATACGGCGATCCGACGCTCATTTTTTCAGGGAGCGTCGATCGCGCGCCGCGACGGCGTCTCCGCCATTTTTGTACCGCCGCGACCCTGGCTGCGAGCCTTAAACATTCGACGTTGTCGTGACGTTGATCAACCGTACGGCACGCCGAGTCGACCTTTCCGATGCGCTTGCCAGTGAGGCCAATTCGAGCCACTCTGCTCTCCGCGGAACAGCGCAACCAAAGCGGGGACGCCGGAAATGTCTTTCAACGACAGAACCAAGCGTGGAATCATTCTGGCCGCCGCCGTTCTGGCGGGACTCATATCCTTCTGGCTGGCCTTGCTTGTGCTGTTACTGGCGGCGCTCCTGATTGCGTGGGGTCAGGAGCCACAAAAGACCGAGGAGCTCTTGGGAGGCTTGCCTTACGGCCCCTCTCTCCTGAAGGCGCTCGCCCAAATCGACCTTCTGCTGTCGTCGCAACGGGTGGAAAAGTGATTTTCTGTCGCTCTAACTGAGCAATCGTCCGTCCAAAAGTCGAGGTCGAAGCCGCTGCAAACGGATGCGTTGAGAGGTTAGCGAAAAGCCCATGCTTCTCAGCGCTGACCGACGCAGATGGGGCGATGACTTCTTGATGCGAGTGGTGCCGCAAGAGGGATTCGAACCCCCGACCCCATCATTACGAATGATGTGCTCTACCAGCTGAGCTATTGCGGCAAGCGCGGCCAAGCGCGCGGCTTTCTCTTATCGACGCCCGCGCCGTTTTTCAAGCGGCGGAGGCGAGGATTTTCATTTTGACTGCCGAATGAGGCCTGGCTCCCGTCAGCGCTTGCCGGCCTTGGCGCTCCCCTCCGCGGGCAACTGGGCGAGGGCCTGCTGTCGGAGTTTCTCGATTTCGAGCCGCGTCTTCTTTGCTTCGGCGCGGGCCACCTTGGCGGCGCGGCGGACCCCCAAATGCCCCAGCCAGGAGGAAACGCCTCCCGCCAGCACGCCAATCGCCATGGCGGCGAGCACCACGATGAACATCGGCGCCTCGATCGACGCCCCCGTGTCGGGCGGCGAAAACGGATCGAGCCCGATCTTCACGGGAGCGCGATTCGCCATGGAAAAAAACAGGATGAGCAGCGCCAGCGGAACGAAAATAATGATGCGCAGTATGGCTTTCATGAGCTTTTCCCCGTTGCTCGGCGACGCGCCGGAGTTTAGACGACAGCGCGCTGGCCGCGGGAGCCCGGCGTCATATGTTTGTGCCGCTGGCCACGCGGCCAGCCTCGGCTCAGCCCTGGTAATTCTCGTTCAGCCGCTCACGCATCTCCTTGCCGGTCTTGAAGAAAGGCACGCATTTTTCCTGCACGGAGACCTGCGCCCCGGTGCGCGGGTTGCGGCCTGTGCGGGCGTCCCGCTTCTTGACGGAAAAAGCGCCGAAGCCGCGCAACTCGACCCGATCGCCGCGCGCGAGCGCCGCTGTGATCTCGTCGAGGATGGTGCTGACAATCGTTTCCACGTCACGCTGATAGAGATGGCTGTTGCGACGCGCGATGCGCTGAATAAGTTCGGATTTGATCATCCCCGGCCCATCTATCTAGTTGCAGCAAAACGCCTTGCGCCGATTCAGCGCGCGTCGGAACCCTGCCAAATCGCCAAAAGACCGTCAAGACTGCTGCGTCTTTCGACCGTCACGGCCTGATCAAGCGCCACCGCCAGCGTTTCCAGACCCAGGAGCCGGGCGGCGCCCGCCGCGCCCTCGACGAGGCCGAGGCGCTCGAAGCTCGCCTTCTTCTTCCAGTCGCGCACCGGCAGATCCTTGGCAATCTTCTTATTGGCTTCGAGCCAGGCAATCGCTTCGCGCTCGCCGCCGAGAATGTCGACGAGCTTCAAGGGCACGCCCTGCCGCGCCGTGAACACGCGCCCGTCGGCGACCTTCGCCAGGGCGGCGTCGTCGAGATGCCGCCGCTCCTTCACCAAGTCCTTGAACCAGGCGTAGGAATCGGCCACCAGACTGGCGATCGCCGCCCGCGCCGCTTCACTCGTCGGCTCGAACCCGTTCGGCGAGGCTTTGAGCGGCGAGGATTTCACTTCCTCGACTTTTACGCCGAGCGAATCCAGCAGCTTGTAGAAATTGGGATACTGGAACAAGACGCCGATCGACCCGACCAGCGCATTGCCCTCCGCGACAATCGTGTCCGTCGCGATCGCCGCGATATAGGCGCCCGAAGCGGCCAGGGAGCCGACCACCGCGACAACCGGCTTCTTTTCATTGAGACGCCGCAGCTCGTCATAGAGCTTTTCGGCGCCCGTCGTCGTGCCGCCGGGGCTGTCGATGGCGAGCAGCACCGCCTTGGCCTGGCTCGAGTCGCCGATCTTTTTGATCAGATCGATCGTGTCTTTATCCCCCAGGATCATCCCCTGAAGGGAGAGCCGGGCGATATGCGGGGTCAGCTTATCGGTCGAATCGGCCCCGGTGACGCGGGAGACAAGCGCCACCAGGGCGAACCCTGCCGCAGCGATGGCGGCCATGCGCCACCAGCTGAGCTTGCGCCGGAGGCGGCGGCGGTCAATCAGATAATCGGTGGGCGCGGTCATGTCTCTCTCTTGCGAGCCTTCTACTTTGCCGCCGTAGGTAAGCTCAGTTTGCGGCTTTGAAAAGCCGTCGGGCGCAAGCGCGCCGCTTTTCAGGCGCGCCGGGTCGACTCCATGACCCACGCCGCATAGGCGGGATCGGCCTCCGCGACATCGACGCGCAGGATTTCAGGCGTCTCATAACAGTGCAGGCGGCGGACCAAAGCAGCGAGCGCCGCATAGTCGTCGGCGCGATGCTTCATCTGCAGCAGCAGTTCCTGCGTCTCGCAGACCTCGTCCTTCCAGACGTAATGGCTGGACGTCGCCGTGATCTGCACACAGGCCGCGAGCCGCGCGTCGAGCACCGCGCGGGCGAGCGCCCGAGCGCTTTCGGCCGAATCGACCGAGGTGACGAGAATCGCGACGGCGCTCATTCTAGCCGCCAACCACGGTCGTGAAGACCTGTCCGCCTCGCCCGATGGTGATCTTCCAGTAATAGGCGCGCGACGCCGCGGCTTTCTCCAGGTCGCGCGTCGTCTCCACCTTCTGGTCGTTGACGGCGAGCACGACGTCGCCGCGCTGCAACGCGAGCTGCTGGGCGAGGGAGCCGTCCTCGATGTCCGAAACGACGACGCCATTGGTGGCGCCTTGAACCGACATCTCCTCCACGACGGCCGGCGAGATATTGACCACCGTCGCGCCCGAGAAGGGGGACTGGCCTTTGAGTTTCACCGTATCGCGCGCGGGGACCTCGGGGGCCGGGGTGAGCCGTATCTGCACGGTGGTCTTCTTCCCGCCGCGCAGCACGCCGAGCGTCGCCTGACCGCCGAGCGGCTTGGTGCCGAGACGATAGCCAACCGCCTCTGGATCGTCCGCCGACTGTCCGTCGACGGCAATGATCACATCGCCGCGCTTGAGGCCCGCTTCGGCGGCCGGGCCTTTCGGCTCGACGTCGGCAAGGAGCGCGCCGGCCGGCCGCTCGAGGCTGAGGCCCTCGGCGATCTCCTGCGACATGGTCTGAAGCGTCGCGCCGAGCCAGGGGCGGCGCACGAGCTTGCCGCCGCCCTTGGCCGCCGCGAGCACGTTCTTGACCATGTTGACGGGGATCGCGAAGCCGATGCCGACCGAGCCGCCGGATTTGGAGAAAATCGCCGAATTAATGCCGACGACGCGCGCATTCATATCGACGAGCGGCCCGCCGGAATTGCCGGGATTGATGGCGGCGTCGGTCTGGATGAAGAACCCATAGTCGGAAATGCCGACATGGGTGCGCGCCAGCGCCGAGACGATGCCCTGCGTCACGGTCTGGCCGACGCCAAAGGGATTGCCGATCGCGAGCGTCAGATCGCCGACTTCGAGCGCGTCGGAATCGCCGAGCTCCATCGTCGGAAAGGCGCCGCCGTCGGCGAGTTTGAGCACCGCAAGGTCCGTGCGCGGATCGCGCAGCAGGATTTTCGCCGGGAATTCGCGCTTGTCGGCGAGGGCGACCTTCACATCGGTCATATTCTCGATGACGTGGTTGTTTGTCACGACGAGTCCCGAGGGGTCGACGATGACGCCCGAGCCCAGCGACTGCGCCATGGGCGAGCGGCCGGGCATGCCGCCGCCTTCGCCGAAAAAGCGCCGGAAAATCGGATCGTCGAGAAGCGGATTGGCCGGCATGCGCTCGACGCGCGAGGCGAAGACGTTGACGACCGCCGGCTGCGCCTTCTTCACGACCGGCGCGAAGGAATAGGCGATCTCGGCGCGGTTCCTCGGTATCGCCGGGCCTTCGGCGGCCGCCGGGACGGCCGGCGCGCTTTGCGCCCGCGCGCGCGCCGGTTCGAAGTTCGATACGGGCAAGGCGGCGGCGCAGCCGAGGGCCGCGAAAAGGACATGTCGCAAAGCAAGGCGCATCTGCCGCTCCGGTCTAAGAATCATCGCGCGGGAATATATGCGCGAAATCCAGCCGCGGCGAGAACAAGGGACGCAAAGAAAAAGGCGGCCGCGCCGGCCGCCTTCTATAGATCTGCCAAAAAGGAGGACGTTTACGCCTCTCCTTCCTCGGCGCCGAGGACGGGGCCCGAATCCTGCCCGCGGGCGTCGACGTCGCGGTCGACGAATTCGATGACGGCGAGCGGGGCGTTGTCGCCATAGCGGAAGCCCGCCTTCATCACGCGGGTGTAGCCGCCGTTGCGGTCCTTGTAGCGCGGCCCGAGCACCTCGAAGAGCTTGCCGACGAGCTTCACGTCCTTGATCTGGGCGATGGCCTGACGGCGGGCGTGGAGATCGCCGCGCTTGCCGAGCGTCACGAGCTTCTCGACGACCGGGCGCAGATCCTTGGCCTTGGGCAGCGTCGTGACGATCTGCTCGTGCTTGATCAGCGCCTGCGCCATATTGGCGAACATCGCCTTGCGGTGCTCGTGGGTGCGGCCGAAACGGCGCTTCTTGTGACCGTGATACATCTGGGCTCTCCGTTGCTTATGCGGCCGCCGTGCCAAGGAACGGCCGTCTCTTATCCCCTCTCGCCTTGCCGAATGAGAGGGTTGGGGTGAGGCGCTTAGTAATGCTCCTCGAAGCGCTTGGCGAGGTCGTCGATGTTCTCCGGCGGCCAGCCGGGGACTTCCATGCCGAGGTGCAGGCCCATCTGAGCCAGCACTTCCTTGATCTCGTTCAAGGACTTGCGGCCGAAGTTCGGAGTGCGCAGCATTTCCGCTTCGGACTTCTGGATGAGGTCGCCGATATAGACGATGTTGTCGTTCTTCAGGCAGTTCGCCGAGCGCACCGACAGCTCCAGCTCGTCCACCTTCTTGAGCAGCGCCGGATTGAAGGCGAGCTGCGGGATCGACGGAGCGGCCTCTTCGCGGCGCGGCTCCTCGAAATTGACGAAGACGTTGAGCTGATCTTGAAGGATGCGCGCCGAAAAGGCGAGCGCGTCCTCCGGCGTGATGGCGCCGTTGGTCTCGATGGTCATGGTCAGCTTGTCGTAGTCGAGCACCTGTCCCTCGCGGGTGTTCTCGACGCGGTAGCTGACCTTCTTGACGGGCGAGTAGAGGCTGTCGACCGGGATGAGGCCGATCGGCGCGTCCTCGGCGCGGTTGCGATCGGCCGGAACATAGCCCTTGCCGGTCGAGACCGTGAATTCGATGCGAATTTCGGCGCCCTCGTCGAGCGTGCAGATGACGAGGTCGGGATTGAGGATCTGGACGTCGCCCGTCGCCTGGATGTCGCCGGCCGTGACCGCGCCGGGGCCGGTCTTCTTGAGGGTCAGGCGCTTGACGCCCTCGCCCTGATATTTGATGGCGATGTCCTTGATGTTGAGGACGATGTCGGTCACGTCCTCGCGCACGCCCGGGATCGAGGAGAACTCGTGCAGGACGCCGTCGATGTGGATGGAGGTGATCGCCGCGCCCTGCAGCGACGAAAGAAGAATGCGGCGCAGGGCGTTGCCGAGCGTCACGCCGAAGCCGCGCTCCAGCGGTTCGGCGACGGCGGTGGCCACGCGGCGCGGATCGTCGCCGGCGGTCACGTCGAGCTTGTTCGGCTTGATGAGTTCCTGCCAGTTCTTCTGGATGCTCACTGGGACGCCTTTCCTTGAAGCTCCTGAACGCGGCCCGGCGGGGAGGAGGCCGGGACCGCGCGCGAAATATGCTCGATGAAAGTGGGCTTCTCGCGCCCTGGCGTCAGACGCGCCGGCGCTTGCGCGGGCGGCAGCCGTTGTGCGGGATCGGCGTCACGTCGCGGATCGAGGTGACGGTGAAGCCCGCCGCCTGCAGCGCGCGCAGCGCGGACTCGCGGCCCGAGCCGGGGCCCGAAACCTCGACCTCGAGCGTGCGAACGCCATGCTCGCCCGCTTTGCGGGCGGCGTCCTCGGCGGCCATCTGCGCGGCGTAGGGCG
Source organism: Methylocystis sp. NC52PC (assembly GCF_055698645.1). NCBI lineage: Bacteria > Pseudomonadati > Pseudomonadota > Alphaproteobacteria > Hyphomicrobiales > Methylocystaceae > Methylocystis > Methylocystis sp. NC52PC. Next base: position 1,634,021 of record NZ_CP170127.1, on the reverse strand, counting down.
TCGACTTGCGCGAGCCCTTGAAGCCCATCGAGCCGGCCGACGACCAGGACACAGTGTTGCCCTGCGCGTCGGTGATGGTGATCATGGTGTTGTTGAACGTCGAATTCACGTGCGCGACGCCGGAAACGATGTTCTTGCGCTCGCGGCGACGAACGCGGGTGGTGTCCTTGGCCATTTCTGTTCCTGTCCTTCAGACGCGCCCGTAACGCCAGGCGCTGGGGAGTTGAGGTCGTCGTCGTCTCGTCATTGCCGGGTGCGCCCCGGCCATCCCGGACGATCCCCGGAACCGGTCCGGGGACGATCGGCGGGTCAGCCGATCACTTCTTCTTGCCGGCGATGGGCTTCGCCTTGCCCTTGCGGGTGCGCGCGTTGGTGTGCGTGCGCTGGCCGCGAACCGGGAGCTGGCGGCGATGACGCAGGCCGCGGTAGCAGCCAAGGTCCATCAGGCGCTTGATGTTGATCGCGACTTCGCGGCGCAGATCGCCTTCCACGAGATAGTCGCGGTCGATGGTCTCGCGGATTTGCAGGACTTCGGCGTCGGTGAGCTGGGCCACGCGACGTTCGGCGGGGATATTGACCTTCTCACAGATCTCAGCCGCCTTCTTGGCGCCGATGCCATGAATATACTGAAGCGCAATGACGACGCGCTTGTTGGTCGGGATGTTGACGCCTGCAATACGAGCCACGATTTTCTCCATCTCGGGCGGAGCTTGAAAGCGCCGCCGATGACCCCGCGTCCGGTGGAGGCCGGCCCTTGCGGGTATTCGGGTTTAGGGTTGCCCAGAACGCAAAAACGGAAGCCCTCCGAAGAGAACTTCCTCGAATTTTCGTCGGTATCGAGCCGATAACCAGCGTTTGCGGGGGAGTCAAGCAAAATAAGCAAAAAACGACCAAAAGAATCCCGGCCGCGCCTCACGCCGCCCGAGCAGTCCCATCAAAACCGAATTTTCGCGCCGCGTCCAGCCCCAGGCCCAGGCCCACCGCGCCGAACATGTCGCCCTCGACGATCGTCGCTTCGGGCGTCAAGCCGGTGACCGCGGCCCGGACCGCCGGTATGGCCGTCGAGCCGCCGGTGAGGAAAACGGCGTCGATGCGCTCGCCGGCAAGCCCCGCGGCGGCGAGCGTCTCCTTCAGCGTGCGTTCGAGCGCGCCGAGCTGGTCGTTGATGACCTCCTCCAGCACGCCCGAGTCAGCCTCGATCGCAAGGCCCCGCTGCACCTCGCCGAGATCAATGCTGGCGCGCGGCGTCGTCGACAGGCCGATCTTTGCCGCCTCGACCGCCAGCGCCACCGAATGGCCGCGGCGGCTCTCGATGATATCGGCGAGGCGCGCGATCTTTTCGGGCGAGAGCGCATAGCGCGCCAGCTCCTCGAGATCGCGCGAGACCTTGGGGGTATAGAGAAGATTGATCCGGTGCCAGGTGGCGAGGTCGACGAAGACGCCGTTCGGCACGAGGATCGCCTTGTCGGCGAAGGGCAGGCGCATCTCGGTCCCGAGCCCCAGATGCGGCATCACCGCCTTCAGGCTGAACAGCCGGTCGATATCCGTGCCGCCGATGTGGACGCCCTTATTGGCGAGCACGTCGCTCGCGCGGTCGGCCTTCGCCCTCCCCTGCGGCGAAACGCGCACGACGGAGAAATCCGAGGTGCCGCCGCCGATATCGCAGATGAGCGCATATTGCTCCTGGGGCGCCGTCTGCTCATAGGCGAGCGCGGCCGCGATCGGCTCGTATTGGAAGGCGATGTCGCGAAAGCCTTGCGCGCGGGCGATTTCCTCGAGCGCATCCTGCGCCCGGCGGTCTGCGGCCTGATCGTCGTCGACGAAATGCACGGGCCGTCCGAGCACGACTTGCGTCACCGGCGCCCCCGCTGCGGCGTCCGCCGCCTGCTTCAGCCGCCCGACGATCAGGCCGATAATGTCCTTGAAAGTATAAGCCTTCGTCTTGATCCGGACCGTCTCGTCCATGAGCGCCGTGCCCAGCACTGATTTCAAGCTGCGCATCAGCCGTCCGTCGGCCCCGTCTACATAAGCCTGGATAGCGGCGCGGCCGAAGATCGGCTGGCCATTCGAGAAGTCGAAGAAAATGGAGCTCGGCAGGGTGCGGCTTCCGCCTTCGAGCTCCGCCAGCGCGACTCCGTCAGCGCCCTCGACCGCGACGGTCGAATTGGACGTGCCGAAGTCGAGGCCGCAAAATGACTTCGCTTCCATGCCGCACTCTTTTGGAAAAGGTCAAAGAAACAGCGCGGCCCGGGCTTCCCGGGCCGGTGTTTCCAAGATCAGCGGCTGATCGACTTGTCGATCGCCGCGCTGACGTCGTCAATGGACGCCATGCCGTCAACTTGCTTCAACTCGCCGCGCGCGGCGTAATGGGCCGAAACCGGCGCCGTTTGTATGCGGTAAGCGTCGAGCCGCGTCTTGAAGCTTTCCGGATTGTCGTCGGCGCGCACTTCCTTGCCGGCCGCGAGCGTCTCGGCGACGCGCTTGCGCATGCGGTCGACGAGGGCGTTCTCGTCCACGACCAATTCAACGACGGCGTCCAGATTCATGCGCTTGCGCGCGAGCAGCTCGCGCAGCGCTTCGGCCTGAGCGACGGTGCGGGGAAAGCCGTCGAGGATGAAGCCATTGGCGCAATCCGGCGCGTCGATGCGCTGATCGATGATGCCAATCACCACGTCGTCGGGCACAAGCTGCCCCGCGTCCATGAGCGCCTTGGCTTTGAGGCCGATGGGAGAGCCGGCGGCGACGGCGGCGCGAAGCATGTCGCCGGTCGAGAGCTGGGGAATCCCCAATTTCTCGACAAGCCTCGCCGACTGCGTTCCCTTGCCGGCGCCCGGAGGGCCGAGAAGGACCAGTCTCATCTGCGGCGTCCCTTGAGCTTCGTCTTGCGAATCAGCCCCTCATATTGCTGCGCCTGCATATGGCCGTGGATCTGGGCGACGGTGTCCATGGTCACGCTCACCACGATGAGCAGCGACGTGCCGCCAAAGTAGAAGGGGAGATTCGCATAAGCGATGAGCCCTTCCGGCAGCAGGCAGATGATCGCGAGATAGGCGGCGCCGAGCACGGTGATGCGCATGAGCACGTCGTCGATGAACTTCGCCGTGCGCTCGCCGGGGCGAATGCCCGGAATGAAGCCGCCATGCTTCTTGAGATTGTCCGCGGTCTCCGTCGGATTGAAGACGATGGCCGTGTAGAAGAAGGCGAAGAAGACGATGAGGCCGACATAGGCCAGCATATAGAGCGGGCGACCATGGCCGAAATAGGCGGAGATCGTCGCGAAAATGCTCTCGGACCCGGTCGACTGGTAGAAATTCGCAACCGTCGTCGGCAGCAGCAGCAGGGAGGAGGCGAAAATCGGCGGGATGACGCCGGCCGTGTTGAGCTTCAGCGGCAGGAAGGACGTCTGGCCTTCGTAAACGCGGTTGCCGTGCTGGCGCTTGGGATAGGTGATCAGCAGCCGCCGCTGGGCCCGCTCCATGAAGACGATGAAGGCGATCACCAGGAAGGACATGGCGATGACGCCGACGATGATGCCGGTCGAAATCGCGCCTTGCCGGCCAAGCTCGAGCGTCGAGACGATGGCTGAGGGGAAGGCGGCGACGATACCCGCGAAGATGATCAGCGAGGAGCCGTTGCCAATGCCGCGCGACGTGATCTGCTCGCCGAGCCACATCAGGAACATGGTCCCGCCGACGAGCGTCACGACCGTGGTGATGCGGAAGAAGAGCCCCGGCTCCGTCACCACGCCCTGCTGGCCTTCGAGGCCGATCGCCATCGCATAGGCCTGGAAGGTGGCGAGCGCGACGGTGAGATAGCGCGTGTATTGGTTGAGAACCTTGCGGCCCTGCTCGCCCTCTTTCTTCAGCGACTCGAGACTCGGAAACACCGAGGTGAGCAGCTGAATGATGATCGACGCCGAAATATACGGCATGATGTTCAGAGCGAAGATGGCGCGGCGCTGCACGGCGCCGCCGGCAAACATGTTGAAGAGCTCCAACATGCCCTTCGACTGGCCGAAGAAGCTTTTCGCGAAGGCGTCGGGATCGATGCCCGGCAGCGGCACATAGGTGCCGAGGCGATAGACGATGAGCGCGCCCAGCGTGAACCAGATGCGTTTCTTGAGTTCCTCGGACTTGCCGAAGGCGGAGAGATTGACGTTGGCCGCGAGCTGCTCGGCTGCCGATGCCATGGAGGAACTCCCCTTTGTCGCGCCGGTTCGTCGTCGGCGCCTTTTTGTTAGTGGCGGGCGCGGGGAGCTGGAGGGCCGCCCGTTCGCGCGCCCGGCGATTGCGTGACGCTTCTATAAGACAAAGCGGCCGCTCATGCGAGAGCGGCCGCCCAAAAACATTGCATCAGGCGCTGGCGGCGTCGCCCGCGAGGAGCTTGACCGAACCGCCTGCGCCCTCGATCGCCGCAATGGCGCCCTTGGAGGCGGCCGAGACTTCGAAAGCGAGCTTCGCCTTGATCTCGCCCTGACCGAGGATCTTGACGCCGTCGCGCGGCTTGGTCACGAGACCGGCCGCGATGAGCGCATCGACGGTCACCGGCGCGGCGGCGTCTAGCTTGCCCGCGTCGACCGCCTGCTGAATGCGGCCAATGTTGACCTCATTGTAGTCTGTCGAGAACGGGTTGAAGAAGCCGCGCTTCGGCAGGCGACGATGCAGCGGCATCTGGCCGCCCTCGAAGCCCTTGATCGAGACGCCCGTGCGGGCCTTCTGACCCTTGACGCCACGGCCGCCGGTCTTGCCCTTGCCGGAGCCAATGCCGCGGCCAACGCGCATCCGGTCCTTGGTGGAGCCCGGATTGTCGGAGAGTTCGTTGAGTTTCATTGCCGCGTCCTCACTTCTCGTCGACGATTTTGACGAGATGCGCCACCTTGGCGATCATGCCGCGCACCGCCGGGGTGTCTTCCAGCTGGCGTTTGCGGCCGATGCGCGTCAGGCCGAGGCCGAGAAGGGTCCTGCGCTGACGCTCCGGACGGCCGATCGGGCTGCCCGTCTGCTCGACGGTGATCTGCTTGGTGTTCGCCATGTCAGATCCCTCCCTTAAGCGTCGACGGCGTCGGCGTCGACGCCCTGGCGGCGCGCCTGCAGCGCGGACACCTTGAGCGAACGACGCGCGGCGACCGAACGCGGCGAGTCCTCACGGCCCAGCGCGTCGAAGGTCGCGCGGATCATGTTGTAGGGGTTCGACGAGCCCTGGCTCTTGGCGACGACGTCATGCATGCCGAGCGTCTCGAAGACGGCGCGCATCGGGCCGCCGGCGATGATGCCCGTGCCGGCCGGGGCGGCGCGCAGGATCACGCGGCCCGAGCCATGGCGGCCGTAGACGTCATGATGCAGCGTGCGGCCCTCGCGCAGCGGCACGCGGATCAGCGCGCGCTTGGCGGCTTCCGTCGCCTTGCGGATCGCTTCCGGCACTTCGCGCGCCTTGCCGTGGCCAAAGCCCACGCGGCCTTTCTGGTCGCCGACGACGACGAGGGCGGCGAAACCGAAACGACGGCCGCCCTTCACCACTTTCGCGACGCGATTGATGTGGACCAGACGATCCACGAATTCGCTGTCGCGCTCTTCCCGATCGCGATCGCGACCGCGACCGCCTTCACCTTCACGCGCCATTGTTTCTTCCGTCACTTACGCGGCGCCAGCGCCGCTCGCTTCGTTTCTCTGTCCCCCCGCGCGCGGGGAGAAGAATGCTTAGAACTGCAACCCGCCTTCGCGCGCGCCGTCGGCCAACGCCTTGACGCGGCCGTGATACATATAGGCGCCGCGGTCGAACACCACCTCGGTGACGCCCTTCGCGGTCGCGCGCTCCGCCAGCAGCTTGCCGACGGTCTTGGCCGCTTCGACATTCGCGCCGGTCTTCAGAGCCTCGCGATTGGCCTTTTCGATCGACGAGGCGGCGACCAGAGTCTGGCCGTTCTCGTCGTCGATGATCTGAGCGTAGATCTGCTTCGACGAGCGGAACACGGAGAGACGCGGGCGGCCATAGGCGCGCTCGCGGATCGCCTTGCGGACACGCGCCTTGCGGCGCTGTTCGATGCTGACATCCTTGGCCATGGCGGCGAGTCCTTACTTCTTCTTGCCTTCCTTGCGGAAGATAAATTCGTTGGCGTATTTGACGCCCTTGCCCTTGTAGGGCTCGGGGCCGCGCAGCGCGCGGATCTCGGCCGCAACCTGGCCGACCTGCTGCTTGTCGATGCCGCTGATCGTGATCTCCGTCGGCTTCGGCGTCGCGATCGCGATGCCCGCCGGGATCGGATAATTCACGTCATGCGAATAACCGAGCGCGAGTTGCAGGACCTTGCCCTGAACCGCGGCGCGATAGCCGACGCCGGTGATCTCCAGCTTCTTTTCGAAGCCGTTCGTCACGCCGACGACGAGATTGTTGACGCGGGCGCGCGAGGTGCCCCACAGCGCGCGGGCGCGCTTGGAGTCGTTGCGCGGGTCGACCTTGATGGCGTTGTCCTGATAAGCGACGGCGACGTCGTCGGGCACCAGGAACTCGAGCTGGCCCTTCGAGCCCTTCACGGACACGAGCTGGCCGTCGACCTTGGCGGTGACGCCGGCCGGAACGACCACAGGCTTCTTGCCGATACGAGACATTGTTGCAATTCCTGTTCAGTCTGAGCGCTTGTGCGAGGTCAGAAGACCTTGCACAGCACCTCGCCGCCGACGTTGTTCTCACGCGCCGCGTGATCGGCCATCACGCCCTTGGGCGTCGACATGATGGTGACGCCCAGGCCATTGGCCACGCGCGGCACCGCGTCGACCGCCGCATAGACGCGACGACCCGGACGCGACACGCGCTCGATCTGCTTGATCACCGGTTCGCCGTCGAAATATTTCAGCTCGATCTCGAACTCGGTCCGGCCATTGCCGAAATCGGTCGTCGAATAGCCGCGGATGTAACCCTCGTCCTTGAGCACGTCGAGGACGTGGGCGCGCAGCTTCGAGCCGGGCGTCGACACTTTCGACTTGCGGCGCATCTGCGCATTGCGGATGCGGGTGAGGAGATCTCCCAAAGGATCATTGATCGCCATCTCTCAGGGTCTCCTTACCAGCTCGACTTCACCAGGCCCGGGATCAGGCCGCGGGACCCGAGCTCGCGCAGCGCGATGCGCGACATCTTCAGCTTGCGATAAAAGGCGCGCGGACGGCCGGAAACCTCGCAGCGGTTGCGAATCCGGATCGCCGCCGAGTTGCGCGGCAGCTGCGCCAGTTTGAGGCGCGCCTCGAACTGCTCCTCGATGCTCAAGGAGTCGTCGTTGGCCCTCGCCTTCAGCCGCTCGCGGCGGCCGGCGTAGGACTTCACGAGCCTCGCCTTCTTCTTGTTGTTCTCGATCGCGCTTTTCTTCGCCATGAGTGGTCTTGCCTTTCGGTATCCGCGTTTGAGGGCTTAGAGAGCCCTCACTGCCGGAACGGGAAATTGAACGCCTTGAGCAGGGCGCGCGCTTCTTCGTCGGTCTTGGCCGTCGTGCAGACGATCACGTCCATGCCCACAATCGACTCGGTCTTGTCGTAGTCGATTTCCGGGAACACGATGTGCTCCTTGATGCCGAGCGCGTAATTGCCGCGGCCGTCGAAGGACTTCGGATTGAGGCCGCGGAAGTCGCGCACGCGCGGCAGCGCCACGGTGATCAGACGGTCGAGGAATTCGTACATGCGGGTCTTGCGAAGGGTCACCTTCGCGCCGATCGGCATGTTCTCGCGCACCTTGAAGGTCGAAATGGCCTTGCGGGCGCGGGTGACGACCGCCCTCTGGCCGGCGATCAATCCGAGCTCGCTCGCCGCCGAGGTCACCTTCTTGGTGTCGTTGACCGCTTCGCCGACGCCCATGTTGAGAACGATCTTCTCGATCGTCGGCACTTCGAGCGGGTTCTTGTAGCCGAACTGCTGGATGAGCTGCTCGCGCACGACCTCGTCGTAATGCTTCTTCATGCGCGGCGTATAGCCCGCGACGCTCGCCTTGGCGACGGCGGCGGTTTCAGCCTTCGCCGGCTTCTCCTTGGCGGCGGCCTTCGGAGCCTTGGCGGCGGACTTTTCCGCCTTGGGCTTCTTTTCCTCAGCCATCGATCAATTCTCCGGAACGCTTGGCGACGCGGACCTTGCGGCCGTCGTCGAGAATCTTGAAGCCGACGCGCGTCGCCTTGCCGTCCTTGGGATCGGCGATCGCGAGATTGGACAAATCGATCGGCGCCGCCTTGTTGACGATGCCCGCTTCGCGGTCCTTCGTCTGACGCTGATGGCGCTTCACCATATTGACGCCGTCGACGAGCGCGCGGCCCTCGTCGGGGATCACGCGCAGCACCTCGCCCGACTTGCCCTTGTCGCGGCCGGCGAGAACGACGACCTTGTCGCCCTTCTTGATCTTGGCGGCCATTACAGCACCTCCGGCGCGAGCGAAATGATCTTCATGTGGTTCTTGGCGCGCAATTCGCGCGGCACCGGCCCGAAGATGCGCGTGCCGATCGGCTCCTGCTGATTGTTGATCAGCACCGCGGCGTTCGAATCGAAGCGGATCACCGAACCGTCCGAACGCTTGATGTCCTTCGAGGTGCGCACGACGACGGCCTTGAGCACGTCGCCCTTCTTCACGCGGCCGCGCGGAATCGCCTCTTTGATCGAGACGACGATAATGTCGCCCACGCCGGCGTATTTCCGCTTCGAGCCGCCCAGCACCTTGATGCACATCACACGGCGGGCGCCGGAATTGTCGGCGACGTCGAGATTTGTTTGCATCTGAATCATGGCTTACCCGCCTTTCACTCCGGTCTGGTTTCGGCCCCGCCCGATCGCGGCGGCCGACTTCGTCCGGAAAACCTGATGTTCAATTTCAGCGCGCTTCCCCAGCGCATGAGACATGCGTTGGGGAAGCGCGCCAGATTTTCAAGGGCTCGAGCGGTCTCTATAAAGGGCTACGACCCTTTTCTCAACCGGCTCGAGCGGCGTATTTACGCGTTCGCGCCGTTTTCGACAACCCGCCAGCGCTTCAATTTCGAAATCGGCGCCGTCTCTTCGATCGTCACGGCGTCGCCGACCTTGAACGCGCCGCTCTCATCGTGCGCGTGATAATGTTTCGTGCGGCGCACCGTCTTCTGGAACAGCGGGTGGGTGAAACGGCGCTCGACCTTCACGACCACGGTCTTGTTCTGCTTGTCGCTGACGACGACGCCCTGGAGAATTCGCTTCGGCATGGCGCTCTCTTACCTTACTTTCCGGCGCTTTTCTGCGCGGCGATGGTCTTGGCCCGGGCGATATCGCGGCGGATGACGCGCACGCGGGCGGTGTTCTCGAGCTGGCCGGTCGCCCGCTGGAAGCGCAGGTTGAACTGCTCCTTCTTGAGCTTCAGCACTTCGTCGTTGAGCTGGTCCTCGGTCATCGCCTTGATGTCCGAGAGGCGCTGCTTGGATTTCATGTCGTCCTCCCCCTTACTCGGCGATGCGTTCGATGAAACGGGTCTTGATCGGCAGCTTGGCGGCGGCGAGCGTCAGCGCCTCGCGGGCGAGCGGCGCGGGAACGCCGTCGACCTCGAACATGATGCGGCCGGGCGCCACGCGCACCGCCCACAATTCCGGCGCGCCCTTGCCCTTACCCATGCGGACTTCGGTCGGCTTCTTGGAAACCGGCACATCCGGGAAGATGCGGATCCACACGCGGCCGGCGCGCTTCATGTGGCGCGTCATGGCGCGGCGGGCCGCCTCGATCTGACGCGCGGTGATGCGCTCGGGCTCGAGCGCCTTCAGGCCGAACTGACCAAAGTTCAGCGAGAAGCCGCCCTTCGCGGCGCCGTGGATGCGGCCCTTGAAGGCCTTGCGGAACTTGGTGCGCTTTGGTGACAGCATGAGTGGTGCTCTTTAATCTTGTGCGTGTTGCGCCTCAGGCGGCGTCGCCGCGGGGTTCGCGCGGCTCGCGACGGCGGCGGTCGCGGTCGCCGCGCTCGCGGTCACGCTCGCCGTGGTGATCGCCGCCGGCGGAAGCCGCCTCGGCCGCACGGCGCTCCTGCGCCATCGGATCGTGCTCGAGAATCTCGCCCTTGAAGATCCAGACCTTGATGCCGCAGGCGCCATAGGCGGTGTGGGCGGTCGCGGTGCCGTAGTCCACGTCGGCGCGCAGCGTATGCAGCGGCACGCGGCCCTCGCGGTACCATTCGAGACGGGCGATTTCGGCGCCGCCGAGACGGCCGGAGCAGTTGATGCGGATGCCCTGGGCGCCGAGACGGATGGCCGACTGAACCGCGCGCTTCATGGCGCGACGGAAGGCGACGCGGCGCTCGAGCTGCTGCGCGATCGATTCGGCGACCAGCGCCGCCTCGGTCTCGGGCTTGCGCACCTCGACGATGTTGATGACGACTTCCGAGCCCGTGAGCTTGGCGACGGTTTTGCGGATCTTGTCGATGTCCGCGCCCTTCTTGCCGATCACCACGCCCGGACGGGCGGAGTGGATCGTGACGCGGCACTTCTTGTGCGGGCGCTCGATGACGATCTTGGAGACCGCCGCCTGCTTCAGCGTCTTCGACACCGCCTCGCGGATCGCCATGTCCTCGTGCAGGAGCTTGGCGTATTCGCCCTTGCCCGCGAACCAGCGCGAGTCCCAGGTGCGGTTGACGCCGAGGCGCAGCCCGATCGGATTAACCTTCTGACCCATGGTTCGTAATCCTTTAGGCGTTCGCTTGCGCTTCGACTTCGCGCACGATGATCGTGAGGTTCGAGAACGGCTTCTCGATCCGGCTGGCGCGACCGCGGGCGCGGGCGTGGAAGCGCTTCATGACCAGCGCCTTGCCGACGAAGGCCTGGGCGACGATCAGGTCGTCTACGTCGAGGCCATGATTGTTCTCGGCGTTGGCTATGGCGCTCTCCAGCGTCTTCTTGACCTCGTGCGCGATGCGCTTTCTGGAAAACTCGAGATCGGCGAGCGCGCGATCGACCTTCTTGCCGCGGATGAGCTGGGCGAGAAGATTGAGCTTCTGCGGCGACACGCGGATCATGCGGGCGACGGCGCGCGCCTCATTGTCCGCGTTCCGGGGCGGGTTGGCCTGCTTGGACATTTGCGCTTAGCCCCTCTTCGCCTTCTTGTCCGCCGCATGACCGTGGAAGGTGCGCGTCGGAGCAAATTCGCCGAACTTGTGCCCGATCATGTCTTCCGACACGGACACGGGAATATGTTTCTGGCCGTTGTGGACGCCGAAGGTCAATCCGACGAACTGCGGCAGAATGGTGGAGCGGCGGCTCCAGATCTTGATGACTTCGGAGCGGCCCGACGCGCGCGATGTCTCCGCCTTCTTCAGCAGATAGCCGTCGACGAACGGGCCTTTCCAGATCGAGCGAGCCATGGATCAGCCCTTCTTCTTGCGGTTGTGCCGCGAGGACACGATGAAACGGTCGGTGGACTTGTTGCTGCGGGTCTTCTTGCCCTTGGTCGGCTTGCCCCACGGGGTCACCGGATGGCGGCCGCCCGAGGTGCGGCCCTCGCCGCCGCCGTGCGGATGGTCGATCGGGTTCATGGTGACGCCGCGGTTATGCGGGCGACGGCCGAGCCAGCGCGAGCGACCGGCCTTGCCGATCGAGGTGTTCATGTGGTCCGGGTTCGACACCGCGCCGATGGTGGCGAAGCATTGGCCGTGAACCAGGCGCTGCTCGCCGGAGTTCAGGCGGATGATGACATAGCCCTGATCGCGGCCGACGATCTGCGCATAGGCGCCGGCCGAACGCGCGATCGCGCCGCCCTTGCCGATCTTCATCTCCACATTGTGGACGATGGTGCCGACGGGGATATTGGCGATCGGCATGGCGTTGCCGGGCTTCACGTCGACCTGCTGGCCCGAGACCACCTCGTCGCCGACCGCGAGACGCTGCGGCGCGAGGATGTAGGCCAGCGTGTCGTCCGCATAGCGGATCAGCGCGATGAAGGCCGTGCGGTTCGGGTCATATTCCAGCCGCTCCACCTTGCCGACGACGTCGAGCTTGCGCCGCTTGAAGTCGACGAGGCGATAGGCCTGCTTGTGGCCGCCGCCGCGGAAACGGACCGTCACGCGGCCCATATTGTTGCGGCCGCCCTTGGAGGTCTTCCCCTCGGTCAGGGATTTGACCGGCTTGCCCTTGTAAAGGTCGCTGCGGTCGACGATGACGAGCTGGCGAAGGCTCGGCGTGACCGGCTTGAATGTCTTCAGCGCCATTGTTCTGTCCTCACGCCTTCTCTTTACAGTCCGGTCGTCACGTCGATCTTGTGGCCCTCGGCGAGCGTGACGACGGCTTTCTTTACGTCGCTCTGCTGGCCGCGGACGCCGCGGAACGCCTTCACCTTGCCCTTACGGACCAGGGTGTTCACGGACTCGACCTTCACGTCGAAAAGACCCTCGACCGCCGCCTTGATCTGCGGCTTGGTCGCGGTCTTGGCGACCTTGAAGACCACCTTGTTGTTCTCAGAGGCGAGCGTCGCTTTCTCGGTGACGACCGGGGCGACGATCACGTCGTAATGGCGCACGTCCTTGCTCATTTCAGGCGCGCCTCCAGCGCGTCCACCGCGGCGCGGGTCAAGACCAGCTTCTCGCGACGAATGATGTCGTAAACATTGACGCCCTCGACCGGCAATACGTCGATCTGCGGGATGTTGCGGGCGGCGAGCGCGAAATTGTCCTGCGGCGCGCCGCCGACAATGATGATCGCGTTCGACAGGCCGGACTTGGCGAAGCCTCCGGCGAGAATCTTCGTCTTCGGCTCGGCGAGCTCCGCCTTTTCCCAGACGATGATGCCGCCGTCCTTGGCCTTCGCCGAAAGCGCGTGCTTCAGCGCGAGCTGACGCACCTTCTTCGGCAGGTCGTGCTCATGGCTGCGCACCTGCGGACCGAAGGCGCGGCCGCCGCCGCGGAACTGCGGGACGCGGGCGGAGCCGTGACGGGCGCCGCCGGTGCCCTTCTGCTTATACATCTTCTTGCCGGTGCGGGCGATGTCCGCACGGTTCTTGACCGCATGGGTGCCGGCGCGGCGCTTGGCGAGCTGCCAGCGGATCATCCGGTGGATGAGGTCCGCACGCGGCTCGAGGCCGAAGATGTCATCGGAAAGTTCGATCGAACCGGCCGCCTGGCCGTCGAACGACGTGACGTCGATCTTCACGGCTCAGTCCTCCTTCTTTTCTTCTTGAGCGGGGGCCGCTTCGGCCTGGCCGGCCTCGGCGAGGCGGAACTTGCCCGGCTGCGGCGCGTCCTTGGGGAGCGCGCGCTTGACGGCGTCGCGCACATAGATCCAGCCGCCGGCGGTGCCCGGAACGGCGCCTTCGACGAGCAGCAGGCCGCGCTCGACGTCGGTCTGCACCACGCGCAGATTCTGCGTGGTCACGCGCTCCACGCCCATGTGGCCGGCCATTTTCTTATTCTTGAAGGTCTTGCCGGGGTCCTGACGGCCGCCGGTCGAACCATGCGAACGATGCGAGATCGACACGCCGTGCGACGCGCGCAGGCCGCCGAATCCCCAGCGCTTCATCGGACCGGCGAAGCCCTTGCCGGTCGAGGTGCCGGTGACGTCGACGAACTGGCCGACGACGAAGTGATCGGCGGTGATCTCGGCGCCAACCGGCAGCAGCTCGTCCTCGTTCACGCGGAACTCGGTGAGTCTCAGCTTGGGTTCGACCTTCGCCGCGGCGAAGCGCGTGCGCTCGGCCTTGGAGACATTCTTCACTTTGGCGCGGCCGATACCGAGCTGAACGGCGGTGTAGCCGTTCTTCTCCTTGGTGCGCTGAGCGACGACTTGGCAGCCGTCCAGCTTCAGCACCGTGACCGGCACATGCTCGCCCGCCTCTGTGAAGACGCGGGTCATTCCGACCTTTTGCGCGATGACGCCCGACCGCATGTTCATTATTCCTTCGCGAGGCGGCTGCCTGGGGGGCCGCCCAAATCCGTTCTTAGAGCTTGATCTCGACGTCGACGCCCGCGGCGAGATCGAGCTTCATCAGCGCGTCCACCGTCTGCGGGGTGGGATCGACGATGTCGAGAACGCGCTTATGGGTTCTGATCTCGAACTGCTCGCGCGACTTCTTGTCGATATGAGGCGAGCGGTTCACCGTGAACTTCTCAATCTTGGTCGGCAGCGGGATCGGGCCACGGACCTGGGCGCCGGTGCGCTTCGCCGTGGAGACGATCTCCTTCGTCGACGTGTCGAGAATCCGGTGATCGAACGCCTTCAAGCGAATCCGGATATTTTGACCGTTCATTGTCTCGTCCTTTGGGACCGCGAGCCTGCTTCAGCCCGCCTTCATGCGCCGCGCGCAGTGAGAAGCGCGCGGCCTTGTTCACAAGAGCGAGCCGAAACGACCCGCGGTCCAGATTCGCTTCTTACTCGATGATGCTGGCGACGACGCCCGCGCCGACCGTGCGGCCGCCTTCGCGGATGGCGAAGCGCAGCTTCTCCTCCATGGCGATCGGCACGATCAGGCTCACTTCCATCGTGACGTTGTCGCCCGGCATCACCATCTCAACGCCCTCGGGGAGCGTCACGATGCCGGTCACGTCCGTCGTGCGGAAGTAGAACTGCGGACGATAGTTGGTGAAGAACGGCGTGTGGCGGCCGCCCTCTTCCTTCGTCAGAATATAGGCCTCGGCCTTGAACTTGGTGTGCGGCTTCACCGAACCCGGCTTGCACAGCACCTGGCCGCGCTCCACGTCCTCGCGCTTCGTGCCGCGCAGCAGGCAGCCGACGTTGTCGCCCGCCTCGCCCTGATCGAGCAGCTTGCGGAACATCTCGACGCCCGTCACCGTCGTCTTCGTCGTCGGACGAATGCCGACGATCTCGACTTCCTCGCCGACCTTGACCACGCCGCGCTCGATGCGGCCCGTCACCACCGTGCCGCGGCCCGAAATCGAGAACACGTCTTCAACCGGCATCAGGAACGGCTGATCCTTCGGACGCTCCGGCTGCGGAATATAGCGGTCGACTTCCTGCATCAGCTTCAGGATCGCGTCATGGCCGATCTCGGGGGTCTTGCCCTCGAGCGCCGCCAGCGCCGATCCCTTGACGATCGGAATGTCGTCGCCGGGGAACTCGTACTTGGACAGCAGCTCCCGCACTTCGAGCTCGACGAGCTCGAGAAGCTCCGGATCGTCGACCATGTCGACCTTGTTCAGGAACACCACCAGCGCCGGCACGCCGACCTGGCGGGCGAGCAGAATGTGCTCGCGGGTCTGCGGCATCGGGCCGTCGGCGGCGGACACGACGAGGATCGCGCCGTCCATCTGCGCCGCGCCGGTGATCATGTTCTTCACATAGTCGGCGTGGCCGGGGCAGTCGACGTGGGCGTAGTGGCGGTTCTGCGTCTCATATTCGACGTGCGCCGTCGAAATCGTGATGCCGCGCGCCTTCTCTTCCGGAGCCTTGTCGATCTGGTCATAGGCCGTAAACGTCGCGCCGCCCGTCTCCGCCAGAACCTTGGTGATCGCCGCCGTCAAAGACGTCTTGCCATGATCGACGTGGCCGATCGTCCCGATGTTGCAGTGCGGCTTCGTGCGTGAGAATTTTTCCTTGGCCATGGCCGTGCTCCTTCAGAGAGTTCGCTTACCGTTCGCGTTCGCGGGATCAGGCGTATTTCGCCTGCACCTTCTTCGACTCCGCTTCCGGCACCTGTTCATAGTGATCGAATTGCATCGTATAGCTGGCGCGGCCCTGCGTGCCGGAGCGCAGCTGGTTGACGTAGCCGAACATGTTGGCGAGCGGCACCATGGCGTTGATCACCACGGCGTTGGCGCGCATGTCCTGGCCCTGGATCTGGCCGCGACGCGAGTTCAAATCGCCGATGACGAAGCCGGTGTATTCTTCCGGCGTCACCACCTCGACCTTCATGATCGGCTCGAGCAGCACCGAACCGCCCTTGGTGAGCGCCTCGCGGGTCGCCGCGCGGGAGGCGATTTCGAAGGCGAGAACCGAAGAGTCGACGTCGTGGAAGGCGCCATCGATGAGGGTCGCCTTGAGATCGACGACCGGGAAGCCGGCGAGGATGCCCGAGCTCGTCACCGACGCAATGCCCTTGTCGACGCCGGGGATATATTCCTTCGGCACCGCGCCGCCGACGATCTTCGACTCGAACTCATTGCCCTTGCCGGCTTCGTTCGGCTCGTAAATGATCTTGACGCGGGCGAACTGACCGGTGCCGCCGGTCTGCTTCTTGTGCGTGTAGTCGATCTCGACCTTCTTGCCGAGACGCTCGCGATAGGCGACCTGCGGCGCGCCGATGTTGGCGTCGACCTTGTAGGTGCGCTTCAGAATGTCGACCTTGATGTCGAGATGCAGTTCGCCCATGCCCTTGAGGATGGTCTGGCCGCTCTCCTGGTCGGTCGAGACGCGGAAGGACGGATCTTCGGCCGCGAGCTTCTGCAGCGCGATGCCGAGCTTCTCCTGATCGGCCTTCGACTTCGGCTCGATGGCGATCTCGATGACCGGCTCCGGGAACTCCATGCGCTCGAGAATGACGGGCTTCTGCTGGTCGCAGAGCGTGTCGCCCGTGCGGGTCTCCTTGAGGCCGGCGAGCGCGACGATGTCGCCCGCATAGGCTTCCTTAATGTCCTCGCGGTTGTTGGCGTGCATGAGCAGCATGCGGCCGATGCGCTCCTTCTTCTCCTTCGTGGAGTTCAGGACGGTCGTGCCCGATTCGATCTTGCCCGAATAGACGCGCGCGAAGGTGATGGTGCCGACGAAGGGGTCGTCCATGATCTTGAAGGCGAGCATGGAGAAGGGCTCGGCGTCGGAGGGGTTGCGCACCATCTCCTCGCCCGTGTCCATGTTGACGCCCTTGATCGCCTCGCGATCGACCGGCGACGGCAGATAATGAACCACCGCGTCGAGCAGCGGCTGCACGCCCTTGTTCTTGAAGGCCGAGCCGCAGAACACCGGATGGAAGGCGACGGTGCGAACCGCCTTGCGGATGAGCTTGTGAAGCGTCTCCTCGTCCGGCTCCTGGCCGTCGAGATAGGCGGACATGGCGTCGTCGTCGAGTTCGACCGCCGCCTCGATCAGCGCGGTGCGATATTCCTTCGCCTTGTCGAGAAGGTCGGCCGGAATTTCTTCGTCATGGTATTTCGCGCCGAGCCCTTCGTCTTCCCAGACGACCGCCTTCATGCGGACGAGGTCGATGACGCCCTTGAAATTGTTCTCGGCGCCGATCGGGAGCTGCACGCAAACGGGCTTGCCGCCGACGCGCGTCTTGATGTCGTCGACGCAACGGAAAAAGTCGGCGCCGATCTTGTCCATCTTGTTGACGAAGACGATGCGCGGCACGCCATATTTATCGGCCTGGCGCCAAACGGTTTCCGTCTGCGGCTCGACGCCCTGATTGCCGTCGAGAACGCAGACAGCGCCGTCGAGCACGCGCAGCGAACGCTCGACTTCGATCGTGAAATCGACGTGGCCGGGAGTGTCGATGATATTGAGGCGCTTGCCGTTCCAGAAGGTGGTCGTCGCGGCCGAGGTGATCGTGATGCCGCGCTCCTGCTCCTGCTCCATCCAGTCCATCGTCGCGGCGCCCTCATGCACCTCGCCGATTTTGTGGCTCTTGCCGGAGTAATAGAGGATGCGCTCCGTCGTCGTCGTCTTGCCGGCGTCGATATGCGCCATGATGCCGAAGTTGCGGTAGTCCTCGATCGGATGCGAGCGGGCCATAACGAATGTCCTCGTGAGAGCTTTGACGACGCCTTACCAGCGGTAATGCGAGAAGGCGCGGTTGGCTTCCGCCATGCGATGGGTGTCTTCGCGTTTCTTCACCGCGGCGCCGCGGTTGTTGGAGGCGTCGAGCAGTTCGGCCGACAGACGGTCGACCATGGTCTTGTCGTTACGGGCGCGGGCGGCGGTGATGATCCAGCGGATCGCCAGCGCCTGGCGGCGCTCGGTGCGCACTTCGACCGGGACCTGATAGGTGGCGCCGCCGACGCGGCGGGAGCGCACCTCGATCGCCGGCGCGACATTGTCCAGCGCCTGCTTGAAGACCGCCAGCGGATCGCTCTTGGCCTTCGCCTCGACCTGATCGAGGGCGCCGTAAACGATCGCCTCGGCGACCGACTTCTTGCCGTCGTACATGATCGAGTTCATGAACTTCGCGAGCACCACATCGCCAAACTTGGCGTCTTCGATGACTTCGCGCTTCTCGGCCCGGTGACGTCTCGACATGACCTAATCTCTCTTTTTCACCGTCATGGCCGGCTCGTCCCGGCCATCCGCTGATCGTGTTTCGTAAGACCCCGGTTCTCGCTTCGCTCCGCCGGAGACGATCGCCGCTCAGGCGGCGATCACTTCGGACGCTTGGCGCCGTATTTCGAACGGCGCTGCTTGCGGTCCTTGACGCCCTGCGTGTCGAGCACGCCGCGCAGAATGTGGTAGCGAACGCCCGGAAGGTCCTTCACGCGGCCGCCGCGGATCATGACAACCGAGTGCTCCTGAAGGTTGTGCCCTTCGCCCGGAATATAGCCGATCACCTCGAAGCCATTGGTCAGGCGCACCTTGGCGACCTTGCGAAGCGCCGAGTTCGGCTTCTTCGGCGTCGTCGTGTAGACGCGGGTGCACACGCCGCGCTTCTGCGGGCAGGCGCCGAGATGGCGGGCCTTCTCGCGATACGTCTTCGGGTGACGCGGCTTGCGGATCAACTGGCTGATCGTCGGCATCAAAAAGTCCTTCGCTTCGCTCTAATCGCGAATGGCGGATGTTCGGGTTGACCCGCCGGCGCGCCGCTTAAGACGCGCAAACGAGCGAAGCGCCGATGGCCGCAAGGGCCAGGGCGCTCCTGACGCAGAGGACCCCGAGCGTGACCCGGGATCGTGCCTTCCTGTCCGACGCCGCAAGGCGACGGTATGAATACCAATCCGGCTAGGCCGGCTTTGCTTGGCGGTCACAGGCAAGGCGACAGCGTATAAGTTCGAAGGGTCGCGAGCGCGGCGCTCACCGACGGCGTGAACTTACGGCCTGTCGAAAGTGCGCGGAACCTAATCGCGCCTTCGCAACGCGTCAAGCGCAGATTGAACACCGGCGCGAGAAAAATGCCGAAGAAAAATTAGGCGCCCCGCGCGGTCCGCCGCTGCGGCCCGCGGACGGCGGCGCCGCGCGGCCGAGTTCGAGGCGGTTTCGGCCTCGCTTCGAGGGACGAGCGCGGCTGCGCTTGCGCGCTTTGGTCGCAGAGTCCGAGGACTCGGTTCCCTTTGCGAAAACCGGTAAAAGGCTTCAGCGGCGCCAGCGCGCCGACAATGATTCCAGAAACGATAGAGGGAGAAAAATCCATCATGAGCCATGTCGCGCATGAACTGCACGAAGAATTCCCCGAAAAGGCCCAGGCCATCCATGCGCTGAAGGCGAGCAACGCGCATTTCGCGCGCATCGCCGAGGAATATCACACGCTGAACCGCTCGATCCATCGTATGGAGACCAACGTCGAACCCGTCGACGACGCGACCATCGAGGACCTGAAGAAAAAGCGCCTCTCGCTCAAGGACGAGATCGCGGGCTTCCTCACCGAGGCCTAAGGGCGCGCCTGGCCCCTTTCGACGCGCAATCGGCAGGGGCCGCGGCTTTCCAGCAGCAAGTCAATCAGGACGCGGCGGCGAAACGCGCCAGTTCGGCGAGCGCCGCCTCGGGCGTTTTCACAGCCGCGTTGAAGACGAGCCGGGCCGTGGCGTCGGCGCTGGCGAGATCGATCCCCTCGGGGTCGAGGCCGGTCGCCCGCCACTGTCCCGCTTTCCCGCCCGCAAGCTTCGCCCCACATTCCGCGACAACGCGGGCGTGGTCGGCGTTGAGCTTTGCCAAGGTCTCATTTTCGGCGGCCAGGAGCGCCTCGGCCCCGGAGAGGTCGGTCAGCAGATAGCTCGGCCCGAAATCCGCCGCGCGGGCGAATCCGCCATTGAGATGCACCGCCTCGATCTCCGCCCGCCAGAAGGAAAAGTCAGGAAAGTCGGCGTAAAGCTGCGCCTTGGGATTGCGGCGCAGGAAGCGGGCGCGGGCGTCCGGGTTCTCTGTGCGGGCGGCCGTCGCGACGAGGGTCAGGCGCGGATGGGTCATGGGGTCGCCCTTGCCGCCCTGGGCGAGCAGCAGCGACAACCGATTGTCGCGCTCGAGATGGCGCGTATGCTGGGCGAGCCGCGACAGCAGCAGGATCGGCGCGCCGTCGTGATCCGTGGCGATCGCGGTCAATGTGGCGAAAGGCGCGCCGCTCGCCGTCAAAGTCGCCAGGGTCGCCGTGCGGATCGACCGCAAAAGTCGCTTGGATTCCGCCAAAGGATCGAAGTCCGGATCCTGCCGGGGGTCGCGCAGGGGCGGCCCGTCATTGGCTATCGTCATGATTTTGCCTGCATTCCTGTCTCAAAGCGGCATCGGGGTCGCAATAGCGGCCGAATGTGTATATAAGAGAGGCATGAGGCTGTCGCAGGCAGGCATGCCTCTTTGATGCGCATCAGGCGTTCTTGGCCGCTTGAAGGGCCACATTTCAGCCGCGATGGGCCGGGACTTTACGGGCGACGGAGGCCCGAAAGTCGTCGGGCGACATAACAGGCCTCGCGCCCGGATCGGGGCTTCTTCCGGGCGCTTCGAGGGCAAAAATGTTCCGCGGGTCGCCAGCCGCGCCTATCGCCGCCAACAAAGCAAAGGGTGATCATGCCGACCATCGCTCTCGTCGACGACGATCGCAACATTTTGACCTCGGTCTCCATCGCGCTCGAGGGCGAAGGCTACCGCGTGCAGACCTACACCGACGGCGCTCAGGCGCTCGACGGATTGCGCGCCAATCCGCCGGATCTCGCGATCTTCGACATCAAGATGCCGCGCATGGACGGGATGGAGCTTCTGCGCCGTCTGCGGCAAAAATCCGATATTCCGGTGATTTTCCTCACCTCCAAGGACGAGGAAATCGACGAATTGTTCGGCCTCAAGATGGGCGCGGACGACTTCATCCATAAGCCCTTCTCCCAGCGCCTGCTGGTGGAGCGCGTCAAGGCGATCCTCCGCCGCGCCAACCCCAAGGAGGCGGCCGCCCAGAAGGAGACGGAAGCCAAGGTCCTGGAGCGCGGCGCGCTGGTGATGGACCCCGAACGCCACACCTGCACCTGGCGGGGCGACCCGGTCGTGCTGACCGTGACCGAATTCCTGATCCTCCAGTCGCTCGCCCAGCGTCCCGGCGTGGTGAAGAGCCGCAACGCCCTCATGGACGCCGCTTATGACGACCAGGTCTATGTCGACGACCGCACCATCGACAGCCACATCAAGCGGCTGCGCAAGAAGTTCAAGGTCGTCGACTCGGATTTCGAGATGATCGAGACGCTTTACGGCGTCGGCTACCGCTTCAAGGAAACGTAACGGCCTTTGCCCATGGGCGCATCCGAGAGCGGCGAATTGCTGGCGGAGGACGCGGCGGAGGCTCCCGTCGCCGACGCGGCGGCGGCGCGCGTCGTCGACGCCCCCGTCCGGCCGTCGTCGCGGCGGACGCGGCCGCTCGGCGTACGCCTGCGCCGGCTGTTGCATACCGCGCAGTCGCATCTCTCGTCGTCGCTGACGCGCCGCATCGTCGTCCTCAATCTCGGCGGCCTCGTCGCCTTGCTCGGCGGCTTTCTCTATCTCAACCAGTTTCGCGAAGGCCTGATCGACGCGCGGGTGCAGAGCCTGCAGACTCAGGGCGAGATCATTGCAGCCGCCGTGGCGGCCTCCGCGACCGTGGACACCGACGCCATCACCATCGACCCCGAAAAGCTCCTGAAGCTTGCGCCGGGTGAAAGCGCCAGCGCCGGAGAGGACCAGCTGGCGCTCGAATTTTCGTTGAACCCCGAGCGCGTTGGACCGCTTCTGCGCCGGCTCGTCTCGCCGACGCGGCTGCGCGCGCGCATCTATGACCGCGACGGCTATCTGCTGCTCGACTCGCGCTCGGTCTCGGGGCGCACGAATATTCTGCGCTTCGACCTGCCGCCGGCGGGCCAGGGCGCGACCATCGACGCCTCGTCCTTTCTGCAGAAGACGCTGGACGCGATGCGCCGATTGACGCGCCGGCCGGAGCTGCCGCTCTACGAAGACATCGGCATGGGCAACGGCAAGACCTATCCAGAGGTCGAGAGCGCGCTCGAGGGCCGGGCGCATTCCGTCGTGCGCGCCAACGCCAAGGGCGAAACCATCATATCCGTCGCCGTGCCCGTGCAGCGGTTTCGCTCCGTGCGCGGGGCGCTGCTGCTCTCCACCATGGGCGGCGACATCGACGCCGTCATCGCCACCGAACGCTGGGGGATCATCCGCATCTTCCTCGTCTCGGCCGGCGTGATGCTGCTGCTGTCGCTCTTCTTCACCAACACCATCACCGAACCCATGCGCCGCCTTGCGGAGGCCGCGGAGCGGGTGCGCCGAGGCGCCAAGTCGCGCCACGAAATTCCGGATTTTTCCGATCGGCCCGACGAGATCGGGCATCTTTCGGCGGCGTTGCGCGACATGACGACGGCGCTTTACAACCGCATCGAAGCGATCGAACATTTCGCCGCCGACGTGGCGCATGAACTGAAAAATCCGCTCACCTCCCTGCGCAGCGCCGTCGAGACCCTGCCAATCGCCAAGACGGACTCCGCGCGCGACCGGCTGCTCGCCATCATCAAGCATGACGTCGGCCGGCTGGACCGTCTCATCAGCGACATCTCCGACGCCTCGCGCCTCGACGCCGAACTGGCCCGCGCCGACATGCAGGACGTCGATCTCTCCAAGGCGCTCATCACGGTGGTGGAGATCGCCCGCGCCGTCGAGCGCGGCGACGGCGTGGGCGTCGAGCTGACCATCCGCCATTCTTCCAATGAGGCGCCGCGGTCGCGCTGGCGCGTGCTGGGCAATGACTCACGCCTTGGCCAGGTGTTCAACAATCTCATCGACAACGCCCGCTCCTTCTCCAAACCGGGGGACAAAGTGCGCGTCTCGCTCTGGCCGGAGCGCGCCAAGGGACCGGGCGGCGCCGCCCTTGAAGGCTATGAGATCATCGTCGACGACGACGGGCCGGGCATCCCGGCAGGCGCCTTCGAGCGCATTTTCGAGCGCTTCTACACCGACCGGCCCGAACAGGGCTTCGGCCAGAATTCGGGCCTCGGTCTCGCCATATCCCGGCAGATCATCGAGGCGCACGGCGGCCGCATACGCGCGCTCAATCGCACCCTCGCCCATCCCGACGGCGCCGACGAGCCGGAGCCCGGCGACACGGTTCTGGGGGCGCGGTTCGTCGTCTGGCTCCCGGCGGCGCGATGATGGCGCAAGCGCCAGGCGCCCCTCCCCCCGCCGCCTATCTCCACGCCAATGCGCTGGCGCTCGGCGAAAAGGGGCTGCTGCTGCGCGGCCCCTCGGGCGCTGGCAAGAGCGCCCTCACCCTCGCCCTGATTGCGCGGTTTGAGGCGTCGGGCGCCTTTGCGCGGCTCGTCGGGGACGACCGGGTGCGGGTCGAGTCGCACGGCGGGCGGCTCGTCGCGCGGCCGCATCCGGCCATCGCCGGGCTGATCGAGGTTAGAGGCGTCGGCCCTGTCCGAGTTCCCTTCGAGAAGGCCTGCCGCCTCAGCGCCCTTGTCGACGTCGGCCGTCCCGGCGAGACGCCGGCGCGCTTCCCCGAAGAGGCTGAAAAAAAAGTCGTGCTGCAGGGCGTCGCCCTGCCGCGCCTTTACGTCCAAGGCTGCGACGACGCCGCTCTTGCGCGAATCGTCGTTTTCCTTCAAAGCGTTGACACAAATTGAAGCGTGGTCGCGCTTTTTGCTTGCCAATTTCGCGGCGACGCACAAAATGTCGGCCCTGGCGAGCGCCCGATAAAATAGGCATGGGCGGGTCGGCTCAGCTTGTATATGCTGCCGTCGGGGGCGAAAAGCCGCGGCGGGATGAGCAACAGAACCGCTTCGCGCAGCGCGAGACGTCTTCATGAGTGGTAGGGTCTGATGATCGGAATGGTCTTGGTGACCCATGGCCACCTCGCCACGGAGTTTCGCTCCGCGCTCGAACACGTCGTCGGGCCGCAGAAGCAGCTTGTCTCCATTTCCATCGGACCAGAAGACGACATGGAGCGCCGCCGGGCCGACATTCTCGAAGCGATCCACAAGGCCGACAGCGGCGACGGCGTGGTGCTGCTCACCGACATGTTCGGCGGCACCCCTTCCAATCTGGCCATTTCGGTGATGAACGGCGGCAAGGTCGAAGTTCTCGCCGGGGTGAATCTGCCGATGCTGATCAAGTTGGCGTCGGTGCGGGATACGGCTACGCTCGAGCAGGCGGTGCTCCAGGCTCAGGACGCCGGGCGAAAGTATGTCTATATCGCCAGCCGCGTTCTCAACCCGAAGTGATTTCACGATGACCGAAGCGCAGGAGCGGGGGGCCGACACGGCCGTTTCCCGCGAACTTCCGATTATCAATCGCAAGGGCCTGCACGCCCGCGCCACCGCCAAATTCGTCCAGTGCTGCGAGAAGTTCGACGCCGAGATCACCGTCGCCAAGGACGGCGAGACGGTCGGCGGCAGCTCGATCATGGGCATTCTGACGCTGGGCGCCGGCCAGGGCTCGACGATCACCGTGACCGCCAGCGGCCCCCAGGCCAGAGAAGCGCTCGACGCCCTCGACGCGCTCGTCGCCAATCGCTTCGGCGAAGACGAATAAGTCAAATCCTGCCGGCCGCTTCAATTTGGTCTGCGGTCATCTCTTATCGGCGTGGGACGGCTGCGCCGCTCTCCGCGCAAGCGAGAACCCGATGGGAACGAACAGGCTGGAAGCCGTCAGTGACGGCGTCTCGGCGATCGTCATCACCATCATGCGCTGGAGCTGAAAGTTCCGAACGGAGAAGACGTCAGGGCGCTCGTTGCGCTGTGGCCGGCGTTTTCGAGCTACGCGCTCAGCTTTATCTACATCGGCGTTTACTGGAACAATCATCATCACCTATTGAAAGCCGGCGCATCGAAAAGCAGGTCGAGACGGCCGAGCGCGAGAAGTAGCGCCGCGCGCGAGAGCTTCAAAGCCGCAGTTTATCTAGCGTGATCGGCAAGTCGCGCACGCGCTTTCCCGTCGCGTGGTAGACCGCGTTGGCGATCGCGGCGGCGACGCCGACAACGCCAATCTCGCCGACGCCCTTGATCCCGAGCGGATTGGCGTCATGCGCTTCCTCTACGAAGATGACGTCTATGTCGCGGATATCGGCGTTCACCGGCACGTGATACTCGGCGATGTTGGCGTTCATGATGCGGCCAAATCTGTGATCGATCAGCGTCTCCTCGTGCAACGCCATGCCGATCCCCCAGACTACGCTGCCCGATATCTGGCTCTTCGCGGTCTTCGCGTTCAAGATGCGCCCGGCGGCGATCGCGCTGACGACCCGCGTGACGCGGATGACGCCAAGCTGCTCGTCGACTCTCACCTCCACAAAAATCGCCGAGTGCGTGTTATGCGCGCGCGCCGCGTCATCGCGGGGCTCGGTGGCTTTTTCCTGCTCGACGCGGTCGACGCCGCTGTGGCGCATGATGTCAGCGATCAGGGCCGAATGCGACGGCTCGCCCGTCGTCACGAGCTTGCCGTCGATCAGCGCAACCTCGCTGTCCGCCGCCGTCGCAAATGGCGAGTCCGGCATCCGCTTCGCAAGCCGCAACAGTTCCGCGCGGATGGCGCCCGCCGTCGTCGCAATGCCGTTCGACACCGAGGCGGCGATCCACGAACCGCCCTCGACAGGCGATTGGGGGAGGCTCGAATCCCCGAGCTTCACGCTGACGCTGTCGAGAGGCGACCCAAGCATGTCGGCCGCGACCTGCGCCATGATGGTATAGGTTCCGGTGCCGATGTCGGAGGTTGCGCAGGCGACTTCTGCATGGCCGTTCGCGCCGAGCGCGATGCGCACGGCGATTGGCATCTGCAGCGCCTCCCACATGCCGGTCGCCATGCCCCAGCCGATCAGCTCGCCGTCGTCCCGCATCGAACGCGGTTCCCGATTGCGCTTCTCCCAGCCAAAGGCTTCGGCTCCCTGGCGGTAGCATTCGCGCAGCGCCTTGCTGCTGAACGGTCGATCGTTATTCTGATCGCGATCGGAGTAGCACCGCAAGCGCAGCTCGAGCGGATCGATCTCGAGCGCGACGGCAAGTTCGTCCATGGCGGATTCGAGCGCGAACAACGCCGTCGGCGCGCTGGGCGCGCGCATGTCGCAAGGGGTCGGAAGATCCAGCCGCGCGAGCCGATGCGCGTATTTCGCATTCGGGCATTTGTACAGCAGGCCCGACCAGGCTGTTTCTTGCCGGTAGAAATCCTCGTATGTCGAGGTGATCGTCAGCGCGTCATGGGCGATGGCGGCGAGAGTTCCGTCGGCGTTTGCGCCCAGCTCGACGCTTTGGCGCATGGCGGGGCGGTAGCCCAGCACATACATTTGTTGCCGCGTCAACGCGACCCGGACCGACCGTCGCAGCGCGCGCGCCGCGAGGACCGCCAGCATGACCTGAAACTGCGGGCGCAGGCCCGAGCCGAACGCGCCGCCCACGAAGGGCGAGACGACGCGCAGGTCTTCCGGCCGCATCTCGAACACCTTGCACAAGTATTGCTGGACGTTCTGGACGCCTTGCGTCTTGTCATAGACGGTGAGCCTGCCGTCGCCCTCGTAAACGACTGTCGAGGCGAAAAGCTCCATCGGGTTGTGATGCTCGATCGGGACAAAGTAGTCCCCGGCGTGGCGGGTCGCCGCAGCGGCGAGCGCCTCGTCGGGCCGGCCGCGCTTCTTTGGCGGGGTGAAATGGGCGTCTTGCGACGAGTCCGACGGCGCCTTTAGCGGAATGGCGGCCGCGAGGTCGCGAAACATATCCGTCCGATGCGGCTCGCTTTCATAGTCCACCACGATCAATGAAGCCGCAAAGCGCGCAATCTCGGCCGTTTCGGCGACGACGAGCGCGATCGGCTGGCGATCGAACATGATCCGGTCGTCGAAAAGCGGCCGGAACGGCGCGCCCTCAGGCGACGTGGCGTCTTTATAGGCCTCGTCGTCGTCCGGCAGGCGCGGCCGGTTTTCGTGCGTGAAAACCGCGATGACGCCGGCGACGCGCAAGGCGGCTTCGCAATCGATGCGCAGGATGCGGCCCTTCGCGATCGTCGACGTCGCCACGCCGCCGTAGGCCAGCCCCGGCGCGTCGAATTCCGCCGCATATTTTGCAGCCCCCGTCACTTTCGCGAAGCCGTCGACACGGGATGTGGGGGCGCCGATGTAATGGGTCATGGGGTGCTCAGCTGATTCTCTTGGACGACTGCGATTGCGGCGCGCCGCGTGCGGCCTGGCTCAGCGCGCGCAGGATGCAACGGCGCGCGAGATCGAGCTTGAAGTCGTTGCGCCCGTAGCCTTTGGCGCCGCGCAGCAACACGTCCGCCGCGCGCGCGAAGACGGCCGCGTCGGCGGGTTGGCCCCGCAGGGCCCTTTCGGCTTCCGGATCGCGCCAGGGCTTGTGGGCGACGCCGCCCAGCGCCATACGTCCCTCCACGACGACGCCGCCGTCGAGTTCGAGCCCGACCGCCACCGAGACCAATGCGAAAGCGTAGGAGAGCCGGTCGCGGATTTTCAGATAAGTGTAGTGCGTCGGGAAGCCTTTTGGGGGCAACTCTACGCCGGTGATGATCTCGCCTGGCTCGAGGGTCGAGTCGCGCTCCGGCGCATCGCCCGGCAGGCGGTGGAAATCGGCGAACGGGATCGCCCGGTCTCCAGACAGGCTCGCGACGCGCACAGTCGCCTCCAACAGCGCGAGCGCCACGCACATGTCGGATGGGTGCGTGGCGATGCAGGCGTCGCTGGCGCCGAGAATCGCATGCATGCGATTTTGCCCGCCGATCGCCGAACAGCCGCTTCCCGGCGCGCGCTTGTTGCAGGGCGTCGCCGTGTCGTAGAAATAATGGCAGCGCGTGCGTTGCAGGAGGTTGCCGCCCGTCGACGCCATATTGCGCAATTGTTGCGACGCGCCCGACAGGATGGCGCTGGCGAGGACCGGATAGCGTTGCTCGATGAGCGGATGGCAGGCAAGATCGGTATTGGGGACGAGCGCCCCGATCCGCAGGCCCCCGCCGGGCGTGTTCTCGACCTGCTTCAACGGCAGCCGCGTAATGTCGATGACGGTCGTCGGTCGTTCGACGTCCATCTTCATGAGATCGATGAGATTGGTGCCGCCGGCGACGAATTTCGCGGTTGGATCGGCGGCGATCAACCGGACGGCGTCCGCCACGTCGGTCGAGCGCGCGTAGCGGAAGGGGATCACGATCGCCTCATCACGTCTTCGATCGCCGCGACGATATGGGGATAGGCGCCGCAGCGGCAGATGTTGCCGCTCATCAGTTCGCGAATGTCGTCGGCGGTCTTGGCCCTGCCCTCCGCGAGCAACCCCACGGCCGAGCAGATCTGTCCGGGCGTACAGTAGCCGCATTGAAAGGCGTCATGGTCGATGAAGGCCTGCTGCACGGGATGCAGTGCGCCATTCGTCGCAAGACCCTCGATCGTCGTGACCTCCGCCCCGTCGAGCATCACCGCGAAAGTGAGGCAGGAATTGATGCGCCGCCCGTCGACCAGCACGGTGCAGGCGCCGCACTGGCCCTGATCGCAGCCCTTCTTCGTTCCGGTGAGATCGAGATGCTCGCGCAACAGATCGAGCAACGACGTGCGGGGATCGAGCGTGACCGAGTAGGGCAAGCCATTGACGTTCAGACGCACCGGGACGCCGCCCGTCGCGGCGGGGCGCGCCGCGGCGGGCGGCGGCGCATCGACCTGCTGCAAATCAGAGGACACGCCCTCGACCGGCATTGGCGTTCCTTTCGAAGCTTCATCTATGTGGCGAAAGAACCGGGTTCCGCCTTAAAACGTGGCCGCATCGTAACCATCCGGGCCCGGCGAAGTTCCGCGGCGTCCGCAAAGTTCTTGCGCGGCGCCGCCTACGCCTGTAAGCGCCTTTCGTCGGGCGCAACGGCGGACAAGAGCGATGTCGGTCCTCAAGATCTATGGGCGGGTTCTCGGCCTCTTGCGCCCGCAGGCGCGGCTGTCGCTCATTCTCGTCGCCGCCAATCTCTCTCTCGCCATCGCACAATTCGCCGAGCCGACGCTGTTCGGGCGGATCATCGACCGGATGACCCAAGCCCAGGCGCCGGGACAGACCCTGACCTGGAGCGATCTTCTGCCGCTGCTTCTGGCGTGGGCGGGCTTCGGGCTGTTTTCGATCGGCGGCGCCATTCTCGTCAGCCTCAACGCCGACCGCCTCGCCCATCGACGCCGGCTCGCGGTTCTGTCGGATTATTTCGAGCATGTGCTCAATCTGCCGCTGACCTACCACACCGGCGTCCATTCCGGACGGCTGCTGAGGACGATGCTCGAAGGGTCCTCGGCCATGTTCGGCCTGTGGCTGTCCTTCTTTCGCGAGAACTGCGCCTCCTTCGTCGCGCTCTTCATTCTCTTGCCGGCGACGCTCCTTCTCAATTGGCGATTGGGCGGCTTGCTGATGCTGCTCGTCGCCGTCTTTTATGTCGCGACGAGCTATGTGCTGCGCCGCACCGAGGCCCTGCAGGGCGCGGTCGAGCGCCACAACTCCTCTCTCGCCGAACGCGCCTCCGACGCGCTCGGCAATATCCCCGTCGTTCAGAGCTTCACGCGCATCGAGAGCGAGTCCCATGCGCTCAAGCGCATCATCGATGATCTGCTCGCCGCGCAAATGCCGGTCTTGTCCTGGTGGGCGCTCGTCGCGGTGGCGAGCCGCGCCTCGGCGACGCTGACCATCCTGTCGATCTTCCTGCTCGGGACCTGGCTGCATCTCCATGGCCAGGCGTCGATCGGCGAGATCGTCACCTTCACCAATTTCGCCACCATGCTCATCGGCCGGCTGGAGCAGGTCGTCGGCTTCGTCAATGTGCTGTTTCAGCAGTCGGCGAAGATCGCCGAGTTCTTCGCCGTGCTCGATACGCAGCCTTCCGTCGCCGACCGGCCCGACGCGCGCGACGCCGGCCGCCTCGCGGGAGCGGTCGCCTTCGAGAACGTCACTTATTCGTATGACGGGCGCCGCAAGGCCGTGAAGAACGTGAGCTTCAAGGCCAAGCCCGGCCAGACCATCGCGCTCGTCGGCGCGACGGGGTCGGGCAAGTCGACCACGCTCGGCCTGCTGCATCGCGTCTTCGACCCGGACGAGGGCGCCGTGACGATCGACGGCGTCGACATCCGCGCTTTCACGCTGGTGTCGCTACGTCGCAACATCGGCGTGGTTTTTCAGGAGCCGATGCTTTTCGCCCGCACGATCGAAGAGAATTTGCGCATCGGCGATCCCGACGCGACCGACGCCGACATTGCGCGGGCGCTGGAGCTGGCGCAGGCCTCCGATTTCGTCCTGCGCCAGAGCGACGGCCGCGAGACGCTCGTCGGCGAGCGCGGCCGCTCGCTCTCGGGCGGCGAACGCCAGCGCCTCTCCATCGCCCGCGCTTTGCTCAAGGACCCGCCGATCCTCGTCTTCGACGAAGCGACCTCCGCCCTCGACGCCACGACCGAGCGCCAGATCCAGAAGGCGCTGGAGGCGGCGACCCGGGGCCGCACCACCTTCGTCATCGCCCATCGCCTCGCCACCGTGCGCAACGCCGATCACATTCTGGTCTTCGACCAGGGCGAGATCGTCGAAGCCGGCTCCTTCGACGCCCTCGTCGCCAAAGGCGGCCGCTTCGCGACGCTGGCGGCGGCGCAATTCATGACCGAGCCGACGACGCCGGCGGCGGGTCTCGAAGGGCTGATCGAGCCGACGGCGCCGCAGGCCCGGGCGGGTTGATCCAGCCCAGGCCTTGCCAAGCGCCAGCGATGGCGGGAGACTGCATAAGCTCTGACTGGCCGGCAGGTCTGGACGCCCGCCCGCCTGCGGCGGCGAGGAAACGACGCGATGGCGACTCTCGCGGAAGTCCAACTGCAGCGCCTCAAGGCCGAGCGTCCGCCGACCTTCCCGTCGAATGCGAGCGGCGCCGACCGGGTTCAGGCGCTCGCCGCCGTGCTTCGACCCAATCTGCCCGAGAATTTCCGGGCGCGGATCGACAGCGGATTCGTCGCAATCGGCGAAGTGGGCCGGCCTGACCCCGACGCGGAAACGGCGCGCTTCGAGGACGGCAGCAACGCCATCATCGTCACGAGCGGGATGATGCACTTCGTTTATGCAGTGACGCGCGCGATGAGCGGCGTGGCGACGTTCACCAGCAATGGCGCTCCGACGACGCCCCAGGCCACATCCGTCGAAGAGGCGGTCGCGCTCATTGCGGACGTATTCAAAATGTGGCGGCGCCATTGCCAACCGACGCTGATCGACCTCTGGCGCAAGAAGGGGCCGATCGAACATGCGCGCTTCCCGGTTGCGCCGCAGATACTCGCGATCGCCGAGGATCTGGCCTCCTCGGCCGAACTGTTCATGATCGCGCACGAATTGGCGCACGCCTGTTTCAATCTGGGCCTCACCAAACCGCGTCTCGCCAATGAGGAGACGAGCGCGGACATGCTCGGGCTGGGCTTCTACGCCCAGCCGGCGAGCCAGCTTGTCGGGGTCAGAACCGCCTTTGCCGGCGCCGTGCTGGCGGTGAGGATCATCGCCGCGCTGGAACGCTCTGGCGCACGCTTCTCAGCCGCCTATCCGCCTTGCGACGCGCGCGTCCAAAACATGCTGCAGGAACTCCGCGCCTTCAGCCCCAGCCAGCAATTCTACGACGAAGCGTCGACGATCTTGGTCGCTCATCTCGACATGATGGACGACGTCGACCGTCGGCTGGGGAAGCCGGACCAACCCCGGCTCGACCGGCTCTGGCAGGCGCGGGTCAGGATGATCGCAGTACTGCAGGAGATCGGCTGCGGCCGACAAGCGCCCGGCCGGTTTCCTGAGATGTGGGAGCTGACCCAAAGGGATCTGACGGCCGCGGAACAGACCGAACTCGCCGCGACTCTGGTGCGCTATCTTGAAGAACCCGACCCCGACTGCGTGTTCCTGCCGCAAGACATGCGCGGCGCGATGCTGGGGGGCCTCGGCAAGGGGGTTGCGCTGCTGTCGGAACCGGCGCGGGCGCTCTTCGCGCTCTGATCGCTGTCCGCTGGGCCGGCGCGCAGCGGCGACGGAGCCCTTCTCTGACGCCGCTCTTGCGCGGCGCCCGTTTCCGGGGAAGAGTGAGACATTTTCAGCTGGGAGCGCTCCCCATGGTTTTTCTCGGATATCTCATTGCGTTTCTTGGCGTTGTGCTCATTTTCATCGGCGTCGTCGCCGCCGCGCTAAAGGTCGGCGCGGAGCGAGGCGCGGGGATGGTCAAGGCCGAGGATACGCTCGCCAAGGTTCTGGGCGCCCTGCCCAAGGTGATCGAGGCGCTCGCCAAGGCGCCGAAATGGCTGGCGATGATCCTCGTGGGTCTCTTCATGGTGTGGTTTGGCTCTGCGCTCGCCTCGGGCGGCTGGCCTTTCGGCCGATAGGCTGAAAACGCCTCTGCGCAGCATTTGCCGGGCGCTGAACCTCTCGCGCTTACTGCGACAATGGGCAGCGCCTTCCCTGGAAGGAATGTAAGAAAGTCAAATTGACCTTGAGGCTTGCCGCTCCGTAAATTCGGGCTCAACCGCCGCAAGCGGCGTTTAAGGTTGAGAAATGAGCGGCTTATGCCCCAGACTGCACGCCCGGCGCGTCTCGTTTTATCGCTTGTCCTGACCCTGCTCGCCTCCAACGCCCTCGCGCTGGAAGCGCCGCAGACGGCGTCCGACGAGGGGGGGCTCACGCCGCTGGAGCGGCTGGGCAAGCGCATTTTCGAGGATAAGTCGCTGTCGCGCCCGGCCGGGGTCGCCTGCGCCTCCTGTCACGACGCCGCGACCGCCTTTCAGGGCGCCAACGGGTCGCCCGTCCCCGCCGTGGCGCGCGGCTCGAAGCCCGAGTCGCTCGGCAAGCGCAATACGCCTTCGATCATGTACGCCTCCTTCGCGCCGCCCTTCGGCTTCATCGACGAAAAGAACGAAGAGACGGGCAAGGTCGAGAAGATTCCCGCGGGCGGACAGTTCCTCGACGGAAGGGCGAGCGACCTGCTCGCGCAATTCGAAGGCCCGCTGCTCGACCCCCTCGAAATGAACGCGCCTTCCAAGCGCTTCGCCGTGGAGACGATCCGCGACGGCGTCTATGCGCCGCTCGCCCGCGAGGTCTATGGCGACAAGCTCTTCGATGAGCCCGACGCCGCCTTCGAAAAGCTCGCCCAGGCCGTCGTCGCCTATGAATCGAGCCCGCGCTTCCATCCTTTCGCGTCGAAATTCGACGATTTTCTGCGCGGCAAGGCGGAATTGACGCCGCTCGAAAAGAAGGGCTTCGCGCTCTTCAAGGACCCCAAGAAAGGCAATTGCCTCGCCTGCCACGCCGGCGCGGAAGAGTCGCGCGCGCCGCAGGACTGGCTCTTCACCGACTTCACTTACGACGCGCTCGGCGGTCCGAAGAATGCGGCGATCGCCGCGACGGCGACGACGCCCGATCTCGGGCTGTGCAAGCGCCCCGGCCTCGACAAGTTCGCGCCCGCGGGCTTCGACGTCGCAAGCGTCTGCGGCGCTTTCAAAGTGCCGACCCTGCGCAATATCGCCGTCACCGGCCCCTATCTGCACAATGGCGTCTTCACGAAGCTGCGCGACGTCGTCGCCTTCTACGCGACGCGCGACACCGATCCGAAGCGCTGGTACGGCAAGGCCGAGAAATTCGACGATCTGCCGGCGGATTATCGCGGGAACGTCAATACTGACGAAGCGCCCTATGACCGCAAGCTCGGCGAGAAGCCGCGCCTCTCCGAAAAGGACATAGACGCATTGGTCGCTTTCCTGGAAACGCTGACGGACAAGCCGAAACCTTGAGTCTCGGCGGGATTGCCCGCCCTCGACCGCTGACTATCTCCCTTCTGCGAGGAGGCCGCTCGCTCGTCCGTTTGGGAGAATGACATGAATCGCAGGACTTTGATGGCGCTCATGGGCGCTGCGCTCCTTGCGCGCCCGGGCCTTTCAGTCGCTCAGGAAAACCACGTCGCCGAGGCGATCTCCCACGCGCGCGAGGCCGTCGGCCAGGGCCTCGACGGCAAGGCGGATGGGTTGACGGACCACGCCAAACAGGCGCTCGAACACGCCGAGGCGGCGCAGAAGGAAAAATCCAACCGCCATGTCCGCGCCGGGATCGTGCATTTGAAACAGGCGATCAAGCAAGGCGAGAAGAACCGGGCGACGGCCGCCACCCGACATGCGAAAGCCGCGCTCGCGCATCTGGAGCAGGCCCCGCGCTGAGCGGCCACAGGGCCGCGCGTCGATCACCCTGCGACGAGCCCGAAGCGGGCGAGCGTCGCGCGCAGCTGCGCGTCCGGCGTCTTGCCGCTGGTGAAAACCGCGCGCGCCTGACCCGTTCCCGCGAAAGGCTCGTCGAAACCGCGCTCGCGCAGCACCTGGTCCGCGCGCCGGGCGATGGCGGGGGCCGGATCGATCCAGTCCACCGGCCAGGGCGCGAGCCGCCGAAAATCGTCGACGAGCAGCGGATAGTGGGTGCAGGCGAGAACGACCGCGTCGGTCCGCCGTCCATCCGATTGGACGAAGCAGGGCGCAATCTCCGCGGCGATGTCTTCGTCACAGACTCCCTGCCCCTGCATCTGGCTTTCGGCGATGCGCGCCAGCGTCCCCGAGCCGACGAGCGTCACGCGGCAATGCGCGGCGAATTGCGCGATGAGATTTTGCGTATAATCGCGCGCCACCGTGCCGGGCGTGCCGAGCACCGAAATGAGATGCGACCGCGAGCGCTCCGCCGCGGGTTTGATCGCCGGCACCGTGCCGACGAAGGGGAGTTGCGGCCAGTGGTCGCGCAGATCGGGAAGCACCAGCGTCGAGGCGGTGTTGCAGGCGATGACGACAAGATCGGGCGCATGGCCGGCGATGAGCGTCTCCATTACCGCCCTGACCCGCTGCACGAGATCCCCCTCCTTCCAGGAGCCATAGGGAAATCCCGCGTCGTCGGCGCAATAGACGTAATCGGCCCCCGGCCGCAGCTTGATGATCTCGGAAAAAACCGTGAGGCCCCCGAGGCCGGAGTCGAAAACGAGAATTTTGGGCGGTCGGGTCATCTGGCGTTGTGCGAAAAGGCGCGGGAATCGCGCAGGGAGGATAGGACGCGTTTTCGCGGGCAAGATCAAACGCGCGTGAAACGACTTAGGCGTGGCCATCCTCTGTGGCGGGTTGTAACAATGAACGCGCCAACCTTTCATGAATGAGGATTGTCATGAAGAAAAGCATTTTCAGCCTGCTTTTGGGAACGTCATTGGCTCTTTCCGACGTCGCGGCGCAGGCCTGCACGCGCATCGTGTACGACACCGGCGATGGGTCCTATATCGTCGGACGCACCATGGACTGGATGGTGGATCCCGCCACCGATCTCTGGGCCTTTCCGCGCGGCATGAGCCGGGACGGCTCCGCGGGGCCGGGCTCGATCAAATGGTCCGCCAAGCACGGTTCGGTGATCAGCTCCTTCTACAATCTCGCCACGGTCGATGGAATCAACGACGCCGGGCTCGTCGCCAATGTGCTCTATCTCGTCGAAGCCGATTACGGCGACGCCGCGGCCTCCAGGAAGCCGAAGCTCTCCATCGGCGCCTGGGCGCAATATGCGCTCGACAATTTCGCGACGGTCGCCGACGCGGTGACGGCGCTGAAGAAGGAGCCTTTCGTTCTCGTCGCGCCGGACCTGCCGGGGGGAAAAAAGGCCGCCGGCCATCTTTCGCTCGCCGACGCCGCCGGCGACAGCGCCATTTTCGAATATCTCGGCGGCAAGCTCGTCATTCATCACGGGCCGCAATATCGGGTCATGACCAATTCGCCGTCCTACGATCATCAGCTCGCGATCACCGCCTATTGGAATACGGTCGGCGGGCTGGAATTCCTCCCCGGCACGGCGCGCGCCTCGGACCGTTTTGCGCGCGTCAGCTGGAATCTTTACGCCGCGCCGAAGGAAAAGGACCCGCGGCTCGCAACCGCCACCGTCTTCTCGCTGATCCGCGCCGTCTCCGTCCCGCTCGGCATCAGCGACCCCAAAGAGCCCAACATCGCCTCGACGATCTGGCGCACGGTCTCGGACTCCAGGGCCAAGCGCTATTATTTCGAATCGTCGTACAGCCCCTCGATCTTCTGGGTCGATCTCGACAAGCTGAAGCTCGACGCCGGCGCGAAGCCCATGAAGCTCGATCTCAAGGGGCATCCCATCCTCGCCGACGAGGTGTCGGATAAATTCGCGCCCGCCGAGCCCTTCAAGTTCATCGGGCAGTGACAGGCTAAAGGGGAAAGGGTCGCGGCCGCGAGTCTGAGGCGCAGGTCGGGGATGAGGCATAAGCGTCTAATTAAAGGAATGAAAAGCCCCTCTTGCCGAGGAGCCGCCGAAGGCGGCGTTTCGAAGCGCGAGGGGCGATGGCGCGTTCTTCTGGGGCCTGCGCCGCGACCCTACGTCGCCGCTTTTCCTTGCCCTCCCCCGCCCCTCTGGTGTATAAGGCGTCAAATTCCATCTCATAACGATCATCCAGGGTGGTCGCCGTTGAGAGTGGGGCCCCGCCGGGGACCCGCTCTTTTTTGTTTGGCTCACCCGAACCGCAGGACCGAAGCTTGACCGAAAACGCCGCCCCCATCGACGCCGCCCTGGACGAGCCCCGCCTCGTCGGCGAGACGGGCGTCGCCGCGCGCGTGGCGCATCTGGCCGAGCCGGTGCTCGCGCAGCTGGGCTTCCGCCTGGTGCGCGTCAGGCTCATGCAGCAGAACGGCCAGACCCTGCAGATCATGGCCGAGCGTCCGGACGGGACCATGACCATCGACGATTGCGAGGCGGCGAGCCAGGCGCTGTCGCCGGAACTCGACGTCGCCGACGTCATTACAAACGAATATCGGCTGGAGGTTTCCTCTCCCGGCGTCGACCGCCCGCTCGTCCGCGTCTCGGATTTCGCCCGCGCCATCGGCCATGAGGCGCGCATCGAGCTCACGCATCCGCTCGAATCCGGGCGCAAGCGCTTCCGCGGCCTCATTCGGGGCGTCGAGGGCGAAGGCCGCGG
The DNA here is from genome assembly GCF_055698645.1 of Methylocystis sp. NC52PC. NCBI lineage: Bacteria > Pseudomonadati > Pseudomonadota > Alphaproteobacteria > Hyphomicrobiales > Methylocystaceae > Methylocystis > Methylocystis sp. NC52PC. The sequence continues at coordinate 1,597,012 of NZ_CP170127.1, read as the reverse complement.
CGCCAAGCTGTCGCTCGAGCGCACCGATGCGCGCTCGGATGAAGAGAAGCTCGTCGTGCTGCCGCTCGCCGACCTCGACGAAGGCAAGCTGATGCTCACCGAGGCGCTCATCCGCGAGTCGCTGCGCGCCGGCAAGCTTCAGCAGGCCGCCGAGGACGAGGAGGTCCCGGGCGAAGACGAAGCAGAACGCCCGCGCCGGGGGCCGGGCCGTTTCCGCGGTCCGCAGAAAGGCAAAGCCAAGCCGCTGGTCCCCGCCGGCGTGCAGACGCACTTCAAGAAAGGTCCGGGGCCCGCGAAGCCCCGCGCCCCCCGCTCTCAGGGAGACTGAGCCATGGCCGTCAGCGCCAACAGACTCGAGATTTTGCAGATTGCCGACGCCGTCGCGCGCGAAAAGTCGATCGACCGCAACATTGTGATCGCCTCCATGGAGGACGCGCTGCAGAAGGCGGCGCGCTCGCGCTACGGCCAGGAAACGGAGGTGCGCGCCGAGATCAATCCGCGCACCGGCGAAGTCCGCTTCTCGCGCCTGCTGCTCGTCGTCGACAAGGTCGAAAACGACGCGACGCAGATTTCGATCGAGGACGCGCGCAAGCGCAATCCGGCGGCGCTGTCCGGCGACTGGATTTCCGAAACCCTGCCGCCCTTCGACTTCGGCCGCATCGCCGCGCAATCGGCGAAGCAGATCATCGTGCAGAAGGTGCGCGAGGCGGAGCGCGACCGCCAGTATGAAGAATACAAGGACCGGATCGGCGAGATCGTCAACGGCGTGGTCAAGCGCGTCGAATACGGCAATGTGATCATCGATCTCGGCCGCGGCGAGGGCGTCATCCGCCGCGACGAGATGATCCCGCGCGAAATGTTCCGCCCCGGCGATCGCGTGCGCGCCTATGTCTACGACGTGCGCCGCGAGCAGCGCGGCCCCCAGATCTTCCTGTCGCGCACCCATCCGCAGTTCATGGCGAAACTGTTCAGGCAGGAAGTGCCGGAAATCTACGACGGCGTGATCGAGGTGAAGTCGGTCGCCCGCGATCCGGGCTCGCGCGCCAAGATCGCCGTCATCTCGCGCGATTCCTCAATCGACCCCGTCGGCGCCTGCGTCGGCATGCGCGGGTCGCGCGTGCAGGCGGTCGTGCAGGAACTGCAGGGCGAACGCATCGACATCATCCCCTGGTCCGCGGACGCCGCGACCTTCATCGTCAACGCGCTGCAGCCCGCTGAAGTGGTGAAGGTGGTTTTGGACGAAGACTCCTCCCGCATCGAAGTGGTGGTGCCGGACGATCAGCTGTCGCTCGCCATCGGCCGGCGCGGCCAGAACGTGCGTCTGGCCTCGCAGCTTACCGGCTGGGACATCGACATTCTGACGGAGGCCGAGGAATCCGAGCGCCGTCAGCGCGAATTCGAGGAGCGCACCCGCGTCTTCATGAGCGCGATCGACGTCGACGAGGTCGTGGGCCGCCTGCTGGCCTCGGAAGGCTTCCGCTCCGTCGAGGAGCTCGCCTATGTCGAGCTACCGGAACTCGCCTCGATCGAAGGCTTCGACGAGGAGACCGCCGGCGAGATTCAGGCCCGCGCCCGCAATTATCTCGAGCGGCTCGAGGCGGAGAACGAAGCGCGCCGCGTGGCGCTCGGCGTTTCCGACGAATTGCGCGAGATCGAAGGCCTCACCAGCGCCATGATGGTCAAGCTGGGCGAGAACGACGTGAAGACCATCGAGGATTTCGCCGGCTGCGTGCCCGACGATCTCGTCGGATGGACCGAAAAGAAGGATGGCGAGACCACCAAGCACGCGGGCTTTTTCGACGGGATCGACCTGTCGCGCGAAGAGGCCGAGGCGATGATCATGGCCGCGCGCGTGCGCGCCGGCTGGATCGAGGCGCCGGCGGCCGAGGAATCCGAAGCGGCCGAAGCGACCGCGGCGGAGGGCGAATAGGACGGTGACGGCCGTGGCGGCGAATGAGCGCGAGAGCGAGCGGACCTGCATCGTCACGCGGCGGCGCGAGCCGCCGGAGGGGCTGATCCGCTTCGTGCGCGGCCCCGACGGCGTCGTCGCGCCGGATATTCGCGCTCGTCTGCCCGGCCGCGGCGTCTGGGTCGGCGCCCGGGCGGCGCTCGTCGCCGAGGCGGCAAAAAAGCGCATGTTCGCGCGCGGACTGAAGGAGCAGGTGGAGACGCCGCCCGAACTCGTCCAGGACGTGGACCGGCTGCTCGAGGCCGATTGTCTGCAGATGCTCGCCCTGGCCAATAAGGCGGGCGTGGTGACCGCGGGTTTCAACAAGGTCGAGGATTTATTGGCGAAAGGCGGGGCCGCGATTCTGGTTGAAGCGGCCGACGGCGGCGCCGACGGCAAGCGCAAGCTGCGTCAGGGCGCGCGCCGGGCGAGCGCGGGAAAACAGGAAAACGATGGCGTTTTGCCCATCGTCGGCTTATTTACCTCGAGCCAATTGGATTTGGCTTTAGGGCGCACAAATGTGATACATGCTGCGCTCGCCCCCGGCGGGCCGAGCGCGGGTTTTCTGGCGCGCTGCCGCCGACTGGCGGCTTACCGGGGCGTGGCGCTCGACGGCGCGCCCCTTGTGGCGCAGGCGATGCGGGATGGGCAGCCGGACGCCGAGGGGCGTGCGGACGAGGCGATGAATTCAAGCGGGTCGGAAGCGGCCGAGGATCGGAAGCTGGATGAGTGAGAGCGAGAATAGCGACAAAACCCTGACCGTCGCGCCGTCGAAGACGCTGCATCTGAAGCAGCGGCCGGCCGGCGAGCAGGGCACGGTGCGCCAGAGCTTCTCCCATGGCCGCCAGAAGGTGGTCGTGGTCGAGAAGGTCAAGCGCCGCGCGCCTGGCCATGAAGCGCCCAAGGCTGCGACTGCGCCCGCCCAGCCGGCGTCGCCCGCCGTCGCGCCGCCTTCGCCCGCTCCGAGGCCTGAACGTCCCGCGCCAGCGCCGCGCAGCGGCTCCGGCGTCGTGTTGCGCGCGCTGACCGACGAAGAGCGCGAGGCCCGCGCCCGCGCGCTGGTCGACGCCCGCTCCCGCGAGGAGGAAGAGCGCCGCCACGCCGAGGCCGAGGCAAGGGTTCGCGCCGAACGCGAGGAGCGCGAGCGCGCCGAACGCGTCGCCGCCGAAGCGCGCAAGCGCGAGGAAGAGGATCGCCTCGCACGCGAAGCCGAATCGAAACGCAAGGCCGAGGAAGAAGCGCGCCGCCGCCTGCCGCAGGAGCCAAGCGTTCCGAGCCCGGCCGCCGCCGCCAGGCCCGCGGCCGCGCCCCCCAGAGCCGCCGGGCCAGCTGGCCGCGCGCCGCAGGCCGAGGGGCCGGCCAAACGGCCGCCCGTGCGCACCATCGGCGCGCCGCCCGCGCCGCCGCGCCCCACGCCCCCGCGCGCCGGCGAGATGAAGAATCGCGGCCGTCTCACCGTCACCACCGCGACGAGCGACGAGGGTGAGGAGCGCACGCGTTCCGTCGCCTCCTTCAAGCGCCGCCAGCAGCGCCTTTTCCGCGGCCAGGTGGAGCAGAAGGAAAAGATTTCGCGCGAGGTCGTGCTGCCCGAGACGATCACGATCCAGGAACTCGCCAACCGCATGTCGGAGCGCGCCGTCGACGTCATCCGCCTGCTGATGAAGCAGGGCGAGATGCACAAGATCAACGACGTCATCGACGCCGACACGGCGCAGCTCGTCGCCGAGGAGATGGGCCACACGGTCAAGCGCGTCGCCGAGTCGGATGTCGAGGAGGGCCTCTTCGACACGCCGGACGTCGAGGGCGATCTCGAGCCGCGTCCGCCGGTCGTCACCATTATGGGCCACGTCGACCACGGCAAGACCTCGCTGCTCGACGCGATCCGCCAGGCCAATGTCGTGGCCGGCGAAGCGGGCGGCATCACCCAGCACATCGGCGCCTATCAGGTGACCTCGCCCGGCGGACAGCCGATCACCTTCATCGACACGCCCGGCCACGCGGCCTTCACCGCCATGCGCGCCCGCGGCGCCAAGGTGACGGACATCGTCGTTCTGGTCGTCGCGGCCGACGACGGCGTCATGCCGCAGACGATCGAGGCGATCAATCACGCCCGCGCCGCGGGCGTGCCGCTGATCGTTGCGATCAACAAGATCGACAAGCCGGACGCCAAGCCCGAGCGCGTGCGCACGGAGCTGCTGCAATACGAGGTGCAGGTCGAAAGCATGGGCGGCGAGACGCTCGAAGTCGACGTCTCCGCCAAGCAGAAGACCAATCTCGACAAGCTGCTCGACGCCATCTCGCTGCAGGCCGAAGTGCTCGACCTCAAGGCCAACGCCGACCGCGCCGCCGAGGGCACGGTGATCGAGGCGCGCCTCGACAAGGGCCGCGGCCCGGTCGCCACCATGCTGGTCCAGCGCGGCACGCTGCATGTCGGCGACATCATCGTCGCGGGCACGCAATGGGGCCGCGTCCGCGCGCTCCTGGACGACAAGGGCGCGACGCGGCAGGAGGCGGGACCGAGCTTCCCCGTCGAGATTCTCGGCTTCAACGGCACGCCCGAGGCGGGCGACCGCGTCGCGGTCGTCGAGTCCGAGGCGCGCGCCCGCGAGATCACCGAATATCGCGAGCGCCTGAAGCGCGACAAGCTCGCCGCCCGCGGCGGTTCGGCGCGTGGCACGCTCTCGGACATGATGAGCCAGCTCAAGACCGCGGGCCGCAAGGAGTTCCCGCTCGTCATCAAGGGCGACGTTCAGGGCTCGGTCGAGGCGATCGCCGCGGCGCTGGAGAAGCTCGGCACGGACGAAGTCGGCGCCCGCGTGGTGCACGCCGGCGTCGGCGGCATCTCGGAATCCGATATTGCGCTGGCCGAAGCCTCGCATGCGGCGGTCATCGGCTTCAACGTGCGCGCCCATAAGGAAGCGCGCGAGGCGGCCGAACGCGCCGGCATCGAGATTCGCTATTACAACATCATCTACAATCTCGTGGATGACGTGAAGGCGGCCATGTCGGGCCTGCTCGCGCCGACGTTGCGCGAGACCATGCTCGGCAATGCGCAGATCCTCGAGGTCTTCGACATTTCCAAGGTCGGCAAGGTCGCAGGCTGCCGCGTCACCGACGGCACGGTCGAGCGCGGCGCGAATGTCCGCCTCATCCGCGACAATGTCGTGGTGCACGAGGGCAAGCTCTCGACGCTCAAGCGCTTCAAGGACGAGGTCAAGGAGGTCGTCGCCGGCCAGGAATGCGGCATGGCCTTCGAGAACTACCAGGACATGCGCGCGGGCGACGTCATCGAGTGCTACCGCGTCGAGGAAATCAAGCGGACGCTTTGACCCCCGCTTCCTTGCGTCTTGGCCGGGCTCGTCCCGGCCAGCGACGCCGGGCGGCGGGAAGCTGCGAGCGCCGATGCGGCGCCTCTCGAGTTTAAACCATCGAAACGGGAACGCCCGCGTCGAGCGCGGGCGCGACGTGTTGCCAACAGCGTAGTTGCCTTATGTCTCGATCCCATCATTCAGCCGGCTCCGCGCCGTCGCAGCGCATGTTGCGGGTCGGCGAACTCGTGCGCCACGCCGTCGCGCAGCTGCTGTCGCGCGGCGACGTCAGCGATCCGGTGCTGGACAAGCATGTCGTCACCGTCTCGCGGGTGAAGATGAGCCCCGACCTCAAACTCGCGACCATCTATGTGATGCCGCTCGGCGGCAAAGACGAGCCGGATGTGTTGGCGGCGCTCGACCGCCACAAGAAATTTCTGCGCGGCGAGATCGCGCATGAAGTCAATCTCAAATTCGCGCCGGAAATCCGTTTCCGCATCGACGACAGTTTCGACACGGTCTCGCGCATCGACGCGATCCTCGCTTCCGAACGCGTGAAGCGCGACCTCGAAGCCGAGGATGACGACGCGCCGGACAACGCCTGAGAGACAATGAGTCAGAAAAAATCCAATCGCGCCGTCGTCGACGGCTGGGTGGTGCTCGACAAGCCTGTCGGGATGACCTCGACCCAGGCCGTCTCTCGCCTCAAGCGCATCTACAACGCCCAGAAGGCCGGCCACGCCGGCACGCTCGATCCGCTCGCGTCTGGCATTCTGCCGGTGGCCTTCGGCGAAGCGACCAAGACCGTGCCCTTCGTTCAGGACGGCGAAAAGGCCTATCGCTTCACCGTGCGCTGGGGCGCCGAAACCAATACGGACGATTCCGACGGCGAGATCGCGCGCGTGAGCGAGAAGCGGCCGGAGCGCGCCGACATCGAGCGGCTGCTGCCGCAGTTCATCGGCGACATCCTGCAGACGCCGCCGCAGTTCTCGGCGATCAAGATCGCCGGCGAACGCGCCTATGACCTCGCCCGCGGCGGCGCGCAGGTGGAGTTGAAGGCGCGTGCGGTGACCATCCATGCGCTGACGATCGAGTCGTTTTCTGCCGAGGAGACGGTCTTCGTCATGGAATGCGGCAAGGGCGCTTATGTGCGCGCCATCGCCCGCGATCTCGGCCGACTGCTGACGTGCTACGGCCACGTCACCGCGTTGAGGCGCACGCGGGTCGGGCCCTTTCTGGAAGAGGACTCCTTCACGCTGGACGAAATCGAGACGCAGGGCATGGCCGCCGACGCGCTGCTTTCGGTCGAGGCGGGCCTGTCGGAACTGCCTTGCGTCGTCGTCGATCGCGACACGGCCGCACGCCTGCGGCGCGGCGGCTCGGTGATCCTGCGCGGCCGCGACGCGCCGCACGGGGGGGTGGTCTACGCCGCCTGCGGCGGCGCGCCTGTCGCCTTCGGCGAAGTCGTCGAGGGCGCGCTCGTTCCCTCGCGCGTCTTCAACCTGCCGTTCTGAACCGAGCGGCCCGGACCTTCATCCCAACCCTGTCGCCGCGCCCGGGGAGAGAGCGACGGGCTCGCCGAGCAGCGTCGCGATGTTCGTCTCGGAGAGGCTCGGACGCCAGTCGGCGCAGCGGCCCGCGAGCGCGAAATGATGCGCGCCGCGCCGCCAATGCGCGAGGCGCCAATCGTCCCCGGCGGCGACGTCGCGCATCGTCACGCCCGGCGGATCGAGCGAAATGACGAAACTGTTGAGCGGGCGGGAAAGCCCCTCGCCGGTCGCCTTCACAACCGCTTCCTTGAGCGTCCAGATCGCAAAAAAGGCGTCGCGCCGGGCCTCGCCCTCGAGCGCGCGCAGCAAGGCGGCTTCTTCCGGGGCGAAGAATCGCTCCGCAAGCTTCATGCTTTCGGCGCGCCGATGGGCGGGCTCGACGTCGACGCCGATCTCGACCCCCTCGGCCAGCGCCACGGCGACCATGCCGCGCGTATGGGTCATGCTGAAACGCAGATCCTGCGGCGGATCGACGAGGAAAGGCTTGCCGCGCTCGGCCGCCGCAAAGCGCCAGTCCTGCGGCGCCCCGCCCGCGCGTCGGGACAGTTCCGCGCGCAGCAGCGCATGGGCGCCGATATAGGCCTGACGGTCTTCCTCGAAGGCGAAGCGCCCCGCCCGCGCGCGCTCCTCTTCGTTCAGCAAGGCGGCGAGCCGCGGCCAGTGCTCCGGGGCGGCGCCCCGCAAATCGAGCGATTGGACCGCAACGTCCACGGGCGTCAGGACACTCCGAGCTTCTTCTGCAGATTGGTCGACGAGGTCGTGTATTGGAACAGCAGCTTCTTCTCGGGATAGATGTAGCGGTGCGCCTTCTGCGCCGCCAGCGCGCCCTCGTGGAAGCCCGAGAGAATGAGCTTGAGCTTGCCCGGATAATAATTGATGTCGCCCACGGCGAAGATGCCGGGGTGGCTCGTCTCGAATTTCTCGGTGTCGACCGGGATGAGATTCTCGTTGAGCTGGAGGCCCCATTCGGCGACGGGGCCGAGTTTCATGGTGAGGCCGAAGAAGGGCATCATGCGGTGGCAGGAGAGCTTTTCCTCGACGCCGTCATTGCCCTTCAGCGTCACGCTGGAGAGCTGGCCGTCGGCGCCCTCGACCGTGGTGATCTGGCCGAGCCGGAAGGAAATCTTGCCTTCTTTCACGAGGTCCTGCATCGCCGAGACGGAATGCGGCGCGGCGCGGAAGGCGTCGCGGCGGTGGACGAGGGTCAGGCTCTTGGCGACCGGCTGCAGATTGAGGGTCCAGTCGAGCGCCGAATCGCCGCCGCCGACGATGACGACGTCCCTGTCCCGGAAATCCTCCATGCGGCGGACGGCGTAGAAGACGGACTTGCCCTCATATTGCTCGATCGTCGGGATCGGCGGCTTCTTGGGCTGGAACGAGCCGCCGCCGGCCGCGATCACCACCACCTTGGCGAGGAAGACCTTGCCGGCGTCGGTCGTGAGACGGAAGGACGGCTTCTCGGGCGTGCCGAGCGAGGTGAGCGTCTCGACCATTTCGTTGAAATGGAAGGTCGGATTGAAGGGCTCGATCTGCTTGAGCAGATTGTCCGTCAGCTCCTGGCCGGAGACGATCGGCAGGCCGGGAATGTCGTAGATCGGCTTCTCGGGGTAAAGCTCGGAGCATTGGCCGCCCGCGCGCGGCAGAATGTCGATGACATGACATTTGATGTCCAGCAGACCCAGTTCGAACACCGCGAAAAGTCCGGCAGGCCCGGCCCCGACGATGACGACATCGGTTTCGATCGCGGGAGGGTTCAGCTGGTTCATGTCCTAAATCCTCAATGTCTCACGGGCGGCGCGAGCCGCGCAGCCCTGCAACGCGGGACGCCTGGACGATCAAAAGGGCCGGACCGAGAAAGCGGGGAGGATCGTCGGATGCGGCCAGCCGGCCGGCGGACGCATGATCCGCCGCCTCGTGACGTTCGTCTATAGCATTCGTCGGGCGATGCAACACCAAAGCGCTGCGGCGTGGCGCCGCCCTCGCGCTCGCCTTTAGCCCTGCTGGGCGGGCGTCACGACGACGAGGCCGTCGAGTTCGGGCCGCACGGTGATCTGGCAGCACAGGCGGGAGTTGGGCTTCACGTCGAAGGCGAAGTCGAGCATGTCCTCTTCCATCTGCGAGGGCTTGCCGGCCTTCTCGGTCCACTTTTCATCGACATAGACATGGCAGGTGGCGCAGGCGCAGGCGCCGCCGCATTCCGCGGCGATTTCCGGGATGTCGTTGCGGCGGGCGGTCTCCATGACCGTCGAGCCGACCTCGCCCTCGACGGTGCGGGCCTGGCCGGTGGAATCGACGAAGGTGATCTTGACCTTGGTCGGCGCGCCGCCGCCGGGTTCGGCGCCATATCGGGTGGCGGTGTCGTCGAAGCTCATCTTCACCATGACGCGCGTCTCTTCCCTCAATTCCCGGCGGCGCTTGCGCAGCTCTTTTAACCGCAGCGCCGTCGCCCGTTCCGTCGGGCTCGGCCGAATGTTCGTGTACTTGCCGCGCTCGATTAGCACCCGACCGTGTGCCGCGCTAGCCCCCTTGAGCAAACGCCTCGGGGGCGCAAATTTCAGGGCTGGCCCAGCGTCGCCGAGACCAGCGCGCGGCCGCCGTTCCTGCGTGAAACGCGCCGTTTCAACGGCCGCCCGACGGCGTCGCCGGCTGCGACGGGCCCCAGATGAATTGAGACGGGTCGCGCTCGATGGATTTGATCGCCTGATCGAGCGTATCGACCGCCTTTCTGGCGTCGACCGCGAGCTGCTCATATTGGCGCAGGCCGCTTGCGGAGAAATGCTTGAGATTGGCCGAGGCCCCGGCGATGTTGCCGGTGATGGTCTTGAGCTGCTTGGGATCGATCGCCTTGATCGTCTGTTCCCCGGCGGCGAGAAACTTGTCGAGCCGCGCCGCGACCGGCTTCAACGCATGGGCCGTCTCCGACGCGTCCTTGATGAAGGACGAAATCTGCGCCGAGTTGTCGGCGAGCGTCTTGGTGAAAGCCTCGGCGTTTTTGAGCGTGCCGCGGATCGAGTCCTTGTTGTCGTCGAGCAGCCTGTCGAGCTTGACCAAAACCTCCGCCGCCTTGGTCGAGAGCTCGTTGACGTTGCCGAGGAGGTTCTGGATCTCCGAGCGCTCCGCCTGGATCTGCGGATAGCGCTGACCTTTTTGCGCGACGAGCGCCGCCGCTTTCTCCGTGCCGCCGACAAGCAGCACGTCGGCGACCCCCGTGAAGCCGCGCGTCTCGAGCCTCGCGCGCGTGTCTGTTTTCACCGGCGTGAGTTCGTTGATCTTGACGAGAACGTCGACCTTGCTCGGGTCCGTCGCCGAAATGGCGAGATGCGTCACCTCGCCGACCTTGACGCCGTTGAACAAGACCGAGGAGCCGCGCGAGAGGCCCGACACCGACCCGGTGAAGACAATCTGATAGATGTCCTGCTTGCCGCTCTGGCCCGACCCCGAGAACCAGTAGACGAAGCCGAAGGCGGCGAAGATCACGGCCAGCGTGAAGGCGCCGATCAGGGCGTAATTGGCGCGGGTTTCCATCCGTCTTCCTCTTAGTCCAGAAGCGAGCCGGCGAGCCTGCCGCCGCGAACCCCGTGGAAATAGGCCCTCAGCCAGGGGTGATCCGACTTCAGTAAAGTCCCGAGGGCGCCTTCTGCAATGACCCTGCCGTCGGCGAGCGCCGCTACGCGGTCGCAGATCGAATACAGGCTGTCGAGGTCATGCGTCACCATGAACACGGTCAGGCCGAGCGTCTCCTGCAGCGTGGCGATCAGATCGTCGAACTCCGCCGCCCCGATCGGGTCGAGGCCCGACGTCGGCTCGTCCAGGAAGACCAATTCGGGATCGAGCGCGAGCGCCCGCGCCAGCGCCGCGCGCTTGACCATGCCGCCCGACAATTCCGACGGAAATTTGTCCGCGGCGTCGGGCTTGAGGCCGACGAGCGCGATCTTGAGCATGGCGAGCTCGTCCATCAACCCCTGCGAGATGTCGCGCGTCTCCCGCATGGGCACCTGAATGTTCTGTTTGACCGTGAGGCCGGAGAACAGCGCGCCGTTCTGGAACAAGACGCCCCAGCGCTGCTCGAGCGCCCGCCGCTCGGGCGCGGAGAGCGCGTCGCGGTCCTTGCCGAAAATGCGGATCTCGCCCGCCCGCTTCGGGACGAGTCCCAGAATGGCGCGGGTGAGCACCGATTTGCCCTGGCCGGAGCCGCCGACGAAGCCCAGCACCTCGCCGCGGCGGACGTCGAGATCGAGGCCGTTCATGACGAGCTTGTCCCCGAAGCCGACGACGAGCCCGCGCACGCTGATGATCGGCGCGCCGCGCGCCGCCGCGTCTATCGCTTTGTCCTCGACGGCCGTCATCGTCCCTTCCCTCAGTAGTTGATCCCCGCGAAAAACACGGCGAAGAGCCCATCGAGCAAAATGACCATGAAGATCGACTTGACGACCGACGACGTGACCTGCCGCCCGAGCGATTCCGCCGAGCCCTCCGTCGCGAGCCCGTCCATGGCCGCAATGAGGCCGATGACCAGCGCCATGAAGGGCGCCTTGATGATCCCGACCATGAAAGTGTGAAACGCGATGGCGTCCTTGAGCAGGGAGACGAAAGCCGCCGGGCTGATGCCTCCATAGGCCCAGGAAACGAGCATGCCGCCGAACAGCGCCGCGATGTCGGCGACGAAGGTGAGCAGCGGCAGCGACAGGATGAGCGCCAAGACCCGCGGCGCGATCAGCACTTCGATCGGCGATAAGCCCATGACTCTGAGCGCGTCGATCTCTTCGCGCATCTTCATCGAACCGATTTCGGCGGTGATGGCCGAACCCGAGCGGCCGGCGATCATGATGGAGGTGAGCAGCACGCCCATTTCGCGCAGCACGAGAATGCCGATGAGGCTCACCGTGTAGCTCGACGCGCCGAATTTCAGCAGCTGGAAAATGCCCTGCTGGGCGACGATGCCGCCGACGAGGAGATTGATCAAAATGATGATCGGCGCGCTGCGCAGCCCGATCAACTCCATATGCACGACGAGCGAGGTCATGCGGAAATGCCGCGGGTTCAAGGCGACATAGGCCATGGCGGCGACGAATTCTCCAAGAAACGCCATGCCCCGGTAGAATTCCGAAAAGCCCTCCACGACCGACAGGCCGAGGTCGGCGAGCAGCGCGACGATCGCCGGCGGGCCGTGGCGCGGCGGCGGCCCGAAGTCGCGCCAGGCCGCCTGTTCCAGCATGACGCCATGCTCCGCCCGCGCATGCTCGACCGCAACGCCGACATTTTCGCGCGCCAGCATGCGCCGGGCCCGGTTGATCAGCCAGGCGCCGGCGGTGTCGAGACGCGTGACGCCGGCGAGGTCGAGCGTGACGAAACCAGCGCTTTGGCTGAGATCGACGATTTCCTGCGCCTTCTGTTCAAGCCGATGCGAGGCCGCAAGCGTCCAGTCGCCGAGCAGCGTCAGACGCGCGCCGCCCTCGAGGGGCTTCACGTCTGGCGGCGTCGGTGCGGCGTCGAGAGCCATCGGACCTCATCAAGAGAGTTGCAGTCGGCGAAGCCTTGTAAGCGGTCTTAACTTCGTGACATGCGGTCGACAAGCGCGCCGGCGCACAGCGTGGTAAATCGAAGCTTGGAGAACGCGGAGCGACATATGCGGATCGAACTCGAAGCAGCCGTCGAGGCTTTTCCCATCGCCGGGCGATTCGTCATTTCCCGCGGGGCCAAGACCGAGGCGACGGTCGTCGTCGCCCGCCTGCGCGCCGGCGACGCGGTCGGACGCGGCGAATGCGTGCCCTATTCACGATACGGCGAAAGCGTCGAAAGCGTGACGGCCCAGATTGAGCGCGTGCGCGGCCAGATCGAATCGGGCGCGGGACGGGTAGCTTTGCAGCGTCTCCTGGCGCCGGGCGCGGCGCGCAACGCCCTCGACTGCGCCCTGTGGGACCTCGAGGCCAAAATGACCGGCAGGCGCGCCCATCAAACGGCGGGCTTCGCACGGCTTGTCCCGCTCACGACGGCTTACACGCTGTCGGTCGGGTCGCCCGACGACATGCGCGCCGCCGCGATGAAGGCGGCCGATCGTCCGCTCCTGAAAGTAAAGCTCGCCGGAGAAGGCGACGACGCCCGCCTTGCCGCCGTGCGCGCCGGCGCGCCGCATGCGCGGCTGATCGTCGACGCCAATGAGGCCTGGACCGAAGAAACGCTCGTCAGCCAGCTCCAGGCCTGCGCGCGCCACGGCGTCGCGCTCGTGGAGCAGCCCCTGCCCGCCGGGCAGGACGACATGCTCGCCCGGATCGCCCGCCCGATCCCGATCTGCGCCGACGAGAGCGCCCATGACGTCGCCTCGCTCGACGCCCTGCGCGGCCGCTATGACGCCGTGAACGTCAAGCTGGATAAGACCGGCGGGCTGACCGAGGCGCTGGCCATGGCGCAGGCGGCGCAGAAAATGGGGTTCGAGATCATGGCGGGCTGCATGGTGGGCACGTCGCTCGCCATGGCGCCGGCCGTTCTCATCGGCCAGATGGCCGCCTTCGTCGACCTCGACGGCCCGCTGCTGCTCGCCAGGGATCGGGAGCCGGGCCTGGTCTACGAGGGCTCGACGTTGACGCCGCCGCCGCCGGCGCTCTGGGGCTGATAGCCCTGTCCGATCACATGCCCTGCACGACCGGTTCGCCGGCGTTGAGCCAGGCGAGAATGCCGCCGCCGAAATGAGTGTTGGCGTCGCGCCGCCCGGCGAGCCGGGCCTGCTCCATGGCCGTCACCGACCGGCGCCCGGAGCGGCAATAGATCACGACCTTCTGCCCGTCGCCGGCGACCGGCAGGGCGGCGGGGTTGAACCGCGACAGCGGATTGAACAAAGCCCCGGCGATATGGCCGGCCGCGAATTCGTCCGCCTCCCGAACGTCGACGAGGAGGATCGAGCCATTTGCAAGCCCGGCCTTGAGCTCGTCGAGGCCGATGTCGTTGAAGGCGGAGGCGTTCATGGGCTTTCTCTCCAGCTGTTGGTCTTGCGATGTCATTCGCATGCGGGCGGCGGTTCCGTCCAGAGCGGCGTGGGGAAGCAGAGGCCGGACGCCGTCGTCGCGTCGCGTGTGAACGCCGCATTTACGTTTGACCGCCAGAGTGACGCCTCACCGTCGAGCTGAAGGCCTTCGTTCCCATGCAATTGCGCCATCTCGCCAGTCGCGGTCTGGAGGGGTCGACCCCCGCCGGCCGTGCGCCTCTGGCTGCGGCCCATCCGCCCGCAACGTCGGCCCCCCTCCCTCCGCCGGCGCCCTTCCCCGCGCCGGGTCCGGACGCGGGCCTGATCCTCTCCTCGATCGGGGAGCTGGCCTACCATTGGGACATCGGCCCCGACCGGCTCAGTTGGGGCCCAAATCGACGGGAAACGCTCGGCCTGGTCGCGGACGCGGATATCGATCTCGGCCACGCCTATGGCGAGCTGGTCGCCCCCGAGAGCGCCCTCTCGCGCTATGACGCCGTCATGCAGTCGACGCAGCGGGACGGGGGCGCGGGCGTGCCCTATCAGATCGTCTATGGGCTCGCAGCGCCCCGCCATCTGGGACCGGCGCCCATCGTCTGGGTCGAGGACACGGGGCGCTGGTTCGCCGGCCAGGACGGCAAGCCCGCCTACGCCCATGGCGTGCTGCGCGTGGTCACCGAACGCCACGAGGCGGAGCGCAGGGCGGCGCTCGGCGCGCAGATCGATTCGCTGACGGGCCTTCTCAACCGCGCCCAGTTCGCCGAACATCTCGACAGCGCCCTGCAGCGCAGCGAAGCGAGCCGCAAGCCCTTCGCGGTGCTGCTCGTGGCCCTGGAGAATCTGTTCGCGCTGAACCGCACCTATGGTTACGACGCGGGCGACGAGGTCATTGCAGGGCTCGCCAGACGCCTGCGCGAGAATGTCCGCGCCACCGACGTCGTCGCGCGTCACGCCGGCAATAAATTCGCCCTGCTGCTCGACGCCTGCGACACGGAAGAGACGCTCTCCGCCGCCCATCGGCTGATCGGCGTCGTGAAGGACGCGCCTTTCGAAACGTCGGCGGGCCCCATTCCCGCAACGATCCGCATCGGGGGCGTCATCGCGCCGCGCGAGGGGCGCAGCCCGCAGGCCCTGTTCCGGCACGCCGAGGAAGCGCTCGACGTCGCGCGCCAGGGCGCCGGCAAGCGCTTCGTCGCCTATTCGGCGTCGCTCGCCCGCCAGGACGCGCGGCTCCGCGCGCTGCGCGTCGCCGACAACATCGTGTCCGCCTTGAGCGACAAGCGCGTCGAACTCGCCTTCCAACCGATCGTTGACGCCGCCACGGGCGGGGTCGCTTTCCATGAGGCGCTGCTGCGCGTGCGCCTGCCGGACGGCGCCTCGATCTCCCCCGCGACGCTGCTGCCCGTGGCCGAAAAAGCCGGACTCGTCCAGCTTCTCGATCAGCGCGTCATGGAGCTTGCGCTCGAGCGGCTCGCCGCCGAACCGGATCTGCGCGTTTCCGTCAATTGCTCGATGGCGACTCTGCTCGACGCCGAGTGGCCGGAGCGCCTGGCGCAGGCGGCGGCGGCGAACCCCGCTCTCAAGGACCGGCTGATCGTTGAAATCACCGAGACGGCGATGATCGAGGATTTCGAGGCGACGCGGTCGCGGATCGCCGCCTGCAAGCGCCTCGGCGTGAAAGTCGCGATGGACGATTTCGGCGCGGGCCACACCTCCTTCCGCAATCTACGCGACCTCGCCTTCGACATCGTCAAGATCGACGGCGCCTTCATCCGCAATATCGCAACCTCCGAAGACGACCGCTTCTTCGTGAAGACCCTCATCGATCTCGCAAACCATCTCTCGCTGAAGGTCGTCGCGGAATGGGTCGAAGACGACGCCACGGCGCGCATCCTGCGCGCGTGGGGCGTCGATTATCTTCAAGGCGCGTTCTTCGGCTGCGCCGAGACGCGCCCGCCGGCGGACGGACGCGCGCGCGCGTGACGCGCGGCGATTGAAGACGCATCTAGCGCCCGTTGGACGCTGGGCCCGCCCGACGTTTGTCACCCGGTATTGCGCAGGCCCGCCGACACGCCATTGATCGACATCAAAATCCCCTCGCGAATCTCCGCATCCGTCATGCCGGCGCGGTGGCGGCGGATGAGCTCGGCCTGAATGTAATTGAGCGGCGCAATATAGGGGAAGCGATGTTTGATCGAGCGCGCGAGCGTCGGATTGTCGGCGAGCCGCTCCTTCGTGCCGAGGATTTTTTCGAGCGCGTCCACCGAGCGGGCGTGTTCCGCTTCGATCATGCTGAAGATGCGCTCGGCCAGCGCCCGGTCCTCGACGAGATCGGCGTAGCGGCGCGCAATCTCTAAATCGGTCTTCGACAGGATCATGTCGATATTGGAGAGCAGCGAGCGGAAGAAGGGCCACTCGCGCGCCATGCGGCGCAACAGTTCGAGCCGCGCCTTCCCGTCGCGCGCCAGATAGCCGGCGATGGCCGAACCGAAGCCGAACCAGCCCGGCAGCGCGACGCGCGCCTGCGCCCAGGAGAAGCTCCACGGGATGGCCCGCAAATCCTCGATCTTGCGCGAGGGTTTGCGCGAGGCCGGGCGCGAGCCGATGTTGAGCGAGGCGATTTCCGTGATCGGCGTCGAGGCGAAATAATAATCGACGAAGCCTTCCGTCTCATAAACCAGCCCGCGATAAGCCGCCATGCCGGCGCGCGACAATTCTTCGGCAATCTCCAGAAATTCCGGCGGCGGCGCCTTGTGCTGGGAGAGCAGCGTCGCTTCCAGCGTCGCGGCGACGAGCAGCTCGAGATTGACGTGGCCGATCTGCGGATTGGCGTATTTCGCCGCGATCACTTCGCCCTGTTCGGTCAACCGGATCTGGCCGTTCACCGTGCCGGGCGGCTGGGCGAGAATGGCGTCATAGCTCGGCCCGCCGCCGCGCCCGACCGTGCCGCCGCGCCCGTGGAACAGGCGCATGGCGATATTGGGCATGGAGGCGAAGAATTCGGCGAGCGCCGTGGAGGCGCGATAAAGCTCCCAGATGCTCGTCAGAATGCCGCCGTCCTTGTTGGAGTCCGAATAGCCCAGCATGATGTCCTGCTGCGCGCCGGAATTGACGACGAGGCGCTGCACGCCCGGCAGGGCGTAGAAGGCGCGCATGATCGGGGCGGCGTTACGCAGATCGCCGATGGTCTCGAACAGCGGCACGATGATGAGATCGGCCGCCACCGCTTCCCCGTCGCGCGGGTCGAGCGTGCCGCGCATCAAGCCGCATTCCTTTTGCAGCAGCAGCACTTCGAGAAGATCGCTGACCGTCTCCGTGTGGCTCACGATGTAATGGCGGATCGCCTCGTCGCCATAGAGGCGGCGCATCTCCACGGCGCGCTCGAAGATCGCCAGTTCGCTCATCGTGCGGTCGCTGTAGACCTTCTCCGGGAGGCGCACGGGGCGCGGATCGGAGAGAAGGCGCATCAACAGCTGCTGTTTCTCGACCTCGGCGAGCGCCGCATAATCTTCGGCGATGCGCGCGGCGGCGAGCAGCTCGGAGATCGTCTCCTCGTGGCGGTCCGAGCTCTGGCGCAGATCGAGCGTCGCGAGATGGAAGCCGAAGACCTCGACCGCGCGGATGAGCGGCTCGAGCCGCTGCGAGGCGATCACGTCGCTGTGGTGGATGCGTAGCGATTCATCGATCGTCACGAGATCGGCGAGCAGCGCCCAGGAATTGGCGTAAGGCGCGCCCGGCGCGATGGCGTGGCGCATAGCCTGCCCGCCGGTGAGCTTTTCCAGCGTGCCGGCGAGGCGCGAATAGACGCCGATCAGCGCGCGCCGGTAGGGCTCGTTGTCGCGGTGCGGATTGTCGTCGCCGGACCGCGCGGCGAGCTCCTCCAGCGCCCGCGTGGCGCCGCCGTAGCGCCGCGAGATCGAGAGCTCCGCGCCGAGTTCATGGACCTCGACGAGATAATAGCGCAGCGCCGTCTCGCACTGCATGCGCAGCGCCGTCGCGAGCGAGTCGGCGGTGACATTGGGATTGCCGTCGCGGTCGCCGCCGACCCAGGCGCCCATGCGCAGGAAAGGCGGGACGCGCAGGCCGTCGAGCTTGGCCTCGATTTCGGCGTAGAGCCTCGGAATCTCGCGCAGGAAGGTCGAACGGTAGTAGCTCAAGGAGTTTTCGATTTCATCGCGCACGGTGAGGCGCGACTCGCGCAAGAGCTCGGTCTGCCACAATTGCATGACGCGGGCGCGCAGCTGCATCTCGTTTTGCGCGCGCTCGGACTTGCTCTTGAGCTGCTCGCGGGCGGCGAGCAAAGTGAAGATGGCGCGCTCGGTGTCGAGCAGGCTCTTGCGGCGCACTTCGGTGGGATGCGCCGTGAGCACGGGCGATATCCAGCCGCGCGACAGCGCCGCCGCGATCTTGCCGGGCCCGACGGCCGCCTTGCGCAAATGGGCGAAGGAGCGCGAAAGGCTCGGCTCGTCGAGGACGCCGCCCTCGGCGAGCGCCCGCGCCCGCTCTTTTAGCGGATGCAGATCTTCGGCGATGTTCGCAAGGTGTGAGAAGTAGCTGAAGGCGCGGATGACGGCCGTCGCCTCCTTGGCGGTAAGCGAGCGCAAGAGCGCGTCGAGCTTGGCTGCGGCGTCCTGGTCCTTGTTGCGGCTCGCCGCGACGGAGAGGCGGCGGATCGTCTCGATCCGCTCATAGGCCTCGCTTCCTTCGTGCTCGCGAACGGCGTCGCCCAGCAGCCGGCCGAGGAGACGGATATCCTCGTTGAGCGGCAGATCGCTCTTCGCCTCGGGCTCGGCCGGAGCCAAAACCTGGGTCGGCGCTTCTTTCAATTGTGCGTCGCGCTGCATGTCGAACCTATGAAATCAAAGCGCCCGCCCCCGCGGCCCGGTGAAGCCTATAGCAGGCCTCGAGGCCATTGACGATCTTGGCGCCGAAGAGGCGCAGAGGCGCCGTCCGGCGCCCCTTGCGGCGTCAGAAAAAGTTGAACGGGTCGGTGTGATATTTCCTGAAGTCGGTGGGCGTCAGCTCGTGACGGCAGGCCCGCGTCAGCTGGGGCATATGGCGTTTCAGACAGTTCTCCATCTCGAAGATGAAGACGGTGTTGCCGCCGCAGAAGCGGTCGGCGTCATAGGCGCAGGCGTCCTGCTCCTCCGCCATGTCCTCGGCCGTGTTTCCCGCCCAGGTGTTCACGGCGCGGGCCGGAGCTGATCCGCAGATCAGGAAAGCTAATCCGAGAGCGACGATCTTCATCTTCCGGCCTTTGCGTCCGTCCGCGGGCTTGGCCGAATGTGCGTCCGGATCGCGGCTTTGGCAAGCCGTAGCGCCGCGCCCCTTGTTCGAAACCCCCGCCCCCCTTATAGACCTTGCGCGGCCAGAAAACGTCAATCGCCCGCGCTTTCCGCGCGCCAATCGGTCACGCCATGCTCGACACTGTGGAAATCGCCCTCTTCGCGGGGCTCGGGGTTCTCTTCGCCATCGGCCTCATCGTCCTTTCGCGTTGGTCGAAGACGCGGCCGGCGCTGCTCGCGGCCTATGCGCTCATCGCGGTCTGCTTCCTTTATGTCGGCTTCGCCATCCGCGCCGAAAACTACGAGATGTGGATCGGCTTCGAGATGACCGCCGTCGCCTTTTTCGGCACGCTCGCCGGCATGTCGATCGTCGGCTCGCCCTGGTTCGTGGTCGCGGGCTTCGCCCTGCATGCGGCCTGGACGCTTTACGAGCATTATGTGGGCGCCGGCCAGGCTTTCGCTCCCGCCCCCTTCGTCGTCGCGACCGTCGGCTTCGACGTGGCGGTCGCGCTCTATGTCGCCTATATGACGTTGCGCGGCAATCAGGCTGACGCGGCCGGGGCCGCTCCCGCGCGCAAGCTCGCGGCGCGCTCGCAGAACCGCAAGGGAGCCGCGTGATGAACGCCCCCGCCGACTTCAACATCCGCCACGACTGGACGGTCGACGAAATCGTCGGCGTCCACAATCTGCCGCTGCTCGATCTCATCGCCCAGGCCAACGCCGCGCATCGCCGCTATCATGACGTCAACGACGTGCAGAAGGCGGCGCTTCTCTCGATCAAGACCGGCGGCTGCCCGGAAGACTGCTCCTATTGCCCGCAGTCGGCGCATCACCGCGAGGTGAAGCTCGACCGCGTCGATCTCATGTCGACGTCGGACGTTCTCGTCGCCGCCAGGACGGCGAAGGAGGCGGGGGCGGACCGTTTCTGCATGGGCGCGGCCTGGCGCTCCGCCCCGAAGGACAAGCGCTTTGACGCGGTCGTCGAGATGGTGCGCGGCGTCCGTGAACTCGGCATGGAAGCCTGCGTCACGCTCGGCATGATCGACGACGCGCAGGCGAAGCGCCTCGTCGAGGCGGGCCTCACCGCTTATAACCACAATCTCGACACCGGCCCCGAATTCTATGGCGACATCATCACCACCCGCACCTATCAGGACCGCCTCGACACGCTGAAGGCGGTGCGCGCCGCGGGGCTCGAAATGTGCTGCGGCGGCATCATCGGCATGGGCGAGACCGTGCGCGACCGCGCCGGCATGCTGCAGGTTCTCGCGAGCTTCGACCCGCATCCCGAGAGCGTGCCGATCAATACGCTCGTCGCCGTCGAAGGCACGCCGCTCGCCGATCGCGACAAGGTTGATCCGCTCGATCTCGTGCGCATGATCGCCACGACCCGCATCGTCATGCCGCGCGCGCGGGTGCGTCTCTCCGCGGGACGCTCCTTCCTCACGCAAGAAGCGCAGATCCTCTGCCTCGTCGCCGGCGCCAATTCGATTTTCTACGGCGAGAAGCTGCTCACCACCAGCAACGCCGGCGTCAACGAGGACGACGCGCTCTTCACCGCGCTCGCGCCACGCTGAAGTCCAGCCGCCGCCCGCCGGGCTCCCGGCGGGGGAATTTATGCGGGTCGAGCCCGGCCGTTTCGGCGGCGTTGAGGATCAAGGGCTGCAAGAGGTCGCGCTCAGCCTCTTCGAGGAGCGCCCCTCCTGTCTCTTCGTCGAGTCGCATGAGATCGTCGAAGACGCTGACGAGCGCCTCTAGGATTCGCGCCTCGGGGGCGCGCGGCGGCAGCGCCTTCAGCGCCTCGAAATAGGCGCGGATGCGCGCGTCGACACGAGCCGTCGCCTCCGGCGTCGCGCCGGCCACGCCGCTGTCGCGGCAGCGCTCCCAATGCGCGGCGATCGAGTGCTCCGCGTCTTCGAGAAGCGCGTCCAACCGCCGGTTCCTTGCCGCATTCATTCCCGTTCGCCTCCAGGTAAACGCCCGCGCCTGCGGTTGACATATGGTAGGATTTCTCCGCAACCAATGGCCACAGACTAAGAGCACGCCGTGACGCACCGCCAAAAATTTATTCTCGCCGGCGTCATGGGCTGGCCCATCGCCCATTCGCGCAGCCCCAAGATCCATAATTACTGGTTTGCGCGCTATGGCGTCGAGGGCGCCTATGTCCCGCTCCCCGTCGAGCCCGGCAAACTCGAAACCGCCCTGCGGGCCTTGCCGGCGCTGGGTTTTTCCGGCTGCAACCTCACCATCCCGCACAAGGAGGCCGCGCTCGCCTTTCTCGACTCGGTCGACCCGGCGGCGCAACGAATCGGCGCCGTCAACTGCGTCGTCGTGGATAAAGCTGGCGCGCTCATCGGCCGGAATTATGACGGCTTCGGTTTCGTCGCCTCGCTCCAGGAGGGCGCGCCCCATTGGCGGGGGGAGGCCGGCCCCTGCGTCGTCATCGGCGCCGGCGGCGGCGCGCGGGCGATCGTCTGGGGGCTCATCGACGCGGGGGCGCGCGAAATCCGCCTGCTCAACCGCACCCGCGCCCGCGCCGACCGGCTGGCCCAGGACTTCGGCGCGCCCGTCGCGGCCTATGACTGGGAGGAGCGCCACGACGCGCTCGCCGGCGCCGCGCTTCTCGTCAACACCACGAGCCAGGGCATGGTCGGGCAGGAGCCGCTCGATCTCTCGCTTGCCGCCTTGCCGGCTTCGGCGGTCGTCGCCGACATCGTCTACGCCCCGCTGGAGACGCCGCTCCTCGCCGCAGCCCGGGCCAGGGGGGCGACGCCGGTCGACGGTCTCGGCATGCTGCTGCATCAGGCGCGGCCCGCCTTCCGCGACTGGACCGGAGTCGCGCCCGAGGTCACGCCCGAGCTGCGCGCGTTGATCGAGGCGACCCTCTAAAAAAAAGCGTCAGCGCCCCAACGGCCGCCGACGCCCGCAAAAAAAGCGAAATCTGTTCTTGCCGCTCAGGCCGCCTTGCGCACGTCGCAAAGCGGGGCGGCCGCGAAGCTCGCCAGGTTTTTCGCGACGTCCATCAGCTCTTGCGACTGACGGACGAAGGCTTCGAAGCGCTCGCTGGCGAAGCGCGACTGAATGTCGACGGCCTCCTCGAAGCTTTTCGCCTTGACGACCTGTTCCGCAAACTCGAGGAAAGCGGCGGCGTTCTCGGCCCAGAGCTCCAGCGACTTCTTCGACCAGGCGGACGTGTCGAATTCAAACGAGGCGGAGAAGGACTCCGCCGCGGATTCGGCCGCCTCCTCGATCACGGCGAGCGGCGCCGAGACGATGTCCACAATCTCCGGCTCCGGCGTCGGCGCGGGGGCCGCTGGGGAAGCGGCTTCGCTCAAGACCGGCTCTTGGGCGGGAATTTCGGCGCGCAGCGCCTCCTCCGGCGCCTCGGCAGGGGCCGCCTGCCCGGCGTCGAGGGGAATGCTTTTGTCAGCCTTGCTTTTCGTCGCCATCTTCCCGCTCCTCAAAGATTTCGAGTGAACAAACTGTCGGATCAGGACTTCAGGGTCGTCGAGCGCTGAAACGCGGCGCCGAGCTCCTTGGTCTGCTCCTGAATGGCCTCGAACTGCGACTTCACGAAGTCGGCCTGAAGCTGGAACACTTCCTGCGGGTCCTTCGCCTTGACGAGCTTTTGCGCGAGATCGAAAGCCGCATTCACATTGGCTTCTGCAAACGAAAAGGCCTTGGCCCCGACATCCTTCGCGCCCGGCGGCACGATGGGCAGTTCGGTCGTGGAGGTGAGCGCTTTCTGTGCGGCGCCGGCGAAGCCTTCGAAGGCCTTGCGCGCCTGCTCGACGCTCTTCTCGGCGAAGTCGCGAACCTCGTTTGGAACCTGATAGATTGGATCAACCATGAACGTCTCCTCATTTGGCTGCGCCCGCGGCCGGCGGGTGGGCCGGGCGGACAAGAGGACAATGCCTGATTTTTTGCTGCGCTGCAACATAAATTGTGCAGCGCAGTATAAGGCAGGTGAATGTTAGCAAAAAAATGACCTGAAAGCAGGCGGGGTCGGATGGACCGCGACGCGGCGACCGTTTAAGTTTGCGTTAAGCTCAAACTTGATCGCGTCTTTAGGAATTTTCGAGGCGGTCGGGCGCGGGCGCGTGTTCCCGTCGCAACAGCGAGCCGGCGTCATGGGCTCTTCGCAGGCAGAGGTCGAAGGAGAGGTGGCCGCCAGCCGCATCGCGGCCGATCCTGCTTTTTCGGCGCTGGACGCGTCGGGGGCCCCGATTTTCGCCGCCTGCGGAACTCCGCTTCGGATTGTCTATCTCAACGATTCGGCGCGCGCCGTCTTCGGCGCAGATGCGACGGCCCTGGCCGAGCGGCTGTTCGAAAGCGACGCGCCAAGCGCGAAGCGGCTGACGGATCTCGTCGAATCCGTGCGCCAGGGCGCCGCGTTGCGGCTGGAGCGCCTGCGGTTCAATTTCGGTCCCTCCCAGCAGACCGTCACCCTGCTGTGCCGAAAGCTTCCGACAGCCGCTGGCGCGCCCGATTTTCTCGTCCTTGCGGCGCTCGGGGTCCGGCCTGCTCCCCCGCCCGTCGACGCCCTAGCCCCTCAGACGCCCACAGCCGGCCACTCATCCCCCATCGGCGACAGCCGCGCGCTGCGCGAGCAACTGATGAGCCGCCATGGCGCCCGCGCGCCCCGCTTCCTTTGGAAAACGGACGCCGACGGCCGTTTCATCGACGTGACGCACGTGCTCGCCGACGTTGTCGGCCCGGAAAGCGCGGAGATCGTCGGCCGGGGAGTCGCGGACGTCGCCGCGGCTTTGGCGCTGGGCCGGGCTTTCGCCGCGGCGATTGCGGCGCGGAAGAGCTTTGCGGGGATCGAGGTCGCCTGGCCGCTCGCCGGCGCCGGCGCCCGCGCGCCGGTGACGCTCGGCGGACTGCCAACCAGCGACGCCGACCGCCGCTTCGCCGGCTTTCAGGGCTATGGCGTTCTTCATCTCGACCGGGCTTTCGTCGCGGACGCCGTCGCCCTCCCGCCTGTCGAGACGCGCGAGCCGCCGCAAGAGCCGGCGCCGGAGCCCGTCTATGCGGCCGACAATGTCGTGCCCTTGCGCCCCGTCCCTGCGCCACGCGAGGAGGCGCCGAGCGCCGCCCCGCCGCCGGACAGGGACGCGTTGACCGCCGCCGAGCGCATGAATTTCGAGGAGATCGCGCGCGCGCTCAAAAGCGGCGCCGCGGCGCCGGCGCTTGTCGAGGCCGAGGCCGGGGAGGCCGCGACCGCGCCCGTCGAGGAACCGCTCTCCGCTGTCGCGGTTCAGGAAATCGCCGCGGAGCTTGCCGCGCTGATCGGCGGCGAGCCGGCGCCCGCGCCGCCGCCCGCAGCCTCGACGGCGACCGGCGTGCTCGACTGCCTGCCGGTCGGCGTGCTCATCGCGCGCGGGGCCAAGACGCTCTTCGCCAATCGCACCTTGCTCGATTATCTCGGCTATGCCGACGCCGCCGCCTTCGAAGCGGACGGCGGGCTCGCCCGCATGTTTTTCGGCCGTCCGCCGGGCGACGCCGGCGCGCGGGCCGCGGCGGTGCAGTCGAGCGACGGCGAGGCGCTCGACGTCGACGTGCATCTGCAAAGCGTCGACTGGGAGGGCGCGCCGGCGACGCTCGTCACCCTGCGCCGCAACCGCAGCCGGCTCCCCGGCCCCGACGAAAGCGCGCTGGCGCTCGCCCGCGCGCGGGATGAAAAGCTCGCCCGCGCCCGCGCCGACAACAGCCTGCTGCGCGGCCTTCTCGAAACCAGCGGCGTCGCCGTCGCCGTGCTGAGCGAAGAGGGCCGCATCGAGAGCGCCACGGGCGCCTTCGCCGCGCTGTTCGAGGCCGAGAAGGGCGCGTTGGACGGCCTGCCGCTCACCGCGCTCTTATCGGCGGAGGATACGCGCAAGCTCGCCGCCTGCTTCCGCGCGGGCGAGCCGGACGCCGCTTTGCGCCTGTCGGCTCGGCTCGGCGGCGCATCCTTCGAGGCGACGCTGCGCCGTCTCGGCCCGGCGCAAAAGCCCTGCCTCACGCTGCGCGCCGAGGCGGCCGACGCCCGCGCCGAGGCGCTGCGGGCGGCGCGCGACGCGGCCGAACAGGCGAACGCCGCGAAATCCGATTTCCTGGCCCGCGTCAGTCACGAAATTCGCACGCCGCTCAACGCCATTCTCGGCTTCGCCGAAGTGATGATGCAGGAGCGCCTGGGCCCCATCGGCTCGGAGCGTTACAAGGAATATTTGAAGGACATGCACGCCTCGGGCGAGCATGTGCTGTCGCTCGTCAACGATCTTCTCGACCTCTCGAAAATCGAGGCGGGCAAGATGGAGCTGGAATTCGACCGCGTCGACGCCAACGCCGTCATCACGGAATGCGCCGCGATCATGCAGGCGCAGGCCAACAAGGCGCGCATCGTCATGCGCCTGTCGCTCTCCGAGCGCCTGCCGCCGGTGCGCGCCGACGCGCGCTCCTTGAAGCAGATCCTGCTCAATCTTCTCTCCAATGCGGTGAAGTTCAACGAGCCCGGCGGTCAGGTCATCGTCTCGAGCGCGCTCACCGACTCAGGCCATGTCGTGATCCGCGTGAAAGACACCGGCATCGGCATGAGCGACGAGGACGTGCAGACGGCGCTTGAGCCGTTCAAGCAGGTGGCGATCTCGCACAAAAGGCCCGGCACCGGCCTCGGCCTGCCGCTGACCAAGGCGCTGATCGAAGCGAACCAGGCGAGCTTCACGATCAGGAGCCGCAAGAACGAAGGCACGCTGATCGAAATCGCCTTCCCGCCGCCGCAGGTGCTGGCGGCGGAGTAACAGCCGCCATCGACCCTGCGGGGATCACCGATATGACCTCACCCGCCGTCTTCCCGTGCGCCGCCGGCACGCCGTCGGGCAAACGTGAAGAGTCAAGGCTCGGCCAAAACGCGGATTCTTACGCGGCCTGATTCAATCACGGAAAAATGCGTAACCGAGACACGCCGAAATATCCTCATGCGCCAGGGTCGGATAATTGCGCAGAATATCGGTCTCGCTCCAGCCGTCCGCCATCAAGCCGATGATAAACTCGACCGACAGGCGCGTGCCGCGCACGACTGGCTTGCCGGCGAGCACGTCGGGGTCGAGGGTGATACGGGGCTGGTCAGTCATGCGGACGGCCTCCTTCGGGCAGTATAGATCGTCCCACGCCCTCTCCCAATCGCCCATGGGGATGGCCGGGACAAGCCGGCTATGACGGGGACGTCATAGCTGACAAGGAATGCGGAGAGTTAAACCAACCGGCTCTGCGCCTTCGCCGCCGCGATGAAACTCGCAAACAGCGGATGCGGTTCGAAGGGCCGCGACTTCAGCTCGGGATGATATTGCACGCCGATGAACCAGGGATGGTCGGGGATTTCGACCGTTTCCGGCAGCAGGCCGTCGGGCGAGGTTCCGGCGAAGAGCAGGCCGCAGGACTCCAGCCGGTCGCGATAGCCGATGTTGACCTCGTAGCGATGGCGGTGGCGTTCGGAGATTTCCGTCGCGCCATAGATGCCGGCGATGCGCGAGCCGGGCTTCAACAGCGCCTGATAGGCGCCGAGGCGCATGGTGCCGCCGAGATCGCCGTCCGCCGCGCGCTTTTCGAGCTCATTGCCCTTGAGCCATTCGGTCATCAGGCCGACGACCGGCTCGCTGCAGGGGCCGAACTCCGTCGAATTGGCCGCCTCAATGCCGGCGAGCGCGCGCGCCGCCTCGATCACCGCCATCTGCATGCCGAAGCAGATGCCGAAATAGGGAACCTTGCGCTCGCGCGCGAAGCGGGCGGCGAGAATCTTGCCCTCGGCGCCGCGCTGGCCGAAGCCGCCCGGCACGAGAATGCCGTGCACATGTTCGAGATGCGCGGCCGGATCGCCGCCCTCGAATATCTCCGATTCGATCCAGTCGAGATTGACCTTCACGCGGTTGGCGAGGCCGCCATGCGCGAGAGCCTCGATGAGGCTCTTATAGGCGTCCTTCATCTCGGTGTATTTGCCGACGACGGCGATCGTGACTTCGCCTTCGGGATTCATGATCCGCTGCGTGACGGCGTTCCAGCGGCTCATGTCGGGCTTGGGCGCCGGCTCGATGCCGAAGGCCGCGAGCACCTGCGCATCGAGGCCGGCCGCATGATAGGCGCGCGGCACGTCGTAGATGTTCGCGGCGTCGCGCGCCTCGATCACCGCCTGCTCGCGGACGTTGCAGAACAGGCCGAGTTTGCGGCGCTCCTCACGCGGAATCTCGCGATCGGTGCGGCACAGCAGAATGTCCGGCTGAATGCCGATCGAGCGCAGCTCCTTCACCGAATGCTGCGTGGGCTTGGTTTTGAGTTCGCCGGCGCTCGGGATAAAGGGCAGGAGCGTCAGGTGAATATAGATGCAGTGATGCGGCGGCAGATCGTTCTTTAGCTGGCGGATCGCCTCGAAGAAGGGCAGGCCCTCGATGTCGCCGACCGTGCCGCCGATCTCGATCAGCGCGAAATCGACATTGTCATTGCCGTCGAGGACGAAGTCCTTGATGGCGTTCGTCACATGCGGAATGACCTGGATGGTCGCGCCGAGATAGTCGCCGCGCCGCTCCTTGTTGATGATGTCCTGATAGATGCGCCCGGTCGTGACATTGTCCTGCCGGTTGGCGGGGCGGCCGGTGAAGCGCTCATAGTGACCGAGGTCGAGATCGGTCTCGGCGCCGTCGTCGGTGACGAAGACCTCGCCATGCTGATAGGGGGACATGGTCCCCGGATCGATGTTGAGATAGGGGTCGAGCTTGCGGAGCCGGACGGTGTAGCCGCGCGCCTGCAGGAGCGCGCCGAGAACCGCCGACGCGAGACCCTTGCCAAGTGAGGAAACCACGCCGCCGGTGATGAAGATGTAGCGCGCCATGGGGCTTAACGCCTAACGCCTTTCGCTGGATTTGGATAGCGTTTAATGCGCCGGAGAAGGACTCTTCCCCAGCGCCGTTCTCGATGTGGAAAGGAGGGACCCGCCGCTTACTGCGTGGGCGACTTCCACTGGGTCGGCGCCGCGGGCTGCGCGGCGGGCGCCGCCGGGGCGGGAGCGGCCGGCGCGGCGTCGGCCTTCGGCGCGGCCTCCGGCTTGGGGGCCTCGGGCTTGGGCGCCTCGGCGGCCGGGGCCGGCGCGGCAGGCGCTTCGGCGGCAGGCGCCGCCTTGGGCGCTTCCGTCACGGGCTGAGCGTCGGCTTTCGGCGCGTCGGCCTTGGGGGCCTCCGCGGGAGCCTCCGCCTTCGGAGCGTCCGCCTTGGGAGCGTCCGCCTTGGGAGCCTCGCCGGGAGCGGTCGGGGAAGCGCCCTGCTGGCGCTTCTGCTGGGCGCGCTGGAGCTGGTCGAAGATCGAATCCTTGCCGGCCTCGGGCGTCTTCTCGCCGGGCTTGACCTCTTTGAACTTGACGTCGCCCTGGTCGATGGCCTTGGTCCAGTCGTCGCCGCCCTCGGTGTG
This sequence comes from Methylocystis sp. NC52PC, assembly GCF_055698645.1. Lineage (NCBI taxonomy): Bacteria > Pseudomonadati > Pseudomonadota > Alphaproteobacteria > Hyphomicrobiales > Methylocystaceae > Methylocystis > Methylocystis sp. NC52PC. The sequence continues at coordinate 1,568,531 of NZ_CP170127.1, read as the reverse complement.
GCGCTGCCAGGCCGGCAACACGGTCAAAGCGATGCTGGTCAAAAAGAAGATCGTCGCGAGAATGCCGGTGGCGCGGGTCAGGGCGTTGGCCTGGCCGCGACCCGTGAAGACGCCGCTGCCGCCCATGCCGAGCGCCCCGCCCTCGGACTTCTGATAGAGCACGAGAACGACGAGCGCCGTCACCACCATCAGGTGGATCGCGATAATGACCTGCTGCATTTCCGACCTTCTTCGCTAGCGGAGCCCAAGCCGTAGCCAAGCTCGACGCCAATCCCTGGCGGCGCTTCTACACCATGCGGGACGCGCACGGAAGGGGGCCGGGCGCTTACGAAAATGTTGACGGCGGAGCCGCCGGCGTCGCCGAAAGGAGCGCGCGTCCTGGAAGAGGCGGCGCGAGAAAAAAAAGCGGGCCCGCGAAGGCCCGCCCTGCGTAGAGCCGCGCGCGGCTTGTCAGTAGAAGTTGCCGTCCTGGCCCTTCCACTTGCCGCCGTCCTGGTCGAAGCGGGTCTCGTCCTTGAACTCGATGACCTTGCCCGGTTCGATATATTGCTTGTCCTTGATCATCTGGTTCTGGATCGTGGTCGAGTAATAGCTCGTATTGTCGGAGCAGCCGGGCTTCGGCGCGCCGCCCTCCGGCTTGCACTGAAGATTGGCGCCTTTCGGGAAGCGCACATTCGCCGTGAAATAGAATTCGTAGCCGGCGTGGCCGGCGCCCTCGACGTCGAGCGGCCAGAAGCGGGTGATGTCGAATTTCTCGACGACGGCGGTCTCGTCGAACTTCTTCTTGATCAGATTTTCGAAAACCTTGCGCGCGTCTTCGGGCTTCGGCTCGCAGTTGAAGACGCAGAAGGCCTTGGCGGGAACAGCCCCGGCAAAGGCCGCGAAGATGGCCAGCGCGCCGATCTTGAGAAGTTTCATGGTCGCAACGTCTCCCCTCTTGAATTTGCGCATGTCCGGGGCTCGTTTGGCGGCCGCGACTCTGGCGCAATTTCTTGTTCCTTGACCTTTTTCAAGCTGCACGGCTTCGCCGCTTCGGGCAAGGGAAAGGAGCCGCGCGAATTGTCGCACGGCCGCCCGCGCGTCCCTGCCCGCGCGCCCATGTTGCGCGGGGCTCCCCGCCGCTCTATTGACGGCGCTTCTGCTTTCCCGAACGCAACGAAGAGGGTTTCATGTCCGCCTACAAGATCCTGCTCCTGCCCGGCGACGGCATCGGTCCGGAAATCTCCGCCGAGGCCGAGAAGGTGATCGACTTTCTGGGTCGGGCGGGCGTCGCCTCTTTCGAGATCGAGCGCGGACTCGTCGGCGGGGCGGCCTATGACGTCCATGGCGTGGCGATCAGCGAAGGCGACATGGCGCTGGCGCAGGCCGCCGACGCCGTGCTGCTCGCCGCCGTCGGCGGCCCCAAATGGGACGGCGTGCCCTATGACGTGCGCCCCGAGGCGGGCCTCCTGCGCCTGCGCAAGGATCTCGGCCTCTTCGCCAATTTGCGTCCCGCGATCTGCTATCCGGCGCTCGCCGACGCCTCCTCGCTCAAGCGCGAATTGGTCGACGGGCTCGACATCATGATCGTGCGCGAATTGACGGGCGGCGTCTATTTCGGCGAACCCAAGGAGATCACCGATCTCGGCGACGGCCAGAAGCGCGCCGTCGACACGCAGGTTTACGAGACCTATGAGATCGAGCGCATCGGCCGCGTCGCCTTCGAACTCGCCCGCAAGCGCCGCAACAAGGTGACCTCGTCCGAGAAGGCGAACGTCATGAAATCGGGCTATCTGTGGCGCGAGGTCATTACCGCGCTGCACAAGCGCGAATATGCGGACGTGCAGCTCGAGCACATGCTCGCCGACGCGCTCGCCATGCAGCTCGTGCGCTGGCCCAAGCAGTTCGACGTCGTCGTCACCGACAATCTGTTCGGCGACATGCTGTCGGACGAAGCCGCCATGCTCACCGGCTCGCTCGGCATGCTGCCCTCGGCCTCGCTCGGCGCGGCCGACGCCAATGGCAAGCGCAAGGCGATGTACGAGCCCTGCCACGGCTCGGCGCCCGATATCGCCGGCAAGGGCGTCGCCAATCCGATCGCCATGATCGGCTCGCTCGGCATGGCGATGCGCTATTCCTTCGACAGTCCCAAGGCCGCCGACGCCATCGACGCGGCCATCTCCGGCGTGCTGGGCAAGGGCCTGCGCACCGCCGACATCAAGGGCGACGCGCCCGCCTCCATCTCGACGCGCGAGATGGGCGACGCCATCGTCGCGGAATTGAAGACGATTCTGGCGTAAGCGGCTCCCGCTCACGTCATGTCGGGCTCGTCCCGGCCATCCGCCAATTCAGGCGCTCGCGGCGAGACCGGCGAGCGCCTGTTCTATTTTCGGCCCCCAGGTCTTCTCGCGAAAGCCGAAAAAATCGCGCGCCTTGTCGATAAGGCCATTGCGCCCGGCGACGACGCAGTCGACGCGCGTTTGCGCCCCTTCCGGGGCGAGCGCGATGGTCGCATGGCTTTCCGCGCCGCCGCCGTTCACGAGCCTCAGAACCACGCGCGCATTCGGCTCCGTCTCAACGACGGAGACGGCGCCGAGCGGCGCCCAGGAGGCCGGATCGGCGGCCAGCGCGAAAACCCGGCTGGCCTTGCCGGCGATAGCGGCCGTGCGCCTCACGGCGTAGCGGTCCGATTGCATGATGAGCGCCGCAGCGAGCAGCGCCAGCAGGAAATAGAGAAGAACGAGCGCGACGCCGACCATGAACGCCTCCTCTGAAACGCCTTCAGGCGTCAACGTAGCGCGCTCGTGGCCGCTGGCCACCGCCGCGCCGAGGAACCCCTGTCCGCGAGCGTCGAACACGCTAGGATGAGGGCATGACCAAAGCGGCCAAAAGCGTCGATCTCAACGCCGATCTCGGCGAAGGCTATGGCCCCTGGCGCATGGGCGACGACGACGCCATGCTCGGCATTGTCACGAGCGCCAATGTCGCCTGCGGCTTTCATGCCGGCGATCCCGACATCATGGCGAGGACGTTCGCGCGCGCGCGGGAGAAGGGCGTCGCCGTGGGCGCCCATGTCGCGTTTCCCGATCTCATCGGCTTCGGACGCCGGCCCCTGCCCCTGACGGCGATCGAAATCGAGCGCGCGGTCGCCTATCAGATCGGCGCAGCGCAGGGGCTCGCGGCGCTCGCCGGCCATCGCGTCGCCTATGTGAAGGCGCACGGGGCGCTCGCCAATCTCGCCGAGAAGGATGTGGAGGTCGCCGACGCGCTGGCGCGGGCGACGCGCGCCGTCGACGCGTCGCTGACATTGCTCGCCATTGCGCGTTCGGAACAGGTTCGGGCCGGCGAACGCGCCGAGCTGAAGGTGGCGCATGAGATTTTCGCCGACCGCGCCTATGTCGACGACGGACGGCTGCAGCCGCGTGGCCAGCCGGGCGCGGTTTTGGTCGACGCCGACGCAGCGCTGGCCCGGGTCCGCGCGATGCTCGCCGAGGGCGCGCTCGTGACCATTTCCGGGAAGCGCCTGCCGACGCCGATCGACTCGATCTGCGTGCATGGCGACTCCGCCCACGCCGTCGAGATGGCGCGGCGCTTGCGCGCGGGCCTCGAGGCGGAGGGCTTTGCGCTGCGGGCCTTCGTCGAGGCGTGACATGTACGACGCCGGACCGCGCTTTCTCGATCAGGGCGAAACGGCGCTCACGGTCGAATTCGGCGACGTCGTCGATCCCCGCGTCAACGCGCGCGTGCTGGCCCTCGACGAGGCCTTTCGCGCCGCCCCGCCCCCCGGCGTGAAAGAGACGACGCCGACCTATCGCTCGCTGCTTGTTCATTACGAGCCGCTGGCGATCTCCCGCGCTGCGCTGATCGCGTGGATCAATGACCGCCTCGCGCGCCCTGCGGCCGGAGAGAAACCGTCCAACCCGAGCGCCGCTCACGCCGACGGCGCAAACTGGGCCGTCCCTTGCTGCTACGATCCGGCGCTCGCCGAAGACATCGTCGAGGCGGGGGCTCTGCTGGGCCTGTCGCCGGCGGCGCTCGCCGCGCAACATGCTGGCGCCCTCTATCGCGTCTATATGTATGGCTTCGCGCCGGGGTGGTGCTATCTCGGCGGCCTGCCGGAGGCGCTCGCATTGCCGCGACGCCTGGCCCCGCGCGGGCCGACCCCGCAAGGCGCCGTGCTGATCGGCGGCGGCCTGTCCCTCATCGGCGCCAATCCCATGCCGACCGGCTGGTATGTCATCGGCCGCACGCCGGAGCGGCTCTTCTCCCCGCAGCGGAACCCGCCCTTTTTCGTCGCGCCCGGCGACGCATTACGCTTCGAGCCCGTTGACGCCGCGACGTTCGCGGCGCTGGAATCCCGTGCGGCGGCGGGCGAGACGGTCGCCCGGCGCGAGACGGGGGCATGAGCGCGCGGCTCCTCGTCCATGCCGCCGGGCCGGGCGTCACATTGCAGGACGTCGGCCGCTTCGGCTATTCGCGCGTCGGCGTGACGCCCGCGGGGCCGATGGACTGGCCGGCCTTTCTGACAGCGACGCGGGCCGTGGGCGCGACCGTGGCGCTGGAAGTCTCGCTCGGCGGCGTCGAGCTTGCGGCGGAGGGCGCGACCCTCGCCGTCGCCATCGCAGGCGGAGCCTTCGATATCCGGCTCGACGCGACGTCGCTCCCCCACGCCGCCGTTGCGCCACTTGCGCCCGGCGCAAGGCTCGCCATCCGCGCCGGGCCGACGGGAGCCTGGTGCTACGTCGCGGTCGGCGGCCGCATCGACGTCGCGCCGACGCTCGGATCGCTTGCGACCCATTCGCGCTCCGGGATCGGTCCCCCGCCGCTTCGCTCCGGCGACGCCCTGCCCGTCGTCGACGTCGCCCCCGCGCCAGCCGAGCCGCAGAAATTGGATGCGCCCTGGCTCGTGGACGACGACGCGCCCATCCGCGTCATGCTCGGGCCGCAGGACGATTATTTTGCGCCCGAGTCGATCGCGGCGCTGCTCGCGGCCGAATGGCGGGTCGGGGCGCGCAGCGACCGCATGGCCTATGCGCTGGAGGGGCCGCGGCTGACCCATGCGCGCGGCCATGACGTCGTCTCGGACGGCGCCGCCATGGGAGCCATCCAGATTCCCGGCTCCGGCGCGCCCTTCGTGCTGATGGCCGATCGCCAGCCGACCGGCGGCTACCCCAAGATCGCGACCGTCATCGGCGCCGACCTCGGCCGCATGGCCCAGCGTCGCCCCGGCGCGGCGCTGCGGTTCACGGCGGTCGATTGGGACGCGGCGGTCGCGGCGCGCGCCGCGCTGAAAGCGCAAGTCGCGGCCGGCCCTGTTTTGAGGCCCCTCGCCGCCGAACTCTCCACTGAGGCGCTGTTGGCGGTCAATCTCATCGGCGGCGTGGTGAACGCGCGAGATTAGCAGCTCGCCCGCCGTCATGGCCCGGCCAGGACAGCGGGAGCGGCGGCGATCGGATAAAGCGCCGAGACGCCGAGGCGGCGGCCCTTTACTCCGCCGGCTCCTCGATCTTCACCAGCACTGGCGTCTCGTCGACCGGCGCGGGCGCCTCGACGGCGCGGCGGCGTTTCCACCACTTCCAGACCATCATCCACCAAGGATCACCGACATGCAGGTGATAGCGCAGCGGCGTCTTGATGATGGCGAGCACCAGGCCGATTGAGAACAGGCACCAGACGGCCGGCCATTCATTGATGTTGCTGGTCGTCAGCCCCGCGAGGAACGGGCCGGCCAACCAGGAGAAAAGAATGAAGCGCCAGCTGCCGTAGAGCGTCGGGATGAAGAAGGACATCAGCGGATAGCCGAGATAGCCGCGCCCGAGCCAGGCGTTGTCCGCCATGCTGTTGCCGATGCCGTTGGTCGGCAGCAGCCAGGCGATGTGCCATTCGCCGCGCACCGTGCACAAAACGTCGCCGCAGAGCGGCCGGCCGATGGCGCAGTGGCCCGCCCAGCTGAACGGATAAAGCTGGATCAGCATGGCGATGGCCGCGACGAAACAGCCGAAATAGGCCCAGGGCGCGACGATGCGCGCGCTGTCCTTGGGCATGAAGTAAAGCGCAACGGCGTTGATGAAGAAGGGCTGAAACGTAATGTGAAGATAACCGAACATGGTCATCATCTGATTTAAGGGCGAGTCGCATTGGTTGAGGACCGAATAGGCGACCGCCTGAAGCGACTCCATGCTGGCGAAATACAGAAGGCAGATCCAGAGCGCCATCGGCTCCGGGTTCTTTTTCAGAGCGGAATAGGCCGCGCCGGCAATGCCCGTGGCCGCCAATACAGTCGAAGCTTCCCCGCTCCAGCACATGGGTGTCGTTTCCTCTGATTTTCTTTTACGCGCCCCGATACACCATCCCGGGAAAAGCAAAAAGCCCCCGCTCTTGAAAACGGGAGCGCTCGCTCCAGGCGGTTTTCGGGTCCTAGGGAATTTCCCCCGGCGCGGCGAGCTCGAAATGGGCGAATTCGAAGCCCGGCGCGACCGTACAGCCGACGAGCGTCCAGGCGCCGAGGCTTTTCGCCGATTGCCAGACCCCCGCCGGCACGATCCCCTGGGGTCGCTCGCCGCCCAAGAGATCAGCGCCAAGCCGCAAGACTGTGCGGCGACCCTCGTCGTATAGCGACAGTTCCAGCGGCGCGCCAGCGTGCCAGTGCCAGATTTCCGCGGCGTCGACCCGGTGCCAGGCGGAGATCTGGCCGGCCGGCAGGAGGTAGTAGATCGCGGTCGAGGCCGCGCGCCCGCCGCCGCCCTCGGGGTCGCGGAAGGTCTCGCGATAATAGCCGCCCTCGGGATGGGGCGCGAGGTCGAGGAGGCGCGCAACCTCCTGCGCAGAGAGACCGGACAGAGCGCTCATCCGGCGAAGCGGTTCTTGCGTTCGCGCATTTCGGCGAAGACGGCGAAGGGGTTGGCGTCCGCCATGCCCATCGCCTTCTTCACCTCCGGGTCCTCCACGCGCAGGAAGGGGTTGGTGGCGTTTTCGAGCGCAATCGTGGTGGGGAGGGTGAACTTGCCGGCGGCGCGCAGTTCGGCGACGCGTTGCACCCGGTCGCGCAGCACGGGGTTTTCCGGGTCGACCGTGAGGGCGAAGCGGCCGTTCGCCTGCGTATATTCGTGGCCGCAATAGATCAGCGTCTCGCGCGGCAGATTGGCGAGCGTTTCGAGCGACAGCCGCATCTCGTCGGTCGTCCCCTCGAAGACGCGGCCGCAGCCGAGCGAGAACAGCGTGTCGCCGACAAAGACGGCCTCGTCCTCGGGAAAATAATAGGCGACGTGGCCGGTCGTGTGGCCCGGCGTGGCGATGACCCTGGCGCGGGCGGCGCCGATCGCCACCTCGTCGCCGTCGGACACCGCCTGATCGAGCGGCGGCAGGCGGTGGGCGTCCGCCGCGGCTCCGACGATCTTCATCTGAGGAAAGCGCTTCTTGAGCGTTTCCGCTCCCTCGATGTGGTCGAGATGATGATGGGTGATGAGGAGATGCGTGACCGGCCAGCCCCGCCGCTCCGCCTCGGCGGCGATCGCCGCGCCGTCGGGGGCGTCCACGGTCGCCGTCGCGCCCGTCCGCGCATCGTGAACCAACAGCCCGAAATTATCGTTCAGGCAAATAAACTGCGCCACCTCTATGGACATGCCGATCTCCGCATTATTGATCCGCATCATAGCGGAGGCGCGCAAAAATGCGACCAGGTCAAGCCTTGCCACGCTGAGAGAATAAGAAGATGATCCGGCCCATGGCCCCCGACGTGGTGGAACTGAGAGCCTTTTACGAAACCGCCCTGGGCGAGGTGGCGCGCCGCGTGGTCGGGCGCCTGCTGCGGACCCGCTGGGATGACCATGCCGGCATGCGGGTGCTCGGGCTCGGCTATCCGACGCCCTATCTGGACGGGTTTCGCGAGAAGGCTCAGCGGGTTCTGGCCTTTATGCCGGCGACGCAGGGGGTCGTGCACTGGCCGCTCGACGGCCGCTCGGCCACGGCGCTGGTCGAAGCCTCGATGATGCCCTTGCCCGACGCCAGCATCGACCGCCTGCTGCTGGTGCATGCGCTCGAGGTCGAGGAGCATCCGCAGGATTTGCTCGAGGAGGTCTGGCGCATCCTCGCCCCGGGCGGGCGGGTGGTGATCATTGCGCCGAGCCGCACCGGCCTTTGGGCGCGCCTCGACACCACGCCTTTCGGCCATGGCCACCCCTATTCGCGCGGCCAGCTGCAGACGCTGCTCCAGGAAGCGCAGTTCCTGCCGGTTTTCTGGGGCGAGGCGCTGTACGTGCCGCCCTTCCAGCGCGTGACGCTGCTGCGCTCGGCGCCCGCCTTCGAGCGCATCGCCGGGCGCTTTTCACTGCCCGGCGGCGGCGTCCATGTCGTCGAGGCGATGAAGCAGCTCTACCGGCCGGCGCTGCGCCGGGCCGTGCGGCGCGCGCCCGTCATCGCCGAGCCGGAGCTCGAGCCGGCGCTCGAGCCCGAGGGCGCCGAGCCGGCGTGAGGCGCGCGGCCTTAGCGCCGACCATAGTCGACCTTGATCCCGAACGACTGCGCCAGAAACAGCGCCCCATGGATCAGCCCCGCGTTGTCGATGCCATGGCCGAGGCCGGCTGACATGTGCCACTGCGTCGGCACGCCGATGTCGGCGAGCGAACCGGCGGAGAGCAGCAGGGCCTCGGCGGGGATCAGTTCATCCTCCTCGCCATGAACGAGCAGCACCGCGGGCGGGGGATTTTGCGGCGCCGGTTCGGAGCCGGGCGTCGCCGCGCCGAGCACATGGATGCCGGAATAGCCGAGAATGGCGCGGGGCGGGATGCGACGGCGCAGGCCGGCGTGCAGGGCCATCATCGTGCCCTGGCTGAAGCCGACGAGCGCGAGCGCACGCTCGTCGAAGCCGCGCTTGGCGAGCTCCTTGTCGAGAAAAGCGTCGAGCGTGGGGCGGGCGGCGTTGACCCCGCGCCAGCGCTCGTCCGGATCGCGGGTGAACAGCGGGAACCACTGCCGCCCCATGGGCGACATGGCGCACCGCTCGGGCGCATGCGGCGCGACGAAATCGGCGTCGGGGAGAAAGCCGCGCCATTGGCGGCCGATCTCGATGAGATCCTGGCCGTCCGCGCCGAATCCATGGAGAAAAACGACGAGTTGCCGGGCCTTGCCGGATTTGGCCGCGACCCTCGGACCGTCGATCTCAACCGTCATGACATGCTCCCCTTACGCCGGTCCGGGACGGGCCGCGGACCCGGGCGTTTTCTGTCTTGAAGCATCCCCGGCGCGACGAGAGTCGCGACGTCTAGGAACGCTAAAGCTCTCGGGGGTTGTCGCTCGAAGGTCAAGAGGGCTCGTCAGGAGCCGGGCATGCGGCGTCTCAACGGCCGCAGCTTCAAAACGACGTGTTCACAACGAAGCGAAGAATTTTGAAGGCGAAGATGAAGGCGCCAGCCAGCGTGCCGTGCTTCACCATGGTCATTGCGAGAAAAATATGGTCCGGCCTCATCATGTTTCGTAACCCTTCCAAATACGCTCACGGCGCCGCGCGCGGCTTCCTGCATTCCCGCGGAGGAGAAGAGACGTTTTAAGGTTCGGGGCGTCTGCGTCTCGATCAGGCCCTTGCGAAAGGCGCGCCATTACGCCTTCTTTCGACTGAGCAATTTCGTCGCACCCTTGGCGACGCGCTCCATCTCGAAAACCTTGCGTCGAGGTAGCTTTCGACAGGCGCTTTTGCAAGCGATAGCCTTCGTAATCGGGCGTTTCGCGACAATATGTCACTTCGGGAACGCAGCGTGCGTGGAAGCTCCAATGACAGGCGTTTCGATATGCCGAGACTGTTGATCTTCGTGGGCGTTGCGCTGATCGCGCTCGGCCTCCTGTGGTCGCTCGGGGAGCGGTTCGGACTGGGCCGACTGCCCGGCGACATCGTTTTCGAGCGCGGCAATATCCGGGTTTATTTCCCGCTCGCGACGTCGCTCTTCCTCAGCCTCGCATTGAGCGTCGTCTTCTGGCTCCTCAACCGCTGAGATGGGCGCGCGGCATGGCCGTGGCGCTTCGTCTTTTGACGCGGGCGTCAGGAACAACCCTTGGCGCCTCTGGTTGATCGATTACGCAAAACGATGGGGGCGGCAAAGGCCGAGGGTGTCGACATGCAGATCTTCAAACGAAATCGTGAACGTGACGCCCGCGACATCGGCGGCGTCGTAGCCCGGCAGGCCTCGGCCGCGGCCGATCAGGCGCAGCGCATGATGGAAGAGGGCGTCGACCAGGCCAATCGCGCGATCGCGACTGCGCGGGAGCAAGGCGCGCAGGTTGCAGAAAACGCGGGCGAAGCCATGGAGGAATGGCGCTCGAGTCTCGAGACGGCGGTGCGCGCTCAACCGATTGCGGCGCTGGCGATCGCAGCCGTCGCAGGCCTCGCCATCGGCGCGCTGTGGCGCAGCGGCGAAAGATGAGTTGACAGGCGAGGCGTCGCACCCGCCTCGCCTCTCACGCAACTGGCCTGTGGGCGGCGGCTCTGCTATGAGCCCCGCCATGGAGCCGCAACAGACACTCGAGGCGCTTCGGCGCGGCGACCTCGCGGGCGCGCGCGAATTGCGCCTCCCGGGCCTCGCCGAGTTCCCACGCGAAGTTTTCGGATTAGCCGAGACGCTGGAAGCGCTCGATCTCGGCGGCGGGGAATTGCGCGAACTGCCCGACGACATGGGCCGCCTGCGCAAATTGCAGGTGCTGTTTTGCTCCAATAACAACTTCGCGATTTTGCCGCCGTCGCTCGGCGACTGCGCCGCGCTGCGCATGATCGGCTTTCGCCGCACGGGACTGCGCGAAGTTCCGGGCGAAGCGCTGCCGCCGCTCCTGCGCTGGCTCACGCTGACCGACAACCACATCGAACGCCTCCCGGACGCGCTCGGCGAAAGGCCGCATTTGCAGAAGCTGATGCTTGCCGGCAACCGGCTCGATTCCCTGCCCGCCACATTGCGTTACGCGGAAAGGCTCGAACTGGTTCGGCTGAGCTCGAACCGTTTCGACGCGCTGCCGTCGTGGCTTCGGACGCTGCCGGTCCTCGCCTGGATTTCATGGGGCGGCAATCCTTTCGAGCGCGAGATCGAGACGGCGGCGGCCGCGCCCGCCGCCTGGGCGCATCTCGAGGTCGACGCGCTGTTGGGCGAAGGCGCCTCGGGACGCGTGCACCGCGCCACCTGGCGCCGGAACGGCGACGCAGGGCGACCCGTCGCGCTGAAGATTTTCAAGGCGGCGATGACGAGCGACGGCCTGCCCGCGCGCGAAATGGCCGCTTGTCTCGCCGCCGGAGACCACCCCAATCTGACGGCCGCGCTCGGCCGGCTGACCGATCATCCCGACGGCGCGCAGGCGCTGCTCATGCCGCTGCTGCCGCCGCACTGGCGCCGGCTCGCCGATCCGCCGAGCTTCGAAACCTGCAGCCGCGACGTTTACGACGCCGGAATGCGCATGTCGGCCGACGCCGGGCGCGCCCTTGTGCGCGGCGTCGCGGCGGCGGTCGCGCATCTGCACGCGCGCGGCCTGATGCATGGCGATCTCTACGCCCATAACATTCTGTGGGACGAGGCGAGCGGAGAGGCGACTCTGGGCGATTTCGGCGCCGCCTGCGCCCTGCCCTCGGGCGATGAAGGCGACGCCTGGCGCCAAATCGAGGTCCGCGCGTTCGGATTGCTGCTCGACGAAATTTTGGATCGTTGCGCGCCCGCACCCGACGGCGGCGAAAAACTGCGCGGTCTGGCGCGCGCCTGTGTCCAGAAGAATGTGCGCGCCCGACCGCTTATGGCGGAAGCGCTGAAGGAAATCTGACCGCCTCGCGAAGCAATGGCGAGCGCCTCTCCGCCTCGCATCTGCGGCAAAATGCGGAATTGCCCTGCTTTGCTTTTGTTCTAAGCTTTGCGGGTCGCCGTCGCATGTAGAGGCGGCGACCCTTGAAAAAGGGGGAGAGCCATGACGAGGCAAGACTTCATCGTCACGGACCAGTCGAGCGTATGGTTGTTCGAGCCCCTGACCGAAGCTGCGCAACGCTTCGTCCGCGAGAGTGTGAACGTGGACGAGTGGCTGTGGCAGGGCCAGCGCTTCGTCGTCGACTATCTGTCCGCGGGGGCGCTCGCCGAAGACCTTCAGGACGAGGGCTTCTCCGTCGTTACAAAGCACTGACGAAACACCCTCACCCGGCGCCTTCTTGGCCTCTCCCGCGAGGGAAAGGCGCATGACGGCGCCGCTTTTTGGGTTCCCCTTTCTCCCCTTGCGGGAAAAGGCGTTCCGCCGAAGCAAGACGGGGCGCGCTCCCTCAGAGCGGAAGCCGGCCCTGCGCCTCGGTCTCCGAGCCGCCGGGCGTCGGGGCCATCTCCGGACCTTTCAGAAAAGACGCGGCGTCTCGTACGATTTCCGCCTTGCGCTCGGCGCTCATGGCGTCGAGCGCCTTCAGCGGCATGGCGAGGCGCGGGGTCTTGGCGAGACGTTCGCGGTTTTCTAGAAAGAAATTCCAGTAAAGATAATTAAAGGGACAGGCTCTCGCGCCGCTTTTCGCCTGCGGCTCGTAGAAACAGCTTTTGCAATAGTTGGACATGCGGTCGATATAGGCGCCCGAGGCCGCATAAGGCTTGGAGGCGAGGAGGCCGCCGTCGGCGAAAATCGCCATGCCATGCACATTGGGGAGTTCCACCCATTCGAAGGCGTCGGCGTAAACGATGAGAAACCATTCTTCGATCGCTTCCGGCGCGACGCCGGCGAGCAGCGCGAAATTGCCGGCGACCATCAGTCGCTGAATATGATGCGCATAGGCGTTTTGGCGCGTGTCGGCGACCGTCTGCGCGAGACAGTTCATCCGCGTTTCGCCGGACCAGTAGAACCATGGCAAGGGGCGCGCGGCGCGCAAGGCGTTGCTCTCGCGATAGTCGGGCATGCACAGCCAATAGACTCCGCGCACATATTCGCGCCAGCCGAGGATCTGACGGATGAAGCCCTCGACCGCATTGAGCGGCGCGCGCCCCGCCAGGAAGGCGCGCTCGGCCGCGACGCAGACCTCATGCGGCGTCAACAGGCCAATGTTGAGCGACGTCGACAGCAGCCCATGGTAAAGGAAAGGCGCGCCCGTGCGCATGGCGTCCTGATAATCGCCGAAGGAAGGCAGGGACGTCGCGAGAAAATCGTCGAGCGCGGCCAGCGCCTGCGCCCGCGTGACCGGCCAGCCGAAAGAGTCGAGATCGCCAAAATGATCGGCGCAGCGCGTCTCGACGAGCGCCATGACCTCCTGCGTGAGCGCGTCTGGCGCGAAGCGCCGCCGCGTCGGCGCGCGAAACTTGTCCGGCAGCGACCGGCGATTTTCCACATCGAAATTCCAGCGCCCGCCGACCGGCGCGTCGTCCCTCATCAGAAAGCCGGTGCGCCGCCGCATGTCGCGGTAGAAAAACTCCATGCGCAGCGCCGCGCGCCCCTCGGCCCAGCGCGCGAAATCGGCGCGGGAGCAGAAAAAGCGGTCATCGTCGCGAATCTCGACGGGAACTCCGAGCGCCGCGGACCACTCGCTCATCATCTCCCGCACCCGCCACTCGCCGGGCTCGGTGACGACGACGCGCGACGGCCGATGGCGGGCGACGGCGCGCGCGAGTTCTCCGGTGAAGGAGCCCGTATTGGCGGGATCGTCAAGGCGCACATAGTCGACCGCGACACCCTCGGCGGCGAGCTCCAGCGCGAAATGGCGCATGGCCGAGAGGATGAGGACGATTTTCTGCTTGTGATGGCGAACGTAGCGGGTCTCGTCGGCGACCTCGGCCATCAGCGCCACGTCGCCGGGCGCGAGCCCGTCGAGGGCCGAGATGGCGCGCGTGAGCTGGTCGCCGAGGAGGAAGCGCAGCGTTTTGGTCATGCGGCTTTGAGTTAGCGCCGCGCCCGCCGATTGCAACGAGCAACGACTGCCGCGTTCCGCTTAGTGCTCGCCGATGAAGTGACGATGGTTGTGGATCGGAGCGACGCGGCGCGGCTCGCGATGGGGGCGAGGTCGCGCAAAGCGATCCAGGCGCCGGCCGGTTATTGGAGGCTCGACGATCACCCCGCCCTGCGGCAAGGCGCGACGCGCCGAGGGGGCGAGAACAGTGGGATTGATGACCTGCTGCGCCGAGGCGGCCTGCGCCCAGATCAGGCAGCAAGCCGCGCAAAATGCTGATATCCGCATTGGAGAACCTTGGTGTTTTTTTGAAGCGTAGCCCGTCGCTAGCAGATGGCGCCCCGCCTCGTAAAGCGGCGCCGTCGCAAAGCCGTTGGACTCCCTTACGGCTCGAGCTTTCGCGGCGCGCCAAAGAACGTCCGCACCTCGGGCGGCACGCGCGCCAGCTTTTCGTTCACCATCGTCACGGCGAGCGAGACGCCGCCCTTGATGCTGAGCCCGGCGAGCTCCGCCCAGCCGGGGCCGAGGCAGGCGGACAGAGCGTCGAGCTCGTCGCGCTCGGCGCGATGATTGGCCAGGGCCGCCAGGATCTCCTCGCGCGGAAGGTCGAGTGCGCGCGCGAGCGCGTCGAGGGGCGACTCGCCCACCCGCCAGGCGCCGACGTGATAGGCAAGGATGGCGTGTTTCGCCGCGCGCCATTGCCGATCGATCCGTGCGCAATTGCCTGCATGTTCTGTTGTGAGTGCCGCATCCATCGTTGTCGAACTTTTTTTATTTGTTAACGCTCGAAGCTGAAAAAATCTCCTCATCTAGCGCCCAGAATCCATTTCCCTCGCGCGCCAGGAGGAGGACGGCATTGTGATTTTGCCGCCAGGAACGATTTTGATGATTGTCCCGTGTCGATTATATGGCGTCGCGACGGGAACGCCGTTGACGGTCGCGCGCACGACGCCGTTGACGTCGGTGACGCTAATCGATTGCGCGCCAGTCGTCGTGGCGATCAGCACGTCGCCAAAGGCGATGTTCGGCCCCGCGAGCAGAATCAAAAGAAAAAGGGCGACGCCGCGCTTTTGATTTTGCATCGAAACCTCCTGAAGCCTTCGAAAATCCCTTGCGGCCGGCGCGCAAACGCCAGCCGCGGCGTTTTCAAAGGACGTTCGCGTCAGCTTTCATCAGGGATGACCCGCCGGCAGAAGCGGCAAGGTCTCGATGGCCTGACCAAGGCCCGTATAACTTTGAGCTCCTGTTTGGCCGACTGTCGCCGTATTGGAAAGCGAGCTTCCCGGCTTGCCGACGGCGACCTGCTGAACGGCGAAATAATTGGCGAGGCTGTTCTGCTGGGTCGCGATCGTATTGTTATGTCCAAATTGCGCGCCGGCGGTGGCGCTCACCAGTGGATTGCTGAATTGGACGCCGACGAAGCTCGGATTGACGCTCAGGAAATTTTGCGCCTGCGCTCCACCGGCCCCGATCGAGACGAGAACCGCAATGATGAAATATCGCATTTCTTGTGCTCCTCGTTTTTCGGCCGATGCGCCGATGGCGACTGGCAGGGGCGCCGCGCCCGAAGAGAAGATCGCGGCCTCGGGCCGCGATCCGATCTAATCAGGAGGGTCTCAAGACGGCTCTCACCAATTGCCGAAGTTCAGCGGAACCTGCGCCTGAATCACGGTCGCTTTGTTGATGGCGGCGCCGCCCTTCGAGGTGTTGCCGATTGACTGATTGACGGTCGCCGATTGCGACAGATCGCCATGCCACTGGTTGACCGGGACCTGGGCCTGCACCACCCACGCCTTGTTGAGCGCGAAGCCGCCCTTCGAGGTGTTGCCGATCGCCTGGGTGACGTTCGCGGTCTGGCTGAGATCAAGAGCAAATGCGAAGCTGGTCGAAAGAGCCAGAACGACAGGAATCAAAAGAAGCTTCTTCATGATGAGTCCTTCCACTTTTGCAACGCGAAGCTGTCTTCAGGAGCTTCGATGAAGGACGTAACGCGCGCCAGACAGGCCGACAGGCGCCCATTCGGATAGGCGCCCGAACGGATTAGGTAGTTTCACCGAAACAAGCGTTTCCTTGATCGTTGCGACCCGTGCTAATGCAATTATGAGCGAGCGGCGGCGTTGCGCCCCTCTCCCGACTCTAGACGCGAGGGCGACCGCAGCGGCATGGCGTTCACGCGCCGTCCTGCGGCGGGCGCGCAATCCAGTAGAGCAGGCAGAAGGCCGCTGTGATGAGCCCGCTGCCGTAAAGCGTCCCGGCGAGATCTTCACTGGGGATCCAATAGCTCGCAACGGAGAGCGTGAGGCCCGCCGCCGCGACATAGATCGGGCGCGGATCGCGCTCGTGCGGCTCTTTTTCGAGCCTCTTGCGCCAGCCCATATTCATCCTCCCGCCGCGGCGAAACCCTCACCAGGCGACGATCTTGCCAGGGTTCATGATATTGTCCGGATCGAGCGCATGTTTGATCGTGCGCATCGTCTCGATGGCGCCGGCGCCCGCCTCGCTGATCAGAAAGCCCATCTTATGCAGGCCGACGCCATGCTCGCCGGTGCAGGTGCCGCCCATGCTGAGCGCGCGCGCGACGAGCCGCTGATTGAGTCCCTCGGCGGTCGCGCGCTCCTGCGCGTCGTGGGGATCGATGAGATAGCCGAAGTGAAAATTGCCGTCGCCGACATGGCCGAGGAGAAAATAGGGAATGCCGCTGGCGTCGGCTTCGGCCTTCGACTCGAGGAGGCAATCGGCGAGCCGGCTGATCGGCACGCAAGCGTCGGTGACGATCGCGCGGCAACCCGGCCGGCTCTGCACGGCGGCGAAATAGGCGTGATGCCGTGCGGTCCACAATCGCGTGCGCGCCTCGGGGGTCGCGGCCCATTCGAAAGCGCGGCCCCGATGCGCGCACGCGATCTCCTGCACGGTCTCGGCCTGCTCCTTCACGCCGGCGGGAGACCCATGAAACTCCATCAGCAGCATCGGCTCCTCGATGAGCGCGAGCTTTGAGTGTCGGTTGACCATGGCGACGGACGGGCCGTCGAGCAGTTCGACGCGCGCAATGGGAACGCCGAGCTGAATGATCTCGATCACCGTCTGCACGGCGTCGGCGATGTCGGCGAAAGAGCAGATCGCCGCCGAGATCGCCTCCGGCAGCGGATAGACGCGCAGTGTGATTTTCGTCATCACGCCGAGCGTGCCCTCGCTGCCGATGAAGAGGCGCGTCAGGTCGTAGCCGGCGCTCGATTTGCGCGCCTGGGTTCCGGTGCGAATGAGGTCGCCCTTCGCGGTCACCACGTCGAGCGCCAGCACATTTTCACGCATCGTGCCATAGCGTACGGCGTTGGTGCCGCTGGCGCGGGTCGCACACATGCCGCCGATGCTAGCGTCGGCGCCGGGATCGATTGGAAAGAACAGGCCGTAGGACTTCAGCGCGCGATTGAGCGCTTCGCGCGTGACGCCGGGCTCGACGGCGACGGTGAGGTCTTCGGGCTGAACGGCGAGCACGCGGTTCATGCGCGACACGTCGAGACTGACGCCGCCCTCGACCGCGAGCAGATGGCCTTCGAGCGACGAGCCGACGCCAAAGGGGATGATCGGCGTCTTATGTTGCGCGCAGAGCCGCACCGCGTCAGCGACATCCTCCGCGCTTTCGGCAAAGACGACCGCCGCCGGCGGCGGCACATGAGTATAGGCGGATTCGTCGCGGCCATGCTGTTCGCGCAGCGCCGGCGCCGTGGAGAAGGCGGCGCCGAAGCGCGCGGCGAGCGCGCGCGAGAGTTCAGGCGGCGTCGGCCGCTGTGCGACTTTCGGCGCGGGCGCCGGGGTCACGGTCTCGTCGTCGGGCAGGCGCGGGTTTGCGAGAGAGGACATGAGGGCTCCTGACATTCGACGAAACGACTCACGGCGCGACGGGGCCGATCTGGGCGAGCGCCATTTGCAAGGGCGCGCTCGACATCTGGATAAGCCCGCGATTGGGCGTATCGAGATCGAGCGTTAAATGGATCGCCATGGCCATGGACAGAGCGACGATCGTCAGGGTCGCAACCGACATGGCGTTATGGGGCGCGACCACGCCATAGCTCGCAAAGACGCCGCAAAGCCAAAAAATAAGAATGGCCAGGAACGGCCATTGGATGGAGCCGTCCGAGCCGGCGTATTTGAGCCATCTGAAGGCGCCGAGTTCATTCGTCAGCGTCAGCGCATTGGCGCGCAGCCAGCTTTCACGCTCGTTCTGCGGCGCGAGCTCCAGCAGCTTCAATTGCAGCTTGTTGACGCCGATGCCCCTGCGCGTCTTCTCCGTGTTGAAGCCGTCATGGGCGGCGATCTCGATCCGCTCGACGCCGCGCAGGACGATGCCGCGCAGCATTTCGCGGCTCTCGTGCGCCTGCGGCCCATATTTTGAGAGCGCCGCGTCGAGCGCAATGATCTTGGCGGCGCTCGCCTCGACTTCCGTGTTGCGCTGCTCGAAGGAGGTCGAGGCCGAGGCGATGATGAGGCCGAGCGTCAGGGACGCCAGCGCCACGAGCATGCGCCGCGCCTCCTTGACGAGATCGCGGTTGCGGTCCGTGAGCTGCGTTTCGGGAAGCGCGCGGCCAAGCCACAGTCCGACAAGCGACGCGGCCATGAAAGTAGCGAAGGACAGAACGCTAATGAGCAGCGGGTTCACGACAAAGCTTCCGGATGTCTCGGCGGCGGGACGATAACGCAGGCCCGGTCGCTTCTCAACGCGTCACACATATTGCAAGCTTGCGAACATTCCCGCCTGCGCGTGATAGAGCAAATGACAATGAAAGGCCCAGCGCCCGGGGTTATCGGCGTCGAAGGCGATGACGACGCGTTTGCCGGGCGGAACGAGCACAGTGTCGCGCAACGCTCCCGCAAACCGCGTTCCGTCGATCTCGATCACCTGAAATCTGTGGCCGTGCAGATGCATCGGGTGGGACATCATCGTCTTGTTGGTCAAAGCGAGCTCGACGCGCTCCCCGGCCTTGACATCGTAGGGCGGGGTCCTGTCGTTCCAGACGCGATTGTCGATCGACCAGACATAGCGCGCCATGTCTCCGGTAAGATCAATCGGGATCGTGCGATCGGCTTTTCGCGCGGCTAGCGGAGAGGCGGCCCGCAATTGTGACTCCAAAGCGAGATCGAGCGCCGCCGCGGGCGTGGCGGCCGCCTGCGGCAACTTCTCGATGGGCGCGCCCGGCGCCGAGAGGATGACGGCCGCCTGCCTCCTCTCTCCCTCGAGCACGAAGCAGATTGGAAAAGCGCGGGCGCCTTTGGGGAGATCGACGAGAATATCGAGCCGCTGCGCCACGGCGATGGGGAAGCTCCGCCCGGTTACCGGAACGACGTCCTGACCGTCCACCGCGACGAGGCTGCCGTCGAGGGCGCCAAGATCCACCCTGAAATTGCTCATCGAGGCGCTGTTGACGAGGCGCAGAAGAATCCGCCCGCCGGCTTCGACCGGGATGACGTCGGGCGCGTCGATCGTGCGCTCATTGGCGAGGAAGGCGTCATAGGCGACGTCATTGAGGTCGGGCGCGGCGGTTTTGCGCGCCGCCGCTTCCTTGCCCATGCGCATTTTCATGCGGCTCGCGCCGTGGCGCGATCCCGTCGCGACGAGCCCCGCATAGATTTCCTGCGGCGAGGCGAAACTGAAGTCGGCGAGCATGACGACGATCTCTTGCCGCTGCGCAAACCGCCTTGGATCTTTAACGATCAGCGGCGCGGCGAAGAGCAGTTGCTCCTGCAAGCCGAAATGCGAATGCATGTAATAGGTGCCGCCGAAGCCGAGCGGAAAATCATAATCCGCCGCGCCGCCGGGCGGGATGGCGGGGCCGGAAATCTCTGGCACGCCGTCCTGGCGCCAGGGCGGCGCGAGTCCGTGCCAATGCACGAGGCTCGGCTCATCGAGCGCATTTTCGACCCGAACGCGAAAGCGGTCGCCGACGTTTGCCGTGAAACCCTGTTCGCCATCCGCCCCGGCGATCGCATAGACCGAGGCGGGGCGACCCGCGACCTCGATCGTCCTGCGCCGCAGCTTCAAGACGCGAACGGGCGCCTCCGCCCGCGCGGGACATGCATTTGCAGCGGCGAGCGCCGCTGCGTTCCTCAGCAAGGCGCGTCTCGACAGCATGGGCTCCGGTCCTTCTTATCAGAGAGAACGCAGTGCGGCCTTCAAGAGCGCGCCTGATCCGCGCGTCTAAAGGCGGACCCGAGCGCCGGCGCAACAGGCGTCTCGACGCGAGAGGCGCGTCAGCGCAATTTCACCGTCAGATCGGTTCCATCCGCGCCGGTCTCGCTGCTCGGCGGCTGATCCGAAACAATGATCGACGCGCCGGTCCACAGGCGCTCGCCGATGCGGGCGCGAATCTCGGGCGCCATGTCGATGCGGTCGAGCGCTTCCGAGGCGTCAAAAACGCCGGGCACGGAGAGGACCGACCATTTCAGCCCCGTGGCGTCCTCATTGGCGGCGCTTGCAATGAAGAGATGGGAGCCGAGCGGCCTCTCCGGGTCTCGCACGCTGATCGGCGCGTCGAACAAAGGCGTGAGCCCCTGCCGCACATAGAGGCGCTGATCCTTTTTGCTGATCAGCACCGAGAGCGGGGCGAGACGTCGCCTCGCCTCCGCATCGGCTTTCGAGGCGGCCGCCGACGCGGCCGTCGCCTGGGTTAATCGCCCCGCCGCGTCCGAGAGCGCCGCCTCTTTGGCGGCGAGCGACGCTCTTGCCGCCGAAAGCGCCGTCTTCGCCTCGATCGAGGCCGTCGCGAAGGCGACCTTTGCGGCGGCCGCGGCGGCGCGCGCCGTCGCCGCCGCCTCCATGGAGCTCGCATATTTGGTTCTGCGCAGGCTGTCGTCCGTATCGCCGAGCGAGGCCTCCTTCTGCAGCGCATGGGCCTTTGCCGTCGTAGCGAGATAGGCCTCGTCAGCGGCGTCGGCCTTCCCCTGCGCCGTCGACGAGGCGGCCTCCGCCGCGGCGAGCGCGCGGGCGGCCGACGCGGCCTCGTCCTGCGCCGCGCGCTCGAGCGCTGCGGCGGCCTTCAAGGCCTTGGACGCCGAAATCGCCTCGCCGGCGGCGCGCGCCTTGAGCCGCTCGGCGTATTGCCGCGGGTTCAGCCGCGGGCTGGGTCCGGGCTCGTCGCCGGACTCGGGCGGGCCGTAGACGAAAGCCTCGCGGCCCGGCTCCGCCGCCACATAGATTTTCGGCTCCGGCAACGCGGCATGCGAAATGACCGCCGGAGGGACGTCGTCCGGCGCAATGACGATGCGCTCGCCGATCTTGGTCATGCCCCAGAGCTTCTCGGCAAAGTCGGCCGGCAGCCGCACGCAGCCATGCGAGGCCGGATGGCCCGGGACCACGCCGACATGCATGGCGATCCCCGACCAGGTGATGCGCTGCATGAAGGGCATGGGCGCGCCCGAATAGATATTCGACTTATGGAAGCGCTCGCGGCCGATGATAGTGAAAATGCCTTTCGGCGTCGTATGCCCCTCCATTCCCGTCGAGACGGGCGAGCGCGTCACCAGGCCGTTGTGATTGTAGATCGAGATCTGCTGGTCGGCGATCGACACCACGCCGAAGAGCGGCAGGCCGGGAGCCGCCTCGGGATACGGCTTCGCGTCTCGCTGGGGGGCGGCGACCACAGGGCGCGCGGGCTTCGGCGGCTCGCGGCGGACGGCCTTCGCCGGCGGCGGCGCGGGGGTCGCTTTCTGCAGATGAGTCGGCGCGGCGGGCGCCGACTCGCCGCGCGGCGGTTCGCGGTCGAATAAAGCGAAGAAATCCAGGGCCAAAGCCGGATGGGTCAAAAGTACAAAGGACGAAACGCTCGCTGCGAGCAGCGAGCCGACGATGCGGCGTGGGGGAGGGCGCATTGGTTTTCGTCCGAGAATGAAAGAATCAATCAAGCAGCCACTGTGACGCAGCTTCGCAAGGCGGGCTATTGCGGCGGCGCAACACCCGGTTGAAAATCGTGCAGCTTTTCGCCCGGCCGCCGCTGTGGCATGAGCGCATGGTTATCGGAGGGTGAACAGTGATACGACTTTGCGACGGCGGGCCGCGCGCGCGCCTGAGAATTCTCTACAAGGTGCTGGCCGGCGTCGCCGTGATCGTCGCTCTGATCTCGCTCGCGCCCGAGCTCGGGCGGCTCGGATAAGCGCCGCGCTGGTCGCGGGCGAGAAAACTTGTCAATTGAAAATCAGGATCGATCAGGTCTAGAGTCTGGCGCGGCGAAAAAATGTACACGGTGGAACGCCACTCATGCAGACGGCATACGATGCGGTGCTTCTTTTCGGCGTCACGGCGTTCGTCGCCTCGGGCCTGCTTCTCGGCCGCTCGACCTACAAGGTCGCCAAGGACCAAGACTGGACGGCTGCGGCCATTGGCTTGCTCCTGACCGGCGTCTGCGCGCTTGCGGCGGGTCTTATTTGCCTTCTCTTGTTTTATGCGCCGAGGGCGCGGGCGTCCGCGGCCCCGCCCCGGACGCCCGTCCTTCGGATCGTCGCCTATCAGGCGCGGTAGGCGCTACGCAACGCCGTCCCGCGCGGGGGCCTGGACGAAGCGCGCGCGGTCAGCGTCGCTGCATCGCGCCGAAGAGCGTCGCCGTCAACGCGCCCCCGGTGACGACGAGCGTCACGCCCAACTGCAACAGCGCCACGAGAATGAGGGTCGGTTGATTGAGGCCGGCGAGCGCGAGAATCCCGAGCACGATCGCCGCGAGGCCGGCGAGCGATTGAGCCACGGACGAGCCGGACGCGATCTGCGAGACGAGAACCTCGCGCGCGGCGAAGCGGCTCTCGGCGAGGCCGGGGTGCGCGGCATGGCGCATCGCATGGAGTTGCGGAACCAGGCTGCTGCCCAAAACCATGGCGACGCCGAAGGCGATCACCGCCGACGGAACGAGAAGGCCCGCGTTGAATCCCACGAGGGCGAGAACGCCGAGCACGATCCCGGCCGCCCCGATAAGCAGAACGGCGGCGACATTGCCACCCGGCTCCATCTCGATGGCGTCGCGATCCGATCTTGCGATCTGCGCGAATTCGGCGACGCAGGCGCTCCCTTCCAGGAGCAAAGCCACGCCGAAAATGATGGTCGCCGCCGCGATCATGACCGGCGGATTGATGTCCGCCAGGCCGCAAATCGCAAGAACGGCCGTGGCGACGCCGCCGATGGCGTCGACCAGGCCGCCGAAGGCGGCCGGCGCATTCTGGCGCATAGGGCTTTCAGGTGCGACTGACATGGCTTTGTCCTTCTACTTGGCCACGATCCGAAGCGCAGCTTTGGTCGATGAGAGAAACTCAGCCCGCCTTGCGCGGCTCGCGCACGGCATGGCGCGTCAGAGAGAACGGACGAACGATCCGCGCCGTCACGGCCGTGGCGCTGGCGCTCGACAGGACAAGGGCGGACGCCGCAACGATCAGGGCGGCAAGATTGAGCGTAAGATCATTTGGCCCCCCTGCGGCGGCAATGGCCCCGAGAGCGCCCGACGTAAAACCGGCGAGAGACAGGAACGCCGGGCTGCCCCCCGTCGCGGCGCCTTCGCTTTGACCCGCGCCGATCTCATGGACAGACTGAAGTTCCCACAGAACGTTGCTTTTGAGCACGAGGCCGGCGCCGAAAACCATGCTTGCGACAGGCGTCAGCACCGCGGGATCGGCCCCCGCCAGCGCGATGACCGCAAGCGCTGCGCCGGCCATCCCGGCGACGACGATCGAATAACGCAGCGGGCCGCTCGCGTCGCGACGCGCGTAACAGCGCAAGAGACGCGCGCCGTTCGCGGCCAAAGCGACACCGAACACAATTGTCGCCGCTACGGCCATGATGGGCGCAACGACGCCGGCGAGGCCACACGCCGCAAGCGCGATTGCGCTTAAGCTCGCGACCACGTCAAAGGCTTCATAGGTCCAGCCGGCGCGGGTTTCCGCCGCAGTCGCCATGGCGCGTCTCCCGTTCAGGCGCGACGCAGCGTCACCGCCTGCATCATCAGGGCGAGGCCGCCGCCGGAGATCAGGACCCCGGCGCCGAGAATGAGCAGCGCCGACAGCACGAGCGGGAAGCCCCCGGTCTGCGCCAGCGCCAGAACGCCGAGCACGAGCGCGACGAGACCCGCGATCGCGGGCGCGATTTCCGAAGCCTGCGCTCCATCCGGGACGTTGCGCATGAGCGCGCCGGCGCCATTGCTCAATAGAAGCGCTCCCCCGAAGCCGATCACGGCCACGGCCGTCAAGGCGAGCGGCGCGACGTCGAGAAGCGCGAGAATCCCAAGCGCAAGCCCGCCGACTCCGGCCAGGAACAGCGCCGTGAGCGCGCCGCCGAAATCCCCGATCATTGCAAGACCGGCCGAGGCGTCCGCGGCGGACAGGGCGGAAGCGATCATTCCAGCGCGGGCGAGCAGCGCGCCGCTCACGACGAGCGCCGCGATCGCCGCCAACATCGGCGGCTCGACGCCCGCGAGGCCGCAGATCGCGAGGATGATCGCGGCGGCGCCTCCCGCCGCATCGACGACGCCGGCGCCGACGACGCCGCCCACTGGCCTGGCTTCCTTTCGAAAGGCGACAGACATGAGCTTCACTCCCTGCATGAATGAAGGCGCGAGGGCGAGGACGTCCGACCCAACGCTCGAGGAAAAGGTCTGGAGCCCGCGAGCTTGCCGACTGTCTAGAGTGGGATCGGGACGGGCGCTGACAAGCGCGGCTGGCCGCAGGAACGATCATTGTCGACGCCTGACCCGAACCTGCAGGCAGGCGAGCGCAAGCCCCTCGACGCGCAGGGTTTTCTGGGAGGAACGGCCAGGGCGCCGACGCGTTGAGGGCGGGGGGATTCAAAGGAGTCTCACATGAAACTGGCTCTCGCATCCAGCGCCGTCCTCGCGATCGCTCTCATGACGCCGCTGCAGGCCCAGACGATGCGCCAGCAGACCCAGCAAAATCCCGCAACGAACGCGCCGCTCACACAGGCCGAGCGGCTCACGACCGACCAGTTCCTCACCAAGGCCTGGAACATCAACCAGTTCGAGATCCAGGCGGGACAGGAGGCCGAGAACAAGGCGATGGGATCGGAGTTCAAGAACTTCGCCCGGATGATCGTCGACGATCACACCCAGATGAACGACCAGCTGCGATCGCTCGTTCAGCGCGGGCGCGGCATGCAGCTCCCCACCGCGCTCGACAATGAGCATCAAACCAACCTCAGCCAGCTGAAGTCCGCTTCCGAGCGCAATTTCGACCGGCAGTTCAGAACGCAGCAGATCAAGGGCCATCAGGAGGCGCTGCGAATCTTCCAGGCCTACGCCTCGAACGGCGACAATGCGCAGCTGAGAGACTGGGCGCAGAATTCGGTCGCCATGCTGCAACGTCATCTCGACCGGGCCGAAAAACTGCAGGAGCCCTCGGGCGTCATGTAACGGTTGCGCATCGCGCGCAATGGCGGGCATGCTCCCCGTCATTGGGGGCGCGGCCGACGCCAGGCCCCTGGGCTGTCACCGCTTTTCCCCTGCACCCTCTCTCCGCACGCGGGGAGAGGGATTCCTCACGCGAGGAGAACTACGATGGCCCGCACGGACGTTCTCATCGCGGGCGCTGGACCGACGGGCCTGGTTTTGGCCCTGTGGCTCGCGAAATTCGGCGTCTCCGTCAGGATCGTCGACAAGAGCGAAGGACCAGGCGAAACCTCGCGGGCGCTCGCGATCCACGCGCGCACATTGGAGCTCTATCGCCAGCTCGATCTCGCCGACGCCGTAATCGCGCGAGGCCGCCGCGTCGCGGCGGCCAATCTCTGGGCGCGCGGCGAGAAGGTTGCGCGCATCCCGTTCGAATTCGTCGGCGAGCGGCTGACGGCCTATCCGTTTCTGGAAGTCTTTCCGCAGGACGCGCATGAGCGCCTGCTGATCGAGCGCCTCGAAAAATCCGGCCTCGCCGTTGCGCGCCGGACAGAGCTCGTGCAGGTCGCCGACGCGGACGGCCATATTCGGGCGACGTTGTGCGGCCCCGACGGACGCGAGGAGGTCTGCGAGGCGGCGTTTCTCGCCGGCTGCGACGGCGCGCATTCGACGGTGCGGAGTCTCATGCGCGCCGGCTTTCCGGGCGGCGCCTACCAGCGGGTCTTCTACGTCGCCGATGTCGCGGCGTCGGGGCCGGCGCTTAACGGCGAATTGCACGTCGATCTCGACGAGGCCGACTTTCTGGCCGTTTTTCCCATGCCGGGCGAAGGACGGGCGCGGCTTGTCGGCACGGTGCGCGACGCGCGAGCCGATCGGGCTCGGACGCTGACATTCGACGACGTCGGCGCGCGCGCAATCGACCATATGAAGGTCAAGGTCGAGAGGCTCAACTGGTTCTCGACCTATCATGTGCATCATCGGGTCGCGGCGCGCTTCCGCTTCGGGCGCGTCTTTCTCCTGGGCGACGCCGGGCATATTCACAGCCCCGCCGGCGGACAGGGGATGAACACCGGCATCGGCGACGCCGTCAATCTCGCCTGGAAACTCGCCGCGGTCGTCGGCGGCTTCGCGCCGGAGGGCCTGCTCGACAGTTACGAGGCCGAGCGCATCGGCTTCGCGCGGCGGCTGGTGGCGACGACGGACCGCGTCTTCAGCTTCGCGACGGCGGAGGGACGCCTCGCAGATTTTCTGCGCACGCGCGCAACCCCTTTGCTGCTGCCGAGGCTCATGCGCCTTGCGCCGGTGCGCGACTATATTTTCCGCAACGTCTCGCAAATCGCGCTGAACTACCGCGGCGGTCCGCTCAGCGCGGGCGAGGCCGGGGCGGTCGCCGGCGGCGACCGCCTGCCATGGGCGCCGATGGAAGCCTCCGACAATTTCGCGCCGCTTTCCGAACTCAGTTGGCAGGCGCATGTCTATGGCGCGGCCGGACCGGCGCTTGCGGCCTGGTGCGCCGATCACGGCTTGCCCCTCCATGTCTTCGACTGGGGGCCGACGCATGTCGCGGCGGGCCTGAAACGCGACGCGCTGTATCTGGTCCGGCCAGACGGCTATGTCGGGCTCGCCGATCCCGCGGCGGCGCCTGCCGCGCTCGAGCGCTATTTCGCGCAGCGCGGGATTCGTCTGGCGGCGCGGCAAGACAGGCGGTCGGCGGCGGAATAGCGACGTCGGCGAAAACCGCGCGACACCGCTTCAGACCGCGCCGCCCTATATGCCCTTCCTGCCCGATCGTCGCCGGGACGGCGCCCAAAGGAGACGTGGCATGGTTGCAGCCGCACTGGCCCCTGGCAGGCCGCTCGCAGACGCGCGTCCCCTCGGCGCGCGCCTCTTCGAAACGCGCAGGCTCTCCTTGAACATCGCCGCCCCGCTCAGCGCCGAAGATATGACGGTTCAGGCGATGGACGACGCGAGCCCGACGAAATGGCATCTCGCCCACACGAGCTGGTTCTTCGAGACCTTCATCCTCGCCGCGCACGACCCGCGCTATACGCCGTTCGACGAGGCCTTTGCCTATTGCTTCAACTCCTATTACGAGCGGCTGGGCGCCCGCCAGCCGCGGCCCAAGCGCGGCTTGCTGACGCGGCCGCCGCTCGATCGCGTCCTCGCCTATCGCGACCATGTCGACCGCGCGCTCGATAAGCTCCTCGCCGAGCAAGACCCGACGCCCTGGCGCCGTCTGATCGAGGTCGGGATCAACCACGAGCAGCAGCACCAGGAGCTGATGCTTACCGACATCCTCGCCCTCTTCGCCGCGAACCCTTTGCGGCCGGCCTATCGCGAGGCGCCGCCCCGCGCGCGTCGGGAGGCGCGCGAGCCGATGCGCTGGATCGATTTTCCCGGCGGCGTCTTTCCAGTCGGCCATGCCGGCGATGGGTTTGCCTTCGACAACGAGGGGCCGCGCCACGACGCGCTCATTCACCCCTTCCGGCTCGCTGATCGCTTGGTCACGAACGGGGAGTGGTTGGCGTTCGTGGCCGACGGCGGCTATGAGACGCCGACGCTGTGGCTCTCGGACGGCTGGGCGACCGTCGAGCGCGAAAACTGGCGCGCGCCGCTCTATTGGGAGCGGCGCGACGGCGCTTGGCTCCAAATGTCGCTTCACGGGCTGCAGCCGCTCGACGACGACGCGCCGGTCGCGCATGTCAGCTATTACGAAGCCGACGCCTTCGCGCGCTGGGCCGGCAAGCGCCTGCCGACGGAGTTCGAATGGGAGGTCGCGGCGGCGACGGCGCCGCAGGAGGGCAATTCGCTCGCGACGGGCGCCTTGCGTCCGCTGCCGGCCGGACCCTCGAACGGCGCGCCGCGCCAGATGTTCGGCGACGTCTGGGAATGGACCCAGAGCGCCTATCTGCCCTACCCCGGCTATCGTCCGCCCAAGGGCGCGCTCGGCGAATATAACGGCAAGTTCATGGTCTCTCAGCATGTGCTGCGCGGCGGCTCCTGCGCGACGCCGCGCGGCCATGCGCGCGCGACGTATCGTAACTTCTTCTACCCGCATCAGCGCTGGCAGTTCCTCGGCCTGCGCCTCGCCTCGGAGGCGGCGTAATGGCGGAAGCAAGGGAACGCGCCGCGCCGTTTCAGGCTCCAGGCGACGACTTCGCCGCCGCCGTGCTGAGCGGCCTGTCGCGGCCGCACAAGAGCCTTCCCTGTCGCTTTCTCTATGACGCGGTCGGCAGCGCGCTCTTCGAAGAGATCACCGGCCTGCCGGAATATTATCCAACGCGAACCGAAATCGGCATTCTCGAAGCTCACGCCCCTGAGATGCTGCAAGGCGTCGGCGAGGAGACCGTCCTCGTGGAATTCGGCTCCGGCTCCAGCGTCAAGACCGAGATTCTGCTCGGAGCGGTCGGCGGGCTTGGCGCCTATATCCCGATCGACATTTCTCAAAGCGCGCTCGCCGACGCGCAGGCGCGGCTGCGCGTGAGATTTCCCAAGCTCGACGTGCGGCTGATCGCGGCGGATTTCTCGGCGCCGATCGCGCTTCCCGCCGATGTGGCGCAACGCAGGAAGCTCGGATTTTTCCCCGGCTCGACGATCGGCAATTTCCCGCCCATGGAGGCGACGCGCTTGCTCGCCGCGATGCGCGAGACGCTCTCGCCCGACGCAAGGCTCGTCATTGGCGTCGATCTGAAGAAAGACCCCCGCCGGCTTGTTCGCGCCTATGACGACGCAGCGGGGGTGACCGCAGCCTTCAATCTCAACCTGCTGGCGCGCATCAACCGCGAACTCGCCGGCGGCTTCGATCTCGACGCCTTCCGCCACGCCGCGATCTACAACCCCCTCGACGGGCGCGTCGAGATGCACCTCGTCAGCCTGAGAGATCAGCTTGTCAGCGTCGGAAAGGCGCAGTTTCGCTTCCGCGCCGGCGAAACGATCCACACGGAAAACGCCTATAAATATTCCATCCCGCAGTTTCGTGAGATGGCGCAATCGGCCGGCTGGACGTCGCGCCGCGTGTGGAGCGACGCGTCGGGCTTGTTCAGCGTCCATGAACTGGTTGCGCCCTGATGGCCCCGGCGCACAACGATCGCGATCTCTGGCCCGCGCTGCCCTATGACGACTGGCGGGACACCTGCGCGACGCTGCATCTTTGGACTCAGATCGTCGGCAAGATCCGCCTGTCGCTGACGCCCTGGCTCAACCACTCCTGGCATGTGGCGCT
Source organism: Methylocystis sp. NC52PC (assembly GCF_055698645.1). Classification (NCBI taxonomy): domain Bacteria; kingdom Pseudomonadati; phylum Pseudomonadota; class Alphaproteobacteria; order Hyphomicrobiales; family Methylocystaceae; genus Methylocystis; species Methylocystis sp. NC52PC. The sequence goes on along the minus strand of NZ_CP170127.1, from coordinate 1,539,103 downwards.
TTATGTGACGGCCCGCGGGCTCACCACCTCTCCCATGGCGGTTGGGGGCGGTCTGTTGCAGATCGATTTCGATTTCGTTGACCACATGCTGCGCCTCGAGGCAAGCAACGGTCGTCGAGAGACGCCTCTCGAAGCCCAGTCCGTCGCGGCGTTTCATTCCAGGGTTTTCGTAAAACTCGCGGAGCTCGGCGTTTCGGTGCGCATCGATGAGCGCCCCAACGAAGTCGCCGATCCGATCGCGTTCAGCGCGGATCGCGTTCATTGCGCCTATGATCCGCACTCGGCGCACCGGTTCTGGAGAGCGCTGGCTCAGGCCGACCGCGTGCTCAAGCTGTTTCGCACCGGCTTCATCGGCAAGGCGAGCCCGGTGCATTTCTTCTGGGGGAGCTTCGATCTGGCCGCCACACGATTTTCAGGCCGGCGCGCGCCGCGCCATCCGGGCGGCGCTCCCCACCTCCCCGACGCGGTCGTGCGCGAAGCCTATTCGCATGAAGTCAGCAGCGCGGGCTTTTGGCCCGGCGGCGCCGGCGTCGATTTCCCGGCTTTCTATTCCTACGCCTATCCCGCGCCGGCGGGCTTCGCGAGCGCAGCGATAAAGCCGCCGGGCGTCTTCTTCCACGAGGCGCTGCAGGAATTCATCCTGCCTTACGATATCGTGCGCAAAGCTGACGATCCGGACGCGACGCTGCTCGCCTTTCTGCAAAGCGCCTATGCTGCCGCCGCGAACGCCGCCGGCTGGGACCGCGCCGCGCTCGAGCGTCCGCTCGGACAGATCGGCGTCCCGCCCGCGTCCGCGTGACAGGGGTCACAGCAAACGAGGCCTTCGGCGCACGCCAAAGACCTCGTTTCACCACTCGCGCCCTTCAGTAACCGCCGCGTCCGTAGCCGCCGCCGTCACGCCCGGGCCCGCAATAGACCCGATATCCCCGCCGTTGCATCCCCCGGTGTCAAAATCGCGTGGCGGCTGCACATCTAAGGTTGTGCAACGTGCATTTTTCAGAACGCGCAGACGATGCGAGCAGACCCGAAAGTTCCGGTTTTGACTAATCGAAGCCAATTCAACGCTTACGCTTTGCAGCGGCGTGGCGGCTGAATTACCCTCCGAACTCGCGCCGAGGACGCCGGATCTCATTGGATGGAAAAGCAGAAGCATTGGGCGGCCAGTTTCGAGGCGGACGACATAGGACAGTTCAGCCATGTCGACGCCGCCTGGGGCCGCGTCACGGGACAAACGGTCGGCGCGACGCTCGGTTTCGGCTGGCTCGACGTCGTACACGACGACGATCGCGCGTCGCTGCGCGCCGCTTTCGATTCCGCTTTGCGTCAAGGGGCGCCTTTTCAGGCGGAATGTCGGCTGCGCCATAGCGACGGGGCTTATCGCTGGGTCCTCTTGATCGGCGCGCCGCGTTTCGATGAAGGCGGCGCATTTCGCCAGTTCACCGGCTTTATCCTCGACATCGACGCCCGCCGCGCCGCCGAAGCCGCGCTGCGCAAAACCGAGGAGCGTGAAGCCTTTCTGCTGCGGCTTGCCGACGCTTTGCGGCCGCTCGGCGATCCCGTTCAAATTCAGGACGAGGCGGCCCGCCTCCTAGGCGAACAGCTCGGCGCGGACCGGACCTATTACGCCGAAATCGACGAGACGCGCGGGAAGATCATCATCGAGCGCGCCTATGCCCGCAACGCCGCGCCGAGCGTCATCGGCGAGCACGACTTCGCCCCATTCCAGATTGTCCTCGACGTCCTGCGCGCCGGACGCGCCTTCGTCGCGGACGACGTTGCGGGCGATCCATCGATAACCCCCGCAGATGTCGCGGCCTACCACGCCTTCTCGATTCGCGGCGTCTTTTGTGCGCCGCTCCTAAAGGACGGCAGGCTGCGCGCCACGATGACGGCGCTGAGCGCCGCCCCCCGTCATTGGACCAGCGACGACGTCTTCCTGATCACGGAAACCGCCGAGCGCACCTGGGCCGCGGTCGAACGCGCGCAGGCCGAAGCGAATCTGCGCAAAAGCCAACGCCAGATGGCCCGCGACCTGGCCGACGCGAAGCGACTGCAGGCGATCAGCAGCGCCTTGGTCAAGCAAGACGACGCCGCGTTGCTTCATCAGGAGATCATGCAGGCGGCGATGACGTTGATGCAGTCCGACGCAGCCAGTCTGCAAATGTACGATTCTGAACAGGACGAATTGCATCTCCTGGCCTGGAAAGGCTTTCATCCGGACTCGGCGGCCTTCTGGGAGCGAACTTCTTTGTCGAGCGGCTCGAGTTGCAGCCATGCGCTGAGACAAGGTCGGCGCCTGATCACGACGGACGTCGAAGAGGCGGAATTCGCCAAGGGGACGCAATCACTGGGGCATTGGCGGCTGAGCGGGATCAGATCCGTCCAGTCGACGCCCCTCTTCGCGCGCGACGGCCGTCTCATTGGCGCCATTTCCACGCACTGGCGCGCGCCTCATGAACCGAGCGAGCATGAATTGGCGCTCTTCGACGCGCTCGCCCGCCAGGCCGCGGACATGCTCGAACGCCAGTTCGCGCTCGACGCCCAGCGCGAAAGCGCGCTGCGCTATCAGGCGCTGTTCGAGCGGACACCGGACGGCGTCGTCACGGTCGATATGGCCGGCCGCATCATCGACGCCAATCCGGCCTATCAGGCGATGCTCGGCTACTCACTGGAGGAGCTGAAGCAACTCACCTATCGCGATCTCACGCCTGAGCGCTGGCACGCGATGGAGGACGCGATCGTGCGGGAACAAATCCTGCCCTATGGACGGTCGGCGGAATACGACAAGGAATACCGGCGCGAGAATGGCGTCGTCTTTCCAGTGAGCATGCGGACGTGGACTGTCCTCGATGCGAGGGGAAACGTCTGCGGCATGCAGGCCTTCGTGCGCGACATCACCGAACGCAAGGCGGCGGAATTGGCGCTCAAGGAGGCGGATCGCCGCAAGGACGACTTTCTCGCGACGCTCGCCCACGAATTGCGCAATCCGCTGGCGCCGATCCGCAACGCCGTGCACGTCATGCGGATGAAGCATGGGCCGAACGACGCCGACGCCGCGACGCTCGATATGGTTCAGCGTCAGGTCGACCATCTCGTGCGTCTCGTCGACGAGCTTCTCGAAATCTCGCGCATCAACCAGGGCAAGATCGATTTGCGCCAGGAAAGCGTTCCCTTGTCGACCTTCTTGCGCGACGCCTTGGAGAGCTGTCAGCCGCTCATCGACAAGAAGGGCCATCGCGTCACGACGAAAATCGTCGATGAGCTGTGGGTGTCGGGCGATTCTTTGCGGCTCGCGCAGATTGCGACGAACCTCGTCAACAACGCCGCGAAATATACGCCGCCGGGCGGCGTCATCGTCGTCGAAGGCGCGCGCGACGGCGACGAAGCCGTCTTGCGCATTCGCGACAATGGCGTCGGCATCGCGGCCGATATGCTGCCGCGGGTCTTCGATCTCTTCGCGCAGATCGACCGTCACGCGCGCCTTTCGGAAGGCGGGCTCGGCATCGGCCTGGCGCTGGTTCGCAAGCTCGTCGAATTGCATGGCGGCCGCATCGCGGCGCGAAGCGATGGGCCTGGAAGCGGCAGCGAATTCATCGTCTGGCTGCCGCTTGCCCCGGCGCCCGCGCCGGCGGAGCCTGGATCGGACCGGCTGGTCGCCGACGGCGCGTCCTCGCCACGGGCGCTCGTTATCGACGACGATCGCGATGTCGGCGACAGCGTCGGCCTGCTTCTCGAAAGCCTGGGCGCGACGGTCCGCGTCGTTTACGACGGCCTCTCCGGCGTCGACCTCGTCAACGAGTTCGACCCCGACCTGATCTTCCTCGACGTCGGCATGCCCCGCCTCGATGGTTATGAGACCGCGCGCCGCATTCGCAAGACGTCTGCCGGCAAACGTCCTCTTCTCGTCGCATTGACCGGCTGGGGCCAGGTGGAAGACAGGCGCCGCACACAGGAAGCCGGCTTCGACGCACATCTGACCAAGCCGGCGTCTGTCGAGGCGATTCAGGCGCTGCTACGCAGCGTTCGCTGAGCCAAGTGGCGCGACAACACATCCCCGGACTCTGGGGCTCTCGACCTCAGACTCCCGCAAGGCCGACGAAAGTCGTCGAAGCAGGAGCGGCTTTCCGCATGGCCTGCCGACCACGCAGGCGCAAACGACGAAAGCGGACATTCCAACATTCCTGAAGGCTCGATCGACAGGCGGCGCGAATGCGCTCGCTCATGCTCGGCCGATCAGGAAATAGGTTTCCATCAGGCCCTTGCCCTTGACTTCGAGGCCGCCGCGCGCTTCGCATAAATAGCGCCCGCGCAAGCGCTCATGCGTCGATCTGGAAATCTGAATGCGGCTCGGCAGGCTGTGCGACTCGAGCCGGCTCGCCACATTCACCGTATCGCCCCAGATATCGTAAACGAATTTGTGCGTGCCGATCACGCCCGCGACCACGTCGCCGGAGTTGACGCCGATCCTGATCTCGAGCGGCGCCGGCAAATCCGCATTGAGGCGGTTCAGCGCGTCCATCATCGCCATGGCCATGTCGGCGACGGCCTCCGCGTGATCCTCTCTCGTTCCGAAGAGCCCACAGGCGGCCATATAAGCGTCGCCGATCGTCTTGATTTTCTCGACCCCGAAGTCGAGCGCGAGCGCGTCGAAGCTCGAGAAAACGCGGCTCAGAACCCCGACCAGTTCCGGCGCCGGCAGTTTCGACGACAACTCGGTGAAGCCGACGAAATCAGCGAAGAGAATGGTGACATTCGCAAGATGATCGGCGATGACCGTCTCGCCGCCCTTCAGACGCGAGACGATCGGCGCGGGGAGAATATTGAGGAGGAGCTGTTCCGAGCGCTCTTTTTCCACATGCAGCGCCGCCAAGGCCTCACGCTCGCGGTCGCGCAGGCGTTTCTTTTCCAGCGACGAGCCCACACGTGCGCGCAGCAACACCGGATCGAAGGGCTTCGTCAAATAATCTTCCGCGCCGGCCTCGATACATCTCACGATCGAGTCGATCTCCTGCAAGGCGGAGATCATGATCACCGGAATATCACGCAGCGACAGGCTCGATTTGAGCGCAACGAGGACGTCGAAGCCGTTGACGTCCGGCATCAGCAGATCGAGCAGCACGAGATCGAAGTTCTGGCTCTCGACGATCGCCAAAGCGGCGGATCCACCCTCCGCGAGAACAACGGAGTGGCCCTGGCGTTCGAGGCGCCTTTTGAGAAGGTCGCGGTTCGACGCATTGTCGTCGACGACAAGGATTTTGCTCGGCAGCAGCGCAGCGGAGTCGGCCTCTCCCGCGGCGATCGGCTGCACTGATTTCAAAAACCGATCCACGACCTTGGCCGAGACCGGCCCCTCGCCGGCGTTCGCGGCTTCGCTTTGGGGCAGCGAGAAATCCACGAGGCCGTCGATGCGAATGAGCAGGCGGGACGCCTCCGCGAGGAGCTGGTCCAGATCCGCGACGAATGCGCCGGCGTCCTCCAGCTCCGTTGCGTCTTCGCGCAGCATCTCGCCGTAGCCTTTGATGGCGTTGATCGGCGTGCGCAAATCATGCCGCAGCCGACGCCGATATTCTTCCGCGTCGTGAGCGTCCGGCCCATGCCGGGACCGCGCGGGATCGACGAGCGAGGCGATCAGCCCGTTGAGCGCACGGCTGGCGCTTTGAATGCGCGCCAGATCGTCGCGAAAATCGTCGCTGCCGCTCCTTTCGGCTTCCTCGAGCAGCATTTCGGCATAGCCCGCGATGGCTTGCGCCGGCGCGCTCAGCTCCTGCCGAATATAGGTGATCAGCGCCCGATCGGTCCTCCCCGAGGGGACGTCGCCCTGCGTCGTCATCTGGGCTTACTGTAAATAAGCGCGCATCAGGCGGCTCCAGGGGTGAGCAGAGCCGTGATCTTCCCCAACAGCCGCGTGATTTCAACGGGCTTGGTGTCATAGTCCTCACAGCCCGCTTCAATGGCTTTCTCGCGATCCCCCGCCATGGCGTGCGCCGTCAGGGCGATCACCGGAATGGCGCGCGTCGCCTCATTGGCCTTTACGCGCCGCGTCGCTTCCCATCCGTCGATCACCGGCAGGCTCATATCCATCAGGATGAGGTCCGGCGATTCAGACGCGGCCATCTCGACGCCCTGCTGTCCGTCGACGGCGATCACCACCGCGTAACCGTTCCGCTTGAGACGCCGCGACAGCATGTCCCGGTTCATTTCATTGTCTTCGACAAGCAGAATCTTCACCACGTCTTCGGTCTCCGCAATCAATGAAAATGCACGCCGCCGCTCGACTCGAGCGATTGACGCATAATGGAAACGAGCTCTCCAAGATAGTCGTGATCCTTGGTGACGATGTCGGCGTGCAGCGCCGCCAGGTCGCGCATGTCTTCGGGGCTCAGCTCTTTCGCAGTGACGATGACGACCGGGAGGCGGTCGTAGGCCGGACGTTTGCGCAATTCCCGCAGAAAGCCGAAGCCGTCCAGTTTCGGCATCATCAGATCGAGCAGGATAAGGTCGGGCGCGGGGTTTCTGGCGATCCAGTCGAGTCCGTCCTGGCCATTGACGGCGGCTGCGGCCTGATAGCCGGCGCCCGATACGGACCGGCACAAAAGCTCGCGCGTCGCCGCATCGTCTTCGATGATCAACACCCGGTTTTCAGCGGGCGCGCTGCAATATTGCGCCAGCAGAGTGGTCAGACGCTGCCGGTCGATCGGCTTTGTCAAAAGCTCCGCCGCGCCAAGTGGGATCGCCAATCCGCGCTCGTTGAGGATTGTCACCATGATGACGGGAATGGCTCGAAGCTCTGGATCTTCCTTCAATTGCTTCAGAACGCTCCAGCCGTCGAGTTGCGGCAGCATGACGTCGAGCGTAATGGCTTGCGGCTTGTGCTGTCGCGCCAAGGCGAGCGCCTCGAGCCCGTTGCGCGCAGCGATGACCCGATAACCCTTGCTCTCCAGCGTCCGCGTCAGCAGGTCACGCGCCGTCGCGTCGTCGTCGACGACAAGGATCGTCGCATGAGACGCCTCGGCCTGCGGCTCGACCTTTTCCTTCTCGGGGCTTTTCTGCTGATCGGGAAGCGTCATCGTAAAAGTCGATCCGGCGCCGAGCGCGCTTTCGACGAAGATGTCGCCGCCCAGGGCGGTGCAGAAATGCTTGGTGATCGCGAGGCCCAGACCCGTTCCGCCAAAGCGCTTGGTGGTCGAGGCGTCGGCTTGCGTAAAGGCCTGGAAGAGCCGGCCGAGTTGTTCGTCGGTCATGCCGAGGCCCGTGTCGGAAACGCGAAACAGCACGACCGCGTTTTCGTCCCGCTCCACGCTCAGCGTCACTTTGCCGTTGCTCGTGAACTTATTGGCGTTGCTCATCAGATTGAGCAGGCATTGCTTGACTTTCGTCTCATCCGACGAGAAGCCGCCGATGTCGTGCGGACAGTGGAGCTCGAGCGCATTGCCGTTCTTCTCCGCCAGGGGCGCGACGATCGACATCACTTCCTTCACGAGCCGGCCGATCTCGACGCGCTCGACAAAGACCTCCATTTTTCCGGCCTCGATCTTCGAGAGATCGAGAATGTCGTTGATGAGGCCGAGCAGATGGCGGCCGGCGCTCTCGATTTTCTTCAAATCTTCGACAGGCTCGTCGTCGCCTTTGTCGAGCGCGTCTTCCTGAAGCATTTCGCTGTAGCCGATGATGGCGTTAAGCGGCGTGCGCAGCTCGTGGCTCATATTGGCGAGAAAGGCGCTTTTCGTCTTGCTGGCCTCCTCGGCCGCCACTCGCGCGACCAGCAGCTCCTCATTGGCGCGCTGGAGCTCGCGCGTGCGCGCTTTGATCTTGTCCTCCATCGAACTGTAAAGCTCGCGCAATTCGCCGGTCATCGATTGGATGGCGGCGAGAAGATGGCCGGTTTCGTCGCGGCTGGTGATTTCGAACTTGGCGTCGAGATTGCCGCCCGCGACCTGCTCGGCGACGCGAACCGCCGTCTTGATCGGCCGGGTGATGGTGCGCGCAACCGCGAGCGCCAGGACGATGATCGGCGGCATCATGAACAGCAGCAGCGTCAGCGTCGCGCTTCGCTCGGCCCGCGTGAGGGCGAAGGCCTCCTCGGCCCGCTGCTGCACGACCATGCCCCAGCGAAACGACGGGACATAGGTCCATGAAGCGACGACGGGCTTCTCCTCGACATCGTCGAAGAGGCCCGAGCCGTGAACGCCGGCCAGCGCCCGCGCCAGCGCCGGATAAGCGCCCCCCGTCAGCGGCGCGCGAATGCTGAAGGCCTTGGAGGCGTCGCGACGCAGCGGATTGACGATGACCATCTGGTCCCGATCGAGATGGGCGGCGACGAGCACCTCTCCCGTCTCGCCAAGGCCGGTGTAATCGTTGACCGCGCTGTAGAGCTCGCGATTGTCGAGCTGAAAGACGACGACGGCGATGACGACGCCATCGTCGAGAATGGGCCCCGCGATAAAGGCGGCCGGTTCGGTCATCCCCGGATAGATCTGAAAGGCCGAGATCTCGGCTTGCAGCAAGGTTCGCGCGCGATCGATCGCGTCGGCGAGTTCCGTGTCGCCGCGCAGATTTCCCTTGAAGACGTCGGCGCCGGATTGGTTGAACAGAATGTCGCCGGCGGGCGAAAGAAGCGCGCAATCCACATAGTTGAATCGATCTGCGAGGCGGCTGAGCGGCGGGCCATGCTTCGCCACGGCCTGCCGATAGGCCTCCGAGTCCGCGCCGCCCGCCTGCAACGCCTGGGAAAATTCGCGCGCCGCTTCACTGATCGAGGGCGTATGCATCAACGCTTCGACGCTTCGGATTTTTTCGAGCGTCAGATTCTCGAGTTGTTCGACTTTCTTCTTGGCGACGACCTGCAGCGAGGTTTGCACGGCCTGCTCGAGCGACTCGCGCGAGATGTCGTAGGTGCGCCAGGCGAGCAATCCGCAGGACACGAGATTGATGACGAGAAACCAGAAAATGATTTTGGCGCCGATCGAGCTGCGCAGCAGGCTGAGAGGCTTCATCGATCAGTTCGCCTCTATGGGATTGGCCCAGCGGCCCCCCCATCGGTTGTACATGGCCGTTAGAAATGCGTCCCACTCCGCCTTTGTGCGCGAGGGCGGATAGGGCACGGGACGGATCGGGCGGTTCACCGTCCAGACAACCTCGATCCGGCCGTCGGGCCTGATTTTGCCGACGGAAAAAGATCGCCAGCTGTGCTGGGTGTAAGGGTCGACGGAAACCAGGCCCTCGGGGGCGTCGAGCGTCTCTGTCAGCATGGTGCGTCGCACGCGTTCGACGTCGAGCGACTGCTCCTCCTGAACCGCCTTGGCCCAGAGTCTGACGCTGAAATAAGAGGTCGCAATCACGTCGCTGGTGACGCGGTTCTCACCGTATTTCTTGCGGAAATTCGCAAGAAAGCGTTCGTTTTCGGGCGTCTTGATCGCTTCGAAATAATTCCAGGCGCTGTAATGGCCCTGGAGGCTTGCAATCGGCAGGCTGCGCAGCTCCTCCTCGCCGATGCTAACGGACACGACGGGCAACCTGTCGGCGGAAAGTCCGGCGTCGGTGAGCGCTTGATAAAAGGCCTTATTGGAATCGCCGACGACCGAGCTCAACACCACGTCCGGCTGCGCCGCCTTTATTCTATCGACCGCCTTGGCGACATTGGAGCTTCCGAAAAAGATATAATCCTCGCCGACGAGATCCGCCCCCAGCGCGCGGATTGTGTCTTTCATGATCTCGTTGATGCTGCGCGGCCAGACATAGTCGGAGCCGATCAGATAGAATTTCTTGCCCAGATGATCGAGGCTCCATTTGATGGCGGGAATGACCTGCTGATTGGGCGCGGCGCCGGTGTAAATAATATTCGGAGACTGTTCGAGGCCTTCATAGGCCATGGGATAGACCATCAGCTGACCGTATTTTTCGATCACCGGCGCAACGGTTTTTCGGCTCGCCGAGGTCCAGCATCCAAAAATAATCGAGACATTTTCTTCAACGATCAGGCGTTCGGCCTCTTTCGCGAAAGTCGGCCAGTCGGATTTTCCGTCGGCGATGACGGGCAAAATCTTGCGGCCCAGAAGTCCGCCCTTGGCGTTGATCTCTTCAATCGCCAGCAGTTCCGCATCGACCATGGAATTTTCGCTGATCGCCATGGGGCCGGAGCGCGAATGTAAGACGCCGACCTTGATGGGCGCGGCCTTATTGAATTGCGCAAGCCCCCAAAAAGACGCCGCGCCGACAACGGCGAGCGCCGCAGCCAAAGGCAGGAACGCTGTCGGCGCGCGAAAAGAACCCTTGAGGGCCATGCGGGAATTCCTGTTATTTCGAGAACGCAATCGGCGGGACGTTAATATAGCTTGATTGTCCTGCATGCTAGGCGATCGCACCGCCGCAGGCCAGACGAGAGGCGCGTCGTCGCAGCGGGAAATTTTCGTATCGTTATTATCGGCGCGGTCGGCGCGCGCGTGCGCCAGACATTGCGCTGCCCCGGCCCGCGCCCCAAACTATCCACGTTGATTTTTCATGAGGAGCGTGAGCGTGACAGAGCAACCGCAGGGGCGTTATCGGACGCCGGGCGAAGCGGGAAAACCCAACATGGCGTTCGTCGAGGTGGGTCGCATTGGATTGGAAATTTCCGAGCAGGACTACCGCGACCGCGGCTACGAGCCGGCCTTCGAGGCGCTTCCCTGGAAAAAGGATTATTGCCCGGTCGATGAAAAAGGCGACGAAGGCTAGGGGGCTCGCCTTTAACGGCGTCCACGCATCCGGCGGGCGTGACCCCGCGCGCGACAAGGGCCTTCGAATTGTTGCCGCGCCGGCGGAACGAAAGCGACGCAGCGTGCGGCGCCCGGCACGTAGATTCCACAACTGGCGTCCCTCGGGCCGGCGCGTATCGTGCCGTCTGCGCGGGAAAAAGGCCGGCAAGAGCCTGCATGCGCGGTCTGCGGGTGGGCAGACGGGGCTGACGGCCCGTCTTCGCGTGAGAGACGGGCCGTCAATCCAAAGTCCGGACCGCGGCGGCGGTCGCGGAAGGCTCGCGGCTCCGCCGCCTTCAGTGCAAACGACCCGTCCGACGCATCCGCCCGGGGCGCGCATGACGGTGAGGCCGACAGTCTCGGCGCGGGAGACCAAATTCTCGTGGCGGTCCCGACAGGATTCGAACCTGTGACCTTCGGTTTAGGAAACCGCTGCTCTATCCTGCTGAGCTACGGGACCCGCGACTCAAACATCTACCACAGCGGGCCTGTTTGAAAAGTTAGATTGCAGGAAGCCGCCATGTTCGAATCCGCCTCCTTGCCGCATGTCATGACCAAGACCGAGTTCGAGGACGCGGAAGCGCGGCTGCGGGAAAAGCTGCTCGATGCGCAATTCGAGGTCGCGGATCGGAAAAACGCCGCCGTCATGGTGCTCGTGAACGGCGCCGACGGCGTCGGCAAGGGCGAGATCGTCAACAGGCTGTATGACTGGCTCGACGACCATTTCGTCGAGACCCTCTCCTACGGGCGGCCGACCGACGAGGAGCGGGCGCGGCCCGGCGCCTGGCGCTACTGGCGCGACGTCCCCGCCAAGGGACGCATCGGCCTCGTGCTGGGCTCCTGGCACCACCGCCTTTTGCGCAACCGCGCCCTCGGCCGGCTCGGCAGGAGCGCCTATGAAAAGGCGCTGGAGGAATCGATCCGGGCGGAGGAGATGTTGCGCCACGAGGGCGTGCATCTCTTGAAGATCTGGCTGCATATGGATTTCGCCGAATCACGGCGGCGCCTGAAGAAGCTGCGGCAGGGGAATGGCGCGCTGCGCCGGCCGGCGGTCGTCGAGTGGGACGAATTCGACAGCGCGAGAGACATCGCCAAGCTTGCCGAGGCGGCGCTCGAGATGATCGAACGCACCTCGACCGGCGACGCGCCCTGGGCCGTCGTGCCGGCCGCCGATCCGCTCTATCGCGACGCCGCCGTCGGCGATCTGCTGCTTCAAACCTTGAGCCGCGCGGCGACCGACGCGCCGCCCTCGCCCCGCACGCTGGCGATCGCCGCGCCGGCCAACGATCTGCCCAAGCCCAGCCTCGTCGGGGCGCTCGACCTGACGCAAGCCGCTGACCCGGCGAGCTATTCACAGGAGCTGCGGGCGCTGCAGCAGCGCCTCACCGAGGCGACGACCGCGAAGAGCTTCGACAGTCGCGGCCTCGTCATCGTCTTCGAGGGCAATGACGCCGCCGGAAAGGGCGGCGCCATCCGGCGCGTGCGGGAGGCGCTCGACCCGCGCCGCTTCCGCGTGCATGGCGTCTCCGCCCCGACAGACGAGGAGCGCGCGCGCCCCTATCTGTGGCGGTTCTGGCGCAACGTCCCGCGGCGCGGCGACGTCGCGATTTTCGACCGCAGCTGGTATGGGCGCGTGCTCGTCGAACGCGTCGAGGGCTTCGCCGCGACGGAAGACTGGATGCGCGCCTATCAGGAGATCAACGACTTCGAGCGCGAGCTCCATGACAACGCTTATGTCGTCATCAAATTCTGGCTCGCCATCTCCGCCGACGAACAGCTGCGCCGGTTCCAGGACCGCGAGGCCAAGCCCTTCAAGCGCTACAAGCTGACGCCGGAGGATTGGCGCAACCGCGAGAAATGGGCGCTGTACGAAGCGGCGATGACCGACATGGTCGACCGCACCAGCTCGCGCCACGCGCCCTGGACGCTGGTCGAAGCCAATGACAAGAAATTCGCCCGGCTGAAGACTTTGAAAACCATCGTCGACAGGCTGGAGACGAATGGCAAAGCATAAGCTTCGCGCCAGAGCTGCGCCGTAATCTTCGATTCGTGCGTCATGTTCATGATGGCCCTCCCATTTGGGAAGGAGAGACGCCATGCGAGGATTGTCATGCGGGCAAAAGACATTTTGTCCCAGTTGGGATTCGCCGACCGCGAATTTCTCGAGGCCGCCGGGCCGGCGGTGCTCCGTCTCAAGCTGCTCGAAGCGAGCTATCTGTCGGAAAACCGGCGGCTTCCCGAGGAGATGCGCGAGGCTGCGCGGCAGGTGGCCGAGGAGCTGAGGCGGCTGATCCTGGAGCGCCCCTCGGTGTCGCTGATCGACCGCGCCGCCAAGGAAGAGGTCGACGCGCGGCGCGCGGCGAGGCCTGTCCCAATCCTCAGACGCGCCTGAGGCTCACGCGGACGTTCCGCTCAGCCGCTTCTCCCAGTCGAGCGCCTGCCGGACGATCTCGTCGAGATTGTCGTGTTGGGGCGTCCAGCCGAGGATGTCGCGGGCGCGGGCGTTGGAGGCGACAATGGCCGCCGGATCGCCGGGGCGGCGCGGCGCGTAGTCGACCGTAAAATCCACGCCCGACACGCGCTTGACCGCCTCGATGACTTCGAGCACCGAGAAGCCGTGCGCATAGCCGCAATTGGCGATGAGGCTTTCGCCGCCGCCGCGCAGATGCCTGAGCGCGTCGAGATGCGCGCGGGCGAGGTCGGTGACCTGAATATAATCGCGAACGCAGGTGCCGTCGGGCGTCGGATAATCCGTCCCGAACACCTGCATTCGGTCGCGCTTGCCGAGCGCGGTCTGCGCCGCGACCTTGATGAGATGGGTGGCGTTCGGCGTCGACTGGCCGGAGCGGCCCTTCGGATCGGCGCCCGCGACGTTGAAATAGCGCAGCACGACATAAGCGAGGTCATGGGCGCGCGCCACGTCCTCCAGCATCCACTCGACCATGAGCTTGGAGCGGCCATAGGGCGAGACGGGCTTGAGCGTGGCGTCCTCCGTCACCGGCAATTCGTCGGGATCGCCATAGACCGCCGCGGTCGAGGAGAAGATGAAATGCTTGACCTTGGAGGCGACCGCCGTCGCAATGAGATTGCGCGCCTTGGCGGTATTGTTGAGATAATAGCCTAAGGGGTCGGCGACCGATTCCGGCACCACGATCTTCGCCGCGAAATGGATGATGGCTTTAATGTCGTGGCGGGCGATGATGTCGGCGATGAGCGCCTCGTCGCCGTCGTCGCCGATGAAGATCGGCACGCCCTCCGGCACGGCCCAGCGGAAGCCGGTCGAGAGATCGTCGAGAACGACCGGCTGTTCGCCCGCATCGATGAGTTCGAGCACCGTGTGGCTGCCGATATAGCCGGCGCCGCCGGTCACCAAAATCGCCATTTGAACCCTTTCCCGCCCGAAGGCGCGCCAAATTAACGCCGCACTCGCCAAATTTAGGTCTAAAGTCGCGCCCGCCGGCCCAGGCCGGGTAAGGCTCGTTGAAACGTCACTTGAAACGGACCCTCATGACCAAGCGCATTCGCAAGGCTGTCTTTCCTGTCGCCGGACTCGGCACGCGATTCCTTCCGGCGACCAAGGCTGTGCCCAAGGAGATGCTCACGGTCGTGGACCGCCCCGTCGTGCAGCATGTCGTCGACGAAGCGCGCGAGGCCGGCATCGAGCATTTTGTCTTTGTGACCGGGCGTGGCAAGGGGATGATCGAAGATCATTTCGACATGGCCTATGAGCTCGAGGACACGCTCAAGCGCCGCAACAAGACCAAGGAATATGAAGCGCTGATGGCGGACCTGCCGAAGGCCGGCGCCACGAGCTTCACCCGCCAGCAGGCGCCGCTCGGCCTCGGCCACGCCGTCTGGTGCGCGCGCGAGATCATCGGCGACGAGCCTTTCGCCGTGCTGCTCCCCGACATGATCACCCTCCCCGCCCCTGGTCAGACGGCGCGCTGCCTCGCCCAGGCCGTCGAGGCCTATGAAAAGCATGGCGGCAACATCATCGCCGTCGAGGAAGTGAAGCCCGAGGAGACGCATCAATACGGCATCGTCGCCAAGGGCAAGGACTATGGCGCGACCTTTGAAATCACCGGCATGGTCGAGAAGCCCCCGCAGGGGACGGCGCCGAGCAATTTCATCATTTCGGGGCGCTATATTCTGGAGCCCGAGATTTTCGCGCTGCTCGAAAAGGGCGAGAAGGGCGCGGGCGGCGAAATCCAATTGACCGACGCCATGATCCACCTCGCCAAAGAGCGCCCCTTCCATGGCGTGCGCTTCGACGGCCGCACCTATGACACGGGCTCCAAGCTCGGCTTCCTCGCCGCCAACGTCGCCTTCGGGCTGGCGCGGCCGGATGTGGCCGAGGGCCTCAAGGCGGAATTGAAGAAGCTTCTGGCGTGAGGGGGAAAGGGCGGAGCGTTCGCCGCCGCCGCCCTCAGCTTGTTGACACGCCTGCGAGGCGGCCTCGTCCTTCGAGACGCCGCCTTCGGCGGCTCCTCAGGATGAGGCCTTCGAGACGCCGCCTTCGGCGGCTCCTCACGATGAGGCCTTCGAGACGCGCCTTCGGCGGCTCCTCACGATGAGGCCTGAGTTTTTGGCCCGTCGTAAAGGAGACCCCCATGCTAGAGGAGCTTGCGCAGCAGGCGTCTCGAAGCGTGACGCAGACCGGGCGTCTTCCATCAGGAGGTCGGCCGAGTTTCCGGACGCTGCCGCCAACGCCGCCCGATCGCCAACCGCAGCAAGACGATCTGCGCCGCCAGCGCCACGAACAGCGTCTGCCAGATGACGAAAATTGCGCAGGGCTCGTTGTCGTCGCCGCAGCCAAAGGCGCCGCTGAGCGGGCCCGCCGCCAGCGCGCCCGCGGGCAGTGAAATCGGAAAGGACAGAATCAGCATGGCGCGGCGCGTGAAACGCCCGAGGCCGCGAAGTCGCTCGCCCACATCGTAGTCGTCATAGGCGTTGACGTAGATGGCCAGCAAAACGAGCGCGGCCGTGATTGTCGCGATGGCGTAGAGAAGCCAGATCTTCCGGGCGAGGCGCTCCGCCTTGCCGCTGGCCTCCGCGTCGCCGCTCACCCCTTCTTCGGGCGGATGCGGATGATCACGTCGCAGCCGACGATTTCCATGCCCTCGGGCGGGGCCGGGAGGCGGGCGAATTCGACCGAGCCGTCGGCGGCGTCGAACATGCGGCCCGTCGCTTCGTCCATGAAGTGATGGTGCGGCGAGGTGCGGGTGTGAAAATAGGTGCGCGGGCCCTGCACCGCGATCTCGCGCAGAAGTCCCGCCTCGGCGAACTGGTTCAGCGTATTATAGACGGTCGAGAGCGACATGGTGAGGCCGGCTTCGCGCGCCTCGGCGTGCAGCGCCTCGGCGCTGACATGGCGGTCGCCCTTGCCGAACAGCAGCTTGCTGAGCGCCAGCCGCTGCACCGTCGGACGCAGGCCGGCGTTGCGCAGCCGCGTCTTGGGATCGACCGGCACGCCTGCGGGCTGTTCGCGCAAACGACGGGAATGATCGAAGCTTCTGCCAGTGGGCTGATGCGTCATAGAAGGTCCAATGCGAGAGGTCTCGCCCCTTGAAAAACTCTTGAAGTTCAGTAGACGGCAGCGCAGCGGCGCTGTCAAATGCCGCAAAGTGAAAGATTTCCAAACAAGAGCGTCGTTAAGGCCATGACAAAAAACAGCTCTACGGGCCTTCTCACGGATCGACGCGCCGCCTTGCGGGGCCTCTCGCTGGCTCTCCTGACCGCCGCCTGGCCGGCGCGCGGCGCAGATTTCAGCGCATTCGTTGAAGGATTATGGCCGTCGGCGCAGGCGGCCGGCGTCTCGCGGGAGACCTTCGAGTCGGCGGTCTCGGGCCTCGCGCCGGAGCCCGGCGTCCTCGCCAAACCAAAGGCGCAGGCGGAATTCACGATTTCCATTCCCGCCTATCTCGCCGCCTCAGTGACAAATGGTCGCGTCGCGCGCGGCCAGTCGGTCGCCGCCGAACTTGCGGGCCCGCTGCGGCGAGCGACGGACCGCCACGGCGTCCCGGGCGAGATCATCGTCGCCATCCTCGGCGTCGAGAGCAATTTCGGCGTCGCGACGGGCGGGGCCGACGCGCTGAAGGTGCTGGCGACGCTCGCCTGGAAAGGCCACCGCGCCGAGACCTTCATCGAGGAATTCGTCGCCGCGCTCGTCATGCTCGAAAAGGGCTATGCGACGCGCAGCCAGTTGCGGGGCTCCTGGGCGGGCGCCATGGGCCAGCCGCAGTTCATGCCTTCGGCCTATCTCAAATACGCCGAGAGCGACGCGGGGACGGGCGCGCCGGACATTTGGCGCTCGCACGCGGATTCCGTCGCGAGCATCGCCAATTTCTTGGCCAAATCAGGCTGGGCCGCGGGGCTGCCGGCGGTGACGGAGGTGCGGCTGCCGGACGCCTTCGACTACGCCGCTTTCGATCTCGACTTCCCGCGCTGGCGCGCGCTCGGCGTCATGCGCGCCGACGGCGCCGCGCTGCCGGCGAGCGGCGCGGCGAGCCTCTATCTCCCCGCCGGGGCGCACGGGCCGGCCTTCTTGATTTCGGATAATTTCGAGGTCATCCGCCAGTACAACACCTCCGACGCCTACGCCATGTCGGTCGCGGTCCTCGCCGAGCGCATCGCGGGCCACGACATTCCGCTCGCCCCCTGGCCGCGGGTCGCCCCGCTCTCGACCGCAGACGTCAAGGCCATGCAACAATTGCTCACCGAGAAGGGCCATTACCACGGGACGATCGACGGGAAGCTCGGCCGAACCAGCCGCAACGCCGTGCACGCCTTTCAGCTTGCGGAAGGCATTCAGCCGGCAGACGGCTTTGCGACCAAGGAGATTCTCGTGCGGCTGCGCGGCGGCTAAGGCGGCCGGTTACCGCACGGGCGCCGAGACGAAGCCGAAGGCGACGCGGGTCAGCATGTCGGAGCCGAAGCGCTCCTCCGCCCGCCGCACGGTCTGGCCGCCGAGGCTGCGATAGAAGGCGAGCGCCTTCTCATTGTCGGCGAGCGCCCAGACGATGGTCGACAGATAACCGTGCTCGGCGAGTTCACGCCGCGCGGCGCCGAACAATCGGCGGCCCAGGCCGAGGCCCTGATATTCGGGCGCAAGATAAAGTTCGAAAATCTCGCCCGAATAGGGCATGGAGGGCACGCGATTGCGCCCATAGGTCGAATAGCCGCCGATCCGCTTGTCACAGTCGAGGACCAGCAGTCCCGTGCCGCGCACGATCGCCGAATGCCACCACCTCGGTCCCCGCCGCGCAATCATGCGCTCGAGTTCGACGCCCGGGATGACGCCACGATAGGCGTCGCGCCAGGAGGCGTCGTGGACGCGCGCGATTTCCTCGGCGTCGCCGGGTCGAGCGTGGCGAATGGAGAAAGCGGTTTTAACCATAGGGATGATGTTAGGGCTCATTCGGCGCTTTGGGCAAGAGCCCCAAACCGACGAAAATGTAAAAAAACGAATGCAAGTCCGGCTTAACTTTCGTTAACCTTGCGGCGCTCGGGGATGCACCCGTTGCGCCGCCGGCCTTGGCTTGCGCGCGGCCACGCGTTTGCTTATCCTGAAGCGATTTCGGCCATTGGCCGTTAAGCGAGGACTGTGAATCGTGGCTGTTGCTTACGCCACATATAGAGCCGTAGAGGCGCGTGGACAGCGCGGCGCTTGCGCCGCCGTGACGCCCGACCTGCGTCCGCTCGCCGGCCTGCTGCTGCTTCGTCGCCCCTGATCGCCCGCAGGGCTCTCGCCCAGGCCTTCAGGGGATTTAAAGACGAGAAACCATCAGGCCCTTCGAGGGCGAGCAGCTTTCAGAAAGTTTCCGACATGACCAATCCCGCACACGGCTCCACGGACAGCGCGCGCGTCGTCATTTTCGACACCACCTTGCGCGACGGCGAGCAATCGCCCGGCGCCTCGATGACGCTGGAAGAGAAACTGGAGGTCGCCGATCTCCTGGATCAGATGGGCGTCGACATTATCGAGGCGGGCTTTCCCATCGCCAGTCCCGGCGATTTCGAAAGCGTCGCCGAGGTCGCGCGCCGGGTGAAGAACGCCTCCGTGGCCGGCCTCGCCCGCGCCTCGGAGAAGGACATCGACCGTTGCGCCGAGGCCTTGCGCGAGGCCAAGCGTCCGCGCATCCACACCTTCATCTCCACTTCCCCGGTGCACATGAAATACAAGCTCCAGATGGAGCCCGAGCGGGTGCTGGAGCTGGTCGCGTCCTCGGTGAGCCGCGCCCGCAATCATGTCGCGGACGTGGAATGGTCGGCGGAAGACGGCACCCGCACGGAGATCGATTTCCTGTGCCGCTGCGTGGAGACCGCGATCAACGCGGGCGCGACGACGATCAATATTCCCGACACGGTCGGTTATACGACCCCGCAGGAATATGAGCAGCTGTTCCGCACGGTGCGCGAGCGCGTGCCCAACGCCGACAAGGCCATCTTCTCGGTGCATTGCCATGACGATCTGGGACTCGCCGTCGCCAATTCCCTGGCCGGCGTGCGCGGCGGCGCGCGTCAGGTCGAATGCACGGTCAACGGACTCGGCGAGCGCGCCGGCAACGCCGCGATGGAGGAAGTCGTGATGGCGCTGAAGACGCGCCACGACATTCTGCCCTATCACACCAATATCGACGCGAAGCTGCTGACGCGCGCCTCGAAGCTGGTGTCGGCCGTGACCTCCTTCCCGGTGCAATACAATAAGGCGATCGTCGGGCGGAACGCCTTTGCGCATGAGAGCGGCATCCATCAGGACGGCATGCTGAAGAATGCGCACACTTACGAGATCATGACGCCGGAAAGCGTCGGCGTCTCCAAGACGTCGCTCGTCATGGGCAAGCATTCCGGCCGCCACGCCTTCCGCGAGAAGCTCAAGGAGCTGGGCTATGATCTGGGCGAAAACCAGCTCAACGACGCCTTCAACCGCTTCAAGGATCTCGCCGACCGCAAGAAGTTCGTCTACGACGAAGATCTGATCGCGCTCGTCGACGACGAGATCGTCACCGCCCATGACCACATCAAGGTGCTGGCCTTGATGGTGATGGCCGGCACGCATGGGCCGCAGTCGGCGGCGCTGACGCTCGACATCGACGGCGACAAGGTCACCCATCAGGCGACCGGCAATGGTCCCGTGGACGCCATCTTCAACGCCATCAAGGCGCTGGCCCCGCATGAGGCGACGCTGGAGCTCTATCAGGTCCACGCCGTCACCGAAGGCACCGACGCGCAGGCGGAGGTCTCCGTGCGCCTCTCCGAGGACGGCAAGTCCGTCACCGGCCGCGGCGCCGACCCGGACACGCTCGTCGCCTCGGCGCGCGCCTATGTCTCGGCGCTCAACAAGCTGTTGGTGAAGCGCGGCCGCGCCAAGCCGGAGGCGATGCAGGCTGTTTGACGCGGCCCATTGTCATCTCTGCGTTCGAGCCCCTCCCCTCGCGGGGAGGGAGTCGGCGCGACGCGGCGACGGGGCGGGCACCGCGCCCTGGAACTAAAACCGCGTCTGCAGCCGCAGCGCCATAAAGGTTGCGCGCGGCCGTAGCGCATTCCACGGCTCCACCACTTGTAGATCGCCCGAAAGGCGCACCCACGGCGTGATCGCCCAGTTGTAGAAGGCCTCGATCCCGCCTTCGCTGCGCCGATAGATGCGCCGCTCGGCGAGGCCGGCGAGCAGTGGCGTCGTCAGCCCATAATGGAAGAAGCCGACGCCCCATTGATCGTCGGCTCGGCCCGGCAGCAGATTATTGCCGGCGAGCCCGGCGAGCGCGCTCCAGCGCACGGGGTTCGGATTGCCGTCCGAGAGAGTCGCCAGGCCGAAGAGGCCCCAGCCGACCGAGGGGTTGTCGGGGCTCGCCACGAGATATTGCTGGACCGCGTAGGACGCGAGCCAGAACCCTTTCTTGGTCACGGGCTGACGCGCGATCAGCCGCGCCCTGAGATCGTCCGTTTCCTCGAGGTCGAAGCCGCGCGCATTGCTGTAACCGCCGCGAATCGTATGAAAGCCGCGCAGCCCGCCGATCTCGATCGGCACGGTGACGCCCCCGACGACGCCGACGCCGCGCTCGAAGGGGCGCTGGAGGACGCGCGGATTCGCGGCGTTGCGCGGATCGGCGAAGACGAGCGTCGCGGTCGCAAAATCCGTCTTCAGCGTCGCGATTCCACCGAGAATGTAAGGTGGCGACACGATCAGCCGGTCGGCGACCGTGCCTGGCGACGCGACGCCGATGCCGGTCGACGGCAGGGCGAAGGCGCGGTTCATGAACGTGTCGAGACCGCCGCCGCCGATCAGCGGCGTCTGCGCGGCGAGGGTCATGGTGTTGAACTTGCCGACGCTGAGCGAGAGTTGCTGACTCAACTGCTGCGTCACGACGAGCGACAGCGCCGAATGGTAATTGTCGTTCGCGATGAATGCCTGCGCGGCGTTCACCGGGACGAGGGCGAAGTCCTTGTTGTTGATGTTGAGCCCGAAGTAATGCTCGTATTGCGCGCTGATCCGCAGACCCCGCCACAGGCCGAGCTTTTCCGCGTCGATCTTCAGGAAGCCGTCGACTTTGCCGCCGTAGCGCGAGACGCCGTTATTGCCTCCCGCCGCGATCCCCTGGAAAAATTGCGTGACCCAGACGTCGGCGTCGACCCCGTACCGGCGCAGCAGCGCCTTGGGACCGTCGGGCGCGTCGGCGAAGGATTTTCGCTTGAGCAGAGAGGCCGCCTCGGGCGCAGGACCGTCTTTGCCGGGCGCGCGGTCCTCGGCGTTCGCGGCGCCGGCGAGGAGTTGCCCCGCCATCACGAAGACGAAAATCTTTCGAGTCTGCTGCAAATCGCCGTTCCGCCTGCGCCGATGACCACAGGCGAGAGTGCATATTTTATGCGTGCGCGGCTATGACAGCCTCGCAACAGCCACGAATTGTTTAATGGTTTTGCGCGCCGGACGGCTCACCTTGCAGCGGCCGGATCCGCGCCTATCTCTTGGATGAGCCGGCGGCCCGTTCCGCCGGAGAAAAACGGCCCGAGCGCGGATGTACCGCCGGGCCGTTTTTCACATGGGGTCAGCGCCAATGATGGCCACGCCACCCCCAATGGCGGTGCGGCCGCCAGCCGTAGCGGCGCCAGCCGTGGCGATGACCAGCGGTCGTCAAGAAACAGCCGCGCGGGCCACACACCCGCACTGCGTGGACCGGCTCCGTCGCGGGCGTTGCGTCGACCCCGACCCTGGCGACGGGCAGCGCCGCCGCGGGTGCTGAAACGAGGACGGCGAAGCCGCAGGCAAAGGCGGCCGAGGCGATGACGTTGACAGAGTTATCCATGCGGATTGTCCCTTTTTCTCGGGTCCTGGGCGCAAGCGCGCAGCAAGTCAGAGGTCTCTCGAAGGAAAAGAAGCCGTCGCCTTGCCGCGCCGCGCCAGAGACGATGAAGGGAACCTGTCGCTGGTCGCCTCTGTGTCAACCCCGCGATTGCGCGCCTGCTATCGACGTGCGCGGCCGAGATTCTTCTCCAGTTCGACGAGGCGCGTCGTCGTGTGCAGCACCGTATCAGGGTTGAGGCTGATCGAATCGATCCCGAGTCGCACGAGGAACTCCGCCATTTCCGGATAATCCGACGGCGCTTGGCCGCAGATTCCAATATGGCGCCCGTTGCGCTTCGCGCCCTCGATCGCCAAGCGGATGATCGTCTTCACGCCCGCGTCGCGCTCGTCGAAATCGAAGGCGACGATTTCGGAATCGCGGTCGACCCCCAGGGTCAGCTGGGTGAGATCGTTCGAGCCGATCGAGAATCCGTCAAAATGCTTGGAGAATTCGTCGATCAGCAACACGTTGTTGGGGATCTCGCACATCACATAGATTTCGAGGCCGTTCTTGCCGCGTTCGAGGCCGAGTTCGCGCATCAGCGCGATCACGCGCTCCGCTTCCTCGACGCGTCGGCAGAAGGGGATCATCAGTTTGACGTTCGCAAGACCGAGTTCGTCGCGAACGCGCTTCATCGCCGCGCATTCGAGTGCGAAGCCTTCGCGGTAGTTGGGGTGCGCGTAACGAGAGGCCCCGCGAAAGCCGATCATCGGATTCTCTTCCCTGCCCTCGAAGGCGCGGCCGCCGAGCAGCGTAGCATATTCATTGCTCTTGAAGTCGGACATGCGCACGATGACGGGCTTGGGATAGAAGGCCGCCGCAATCGTTCCGACGCCCTCGGAGAGGCGCTCGACGAAGAAATCGCGCGGGCTCGGATAATGCGCCGTGAGTCGCGCGATCTCGGCGCGCTCCTTGTCGTCGAGCTTTTCCGGATGAATGAGCGCCATCGGATGCGCCTTGATCGACTCCGAAATGATGAACTCCATGCGCGCGAGGCCAACGCCGTCGTTCGGCAGCGCGGACAGGCCAAGGGCGACTTCCGGGTTGCCGACGTTCATCATGAGATGCGTCGCCGGCCGCTCGAGGCTCGTAAGGTCCGTCTTGACGACGTCGAAGTCGATCTCGCCCTCATAGACCTTGCCGACGTCGCCCTCGGCGCAGCTCACCGCGATGAGATCGCCGGTGCGAATGACATGCGTCGCCTGATCGGTTCCGACAATCGCCGGAATGCCGAGTTCGCGCGCGACGATGGCCGCATGGCACGTGCGTCCGCCGCGATTGGTGACAATGCCGGCGGCCGACTTCATCACCGTGCCCCAGTCGGGAGAGGTCGTGTCGGCGACGAGGATTTCACCGGGGACGAATTTCGAGAGCTCGCTTGCATGCTCGATGACGCGCGCCTTGCCGAAGGCGATCTTGGCGCCGACGGCGCGGCCCTCGACCTTCACCGGTCCATGCTTCTTGACGCGATATTCCTCGACGACGTTGCGATTTTTTCGCGAGGCGACGGTTTCGGGCCGCGCCTGGACGATATAGAGCTCGCCGTCGACGCCGTCCTTGGCCCATTCGATATCCATGGGACGACGCGCGCCGGCCTTGGCGCTGTAATGTTCTTCGATGGCGATCGCCTGCCCTGCGAGCGCCAGCGCCTCTGCGTCGGTGATGCAGAATTTCTCGCGCTCCTTGCGGTCGGTCGGAATGTTGCGCGTCGTTGCGCGGCCGCGGCTGGAGAAGATCATCTTGATCTTCTTCGGCCCGAGCGACCGCTTCAACACGGCGCGCTTGCCGGCCTTGTAGGTCGGCTTGAAGACATAGAACTCATCTGGGTCGACCGCGCCCTGCACGACGTTCTCGCCGAGCCCATAGGCGCCGGTGATGAAGACGACGTCCTCGAAGCCGGTTTCGGTGTCGATCGTGAAGATGACGCCCGAGGCCGCGAGGTCCGAGCGCACCATTTTCATGACGGCGACGGAATTGAACACTTTGAAGTGGTCGAAGCCATTGTCGATGCGGTAGCGGATGGCGCGATCGGTGAAGAGGCTGGCGAAACAATGGCGGACGGCGTCGAGCACGGCCGCCGGACCCTGCACGTTGAGATAGGTGTCGTGCTGTCCGGCGAAACTGGCGCTCGGCAGATCTTCAGCCGTCGCCGACGAGCGGACGGCGACCGAGAGGTCCGGCCCATATTCGTCGGTAAGCCGCGCGAGCCCGGCGCGGATGTCGGCCTCGACCTCTGGAGGGAGGCCCGCGCCATAGACGATGTCGCGCGCGCGGGCGGCGCGGCGGGCGAGGTCGTCCACATCGTCCGGATTGAGCCCCTCGAGCGCCGCTTTCAGCGCATCCCACGCGCCCGCGGCGTCCAATAGGCGACGATAGGCCTCGGCCGTGACCGCGAAGCCGTTCGGAACGCGAAGGCCCTTCGCCGTCAACTCGCGATACATTTCACCGAGGGAAGCGTTCTTGCCGCCCACGAGCGGAACGTCCTCTATGCCAACCTCGGAAAAGAAGCGGACATAGCGGCCGTCGCCACGGACGGAGGAAGGGGCCGGCTGGTTTTTGTCGTGCATGTATCGAACCACTTCTCGGTTGGGGCGTCGCGACCTTATCGAAAACCGATACGAAGGAAAATTAACAGGCTGACGGGCGCGCGGGGCCTTGAGGCATTTAGCCGCGCGCCGCGCCCGTCCCGTACTGATCGAGCAGCTCGATCACTTCGTCATCGGAGACCTGACGGAAATCGGCGTAATAGCCGCCGACGCCATAAAAATACTCATGCGCCTCGAGGCAGACGATCTCGTCCGCTTCGGCGCGCAGCGCGTCGAGGGCTTCGGTCGACGCCACCGGAACGGCGAGGATCAGCAGCTTCGGAGCCTGCGCCCGCACCGCCCGCAGCGCGGCGCGCGTCGTCGCGCCGGTGGCGACGCCGTCGTCAACGACGACGGCGACCCGGCCCCTTGCGTCGGCGCGGCGCCGGGCGCCGAAGTAGAGTTTGCGTCGCCGTTCGATCTCGGCGCATTCGTGCGCGCAGGCCTCGTTGAAACGAGCGTCGCTGACGCCGATGAGCTCGATCACGTCCTCGTTGCGCACCACGACAGGCGTTCCGCTGTCGGCGACGGCGCCCATGGCGAGTTCGGGCTGATAGGGCGAGCCGATCTTTCGCACCAGCGCCAGATCGAGCGGCGCCTTCAGCGCTCGGGCGATCGGCGCCGCCACTGGCGCGCCGCCGCGGGGCAGCGCGAAAACCACGACCTCCGCGCCCGAAAGGCGGGGAGCCAGTTCTTCGGCGAGCCGTCGGCCCGCTTCTTCACGGTCTAGAAACGGCACGTTCGTTCCCTTCATTCAGAAGTCCTGCGCCAGAAGGCGCTCTGCTATTGAAAGATAGCGGCGCGCGAGCGGCGTCCATTTCTGTGGATGGCGCGGCGCGGGCTCAAGAAGATGCGCGAAGGACAGCCGCGCGCGCAGCGCCGCCCGCCAGGCCCCGTAAAGCGCCACGAGATCGTAAGGCGGCGGCGCGCCAAGTCGTTCCGCAAGCGCCTCCGTGAAGCGCCGCAACAGCGCCGGCGCGCCGAGCTGCGCACATTCGACGCCGAGAAGCGCGATTTCGTCGAAAGGGTCGACCTGCCTGAGCGCCGCATTGAACTCGAGACAGTCGAATATGACCACGGGGTGATTGAGACAAATATGCTCGGGCCGCAAATCGCCGTGGCCGTCGACGACATGCCCCTCCAGCAGGCGCGCCTCCAACCGCCCCCGCGCCACGGCGAGGCGCGCGTCCAAGGCGTCGAGCAGGCGGGCCGCCTGGTCACGGCTGGCGAAGTCTGGCCGCGTCAAGACCGCGCGGTTGAGGCGCTGTTCGGCGACGAAGCGCGCGACATAGTCCGAGGCAGTGAGGAATGTGCGATCGGCGCCGCGGTAGAAGCGCGCCAGAGCGTCGCAGATTTCACCGAGCTGCGCGTCGCTCGGGCCGCCCTGCGCAATGAGCCTGTCGAGCATCAGGTCGCGCGGCAGCCGACGCATTTCGACGAGCCAGTCGACCACGGCGCCGCCGCCGCCAAGGGCCAGTCGTCCCTCTTCCGTCGTGAGCGCCACGACGCCGCGATAGACGTCCGGCGCCAGACGCCGGTTGAGCTGCGCCTCCGCGCGGCAATCCTCTTCGCGCGCCTCGAGCGTCGAGAAATCGAGGAAGGGATAGCGCACGGGCTTCTTGAGCTTATAGGCGCGCGCGCCGGCGAGAAAGACATAGGACATGTGCGTCTCGACCGTCTCGACCGACGCCGGGCCAAAGGCGTAGGACGCGGGCGCGCTCAGGAATCTGAGCTTCTCCGCCAAAGAAGGCTCAAGCATGTCGCCGCTTCCGATGAGGCTGCTCACGTCGGCTGTCTCGTTCACGCTTGCGCGCCGTCGCCATTCTCGTCTCCCCTCACATATGATAGCCCGCTCACGAGCAGGACGGAAAAGGCGATGGCCTGGGAAGACTGGACGCGACATCTCTGGGACTGGCCGCTGGCCTCGCTCGAGATGTGGCGTCGCGCGCTCGAGCCCGGCGATGAGGCGACGGCGGAGCGGCCGCCGCCGCCATGGACGACGCCCGCCCGTCTTACGCTCGAGCTCGCCTCCATGCGCCTGTGGGATTTCTCCACCGCAAGGAAGCAGCGGCCGGCTGTGATTCTCTCGCCCTTCGCCCTGCATGACGCGCAGATCGCCGATCTCGCGCCCGGCCACAGCATTGTGGCGACGCTGCTGCGCCATGGCTGCCGGCGTCTCTATCTGATCGAGTGGAAATCGGCGACGCCGGCGACGCGGCTCGAAACGATCGACGATCTCCTCGCCGCGCTCAATGTCGCAATCGACGATCTGGGCGCGCCGGTCGACCTCGTCGGCCTTTGCCAGGGCGGGTGGCTCTCGCTCCTTTATGCGGCGCGTTTTCCGGCGAAGGTCAGCCGCATCGTCCTCGCCGGCGCGCCGGTCGACGTGGCCGCCGAGGCCTCGGCGCTATCGGAGCCGGTGAAATCAACCTGCGACGACGAAATCCGACGACTCATCGACCTCGGCGGCGGATGCGTTAAGGGCGAGCGGATGGCGCCGCTCTGGCCGCGCGAAGACGACTCTGAAAAGCGCCTGATCGACGCGCTCGAGATCGAGCCGCCCTTCAGCGCGCCGCGCGCGGCGCGGGCGGCGGCGGCCTTTCGGGAATGGGACCGCCGCACGCTCGATCTGCCGGGCCCCTATTTCCATGAAGTCTTCCGACATCTCTTTCGTGACAATCTTCTCGCGAAAGGCGGCTTCCCGGCCCTCGGCCGCCCCGTCGATCTTGCCGTCCTTCGTCACCCTTTGTTCCTGCTCATCGGCGAGAAGGACGCCATTGCCCCGCCAGCGCAGGCGCTCGCCGTCACGCGCCTTACGCAAGGAGCGGCGGAGACGGCGCAGGCGCCTTGCGGTCACCTCGCGTTGTTCATGGGACGAAAGACGATTGCACGAGAATGGCCGCGCGTCGCGGCCTGGCTCACAAAGGCGGAGGCGCATCCATGACCACGGAGCCCATGATCTTCGCGCTCGGCGCCAGCCGCTCCTTCGGCGCGGCGGTCGCCGCCTCCGTCGGACTCGACCTTGCGCCGCTCGAAGAGCGCGCTTTCGAAGACGGCGAATATAAGCTGCGGCCGCTCACGAGCGTGCGCGGCCGCGACGTCTATGCGGTGTCGAGCCTTTACGCCGAAGCTGGCGCGAGCGGCGCCGACAAGCTCCTCAAGCTTCTTTTCTTCATTGGCGCGCTCAAGGACAACGGCGCCGCTCGCGTCACGGCGGTCGCGCCCTATCTCGCCTTTTCGCGCAAGGATCGCCGCACCAAGCCGCGCGACCCCATCGCCACGCGTTACGTCGCGCAGCTTTTCGACGCCATGCGCGCAGATGCGGTGATGACGGTGGACGTCCATAATATTGCGGCGTTCGAAAACGCCTTCCGCTGTGAAACCCTGCCGCTCGACGCTCATGCGCTGTTTGCAAAACATGTCGCGCCGCTCGTCGCCCAGGCCCCGGTCGCCGTCGTGTCGCCGGACCTCGGCGGCGAGAAACGCGCCGAACTTTTCCGCCAAAGGCTGGAGCGTCTGTTGCAGCGGCCGGCCGCCAAGGCCTTCATGGACAAGGTGCGCAGCGAAGGGCGCGTCAGCGGCGAGATTTTCGCCGGCGACGTCGCCGGCCGCACGGCGCTCATCCTCGACGATCTGATCGCCGGCGGCGGCACGGTCGCGCGCACGGCGGCCGCTTGTCGGGCGCAGGGGGCCGCACAGGTGTTCGCCCTCGCGACGCATGGCGTCTTCGCCAAGGCGGCGGGGCAAGTCCTGGGCGCCGCCCCGATCGACAGGCTGATCCTGACCGACTCCGTTCCTGTCCCCGAGGAGAGCCCGGTCGCCCAGGCGCTCGGCGCGCGGCTGTCCGTTCTCCCATTGGCGCCGCTCATCGGGCAAGCCATCAGGCGCCGCCACGAGAACGGCTCGATTGTCGATCTGCTGGCGGAAGGCCCATAGCGCCTTCACGGAAGCGCTACAATTGACCGCCATTGTTGCGATCCAGTTCATCCTCCAGGAGCCTCATGACCTCCCCGCCGACACGCCGCGACGCCGCGCCGCGCCCCCTCCATCGCGCCACGCCGCCGCTCATGCCGCTGCTCCGGCCGCAGTCCTTCGAGACGGTGGACCGCGTCGCTCAGGCGACCGCCGCCCGCTTTACGCAAGGCATCTCGCCGCATGCGCAAATGTCGGCCTGGATCGATTGGGCGTCGCATCTCGCGCAAGCGCCCGGCCGACAATTGGAGCTTGCCCTGGAGGGCTGGTCCTCCGCGGCGCGGCTCGCGCATTTCGGCCTGCACAATCTGTTCAGCGACAAGGCCGAGCGGCCGTTCCCGCCGGAACCCGACGACCGGCGCTTCGACGATCCGGCGTGGCGGACCTTCCCCTATCTCTTCATCGAACAGGCGCACCTCGCCCAGCGGCAATGGTGGCGAAAGGCCACGCGCGAGGTGCGCGGCATGCGCCCGAACAACGCTTCGCGCGTCTCCTTTCTGGCGCTCAAATATTTAGACGCCTTCTCGCCTTCCAATCTGCCTTGGCTCAATCCCGTCGTCGCCGATCGCACGCAACGCGAAGGCGGCGCCAATCTGTTGCGCGGCTTCGATTATTTCCTCGAAGATTTTCTCGACGTCGCGACGCAGAGCGAAAACGGCAATGGCTATGTCGTCGGCGAGGACGTCGCGGCGACGCCCGGCGAGGTGATCTATCGCAATCATCTGATGGAGCTGATCCAATACAAGCCCGCGACCGACAGCGTCCATGCCGAGCCGCTGCTCATCGTTCCGGCCTGGATAATGAAATATTACGTGCTCGATCTCGCCGCGCATCATTCGCTCGTGCGCTATCTGGTCGAGCGCGGCTTCACCGTGTTCATGATCTCCTGGCGCAACCCGACCGCCGAAGACCGCGACGTCACGCTCGACGATTACCGTACGCAGGGGATCATGGAGGCGCTCGACGTCGTCGAAGCGGTTCTGCCCGGACGCAGGATTCACGCGGCCGGCTATTGTCTCGGCGGCACGTTGCTGTCCATCGCCGCGGCGACCATGGCGCGCGACGGCGACAATCGTCTCGCGTCGGTGACCCTGCTCGCCTCGCAAACCGATTTCAGCGAGCCCGGCGACCTGATGCTCTTCGTCGACGCGGCGCAGGTCGCCTTTCTCGAAGACATGATGTGGGATCAGGGCTATCTCGACACCCATCAGATGGCGGGCGTGTTCATGGCGCTGCGCTCGAATGAATTATTCTGGGCGCGCGCGATCAAGGAATATCTGCTCGGGGACCGCGAACATGCAACCGACCTCATGGCCTGGAGCGCCGATCAGACGCGCATGCCCTATCTCATGCATTCGCAATATCTGCGCGGGCTCTTTCTGGAGAATCGGCTGACCGCCGGGCGCTTCGCGGTCAATGACGAAGTGATCGCGTTGAAGGACATCAGCGCGCCCATGTTCGTCGTCGGGACGGAGACGGACCATATCTCGCCCTGGCGCTCGGTCTACAAGGTCCATCTCTTCACCGACACTGACATGACCTTCGTACTCACCAATGGCGGGCACAACGCCGGCATTGTCTCGGAGCCCGGACATCCGGGCCGACGCCACCATATTGCCGTGCGGGCGCGAAACGACCGCTATGTCGGCCCCGATCATTGGCGCGAGCGCGCGAAACTCATCGAAGGCTCCTGGTGGCCGGCCTGGGCGGCGTGGCTCGAGCGCCATAGCGCGGCGGAGCCGGTCGCGCGGCCGCCGATTGGGGCGCCGCGAGAAGGCCGCGTTCCGCTCGAGCCCGCGCCGGGAAGCTATGTCCGCCAGCGCTGATGATCGGAAACTTCCCCGCTCGCGCGGGAAAGGGTTTAACCTTATGCCCGCGTTACGATTCGCGAGGGGAAAGACATGGCGACGTTCAGGCCTGACCAGGAAAATTCCGTCTACATTGGACAGGGCGCGCAGCTCGGCGGCGAGCTTCGGGCGGATGACATTATCGTCGTCGACGGCGCCTTCGACGGCGAGATTTTCTGTAATCACCTCATCGTCGGTCCGACGGGCGTGGTGAAGGGCAAAATCATCGTGTCGAGCGCCGAGATTTCCGGCCAGGTGAGCGCGGAGATCACCGCCAAGCAGTTGATGAGCGTGCGCGCCACTGGCCGCGTCGAGGGCAGCTGGGATTGCGGCGCGATCGAGGTCGCGCGCGGCGCCGTGTTGAACGGCTCGGCCAATGTGGCCGAAACCACTGGCGCCAAGCCGCGCGAGGTCCCGGCGCCGCGTCGCATCGAGCCCGCCCTGATCGAGGAGGAGCACGATGAGCGCGACGCGGTCGCCGCCATTGCGGCGCCTCTCGGCGCGCGGCGGCTGACCAAGTTGAACCTGCGCGTCCCCCGCCGTTCGGTGGGGTGACTGTAAGGGTTCATGGATTTGACGCCGTCATTGCGAGTGGAGCGAAGCAATCGGGGAGCAAATGAGGCTCTGGCGCTTGCGCGCTTCTCTCCTGCGATGATGGCGGTCAAACCTTCCAGATCTCCTGCGCATATTCGCGGATGGTGCGGTCGGACGAGAACCAGGCGACCCGCGCCGTATTGAGAATCGCCGCGCGCCGCCACGCCTTCTCATCGCGCCAGCGCGCGTCGACCTGCCGCTGCGCGGCGCAATAGGCGTCGAAATCCTTCGTCACCAAAAAGTGATCGTAATAGGTGAGCGTGTCGACGAGCTGCGCGTAGCGATGCTTATCATCGGGCGAGAACAGTCCGCTGGCGACGGCGTTGAGCGCCCCGGCGAGGCGCGGGCTTGCGGCGATGGCCTCGCGCGCGTCGATGCCCCGCGCCCGGCTCGCCTCGACCTCATGCGCGGTGAGCCCGAAAATGAAGATGTTCTCGTCGCCGACGCGCTCCCTGATTTCGACATTGGCGCCGTCGAGCGTGCCGATCGTCAACGCGCCGTTCAACGCGAATTTCATATTGCCTGTGCCTGACGCCTCCATGCCGGCGGTCGAAATCTGCTCCGAGAGGTCGGCCGCGGGAATGATCTTTTCGGCGAGGCTCACATTGTAATTGGGCAGGAAGACGATCTTTAGAAGTCCGCGCGCCGCCGGATCGGCGTTGACGATCTGCGCCACGTCGTTCGCGAGCTTGATGATGAGCTTCGCCTGATGATAGCTCGCCGCCGCCTTGCCCGCGAAAATCTTGACGCGAGGCGCGAAATCTCGGTTCGGCTGCGCGGCGATGTCGAGATAGAGCGCCGCCGCCTCCAGCACATTGAGCAGTTGCCGCTTATATTCGTGGATGCGCTTGATCTGCACGTCGAAGAGCGCCTGCGGATCGACCCGCACGCCGACGCGGTCCAAGATCGTCGACGCGAGCCGCTCCTTGTTCTCGCGCTTCGCCGCCGCGAAGCGCTCCTGAAACGCGGGATCGCCGGCGAAGGCTTCAAGGCCTGAAAGTTTCGTGGGGTCGTCGAAGACCGCCGGCCCGATCGTCTCGGCGAGCAGGCGCGAGAGCGGCGGATTGGCCTCCAGCAGCCAGCGCCGGAAGGTGACGCCATTCGTCTTGTTGACGACGCGGTCGGGATAGAGACGGTGGAATTCCTTGAACACCGTCTCTTTGACGAGCTCGCTGTGCAAGGCGGAGACGCCATTGATCTTGTGCGAGCCGAGAAAGGCCAGATGCCCCATGCGCACATGACGGCCATTATGCTCGTCGATGAGCGAAACAGACGCCAGCACGCCCGCATCGCTCACGCCCTCGGCGCGCAGCCCGTCGAGATGCATGGCGTTGATGAGGTAGATGATCTGCATGTGGCGCGGCAGCAGCTTCTCCATCAGCCACACCGGCCAGGTCTCCAACGCTTCGGGCAACAGCGTGTGATTGGTGTAGGAGAAGGTCGCCTGGGTGATGCGCCAGGCCTCGCTCCACTCGAGGCCATAGACGTCGACGAGCAGCCGCATCAGCTCGGCGACGCCGATCGCCGGATGGGTGTCGTTGAGCTGAATGGCGACCTTGTCGGCGAGCTTCCGGATGTCGCCCGTCTGCTTCAAGTGCCGGCGGACGAGGTCCTGCAACGAGGCGGAAGCGAAGAAATATTCCTGCCGCAGCCGCAGTTCCTGGCCGGCGGGCGTCGAGTCGCTCGGATAGAGCACCTTCGAGATCGCCTCGGCGCGCACCTGCTCCGAAAGCGCGCCGACATGGTCGCCCTGATTGAAGGCGTCGAGACGCAAGGGGTCGGGCGCGCGGGCCGACCAGAGGCGCAGCGTGTTGACGTGGCGGCCGCGCCAGCCGACGACCGGCGTGTCATAGGCGACGGCGACGATCGTCTCGGCCGGGCGCCAGACATGCGCGAGCAGATTGTCCGAAAGCCGCGTGCTTTCGACATGGCCGCCGAAGCCGATGTCATAGGTGATCTCCGGGCGGGGAAACTGCCAGGCGTTGCCGAAGGAGAGCCAGTCTTCCGGATATTCGTGCTGCCAGCCGTCCTTGATGGTCTGGCGGAAAAGCCCGTGATCATATCGGATGCCATAGCCCATGGCGGCGATTTCCAGCGTCGCCATGCTGTCCATGAAACAGGCGGCGAGCCGGCCAAGGCCGCCATTGCCGAGGGCGGCGTCGGGCTCCACCTCGCGCAGCCGATCGAGATCGACGCCGAGTTCGGAGAGCGCGTCGCGCATGGCGCCGGTGAGGCCGAGATTGGTGAGCGTGTCGACGAGCAGCCGGCCGACCAGAAACTCAAGCGAAAGGTAATAGACCCGGCGTCGATCCTCCCGGTAATTGCGCTTGGTCGAGGCGAGCCAGGATTCGACGAGACGATCGCGCGTTGCGAGCGCCGTCGCCACGAACCAGTCGCGCGGGCTCGCCGCCTCATTGTCCTTGCCGACCGTATAGGTGAGGCGGCGCTGCACTTCGCTCTTCAGGGCGGCGACGGTCTCGGCGTGGGAATGCTGATTCATCGCGACGACGTTCAACGGGATCTCTTTCTTACCTAGGGACGCAATTCCATGCGGGCGGGCGCGACTTTATGAGGCGCGGGCCTTTAGGCAATCCAAGCTTAAACAAGGGGATCGGCCAGGTAAACCAAGGCGCGGCGCGGCGACGCCGAATTGGTCAGAAGAAGAGCGGTCAGCGCAAAATATAGTCGACGGCGCCCGAGCCGCGGCGGGGCTCCTGCGCGCCGGCGCAGCAGCCGACCGCCACAAGCCGGCGGCCGGCCACGCCCTCGCGGCGCAGATAACGCTCGGCCGCGAGCGCGCGGCGGCGCGCCAGCCCCTCGTTCGACGCGCCCGCGTCGGCATGGCCCCTGACTTCGATCGTCGCCTGCGGACAGCGGCGGATCACCTCCACCGCCTTGTCGAGCGCGAGCGCCGCGCGGCGGTCGATGGTCGTGCGCGCCGGGCGGAAAGCGACGGGCTCCGACGCCGCGGTCTCGTCGAGGGCGCGCTGGCACGCCGTCGCGTCGAGTTCACCGGCGTGCAGAGCGGCGGGGGTGGGCTCGGGGTCGCTGTCGGGCGGCGGCGGCGCGATAGTCGCCGTCCGATCCGGCGTCGTCTCGGGCGCGGCGGGCGCAGCGGTTTGCGCGACGATCACCCGCCGCACGCCCGGCGTCGCGGCGATCTCGGCCATGAGCGCCGGCTTGTCGGCGGCGGCGCTGGGCGCGGTGACGTCCCGGCCAGAGACGCCAAAGCCTGCCGGATCGACCCCTGCGCCTTGCGCGAGGGCGGCGATACGCTTTTGCACATAAGCTTCATAGGCCGGCGCGCCGATTTCGACGGCGCCCCACCACACTAGCGCGACGGGAAGCAAGCCCACGGCCCAGCGTTCGTGATCGTCGAGCGTTTCGCGCTTCAGCGCCGCGAGCGCGGCCCCGAGCAGGAAGGCGGCGAAACAGGCGAGCGCGATTTCGATCGCCGTCGAAACCACGCCCTCGACGGCGCCGACGGCGACCGCCGTCACGCCCGCGACAAAGGCCGCGCCGAACCAGGAGAGCCAGCGCGCCGGCCGGGACCGAAGCGTCCCGCCGTGGAGGAACGTGGCCGCCGCCGCGCCGATCGCGAGACAGGCGACGAGCCAGGGCCATAGGTGAGCGAGAAAATCCAGCATGGCGGCCTTTGTCGCGGAAAAAAGCCGCGCAGTCGCGACAATGCGGCGCCCAAACAGGGATCGCAAGCCCAACCGTGCGCGCGTGAATCCGACCGCGTTGACTTTCGCGCTCGCGAGCGCGCATCCTCCCGGACGTCTTTTCCCGCCCGGTATCGGAATGGATTTTCAGACCATCCTCGCCGTCAATCTGATGGCGCTTTCGGCCCTTTCCCTCCTCCTCGACCTTATGCAGCGCCGGGGCGGGCCGCACAGCTTTGCGTTCGTCAACGCCCTGGTGCTTTTCATCGGCGCCTTCGCCCTGTGGTTCTTTCCGCAGGAGGCGGGCAAACTCGTTTCCCTGGCGTTCTTCCCGCTCGTCGCGGCGCCGATGACGCTCGCCGCGCTGCAGTCGCGCCACACCCGCGCCGGACGGCTCGAACAGGCGGCGCGCTGCGCCGATCTCGCCGCCTTGTTTCATCCCACCAGGGCGATGCGCCTTTCCGCCGCCTACGCCCGCGCCGCCGCCATCGACGACCCGCGCGAAAAGGCGCGCGCCTTCGCCGCCCTCGCCGCCGAGGCGCCGCCCGAACAGGCGGCCGCCATCGAGACGCGGCTTCTCGCCGAGCGCGGCGACTGGGCGAAGGCGTTGGCCCTCTCGCAAAATCCCGAAAACGCCCGCCAGCTTTCCGCCTATCGGTTCCGCGCGCTCGGCGAAACCGGCCGCATCGAGGAGCTCATGCGCGATTACGCGCGCTCGGCGGACTCGACCCCCTTGGAGCAGATCGCCTTTTCCTGGCTCTTCGTCCTCGCCTTCGGCGGGCGCCCGCGCGAGGTCGACGCGCTCGTCGCGCATCTTTTGCGCCTCGACCCGGACTCCGCCGCTTATTGGATCGCCGTGGCGCAGAAGCGCGCCGGGGAAGAAGCGCCGGCGCGGGCGACCTTCGAGCGGCTCGCCGTCAGCCTCAAGGAGACGCCGGCGGCGATCGCCGCGCGCCGCCAGCTCGCGGCGCCCTGGGGAGAGCCCGCGCCGCTCTCGCCGCGCGCGCAGGAGATCGTCGAGGGCGTCGCCGCGCGCGTCGATCTGGAATGCGCGCGGGCGACGCGGGGCTGGCGGCTGCCGCCGGTCACTTTGACGCTCCTCGTCGTCAATTCAGCCATGTTCGCGGCCGAGACGGCGTTCGGCGGGTCGCAGGATTTGCAGACGCTGATTAGGCTCGGCGCGCTCTGGGCGCCCCTGGCCCTGCATGGCGAAAGCTGGCGTCTCATCACCGCGACGCTGCTGCATTACGGCCCGCTGCATTTTGCCCTCAACATGGTCATGCTGGCCCTCATCGGGCGCGAACTCGAAGATGAAATCGGCGGCTGGCGCCTGCTCGCGGCCTATCTGGGCGCGGCGCTGATTTCATCGGTCGTCGTGCTGGCTGTGATGATCATGGGCGCCGGCTATGGGCTCTATGTCGGGGCCTCGGGCGCGATCTTCGGTCTTTTCGGCGTCGTCGGCGCGTTGCGAATGAAGGACTGGCTGCGCCATCGCGCCAGTCTCGACGCCTTCCGCGCCACGGCGCTCGGCCTCGCCATGCTGGTGCAGATCGCCGCCGATTTCATCCTGCCGATGTCGAGCCTCGCCGCGCATCTCTCGGGCTTCGGCTTCGGGCTGCTGGTCGGGATCATCGTCGAACCGAAGCGCCGATAGGGGCCGGCGCTACACCCGCATGGGCATCAGCACATAGAGCGCGTTGGCGCCGTCGCGGTCCTGGATCAGCGTCGGCGAGCCGGGGTCGGCGAGCTTGAAGAGCGCCGTGTCGCTGTCGAGCTGCTGGGTGATGTCGAGCAGATAGCGGGCGTTGAAGCCGACGTCGAGCGGCGCGCCGTCGTAGTCCGCCTCGATCTCCTCGACGGCCGATCCCTGGTCGGGATTGGTGACCGAGAGCACGAGCTTGCCCTCGGTCAAAGCGAGCTTCACCGCGCGGCCGCGCTCTGAGGAAATGGTCGAGACGCGGTCCACGGCCTTGGCGAAAACGTCGCGCTCGACCGTGAGGCGCTTGTCGTTGCCGGTCGGTATGACGCGGGCGTAATCGGGGAAGGTGCCGTCGATGAGCTTCGTCGTCAGCAGCGCGTCGCCGAAGGAAAAGCGCATCTTGTTGGTCGAGAGTTCGATGAGGACGTCGGCCTGCGCGTCCTCGATGAGGCGCAGCACTTCCTGCACCGCCTTGCGCGGCAAGATCACGCCCGGCATGCCCGCGCAACCCTCCGGCGCCGGCAGTTCGAGACGGGCGAGGCGATGGCCGTCGGTCGCGACCGCGCGCAGCATCAGCCGGCCCTCGACCTCCATGGCGTGGAAATAAATGCCGTTGAGGTAATAGCGCGTCTCCTCGCTCGAGATGGCGAACTGAGTC
Organism: Methylocystis sp. NC52PC; assembly: GCF_055698645.1. Taxonomy (NCBI): domain Bacteria; kingdom Pseudomonadati; phylum Pseudomonadota; class Alphaproteobacteria; order Hyphomicrobiales; family Methylocystaceae; genus Methylocystis; species Methylocystis sp. NC52PC. The sequence goes on along the minus strand of NZ_CP170127.1, from coordinate 1,502,014 downwards.
TTCTCGATCAAGCGCTTGAGGTCCGCCGGCGCGAGCGTGAAGCGATGGCTGAACTCCCCCGAGGTGACGTCCGGGAAATCGCTCTCCGGCAACGTCGACAGATTGAAGCGGGAGCGGCCGGAGCGCAAGGTGAGCTGGCCGGTCTCGCCGCTTTCGTCGAGCGACACCTGCGCGCCTTCTGGAAGCTTGCGCACGATGTCGTAGAGCGTATGCGCGGGCAGCGTCGTCGCGCCGGGCTGTCCCACCTCGGCGGGCGCCTTTTCGGTGATCTCGAGGTCGAGATCGGTCGCCTTGAGGGTGAGCGCGCCGTCGCGGGCCGCGATCAGGACATTGGCCAGAATCGGAATGGTCGTGCGGCGCTCCACCACCCTGTGAACGTGGCCGAGCGCCCGCAACAGCGCCGCTCTCTCGATCGTGACCTTCATCGCAGGAATACCAGCATTTCATCGGGCGCCGCGCGCCGGGGGCGCAGACTTTGGCAAGCCGGGCGTTGAAGCGCAAGTGCCGACCCCGCAGGGATTGTGGAGAAAATCCGCCCTCCCAGGCGGCGTTCCGGGCTTGGGCGCCGGAAGCCATCGCTTAACCTGCCCTTAAACGGCCTTTCTTAGGGTGAATCGACTACTTGGGGAGGCTGCGGCGGAGCCTCGGGGCGGGTGCAACATGGCGCGTAACGGCAGACGCCGGGAACCCAGGTTCGACGACGAGGCCGAAGACGACGAGCTTCGGGCGGAGCCGAGGCCTCGCGCGCGCAAGTCAGAACGTCCGAAACGGCGCCGCTCGGGCTCGCTCATCGGCGGCCTGATCTATTGGAGCCTGACCCTCTCCGTCTGGGGCGCGATCGGCGGCGGGGCGCTCGCGGTCTATTACGGTTCGCAACTCCCGCCCATCGATCAGCTCTCGGTCCCCAAACGGCCGCCCAATATCGCTATCCTGGGCGCCGACGGGGAGCTTCTCGCCAATCGCGGCGACACCGGCGGGGCGACGGTCAGGATCTCCGAACTGCCGCCTTATCTGCCCAAGGCTTTCGTCGCGATCGAGGACCGCCGCTTCTATTCGCATTGGGGCGTCGATCCGCAGGGCGTCGCCCGCGCGCTGGTGCGCAATGTCGCCGGTCGCGGCGGCATGCAGGGCGGCTCGACCTTGACCCAGCAGCTCGCCAAGAATCTGTTCCTGACGCAGGAGCGCACGATCTCCCGCAAGATTCAGGAGGCGATCCTCGCCGTCTGGCTGGAGCATAAATATACAAAGGACCAGATTCTCGAACTGTATCTCAACCGGGTCTATTTCGGCTCGGGCGCCTATGGCGTGGAAGCCGCGTGCCAGCGCTATTTCGGCCATGGCGCCAAGACGGCGACGCTCTCCGAGGCGGCGGTTCTCGCCGGGCTGATGAAGGCCCCGAGCAAGCTCGCGCCCGACCGCAACCCCGAAGGCGCGACGGAGCGCGCGGCGCAGGTCGTGACCGCCATGGCGCAGGAAGGGTTCATCAACGACAGCGCGGCCAAGGCGGCGCTCGCCAATCCTGCGCAGGTGCAGAAGGCCATCGGCGCCGGCTCGATCAACTACGCCGCCGATTATGTCATGGACATGCTCGACGACACCGTCGGCGCGATCGACCAGGACATTGTCGTCACCACCACCATCGATCCGCGGCTTCAGACCGTCGCCGAAGGCGCGCTGAAGGAAGAGCTCGACAAGAAGGGCGCGAAGTTCAACGTGTCGCAGGGCGCCGTCGTCTCGCTCGATCCAACGGGCGCGATCCGCGCATTGGTTGGCGGGCGCGACTATTCGGAGAGCCAGTTCAATCGCGCCGTTTCCGCCAGGCGCCAGCCGGGCTCCGCCTTCAAGCCGTTCGTCTATCTCGCCGGCCTGGAGCATGGCCTCACGCCCGATACGGTGCGCGAGGACGCCCCGCTCAATATCAAAGGCTGGACGCCCGAAAATTACAGCCACGAATATTTCGGCCCGGTCACGCTCACCAAGGCGCTGGCGCTGTCGCTCAATACGGTCGCGGTGCGCGTCGGCATGGAGGTCGGCCCGAAGACGGTGGTGAAGACGGCGCGCCGGCTCGGCGTGCAATCAGAGCTTCAAACCAACGCCTCGCTCGCGCTCGGCACGTCGGAGGTGACGCCGCTCGAACTCGTCGCAGCCTACGCGCCCTTCGCCAACGGCGGCTTCGGCGTGCAGCCCTATATCATCGCGCGCGTGAAAACCGCCGCCGGCAAGACCCTCTATCAGCGCAAGACGCCCGCGCCGTCCCGAGTGGTCGACGCCGACGATGTGGCGATGATGAACGTCATGATGCAGGAGACCCTGCTCACCGGCACGGCGCGCAAGGCGGAGCTGCCCGGCTGGCAGGCGGCGGGCAAGACCGGCACCAGCCAGGATTTTCGCGACGCCTGGTTCATCGGCTACACGAGCCGGCTGGTCACCGGCGTGTGGCTCGGCAATGACGACAGTTCGCCCACGAAAAAGGCCTCGGGCGGCAATCTTCCTGTCGAAATCTGGAGCCGCTACATGGGCATCGCCCATCGTGGGCTGCAGGTCGCCGGCCTGCCCGCGGGCAATTGGCGCTCCGACGGTTCGCTCGACGACGTCGTGGCGCGGCCGCTCGACGAGCTCATCGGGATGTTCACCGGCGGCGGGGGCGCGCCGGCTCCGGCGCCGCCGCCACACCCGCGGCAACCGGCGCCGCTTCCGCCGCCCGAGCCATCGGCCGGCCGACGCGCGCCAGACGACGCCACTGCGACCATCCCCATTGCGCCGGAGGCCACGCGCGCTACCCGCGCGGCGCCGCGCAGCGTCGACGAACTGCTGCCGCCGGAGGACATTCCCGACGCCGGCGCCCCCCCGCCAGCGCCCCGCGGACGACGGCCCGCCGCTCAGCGAAACATATTCGAGGAGCTGTTTGGCGGCGGCTAGAGCATCGGCGCGCGCTGTGGCGCGGGCTTCCCTCAGGGCGCCGCGCGCTCTTGCTCCTCGGGGGGAACTTGTCCGGAGCCCTCCGTTTCAGCCGCCATCTTCGCCTCCCCCACATAGCGTTGCACGGCGCCGAGCGCGCCTTGCGCCAGTCCGGCAAGGGCAAGCTCAGGGGAGCGGAGCGCGAGCCCGACCGCAAGCTTCGTCCGCCCTACCGCTTCATTCGCATAGCCGCGCAATTGGTCGCTTGGGCCCGACTGAACGACGCCGTCAAACGCCTGCGTCAGCGTCTGATTGAGCCGCTCGGCGGCGCTGCGCTCGCACTCCGGCTCCGGCTCCGCCGCCGCCGGCGCGACGACCGCGATGCGCGGCGGCGTCTCTTCCGGCTCGATTTCGCTTATCGGGTTAGACATTTTCCTGTCGCCTTGTGGTAAGTCTCGCTGAGCCGAAGGTTTAGGCGGCGCTCCCGACCGCGCGGCCGCGATCGCCGACGCCCTCGGCGACGTCTTTCCATTCGCGCATCCAGAAGTCGGCGACGCTGAAGCGCGCGATTTCAGCGCCACGCGGGTCGACGACGACGATAGCGTCGAAGTCAACTGTCTGAAGCGCCTTGGGGCTGCTCAATTCAATCTCGAAGAAACGTCTCACCTGTTCAATGACCTCTGCCTTGTCAGCCGAGGGTCGCTCATACTCGCGCAAAATTTTCGTCTCGGACGGAGCGTCGCCCCTCTGCGCTATGCTGATTTCCCTGACGCGATACGGTTCCATCTTGTCGCCACAACTTTCTCCAGCGCTATGAAGTGAAATTGGCGGCGCGTCGGATGCGTCAAGACCGCCGAACCAACCATGGCTGCAGGGACCGTCCAAGCAGCTCACACGCTCGCCTTCTCATCGTCGCGACCTAGTAATGATTCACGAGGCCAGGCGGTTCAGCTTGGATCGCCGGCGCCAAACTGCTGCGGAGAGTCGCATGACTGAGAACTGGCAATATCAGATCCGCTTCAGGCTGAGCGAGGAACAGGCGGAAGCGGCTCGAAGCCGCACCGACGGTCCGGCCTTCAAGCCGATCGCCGACGTCCTCGCACTACAGAATGCGATGGCGCGGAGCCAATACGACGCCTTTGCCGGCTATGTTTCCGAAGCGGAACGCAACGGCGTCGAGCAGTATCCGCTTTACAAATGGACGAAAGCGACGATCGAAGACCCAATCAAGAGAGCGAAGCACGCCTGCTCTTTCGCCGTTCTGGTCGGCGGCGCCGAAGTCTATGACAAACCCGTCGCGGACGCGCTCGAAGCGGCGTTGCGTCCGCTTCTCGAGCAGGGCGTGATCACGGGCCTATCCCGGCACGATACGAACCCCGCCAATAATCCGCAGCCGCCAGCAAAGTTTCGCTGACGATCGCGGGCCGTCAAAAGCGTAATCGTTGTTTTTTTGAGAGGCTTGATAGCGCCCGCACGGGCGCTAGCTCACGCCCTGTCGAGGGTGGCTGTTCGTAAAAATGTTTATGAGGGCTTAGCCATGAGACACAAATCATTCGTTGCAGTCGTTTGGGTTGGATTCCTTGTCGGAGCGTCGACCGCGCTTGCGTCGGACATCTGCGTGCAACTTGGCGGCGGCGGCGGCTACGCCGTTTTCAAATCGCCCAAAATCCAGCTCAATTGTTGCCCGCCAGACCCGGCTGAGTTGAACAATTGCGCGCCGCTCAATGGCGTCGAAGCGATCAGTCCGCCACCGCCGAATCCCCCATCTCCCGGTCTCGGCGGCGCGCTGACCGGCACGCTTTGCGTGGATCAACAAGGGAACGGGGTGATTTATCATTATGTTTACCATAACGCCGTCGGGTTGAGAGAAAGCTTGAAGGCGTATTTCGAGTCCGGCTATTGCCGCTTCAAGTTCGGCCCGGTTGGCAAGGACCCCAACTCCGGCATCACAGGAACATGCCGCGGCACCGTGATAACAAACCCGACGCCGCCAGGAGGCTCGGGGACTTTCTTCCAAAGCGCGACGCTTTGGAAATGCGACGTGCCGGTCTTCTCCGCAAATCCAAACTAACGCCGTAGACAGCCATCGGCGACAGGGGAAGGCCCGGTTCTCACCGCGGCCTTCCTGCATTCGTCGTCTTCACGACCGACGGCGTCCCTTTATTTTAAAAAAGATCATTTTGACGACTTGCTGGGTCTTATCCCGTTATTGTGATCCCCCCTCATGCGGCGGCGTCCGCTGCTCCCCGGGCGCGCGGCCCCTCGTCGCCCAAAGTGCGCGCTTGATGCGTCGACCGGCGCGTTATAACGCCGTGGGCTCAACGCGTCGGCGAATCCGCTTCTTGGCTTCGCCGGAATGGGTAAGACGCGATCGACCTCCGGAGCGTGCAATGGACACGAGATTTGAGCGCCCCGAAGGCGTCGCGGGCGAGGAGGAGCGAACGGGCGGCGAAGCGGCCAAGGACGGCGTCGGCACAGCTTTAATCGCCGTGGTTTTGGCGGCCGCGGGGGCGTCGCTCGCTGGTCTGGCGCTGTTCGCCGCGGGCGCAGCCCTGGACCTGCTTTTTGGCCCGGGATTTACGCTGAACTGGCGCAACGGGACGGCGCTTCTCGCCATCCTGGTCTTCGCCGGAACCTATTTCGTCATCGCGATCGGAAAGTTGCCGGGCTTCCAGCTCGATCGGGCCGGGGCGGCGCTGCTCGGGGCGAGCCTGATGGTCGGGCTCGGGGTCCTTTCCCTCGACGACGCCTACCGCGCCATCGACCTGGATACGATCACGCTCCTTCTCGGCATGATGATCGTGGTCGCGAACCTTCGCCTCTCCGGTTTCTTCCGGGTGACGAGCGATTTTGTCGTGGCGCGCGCGACGCGCCCCCTGCTGGTGCTGATCGCAATTGTGATGGTCTCTGGCCTGCTCTCCGCCTTCCTTGTCAATGACGCAGTCTGCCTCGTCCTGACGCCGCTCGTTCTCGATCTCGTGAGGCGTCTCCAGCGCGATCCCGTCCCCTATCTGATGGCGATTCCGCTGGCTTCGAACATCGGCGGCGCGGCGACGATCACCGGCAACCCGCAGAACATGATGATCGGCGCCTTTTCACGCATCCCCTATCGCGCCTTTGCGGGCGCTCTTTGGCCTGTCGCCCTTTTTGGGCTGCTCTCGACAATCCTGCTCATTGCGCTCGTCTATCGCCATGAATTCCTCACGCGAGAAAGGCTGCCTGAAATCACGCCGCCGCAGACGCGCTATCGCTCCGCTTTGATGCTCAAGTCTGTCGCCGTCACGGCGGTCATGATGGTCCTGTTTTTCGCGGGACAACCCGTCGCCAAGGTCGCGATCGTCGGCGGCGCGTTCCTGCTTTTGACGCGCAAGGTAAAGTCCGAAAAGGTTTATCGGGAGATCGACTGGCCCTTGCTGCTCATGTTCGTCGGACTCTTCGTGGTTGTGGCGGGTCTCGAGAAGGCGGTGATCACGCCGGACGTCGTCGCCGCCGTTGGGCGCCTCGATCTCGACGCGCCCGCGACCCTTTCGCTCATCACCGCCGGCTTGTCCAACGTCGTCAGCAATGTTCCGGCGGTTCTGGTGCTGAAGCCCTTCGTCTCGAGCGCGGCCGATCCGCAAAAGTCTTGGCTCGTCGTCGCCATGGCGTCCACGCTCGCCGGCAATTTCACCCTCGTCGGTTCGGTCGCCAATCTGATCGTCGCGCAGAAGGCGAAAGCGGGCGGCGTCGACCTCGGTTTCTGGCCTCATTTCAAGCTTGGCGCCCCATTGACGCTCGCGACGATTTGTTTCGGCGTCTGGTGGCTGTAAGGCTTGTGTGAGACTCTTCTGGGCGGATCGCTTGCGTCTCTCGCCGCAAGCGGGTCGATTATTGGAGGCCGATCTTTGACATTCTGTTTCGTGGTCGGCGCAGTCGCAGCGGCGTCGCTCTGCCTCGGGGTTTTTCTTCTCTCGGACGGCGCCGTTCGCAAAGCGGTGCAATTTTCCATGGCGCGTCGCGTCGGCGGCCTGTTTTCTCCAAGACTCATCGTCGTCGGCGACAGCCTCGCGGCGTCCTGCCCCTGGAGGAGATTGGCCGCGCATCCTTTCGGCGTTCTCAACCTGGCGACGGGAGGCGCGACGCTGAAGGAAATCGCCGGGCAAATCTACCAATCCCGCGACATTGCGGCGGACTTCCTCCTGGTGAACGGCGGTCTCAACGACCTCTTGTTCGACCAAGCGGAGGCGCGCCAGATCGAAGCGGATTTCCTTGCGCTTTCGCGTCGGATCGAGGGGAGGACGGTGATCGTGACCCTCATGCCCTTCACCAGCGATCCGGCCAGGACAGCGCATATCGTCAAAGCCAATGAGCTGTTGTCGCGACTGTGTCGCCAGCTCGGATATTGCACCGTGGACCTGAACGCGTCAGTTTCGGTCGATGGCGTGCGCCGACCGGACATGACGGAAGACGGGCTGCATTTTACCGGCGCCGCGGACCGCATATGGCTCGCCGCAATCCGCGATGCGCTTTCGCTTGCGCGAATCTAACCCGGCCGAAAATTCATTCAACTCCCGCCGCCCGCTTCAATTCGGCGATCAACGCAAACGCTTCGGGCAAAGCAAGAACAGCGGAAGGGGCGCCCTCGAGCGTCACGGCGAGATTGTCGCCGATCAGGCGCGCCTCCAGATCATAATCGCTCGCAACCGGGCTCATATAAATCTGCGGCTCCCGACTTGCCCCTGTCGCCAGCGCCTGGAGGCCGCGCGCGACAATCGCCGCCTCCTGCCGCGTGAAGCGGCGCTCGGGCTGGCCGGCCAGGCGCAATGTTATCAAGGCGCCAAAGGCGACATGTCTCTCGCTTGACAAGGTGAAGGCCGCAGCTCGGTCTGGAGACGACATCTATTTGATTCCTCGTGGCTTTCGCTGACCGTTGCGAAGGGCGCCGTTCTTGAATGGGCTTTGGGGCCCCTCATCGCATGAGAAAAAGCAATGCCTAACAATTTTTGTGCCCGGCGCCGCCGATCATGAACGACAGCGCAGACCGGTTTCCGTCTGACATCCGCGGCTATCATCAGCGCACCAAGCATGCGCCGCATCGTTATGCGCTGGGTCCCGCCTTCCTCGACTGGACGTCGCAGCCGTCGCCCTATCGCCGCTTCGCCGGCGCAGGGCTTATCGACTTGCCGCTGAGCGCAGAGGCGCCGGCCGTTTTTCCCGGCCCTGCCGAGGAGGCGCGGCCAATCGACCGCAATTCTCTGGGCCTCTTCTTCGAATTGGCTTTCGGTCTCAGCGCGTGGAAAAGCGTCGAGGGGTCGACATGGGCCGTGCGCAACAACCCCTCTTCCGGCAATCTCCATCCAACTGAAGCCTATGCGCTGCTCGACTCAGTCGAAGGCCTTGGCGACGCCGCCGCGCTCTATCATTACGCGCCGCTCGAGCACGCCCTCGAAGAACGCGCCCTCTACACAGCGGCGCGCCTGCTTCCCTCTGGCGGCTTTCTTGTCGCGCTGACCCAGATTCCGTGGCGCGAGGCCTGGAAATATGGCGAGCGCGCCTTTCGCTACTGCCAGCTCGACGCCGGCCATGCAATTGGCGCGGCGGCGCAGGCCGGCGCCGCGCTCGGCTGGCGCGCGCATGTTCTGGCGTCGCCCGCCGATACGGAGATCGCCGCGCTGATCGGGCTCGATCGACCGGACGCCTTCCACCGGCGCGAGGAAGAACATCCCGATACGCTGCTCTGGGTCGCCGTGGACGGCGGTCCGCCGCCAGCGCTCGATCTTGCGCGCCTCGCGGCGGCCGAGAGGCGTTTTATAGGGTCAGCCAATCGCCTGAGCGAGGATCACGACGCCTGGCCCGTCGTCGACCTCGCCGTGCGGTTTTGTCACAAGGAGGCGACCGCTCGGACGCCCGCCTTCGCGCCGAGGCCGACCCCGCAGGGAGACGGGCCGCCCATCGCGGACGTCGTGCGTGGCCGCCGCAGCGTCCAGCGCATGGACGGCGTTGCGACCCTCTCGCTCGACGCCTTCCAGCGCATGCTTGCGGCGACTCTGCCGGGCGCCGAGCCGATAATGAGCGCCTTCCCGTTCGAGCCGCGCCTCTCTCTCGTTCTCTATGTGCATCGCGTCGCCGGACTCGCGCCGGGCCTTTATCTCCTCGAGCGGGACGAGACCTGCGCGACCCGCCTTCGCGCGGCTTTCTCCGCCGACTTCGACTGGTCGCCTGTCGAGCTTTCCGGCGTCCGGCTGTTTCGTCTGAAGGACGGGCCGCAGGAGCGGGAAGCCACGCGCGCCGCCTGCCTGCAGCCGATCGCCGGCAAGGGCTGTTTCGCCGTCGCGATGATCGCCGATTTCGAGCGCACGCTCGCCGACGAGGGGCCTTTCGCCTATCGGCGCCTGCACTGGGAGGCCGGCCTCATCGGCCAGGTTCTCTATCTCTGGACGACGGCCATTGGACTCGCCGGCACGGGAATCGGGTGCTTCTTCGACGACGAGGTCCACGCCCTGCTCGGCCTCGCGGCCGGCGATATGCAGTTCCAGGACGTTTATCACTTTACGGTCGGCGGAGCCGTGGAGGATGCGCGCATCCTCACGCTTCCTCCCTATCCGCGCGAGCGGCGGCGTTAGCTCGGGTGGGGACCGCCGCGAGATCGGCCACCACTTCTTCGAGGCGATCCAGAGCGAAATCGAGATCCTCGCGCGAGATGACGAGCGGCGGGGCGAGACGGACCACGGTTTGATGCGTCGCCGTCGACAGCACGCCCTTCTCGAGCAGGCGCAGGCACGCCTCGCGCGCGCTTGCGTAGCGTGGCTCGATCTCGGCGCCCGCCCACAAGCCGCGTCCGCGCACCGCGCGCAGTGCGGGCGCGCGTATCTTTCGCAACCGCTCGAGCATATGTTCTCCAAGGACGCGGCTTTTCTCGACGAGGCCCTCGTCGCGGATCACCTGCAGCGTCTCCAGGCCAATGGCGGCGGCGAGCGGATTGCCGCCAAAGGTCGAGCCATGAGACCCAGGCGTCAGCACGTCCATCACCTCTCGGCGCGCGACAAAGGCTGAAACGGGCAAGACGCCGCCGCCCAGCGCCTTCCCGAGCATGACGCCGTCCGGGCGGATATTTTCGTGCTGGTAAGCGAACCAGGCGCCGGTGCGACCCAGGCCCGACTGAATTTCGTCGACGAGGAGAAGGATTCCGCGTTCGTCGCAGAGCTGGCGCAAGCCGGCGAGCCATCCCGCCGGCGGCACGATGATGCCGGCTTCGCCCTGAATGGGCTCGACCAGAATGGCGACCGTCTCGGACGTGACGGCGGCCTCCATCGCCGCCAGGTCTCCGAAGCGCGCCGCGCGAAAGCCAGGCGTGAACGGCCCGAAACCGTCACGATAGTCCGGCTCGGATGAGAAGCTGATGATGGTCGTCGTGCGGCCGTGAAAATTTCCCTCCGCCACAATGATTTCCGGATTGGTCGCACCTTTGACCCAATGCCCCCATCGTCGCGCGGCTTTGATCGCCGTCTCCACCGCTTCGGCGCCGCTGTTCATCGGCAGCGCCACATCGAGGCCGGTGAGCCTGCAGAGCTCCGCGAGAAACGGGGCGAGCCGATCGTTGAAATAGGCGCGGGAAGGAACCGCGAGGCGGCCCGCCTGTTCGGCAAGCGCTGCGACGATGCGCGGATGCGCGTGGCCGAGGCTGACCGCGGAATAGGCGCTCATCATGTCGATGTAGCGCCGGCCCTCGACGTCCCAGAGATAGGCGCCTTGACCGCGCGTCAGCACGACAGGAAGCGGATCATAGTTTTGCGCACAGTGCGGATTGTTGAAGCTTGGGCCCATGTTCTCAGGCGTTTCGCGGCGCCATCTGCACCAGCGAGAGGCGCGCCATAGATAGTTAGGCAAGGGACGCCGCGGCGCCAGCGGCGGCGGCTATGGAGACCTTGGATGGCGGCGCAGACGCTGGCCGGCGACATCGCGCGCGATACGCAAGACATCCTCGCAAGGCTCGGCGTTGCGCCGAACCGGCGTCTCGACGGCGCGCTCGAGGCGCGGTCGCCGATCACCGGCGAGGCCATCGGCAGGGTCGACGCAGGCGGCGCCGCCTCCACCAAGGCCGCCATCGCATGCGCCGACGCGGCTTTCCTTGTCTGGCGCAACGTCCCGGCGCCGCGGCGCGGCGAGCTGGTTCGTCTCTTTGGCGAAGAATTGCGGCGCGCGAAGAGCGAACTGGCTGCGCTCGTGACGATCGAAGCGGGCAAGATCCGCTCGGAAGGCCTCGGCGAAGTTCAGGAAATGATCGACATCTGCGATTTCGCCGTCGGCCTCTCTCGCCAGCTTTACGGTCTCACGCTGGCCACCGAGCGCCCAGGCCACCGGATGATGGAGACGTGGCATCCGCTCGGCGTCGCCGGCGTCATCACGAGCTTCAACTTCCCTGTCGCCGTCTGGGCCTGGAACGCCGCGATCGCGCTCGTCTGCGGCAATTCGCTTGTCTGGAAGCCCTCAGAAAAGACGCCGCTGACCGCCCTTGCGACGGAAACTCTGTTCGAGCGCGCGGTTGCGCGTTTTGGCTCCGCGCCTGACGGCCTTTCGATCGTCGTTCAGGGCGGCCGTGAGGTTGGCGGCGCGCTCGTCGAGGACCCGCGCGTAAGGCTCGTCTCCGCGACCGGATCGACGGCCATGGGCAGAGCGATCGCGCCGCGTCTCGCGCAGCGTTTTGCGCGCACGATCTTCGAGCTCGGCGGCAACAACGCCGCCGTCGTCTGTCCCTCGGCGTCGCTCGATCTCGCCGTGCGCGCGATTGCTTTCGCCGCTATGGGAACAGCGGGACAACGCTGCACGACGCTCAGACGCCTGTTCGTGCATGAGACGGTTTACGACGACCTCATGGCGCGCCTGCGCGCCGCCTTTACGTCGGTCTCAGTGGGCGACCCGCGGGAAGACGCGACGCTCGTCGGCCCGCTGATCGATGAAGACGCCTATGGGGCCATGCGCCGCGCGCTGGATGACGCGCGCATGGCTGGCGGCGTCGTTGTCGGCGGCGAGCGCGCGCTGGCGGATCGCTTTCCCGCGGCCTTTTATGCGCGGCCGGCGCTGGTCGCGATGCCCGAGCAAACGGCTATTGTAAAGCAGGAGACCTTCGCGCCGATCCTATATGTGATGAAATATCGGGACTTCGACGAAGCCATGCGGCTTCAAAACGAGGTCGCTCACGGCCTTTCGTCGTCGATTTTCACGAACGACATGCGGGAGGCGGAGCGCTTCCTGTCGGCGGAAGGCTCCGACTGCGGAATCGCCAACGTCAATATCGGCCCCTCCGGCGCGGAGATCGGCGGGGCCTTCGGCGGCGAAAAAGACAGTGGCGGCGGCCGCGAAGCGGGGTCCGACAGTTGGAAGGCCTATATGCGGCGCGCCACCAACACCATCAACTATTCGCAAGAGCTGCCGCTGGCGCAGGGCGTCGCCTTCGACGTGCCGCAAAACGGAACCTAGCATGAAACCGTTACAAGTCTCACCCGACGTCCTTCGCGCAAAATTCGCGCAGGCGCTCTCGACGATGTACAAGGCCGAGATGCCGCGCTATCGCGAGATGAGCGATCTCGTCGCCGCCGTGAACGCCGAGACGCGTCGCACGCATCCGGAACTCGGGCGCGAACGCGCCGACGCCGGAGAGCCAACCCGGCTCAATCTCGAACGGCATGGCGCAATCCGCGTCGGGACCGCGCAAGAGCTCGCCTGCGTCCGCCGCCTCTTTGCAGCCATGGGCATGTTTCCCGTCGGCTATTACAATCTCTCGACCGCCGGCATTCCGGTGCATTCGACGGCGTTTCGGCCGATCGACGACGACGCTTTGCGACGCAGTCCGTTTCGCGTCTTCACCTCGCTTCTGCGGCTCGACCTGATCAACGACGCGGACTTGCGCGAGCAGGCGGCGAAAATCATGAGCCGGCGCGATATATTGACGCCGCGCTGTCGCGCCCTGCTCGACATTCGCGATCGTGACGACGGCCTCGCCGAAACGCTTGCGGATGAATTTGTGTCGGAAGCGATCGAAACCTTCCGATGGCGTAGCGCGGCCGCCACATCCGCCGAAACCTATGCGCGGCTTCAGTCAGCGCATCCGCTTCTGGCCGACATCGTCTGCTTCAAGGGTCCTCATATCAACCATCTGACCCTGACGGCCCTCGACATCGACGCCGCCCAAGGCGCCATGGTCGCCCGGGACCTGGCGCCGAAGCCGATCATCGAGGGACCGCCGCGGCGGCGCTGTCCCATCCTGCTGCGGCAAACAAGCTTCAAGGCGCTCGCCGAACCGATTTCCTTTGCGGATGGGGCGAGCGGCCTGCACATGGCGCGGTTCGGCGAGATCGAACAGCGCGGCGCCGCGCTCACCCCATCCGGCCGCGCCTTGTACGATCGTCTTCTGCGCGACGTCTATGCGCGCGTCCCGCTCCCGGCCAGCGACCCGGTTGGCTTTCAACATGCGCTCGATCGCGCCTTCGAGGCGTTCCCCGACGACATGGACAGACTGCGCCGCGAAAAGCTCGCTTATTTTAGATTCGTTCCCGCCGGAGGAGACAGAGCGTCGACCCACGCGCCATCGCCGCCCTCCTCGCTCGAGGACCTCGTCGCCTGCGGTTTTCTCCGCGCGGAGCCCATTCTCTACGAAGACTTCCTGCCGGTCAGCGCGGCGGGGATCTTCCGTTCGAACCTCGCGGAGACGGAGCCGGGTCGGGCGGTGGAAGACGACGATCGGGCAGGCTTCGAAGCGGCGCTCGGGGCCCCGGTGATCGATGCGCAGGCGCTCTACCAGGAAGCCGAGCGCCGGTCGCGCGCGAGCGCGCTGCAAGCGCTCGGCGTCCACGAGATCGACCCTCCCGCAACCCAAATGTAAGTCTCGATCGCTGGCCTTGCGCCGCAGGCGCGAGTCGCGCATTTTTTGGTCATCAACCCCCGGCTCTCGGAGGCTTCGTGGCTCGACGGTCCGGCAGCGCCGATCTGCCTCTTCACACTGGTCGCGTGCCCGCCTGGCTCGGTCAGCGCATGTCGCGGCTCGGCGCAGTGATCGCCGAGGCCATCGTGCACCATTACGGGCGCGAGGAATTCCTGCGCCGCCTCGCGCATCCCTTCTGGTTCCAGTCCTTCGGCGCCGTCATGGGGATGGACTGGCATTCGTCCGGGATCACGACGAGCGTCGTCGGCGCGCTGAAGCGCGGTCTTGCGCCGCTCTCGGGGGAGCTCGGCCTTCACGTCTGCGGCGGCCGCGGCCGCCATTCCCGCCAGACGCCGCTGGAGCTCGCGGCGATCGGCGCGCGCGTCGGCTTCGACGGAGAAGCGCTGGCGCAGGCGAGCCGCCTCGTCGCCAAGGTCGACAGCGCCGCCGTACAGGATGGTTTCGACCTTTATCTGCATGGCTTCATCGTCGCGGATGACGGCCAGTGGGTCGTCGTTCAGCAGGGGATGAACGGCGACGCCCGGCTCGCCCGCCGCTATCACTGGCTTTCGGAGGGCTTGAAAAGCTTCGTCGAGGCGCCGCACGCCGCGATCGAGGGCGAAAACCAAGGCAATATCGTCAATCTCACGGACCGGCGCGCGGAGGCGTCAAGGCTGCGCCAGCTCGATCTCCTGCGCGATCTCGGTCCCGACGGCGTCGCCCGCGAGGCGGCCGCGATCGAGGGAAAAACGCAACCGCCGTCCACGCAGCCCTTGCTTCCACATCTGGTCATGCCCGCCCATCACGACGTCCGCCCCAAGGACGTCATGCTGCGCCGGCTGCATGGCGCGCTCGCCGCCGCGGCCGACAGCGGCCCCAAAGATTTTGCCGATCTCCTGCTCGTGCCGGGCGTGGGCGCCCGCACTGTGCGCTCTCTCGCCATGGTGGCCGAGGTCGTGCATGGCGCGCCCTGCCGCTTCGCCGATCCGGCTCGCTTCTCGCTCGCGCATGGCGGCAAGGACCGGCATCCCTATCCCGTCCCTCTCGCGGTTTACGACAAGACGATCGACGTGCTCAAAAGCGCGGTCACGCGCGCCAGGCTCGGCGACGACGACAGGCTGGAGGCCTTGCGCCGGCTCGATGCGCAAGCGCGGCGCCTCGAGCGAACCGCCGTCGGTCCCTCTCTGCCAGAGTTCATCGACGAGGAGAGAACCCGCTCGCCCGATTACGCGGGCCGCAGCGTCTTCGGCTGGGAGCCCGCGCCAGACGGCGATGCGGGGAAGGCCGCGGACAGGCGGACAGGCGGCGCCATGGCCAAGCGATAATCCACGCCAGACGGCGCTTTCGGCCTCGCCGCGATTGCGTTACCTTTGCCCCTTGTCGGCAGGAGCAACCGCGCGCGCGCATGACCATCGTCCCCATCCGCTATGTCGAACCCGTTTACCGGCCGCCGAGCGAAGCGGAGTCGCTGATCGTGCCTGTGACGAACGGCTGCTCCTGGAACAAATGCACCTTCTGCGAAATGTATACGGCGCCGCAGAAGCGGTTTCGTCCGCGCGACGAGGACGACATCCGCGAGAGCCTGCGGCGCTGCGGCGAGACTTTCGGCGATGGCGTCAAGCGCGTGTTTCTCGCGGACGGCGACGCCATGACGCTGTCCACGCGCCGCCTGGCGAATGTGCTCGAAACGATCCGCCGCGAGCTGCCCGGCGTCCGGCGCGTCTCGAGTTATTGTCTGCCGCGCAATCTGCGAAAGAAATCAGTCGCTGAGCTGCAAGAATTGGCGGCGCTGGGATTGTCGCTCGTCTATGTCGGAGCGGAATCCGGCGACGACGAAGTGCTGGCCCGCGTGAACAAGGGCGAGACCTTCGCGTCGTCCGCCGAGGCCCTCGACAAGCTGGGCGAAGCGGGAATCAAGCGCTCCGTCATGATCCTGAACGGCCTCGGCGGCGAGACGCTCACGCGTCAGCACGCGTTGAATTCCGCGGCGCTGATGAACGCCGCGCAACCAGAGTATCTCGCCACCCTCGTCGTGAGTTTTCCACTGGGCGAGACGCGTTTTCGCGAGAACTTTCCTGGCTGGGAGCCGTTGAGCGTCCTGGGCTTGATGCAGGAGATGGCGCTGTTTCTTTCCGCGCTGGAGCTCAAGCGCACCGTCTTTCGCAGCGACCATGCGTCGAACTGGCTGATCTTGAAAGGAACGCTCGGCGCGGACAAAGCGCGGCTCCTGCAACAGCTGCACGCCGCCATCGCCGCGCCGGAAGCCGCGCCGCTGCGGCCGGCCTGGGCGCGCGGCTTGTAACGCCGCTGTCTTAACTCGATTCCGGAGCCGTCATGGCCACGCTCTTCGATGCCGTTAAGCTCGGCGATCTCGAATTGCCCAATCGCATCGTCATGGCGCCGTTGACGCGTTGCCGCGCTAGCGAAGGCCGCACGCCCAATGCGCTCATGCGGGAGTACTATGCGCAGCGCGCCTCCGCCGGCCTCATTCTCTCGGAAGCGACCTCCATCACGCCAATGGGGGTGGGCTATCCCTCTACGCCCGGCGTCTGGTCGGAGGCGCAGGTCGAGGGCTGGCGCGAGATCACGCGGGCGGTTCACGCGGGGGGAGGCCTGATCATGCTGCAATTATGGCATGTCGGGCGCATCTCTCACCCGATCTACCTCGACGGCGCCAAGCCGGTCGCGCCGAGCGCGATCGCCGCGGCGGGTCATGTGAGCCTGCTGCGCCCGTTCCAGCCCTACCCCGAGCCCCGGTCGCTCAACATCGACGAAATTCCCGGCGTGATCGAGGCCTATCGCCGCGGAGCGGCCAACGCCAAGCGCGCGGGTTTCGACGGCGTCGAACTGCATGGCGCGAATGGCTATCTGCTCGACCAGTTCCTGCAGGACAACGCCAACAAGCGCGCCGATCGCTATGGCGGATCGATCGAGAATCGCGCGCGGCTCATGCTGGAGGCGACGGACGCCGTCATCGAGGTGTGGGGGCCGGGTCGCGTCGGCATGCATCTCGCGCCGCGCGGCGACGCGCACTCGATGGGCGACTCCGATCCAAAGGCGACCTTCAGTTATGTCGCGCGCGAACTTGGCCGGCGCGGCCTCGCCTTCATCTGCGCACGGGAGCATCAGGGCCCGGACGCCCTCGGCCCTCTTTTGAAAAAAGAATTCGGCGGGCCCTATATCGCCAACGAAGGCTTCACCTTCGAGACAGCGGAAGCGGCGGTTGCGGCGGGCGAGGCGGACGCCGTCGCCTTCGGCAAGTTATTCATCGCCAATCCGGACCTTCCGGACCGTTTTCGTCGCCGCGCCACATTGAATGCGCTCCGACCGGAAACCTTCTACACGCACGGACCGGAAGGATACGTTGATTATCCCGCGCTCCGCGGCGACTGAAACCACCCTGGCTTTGTGCGCGGCGCACCGCATACTCTCCCCGCGGCGCGGAATTAAAGGGTCGCCTGATTGGGAGGATTGCCTAGAGGGAACTACTTAGATCGTTCGGAAGTTGACTGTGTAGGCGCGTTGCACGGGAGGGACGGATGTCGAGGACCCGAGCAGAGCAACAAGAATTAATGCAGGATGAAGCGCGGGCCACGCTGGCGACGATGCAGCAGCTGGGCGCGTCAATGCGTCTTTCCCTGGAAGCGGTGACCTACGAGTCCCTTCCCGACGAAATTGGGTTGCTCCTTCTGCGTCTGGCCCTGGCCGAGCTGCTCAAGCGCGCCGCCGAGGAAGAGGCGCGGGAGGGAAATCCCCAGTCTGGCCCTGAGGAGTGGATCGGACTCGAACGCTGGGCCTGGGCCAACGCGACGATCGCTTGGAGCGGCCGGATGACCGGCCGCTGACCTCGAGCGCCTCTGGAGATCGCGCGCGCCGCGTCGAATTTGCCGTGCTTGCCCCATGAAGTCGACTTGCTAGCTAAGGGCGCGGGGCGTGAGGCGGAGTATGCGCGATGTCTCTCACCAGAGATGCCATAACGGCTGAAAATGCGGCGGCGTACGGCGGGCTCATCGACGCGGTTGGCGGCGTGGCCACCGTTGTCCTCGCGATTTGCGGGCTCGTCAACATTGCGCCCGGGCCTCTGAGCGCGGTCGCGACAATTGTCTTCGGGGTCGCGCTTCTCATTCAGGGCGGGGCGATGGTTTCCGAATACGCTCAGGTGACGTTTCCGGCGGAGATGGACGAGGCTTCCGCCGACTCCTTCGGCGGCAACAGCCTCGTCACGGTATTCCTGGTGGGCGCAGCGGGAATCGTTCTGGGTATCCTCGCCTTGCTCGGCATTCAGTCCGGCACGCTGACGCCCGTCGCCGTGATCGCCTACGGGACGGCCCTGCTCCTGAGCAGTAACGCCGTCTGGCGGCTCTATGCGATGCGCCGGGCGTCGAGACGGCAACCGGGCGCCGCCACCCACGGCGGCGGCGAGATCATCGCCAGCGAAATGGCCTCCGGATCCGCTGGGCTGCAGGCCGTCG
This sequence comes from Methylocystis sp. NC52PC, assembly GCF_055698645.1. Lineage (NCBI taxonomy): Bacteria > Pseudomonadati > Pseudomonadota > Alphaproteobacteria > Hyphomicrobiales > Methylocystaceae > Methylocystis > Methylocystis sp. NC52PC. The sequence goes on along the minus strand of NZ_CP170127.1, from coordinate 1,483,747 downwards.
CGGGTCTGACGGCGATTGTCCTGGGCGTCATCGCTCTCGCCGGCGCGCCGAATGACTTGACGCTCAACCTCGCCGCCCTGCTGGTTCTCGGCGCCACGATCATATTGACCGGCGGCACGCTGAGCGCCACGGTCATCAGCTTTATGCGCAAGTAGGCTGCCTCAGGTAACGTCGTCTTGGAGGCCGCCCGACAAGGCGGCCTCCTGCGCGTCAGTCGCGCTGTGAGCGATCGAGAGCCTGTTTGAGGACTGGCCGCAGCAGTTCGGCGAATTTTTCGGCGCCCTTCGGCGTGGGATGGATGGAATCGAAGAAATAAGAACCGCCCTGCGGCCCGTCGGCGACGGGAGCCATGGCCGAGGCGAGATCGAAGGTTTCCGCGCCCGCCATACGCGCTGCGTCGAGATAGAGACGGGCGCGCGCGCGTTCGGAGGCGGCCGCATCCTTCAGATCGATGGCCCGAACCCCTTCCGCGGTCTTACAGGTCAGAAAGACTCGCAGATCGCTTCCATAGAAGCTTTCGCTCGGCGCCGAGAATGCGCCCGGCTCGCTCACAACCAGCAAATCCGCGCCGAGGAGATCTTTGACCTCCTGCCGGAACTTCGGAAAAATTTCCTTCCATTCCTCGTATAGTCTGGCGGAAATCCGGTCCGGCGCATCGGCGCCGTCGCAGTCTTTCAAGGGAACGCGCGGGAGGAGCTGCGTGCCGTTCTGGCTGAGGCGCAGTCCGTCGACGACGATCGAATGCGGCGACAACGCGCCGGCGTCCTGCGCTGTCGACGCATTGCTGAGTCTTGCGACGCGGATCAAATGACGCAGCCACGCCACGGTGCGCAACGAGGTCGTCTCCGGTCTGAGCGCCTGTTCGAATTCCCGCTTGAAGATTTCAACGGAGCCCGCGGGGAACTGGGCCGGATCATATCGAAAACCAATTTCCGCCAAGCGCCGCGACCAGCTCGCGTCATTGTGATTTGTCGCCAGGACCACGAGGTCGAACCGATCGCCGCGCTCGGCGAGATATCTCACCGTCGGAAAATGCGACAGCACCCCGGCCTGCGACATGGACGCGTTATAGGTCGCGATTTGTCCGTCGTCGTTCAGGCGCGCCGGCCATCGTTGCTCGGGCGACAGAAAGATGCCTTCCGTGACGCTGCCTCCCAGGAACAGCACCTTATGCTTTGCGCCCTCGGCGGGATCTGGCGGGATGAAACGGCTCGGTCCGATCTTGAAATCGACCTTATTGGCGTCCGGGTACAGACCTCTGATGTCGAAAACGGCTGTGTAGCCCGCTGGAAACAGGCGCGGCGCACCGGGATTTCGCTGCGCGGTCGCAATATATTCGGCGACGGAACCCTCGCTGCCGGGGACCGGCGGCAAGATGTAGCGAAAAGCCGCCTCGGCGAGCGCGAGACCAACTGCCGTCGAGAGAAGGACGGCGAGAACAGCCATAAGCCTGTTTTTCATCGATGGGCACAAAATCCAGGGAAAGAGACCGGCAATCCGCGCGCGCGGCCAAAGCCTTGCCGGAATTTACAGATGCGGCGAGCGATTGCAAGCAACGCCCCGAGGCGTTCGCCGGGCGGTCGTCGCGGTCTCCCTTGCAAGAAGGCTACGCCTCTTGCGACCCCTTCTCCAGGCTGCGGCGCGTGAACAGGATCTCGGGCAGTTCCCCGATTTCCTGCGCCATCCGGCGGAAGGCGAGATAGGGAAGCAGCACCAGAAAAAGCAGCAGGCCGCTGGCGAAGAGCTGCCAGAGCGAGCCGCCGGCGATCTCGCTCATAGCCTCATGAACGCCGCGCCCGTGAAAATGGCCGACGACGATCTCCTCGACAAAGCTCAAGATCACCAACGCGACCGTAAAGATGAGCGCCTTGCTCACGATCTGGGTCAGCAGGATCGCGTGGCTTCCTTGCTTCTCCCCGAGTTTCACGGCCTCGAGAACCAAGATGAACTTGCCGAGAATCAGCGCCTTGACGACGGCGACCCCAACCGGCGCGAATTCAACGCCAACAGTGCGCAGGACCGCCGATTTGTAGAACAACAGCGCAAAAAACCAGACCATCAGATAGGTCGACACGGAGATATAGGCGACGAGTTCATGCCGCGCGCGCTGCATGAGCTTTCGTTTTCTGGAGCCAGGGGCGGTCGTAGAGGGGGCGTCGGCGCCCGCGCGCGCGGCGCTGGAGCGCGCGAGCAAGGCGGCGGCAGGCGGGGCGGGATCGGGCGCGAATTGCGGCAAGCTGCGGCCGTCGACCCATTCCGGCATGCCGGGCGCCCAGACGAAATGGGGCTCGTCCTGGGCCAGGGCAATCCGCCGCGCCAGCGCTTCCGCCGACACCGGCCCGACCGTTTCGCCGGCCTCCGCGTAAAACCATTGGTCCGTCATGGGCGACCCATCGTGTTAAATCGTCGTCTGCACAAGATAGCACAGCTCGGGCTCCGTACGCCGCCAGGCGACGTTCGACTAGCCCCCGCCCGCTGGCGCGACGGCAAAGTTGAGAATTTCATTCGTGTAGTGCTCATGCACTTCGGAAAACGGCTTCTGCTCGGCCGTGTAGAGCACCGCCTTGTGCTCGAAGAGCTCATGCGGGAGGGCGAGCGCGCCCGACATCTGGGTAGGCGCCGCCGGGGCCGCGAGCTCCCACCCTGCGGGCAAGGGCGACCAGCGCGTCGTCGCTTCGATCGTGCGCCGGAAGGGCTGGAGAGCCGCCACCGCCTTTCCGAAGGGCGTCTCGGTCGTCTCCAGCGTTCGGTTCATGTCCTCGGTGAGCCGGCCGGGCGCATACCAGTTCTCGGCCTCGGAAAGCACATGGTCGCCGCACATCAGCGCGACGCGCCGATATTTGACCGGCTCGCCGGCCTCCAAGCGCAGGCGCTGGCGAATTTCCGCGCTTGCAGACACTTCGGGACCGGCGACCCGCCGCGCCACAATCTTCGGCTCGGGCGCCATTTTGTGAGCCGCGCACCAGCTTTCGAGGGTTGCGGTTGCGCTGCGCGCCGTCAAAAGCTCAGCGTTCAGCGTCTGGATCAGCGCAAGAATTTCGACGCGCGACAGAAAGCTGTCCGGCCAGGACTGAGGCTGCGCCGTCGCGGCGGAAACGAACACAAGCGTCGATATCGTTATGACTGAAAAAAACGATCTTGAGCTCATCGCGCTCCCGCCCCATGGCTTCCGGGCGGGACTTTAACCTCAAAGGGTCACATCGACATCCAGGAATTATAGGAGGCCGCATGCTGCAGGGCCGTGAAGGTCACGACGACGTTCATCACCTCCGTCATCACCGCAATGGCGACAGCTCCAAAAAGGCCCGTGGCGAGGATCGCTTTCATCTGCTCTCTCCTTCTCGTTAACCTCTTATTAACGAGTCGGGCGCGCCCCCGATGTGAGCGGGCGCACGTCTCACAGCGACTGCGCGCGGCGGCGCACGCAAGTACAACTGTTTTTCCTCGGAGTGATTGCAAGCGGCGCCATGCGGTCAAAGCCGCCGCGGCGCTCGCCAGCCCGATCGTGTCAGGCGGCGGGCGCGTCCAGACCGAGCGTCTGAGTGATTTCCGCGAGCGTCGCCTTTTCCGTCTCGCTCATGCGTATGCCGCCGAAGCCCAGAAACGTGTCTTCGAGTCCGGCTTCGGCGACCTTGCGGGCGATGTCGAGAAGCCATGACTTGAACGGGGCGGCATGCTCGCCGGCCTTCGCGTCGAGGACGGCGGCGACTTGATGAAGGGCGTCGAGCGCACGAGGCTTGATCTCGTCGAGACCGGCGCCCTGAACGATCGTGCGCACGCCTTCCCGCGCATCGGCGCGGCCGCTCGACGTGAGCAGCTCTTCGGCCACGCTCTTGATCAGCGCGTCGCCCGCCCCGGCGCGCGCCTCAGCGAGCATGCGCGCGGCCGCGAAGGCCTCCTGCAGCAAGCCGATGAAGCCGCTCGGATCGGCGGCGCTCACCGCATAGCCCGCGAGCAAGGGCGACTGGACCAGCTTCTTCCATTCGGACGGGCTAAAATCTGACTTGCTCGACATGGCCTTGCTCCGCTGTGCGCCTCCTCCAGATAGATCGCCATGGTTGGCTCGGAAAGGCCAGCTCCGTGACCGAGGAAGGCGTACCGCCTCGCCTCGAAGGAGGCCGTCATGCACAAGATCATGATCATCGCCGCCGTCGCGCCTTTCCTTCTCGCCGCGCCGGTCCAGGCGGACGAAAGCGAAAGGCAGCTCGGCAACGTTCAGCGCTACGGCGGGCATTGGCGGCACATGCGCCGCGACTGGAGCGGCGTCTATGGCTACGCCACTCCGGGAATTTGCTGGCAATTCGACTATCCGCGGGCGCAGTGGGTGTGGACCTGCTGACAGGCGCCGCGTGCGTTCAAGGGACGCCGGACGTGCGCGGGGGCTGCGCCGGTCGGCGGCCGCCCGCTTTAGGAGAAACGCCCATGCTCTCGACGGTTCTGGTTGTTCTGCTGATCCTGCTGCTCATCGGCTCACTGCCGACCTGGCCTTATAGCGCCGAGTGGGGCTATGGCCCCGGCGGCGTCGTGGGCGCGGTTCTCGCCATCGTTCTCGTCCTCGCGCTGCTCGGCCGCCTGTAGCCTGCGGTCATCTCGGGATTACGCGACAGGCGCAGGCAGCCATGCGGCCGTTTGTCGCCGGCGCGTTTCGCCTGCGCGGCTATCGGCCGAAAACGGCTGCGCAATCTGGCACGAGATAAGCAAGGTTGTCGTGCGGCGCGACGTTGCGCCGGGAGAGGACGACGCAATGCTCGACAAGCCCAGGACGGCCGACTCCATCACGCGCACGTCGATCATGCGCCTCAGCGCCAATCCCTCCAGACCCAAGAAGACGTTGCAACCTCTTGCCCTTCCGCCCTTCGGCGACGGCGACCGGACGGCCTGGGGCGACGCGCGTCGCGCGCTGCGGCCGATCAATCTGGAGCGGCGGGCGCGTTTCGCGCGGATCGACGCGTGATCCAGGACGACAGGCGCGGCGGCGCGCCGCGCGGCGTTTCGCCAGCAAACTGTGCAGCCTATTTCTCATCGAGGCGCCAGGCGCCGTCCCAGGCGTCTGCGGGCGCCGCCGCCGACATCTGCTCGAGCCTGCGCAGAAAGAGATGCGACGGGCCGTCTGCTGGCGCGGCGCAGAGACCGGCTGTAAAGGCGGAGCGCGCCGCGTCCCAGTCTCCGGCGCGATAGGCGACGAGCCCCTCGGCAAAGCGCGTCCGCAGCGCCGATTGCTCCGCCGAGAGCGCGCCCTTGCGTCCCATGATTTCGAAGATGCGTTCCGGCTTCTCCTGACCGGCCAGGGCGACGAGGTCGATCTCCCGCGTTTCGACGACGGCGTCGGCCGCGCGCGCCGTTCTCTCGCAGACGAGCGCGCGCACGCCATAATGTTTGCAGGCGCCTTCCAGACGCGACGCGAAATTCACCGTGTCGCCGACGACGGTGTAATTCATCATGTGCTCGGAGCCGATGCTGCCGACGAGCGCCTCCCCCGTCGCGACGCCGATGCGTATGTCGAAGGAGATGGGGGCGCTGCGCATGCCGAGGAGCTCCGGAAAGCTCGCCCGCAGGCTTTCAAGCCGCTCGAGCATCGCGGCGGCGGCGACGCAGGCGAGCTGCGTCTGGTCGCCATCCGCATGGAAGGGCGGGCCCCAATAGGCCATGATCGCGTCGCCGATATATTTGTCGATGACGCCGTCGTTCTCGCGGATCGGCGCCGACATCGTCGAAAAATAGCTGTTGAGAATTTTGACGAGGCCCTGCGGCGTCATGCGTTCGCTCGTGCCGGTGAAGCCCGCGACGTCGCAGAACAGCACGGTCATGACGCGGCGCTGGCCGTCGGCGCCGAGCGCAGACCTGTCGATCAGCCCCTGCACCACGCGCGGATCGACGTAATGGCCGAAAGTGTCGAGAATGCGCGCCTTCTGGCGCAGCTGCTCGACCATCTGGTTGAAGGCGTGGGTAAGATGGCCGATCTCGTCATGGGTCGTGACCGCCACCTCGTGGTCGAGCCGCCCGGCTTCGACCGCGCGCGCGCCTTCCAGCAGACGCCGCACCGGGCCCGTGACGCCGTCGCTCACCAGCGTCGAGAAGACCACGCCGAGCGCCGCCGCGAGCAGGGTGACGACGGCCGCGACCCACATGACGTGCTGCTGCGTCTCCAGCGTCGCCCTGCCGTCGGCGCGCAGAAGCACGAGCATCTCGGCGCGAATGGCCTCGAACTGAGCGTTCACCTCGTCGCGCAGATGATCGACGCGCGCGAGGCCGTCGGCGACGGCGCGCTGGTCTTTGGCCTCTATCGCGGCGAGGAGCCGGGCGATTTCCTCGTTGAGAAAGCGACGCGGCCCAGTCATCAGCGCCTCGAGGCGGCTGTCGAGCCGCACGAAGGCCTTTTGATCTTCGAAGCTGCCGCCCTCGCCGATCAGAGCCGCCATTGACGCGCGGGCCGCAGCGACCTCGCGCTCGACCTCGAGTCCCTTGGCGAGGAAGGTCTTCTTCGTCTCCTCGAAATTGGTCGCGTCCAGCGTGGGCGCCAGCGTTTCGATGACTAAGCGACGCAGCGCCAGCGCCCGCTCCAGCGATCTGATATGCGCCCGCGCCAGACTGCCATAAGCCGGGACATGGACCGCCGTGAGCTCATCGAAGCGGTCGCCGACGCGGCGCACCATGACGAGAGACAGGACCGAGGTCAGCGCCATCAGCACGATCAACGCCAGGGCGATGCCCATGATTTTTCGTCTGATGGAATTTGTGAACATGTGGCCCCCGTTTTTCGAGGCGGCCAACTTAAACCAAGCTGAACGCTCGAGGGAACCCAGCCGAAAATAAACGGACGGCGCCGCGTTTCAGCGAGGTCAAATATCGAGGTCGCGGTAGACGGCGATTTCCCGCTCGCGCGCCAGCCGCGCGTCCTCGCCCGCGCGAACGCCGCGCCAAACGTCGAAGATCATCACGAGCGTCGTGAACAGGCCTGTGGTCTTGGCGATGAGGAAACCGAAGGGAAAAATGATGCGCTCCGGCGGCACGATGAACTGAGCGCCAATGAAGATGGATGCGGCGTTGAGAAAATAGGCGGGCCGATAAAGCGATTTCTCCTTCCAGGCGCTGCGCGCATAGTGGCGCGAGTTCTTTTTGACCGCCCGGTTATAGTCGGGATTGGGGAAGAGCCCGAAGAAGCGCCGCTTGGGCGGCAAGGCGTTGGGCCCGGCGATCAGCGCGCGCAAAAGCTGCTTGATCTCGAAATGGGCGACGAGCGCAAGCAGCGCATTGGCCGCGAAAAGGCCGAGCTTGAGCTGCGGCAGAGACACATAGAGCTGTGCGGCCACGTCCACGAAGAGGAGCTGCGTCGCCGCATTGAGCGCGAAGGCGGAACGGTGAAACGCCGCGCGGTTGATGCTTTGGATCTTTTCATCGAAGAAGGCGACGCCCGGCTTGTCGCGCACGAGGATATGCAGCGTCAGCCGCTCCTCTTCGTCAAGCGTCCATCGCCGCCCCAGTTCGTCGATCGTCTCGCCGGGCGTCGCGCCCTTCGGGATCTTGAAGGTGACGCGCGCGACGAAGGACGACAGGCGCGAGAGAAACCCGCGCGCCGCCGCATAATGAGACGTAACAGTGCCCAGAAGGTTTTCGGGTTCCGCCATTTTTCTCTTTCCGACGCCGCTTCGCCGCCACGAGGGGCGACAAAGCGACTCGGCGGAAACTTATGCGGCTTTGCAAGGCCTCCGCAAGTCGGCCTCAGTGCCCGCCAGCGTCGGCGGCGCGCGCCGCCTCGAAGAGGAACCAGGTGCGCTTTTCGGTTTCGTCGAGATATTGCTCGATCAGGCTCGCTGTTGCGATATCGTCCCAATCGTCGCAGATCCCGTGCGCCTCGCGCATCGACTTGGCGATGGCGATGTTGTCGTTCATCAGCTCGACCAGCATCTCATAAGGCGAGACGAAGTCTTTCTCGTTTTCGCTGAGCGACGCCAGCTGCAGGATCTGATTGAGCGAGCGCAGCGTCGGCTGGCCGAGCTTGCGCACCCGCTCGGCGAGAGGATCGATCGACTCCAGGATCTGCTCGCTCTGCTCGTCGAGCATCTCGTGGAAGTCCCGGAAATTCGGCCCGCTCACGTGCCAGTGGAAATTCTTTGTCTTGACGTAAAGCACGTAGGCGTCGGCGACCAGCCGGTTGATCCGTTCCGCGACCACGGCCGTCGCTTCCTCGGACAGATCGCTCGGCGTATTTAGCGACACGCGTTCGGTGTCGCTGCTCTCTGAGACATTCAAGGGCATCTCGCGCCTCCTCGGGGCTTGCCTCCAGCGTTACGGGAGAACGCGCGCTCGCCGACGATGTTCCAGCCCAAAAAAGCGTCAACGCCGCCGGCCCGCGTTCGGCCGCTCATTTCAGGCGACGCGCGTCGCCTTGCGTTCGAAAAACAGCGCCTGGCTGATCGTGGCCTTCACCGTATCGACCTTGTAAGGCTTGCTGATGAGAAAGGCCGGCTCGGGCCGCTCTCCGGTGAGCAGCCGCTCGGGGAAGGCCGTGATGAAGATGACCGGGCAGTCGAAGGTCTCGAGCATCTCATTGACCGCATTGAGGCCCGAGCTGCCGTCCGCGAGTTGAATGTCGGCGAGGATGAGGCCTGGACGATGGCCGCGGGCAAGGTCCACCGCCTCCCTGTGGGTGCGGGCGACGCCGATGACGTTGTGGCCGAGATCGCGGGCGATGAATTCGATGTCCTGGGCAATGAGCGCTTCGTCCTCGATGATGAGCACGTCGGTCGCGACGCGCTCGGCGATCTCGCGTCCCGCCTGCGCGATCAGAGTCTCCACCTCCTGAGGCGTGACGGAGAGAATGTCGGCGACGTCCTCGATTGAAAAGCCTTCGACGGTGCGCAGCAAGAACGCCTGACGCGAGCGCGGCGTCAGCAGGCTCACATTCCGCTCGGCGGGCGTCACCTCGTCGTCGGGCCTATCCTCGACATTGAGCGTGATGGACGACCAGCAGCGCATGAAAAGATGGTAGAGGCCGACCTTGGCCGACATATTCGGCGGGAAGGCGTCAATATCCGCGATGAGCGCCTCGAGCGTCGCGACGACATAAGCGTCGCCGCTCTTCTGCGAACCGCAGAGCGCGCGCGCGAAACGGCGAAGATAGGGGAGATGCGGAGCGATCTCTCGGGAGATATTCATGACGGCACCCTGCGATCTTGTGAGAGTCTGCTGGCGCGGTTGAGCAATACGCCGCGCCGGGTTAGAAATCCACTTTTTCGAACTGGAACGATCCAGCCTTCCCGGTGTTGCCTATTTAGGCGCCTGGAGCGAGGGCGCTTAGCTAGGACACCGTCAAATAAGGCGCGGGTTCTTGGGGCTGTAGATGACGCAGGAAAACGAGCAGGAAGAAAGAAAGGTTTCACCGCCGCGGGAAGCGGGCGACGCGCATGGCGACGATCAAGTCGACGGCGTCGATGTGGCCTTTCTGGAGCCCCACATTCAGGAGCAATTGGGGCGGGTTCTGCGCTCATTCTGCGACGACCTCATTCAACAGCCAATCCCGGACAAATTCGTCGTGCTGCTCGCCCAGCTCGAAGCCAAACAGCGTGAGAAGAAATGACTGACGCTGCATTCGGAGAGCAGATGGTGGCGCAGATTCCCTACCTGCGCGCCTTCGCCATCTCTCTTTCGGGGTCATATAGCGTGGCCGACGACCTCGTCCAAGATACGCTCGTGAAGGCGTGGTCGCACGCCGACAGCTTCGAGCCCGGCACGAATTTTCGCGCCTGGCTGGTCACCATCCTGCGCAACACCTATTTCTCTCAATATCGCAAGCGGTCGCGCGAGGTGCAGGACAGCGACAATGTCCTCGCCGAGCAGATCCCGGTGAAGGGGGGGCAGGAATCCAACGTCACGATGCAGGACGTCCAGAAGGCGCTCAATAAACTGGCGCCCGAGCACCGGGAAATCTTGCTGATGATCGGCATCACCGAATTGTCCTACGAGGAGGCGGCGCAGGTCTGCAACATCGCCGTGGGCACGGTGAAAAGCCGACTGAACCGCGCCCGGGCCAAGCTCGCCGAACATCTGGGGCTCAAGGGCGTGCATGAGATCGACTACGATCCGACGATGACGGGCCTTGCCGCTCGCAAGAGCACCAAGGCGCTTTAGAGCCGTTAAAAAAAAATTCTCCCACTTTCGCCTTGCTGTGGAACTTGGCGAAGGCGTGGCTGGTTTCAGCCTAAGATTTAGCCCCTGGGATTCGTGGCGGCGGCGATCCTGGCGTCTGTCGCGCGCGCGGAGGAAGTGAGTGGACACACAGGTCCTGCGGCGAATTTCTGGCGTCGCCGTTTTGCTGGACGCATTTTTCGTTTTTGGCGCGCGAGCGGCGCTCGCGGCGCAACTTTCGTCAGTTTCCGCAGATTCTTGGTTCTCCGACGCGGCGGCGCTCGGGCTGGCGATCGTCTTCGCCGGCTCCGTCTATGCGCTTTTTCGCCTCGACCAGGATCGCCGCCGTACCGCCGCCGCCACGCACAGGCTTGCGGAGATGGCGCACCGCCTCAAGGCGGGCGCCCAGCCCGGCTGGGTCGCGACGGGAGTCGCCGACGTCGACGACATCGCCCGCACGCTCGACGAGTTCGAGCAGCGGTTGCGCCGCAAGCGCGCGCTGCTGACGCAGCTCAACGCAGAGGTCATCCGCGGCGGCGGCGCGAACGGATTCAACAACCAGCTGCGGGCGATCATCGACGCGCTTCCGGTGGGCGTCCTTTTGGCGGAAGCGCCGAGCGGCCGCATTCTGGAAGGCAACAAGGCGCTCGAGGCGATCCGCCGCGGCCCGGTCATCTATTCTGAAACCGTCGGCCAATATCGGCATTGGGTCGCCGTGCATGAAAACGGCGAGCCGGTCACGCCGGATGAATATCCGCTCGCCCGCGCCCTCGCCGGCGAGGAAAAGCCCGTCCTCGAGTGCCGTCATCAGCGCGGCGACGGCAGCTGGGGCTGGATCAACATTGTCGGATCGCCGATCCGCAACGAACGCGGCGCCATCATCGCCGCGATCATCGCCGTCACCGACATCGACGAGATCAAGAGCGCCGAGGAGCATCGGCGCAGCATGAACATGGAGTTGCACCACCGCGTGAACAATTCGCTGGCGATGATCCAGGGCATCGCCAACATCACCGCGCGCACGGCGACCGACTTCTCCTGTTTCAGGAACAGTTTTTCAGACCGCATCCAGTGCCTGAGCCGCCTCTCCACGCTGCTCGTCAAGAAATCCTGGACCGAGACGCCGATGCGCGAATTGGTGACGACGGCGCTCGCCGCCGACAGCCCCGGTCTGCGCGACCGCGTCGCGCTCTCGGGCGACGACGTGGAGTTGCGTTCCGAGGTCGCGCTGGCGCTGGGCATGGCCCTGCACGAGCTTCTGTCCAACGCCGAACGCCACGGCGCGCTCTCCGCCGAGGCCGGACGAATTTCCGTCGACTGGCGCGTCGCGGACAGCGAAGGGCGTCGGCTCCGGGTCGAGTGGAAAGAGCGTGGCGGCCCTCCCGTCTCCGAGCCTCAGCGCACGGGCGTCGGACAGTATCTCATGAAGTCGGTGCTGGCGCGCCAGTTTGGCGGCGACATTGACTTCGCCTACGAGTCCGACGGCCTGCGCGCGACCCTCACAGCGGAAATCTGAGCGGGGTTCAGTCGTCGCCAGGCTCATGCGGGGTCACGCGCAGCGCGGTGACGCGGTTTCTGATCTTGCGCATCACTTCGAAGCGGAAGCCGTGGAAGGTGAACACCTGTCCCGCGTCCGGAATGGCGCCGGCTTCGTGGATGACGAGGCCGGCGATGGTCGTCGCCTCCTCGTCCGGCAGGCTCCAGGCCATGACGCGGTTGAGGTCCCTTACCGGCACCGCGCCGTCGACGAGCACCGAGCCGTCCGGCTGCGGGCGCACGCCCTGCACCGCGAGATCGTGCTCGTCACGGATGTCCCCGACGATCTCCTCGAGAATGTCCTCGAGCGTGACGAGGCCCATCACCTCGCCATATTCGTCGACGACGAGCGCGAAATGCGTCTTGCGCTTGAGGAAGGCCTCGAGCTGGTCCTCGAGCGTCGTCGCCTCGGGCACGAACCAGGGGGCGAACATCACCTCGTCGATCTTGATCTTGGAGGCGTCGCCGCCCGCGGCGTCGAGGGCGCGCAGCAGATCCTTCGAATGCAGCACGCCGACGAAATTATCCGGCCGCTCGCGCCACAAAGGCATGCGGGTGAAGGGCGAGGATAAGACTTCCCGCACGATCTGAACGGGCGGCAGATCGGCGTCGATCGTGCGCATCTTGGTGCGGTGAATCATCACGTCCGCGACATGCAGGACCTGCAGGTCGAGCACGCCGCCGAACATGTCGCGCGCCGCCCGCTCGACATTGCCCTCTTCATGCAGAATGTCGACCGCGCCCTTGAGCTCTTCATAGGGGGAGAGCATGGTGCGGCCGTGGCCGAGCTCGACGCCCGCAAGGCTCAAGACCCAGCGCACGATCCATTCGACCGCGGCCAGCAGCGGCCCGAAGATCGAGACGAAGGGCGTGATGAAGCGCACGACCTTGAGCGACATCGCGTCGGGGTAGTTGATCGCGAGGGTCTTTGGCAGCACTTCGGCGAAAACGAGCAGCAGCACGGTCATCAGGATCGTGGCGTAGACCGCGCCATTTTCCCCTGCGATGGCGGTGAGCACGCTCGTCGTGAAGGCGGAGCCGCCGATATTGACGAGCGTGCTGCCGAGCAGCAGCGCGGCGATCATGCGGTTTCGTTGGCGCAGCAGGCGGTTGACGGCGCCGGCCCGCCGGTCGCCCTCCTTCTCCAGCGTATGCATCCGGGCATGGGAGGCGGCCGTCAGCGCCGTCTCCGACCCCGAAAAAAAGGCGGAGAGCAAAACGCAGAGAATGACGATCAGCACATCGGACCACTCGAACGCCGCGCCGCCGGTTCCAAGCCCATGCATGTTCGTTACCGCGCGAGTTCGTCTTTCAGGAAGCCCAGCGCCTCTGCGGGCTCGACGGATTTGGCGATGAACGCCTCGCCGACGCCGCGCATCAGGATGAAGGTCAGCGCGCCGCCCTCGACTTTCTTGTCCTGATACATGGCGGCGAGAACGGCCTGCGCGTCGTCGCGCCAGCCGGGAATCTGGCGAATCTCCGTCGGCAGGCCGACGCTTGCGAGATGGCGCGCGACGCGCTCGGCGTCCTGCGGCGCGCACAGCCCGAGACGCGCCGAAAAACGTGCGGCGCAGGCCATGCCGATGGCGACGCCCTCGCCATGCACGAGGCGCTCGCTGTCATAGCCCGCAAGAAGCTCGAAGGCGTGGCCGAATGTGTGGCCGAGATTGAGCAGCGCGCGGTCGCCCTGCTCCGTCTCGTCGCGTCCGACGATGGCGGCCTTGGTCTCGCAGCTCACCGCGACGGCGCAAATCTGCTCGGCGCGGCTGTGGAACACCGCCTCGGCGTCCGCCTCGAGCCATTCGAAGAAGCGCTTGTCGCCGATCAGTCCGTATTTCACGACCTCGGCGTATCCGGCGCGAAATTCGCGCAGCGGCAGGGTGCGCAGCACGTCGACGTCGGCGAGCACCAGCGCGGGCTGGTGAAAGGCGCCGATGAGATTCTTGCCGTGAACGGAGTTGATCCCCGTCTTGCCGCCGACCGACGAATCGACCTGCGAAAGCAGCGTCGTCGGGATCTGCACGAAGCGCGAGCCACGCCTGACGCTCGCTGCGACAAAGCCCGCAAGGTCGCCGACGACGCCGCCCCCGAAGGCGACAATGAGATCGCGCCGCTCGATCTTCGCCGCCAGGACCTCGTCGCAGACGCGTCCGAAGGTTGCGAGCGACTTCGAGCCCTCGCCGGGCTTGACGATGATCGTCTTATGGCGAACGCCCGCCTTCGACAGGCTTTCTTCCAGCGTGGGCAAATGCAGCCGCGCGACGTTTTCGTCCGTCACGATCGCGCAGGCGGCCCCCGGCGCGACAGTGGAAATATGATCGCCCGCCTCCTCCAGAAGGCCCGCGCCGATGAGAATGTCGTAAGAGCGCCCGCCGAGCGCGACATGGACGCTCTCGCGATGGGTCGCGCCCTGGTCCGCCTGAATGCGCTCGAGATTGAGGTGGGTCATGGCCTTGGCGAAATCCTTCTTGTGGGCGGCGCGGCGCGTGGCGTTGAGACGCGGCAATTCGGCGATCAAGGCGTCGAGCGTCGCCTCCACCATGACGTCTTGCGGCTCGTCGTGCGATTCGACGCGAATGTCGGCGAGTTCATAAAGCGGCCGGCGGGTTTCGAGCAGGCGGCGCAAGGTCTCCTCGGGATCGTCCGTATGCAGGAGCGGCCTGTCGTTCTTGCGACGCACGCGCTTCATCAGCGTCTTCAAGTCGGCGTCGAGCCAGATCGAGACGCCGCGCTCGCCGATCCGCTCGCGGGTGCGGGGGTCCATGAAGGCGCCGCCGCCGGTGGCGAGCACGATCTGGCCGCTGTTGAGGAGGCGCATGATGACGCGGCGTTCGCCGTCGCGGAAATAGCGCTCGCCATATTTGGCGAAAATTTCGGGAATGGTCATGCCCGCGGCCGCCGCGACGATCTCGGCGTCGGCGTCGACGAAGGGGAGGCCGAGGCGGGCGGCGAGGCGCTGGCCGATGGCGCTCTTGCCCGAGCCCATCATGCCGACGAAGACGAGGGCGCGGCCAGCCAGAGCCGCCCGAACGGCGACAATGCGCTCGTCGGCGCCGCCGGGCGTCGGCGCCGGCGTCGGGCCAAGAGGTTGCGGTCGTGTCATGGACGGCAATTTACACTAAAGCGCGCGGAAAATTCAGCCCGTCTCGGCGGCGCGCGCGAGAAAGGCCGACATGAAGGTCGGCAGGCGGGGATCGTCGTAGCGCCCCGGCGCCAAAAGATGGGCGTCGCAAAGCTCCGGCGCGGCCTCGGCGGCGAGATGAGCGCGGACGCGGGCGCGGAGCGCTTCGGCCGGCTCCGGCCAGTCGATGCGCTTGATGCAGGCGACGCGCTGGCGATCGAAAATGACCGTCCAGCCCTCTGCGGCGACCCCCTCGGCGGCGGGCAGGCCGGTCTCCTCGGCAAGCTCGCGCCAGAGGCTCCCCGGCAGATCCACGACGCCGCCCGGGAGCACGTCGTCGAGATCGGGGGTGCCGGCGGGGAAGTAACGCTGTCCCGCGGCGGAATGGCCCGGGCCCATTTCGCCCAGAAGATAGGCGCCGTCGCTCGAGCGCACCGCCGGCATGGCGAAGCAATTATGCACGGTGGCGTCTGGCCAGCCGAAATCCCGCCAGGCGAGGAAATGCGAAAAGCGCGTCTCGAAGGCGTCGAGTTTCAACGCGCTCGAACCCGCCTCGGTCTCGACGGCGACGCGACAAGCGAGCAGCACCGGCCCGTCATAGAGCGTGGGGTTGACGGCGCATCGCGCGGCCCAGTGACGCGCAATCGGCTCCGCCGCCTCTCGGGCGAAGGCCCAGTCGTGCGAGACCAGGCGGCAATCCAGGCGGTCGATCGCCAGGAAGCTCGGCTCATCCGTCAAAGACGCAGCCTCCCCTCGCCGACGCGCATGACCTGGCCGCCGATCGCAACGCCCGCCAACGCGCCGTTTTCAACCCGCATGCGCAGGGTGATGCGCGAGGGCCGCCCCATGGCGTAGCCCTGTTCGATGAACACTTCATGCTCGCCATCCCTGGGGCGTTCGAAGGCGAGCGCCACGGCGGCGAAGGCGGCGGCGGCCGACCCCGTCGCCGGGTCTTCCTCGAAGCCGAGCCCCTGCGCCAGCATGCGCGCGTGCACGGCGGCGGCCGGATCGACGGTCTCCCGCGTGTAGAGGAAGACCCCGGCGGCGTCGCCGAGCGCGGCCGCAAAGGCGGCGGGCGCGCGGCGGGCGCGGTCGAGCGCGGCGCGGGAGCCTATGGGCGCGAAGACGAAGGCGGGCCCCGCCGCGAAGGCGCTCGGGACATGGGCGTCGAAGCCGATGTCAGCGGGCTGGAGCGATAAAGCGGCGGCGAGGGCCGCCGCCGTAGGGGCCGGCCCGGCCTGGCGGGGCGTCATGGGCAGCGCGCATTCGGCGTAAGCGACGCCGCTGCGCCCGCGCAAGGCCTCGCAGCGCAAGAGGCCGACGTCGGCCTCCAGCGCGACGACGACGCCATGGCGGGCCAGAGCGTCGCCGGCGCGGGTCTCGGCGAGCAGCGCAGCCGTCCCGATCGTCGGATGGCCCGCGAAGGGCAGCTCCCGCTCGGGCGTGAAAATGCGCAGGCGGGCGCTGTGGACGGGGTCGCGCGGTTCGCACAGGAACACCGTCTCGCTTAAATTGAACTCCCGCGCGACGGCGCGCATCGCTTCCGCCGACAGCCTGTCGGCGCCCTCGACGATCGCGAGCGGATTGCCGCTAAATCGGCGATCGGTGAAGACGTCGACGAGATGGTAGGCGAGGCCGGTCATGTCCCTGCGGTCAGCCCTGCAGCTGCAGGACGGCGACGCTGTCGCGGAATTCGACCAGTTCGACGATCCGCCCATTCTCGAAGCGCACGAAGTCGGCGAGTTCGACAATGCCGCGCCGGCCCGTGCCGCGATGACGCCATTCCACCGCGCGGCGCGCGGCGACGGCCCGGCCGTCGACGATCATGCGCGGCGTCGCCGCGCCCACCTGCTCGAAGTCGACGTTGATCGCGCCGATGATGCGCGTCAGCGCGTCGACGCCGCCGTGCCGACCCGCGTAGAAGATGGTCGCCGGATCGCCGACGAATTCGCACACGACGTCAGCGGCGCAATAGACGCGAAACAGATCGATGTCCGGCCCCTCGCGCGAGAAATTGCCGAGCTCCATCAGGCGGCGCGCCATTTCCTCGCGGCTGAGACAGGGCGGCGGGGGCTCGAGCATCTCCGCGAAGCTTCTCAACCGCGCGCCCGTCTCGCGTTCGGGCGCATGATCGTCGATGAACTCGTCCATCTCGGCGACGCGGCCGTTCCGCCAGCGCAGAAAATGCGCCAGATCCTTGCAAAGCACCCCGCCCGAGCCGCGGCGACGCCAGCTCCCCCGCCAGCGCACGGCCGTGCGGTCGCCCTCGACCAGCACGTCCAGAATCTCGGCGTCGAGCGGCTCGAATTCGATGTCCGCGCGCCTCATATCCTCCCGGAGCGCGTCGCGCCCCGACCACGCGCCGGCGGGATAAGGCGTGACCTTGGCGCAGTTATGCCGCAGCTCCACATCCTCGACAAAAAATTTCAGGAACGCCTCGGCGTCGCCCGACATGCGCGCGTGGATCAGCTCGTGAACGCGCCGGCGCGTCTCCTTCTCGACAGCACGATCAGCCGGCCCGCCCAAGTCATACATCGCCACTCTGCCCCCTCCTCACGCGCCGCCAGGCAGCGCTTCAGGATTGTTTTTGGGAGCATTAGAGCCCCTGCATCCCGGGTTGTCGACACTTTGTTTCCCAACCGGCGCGCGATCCGCGCGGCTGTCTGTCAGTCCTGCATCCGCACCAGCGAGACCGTATCGCGAAATTCGGTCAGTTCGGCGATCAGTCCGTTGTCGAACCGCACGAAATCCGCGAGCTCGCAGACGCCGGTCCGGCCGGTGCCGCGGTGACGCCACTCGACCTGTCGCCAACAGGCGGCGCGCGCGTCCTCGATCAGGATCTTCGACAGCCCAAGCGCCCGCTGCTCGAAATCCACATGAACCGCCCGTATGATTCCCAAAAGCGCGTCGAGGCCCTTATGGCTCCCGGCGTAAGGCAGTCGGGCTCGATCGCCTGCAAAAACGCAGGCAATATCGGGCGAGCACCATTTGCGGACGAGGTCCGGTTCGGGGCGCCCCGTCTCCAGTTGCAGCAGGCGGCGCGCGCAGCGCTCCATTTCCTCGCGCCGCACGCCGGGCTGCCGCGGCGTCAGCAGCGCTTCGAAAGAGGGGAGACCGACGGAGGCGGGCGCCGGCTGGCAATAAGCGTCGAAAAACTCGTGCATTTCGACGACGCGGCCGTTGCTCCACCGGAGAAAATGCGCGGCGTCATTGGTATAGACCCGCCCGTTTTCATGCCGACGCCAGTCGGCGCGCCAGCGCACCGCCGCCTGATCGCCATCCACCAGAATGTCGATGATCTCATGATCGCCGGGCAGGTAATTTTCGTCCGTGCGACGGAAAAGGTCGCGCAGACCCTCGACGCCGTTCCAAACGCCGGGACCGATCATGCCCTCGCGCCAGCTGTGGCAGGACAGCACGACGGCCGGGTCGACGAAGGAGACGAAACGGTCATAGTGCCGGCGCATCCGGCAATCGAGCATTTCCGCGATGATGAAGCGTATGTCGGTCGCGCTCAGCGCGACAGCTCGGTTCCCCTCAACCGGCATGTCGCCATCCCCCGCCCTGAAAACAATTCGCCAAATCGGCGGCGCGCGCGCCCTGCCCGCTGCGCGCCGCATAGTCTTATGATGGGATCAGTTACGCTCTTTGTCGACAAGCTTGTTCTTGCCGATCCAGGGCATCATCGCGCGCAGGCGCGCGCCGACGTCCTCGATCGGATGCGCGGCGTTGCGGGCGCGGGTCGCCTTGAAGGAGGTCTGGTTGACCTTGTTCTCGAGCATCCAGTCGCGGGTGAATTTGCCGGACTGAATGTCCTCGAGAACGCGCTTCATCTCGGCCTTGGTCTCGGGCGTGATGATGCGCGGGCCGGTGACGTACTCGCCATACTCAGCCGTGTTGGAGACCGAATAATTCATGTTGGCGATGCCGCCCTCATAGATGAGGTCGACGATGAGCTTCACCTCGTGCAGGCACTCGAAATAGGCCATCTCCGGCGCATAGCCGGCCTCGACCAGCGTCTCGAAGCCGTTGCGGATCAGTTCCACGAGGCCGCCGCAGAGCACGACCTGCTCGCCGAAGAGATCGGTCTCGCATTCCTCGCGGAAGGTCGTCTCGATGATGCCGGCCTTGCCGCCGCCGATGGCGGACGCATAGGAGAGCGCGATGTCCTTGGCGTTGCCGGAGGCGTCCTGATGCACGGCGACGAGGCAGGGCACGCCGCCGCCCTTCAAATATTCGCCGCGCACCGTATGGCCGGGGCCCTTGGGAGCGACCATCAGCACGTCGAGATCCTTGCGCGGCTCGATGAGATTGAAGTGGATGTTGAGGCCATGCGCGAAGAAGAGCGCCGCGCCCTGCTTGAGATTGGGGGCCAGCTCATTGGCGTAGATCTCGCCCTGCAGTTCGTCGGGCGTCAGCATCATGACGACGTCGGCCCATTTGGCGGCCTCCGGCACCGACATCACTTTGAGGCCGGCGGCTTCGGCCTTGGCGGCGGAGGCGGAGCCGGAACGCAGGCCGACCGCGACCTCGGGAACGCCGCTTTCCTTGAGATTGAGGGCGTGAGCGAAGCCCTGGCTGCCGTAGCCGATGATGGCGACCTTCTTGCCCTTGATCAAATTGATGTCGGCGTCCCGATCGTAGTAAACGCGCATTTCCTGTCGTTCCCCTGGGTCTCTGGTGGCGTGGCGGATGACGGGACCGCCCTTGCGTGACGTCATGAATATCGCGGCCCTTTTACGCGGGGGCGCCCCGAAGGTCAAAGCCCCCTGTCCCTCCTCCGCCTGCGCGCCAAAGGGAAAGCGCGCAACGCCGCACCCGCATTGGAGGGCGGCTTCGGCTCTTTCCGCCGCACGGCCGGGATGGGAAGGGCAAGCTTTAGATCGGCTCGGGCCCGCGCGAAATCGCCGCGACGCCCGTGCGCGAGACCTCCACGAGGCCGATAGGACGCATCAGATCGACGAATTCGTCGATCTTGTCGGGCCGGCCGGTCAATTCGAAAATGAAGCTCTCGGTCGTGGCGTCGACGACGCGGGCGCGGAAGGCTTCGGCGAGTTGCAGCGCATCGGTGCGATCCTCGCCGCGGCCGCGCACTTTGACCATCGCCAGTTCGCGCTCGAGCGAGCGCTTGGAGACGGTGAGATCGGTGACCTGCCGCACCGGGACGATGCGCTCGAGCTGGTGATGGATCTGGTCGATGGTTTCGGGCGCGCCGGAGGTCACGATGGTGATGCGCGAGCGATGCTCGGCATGGGCGACCTCGGCGACGGTAAGGCTCTCGATGTTGTAGCCCCGCCCCGAAAACAGGCCGACGACGCGCGCGAGCACGCCGGGCTCATTGTCGACGAGCACGGAAAGCGTATGCGACTCGACTTTCGAATTGCTCGTCGAGGCGGAATAGGGAGAAGGCGGCGTGGCGGGAGCGTTCATGATCGACCTGTCTTTACGCCGTCATGGCGGGCGGAGCGAAGCAATCCAGCGTTTCCGCCCGCGGCCCGCATGACGGCCAGAATTTCCACGTGACGCGGCCGCGTCACACCAGCATCTTGCCCTTTTCGTCGATGATCGCCCCGATGTCGACGCCGGCGTCGTCGGAGAGATCGGCGAGCAGCATGTCGTTGTGCGCCTTGCCGGAGGGGATCATCGGGAAGCAGTTTTCGACCTTGTCGACGAGGCAGTCGAAGATCACCGGCCCGTCGTAGTCGAGCATCTCCTGGATCGCCGCGTCGAGAAGCTTCGGGTCCGAGCAGCGAACGCCCTTGCCGCCGAAGGCTTCCGCGAGCTTCACGAAATCCGGCAGCGCCTCCGAATAGCTGTGCGAATAGCGGCCGCCGTGCAGAAGCTCCTGCCATTGGCGGACCATGCCCATATATTCGTTGTTCAAGATGAAGATCTTCACCGGCAGACGATACTGGATCGCCGTCGACATCTCCTGGATGTTCATCAGGATCGAGGCTTCGCCGGCGATGTCGATGACGAGCGCATTGGGATGCGCGAGCTGCGCGCCGATCGCCGCGGGCAGGCCGTAGCCCATCGTGCCGAGGCCGCCGGACGTCATCCAGCGGTTGGGCTCGTCGAAATGATAATGCTGGGCGGCCCACATCTGGTGCTGGCCGACCTCGGTCGTAATATAGACGTCGCGATCCCTGGTCAGCGCATAGAGGCGCTGCACGGCGTATTGCGGCTTGATCGTCGTATCGGAATTGCGGAAGGCGAGCGACTTCTTGCCGCGCCAGTCGTCGATCTGCGCCCACCAATGATCGAGCGGCTGCTTCTCGGCGTGCATCGCCTCGGCGCGCCAGGTGCGCACCAGCGCTTCCAGCACGTGGGCGCAATCGCCGACGATGGCGAGATCGACCTTGACGTTCTTGTTGATCGACGAGCGGTCGATGTCGATGTGGATCTTCTTCGAGCCCGGCGAGAAAGCGTCGAGGCGGCCGGTGATGCGGTCGTCGAAACGCGCGCCGACCGCGATCATCAGATCGCAGTCATGCATGGCGTTATTGGCTTCATAGGTGCCGTGCATGCCGAGCATGCCGAGCCAGTTCTGGCCCGAACCCGGATAGGCGCCGAGCCCCATCAGCGTCGAGGTGATCGGAAAGCCTGTGAGGCTCACGAGCTCGCGCAGCAGCGTCGAGGCCGAGGGGCCGGAATTGATGACGCCGCCGCCCGTATAGAAGATCGGACGCTTGGCGGCGGCCATCAGCTTCACGGCCTCGCGGATCTGCTCCATGTCGGCGTCGAGCTTGGGCTGATAGGTCTTGTGCTGCGCCCCGCGCGGCGGCGTATAGACCCCCCGGGCGAACTGCACGTCCTTGGGAATGTCGATCACCACCGGGCCGGGACGACCGGAACGCGCGACATAAAACGCCTCGTGCAGAATGCGCGGCAGATCCGCGACGTTCTTGACGAGATAATTGTGCTTGGTGCAGTGGCGCGTGATGCCGACCGTGTCGCATTCCTGGAATGCGTCGGAGCCGATGAGATGCGTCGGCACCTGTCCGGTGATGCAGACCACGGGGATCGAGTCCATCAACGCGTCGGTGAGGCCCGTCACCGTATTGGTGGCGCCGGGGCCGGAGGTGACGAGCAGCACGCCGACCTTGCCGGAAGAGCGCGCATAGCCTTCGGCCGCATGCGCCGCGCCCTGTTCGTGGCGCACGAGAATGTGCTTCACCCGCTCCTGATGGAAGAGCACGTCATAGATCGGAAGCACCGCGCCGCCCGGATAGCCGAAAATAATCTCGACGCCCTGATCCTTCAGGGCTTCGACAACCATTTCTGCGCCGGTCATTTCCTTCGACATTGCTTCGTTCCGATCTATTCATCTCACGGGGTCGAGACCCGCTGCGGGCAAGAAAAAAGGCCCTCTCGGGGCCTTGGGTCAAGCGCCGTCGACGGAAGGCGGGCCCTACCCCCGCTCCGACACCGGCGCCAATTCTACGACGAGAAGACCGCGCATCGCGCCCCACTATCTTGACGCGCAGACGTTACGGGAGGCGGGCGCCAGAATCAAGCGGCGAGTTGGCGCGCTTCCGCCGGTTCTATCGCGCGATCCAGCCGCCGTCGACGACGAGCAGGTGGCCGATAATGAAGCGCGCCTGTTCGGAGGAAAGGAACAGCGCCGCCTCCGTCAGCTCCTCGGCGCGGCCCATGCGGCCGATCGGGAAGAGCCTGCCGGCGGCTTCGGGCGTAATCCCCTCCTTCTCCATCCATTGGTGAAACACGTCGCCCGGCGCGTCGATGCCGCAGGCGCAGATGGCGTTGACGCTGATATTGTCCTTGGCGACCTCGAGCGCGACGGTCTTGGTGAGCCCGTCGACCCCGCCCTTGCTCGCCGCATAGGCGCCCTCGCCCGGATTGCCGGTGAGGCTTCCCGTGATCGACGACTGATTGACGATGGCGCCGCCGCCGTTTTTGCGCATCTGCCGGATCTCGTGCTTCATGCAGAAGAAGACGCCGCGCAGATTGACGTCGAGATGGAAGTCGAAGCCCTCCGCCGTCTCGTCGACGATCGGCTGAAAGCGCACCACGCCGGCGTTGTTCACGGCGCAGTCGAGGCGGCCGAAGGCGCGGGCCGTCTCCGCCACCATCGCCTCGACCTCCCGCTCGATGCGCACGTCGGCGCGGATGAAGACGCCCGCGCCGCCGACGGCGCGGATCATGGAAAGCGTCTCCGCCCCGCCGGCTTCGTCGATATCGGCCACCGCGACTTTGGCGCCCTCTCGCGCAAAAGCCAGCGCGGTGACGCGGCCGAGCCCCCGCGCCGCGCCCGTGACCAGCGCGACCTTATTGTCGAACCGCCCCACGTCCCCCTCCCCGAAAAGTTCGTCAGGGCGCGATGTTAACCGACCGCGCGGGGGCGCCAAACCGCTTTAGGCGCCTTCGGCGGCGAGAACCCGCTGCACCGCCGGGTCGGCCGCCATCATGTCGTGATGGGCGCGCACGGCCGGAAAGGCGGAAAGCCCGTCGTCGAGCAGCGTCTGCGCCCAGCGCTCCATCGGGAAGACATAGGCGTCGAGATAGCTGCGCTTGTCGCCCAGGAAAAAGCGCTTCCCGGTCAACTGCGCGTCGACGAGCAGGAATTTCTTGTGCGCAAGCGCCTTCGCCGCCTCGCGGATATCGTCGAAGGCCTCCTTCTCCCGCGCCCGCGTATAGCGATTCGGCACGAAGAGCGGGAAGAAGGCCGGGTGCAGGTCGCCGGTGATGAAAAAGCTCCAGCGGTCGGCTTCCGCCTGCTCCTTGTCGCCGCCCTCGACTGCAAGCCTTGCCTGGCGGTGGCGATGGGCGAGGTAACGCAGGATCGCGGCGTCCTGGGTCAGGATCCAGCCCGACCCGTCGTCGAGCGCGGGCACGGCCCCGGCGGGGTTGATCTTCAGATATTCCTTGTCGCCGAATTCGACTTCCTTCGTGGCGTAGGGCGCGCCGATCCATTCGAGGGCGATGTGGGCGGCGAGCGAGCAGGCGCCGGGGTGATAGTAGAGCGTGAGCATGGCGGAGGCTCCCAATGAGGAACCCTGCGACAAGTAGAGGGCGCCCGCAGCCGTTCCGCCGAAAGCGCCGCCTTGGCGCCCCGAAAGACAAGCTGATCGTCCTCTACTGCTGGGACGGCTGGCGCAGCCTCGACGCCACCGCTGCGCTGGCGCTTCTCCAGCATGGCTATCGCGTCAAGGAGCTCCATGGCGGCGTAGCGGCCTGGCAGAGCCCCGATCTGCCCCAACAGAGTGAACGCCTCTCGCCGGAGCGACGCGCCTCGGGGCATGGCCAATTTTCGACGAGAACTATCGCGTCCCCGCGGTTCTCCCGACCGCCGCCGCCATCACCCCCTCGACCGCGCCCTCCAGCACCATCATGGGGTCGGCCGTCTTCGCAGCATCGAAATGCCCGGAGATCGTCAACATGGCGACGCCATGGGCGAGCGCCCAGATCTGCAGCGCCACATGGCGCGCCCCCTGCGCCGGGGCGCCGGCCTGCTGCAGCCAGGCGACAACCGCGCGCCACAGGATTTCCAGCGCATGATCGGCGGCGCCGCCGGCCTGCGGATCGGCGAGCGTCGCCGCTTGGCCGAACATGGCGGCGTAAAGCCCGGTCTCCTCGCGGGCGAAGGCCAGATAGGCGGCGCACATGGCGCGCATCGCCGTTCGCGCGTCGGGACGGCCCTCGTTCCAGGCGGCCTCGATCTTGTCTCCGAAGGTTTCGAAGCCCTGCCGGGCGATTTCGGCGAGCAGCGCGTCGCGGCCGGAGAAATGGCGATAGGGGGCCGCGGGCGTGACGCCGGCGCGCCGCGCGGCTTCGGTGAGGGTCAAGGCCGCGGGGCCGCCTTCCGCGAGAAGCTCGACGCCCGCGTCGACCAGCGCCTGCTTGAGCGAACCGTGATGATAGCCGCGTTTCACCTGCATCGATTCGCTCGGGCCGTCGTCAGGCGAGGTCGGGCGAGGTCAAAGCCCCTGTCGCAACACAAGCGGCGCGGACCCCACCCCGCGGCCTGCGGCCGCCGACCTCCCCGTAAAGGGGAGGTATGGGACCCAGCCTCGTAAGACGGCGCCTGAAACCTCACCCCGCGAGCTTGGCCATCAGCGCGTCCGAGATTTCGAAATTGGCGTAGACGTTCTGCACGTCGTCATTGTCCTCGAGCGTGCCGACGAGCTTCAAGATCTTTTCGCCCGACTCGTCGTCGACCTTGATCGTGTTCTGCGGACGCCAGACCAGCGCCGCCTTCTTCGGCTCGCCGAATTTCTCCTCGAGCGCCTTGGCGACCTCGCGCAGCGTCTCCACCGAGGTGATGATCTCATGCGCCTCCTCCGTCGCCGAGACGTCGTCGGCGCCGGCGTCGATCGCGGCCTCCATCATGGCGTCCTCGGAGGCGACCTTCTTGTCGAACTCGATCATCCCGACACGGTCGAACATGAAGGAAACCGCGCCCGTCTCCGCGAGCGCGCCGCCCGCCTTGGTGAAATAGGAGCGCACCTCGCCGGCGGTGCGGTTGCGGTTGTCGGTCAAGGCCTCGATGATGACGGCGACGCCGCCCGGCGCATAGCCCTCGTAGCGCACTTCGTCGTAGGTCTCGGCGTCGGCGCCGGAGGCCTTCTTGATCGCGCGCTCGATATTGTCCTTGGGCATGTTCTCCGCCTTGGCCGCGAGAACCGCGGCGCGCAGGCGGGCGTTCATGTTGGGATCGGGCAGGCCCGTCTTGGCGGCGACGGTGATTTCGCGGGCGAGCTTGGAGAAGAGCTTGGAGCGGATCGCGTCCTGCTTGCCCTTCTTGTGCATAATGTTCTTGAACTGACTATGCCCGGCCATCGTCTTTTGCCCTTTGGTCCTCTTAAAAACCGCCGCGACTGGCGTTCAGGCCGTCTATAACCCTCGCGGCGCGGGAAATAAAGAAAGGCGCCTGGATGAGTCTCAAAGACGAAAAGAAGGGTCCTGCGAAGCGCCCGGCCGATCCGCTGCGCCGCCGCGAGCCTTTGCCCGATCAGCGCCCCAAGCCGGTTTACGAGGATCCTCAGGCCGCCGCGCGCGTGGCGACGCTGCTCGCCAGCCCCGCTTACCGCGTAGCGGATTCGGACATTGACTTCCTCACGAGCGACGACGCCCGCGGCCCGCGACTGGAGCTCGACTATCTCAAAGCCGAGCTGCTGTTGCGCCAGCACGGCGTCACCGACGCCATTGTCGTCTTCGGATCGACCCGGATCGTGGAGCCCAAGGCGGCGCAGGCCCGGCTCGACGCGGCGCGCAGCCTCGCGGCCGCCGCCCCCGACGATCCGGAAGCGGCGCGGCGCCTGAAGATCGCCGAGCGCATCGCCGGCAAGGCGCATTATTACGACGTCGCCCGCGAATTCGGGCGGATCGTCGGCGCCTCCGGCCAATTGCCGGACGGCGGCCGGCTCGCGGTGGTCACCGGCGGCGGGCCCGGCATCATGGAGGCGGCGAATCGGGGCGCCTACGACGTCGGCGCGGAGACGGCGGGCTTCAACATTACGCTGCCGCACGAGCAGTTCCCCAACCCCTATCTGACGCCGGAGCTTTGTTTTCGCTTTCACTACTTCGCCATGCGCAAGCTGCATTTCGTGCTGCGGGCGCGGGCGCTGGTCGCTTTTCCCGGCGGTTTCGGGACGCTCGACGAATTGTTCGAGACCCTCACCCTCGCCCAGACCCGGGTGATGAAGCCCCTGCCGATTATCCTCGTCGGCGAAGCCTATTGGCGCGCCGTCTTCGATCCCGACTTTCTCGTCGAGGAAGGCGTCATCGCGCCGGAAGACCGCGATCTGTTCTGGTACGCCGAGACGGCCCGGGAGATCTGGGAGGGAATTTTGCGCTGGCGGCAAGAGGCCGGCGATCCGCTTTTCTGAAAAGCCTGCGAAGCGAAAAAAGCGCCGCCGGGCTTATTGTAGGGGCACAGCCTGCCCCCTATCTGTGTTTCTGCGGCGGAGCGCCGTCTCTGTTAGAGTCTGGAGGATTTCGCATGAGCTGGTTCAAGGGAATCGTGGGCGGCGTCATTGGCGCAGAAGCGTTGAACCTCATCAAGGATTACGTCGAGAAGGAAGGCGGCCTCGACGCCGTCGTCAAGAAATTCAGGGACGGCGGCTACAAGCAGCAGGTTGAGTCGTGGATTTCGACCGGCCAGAACCAGGCCATCAGCAGCATCGAGGTCGGCCAGGCCGTCGGCGTCGAAAAGCTCAAGAAACTGGCCGAGGCGACCGGGATCGACTTCAACAAGGCCCGCGATCTTCTCGCCGAATATCTCCCCGTCGCCATCGACAAGGCGACGCCGGAGGGCAAGTTGCCCGCACCCGAGAAAGAAGTGAAGAAATCTCTTTACTGACTGTGCCTTAGTTATTAAGACGAGCAGCCGCCGGAGTTTCCGGCGGCTTTTCTTTTGCCGCTTGAGCTTGACCATGCCCCGCCCTGGCTTGCCTCGGGGGGACCTTTTCAGTAGAGCCTTCGATCACACCATTGGACAAGGACGATTGATGACCAAGCGCGCGCTTGTAACTGGCGTTACCGGGCAGGATGGCGCCTATCTTTCGCAATTTCTGCTCGAAAAGGGCTATGAAGTGCATGGCGTGGTCCGCCGCTCGTCGCATCGCGGCGTCGAGGACCACCGTCTGCGCTGGCTCGGGATCAGCGGCAAGCTGCATCTGCACGACGCCGACCTCATCGACCTGTCGAGTCTCCTGCGCACCATCGAGGACGTCCGTCCCGATGAAATCTACAATCTCGCCGCGCAGTCCTATGTCGCCTCCTCCTGGCGCCAGCCGATCCTGACCGCCAATGTCACCGCCGTGGGCGTGACCAACATGCTCGAGGCCATGCGGCTCGGCGCGCCGGGCGCGCGCTTCTATCAGGCCTCCTCTTCGGAGATGTATGGGCTCATTCAGGAGCCGATGCAGAACGAGAAGACGCCCTTCTATCCGCGCTCGCCCTACGCCGTCGCCAAGGTTTACGGCCACTGGATCACGGTGAATTATCGCGAGAGCTTCGGCCTGCACGCCTCTTCCGGCATTCTCTTCAATCATGAGAGCCCGCTGCGCGGCGTCGAATTCGTCACCCGCAAGGTCACGCGCGGCGTGGCGCAGATCAAGCTCGGCCAGGCGAGCGAGCTGCGGCTCGGCAACATCGACGCCAAGCGCGACTGGGGCCACGCCAAGGACTATGTCCGCGCCATGTGGATGATGTTGCAGCAGGAGAAGCCCGACGACTATGTGGTGGCGACGGGCGTGACGACGACGGTGCGCGACATGTGCCGCATCGCCTTCGATCACGCCGGCCTCGACATGGAAAAGCATCTCGTCATCGATCCCGCCTTCTTCCGCCCGGCGGAGGTCGACGTGCTGCTCGGCGACTCGAGCAAGGCGCGCAAGGTTCTGGGCTGGGCCCCGGAAATCACCCTCGATCAGATGATCCGCGAGATGGTGGACGCCGATCTCGAGCGGCTGCGGCGCGAATCCTAAATCTTGGGAGCGCCCGGCATGGCGGCCTATGAGCGCATTCTGCTGACGGGCGGCTCCGGCTTCGTCGGCGCGCATCTCGCCGCCCGACTGGCGGACGCCTATCCCGACGCCCGCCGCGTCATGCTGATGCGGCCGGGCGAAAGCGGCGCGCGTCCCGACTTTTCCGTCGCCGTCGCCGATCTTCTCGACGAGGACGCGATCGACCGCCTCATCGCCGATCTCGCGCCCGATCTCGTGCTCCATCTCGCCGGACAGGCCTCGATCGGACAGGCGGCCGGGGCCCCCGAACAGACCTGGCGGGTCAATTTCCATGGGGCCTTCGGCCTTGCGGCGGCCGTCGCCCGCCATGCGCCGCAGGCGGTCGTGCTGTTTTGCTCGACGGCCATGGCCTACGGTTCGAGCTTCCGCGACGGCGTTCTCAACGAAGACGCGCCGCTGCGCCCGATGGACGTCTACAGCCGCTCCAAGGCCGCGGCGGAAAGCGCCATGGCCGATGTGCTGGGGCCGCGGGCGCGGCTCGTGATCGCGCGCCCGGTCAATCATTCCGGACCCGGTCAGCGCAGCCGCAGTTTCGTCCTCGCTTCCTTCGCCGCGCAGATCGCCGCTATTGAAGCGGGGGTCGCGGAACCGCGCATGAAGGTCGGCGACCTTTCGAAGGCGCGCGACTTTCTCGACGTGCGCGACGTCGTGGACGCCTATATGCGGCTCGTCGCCGAGGCCCGCGAACTCCCCGACCGCGTGTCGGTGTTCAACATCGGCAGCGGCGAGGCGCGGACCATCGCCGCGCTTCTGGAGATGCTGCGCCTGATGGCGCGGCGGCCCTTCGAGGTCGAGGTCGATCCTGCGCTGCTGCGCCCCTCGTCGACGGATATCGCCCGCGTCGCCTGCGACGCCTCGCGCATCGCCGCGGCCACCGGCTGGCGGCCGACCTACTCCATCGAACAGACTTTGGGCGCCCTTCTCGACGAATGGCGCGCCGAATTCGCACGGCCGGGGACGCCTTCGTGAACGATCCCGGCGCTACGCCCGAAGACGACAGGCGCGCGCGCATCCGGCTGCTCGAATTCCAGCTCGAGCATTTGCGCCGCGAGGCCCTGCACCTCACCCATGAACGGCAGCGGCTGATCTACTCGGTCGCCGGTCGCCTCTATGATGTCCTGCTGCCGATCGAACGCAAGATCGCCCAAGCGGGCGCGCGGTTCCTCGCGCCGTTTCGAAAGAAGCAGCCGCAGGCCGCCGCCCCCGCAGCCCCGGCCCCGGCGTCGACCCCCGTCGCCGCAACGGCCCCGCTGCCGGCGCGCCGCCTGCTGCTCGACGTCACCACCACGGCGAAATTCGACGGCGGGACGGGAATTCAGCGCGTCGTCAAGGAAGTGGCCCGGGCCTGCCATAGCGGAGGCGGGTTCGACATTCCCGCCCGCGCCGTGCGCTGCGAGGGCGGCCGCCTCTATTCGGCGAACGCCTTCACGGCCAAGCTCGGCGGCGCCGAGACCGGACCCGACGTCGAAATCGCGATCGAACCCGGCGACCGTTTCCTCACCCTCGCCGACAGCTGGAACGCCTTCGACGAGCTTGCGCCCATCTTCGACCGAATACGGGGCGAGGGCGGCGAAATCGTCACCTGCATCTTCGACCTCATCCCGGAATTGCACCCTTACGCCTGTCACGAGGTGACGCCGCCGCGCTATCGAGCCTGGCTGCGCCGCGCGCTTGTCGAAAGCGACGCCTTCCTCGCGATTTCGCGCACCGTCGCGGAGGAGCTTGCGGCTTTCGTCGCCGAGAAGCGGCTGCCGCATCGCCCGGGGCTCAAGATCGGCTGGTTCCAGTGCGGCGCCGATCTCGCCGCGCCTTCAGCCGAGAACCCGCGTCCGAAGATCGCTCAGGCCGTCTGCGGCGAGACGCCGGTGTTTCTGATGGTCGGCACGATCGAGCCGCGCAAGGGCCACCGGGTCGCGCTCAAAGCTTTCGAGGCGCTGTGGGCGCGGGGCGTCGAGGCGCGGCTGGTCATCGTCGGCCGGCGCGGATGGCTGGAGGAGGCGGTCGTCGCCGAGATTCTGGGCCACCCCGAGCGGGGCGGCCGGCTGTTCTGGTTCGACGACGTCGGCGACGGAGAGCTCTCCTACCTCTACGACCACAGCCGCGCGCTGATCCTGCCCTCCTATGCGGAGGGCTTCGGCCTGCCGATCGTGGAGGCGGCGCTGCGCGGACGCGCGGTCATCTGCAGCGACATCCCGGTGTTTCGCGAGGTGGGGCGCGACGGCGCGCTGTATTTTCGGGTCAACGACCCGATGGCGCTCGCGGCGGCGATCGAAGACTTTCTCTCCGGCGCGCGGCGGGCCGATCCGGCGCAGGCGCTCAGGGTTTCCTGGGCGGAAGCGGCCCGCAAAATCGTCGAGACCATCGCCCGCGACGACTGGCTGACGCGGCTCGCCTGAGCGGCGGCCTTCCCCGCAGCCGACAACGAGCCGTTTCCGCCCCGCGCCAAAGCATGTTAGAGAGGCGACAATCGGTCGCGCTTTCCGGGCGCTCTATCCCGGAGGCTGCGGCTTTTCGCTTGTTTTGCGGCCGCCGACGGCGGGCCGGCACCAGAGGACGCTCTCGAAATGGCGCTCAATATCCCGCTCGTAAAAGATCAGACGGCCCAGACGGTCTTCAAGATGCTCAATCTCGAGGCGTCGCAACTATCGTTGCCGGAGTCGCAGCAACTCATGAAAGGGGCGCTCGCGGCCTATGTCGTGCTGCAGACGGGGGCGCAGTTTTTCTCGCACTCCCTTCTCGCCAGCATCTTCTACGGCGTCGCCACCGCGGCCGTTCTCTATGGCGCGACCTTCTATCTCCTGCGCTACCTCAAGCAGGAGGAAAAATTCGTCAAGACGCTCACCGCAATGGCGATCATGGGCGCCATCGCTGCGCTCGCCTACATCATCCTGCACGTCATCGTCGGCGTCGCCCTGCCGCCGCCGCTGCCGACCGATCGTCTGGCCCGCTTCCTGCTGTTTCCGATCATCGTCTGGATCGTGTTCATGTACGCCTTCCTGCTGCGCCATGTGTCGCTGCGGCCGATTCCGGCCTTCGTGACGGCGTCGCTCTATGTGCTGGCGATTGAGATCGTGCTCTCGGCGGTGAAGTTCTAAAGAACGAAATCACCCGATCGGACTTGAACTTAGCCGGCGTCCGAGAGCGGGCGTCGGCGACGAACGCTAACCATTTCAGCATGTTAAGCGCGCATTAAGCATAATCGCTCATTCTTCCTTCATCGCCGCGCCACGTGGCCGCGCGAGCCGGCGTCAGCAAGGAAGAGACCATGTTCCCCCAGTTTTTGCGCGCCCGCGCGACGCTCCTCGCCGCGCTCCTCAGCGTCTTCGCGCCCGAAAGCCAGGCCGCCGATCTCTTCGCCCTCCCCGAGGCGCCGGAGCTGCCGGAGGAGGCGGTCGAATGGGGCTCGAACTGGTATCTGCGCGGCGACGTCGGCATCCAGCAGGTTCATGTTCCCTCGCTTTCCGCCTATTTCGCGCCGCTCGCCAATCAGACCCTGGTCTCGGGCGGTCTCGGCGGCGGCTATCAATTCAACGACTGGCTGCGCGCCGACGTCACCATCGACCGCAGCGTCTTTCGCAAGGCCGCTGTGACCGGCCAATACTGGTGCCCCTATCAGATGGTTGGCCTCAACGACCCGGTGAGCGGAGCTCCCGTCGGCGTCCTTGCCAATCCAAACGACACCTGTTCGCAATACAGCCAGGCCACCCTCAGCCGCACGAGCGTTCTCGCCAACGCTTATCTGGACCTCGGCCATTTGTGGGGCTTCACGCCCTATGTCGGCGCCGGCGTCGGCATGACCTATGGCTCCGCCTCGTCGAGCGTGGGCTATTTCAGAAACGCCGACGGAGGTCTGTGGGGGCCAGACCTCACCCTCCCAGCGGGCTACCCTGCCGTTTGGCTCTACCCGAATGGCGCGTCCTACCCCATCCAGCTTCCCTTCAACCTGACGAACTGGAACACCTGGGAGACCAGAACCTCCTGGCAGTTCGCCTGGAACGTCATGGCCGGCGTGAGCTACGACGTCACCCAGAATTTCAAGGTCGACGTCGGCTACCGCTACCTCAACGCCGGGAAATATACGGGCCTTCCGGCCTATACGCCCCAGGGCGTCTATGTCCCCCCCATGACCAGGGACATCACGTCGCAGGAAGTGCGGGTCGGGTTCCGTGTGACGACGAACTGACGCCTGCAGCCCGGGAAGCGTTCGAGGAGGCGCGGCCAGCGGCGCCTCTGTTTATTTGTGGGGAGGGATGTTAGGAAGCCCGCGCTTCATTTTTTTGGCCGTTCGACCGATTGCGGCGCGGCTTCCAGCGCGGGTGTGTTTTCTCATGTCAGCTTCCCTCGACGTCCTCGGCATTGGCAACGCCATCGTCGACACGATTTCCCGCGCCGAGGACGACCTCCTTGTCTCCGCCGGGCTCATCAAGGGCTCCATGGCGCTCGTGGACGAGGCGCGCGCGGACCAGCTCTATGAACTGATGGGGCCGACGACGGTTATCTCCGGCGGCTCGGCGGCGAATACGATGGCGGGGATCGCCAGCCTCGGCGGGCGCGCCGGCTTTGTCGGCAAAGTCAAGGCGGACGCGGCCGGCCAGGAATTCACCCATGACATTCGCAAGGCGGGCGTCGCCTTCGACACGCCGCCGGCGACGGACGGCGCGGCGACGGCGCGCTGCCTGATCTTCGTGACGCCCGACGGCCAGCGCACCATGAACACCTTCCTCGGCGCCTGTCAGGCGCTGGGGCCCGACGACATCGACGAAAAGGCGGTCGCGGCGGCAAGCGTCCTCTACATGGAGGGCTATCTCTGGGATCCGCCGGGGGCCAAGGAAGCGTTTCTGCGCGCGGCGAAGGTCTCGCGGGCCAATGGGCGCAAGGTGGCGCTGACTCTTTCCGACTCATTCTGCGTCGGCCGCTATCGGGCCGAGTTTCTGTCGCTCGTCCGGGAGCGCGTGGTCGACATTCTCTTCGCCAATGAGAGCGAATTGCACGCGCTTTACGAAACCGCCGATTTCGACACGGCCGTCGCGGCGCTGCGCGCCGAACCGGGGCTGCTCGGCGTGGTGACGCGCTCCGAGAAAGGCTGCGTCGTCGCCAATGGCGACAGGCTCATCGCGGCGCCGGCCTTTCCGGTCGATGAAGTCGTCGACACGACCGGCGCCGGCGATCTTTTCGCCGCAGGGTTCCTCACCGGCTACGCGAGGGGACTGCCGCATCAGACGAGCGCCGCGCTCGGCGCGATGGCGGCGGCGGAAATCATCTCTCATGTCGGCGCGCGGCCGCAGAAAAATCTGCTGCAGCTCGCCCGCGACAACGGCATTTTCGCCTGAATGAACGGGAGGAAGAATATGCGCATGGTCAAAAAGACGTTCGCCGCCGCTTTTGTCGCCGCCGCCGCGGGCCTCGCCCTCGCGCCGACGGCGCTGCGCGCCGAGCCCGAAACGACGCTGACCGCAGACGGTCTGAAATATATCGACGTAAAGCCGGGCTCCGGCGCTTCGCCGAAAGTCGGCCAGACGGTCACCGTGCATTACACCGGCTGGCTCTATGTGAACGGCGCGAAGGGCAAGAAATTCGACAGTTCCCGCGACCGCGGCGAGCCCTTCGAATTCCCGCTCGGCATGGGCCAGGTCATCAAGGGCTGGGACGAAGGCGTCGAAACCATGAAAGTCGGCGGCAAGCGCACGCTCATCATTCCCCCCGAGCTCGGCTATGGCGCCCGCGCCATGGGCAACGCCATCCCCGCCAACTCCTGGCTCATTTTCGACGTCGAACTGCTCGGCGTGAAGTAAGCGCCGCCGCTGGTCGCGCGCCCTTCCCTCCCCCGCGCGGGAAGGGCCGGGGCGGGCGAAGGCCGCGGCGGACGACGTCCGCTAGACCCGGCAAGGAGCACACCCGCCATGACTTCGATCTGGGCGCAGGCGGCGTTTGTTTTCGGGCTCGCGCTCCTCGCGGGCCTGATCGCGCATCGCTTTCGCCTGTCGACGGCGCTCGTCGAGATTAGTGTCGGACTTTGCGCGCAGGCCCTTCTCGGCCTCATCGGCTATGAATGGATTTTCGCCGTTCAGGAGCCCTGGGTGAAGACGCTGGCGGGCGTCGGCGCGATTCTCCTGACCTTTCTCGCCGGCGCGGAGCTCGATCCAAACGTCTTCAGACGCAAATGGAAGGAGGCGGCCGCCATCGGCGGCGCGAGCTTCCTCGTCCCTTCCGTCGCCTGCTTCGCGGCGGCGCATTTTCTGCTCGGCTGGGACTCGTCGCCCGCTTTGCTCGCCGGGATCGCGCTCGCCGCCACGTCCGTCGCCGTCGTCTACACGGTGATGATGGAATATGGCTTCAACCGCACGGATTATGGCAAGACGATTCTCGCCGCCTGTTTCATCACCGATCTCGGCACGGTGGTGACGCTCGGCCTCGTCTTTGCGCCCTTCACCTGGAAGACGTTGCTGTTCGTCGCCGCTCTGGCGGGGGCCTTTATCTGTCTGCCGAAAATCACGCCCATCGCTTTCGCGCGATTCGGCGGCCGACCCTCCGAGTTCGAAGCAAAATTCCTGCTTTTCGCGCTGTTGGGCCTCGGGGCGCTGGCGAAATGGGCGGGGAGCGAAGCGGTGCTGCCGGCCTATCTCATCGGCATGGCGCTCGCCGGCAGCGTCGGCCGCGACAGCGCCCTCGTCCGACGCTTGCGGACCATCACGATCGGCCTGCTGACGCCTTTCTATTTCATTCGCGCCGGCTATTTCGTGTCGCTGCCCGCCGTGATCGCCGCGCCGGTCGGCGTGGTGATCTTTCTTGCCGTGGAGATCGGCGCCAAGGTCGCAAGCGTCTATCCGGTGGCGCGGCGCTTCGACGCGCCGCATAAGGATGCGATGTATACGACGCTGCTCATGGCGTCGGGCCTCACCTTCGGGACAATTTCGGCGCTGTTCGGGCTCTCCAACAACATCATCGACCAGGCGCAATATTCGACCCTCGTCGCCGCCATCATCGGCACCGCGGTCGTTCCCACGCTCATCGCCAACCGCTATTTCCTGCCCCGACACCTGCTGCCGCAAGACGACAGCGCCGTGGCGCGGGAAGAACAGGTCGAGAAAGCGCTCGAGACCTCCGACGTGCGGTCGTGACGCGCGCGCGCGCGGCGCGCGGCGAGACGGAAGCAGCGACGCGATTCACGGCTGCTCCATCAACTCCTCGGCTTCGAGCTCGGTGAGGGTGGGCTTTTTCGCAGGCTTGTCGAGATGCGTGGGCCGCGCGAACCAGATGATGGCGGCAAGGCAGACGAAAATGAAGGCGCCGAAATAGAAGGCGTCATCGAGGGCGAGCAGCAGCGACTGCTGCCGCATCAACCGCGAAACCTGCAGCCGCGACACCGCTTCGCTCATGCCGAGATCCTGCAGCTTGCTCATGAGCGCGCCCAGAACGTCGAGCGACGGGAAACGGCGGCCGCCCAACTGATCCGCCATGCCCAGCTGATGAAACGGCGCGCGACGAAATTGCACGACGGCCTGCGAGGTGATGCCATAGGCGCCGAAAGCCGTGCGCAGCATGGCGAGCTCCTCCGCCGCGCGAATGAGCTTTTTGCCGGGGAGCCCCTGCACGGCGATCGCGGCGGGCGGCGCGAAGAAGGTGGCGAGGAAAAAGCCGAAGAACAGCATCGGCGCCGTGATCTGGTCGAAGGAGGCGACCTTGTCATATTCGCCGAGCCAGGTCAGCGTCACCGCGAAGCCGATGAAATTGAGGCTCGCGAGATAGCGCAGCTCGATGTGCTTCGTGAGCAGGTGCACGACCGAGACGACGGGCGCGGCGAAGACGGCCATGGTGAGATAGACGAGGCCGGCGAGCGAGGAGGTATAGCCGAGCAGCGTCTGCAATTGCCCGACGAAGACCGACAATGTGCCCTGAATGACGAGAAAGCCGGCGACTGAGCAGAAGGTCGCGACCGCGTAATTGCGGTGGCGAAACAGCCTGACGTCGAGCGCCGGATTGCGCTCGCCGAGCTCCCACAGAATGAAGGCCGGAAAGGCGATGACCACGACGACCATGACCGCGCCGAGAACGGCCGAGCCGAACCAGTCGAAATCGTTGCCCTGATTGAGAATGGTCTGCACGCCGACGAGGGTGACGGCGATCAGCGCAAAGCCGACCGCGTCGAAGCGCACGATTCTGCGCTTGACAGGGCGGCCGTAGAACAGCGCGAAAACCAGACCGGCGATGGGCAAGCCCAGAATGATGTTCGAGTAAAACAGCATCCGCCAGTCGACATACTCCGCCCAGAAACCGCCCATGAAGACGCCCAGCGTGAAGGGCGCCATGCTGAGCACCCCCCACCAGGCGACCCCGTAAACGCGATATTTCTCGGGAAGCTCGGTCAAGACGAGCGTCTGCCCGAGCGGCAGGATGATCCCGCCCGCCAGCCCGAGCAGGAAGCGCATCGGCACGAAGAACCAGATGGTTTCGCTCGTGGCGCAGGCGAAGGAAAAGACCGCATAGGCGACGAAGGCCCAGCAGTAGACCCGGTAGTCGCCATAGCGCCCCGCGAGCCAGCGCGCGAGCGGCAGGCCCAGGACGACGCCCATCATGTGGTCGGTGGTGCCCCAGGTGCCGAAGCTCGGATTGACGCCCTGCAGGCTCCCGGCCGCATAGGGCACGAGCACCGTGTAACCCGGCACATTCGAAAGGGCGATGACGTTGCCGACGGCGACGGCGACGTTGAACAGCAGGAAGCGCCAGCCCGTGAGCTTCTCGTCGACGGTAAGCATCAGGGGCCCCTCCGGCGCCCGGCGGCGGAGAGGCGGATCGTATTTGCGTTGATTGCGTTTTGCACGACAGACTCCGACTGGCGGCTGGCCAAACAGGAGTCATCGGCCCCGAGGGCGGTTACAAGGCGAACCCCATCGCCTGCGGCGAGTTTAGCGCCGCAAGGCGGGGGCCTGTCAACCGGCGCCTCGGCGCTCAGCCGAAATTACAAGCCGTAGATCTTGGCGAAATCGGCGTCCTTGGCGGCGACCTGCTTGGCGAGGTCGACGACGACCTTGCACTGCTTCCAGGTGGCGTCGTCCTGCATGCGGCCGTCGATCATCACCGCGCCGGTGCCGTCGGGCATGGCGTCGAGCACGCGCTTGGCGAAAGCGACTTCCTTCGGATCGGGCGAGAAGACGCGCTTGGCGATGTCGATCTGCGTCGGATGCAGCGACCAGGCGCCCGCGCAGCCGAGCAGGAAGGCGTTGCGGAACTGGGCCTCGCAGGCCGGCGCGTCGGAGAAATCGCCGAAGGGGCCATAGAAGGCCTTGATGCCGGCGGAGGCGCAGGC
This sequence comes from Methylocystis sp. NC52PC, assembly GCF_055698645.1. Lineage (NCBI taxonomy): Bacteria > Pseudomonadati > Pseudomonadota > Alphaproteobacteria > Hyphomicrobiales > Methylocystaceae > Methylocystis > Methylocystis sp. NC52PC. The sequence goes on along the minus strand of NZ_CP170127.1, from coordinate 1,446,171 downwards.
GTCGACCATTTTGGCGATGGTGTAGTGCCACAGATCCTGCTGGAAGCTCGCCCGCAGGCCCGCGCCCGGATCGGCGTCGGCGATCACCTTATATTCCGGGTGGCCGCCGCCGACGCGCGTGGTCTTCATGGCGCGCGAGGCCGCGAGATCGGCCGGGCCGAGGCTGATGCCATGCATGCGGGGCGAGGCCGCGGCGATGGCGTCGACGTTCTTCACGCCCTCCGCCGTCTCCAGAATGGCGTGGATCAGAATGGGCTTCTGGACGCTGTTTCTCGCTTCGAGCTGGGCCAGAAGCTGGTCGAGATAGGCGATGTCCCAGGGGCCTTCGACCTTGGGGAGCATGACGACGTCGAGCTTGTCGCCGACGGCGCCGACGATCTCAATCATGTCGTCGAGCGCCCAGGGGCTGTTCAAGGCGTTCATGCGGGTCCACAGGCCCGTGGAGCCGAAATCCGTGGACTTGGCCATGTCGATGAAGCCGGCGCGCGCGGCTTCCTTGGCGTCGGCGGGGATGGCGTCCTCGAGATTGCCGAGCACCACGTCGACCTGCTTGGCGATGTCCGGAACCTTCGCCCGCATTTTCTCGACATGCGGCGGCACGAAATGGATCATCCGCTCGACCTTGACCGGAAGCTCGCGATAGGGCGCGGGCGCGCCAATGGCCAGCGGACGATAGAACTGATTGGGCAGTTTCATGCGGGAGAGCTCCGGATCGCGCGTTCCTTGGGGGACGAAAAACGGCCGACGGGCCATGAGGACGCGTTTCAAATGACGCGTCGAGCTAGCGCAGACCGGGCCGAATGGCAATGGCGGGGGCGACTGGCCCCGACTTCGCATCTCTTGAGCCGATCCGGCCAACCAGACAAGACGAAAGCGACACTATGCCGAGCGACGCGCTGCGCGACTTTCTCGCCGAACACGGCTTCGGGCCGGACGAGGTCAATGGCCGCAACGGCGACGGCGCGACGCCGCTGATGGTCGCGGCGCGGCGCGCGACGGCGGCGCTGGCGCAGGAGCTGATCGACGCGGGCGCCGATCTCGACGCCGAGAACGCAGACGGCAATCAGGCGCTGTGGCTCGCCTGCGTCACCGAAAACATCGAGACCATCGAGCTGCTCATCGCCGCCGGGATCGACGTGCAGCATGTCAACGCCACGGGCGCGACGCCGCTGATGTTCGCCGCCTCTTCGGGCCGGGCGCGCGCGGTCGCGCGGCTCTTGGCGGCGGGGGCCGACCCGCTGTTCGAGACCGGGCTCGGCCTGACCGCCCTCGACATGGCGTCGACCTTCGAATGCCTCAGCCTGATGCGCGCAGCGGCCAAGCGCCCGGCCGCGGGGGGCTAGGGGCAAGCGGTCTTCACGATGATTCCGTCGCGATGCAGGTAATATTCGACGCAGCTGCGGTCGTTGACCAGCACCGGCCGCTTGCCGATTTCGGCGGCCTTGAGAAAGTCGAGGACGGTCGTATGCCCCTTGCCGTCCCAGTCCATCTCCTCCCAGCCATAGCCCGCCCGCCAGGCGGCGAAGGCGCGCACCGACAGGAAAAAGACCGGGATGACGAGCAGCGCGAGAAGACTGGTCACAATGAGGCGGCGCTTGCCGAAGGGCTCGGACATGTCTGGCTCCAAATGGCTTTAGATGAAAGGTTACCCCGCGCGGCGTGAATGAGAAACCTTATCGGACGCTTTAGCGGCGCGGTCGCGGGGGCGCCCCGTTTTGGGAGCCGGGAGAAGAAAAGGCGCACAAAACGGGGTCGAATCGGGCCCCCTTGATTCGCGCCCGCCGAAGGTGAACAAAGCCTTATGACCGAGAAAGACCTTTCCCCGCGCGCCGCAGCCTCGGCGCCCCTGACGCTGTGGCGCGGCGCGTCGATGAAATGCCCCCGCTGCGGCGAAGGGCGCATTTTTCAAGGCTACCTGAAACGTCGGGACCGCTGCGCGCACTGCGGCGAGACCTTCGAGGGATTGGACGCCGACGACGGCCCGGCGTGGCTCACCATCGGCCTCGTCGCCCATATCGTCGTGCCGTTGCTCATCGTCCTCGAGCGCGGCGAACTCATGCCCTATTGGCAGGAGGCGGCGATTCTCGTGGTCGTGACGATCGTCGCCACGCTGCTCTTTCTGCCGATCTCAAAGGGGTTTTTCGTCGCGGCGCTGTGGCTGATCGACCGCAAGAATTAGATTTTCCGGAGCTTGGCCTCGGTCAGCGCCCAGTCGGCCGACTTCTCTCGGCAGGCGGCGCCTTGCAATTTCTCGTCGGTCTCGCCCGCCTCTATGTCGGCGACAAAGGCGCGGCAGATTTTGCCGTCGAGCGGATAGGCCTGTCCAAGCGGCGTGAAGGAGCCCTTGGCGCCCGTCTGCGGATTGTCCCAATGAACGCTCGCGCCGGAGCCTTGCGGATCGAGCGCGGTGCTCATCGCCGCCATGGCGCGGCGCAGGTCTTCGGCGTCGAGATGGCGGGAGAGCTTCGGCGCAGGCTTGGCGATGGAGCCGGTCGCGTCGTCGGGCGGGCCCCGCCACAGCGCTGAATTGGGAGAAGACGCCATCGGAATGGCGATCGAGCACCCAGAGGCGGCGCAGGCGAGCATGATGGCGCCAACGGCCCCGAGGCGCGGGAATTGAGCAATGAGGCTGTCGGTTATATGTCTGATACTCAAGAACTGCAAAGGGCTGCCTTCCAACGCGCCGCGCCCGGATCAGGCGCCTCCCATGAGAGGATTTTCCCGTGAACGCGTTAACGTCGGGTGACTTTGTCGAAGCCGTAGAGCCGTTTGATCTTTTCGGAAGATGGTTTGAGGATGCGCAGGCCAAGGAAGTTAACGACCCCGAGGCCATGGCGGTGGCGACGGCCGACGCCGACGGCCTGCCGGACGCGCGCATGGTGCTGATGAAGGAGTGGAGCCCGGAGGGCTTCGTCTTCTACACCAACGCGGAGAGCGCCAAGGGGCGACAGCTCGCCGCCAATATGAAGGCGGCGGCCCTCTTCCACTGGAAATCGCTGCGCCGTCAGGTGCGCCTGCGCGGCCCGGTCGAGGCGGTGAGCGAGGCGGAATCCGACGCCTATTACGCCAGCCGCCCGCGCGACTCGCGCATCGGGGCGTGGGCCAGCCAGCAGTCGCGCCCGCTCGAGAGCCGCTTCGCGCTGGAGAAGTCGGTGGCGTCATATGCGGCGAAATATGCGATTGGCGACATTCCGCGGCCGCCCTATTGGCGCGGCTTCCGCATCAAGCCGATCGCCATGGAGTTTTGGCAGGACCGACCCTTCCGTCTGCACGACCGCCTGCGCTTCTTCCGTGAGGCTCCTGGCCAGGACTGGCGCAAGGAGCGCCTCTATCCATGAGACGCAGCGTCGCCCCATTGGCGCTCGCCTGCGCCTCTCTCTTGAGCTTCGAAGCCGGGGCGCAGGGGATCTTCGACAATCTCTTCGGCCCCGACCGGCCCGAACGCGCGGCGCCGCGCTCGGCCCCGGCGCGCGACGTTCCCCAGAAAGAGAAAAAACGTCCCGACGCCGCGGCCGCCAAAGCAAAAAAAAAGGGCGAGCCCGCCAAGGGGCAGCCGGAGACCGCCGCCAAGCCCGGCGCTCCGGGCGGCGAGGCCCCGCCCCCGCCCTATGAGGGGCAGCTTATGCGGCTGTCCGAAGTGCTTGGCGCGCTCGCCTTTCTGCGCGATCTCTGCCAGGCGAAGGACGGCGGCGACTGGCGCGACAAGATGTCCGCGCTGCTCGAGGCGGAAGCGCCGAGCGGGCCGCGGCGCGACAAATATGTCGCGGCGTTTAATCGCGGCTTCCGCGGCTATGAGCTGACCTATCGGGTCTGCACGCAGAACGCCAAAGACGCGACCGCGCGTTATCTCGACGAGGCCGCCAAAATCTCGCGCGACGTGAGTTATCGATTCGGCAGTCCTTAAGATTATCTGCAAGCTGGAATTAACCTTTTGGAAAGAGGCCGGTCGCGCCCGGCGGGCGCCTTGTCTAAAGTGCATCGCATGATGCAGCTGAACCTAGCGACTTTCGACGACACCGGCGGCGAGCAGCAGCGCGCCGCTTTGGCCTATGTGACCGAAGCCTTCGCCGAGGCGATTTTGGCGGGAATTGAAAGCGAGTCCTTCGCCCAGGCGGCGTTGTCGGCGGCGCTGCGCGAGCTCGTCGCGACCTATGGCGAAGAGGCGGTCGCGCGCTTCGTCGAGACGCTGCCCGGCCACATTCGCGCCGGCGAGTTCACCTACGCCGCGCGGCATTGACGCAAGTCAAGGGCAGGCGTTTTCGCCAAAAGGCGACTGACTTTTTCGGCGGGATAGGGCAGAACAGCCGTCGCGTAACGGCGCGGCGGGCGAATTTTGCGCGAGAGCCCGCGCGCGAGCGGCCCGTGCGCCGCGCCAAGACGAGCGATGACCCGAACGATCATCTGTCTCGCCCGCCACGGCGAGACAAATTGGAATATTGAACGTCGTTTCCAGGGCCAGTTCGACATTGCCCTCAATGCGCGCGGCCGCGCCCAGGCGCAGGCGCTCGCGCATGAGCTGGACGGCGCCCATTTCGACCGCGTCTACGCGAGCGATCTCCGCCGCGCCCTCGCCACCGCCGCGCCCATCGCCGCGTCGCGTGGGCTGGAGGTGCGCGCCACGCAGCGGCTGCGCGAGAAGGACGACGGCGCCTGGCAAGGCCACACCCACGCCGAGGTGCAGGTCAAATATGCCGACGACTATCCGCATTATCTCTCGCGCAAGCCCGACTTCGCGGCGCCCGAAGGCGAGACGCTCGAAGAATTCGCCCGCCGCGTCCGCCTGGTGCTGACCGACATCGCCCGCGAGAGCGCCGGCCTCACCGTGCTCGTCGTCGCCCATGCGGGCGTGCTCGACATCGCCTGGCGGATCGCCACCGGCAAGGCGCTTTCCGAGAAGCGCGAGCATCCGGTGCTGAACGCGACGCCGAACTGGATCGCCTATGACGACGGCGAATGGTCGCTCGTCGATTGGGCGCGGCCGGAGGGGCGGGCGGAAATCGCAGCGCCCTGGGACGGGGTGGCGCTGCCGCGGCGCGAGGCCGCCCGGGCGCTGATCGTCGAGCCGGCCGGCCGTGCGCTGCTCATGCAATACGCCGGCGGCCTGTCGCCGCATTTTCTGGCGCTGGGGCATCACCACTTCTGGGCGACCCCGGGCGGCGCGCTCAAGGAGGGCGAGACGTTCGAGGCGGCGCTGCGGCGGGAAGTCGCCGAGGAGACCGGTCTCCTCCTGCGCGGCGACGTCGGCCCCGTCGTCGCGACGCGGGAGTTCCCGATGGAGCTCGGCGAAGATTGGCACCAGGCGATCGAGCGCTATTTCCTGATCAGAACGGAAGAGTTCGCGCCTGCGCCGCAAAGCCTTACGCCGGAAGAAAAGGTGCACCTGCTCGGTTGGCGCTGGTGGTCGGCGGACGAGATCGCGGCGTCTCAGGAGCTCATCTTCCCCGAGGGCCTTGAAGCGTTGCTGCGCAAGGTCAATCCATAACGCCCCCGCCTCCGCCAACGGGCGCGCGTCTGGGGAGGTTCTATGCTGACGTCCGCGCCTGCGGGTTCGATGCGCGGCGAATTGCGCCGCTCCGTGGCGGTCCCCGATGGCGGGAAGCTCCTCAGACGCATCTTTGTCTTTCTCGGCCCCGGCTATCTCGTCGCGACCGGCTATATGGACCCTGGCAATTGGGCGACGGCCCTGGCGGGCGGCTCGAAGTTCGGGACGGCCCTGCTGTTCGTGGCCGTGCTGTCGAGCCTCATGGCCGTCGTGCTGCAATCGCTCTCGGCGCGGCTCGGCGTCGGCGCCGGGCTCGATCTCGCCCAGGCCTGCCGGGCCCATACGCCCTTTCCCGTCGCGGTCGGGCTGTGGATCCTCGCCGAGGCCGGGATTTTTGCAACGGACCTCGCCGAAGTCATCGGCACGGCGATCGGGCTTCAGCTTCTCTTCGGCCTGCCGCTGGCGATCGGAATCGTCGTGACGACGCTCGATGCGTTTCTCGTGCTCGCTTTCGAGCGTCTCGGCTTTCGCAAGATCGAGCTGTTCGTCGTCGCGATGCTCGCCTTGATCGGTCTCTGCTTCGCAGCGCAGCTGGTGATGGCCCGACCCGACATGGCCGAGGTCGCGCGGGGGCTCGTCCCCACGTCGCGCTTCGTCACCGACCCCGAGATGCTCTATCTCGGCCTCGGCATCCTGGGCGCGACGGTGATGCCGCATAATCTCTTTCTCCATTCCTTCGTGGTGCAGACGCGCGCCGTGGGCGTCTCGACGCGCCAGAAGCGTGAGGCGATCCGCTTCGCCGTGATCGACAGCGCGCTCGCTCTGTTCTTCGCATTGCTCGTCAATGGCGCGATCCTCGTCCTGGCGGCGGCGGTCTTTCACACGCGGGGCCTAACTGACGTCGCCGAGCTCGGCGAGGCGCATCGGCTCATCGCGCCGCTCCTCGGCGAGCCTGTGGCGGCGACGCTGTTCGCCGTGGCGCTCATTGCGTGCGGGCTCAATTCGACGGTCACCGCCACCCTCGCCGGGCAGATCGTCATGGAAGGCTTCGTCCATCTTCGCCTCGCCCCCGCGACGCGCCGGCTCGTGACGCGGGCGATCGCGATTGCGCCCGCCATTGCGGTGACGCTTTATGCCGGTGAGAGCGCGACGGCGCGGCTTCTCGTGCTCAGCCAGGTGGTGCTGAGCGTGACCCTGCCCTTCGCCGTCGTTCCGCTGGTTCTCTTCACGGCCCGCCGCAAGGTGATGGGCGATCTTGTCGCCCCGAAGCGCACGACGCTCGTCGCCGCCGTCATCGCCGTCGGAGTTATCGGGCTCAATCTGAAGCTTCTGTGGGACGCCCTCGCCGGCGCCGCGCTATGAGAAGCGCTCCCAAGCCGTTTGCCGCGAAACCCCGAAGCTCTTGGCGATTTCCGACCAGCTCACGCCCTGTTCCCGCAGGGTCTCCACCATGACCTGGAGCTGATCCCGGTAGCCGTCCGCGGCGGCGTTGATCGGCGCGAGAAGCGCGAGCAATCGCTCCCGCGGCCAGGCCCTGGGGTCGAAGGAGCGGTCGGCCCCGGGGCCGTCTCCGTCCATAATCGCTTGGCAGACCCCGACGCATTCGTTGCAGATATGCACGCCGGCGGGGCCGGCGGCGAGTTTCTCGATCTCGTCCTGCGACTTGCCGCAGAAGGAACAGTGCAGTTTCTTCGCCAAGACCGCCTCCGTCAGGTCCGACATGACTGTCAGGTCAAGCCTGATGAAATCCGTGTCACGCCAAAACGCGAACAGGCGTCCAGCCGCCGGAACATGGGCGGGAGCTTGCGCGTTCAAAAACGCAACAATTTCAAAACAGGAAAGACCCCATGAAAGTCCCTGCGCTCGGTCACGCCGAGATAGAAAAGGCTTTGATTTCCCCGGCGTCGGTTTTCGACGCGCCTCATGAAGTGGTCGATACGCCGGCCCTCGCCAAAATCATGAAGATCGAAATCCTCAAGCGCTGGGAGCTCGACGCCCGCGCCCTTTTGCGGGCGACGGAGGAAAATATGGCCGGCGGCGAACCGAGCGAGATCGACGCCGTGAACGAGGCGCTCGCGCGCCTCGACCCCGAGGGCAGGGCGCTCGACGACTTTGCGCGCGCGCCGACGAAGCTTTGATTCGGCCCTGCTCGCGCTTGCGTTAGCTCCGCGCTTCTCCCACATAGTAATTCAGACATTTGCGCCCGCGCCGCTTCGGGCGGGCGCTTCCATGGGCTGATTGGACCAAAATGCGCGACCCATACGACGTACTCGGCGTTTCCAAATCGGCGAGCGCGGCCGACATCAAGAAGGCCTACCGCCAGCTCGCCAAGAAATACCACCCCGACCGCAACAGGGACGACGCGAAGGCCAAGGAGCGCTTCGCGGAGATCAACACGGCCTACGAGATCGTCGGCGACGAGAAAAAGAAGGCCCAGTTCGACCGCGGCGAGATCGGGCCGGACGGCAAGCCCAAGGGCTTCGAAGGCTTTGGGGCCGGACCGGGCGGCTTCTCGCGCGCCTGGCGCTCGAGCAGCGGGCCCGGGGCGAACCAGCATTACGAATTCAATTTTGGCGGCGGCGGCGGTCAGGGGGGCGCCGGCGGTTTCGATCCCAGCGATCTCTTCGCCGATCTCTTCGGCGGCCGCCGGCGCGCCCAGCAGACGCCCGAGCGCGGCGAGGACGTGGCGGCGACGGCGACCGTGCCGCTCGAAACCGCCGCGAAGGGCGGCTCGGCCCGCGTCATTCTGCCCTCCGGCCGCACGCTGGAAGTCAAAGTTCCCGCCGGCGTCGAGGACAGTCAGCAAATCCGCCTGCGCGGCCAGGGCCAGCCGGGCCTGCGCGGCGGCGAGTCGGGCGACGCCCTGGTGACCGTGAAGATCGCGGCGCATCCCTATTTCAGGCTCGAGGGGCGCGATCTGCGCCTCGATCTGCCGGTGACGATCTACGAGGCGGCGCTGGGGGCGAAGGTCCAGACGCCGACGCTCGACGGCAAGGTCGAGCTCGCGGTCCCGGCCGGCTCCAACGGCGGCCGCGTGCTGCGCCTGCGCGGCAAGGGCCTGCCGGCGACCGAGAGCAAGCCCGCGGGCGACCTCTATGTGGCGCTGAAAATCATGCTGCCGGAGGAGCCCGACGCCGAATTCGAGGCGCGACTGCGTGAGCTGCGGGAGCGCCACCATTACGATCCGCGCCGGAAGATGGGTTAGTCGAGCGCCGCGCGGAGGTCGGCAAGCGTCGTCATGAGCGTCGTAACATCGAGCGGCGAGGGCTCGAAGCCGACTGCTTCGTAGAAGGCGGCGGCTTCTGGAGAGAGGGCGTGAACGAGCATGCCACGCACCCCGATCGCGTCCGCCGCGTGACGAACGCGCAGCAGCGCATCCTTCACGAGAACGCGTCCGAGGCCGTTTTTCTGCCACGCCTTATCGATGGCGAGCCGCCCCAAGACGATGACCGGCGTGGGGTCGGGCATGTTCCGGCGCAGACGGCCGGTCGCTGCGTCGAGGTCGACGGCCCCTGCCGCCAACGCGTAATAGGCAACGACCCGATTTCCTTCGCAGACCAAATAGGTCCGGGACGAGCCGCTCGCCTGATTGGCGCGCGCGCGGCGTCGAAGCCAGTCATTCAGCGCCGGTTCGCCGCAGTCGAAGTCGGCCACATCGTCCGAATCCTCGATGAGACGCGGCGCTTGAATCCTCACTCCCAGGGCGCCCGGGTCCGCATGGTGCGCCGCAGCCGATCATTGGGCCGCGGCGGCGCGTCCAGACGTGCGGCGAAGGCGTCAAAGGCTTCCGCTCCGACGCGCCAAAGCGCGCGATCGAGCAAAGCCTCCTGGGCCGCCCGCCGTCCGGCCTCCAGCAGGAAATCTGTCCGGCTCTTGCCCTGCAGCGCGGCGGCGCGGTCGATCAGAGCCCGGTCGTCGGGCTTGACCCTGAGGTTCAAGGTTTCGCGCTTGGCAGGCTGGATTTTTGGTTGCATGCCGTCCTTGTAGCACTGTGTAACGCCAATGTCATTACAGCTGCATCGCCGCGCGCTTGACCCGCGGCGATTTCCGCGCGACCTAGGGCGAAAGCTATTCACCGGAGCCGCGACGAGATGACCGACGCAACAGAGTCCCGCCTGCCCGATCCCGTTTCCGCCGAGCCGGCGCCGCGCAAAAAGACCTGCGCCGTGCGGATCGGCGCGGGCGCGGGCGCCGTGACGGTTGGCGGCGGCGCGCCCATCGTCGTCCAGTCGATGACCAACACCGACACCGCCGACGTCGACTCGACCGTCGCGCAGGTGACGGCGCTCGCCCAGGCGGGATCGGAGATCGTCCGCATCACCGTCGACCGCGACGAGGCGGCGGCGGCCGTGCCGCACATTCGCGAGAAGCTCGACGCGAAGGGGATCAACGTCCCGCTCGTCGGCGATTTTCACTACATCGGCCACAAGCTCCTCGCCGATCATCCGGCCTGCGCCGAGGCGCTCGCCAAATATCGCATCAATCCCGGCAACGTCGGCTTCAAGGACAAGAGGGACCGCCAGTTCGGCGCAATCGTCGAACTCGCCGCCAGACACGACAAGGCGGTGCGCATCGGCGCCAATTGGGGCTCGCTGGATCAGGAGCTCTTGACGCATCTGATGGACATCAACGCCGCCTCGGACCGGCCGATCGACGCCCGCGCCGTGACGCGCGAGGCGCTGGCGCGCTCGGCGCTGATGTCGGCGGCGCGCGCCGAGGAGATCGGCCTGCCGAAGAACCGCATCGTGATTTCGGCGAAGGTCTCGGCGGTGCAGGACTTGATCGCCGTCTATCGCATGCTCGCGCAACGCAGCGACTACGCCCTGCATCTGGGGCTGACCGAAGCCGGCATGGGCTCCAAGGGCGTCGTCGCGTCGGCCGCGGCGCTGGGCGTGCTGCTGCAGGACGGCATCGGCGACACGATCCGCGTCTCGCTCACCCCCGAACCCGGCGGCGACCGCTCGCTCGAAGTGCGCGTCGCACAGGAAATCCTGCAGACCATGGGCTTTCGCACCTTCGTGCCGCTCGTCGCGGCCTGCCCCGGCTGCGGCCGCACGACTTCGACCGTCTTCCAGGAGCTCGCCCGCGACATTCAGGAGCATATCCGCGAACGCATGCCCATCTGGCGCGCGCAATATCCCGGCGTCGAGACGCTCAACGTCGCGGTGATGGGCTGCATCGTGAACGGCCCCGGCGAGTCGAAACACGCCGACATCGGCATTTCTCTCCCCGGCACCGGCGAGACGCCGGCGGCGCCCGTCTTCATCGACGGCAAGAAGGCCATGACCTTGCGCGGCGAGGGCATCGCCGAGGAATTCACCCGCATCGTCGACGATTATATCGCCCGCCGCTATGGCGGCGCGAAGGAAGGCGCGGCGGCGGAGTAAGGGGCCGCCGCCTCACTCCCGCAGATTATCTGCCGCCGCGCGCAGGTCCCGCCACGCCGCCCGCTTGAGCGTCGGGCTTTTCAGCATGGCGTCGAGGCTGTTGAACACGTAGGCCCGGGCCCCGCCTGTAAGGTCGAAGGGCTTGCCGCGCAGCTTCGCGACCGGTTCATGCGTCGCGAGCGTCACCCGCGCCGGCGCTTCGCCGAAGAGGAGTACGACCCGCGGCCGCGCAAGTTCGACGTGACGGCGGGCGAACGGAGCAAGAATCGTTATTTCCTGCGGCGTGAGCGCCCTGTCGCCCGGCGGCCGCCAGGGCGCGACGTAAGCCAGATAGGCGCTCTTCCGGTCGAGGCCGATTGCGGCGAGCATATTGTCGAGAAGCCGCGCCTGCAGGCCGCTGAACGCCTCGCCGGTCGTTTCCTCCGTCACGCCCGGCGCGGCGTCGAGCGCCATGAGCGGCGCCCCCGGCGCTCCGGCGCCAAACAGGAAATGCTCCGCCATGTCGCGGAAGGGCGCGTGCGGAAATTCGGCGAGCCGCAGGGCGAGCGCATCGAGATCCGTCGCCGCGGCGGCGGCCGCCTCCGCGGCGCGCGCGGCGTCCTCCGGCGCGGCGACGACGGACGCCGGCCGGCGGGGTTGCAGCGGAAGGGGGGCCGGCGGCTCGCGTGGCGCGACGATCGGCGCGGCGTCGACGGCGGGCGCCGGCGCGCGCGCGCTTTCGGCGTAGCGATCATGCGGCGCGTCGTCGAGCGCAAGATCGACACCGCTCTCGACATGCCAGTCGAGCAGGGCGAGGAGCGCGTCGCGGAGGTCGGGCGGCGGGGCGATGGCCATAGGGCACATTACCTCGCACGGCCGATGAAGCGGGAGAAAAAAGCGGCGGGCGGGTCTTGCCCCACGCGCCCGCGGCTTTCCCCGACGCGCCGCCAGCCTCAGCTGCAAGGCGGCCTCGTGCTTCGAGGCGCCCGCTTCGCGGGCTCCTCAGCATGAGGCCTAAGTAGTCATGACAAGAGTAAAAAGCCCCTCACGCTGGGGAGCCGCCGCTGGCGGCGTCTCGAAGCGCAAGGGGCATCGTCGCCGGATCTTACTTCTTTTTGCTATATGCCTCGACCACGTCCTCGACCGTATGCAGGCCGGGCTCGGGCGCATTCACGAGCACGGCCATATTGCCGGGGGCATGCTCGTTCTTCCACATTTTCGTATGCGCCAGCGGGATCTTGTCCCAGGCGAAGACCTCCGACATGCAGGGGTCGAGGCGGCGGTCGATGACGAACTGGTTCGCCGCCGCAGCCTGTTTCAAATGCGCGAAATGCGAGCCCTGTACGCGCTTCTGGCGCATCCAGACATAGCGGGCGTCGAAGGTGAGATTGAAGCCCGTCGTGCCGGCGCAGAAGACCACCATGCCGCCGCGCTTGGCGACGAGGCAGGAAACCGGGAAGGTCTGTTCGCCGGGATGTTCGAAGACGATGTCCACATCCTTCTTGCCGGTGATGTCCCAGATCGCCTTGCCGAACTTGCGCGCTTCCTTGGTCCATTCGTGGAATTCCGGCGAATTGACCTTGGGGAGCTGGCCCCAGCACTTGAAGTCCTTGCGGTTGATGACGCCCTTCGCGCCGAGCGACATGACGTAGTCGCGCTTGGACTCGTCCGAGATCACGCCGATGGCGTTGGCGCCCGAGGCGGCGCAGAGCTGCACGGCGAAAACGCCGAGGCCGCCCGAAGCGCCCCAGACCAGCACATTATGGCCGGGCTTCAACTCATGCGGCTCATGGCCGAAGAGCATGCGATAGGCGGTGGCGAGGGTCAAGGTGTAGCAGGCCGACTCTTCCCAGGTGAGGTGCTTGGGGCGCTCCATGAGCTGGCGGTCCTGCGCCCGGCAGAACTGGGCGAAGGAGCCGTCGGGCGTCTCATAGCCCCAGATGCGCTGCGACGGCGAGAACATCGGGTCGCCGCCGTTGCACTCCTCGTCGTCCCCGTCGTCCTGGTTGCAGTGGATGATGACTTCGTCGCCGACCTTCCAGCGCTTCACCTTGGAGCCGACGGCCCAGACGATGCCCGAGGCGTCGGAGCCCGCGATGTGATACGGCATTTTATGCCCGTCGAGCGGGGAGATGGGTTCGCCGAGCGAGGCCCAGACGCCGTTGTAGTTGACGCCGGCGGCCATTACGAGGACGAGCACGTCATGGCTGTCGAGCTCCCAGGTGGGGAGAACCTCGAGCTGCATCGCCGTCTCCGGCGGCCCATGGCGCTCTTTCCGGATCGCCCAGGCGTACATGTTCTTGGGAACATGCCCGAGCGGCGGGATTTCGCCCAACTCGTAAAGGTCTTTCTTCTCGCTCAAGGTAAAGCTCCCTCCATTCCGGTCGCCGGATGCTGCTTTTAGAATATCGGGCGAGCTTATAATGGTCCGGCGCCGCCTGGCATAGGGTGAAAATAGCGATGCGCCCGGCAGGTTTTGCCTATGCCCGGCGGGAAACCGATCGTCGGGGGAGCGTTCTGCGGACCGACGCGCGATAGATATCGTGCTGCAAACAGGCGCTCGCGTGGGGTGCGAACCCCTCGCGACTCCCGCCGGCGGCGCGGTTCTTTCCTGGAGACGGAAAGCCATGAGCGAAACACAAGTCTCGGCCCTCGACCACACGATCCAGCAGACCAACGCCTGGCTGAAGGCGCTGGCGGAAGAGCATCGTCTCGGCAACCGGCCGCACGCCTATAGCGCGCTGCGCGCCGTGCTCCACGCCTTGCGCGACCGGCTGACGCCCGAGCAGGCGGTTCACCTCGGCGCCCAGCTTCCGCTGCTCGTGCGCGGAATTTATTACGCCGGCTGGCGCCCCGCCGGGACGCCGGACGTCTCGCGGCGGCTCGACGACTTCGAAGCGCGGATCGCCCAGGAATTACCGTACAATTTTCCGGTCGACACCGCGACCGCCGCGCGCGCCGTCTTCGCGGTGATCTGGCGGGAGATCGACTTCAACGAAACCGCCAAGGTCGTCTCCGACCTGCCGACGCCGCTGCGGGAGCTGTGGCCCGAGGAAGCGCGCAGCCTCGCAGCGGCGCGGACGGGAGAGTGACGCCGAAACGCGGCGCTCGCTTGGCCTAGCGTCAGCTTTGCCTCGTCGCTCTGGCGCTAAGTCGCGACGGCGCCTCGCGGCGTCTCGCCCGCTTCCGCCTGCGCCGCGCCCATGCTATCGCAGCGGCGAGGAGGACAAAAATGAACGACACGTCTGCGCCGCGCCGCGATAAGCCCTGGATGTTTCGCACCTACGCCGGTCACTCGACCGCCGAGGCGTCGAACCGGCTTTATCGCTCCAATCTCGCCAAGGGCCAGACGGGTCTCTCGATCGCTTTCGACCTGCCCACGCAAACGGGCTACGACAGCGACCACATCCTCTCGCGCGGCGAAGTCGGCAAGGTCGGCGTGCCGGTCTCGCATCTTGGGGACATGCGCACGCTCTTCGACGGCATTCCGCTCGCCGACATGAACACGTCGATGACCATCAACGCCACCGCCGTGTGGCTGATGGCGCTCTATATCGCCGCCGCCGAGGAGCAGGGCGCGCCCCGCGCCAAGCTGCAGGGCACGACGCAAAACGACATCATCAAGGAATATCTCTCGCGCGGCTCCTATGTCTTCCCGCCGGCGCAGTCGCTGCGCCTGACGCAGGACCTCATTCTCTTCACCACGAAGGAATGCCCCAAGTTCAATCCGATGAACGTCTGCTCCTATCATCTGCAGGAGGCGGGCGCGACGCCGGCGCAGGAACTCGCCTATGCGCTCGCCACCGCCGTCGCCATTCTCGACGGGGTGAAGAAAGCCGGCATGTCGGATGAGGACTTCGCGCAGGTCGTCGGGCGCATTTCCTTCTTCGTCAACGCCGGCATGCGCTTCGTCACCGAACTCTGCAAGATGCGGGCGTTCACCGAATTGTGGGAGGAGATCACCCGCGACCGCTATGGCGTCAAGGACGAGAAGCTGCGCCGCTTCCGCTACGGCGTGCAGGTCAATTCGCTCGGCTTGACCGAGCAGCAGCCGGAAAACAACGTCTATCGCATCCTCATCGAAATGCTGGCGGTGGTGCTCTCCAAGAACGCCCGCGCCCGCGCCGTGCAGCTTCCCGCCTGGAACGAGGCGCTCGGCCTGCCGCGGCCCTTCGATCAGCAATGGTCGCTGCGCATGCAGCAGATCATGGCCTATGAGACCGACCTCCTCGAATATGGCGACATCTTCGACGGCAATCCGGAGATCGCCCGCAAGGTCGCGGCGCTGAAGGACGAAGCCAGGGCGGAACTCAAAAAGATCGACGAGCTCGGCGGCGCCGCGGCGGCGGTCGAGATCGGCTATATGAAGTCGAAGCTCGTCGAAGCGAATACGGCGCGTCTCGAGGCGATCGAAGCGGGCGAGCAGATCGTCGTCGGCGTCAATAAATTCACCTCGACCGAGCCGTCGCCGCTCGCGTCCGGCAGCGACGCCATCATGGTCGTCCCGGAGGGCGTCGAGGCCGACCAGATCGCGCGGCTGAACGCCTGGCGCGAGCGCCGCGACGCCAAGGCCGCGAAAGCCGCCATCGAGGAGCTGGCGCGCGCGGCGAAAGAAGGCCGCAATATGGTCGAGCCCTCGATCGCCGCCGCCAAGGCCGGCGTCACGACGGGCGAATGGGGCGGCGTGCTGCGCGGCGTCTTCGGCGAATATCGCGCGCCGACGGGCGTCTCCTCGACGGCGCGCCAGGTCGGCGGCCAGCTCGACAAGGTGCGCGGCGAGGTCGAGCGCGTCTCGCAGAAGATCGGCAAGCGCGCCAAGTTCCTTGTCGGCAAGCCGGGCCTCGACGGCCATTCCAACGGCGCCGAACAGATCGCCGTGCGCGCCCGCGACGCCGGCTTCGACGTGATCTACGCCGGCATTCGCTCGACGCCCGCGGAACTCGTCGAGACCGCGAAGAAGGAGGGCGTGCATTGCATCGGGCTCTCCATCCTCTCCGGCTCGCATGTGACGCTCGCCCATGAGGTCATGCGGCTGATGAAGGAAGAGGGAGTGTCCGCCCCGCTCGTCGTCGGCGGCATCATTCCGCCAGCGGACGAGAAGCTCCTGCTCGAGTCGGGCGTTGCGGCGGTCTATACGCCGAAGAATTACGACCTCAACGTCATCATGACCGACCTCGCGCAGATCATCGAGCGAAGCGTGAACTAAGGGTTCGCAGACTCTCGAAGCGACGTTATCAGGCGCTTGCCGGCCACGTTCTCGCCTCCCTCCCCCCACGAAGCGGCGGGGAGGGATGAAGGGTGGGGGGGCGGGGCCGCACTCGCGCGCAGCCTTATGGAGATGCGCGCGTCGCCTTCAATTGAACAATCTTTCGCAGCGCGATATGCAGTAAGGCAGCCAGCCGCTGCAATCTTTGCATAAGCGTCAATCGGCGTCTTGCGCGCCGGGAAGGGTTTTGAAGGATGGACGTCGCCGTCGGGCCGCAGCCGAGTTTTTTCTCCCGCGAACGGTCCATCGCTGCGCCCGGATTCAATCGCTGGCTCGTGCCCCCGGCGGCGCTCGCGATCCATCTCTGCATTGGCATGGCCTATGGCTTCTCGGTCTTCTGGCTGCCGCTGTCGCGCGTCGTTGGCGGCGCCGCGCCAAAGGAATGCCCGGCCGACATGGGGCTCTTTTCGACCCTAGTCGCGACAGACTGCGACTGGAAGATCAGCATGCTCGGCTGGACCTTCACGCTGTTTTTCGTGCTACTCGGCTCCTCGGCGGCGATTTTTGGGCATTGGCTCGAGACCGCCGGTCCGCGCAAGGCGGGCCTCGCCGCGGCTTTCTGCTGGTGCGGTGGCCTGCTGATCTCGGCGCTGGGCGTGTATCTGCACCAGATCTGGATGCTGTGGCTCGGCTCCGGGGTGATCGGCGGCGTCGGGCTGGGGCTCGGCTATATCTCGCCCGTCTCGACGCTCATCAAATGGTTTCCCGACCGGCGCGGGCTCGCGACAGGCCTCGCCATCATGGGCTTTGGCGGCGGCGCCATGATCGGCGCGCCGCTCGCCGACAGGCTCATGGGCTATTTCGCGACGCCGGCCTCGCCCGGCGTCTGGCAGACCTTCGTGGCCCTCGCCGGCATCTATTTTCTTTTCATGGTGTCCGGGGCGCTCGGCTATCGCGTGCCGCCGGACGGCTGGTCGCCGCAGGGCTTTGCGCCGCCGGCGCCGGCCGCCAACGCCATGGTCACGCACCGCCATGTGCATCTCGACGTCGCCTGGAAGACCCCGCAGTTCTGGCTGCTGTGGGGCGTGCTCTGCCTCAATGTGTCCGCCGGCATCGGCGTCTTGGGCATGGCGTCGCCCATGCTGCAGGAGGTGTTCGGCGGCAAGCTCATTGGCCTCGACATCGGCTATGACAGCCTTACGGCCGACCAGAAGAAGCAGATCGCCGCCATCGCGGCGGGCTTCACCGGTCTCTTGAGCCTGTGCAACATCGGCGGCCGCATTGGCTGGGCGTCGGCCTCCGACAAATTCGGGCGCAAGGCCACTTACGCCATCTTCTTCGTGTTGGGCCTCGTTCTCTACGCCGCCGTTCCCTTCGCGGCGAAGGGCGGCGTGGTCTTCCTCTTCGTGCTGCTCTTCGCCGTCATCATCACCATGTATGGCGGCGGCTTCTCGACCATTCCCGCCTATCTCGCGGATATTTTCGGCACGCATTACGTCGGCGCCATTCATGGACGCCTGCTCACCGCCTGGTCGACCGCGGGCGTGCTCGGCCCGGTGCTGGTGAACTATATTCGCGAATATCAGCTCTCGATCGGCGTGCCGCGCGAGGCGGCCTATAATCAGACCATGTATGTCCTCGCGGGCCTGCTGCTTTTCGGCCTCGTCTGCAATCTTCTCGTCCGCCCCGTCGCCGAAAAATATTACATGACGGACGAAGAGGTCGCCGCCGCCAAGAAGACGACTGTCGCCGCTGTTCGGGAAGAGGAGAAAGAGCCGCACGCGGATTTCGAGGATTATATCGAGGACGCGCTCGAACCCGCCGACGCGCCGGTCGCCGCCGTGCGCCTGCGCGCCCTGCCCAACGGCTTCTCCCCGGTGCTGCTGCTCGCCTGGGCCGCGGTCGGCGTTCCCCTGGCGTGGGGCGTCTCCATCACCCTTCTGAAGGCGCTGGCGCTCTTCCATTAGGCGCTTGCGGGCGAAGCCAACCGTGCGGGGCGGCGTGCATTTTTTCCCGGCGAGAGCCTCGCCCCGCCATGTTTTCTCTCCATTAACCAAATATCGGCACAGTGAAAATTCCGTAATGCCCCGGCCCGCTTAAAAAAAGCGGCCGCTTCCGGCGGGAGAGAAAATGGCGACGGCTTGCACCAATGGGCTCGACACGGGCTTCGTCGACCTCGGCTATATGAAAGTGGCGGCGCTCGGCGTCGTGCAGGGGATCACCGAACTTCTGCCGATCTCCTCCACCGCGCATATGCGCATCGTCCCCGCGCTGCTCGGCTGGAAGGACCCCGGCTCGGCCTTTTCGGCGGCCATGCAGCTCGCGGCTCTGGCCGCGGTGGTCAGCTATTTCTGGGACGACATTCGATCCCTCGCCGTCGGCTCCCTCGACGCGCTCAAACGGCGCGACTTCAACGACTGGACGTTCCGCTTCGTCATGTGGGTCGGCTTCGCCACGATCCCCATCGGCGTCGCCGGCCTTCTGCTGTCGCACACGCTCAATACCTGCGGCTCGCCGCTGCGCACGCTGCCGGTGATCGGCATTTCGTGCATCGTGATGGCGGCGCTGCTCGCGCTCGCGGAGCTTTATTGCAACCACAAGCGCACGCTCGATCACGTGACGCTGAAGGACGCGATGATCGTCGGCTTCGCCCAGGTCGGCGCGCTCATTCCCGGCGTGTCGCGTTCGGGCTCGACGCTCACGGCGGCGCTGTTTCTCGATTTGAAACGCGAGGAGGCGGCACGCTTCTCCTTCCTCCTCGGCCTGCCCGCCATCGCGCTTGCGGGATTGAAGGAGCTTTGGGAGCTGCACAAGGCGCACCTCGATCTGCACGGCTGGTCGGTGCTCACGCTCGGCCTTATCGTCGCCTCGATCTCCGCCTTCGTCGCGATCTGGGGCCTTCTGCGCATTCTCGAGCGTTTCTCCGCCTGGCCCTTCGTCGCCTATCGCGGAATCATCGGCGTCGTGCTGCTCGTCGGCTTCTACGCCGGCTGGCTCGTTTAAGAGCGCAAACGAAGCGCCTGAGGCGGCCTCGTCCTTCGAGACGCCGCCTTCGGCGGCTCCTCATCAGGATGAGGCCTTAAGTCCTGGCTCAAAAATCACACGGATCGCGCTCTTATTCCGCAGCCGCCCGCAGGCTCTGTCGGATTTGCGTGCGCAGTTCGTCGATGGGCGCCAAGCGGCCCTCCTCCTCATAATGCCAGAAGGTCCAGCCGTTGCAGGCCGGCAGGCCCTGCGCCAGCGCGCCTGTCTTGTGAATCGAGCCGACGAAGCCCGATAGCGACAACGCGCCGTCCGCGCGCACGACCGCGGCGTGGCGCTTCTTCGCGTCGCGCAGCACGGCGCCGGGCGCAATGAGCCCCGCCTCGACGAGGCTCGCGAATGCAATACGCGGTTCGCTGCGTTTCGAGGGCGCGGTCGCGACGGCCTCCTCGGGCAGCGGCTCGACTGCGGCGATGCGCGCGACGGCGGCGTTGGCGTAAGACGCATCGCGTTCGAGACCGATGTAATCGCGGCGCAGCCGCTTGGCGACGGCGCCCGTTGTGCCGGAGCCAAAGAACGGATCGAGCACCAGATCGCCCGCCTTAGAGGCCGAGAGAATCACACGCGCCAGCAGCGTCTCGGGCTTTTGCGTCGGATGCGTCTTGCGGCCCGTTGCGTCCTTCAAGCGCTCGGCGCCGGTGCAGATCGGCAGGAGCCAGTCCGAGCGCATCTGGCAGTCTTCATTGCCGGCCTTCAGCCCCTCGTAATTGAACGTGTAATTTTTTGCGCCGGCGTCGCGCGCGGCCCAGATCATCGTTTCATGGGCGTTGGTGAAGCGGCGGCCGCGGAAATTCGGCATGGGGTTGTTCTTGCGCCAGACGATGTCGTTCAAGATCCAGAACCCGAGATCCTGCATGATCGCGCCGACGCGGAATATATTGTGATAGGAGCCAATGACGAAGATTGTCGCCTGGGGCTTCATCACCTGCCGCGCGGCCGAGAGCCATTCGCGGGTGAAAGTGTCATAGGCGGCGAAATCGGCGAATTTGTCCCAGTCGTCGTCAACCGCGTCGACGAGGCTCTGATCGGGCCGCGTGAGCTTGCTCGCGAGTTGGAGATTATAGGGCGGATCCGCGAAGACGAGGTCGACGCTTTCGGCGTCGAGACCCTTCATCAGCGACACGCAATCGCCTTGCAGGATCATGTTGCGCGCCGGCCGCGCGCGGCGCGGCCCATCCTTTAAATCCCCGGTACGCGTGACCTTTATCCGGGTTGTGAGGCGGGCCGCCCCGACGCGCGCGCTACTCATTTACGCAAACACCACAAACGCTACGAACACGCAGGATGATGCCCAAACGAGGTAAAGGCCGCGTATAGAGAGCCAGCGCCGGACCGTCCCTTTTTCGAACGATTCTGTTAATGAAATAACAAGCTTAGCAATAAGCTAACGGCGACGCTCAGCCCTCGCGCAGCGGCGAGAAACTCATGCGGTGGAGAGGCGTTGGGCCGATCTCGCGCAGCGCGTCGAGATGGCGTGGCGCGGCGTAGCCGACATTCGTCTCGAAACCGTAAGGGGGGAAATGCGCGCCGAGCCGCCGCATCATGGCGTCGCGCGCGACCTTCGCGACAATGGAGGCGGCGGCGATGGAGAGCGCCGCCGCGTCGCCTTTGACGATGGCGCGACAGGGGCAGGAGAGGCGCGGCGGATCGGACCCGTCGACGAGGACATAGGCCGGCGCGCGGGAGAGCCCGGCGATGGCCCGGGTCATGGCGGCGAGCGAGGCTTGCCGGATGTTCATGGCGTCGATTTCCGCCGGCGTGACGAAGGAGACGCTGACCGCAAGGGCCTTCTTCATAATGCGCTCGAAGGCGTCTTCGCGCTCTTTCTGGGTGAGCGCCTTGGAATCGTCGAGGCCGCGCGGCAGGCGCTTCGGGTCGAGAATGACGGCGGCGGCCGCGACAGGCCCGGCGAGCGGCCCGCGGCCCACTTCGTCGACGCCGGCGACCGGCCACACCCCCTGTCGGAACAGACGGCCCTCGATGCGGAAATCCGGACCCGCGCTCATCGCTCCGCCGCTCCAGAGCGGCGCGACCGGAGGGCGGGGTCTTTCGCATTGGCGCGCATTTGCTTAGCAAAGCGCCTGCGCCGTCGAAGCGCAACAGAAAGCTTGCCCTTTTCCCCTTAAAAAAGCGCGAGTTGCTGGGGCCCTTTGCGCGGCGGTTCGAAGAGATCGGCGCGCAGCCGCGTCGTCGTCGAGGAGAAGCCGAGCCGCTTGGCGGCGAGCTCGAAGCGCCGGCCGATCATCCAGGCATAGGGCCCCTCTCCCGTCATGCGCTTGCCGAAGGTCGCATCATAAGTCTTGCCGCCGCGCGTCGAGCGCACCAGCGAGAGCGCCCGGCGCGCCTTGTCCGGGAAATTGGCGACGAGCCATTCGCTGAACAAATCGCGAAGTTCGAGCGGCAGGCGCAGCATGACATAGCCCGCCTCGCGCGCGCCCGCGGCGTAAGCCCTCGACAGGATGGCCTCGATTTCATCGTCGTTGATCGCCGGAATAATCGGCGCCGTCATCACCGCGACCGGCACGCCCGCCGCCGCGAGTTTCGCCATCGCGTCGAGCCGTCGTTCGGGCGTCGCGGCGCGGGGCTCCATCACCCGCGCCAGGCTGGGATCGAGCGTCGTGACCGAAAGAGCGACCTTGACGAGGCCCTCTTGCGCCATGGGGGCCAGCAGATCGAGGTCGCGCAGCACCAGCGCGGATTTTGTGACGATGGCCACCGGATGTTTCGCCCGCGCCAGCACTTCGAGAACGCTGCGCATCACCCGATGGCGCCGCTCGGCGGGCTGATAGGGGTCGGTGTTGGCGCCGATGGCGATGACCTTCGGCGTGTAATTTTGAGCGGACAATTCCCGTTCGAGGAGCTGGGCCGCGCCTTCCTTGACGAAAATCTCCGTCTCGAAATCGAGACCGGGCGAGAAGCCCATATAGGCGTGGGTCGGTCGCGCGAAGCAATAGACGCAGCCATGCTCGCAGCCGCGATAGGGGTTGATCGAGCGATCGAAGGAGATGTCCGGCGAATCATTCTTGGTGATGATCGTCCGGGGCTTCTCGACGTGGAAATTGGTCTTGAGCGCCTGGAGGCCCTCCATCGAGCCCCAGCCGTCGTCGACCTCCTCGCGGACTTCCGTCTCATAACGCCCGCTGCGCTTGGAGAGCGCGCCGCGCCCGCGCCGGCGCTCCGATCCGACGTGCGCGCCGACGCCAGCGGAGCCCTCCGCGTCGGGCGAAATTTCCGCGAGCCGAGCCATGACGAACTCCCGCCGTCGACCGGGAGGCCGGTCCCCCGGCCTCCCATAATCGCGCTCTGGGGAGGCCGGTCGCCCGGCCTCCCATAATCGCGCTTCGGGGACTTACGCGCCGCCCCGGCTCGACCTGCCAGTGCGGAACATAGCGCGAATAAGGAACAGATATAGAACAAATCGGGCCGTGGCAAGGGGTCGGAACAAGCGGCTGCGTGCGCCGTGAAGCTCAAAAAAAATAACCCCTCCGGCTTGGCGGAGGCCTCCTTTGGGAGGCCCTCGAAGCAGGAGGGGTCGTGCGTCGGCCTGTTTACATTTCCGCGCCCGCGCGCCCGCGCGGCGCGCCCGCCGTGGAGCCTTCAGCGCACCAGAATATTCTTGAACTGCCAGGGGTCGGTTTCGTCGATGTCCTCAGGGAAGAGGCCGGGGCGTCCCTCGAGCGGCGTCCAGTCCGTGTAATAGCCCTTCACAGGGCCGAGATAGGGGAGCTGGACCTCGAGGCAGCGCTTGTAGTCGACCTCGTCGGCCTCGACGATGCCGGCCTCCGGATTTTCGAGCGCCCAGACCATGCCGGCGAGCGCCGCCGAGGAGACTTGAAGGCCGGTGGCGTTCTGATAGGGCGCGAGGTCGCGCGTCTCCTCGATCGAGAGCTGCGAGCCGTACCAATAGGCGTTCTTGGCGTGGCCATAGAGCAGCACGCCGAGTTCGTCGATCCCGTCGACGATCTCGTGCTCGTCGAGGATCTTCCATTCGGGCTGCATCCTGCCGGCGGCGCCGAAGATTTCGTGGAGCGACAGCACCGCGTCATTGGCCGGGTGATAGGCGTAATGGCAGGTCGGCCGGTAGACCGCCTTGCCGCTGTCGTCACGCACGGTGAAGTAATCCGCAATCGAGATCGATTCATTATGCGTGACGAGGAAGCCATATTGCGCCCCGGGCGTCGGGCACCAGCTGCGCACGCGCGTATTGGCGCCGGGCGAGAGCAGGTAAATCGCCGCCCCGCAGCCCGTCGGGTGGGTGCGGCCGATCTCCGGCAACGCCTTCTCATGCGTTCCCCAGCCGAGCTCGGCGGGTTGCATGCCCTCCGAGACGAAGCCCTCCACCGACCAGGTGTTGACGAAGACATTGAGCGGCTTGGGGTCGCGGGCGCGCTGCGTGTCCCGCTCGGCGATATGAACGCCCTTGACGCCGAGCTTCTGGGCGAGCGCGCCCCATTCCGCGCGGGTCGTCGGCTCCTTGTCGAAAACGCCCGTATCTTTCGCGATATTCACGAGCGCCTGTTTCACGAACCAGGACACCATGCCCGGATTGGCGCCGACGCAGGAGACGGCCGTCGTCCCGCCGGGGTTCTTGCGGCGCTCGTCGAGAATGGTCTCGCGCAGCGCGTAATTGGTGCGCGCCTCATTGCCCATGGACGTGTCGAAATAAAAGCCCGGCCAGGGCTCGACCACCGTGTCGACGTAAAGCGCCTTCAGCTCGCGCGCGAGTTTCATGATGGCGAGCGAGGAGACGTCGACCGACAGATTGACGATAAAGCCCTGTCCGCCGCCCTTGGCGAGGAGCGGCGTCAGCACCTCGCGGTAATTTTCGGGCGTGAGCTTCTCCTTGAGAAAAGCAATGCCGCGCTCGTCGAGCAGGCGGCGGTGCGTATCGACGGGGTCGATGACCGTGAAGCGCTGCTTGTCGAAGTCGAAATGGCGTTCGATCAGGGGCAGGATGCCGCGCCCGATGGAGCCGAAGCCGATCAAGACGATCGGGCCGGTGATTTTGCCATAGACGGGCCAGACGGACATAGGTGCGGTCTCCTGCGCTTCTTAACGAATGTTGCGCCGCGATAAAGCAAGAGCGGGCGTCTTAATCAAGTGCGGGCGTTCTCGCGCTCTTGACCCCCGCCGGCCGGCCGCCAGAATCAACGGGCCAAGGGAGACGAGCGCGATGGAACCCGCGAAGCACGGCGGCGTCGAGGGCGGAGCAGGCCGCGGGGCGACGCTACGCCTCGTGCCGGCCGCCGCCGAGGAGCCCCAAAAGGCCCGGTCGGTGAAGCTTCTTGCGAGCGATTCGGTCGAGGACGCCGCGGTCTGCGTCTTCTCGGCGTCGCTCGACCACTTCGAAGCCAATCTGCCGGCCTTCAAGGGGGACCAGTCGGCGGAAGCCGTTCATCAAATGCGGGTCGCTTTGCGGCGGCTGCGGGCGGCGATGGGTCTCTTCAAGGACGCGCTGTTCGGCGAGGCGCTGGAGGCGGCGCGGGCGCGGGCCAAGGACCTCGGCTCCGTCCTCGGCGCGGCGCGCAATTTCGACGTTTTTCACGAGATGCTCACGGCGGGGCCGGGCGAGGCCTTGAGCGACGATCCGGGCTTTTACGCGCTGCTCGACGCGCTCGAGTTGCGGCGCGCCAAGGCCTATCGCGCGGCCCGGGCGGAGCTCGAGGGGCCGCGGCTCGAAGATTTCCTGGGCGACTTCCGTAAAGCTATCGCCGAGCGGGACTGGCGCGCGGCGCCCGGCATGTCGGATGAAGGATCGGCGCGCGCTTTCGCGCGTGAGACGCTCTCGCGGCTGCGCAAGCGCGTCCTGAAGAAAACCAGGGGCCTCGCCAAGCGCTCGCCGGAAGAGCGCCACGCCGCCCGTATCGCCTTAAAGAAAGCCCGCTATGGCGCGGAGTTCTTTGAAAGCCTGTTCGACGCGGACGCGGCCGCAGAGTTCTCGGCGGCGCTCGCCAAGAGTCAGGACGGGCTCGGCGCCTTCAACGACATCGCGATGGCGGGCCGGCTGCTGGACGACGTCGACGCCGAAAGCGCCACGAGCCTGCGCCCCTCCGGCTTCGTGCGCGGCTGGTTCGCCCATGCGGCGCAAGAGGGCGCGGCGCATGCGCGTAAGACCGAAAAGAAACTCAAAAAGCTCAAGCCGTTCTGGAGTTGACTCCCCCGCCCTCTTTCGGCGCCACGGCGAGGGCCAGGGCGGCGCGCCTCACCCTGAAACCGATGACGCGGCGTCGCCGTCGATGCGGCCGAGCACGCCGTTCGGCAGCCGCGGACCGCCGCCGAGATAGCGGTTGCGCTCGCGCACCATTTTCGTCACGCCGGCGAAGTCGATCTTGCCGGAGCCGAGCAGCGGCACGCGCTCGACGCAGACGACCTCGGCCGGGATCGAGAGATCCGAGGCGCCTTTCGATTTGGCGTAGGCCATGAATTCGGCGCGGCTCGCCTCCTTCTCCTGCGTGACGAGCACGACGCGCTCGCCCTTGCGCGCGTCAATCTCCGTCGCGGCGGCGGAAATCGCCTTGGGCCAGAGTTCGGCCGCGAGCTGCTCGACGGCGGCGAGCGACACCATCTCGCCGCCGACCTTGGCGAAGCGCTTGGCGCGGCCCTTGATCGTCACAAAGCCCTGGGCGTCGATCGTGACGATGTCGCCCGTGTCGTACCAGCCGCCCTGCGGCGGCAGCAGTTCGCCGGGACGCTCGGCCTTGAGATAGCCCATCATGACATTGGGGCCGCGCACCAGGAGACGGCCGCCCTCCTCGACGCCCGGCACGGCCTCGAGCCGGGCCTCGACGCCGGGCATGAGCCGGCCCACCGTGCCGAATTTGTTGAACATCGGCGTATTGAGCGCGAGCACGGGGGCCGTTTCGGTGACGCCGTATCCCTCGAGGATGCGAATGCCGAATTTTTCGCACCAGACGTCGCGGGTCGATTGCTTCACGGGCTCGGCGCCCGCGACGACATAGCGGATCGAACGGAAGTCGTAAGGATGCGCCGAGCGCGCATAGCCCGCCAGAAACGTGTCCGTGCCGAAAAAGATCGTGGCGTTGGTGCCGTAGATCATCTCCGGCACGATGCGGTAATGCAGCGGCGACGGATAGAAATAGACCGGCACGCCGGAGATGAGCGGCAGCATGAAGCCGATCGTCAGGCCGAAGCAGTGGAACACCGGCAGCACGTTGAAGACCTTGTCCTTGCGGCCGAAGTCGATGCGCGCCGCCGCCTGCGCCGCGTTGACCAGCATGTTTCTGTGCGAGAGCGCCACGCCTTTCGGCGCGCCCTCCGAGCCCGACGTGAACAGCACGGCGGCCATGTCGTTGGACTTGCGGGGGAGGACCGGCTTTCTGTAGCGCAGGAGCGCGCCGAGCCTGTCGACGGCGCCGATGCTTGCGCGCATGTCTTCGAGATAGACGAGCGTTACTTTTTCACAGAGAGCGGCCGCGAGCCTGTCGAGCTTGCCTTTCTCGATGAAGTTTTTCGAGGTGAGAATAGTCGTCACCCGCGCCGCTTCGCAGCCCGAGAGGATATTGCTCGCGCCCGCGGTAAAATTGATCATGGCGGGAACGCGCCCGGCCGAGATCGTCGCGAGAAACGCGACGCCGGCCGCATTGGCGTTCGGCAGCATGACGCCGACGACGTCGCCCGGCGCGCCGATCCTGGCGATCCGCTCGGCGAGCGCGCGCGTGCTGACGAGGATTTTTCGATAGGTGAGCTGGCCGGCGAGCGGATCTTCGAGCGCGACGCGCGACAAGCCGTGCGTGTCGCCGGCGCGCACGACCGCCTCGAAGATCGTCTCGTCGACCTTCGTCGTGCGAAACACGAGGTCCGACATGATCTGATAAAGCGCCGCGCCCGCCGCCATGCGGCGCGCCTTGCCCTTGAGCGCCTCGTCGACCGTGAGGCGAACCGGCTCCAAAACCGTGAGCGTGAATTTGGGAAACCAGCGCCGCCGCGCCTGCTCGCGGGTCAGGCGCGAAAACATCGTCGCCTCGGGGCCGTCGATCTTCACCGGCACGACGAGGGCGCCGGATTTCTCGGCGATGAGGCCGGCGCCGTCGTAGACCTTCATCAGGCTGCCAGTGACGGTGAGGCGTCCTTCCGGAAAGATCACCAGCGGATCGCCCGCCTTCACGGCGTTGACGAGCGTGCGCGTGCCCATCGGCTTCGTCGGATCGAGCGGAATGGCGCGGGTGAAGTGAAGAAAAGGCCTCACCCACCAGCGTTTGGAAATGCCCGAGTCGATCGCGAAGACGGGATCCCTTGGCATGACCGAGAGAATCGCCGCCGCGTCGAGAAAACTGACATGATTGAGCGCGACGATCGGGTTCGGGCCCGCCTTGTCGAAATTGTCGATCCCCTTCACGTCGAGCCGGTAGAAGGCGCGAAAGAAGATCGACAGCGCGTCAAGAAAAGGGTTGGTGACGACTTTCCTCCTGATCCAGATCGCGGAGAGAAAGGCGACCGCGCCCATGCCGAGGAAAAGCTCGGCAAGCGTCACGCCCTTGCTTTGCAGAAAGGCGACCCCGGCCCCGCCCAGCGCCATGAAGGCGGCGTTGTGGACATTGACCGCCGCGACGGTGCGGGCGCGCTGATCGGCCGGGCTTTGCGCCTGAATGGCCGCGAAGGACGGAACGATCATCAGCCCGCCGGCGAGCGCCAGCAGCGCAAGGTCGATCGAGGCGCGCAGCGAGCCGGTTTGCTCGAAATAGGCGGCGATGTCGAGATTGGAAACCGAGCCCTCGGCGGCGCGGCGCAGCTCCATGACGCCGAGATCGATAGAAGCCGCGGCGATGATGGCCGCGCCGACGACGGCGGGCAGCAACACGATGCGCCCCTTGAGCAGAAAGGCGGCGAGGCCGGAGCCCACGCCGATGGCGATCGCAAAGATGGCGAGATGCAGCGTCACGACGCTTTCGGCGCCATGCAGCGACTGGGTGACGAGCGGCGGCATCAGCGACATGGCGATCGAGCCGTAGAGCCAGAACAGGCTCGTCACCGTGGTGAGGCGCTTGAGTTGCGGCGCGGCGCGCAGCGCCTTGAGCAGCCGGAAGGTCGAGCGCACGATATTGGCGTCGATCTTGAGATCGGCGGCGCCCCGCGGCGTCGAGGGGATGAACCAGGCGGCGGCGTAGGCCGCGAGCGCCACGCCCATGACCCCGCCGACGAAGCCCAAGGCCCCGAGCCGCTCGTCATGGGTCTGCATGGCGAGGCCGCCGGCGATCGTGCCCGTGAGAATCGCGAAGAAGGTCGCGCTTTCCACGAGCGCATTGCCGGCGGGAAGCTCCTCCCGCGTCAGATGGTCGGGCAGAATGCCATATTTCACCGGCCCGAACAGCGCGCCGGTGACGCCGAAGAGCAGCAGCGCGGCGAAGAGCGTCGGCACATTCTCGAAATAAAAGCCCGCGGCCGAAAGGCTCGCGACCCCTATTTCCGCCAGGCTCAGCGCTCTCGCGATTCGCGCCTTGTCGAATTTATCCGCCATCTCGCCGGCAAGCCCGGAGAGCAGAAAGAAGGGCGCGATGAAGATGGCGCCGGCGAGCGTCACCAGCGACGCGCCCTCCGAACCGCCGAATTTCGCCAAGATAAGCAGGACGAGCGCGTTCTTGAGGAAATTGTCGTTGAACGCCGCGAAGAACTGGCGCCAGAAAAGCGGCGCGAAACGGCGCGTGGCCAGAAGCGATTGCGACATGAGCTTTGTTCCAACAGGCGGGCCGGCGACATTTGACCAATGTTGACCAATGATCAAGACGCCGGCCCCTTTCAACATGATCGGTTTTCAGCCGCCAACCTTGGCGACGTCCATCAGCAGGCGCTCGGCCTTGGCGTCCTCGATCCGGTTCAAGAGCTTCTCCGCCTCGACATTGTCGCGGATCGTCTTGGCGAGGACGATGCAGGACTGCACCAGCATCACCATGCCCATGAGCAGAAAGCCCTTCATCCAGTAATCGATGGGCATGACAAACACGCCGCCGGCCATCATGGCCGCGGCGAGGCCGAAGGCGGCGTAGGAGAAGGTCACGAAAGCGGCGGAGTGCTTGATCGGCTGTGCGGTCATTGTCGTTTCTCCTTGTTGCATGCGAAGTCCCCAGCCCATGGCGGGCTTTGATCACGCGGGCGCGCTCGGCGCCGCAGCCCTCCGTCTGAGGCGGGCGAGAACATCCGCGGCGCGGGGCGCGGCTGGCGGACCGAAGCCGGCCGCCGCGAGGGTCTCCTGAAGCGTCTCGGCGGGGGCCGCGACGTCGAGAGAATCGAGCGCGGCCTCTGCGGCGCTCGCCTCCAGCTGACGCTCGCGCAGCCGCGCGAGCGTCGCCTCGGCTTCCGAAAGGGTGGCGCGATGACAGGGGGCCTCCTCCAGTCGTCCCTGACGGGCGATTCGCACCGCCTCGGCCGCCCGGGCGATCCGGCGTCCCCGGTCGAGTTCCGCGAGCCGCGCGGTCTGGCGCTGAAGAGCGCGTTCGAGCTTGCCGATCTCGACCGCAAAAGTCTGGCGCGCCGTGTCGGCGGCGGCCGCGTCGGCTTCGAGCGCCCCAATGGCGGCCGCGGCCTTTTCGGCGAGATCCTCGCGGCCGCCCCTCAGGGCCTCGACCGCGCGGCTTTCGAGCGCCTCGATCTCGGCCCGCACCGCAGAAAGTTTTTTCGCTTCGACCCCATCCTGGGCGGTCGCGAGGGCGAGCGCCTTTTTGGCGCGCGCGAGGGCTGAGGCGGCATCTCGAATCTGCTGGTCCAGAATGACCAGCGCATGGCGGTCCGCGAAGCGCTCATCGGCCTCGAACGCCCGCCCCCTCAGCAAGGTGATCACGGTCTTCAGCATGACCTGCTCCGTTTTGAACTTCGTTCAAAAAGAGGTAGCGCAACTTTGAACTTTGTTCAAGAGAAATGTTGAACTGCGTTCGAAGGCGTGCTTAACGGTTGAGCCATGCTGGAACCGCGCGCCCGCTTTGGCGGTTTGAACAAATGTCCGTGTCCGGCGCCGCCGCCGGCCCTCGCCGACTGCGCGCGGAACCCGAAAGGATGCCTTGGGTGAGCGAGACCAGGACCGAGGCCGGCGCGCAGCGCCGCTCGAAATTGCGCGAGCGTCTTCTGGACGTCGCCCGCCAATCGATCGCCGCGCGGGGGCTTGCGGGACTGAAGGCCCGCGACCTCGCCTCGGAGGCGGGGTGCGCCCTGGGCGCGATCTACACGGCCTTCGACGATCTCGACGAGCTGATCCTGCGGGTCAATCTGTCGACGCTGCAGCGTCTGGGAGAAGCGCTCGACGGCGCCCTGCGGGACGCAGAGCCGGCCGGCTCCCTGCGCGCGATGGCCCGCGCCTATCTCGATTTCGCCCGCGCCGAGGAGCCGAGTTGGCGGGCGTTGTTCGAGCATCGCCTCTCCGGCGGCGCGCCCGTGCCCGACTGGTATGTGGACGCCCGCAACCAGCTTTTCTCACGCCTCGAGACGCCGCTCGGCCAGTTGCTTCCCGGTCAGGACCAGGAGTCCCGCGCCCGCCTCGCCCGCACCCTGTTTTCCGCCGTGCACGGCGTGGTGGCGCTGGGCCTCGAACAGAAGCTCGCGGCGACCCCGCCGCAGACGCTGGACGCCCAGCTCGACGCGCTGGTCCGCCTCATCGCCGCCGGCCTCGAAAAAGAAGCGCAGGCATAACGCGCCCGGATCGCTTGCCAGGCGCGGCGCGACCTGACATAGGCGCGCATGGCTTTCCTTCTGCTCTTCGTCGTCGCGATTTGGGCCGGCGCGCAAAATGCGCTGGCCGGCGGCGGGTCGTTCCTCATTCTGCCGACGTTGATGTTCACCGGGATGGATGCGCTCGCCGCGAACATCACCTCCTGCGTCGCGCTTTTTCCCGCTCAGGTCGCCACCGGATGGACCGGACGAACGCATGCGAGAGGCGTGGGGACCGTGTCGCTCCTCTGGCTCTTCGCCATCAGCATCGTCGGCGGCGCCATCGGCGCGGTGATCCTGCTGGCGACGCCCCGCGGCCTCTTCGCCCACCTCGTGCCCTGGCTCGTGCTGTTTGCGACGGGCCTTTTCGCCTGGGGCAGCTTTTTCAGGAAGCCAGGGGAGGCCCATGGCCATCTGAGCCCGGGGGGCGCGGGGTTCGTCCAATTTCTGATTGCGACCTACGGCGGCTATTTCGGCGGCGGCGCCGGCTTTCTCATGGTCGCCGCGCTGACCATGGCGGGACAGGCCGTGCGCATCGCCAGCGCCACCAAGAACGTGCTGGCCGGGGTGATGAACGCCTCCGCCGTCGCAATTTTCCTGTTTTCGCCGGATCTGCACTGGACGCAGGCGCTGGTCACCGCGGCGGGCGCAACCATCGGGGGCGTCTCCGGCGCGCGGCTCATCCATGTGATCGACGAGCGGGTCTTGCGCCTCTTCATCATCGGCGTCGGCTCGGCGCTCACGGTCGGCCTGTTCCTCAAAGCGCCGTGAAAATTCCTTGAAACACAACGCTCGCGGGTGACGAATTGTCAAGCTTTAGGCGCGACGATCTTGTCGACGAGCCGCCGTGATTGAACCGCCATGCGTCTTTCAACCGCTGACCGACTGCGACAAAAAATTGCCCCCACGGAGGAAAAGCGCGTCGCCGCGCGCCTGAAATCCTATGTCGAGGCCTGGGCCGATCCCGGCGGGGTCAAGCCGGCGATCCCCTGCGTGGTGATCGACATTTCGACGACGGGCGCCCGGATCGACTGCAAGGCCGAATTACCCGATCAGTTCATTCTGGTCTTCGGCCAAGCGCGGCATTTGGCCAAGGTCGTCTGGCGCCGTCAGACGCTCGTCGGCGTCGCCTTCCGCAAGGGCGTTCGTCGGCCGCGCGCGGGCGCGGCCCCGAAGCTCATGGCGGAGGCCTAATTCGCCATCGCTTTTTCAATTTCCGGGATGAGAACCGTCGCCGCGGCGGAGGGCGTCAGCGGACCGATGAATTTATAGGCGATGGTTCCGTCGCCCTTGATTACGAAGGTCTCCGGCACGCCATAGACGCCGAAGTCGATGGCCGTGCGGCCGGCGGGATCGACGCCGACGCGCTGGAAAGGATTACCCGCCTCCTGAAGGAAGCCCAGGGCGTTGGCGGCTTCGTCCTTGTAGGAGAGGCCGTAGAGCTCGACGCCTTTGCCCTTCAGCTTCTCGTCGCGGGCGATCGACATCAGCGTCACATGCTCCTGGCGGCAGGGCGCGCACCAGCTCGCGAAGACATTCACGAGGCTGACATGGCCCTTACGCAAATCCGCGGTGGCGAGGCCGGGAGCGTCCAGCCCCGCGAGCGCCGGCAGATCGAACTGCGGCGCGGGTTTGCCGATCAGCGCTGAAGGGATGCGCGAGGCGTCGCCGGAGAACAGCCGAACGAGAAACAGCGCCGCGAGCAGCGCAAAGAGAACGAGCGGCAGGAAGCGCAGCGGCGAACGCTGCGACGCGGTCAGCGGCTCGCTCACGCAGCGCCTCCGTCCTGGTCGCGCGCCGTAAAGCGCGCGAGCTCCGCCTTGAGGCGCCGATAATCGAGGATGATACGCGCCGCCATGCCGCCGATGGTGAGAAAGGCGATCGCATAGGCAGCCGCGACGTAGCTTGCGTGGTCGCTCATTGCGCGGCCTCCAGCGAGGGCGAACCGCCTTCGTCCCGCGCGCCCTCCTGCAGCGCCTGAAGCGACAGTCGCGCCAGGCGGCGGCGCAGGATTTCGTTGCGGATCGCCATGAAATAAAGGGTGAGGAACAGGAGCGTCGCCGCGAGCGCCATGACCAGAAGCGGCCACAGCATCGCGCCCGAGATCGTCGGCCCGCCGATGCGGAAGACGGAGGCCGGCTGATGCAGCGTATTCCACCAGTCGACCGAATATTTGATGATCGGAATGTCGATCGCGCCGACCAGCGTCATGATCGAGGCGACGCGCGCGCCGCGCGGCGTGTCGTCCATCGTCTGGCGCACGGCGATGAGGCCGAGATAGAGCAGGAACAGCACCAGCATCGAGGTGAGCCGCGCGTCCCATACCCAGTAGGTCCCCCACATCGGCTTGCCCCACAACGACCCGGTGACGAGGCAGACGAAGGTGAAGGCGGCGCCGAGCGAGGCGGCGGTCTTTTGCGCGGCGTCGGCGAGCGGATGCTTCCACACGAGCACGCCGAGCGAGGCGGACGTCATCGCCACATAGGCGAAAAGCGCCAGCCAGGCCGCGGGCACGTGAATATACATGATGCGCACGGTTTCGCCCTGCTGATAATCGGGCGGCGCGGTGAAGGCGCCGTAGAGCCCGATTGCAAGGAGGACCAGCGTGACGCCGGCGAGCCACGGCAGGACGATGCGCGCGAAATTCAGAAAGCGCGTCGGATTGGCGTAGTCGAGAATATTCGGCATCTTCCGACCTGATAAACGAAAGCGGACGCCGCTGCACGGCGCCCGCTGTCTGGAGCCTTTGGTCCGCCGCGCTTAATTGGCCTTGGTCGCGGCCTTTGTCGAGTCCTTGGCGACGTCCTTGGACTGTTCCGCCAGGATCTGAGCCTTGGACTTGCCATGGAGCAGGTCGATGGCGGCGATGAGCTGCTTGTCCTTCTTCTCGTCCGGCGGCACATAGGCCTGCGAGCCCGTCTTCTCGTCCTCGCCGTTCTTCAGATGGCCCTTGAGCGAGGCTTCGCCCTTGGTGTCGTCCTTGCCCTTCAGCTCGTCCGGGACTTCCTGCAGGATCACCATGTCGGGATCGATGCCCTTGGCCTGGATCGAGCGGCCGGACGGCGTGTAATAGCGCGCCGTGGTGAGGCGCAGCGCGCCGCTGGCGCCGCCGAGCGGGATGATGGTCTGCACCGAGCCCTTGCCGAAGGAGCGCGTGCCGATCAGCGTGGCGCGCTTGTGGTCCTGCAGCGCGCCGGCGACGATCTCGGACGCCGAGGCCGAGCCGCCGTTGATCAGCACCACGACCGGCTTGCCCTTGGAGAGATCGCCGGGACGGGCGTTGTAGCGCTGGGTCTCGTCGGCGTTGCGGCCGCGCGTCGACACAATCTCGCCCTTGTCGATGAAGGCGTTGACGACCTGGATCGACTGGTCGAGCAGGCCGCCCGGATTGTTGCGCAGGTCGATGATATAGCCCTTGAATTTGTCGGCCGGGATTTCCTGCGCATATTTGGCCATGGCGTTGCGCAGGCCGTCCGCGGTCTCCTCGTTGAACTGCGAGATGCGGACATAGGCGATGTCGTCGTCCTGTTTGCGCGCGCGCACGGATTTGATGTGGATCTCGGCGCGGGTCAGCTTGACGTCGAGCTTGTCCTTGTCCTTGCCGCGGTAGATCGTCAACTTCACCGGCGTGTTGATGGCGCCGCGCATCTTGTCCACGGCCTGATTGAGCGTCATGCCTTGCACGCTCTCGTCGTCGATGGCGCCGATCAGGTCGCCCGACATGATGCCCGCGCGCGACGCGGGCGTGTCGTCGATCGGCGTCACGACCTTCACGAGGCCGTCTTCCTGCGTCACTTCGATGCCGAGCCCGCCGAATTTGCCCTCGGTCTGGGTCCGCATGTCCTTGAAGCCCTTGGCGTCGAGGTAGCTCGAATGCGGATCGAGCGAGGTCAGCATGCCGTTGATGGCGTTTTCGACAAGCTTCTGCTCGTCGGGCTTCTCGACATAGTCGGCGCGAACCTTGTCGAAAACGTCGCCGAACAGACTCAGGAATTTATAGGTGTCGGCGGTGGCCGCCACCGCCGGCGTGCCAATCAACGCCCGCGCTTGCTGGCCAAGCGTCGCGCAACCGGCGCCGATGGCGATTCCGGTAGCGAGTAGAGCAGTTTTGCGAATCATCCGCCGACCTTCCGACTGTCTGACCTGGCCCACCATGGGCTCGAGTCGATCGAGGTTCCGTCCTTGCGGAACTCGACATACAAAATGGGTTGTTTCGCGCCGATCGCGATGGTCGCCGCCGTCTGCGCGGCTCCGTCTCCCATGCTGGCCACCGGCTCTCCCGCCAGGACGAATTGTCCGACGTTCACATTCGAGCGACTCATGCCGGCCAGGACCACATAATAGCCGCCGCCCGCGTTAATGATCAAGAGTTGTCCATAAGTTCTGTAAGGACCTGAAAAGGCGACCCATCCGTCGCAGGGCGCGACCACCACGCCATTGTCGCGCGCGCCGATGAAATAGGCTTTTTCCTTGCCGCCGAAACCGTCGGGCGCGCCGTAGCGCTTGAGCACCGACCCCGCGACCGGAAAATTCAGCTTCCCCTTGAGATCGGCGAAGGAAACGGCGGGCGCGAGCCGCGCCGGGTCCTTGAAGGGGGCGGCCAGCGCTTTCTGGCGCTGCTCTTCGTCGAGCTTCGCCTGCGCGGCGGCCCGCTCGGCGTCGGCCTTGCGCGCGGCCTCGGCGGCCTGGCGCGCGGCCTCGCTTTCGGCCTCCATGCGCGTGATGAGCTCTTTCAGGCTCGTCGCCTGGCGCGCCAGTTTCTCGACGCGCGCGCTTTCGCTCTGCAGCGCCGACTGCGCCGCGGAGAGGGCTTCCTGGCGCATGTCGATGAGCGCGCCGAGTTTTTCGCGCTGCTCGGCGAGCGCCGTCTTTTCTTTCGTCAGGCGCGCCTGCTCCTGCCGCACGCCGTCGCGCAGCCGCACGAGCTCGGTTAGATCCGTTTGCAGCGCCTGCGCTTCCGCGCGCATCTGCGGCAACAGATCGCCGAGCGCCAGCGCGGCGCGCAACGCGTCGAGCACGTCCTGCGGCCGAGCGAGCAGCGCGGGCGGCGGACGCCGGCCCATGCGCTGCAGAACCATCAGCACTTCGACGATCGTGGCGCGGCGGCCTTCAAGTGAATCGACGATGGCCTTTTCCTGCAGCCCGAGCCTTTCGAGCCGCGTCTCGATCTCGGCGGCGCGGGCCTCGGTCTCCTGGAGCCGGCCCGTCGCCTCGATCAGCGTCTTGTTGAGATTTTCGCGGATCGCCGCATGGGCGGCCACGTCCTGTTCGAGCTTGCGCGCGCGCTCCTTGCTTTCGCCGATGACGTCCTCGACGCCGCGCAGCTCGAGCCGCCGGATGGTGAGATCAGAACCGTCTGCGGGCGTCGCCGCCTTCTCCTCGGCGCGCGCGGCGAGCGAGGCGACGGCGACCGCGGAGGCGAAAGCGAGGCCGCCGACCGCGCGCCTGCGCATGTCGCCAACCCGAAACCGCTCCGCCGATGCCGTCATGCGCGCCGCAGATCCTTCGTCTTTGAAAAAAACTGGCCCGAACTATGGCCCGGCAATCTGGTCCACATTGCGGCGGAGGGCGGAAACAACCGCGCCCGCCCGCGGCAAGGTAAATAGCGCTTCGATTGCGGGTTGCAGCTTGCGTCGCCAGTTCGGCCGCTCGCGGTCGGTTCCGGGCAGATTGACGGCGACGCCTTCGCCGGCGAGATCGTCGAGCTGCGCCACGGCGAGAAGCGCGGGCGTGCGCGCTGCGAACGCATGCAGCGCCTGCGCCAGCGCGTCGTCGAACGGCGTCTCTACGTCGCGCGGCGCGATAAGTCTCTCGGCCTGCAAGGCGCCGATGAGGGCGCGCCTGTCTCTCGCCCGCGCCTTCCGCTCCTCCGCGGCGGCTTGCGGCGAAAGCAGCGCGAGACGCTCTTTCTCGTCGATGTCGGCTTCTTCCCACCAGCCTCGTAACGTCGGCAGATCATGCGTCGAGACGCAGGCCATGGCCTTTTCCGGATAGTCGCGCGGCGCCACGAAGCCTGCGCCGGCGCGCTCGAACCAGAGCACCCGATAGCTCAGGACATGCGCAGCGTCGAGACGCTCCCTGAAGCCCCAGGGCAGCGTGCCGAGGTCTTCGCCAATAACGGCGCAGCGCGTCCGGACGCTTTCGAGCGACAGCTGCGCGAGCAGCGCGTCGAGCGGATAGGAGACATAGGCGCCCTCGCCGGCCTTTGCGCCCTCCGGCACGAGGAAGAGCCGCGCGAGCCCCATCACATGGTCGATGCGCAGCGCGCCGGCGTGGCGCATGTTGGCGCTGAGCAGCTCGGCGAAGTCGGCGCCGCCGTCAGCTTCGATCGCCAGCGGATTGGGCGCGGGCAAGCCCCAATTCTGGCCGTCGCGGCTGAAGGGATCGGGCGGCGCGCCGATCGAAAAGCCCGCGATGAGATGCGCGGCCTTGCGCCAGCTTTCCGCGCCGTCGGGAGCGGCGCCGATGGCGAGGTCGCGGCAAAAGCCGAGCGAAAGACCCGCTTGCTGCGCAGCCGCGGCGGCCCCAAAGAATTGACTATCGGCGACCCACTGCAGGAATGCGTGAAATCGAAGACGCGGCGCATGTTGATCCGCGATAGCGGCGAGCGCGGCCGCTTGCGCGTCGCGCAAGGCCTGCGGCCAGCGCCGCCAATCTTCGCCGCGCCTCGTCTCGCTGATCGTCTCGAAAAGCGCAAAGCGCGTCAGCGCCTCGCCGCCATCGGCGCAAAAACGGGCGAAGCCTGCGACGGGCGCCGCGCCCGGCTGGCGTCGCGCCAGATCGTCGAATTGCGCAAAGGCCGTTTCGAGCGCGCGCTGCTTGAGCGCCTGAACGGCCGGATACTCGACCATGTCGCGCGAGGACAATGCGCGGGCGCTTTCAGGGTCAGATGCGGCGCCGGGGCAATCGGCGAGGTCGATGTAAAGCGGATCGAGAAAGCGCCGGTCGGAAGGGTAATACGGGCTCGCCCGCGTGCGGTCCTGCGAAAACAGCGCATGCAGGGGATTGAGGGCGACGAGCGCCGCGCCGGCCTTGGCGCTTTCCTCGCCGAGCCGACGCAGCGTCGTGAAATCGCCCATGCCCTGATCGCCGTCGCGGCGCAAAGAATAGAGCTGCGCCGAAAAGCCGAACGCGCGGCCTTCGGGAAGATGACAATGCCCCGGCGCGACGATGAGACGGCAGGTTGCGCCATCCTCGGCGCGGAGGTCGTAACGACCTGCCGGAAGCGGCGGCAATGACGCCCGGCGGCCGTGGCTCCGGACGCCGTCCGCGCCAAGCCAGGCGCAGGGCGCCACGTTCGACAGGACCAGCGGCTCTTCGTGTCCGTCTTCATGCGCGAGCGTCAGACGCGCGGGAATCTGCGCGCCGAGGCGCAGCGTCACAGGCGCATGTTCGCGACCGACGAGATGTTGCGGCAAGGCGCGGCGATCGCGCATTTGCGCCAGACGCAGCAGACTGTCGCGCGCGTCAGTCCGGCTTCGCGCGGGCAGGCCGAGCCGGGTGAGCAGCGCAAGCAGCGTGTCGCGCGGGACCTGATGGTCGACGCCGTCGACGTCGCGCCAGTGAGTGGCGACGCCCGCCGCCTCTGCGAGCCGCGCCATCAGCGCGTCGTCGGGCGCGGGCAAGCGAGCCGGCGCAGCGCTCTTTTCTTCGACGAGCAAGACCGCGGTCCGCGCCGGAGCCGTCACATCGCCCGCTTCAACTCTCGCCTCGCCCTCAGAGGCGTCGAAGGCCAGGCGCCAGCAATAGCCGTCGCGCGCCTTTGGCGCCGTCACGCCACAGGGCGCGGCGTCTCTGTGAAGAATGACGAGAACGCGGTCGCCCTGCGCATAAAGCGTTGCGATCAGAGTCGGCGCGTCGCCTCGGCGCCAATCTTCCTCGCGCATCGGCGCGCCGTCGGGCCGTCGCCAGTCTACATCCGGGATGAGGGAATCGTCCTGGGCGGCGCCGTCGAGGAAGCGATCGTCCCTCAGCGCGGGATGCGCCTTGCGCAGCGCAATGAGTTTCGCCGTCGCCTCGATCAGCCCGGCGTCCGCCAGCGTCCAGTCGATCCAGCTCGTTTCGTTGTCCTGCGCATAGGCGTTGTTGTTGCCGTTCTGCGTATGGCCGAGCTCGGCGCCCATGGCGAGCATGGGCGTTCCCCGCGAGAAGAAGAGCGTCGCCAGCAGATTGCGTTGGTCCCGCTCGCGCGCCGCGATGATGTCAGGCTCATCGCTCTCGCCTTCCACGCCATTGTTCCAGGAGAGATTGTCGGTTGTCCCGTCGCGATTGTCCTCGCCATTCCCCTCATTGCCCTTACGTTCATAGGTGACGAGGTCGCGCAGCGTGAAGCCGTCATGGGCCGTCACGAAATTGACGCTGCTGGACGGACGTCGGCGCGCAAACAGGTCCTCCGAGCCCGCGAACCGCGTCGCCAATTCTCCAACGCCCGCGGCGTCTTTGCGCCAGAAACGCCGGACGCTGTCGCGATAGCGGTCGTTCCATTCGGCGAAGGGCGCCGGGAATTGCCCGAGACGATAGCCGCCCGGACCAAGATCCCAGGGCTCGGCGATGAGCGTGAGCTCGCGCAGCAGCGGATCCTGCCGCAACGCCGTCAGGAAAGGCGCGTCGGGATCGAAGCCCGAAGGGAAGCGCCCCAGCGTGGTCGCGAGATCGAAGCGGAAACCGTCGACGCCGCCAAAGGTCGCCCAGGCGCGCAGCGCGTCCATGGCGAGCCGCACGACGGCTGCGCGCTCGAAGGCGAGAATATTGCCGCAGCCGGCGTCATTGACATAGCGCGACTTCTCCTCGGCAAGCCGGTAATAGGTAGCGTTGTCGAGACCGCGCAGGGAAAGCGTCGGCCCGAATGCGTCGCTTTCTCCGGTATGATTGAAGACGACGTCGACGATCACGTCGAGGCCTGCTTCGTGAAGCGCCTCGACGGCCGCGCGCACCTCGTCCCACCCGCCGGGCGCCAGGCGCGGATCGGGCGCCATCCAGGCGATCGGATTGTAGCCCCAGTAGTTGGCGAGGCCCAACGGCGGCAGATGGCGTTCGTCGATCCAGGCCGCGCAGGGAAGCAGCTCGATCGTCGTGACGCCCAGTCTTTTCAAATGCGCGATCGCCGCCTCATGCGCGAGGCCGGCGAACCGTCCGCGCAATTGCTGCGGAATATCGGGATGCGCGGCGGTGAAGCCCTTGACGTGAAGTTCATAGATAATCGCATTTCGCGGCGCCTGGCGCGCAAGCTTCTGCGCCGCAGGCCGCGGCCGGCTCATCACCGCTTTGGCGACGAAGGGCGCGCTGTCGTCTGCGGCGGTCTCGCCGAATGCGAACTGGCTGGGATGCAGCCGCGGCGCCCGGTCGAGCGCGAGCGCGTAAGGGTCGATGAGAAGCTTCGCGCCGTTGAAGCGATGCCCCTCCGCCGGCGCGTCAGGGCCATAAGCTCGAAAGCCATAGCGCTGTCCGTCGTCGAGCCCGGCGACATGGCCGTGAAAGACGTCGCCGGTGCGGGCGGGAAGCCTGATGCGCGCCGTCTCGCGGTCGTCGGCGTCGAACAGGCAAAGCTCGATCTCGTCGGCGTGGGCGGAAAAAACGGCGACATTGGCGCCCGTCTCGTCGAGCGTGACGCCGAGCGGCTCGGGTGCGCCTGTCGTGATCTGCATTCAGGCTCCCTCGCGAACCCTCCCCCGCCTTGCGGGAGAGGAAATCAGACCGTCGACTTCAAAGAGGATGAGCACGCCCGCTTCAGCGGGGGAGGGACAGGGAGGGGACGGCGTCCCCCGAGACCGCCTCACGGTAAAGCGCCGCATAACGCCGCGCGGGATGGCGCCAGGACACGTCTGTCTTCATGCCGTTGACCTGCAAGCTGCGCCACGTCTCTTTATCCCTGAAAACCCTCTCGGCCTGGCGCAGCGCAAGGGCGAGCGCCTCCGCCGAGGGCGGCGAGAATTGAAAGCCTGTCGCGACGCCGGCCTGCAGCGCCATCTCATTGGCGTCGACAATCGTGTCTTTCAGGCCGCCGAGGCGCGAAACGATTGGGACTGCGCCATAGCGCAGCGCGTAAAGCTGCGTCAGGCCGCAGGGCTCGAATCGCGAGGGAACGAGAAAAGCGTCGGCCCCCGCCTGAATGAGATGCGCCATGTCCTCGCTGTAGCCGATGGTGACGGCGACGCGGCCAGGATAGGCGTCCTGCGCCGCGAGAAAGCTCTCCTCGAGATGTTTGTCGCCCGTCCCGATCAAAGCAAGCTGCACGCGGCGCGCCATCAGCGCGGGCAGCGTGGCGAGCAGCATGTCATGGCCCTTTTGCCAAGACAGCCGGCTCACCACGCCCAGCAGAAAAGCCTCGGGGTCCGCATCGAGATGCAAGCGGCGCTGAAGCGTCGCCTTGTTTTTCGCGCGGCGGTCGAGGCGCCCCGCGTCATAGCGGGCGGCGATGCGGGAATCTGTCGCGGGGCTCCATACCGCTTCGTCGACGCCATTGAGGATGCCGCTAACCACATTCGCGCGCGCGCGCAACAGGCCGTCGAGCCCCATGCCGAATTCGGGGGTTTCGATCTCGAGCGCGTAACTCGGCGACACCGTCGTGATGCGGTCGCAAAGCTGGAGGCCAGCCTTCAAGAAGCCGATCGCGCCGTAATATTCGACGCCTTCCATCTGGAACGATTGCGGCGGCAGGCGCAGATCGTCGAGCAATTCCTTGGCGAATTGTCCCTGAAAGGCGATGTTATGCACCGTGACGACTGTCGCGGGCCGCGGCCGGCCGCTGTAATGGAGATAGGCGGGCGCGAGC
The DNA here is from genome assembly GCF_055698645.1 of Methylocystis sp. NC52PC. Classification (NCBI taxonomy): domain Bacteria; kingdom Pseudomonadati; phylum Pseudomonadota; class Alphaproteobacteria; order Hyphomicrobiales; family Methylocystaceae; genus Methylocystis; species Methylocystis sp. NC52PC. Next base: position 1,404,652 of record NZ_CP170127.1, on the reverse strand, counting down.
GCCGCCTGCCAGTCATGCGCGTGCAGAACGTCGGGAAGGAAATCCGCAAGCGCCCCTTGCGCGATCTCGGCGCCGACCCAGGCGAGCGCGGCGAAGCGGAAGGCGTTGTCGGAATAGTCGACGCTCTTCGCGTCGGTATAGAGTCCGCCCGCGCGCGCATAGAGATGCGGCGCGACGAGCGTGTAGATAACATCTTCGCCCAGGCGTCCCTCATGCAGCCAGGCCGGGCCGCCGAAGAGATCGTCGAAGGCAAGCGACGTCTCGCCCGCCCCGAGCGCGGCGATAACGTCCGGATAGCCGGGAAGCAACGTGCGCGTCTCGACGCCCTCGGCGCGCAACGCCGCCGGCAGCGCGCCCACGACGTCGGCGAGCCCCCCCGTTTTGACGAGCGGGCTCATCTCCGAGGCGACGGCGAGAACCTCGAGCGGCTTCATGTCGCAAGCCTGTCGAGCATCGGCTGGGTGATGAGGCAGACGCCCTGTTCGGTGCGGCGGAAGCGCTGCGCGTCGAAATCCGGGTCTTCGCCGACCACGAGACCCTGCGGGATGCGCACGCCGCGATCAACCACCACATTGGTGAGGCGCGACGAGCGGCCGATGTCGACATAGGGCAGGATCACCGCGTTCTCGACCGTGGCGTAAGAATTCACGCGCACGCCGGTAAAGAGCAACGAGCGGCGCAGCGTTGAGCCCGAGACGATGCAGCCGCCGGAGACGAGAGAGGACAGCGCCTGTCCGCGCCGGCCCACCTGGTCGTGGACGAATTTGGCCGGCGGCGTGATTTCGGCGTAGGTCCAGATCGGCCAGTTGCGGTCATAAAGATCGAGCTGCGGCGTGAAGTCGGTGAGATCGATATTCGCCGCCCAATAGGCGTCGACCGTGCCGACGTCGCGCCAATAGGCGTGCTGCTCGCTCGCCGCGCGCACGCAGGAGCGCGAGAAGTGATGCGCGACGGCTTTGCCGTGCTTCACGATATAGGGAATGATGTCCTTGCCGAAGTCATGCGTCGAATGGGCGTCGTCGGCGTCGCGGCGCAACTGGTCATAGAGGAATTTCGCCTCGAAGACATAGATGCCCATGCTCACGAGCGATCGGTCCGGACGATCCGGCATGGCCGGCGGATCGGCGGGTTTTTCGTAGAAGGCGACGATGCGGTCGTCGTGATCGACCTGCATGACGCCAAAGCCCGAGGCCTCGCTGCGCGGCGCCTCGAGACAGCCGACCGTCACGTCAGCCCCTTGCTCGACATGCTGCTGCAGCATGTATTCGTAATCCATCTTGTAAACATGGTCGCCGGCGAGCAGCACGATGTATTTGGGGTCGTAGCTCTCGACGATGTCGAGGTTTTGAAAGACGGCGTCGGCCGTGCCGAGATACCAGTGATCCTCCGAGACGCGCTGGCTCGCGGGCAGAATGTCGAAGCTCTCGTTGCGCTCGGTGCGGAAGAAACTCCAGCCGCGCTGCAGATGGCGAATGAGGCTATGCGCCTTGTACTGGGTCGCGACGCAGATGCGGCGAATGCCGGAATTGAGCGCATTGGAGAGCGCGAAGTCGATGATGCGGGATTTGCCCCCGAAATAGACGGCGGGCTTGGCGCGCCGATCGGTCAATTCCATCAGCCGCGAGCCGCGGCCGCCAGCGAGCACATAGGCCATGGCGTAGCGCGCGAGCGGCGCATTGTCATAGGCGGCCATGCGGTGCGTCCTGTTTAAGTGAGAGCGTCATTCCAGGCCATCGTCGGGTTCGAAGAACATTGTGGAAAGCGGCGGGATTTCGAGATCGGCGCAGGCCGGAAAACCCGCGAAGCCTTCCGCCCGCGCTGTAATTGCGCCGAGATTGCCCATGCCGGAGCCGCCATAAGCGGCGGCGTCGGAATTGAGGATCTCCCGCCAGCGTCCCGCGCGCGGCAGGCCGAGCCGATAGGCGTGGCGCGGCACGGGCGTGAAATTCGAGACGACGAGAACGGGCCGCGCGCGATCGTCGCCGTAGCGCAGAAAGGCGAAAACCGAACTCTCCGCGTCGTCGACGACGACCCATTCGAATCCCTCGCTCTCGCAGTCGCGCGCATGGAGCGCCGCGCGGCTGCGATAGAGGCGATTGAGGTCGCGCACATAGTCCTGCAAGCCCCGGTGCGGCGCATATTGAAGCAGGCCCCAATCGAGCTCACCCGCATAATCCCATTCGCGCGTCTGGCCGAACTCCTGGCCCATGAACAGGAGCTTCTTGCCCGGATGCCCCCACATGAAGCCGTAATAAGCGCGCGCGCCGGCGAAACGGCGCCAGTCGTCGCCGGGCATTTTGGAAAGGATCGAGCCTTTGCCGTGCACGACTTCGTCATGGGAGAGCGGCAGCACGAAATTCTCCGCGAAGGCGTAGAGCAGGCCGAAGGTCAGCTCATTGTGGCGCCATTTTCGATAGACAGGATCGGACGACATGTAGCGCAGCGTGTCGTTCATCCAGCCCATGTTCCATTTGAAGCCGAAGCCGAGCCCGCCGGAAGAGGTCGGCAGCGTGACCCCGCCCCAGGCGGTCGATTCCTCGGCCGCCGTCACGACGCCGGGGTAAAGCCCGTAGACGAGTTCGTTGAACCTTTGAAGAAAGCGCACGGCGTCGCGGTTGTCGTTGGAGCCGTCGGGATTGGGCGCCCATTCCCCCGCCTTGCGCGAATAATCGAGGTAGAGCATGGAGGCGACGGCGTCGACGCGCAATCCGTCGATATGGAAACGATCGAGCCAGTAGAGCGCGTTGGCGATGAGAAAATTGGCGACCTCCCGCCGCCCATAGTCATAGATCGCCGTGTTCCAGTCGGGATGGAAGCCGCGGCGCGGGTCGGGGTGTTCGTAGAGCGGCCCGCCGTCGAACTGCGCCAGCCCGTGTTCATCCGTCGGGAAATGCGCCGGCACCCAGTCGAGGATCACGGAAAGGCCGGCCTGATGGGCGCGGTCGACGAAGCGGCGGAAGCCCTGCGGATCGCCGTGCCGGCGCGTCGGCGCGAACAGGCCGATCGGCTGATAGCCCCAGGACGCGTCGAGCGGATGCTCGTTGACCGGCAGAAGCTCGATATGGGTGAAGCCCATGTCGGCGACATAGGGCACGAGCGCGTCGGCGAGTTCGTCATAGGTGAGGAAGCGCCAGCCTTCCGCCTTGCGCCAGGACGGCAGATGAACCTCGTAGATCGACATGGGCGCGCGGCGCGGATCGTTGTTGGCGCGCGCGCGCATATGAACGTCGTCGCCCCATTCGTAAGGCGCGTTGGCGGCCACGACCGAAGCGGTCGAGGGTCTAAGTTCAGATTCGAAGCCGAACGGATCGGCCTTGAGCGGCAGCAATTCGCCATGTCTTCCGATAATCTCGTATTTGTAGACGGCGCCTGCGCCGACGCCGGGGATGAAAATCTCCCAAACGCCGCTGTCGACGCGCTTGCGCATTTGCGCGCGGCGCCCGTCCCACTGGTTGAAGTCTCCGACCACTGATACGCGTTGCGCGTTGGGCGCCCAGACGGCGAAATTGGTCCCCTCGACGCCTTCATGAACGACAAGCTGCGCGCCGAGCCGCTCATAGAGTTTCTGATGTTCGCCCGCGACGAGCAGATAGTCGTCCAGTGGGCCGAGGAACGGCGGGAAGGCGTAAGGGTCGGCGAAGCGCCAGGCGCCCGTCTCGTTTTCGGCGGCCAGGAGATAGGGGCCCCGCTTGTCGAGCGTCGTCAGCGCTTCGAAGAAGCCCGCGTCGTGGACGCGGTCGAGAACGGCGATTTCCCGCCCGTCCGGCGTTTCGGCCGTGAGCCTTTGCGCGCCGGGCGCGAAGGCGCGGATTACGAAGCCCTCGGGGGTCTCGTGCAGGCCCAGCAGCGCGAAAGGATCGCCGTGGCGGGCGGCGAGGATGGCCGCGATCTCGTCGGGTTTGGCCCGCCAGCTCTGTGTGCGCATAAGAAGCCGATGATCCGCGAAGGCCGAGAGGCTCGCAAGGAGCGCCTGTCGGATTTTCAACAGATGATGGCCCGACAGGCGCCGCCGGGGAAGCCCCCGCGCGACGCCAGACTGTCGCATCTGTCGTCGCTTTCGCCGCGGGGCGCGGACGGCCCGGCTCGACAGCATTGACAGAGCGGCCCCGCCGCCCCTAAAAAGCGGGTCAATCTCGGTAAGAGAAAACTGTTCAACAGCCCAGCCGTCCGGTAGAGGCGGCAGGCCAACGCCCGGCAGCGCGATGCGCCCCCGGGCGCGTTTTGCTTTGGAGCGGCGGTTGGCGACAAGCCCGCGCCGCAGGAGAGACAACATGTTCGAGAGCCTTTCCGACAAGCTCTCCGCCGTATTCGACAGGCTGACGCGGCGCGGGTCGCTGACCGAGGCCGACGTCAACGAGGCCCTCAAGGAAATTCGCCGGGCGCTGCTCGAGGCCGACGTCGCGCTCGACGTCGTGCGCTCCTTCGCCGACAAGGTGCGCGACCGCGCCGTCGGCGCCGGCGTCGTCAAATCGGTCTCGCCCGGCCAGATGGTCGTCAAGATCGTCAACGACGTGCTGATCGAGACCCTGGGCGAAACGACGGAAGCGATCGACCTCGCCGCCAAGCCGCCGGTCGCGATCATGATGGTCGGCCTGCAGGGCGCCGGCAAGACCACGACCACCGCCAAGATCGCCAAGCGCCTCAAGGAGCGCCACGGCAAGCGCGTGCTCATGGCCTCGCTCGACGTGAAGCGTCCGGCCGCGCAGGAGCAGCTCGCCGTGCTCGGCCGCCAGGTCGAGGTCGACACGCTGCCGATCGTCGCAGGGCAGACGCCGATCCAGATCGCCCGCCGCGCCATGGAGGCGGCGCGTCTGGAAGGCTACGACGTCGTGCTGCTCGACACGGCCGGCCGCACCCATATCGACGAACCGCTCATGCAGGAGATGGCGGACATCAAGTCCTACGCCAGCCCGCATGAAATCCTGCTCGTCGCCGACGCGCTCACCGGCCAGGACGCCGTCAATCTCGCCAAGAGCTTCGACGAGCGGGTCGGCATCACCGGCATCGTCCTGACGCGCATGGACGGCGACGGCCGCGGCGGCGCGGCGCTCTCCATGCGCCACGTCACCGGCAAGCCGATCAAGCTCATCGGCGCCGGCGAGAAGATGGACGCGCTCGACGAATTCTCGCCGCAGCGCATCGCCAACCGCATTCTCGGCATGGGCGACATCGTCGCCCTCGTCGAAAAGGCGGCGGCCGCGATCGACGCCGAGGAGGCCCGCAAGGCCGCGGCGCGCATCGCCAAAGGCAAATTCGACCTTCAGGACCTTTGCGACCAGCTCGCGCAGGTCGAAAAGCTCGGCGGCTTCGGCGGCATCATGGGGCTTCTCCCCGGCGTCGCAAAGATGAAGGACCAGATCGCCAAGGCCAATCTCGACGAAAGCCTGATCAAGCGCCAGCGGGCGATCATCCTCTCCATGACGCCGCAGGAGCGGCGCAACCCCGACCTTCTCAAGGCCTCGCGCAAGAAGCGCATCGCGGCCGGCGCCGGCGCGAAGGTCGAGGAGATCAACAAGCTTCTCAAGCAGCATCGCCAGATGGCCGATCTCATGAAGTCCTTCGGCGCCGGCAAGCGCGGCGGGCTCATGGGCAAGGCCGCCCAGATGATGGGGCTCGGCCCCGGCGGCATGGCGATGCCGTCACAGGAAGAATTGCAGAAGATGCAGGAGAAGCTCGGGGGGCCGCCTGCCGGCGCTCCCGGCCTTCCGGCCGCTCCCCCGGCCGATCTCCTTGCGCAGAAGCCGAGCCTGCCCGGGCTCGGCGGCGGACTGCTGAGCGGGCTCAACCCGTTCGGAAAGAAAAAGTAACCGATAAACTCACAAGGAAACTGACATGTCTCTCAAGATCCGTCTCGCCCGCGGCGGCGCCAAGAAGCGCCCCTTCTATCGCGTCGTCGTCGCCGACTCGCGCTCGCCCCGCGACGGCCGCTACATCGAGAAGCTCGGCACCTTCGACCCGCTCAAGGCCAAGGACGCCGCCGACCGCGTCGTTCTCGACGCCGAAAAAGCCAAGGAATGGCTCGTCAAGGGCGCCCAGCCGACCGACCGCGTCGCCCGCTTGCTCGACGCCGCTGGCCTGCTGAAGCGCGAGGCCCGCAACAACCCCGAGAAGGCCAAGCCGAAGAAGAAGGCCCAGGAACGCGCCGCCGCCGCGGCCGAAGCCGCCGGCGCCGCTGCGGACGCGGCGGAGTAAGGTTTCCACGTCCATTTCGGAGCCGCCGCTCGCAGGACTCCATCCCTCCCCCTTGCGGGGAGGGTGGCCCCGCGAAGCGGGGTCGGGTGGGGCTTAGCCCGCTCGAGAAATGCCTTCTGCAGCCGCGCGTTCCGCGCGGTCCCCGCCCGGCGCGCTATGCGCGCGCCTCCCCGCGAGGAGGGGATTTTTGGCCCCATGGTTTCGGCTGCTGCATAATCCATGAAAGCCGGAAAGAGCCTCGTCCTCCTCGGCCGCTTCGGCGCGCCCCATGGCGTGCGCGGCGAAATTCGACTGCAGAGTTTCACGGCCGACCCTCTGGCGATCGCCGATTACGGCCCGCTCAGCGACAAGAGCGGCGCGAGAAGCTTCACCCTTCTCTCCGTCCGCCCCCAGGGCAAGGACATGCTGGTCGCCCGCGTCGAGGGCGTCGGCGACCGCGCGGGCGCCGAACGGCTCACCGGCGCCGAACTCTTTATCGCGCGCGAAAAGCTGCCCGCCCCCGAGGACGAGGACGAATTCTATCTCGCCGATCTCGTCGGCCTGCGCGCCGAGACGCGCTCGGGCGAGGAACTCGGCGTGATTGTCGCGGTGCGCAATTTCGGCGCGGGCGACATTCTCGAAGTCGCGCCCAAGGCCGGCGGCGAGACGCTGCTCTTCCCCTTCACCAAGGCGATTGCGCCGATCGTCAGCGTCGCCGAAGGCCGCGTCGTGATCGAGCCGCCGGCGGAGGTCGAAGGCGAAACGCAGGAGCCGTAAGGGCTAGCGGCGCGCAGCGGCCGCATGCCATAAGCGCCCCATGTGGCGCGCGACGATCCTTACGCTTTTTCCCGAAATGTTTCCGGGGCCACTCGGCCTGTCGCTCGCCGGCGACGCGCTGGCGCGCGGCGTCTGGGCGCTGGAGACGCGCCAGATTCGCGAACACGGGATCGGCCGCCATCGCGCCGTCGACGATACGCCGGCGGGCGGCGGCCCCGGCATGGTGATGCGCGCCGACGTGCTGGCGGCGGCGATCGACGCGGCGGCCGATGAAAACGACCCCCGCCCGCGCCTGCTGATGAGCCCGCGCGGCCGCCCCCTCACCCAGGCGCGCGTGCGCGAGCTCGCGCAGGGGCCGGGCGCGGTCATTCTCTGCGCGCGGTTCGAGGGCGTCGACGAGCGCATCATCGCCGCGCGTGGGCTCGAGGAAATCTCGATTGGCGATTACATCCTCTCGGGGGGCGAAGTCGCGGCGTTCGCCTTGATGGACGCCTGCGTGCGGCTGCTGCCGGGCGTCATGGGCGAGGAGCTGTCGGGGGAAGAGGAAAGTTTCGAGACGGGCCTGCTCGAATATCCGCATTACACGCGCCCGCGCGACTTCGAGGGGCGACCCATCCCGGAAATCCTGCTGTCGGGAGATCACGCCAAAATCGCCAAATGGCGCCATGAGCAGGCGCTGGCGCTGACCCGCGCGAGGCGGCCGGACCTTCTGGCGCGCGGGAAAGAATAATGACTTTCCCGCAGATGGCCGCGACATGCGCGGCCATGACGTCGCGGGAGTTTTAACCCGCGGGCTTCAGCGCCAGCGCCTTCTCGATCTCGGGAAGGGGATGCTTGGTCAGATCCTTGTCGAGCTCGCCGGCGACTTTGCCCTGCGCCTTCACGGAGAGATCCTTGCGGATTTCGCCGAGCGTCTTGGGCGGCGCGACGATGACGATTTCCTTCAGCTCGCCGCTTTCCGCCGCGGCGTTGATGCGGTCGGCCATGGCGCGGGCGAAGCGCTCTTCCTCGAGCTCGTGCCAGTCGACATTGCCCATGGCGCTGCGGGCGTGCGAACCGGCCGATGCGAAGGCGCGGCCCGGCGCGTCCGACCCCTGGTCGCGCGTCGCGGGATTCTGGTCGATCCGGGTCTCGAGGACGCGCAGGTCGAGGAGTTGAGCGTCGCCGTGATTTTGAAAGAACAACGCCCGCCGACCGTCGCCGACGAGCACCCACGCCCCATTGTGCACTGCAATCGCGCTCATACCGTCCCTCGTGAAGATAACTGACGCCTGTGCATTTGGCCGTTGGACGAGGGGAGAGCAAGCTTGGCCGGGCGCGTCGCATCGACGCGCGTCCGACAGGAAGGCCCGCGGTCAGGCCGCGAGCTTTTCGCGATTCGCGCGGCTCTGCTGCATCTGTTCGACGACGCCGATGAGTTCGCTCGCGGCGCCGGCGACGGCAGACGTCGCATGCACGCGTCGGCTGATGCGCGCCTCGTTGAAGGCGTAAACGAGGTAGCACACGGCGGCGATGAAGAAGAGCGCCGTGAACGGCTCGCCATTGCCGAGGACGGACAGGTCGGGCGCACATTCATTGGCGTATTCACAGGCGTCCGACCAGTCCTGGAGATACTGTCTGACCGATTCCATCATGGTGACCTCCTTGCCCGTCCAACATAGGGCCGGAAAAAGCTTTCCGGTTCGTGGACGGGCTTTTAGCGCATGTCCGCCGCGCTGTTTGTGCGCTGCAACATATACTGCGCTTCAAAGCTTTCGCCAGTCTAAAATCAATCTTGGCCTCTGAAACTATCCCAATGATTACAACGGTCCGCGCTATATTGACGCACTGCAAAAGCATTGAGCAGACCGCGCAAAAATCAGTCGGAAGTCTGTCGGTTTTCAAACAGAAATGGGGGCCTCGCGAGGGCCCCCTTCTCCGCCTCGCCTTCGGCGAGACGCGAAATCCTCTCCCTCCCCCCTTGCGGGGAAGGGGCTCTGGACGCGCCGGGTGAAGCGGCGTGGCGTCGTTAGCCCTCCAGCAGTCGCCGTGCGATGACCTGCGCCTGGATTTCCGCCGCGCCCTCGAAAATATTGAGGATGCGGGCGTCGCAGAGGACGCGGGAGACCGGATATTCGAGCGCGAAGCCGTTGCCGCCGTGAATCTGCAGGGCGTTGTCGGCCGCCGCCCAGGCGACGCGGGCGCCCAGAAGCTTCGCCATGCCGGCCTCGAGGTCGCAGCGCTTGCCTTCGTCCTTCTCGCGGGCGGCGAAATAGGTGATCTGGCGGGCGACGTGGATCTCGACCGCCATGGCGACGATCTTGTTGAAGACGCGCGGGAAGGCGAACAGCGGCTTGCCGAACTGAATGCGCTCCTTGGCGTATTTCAGGCCGAGATCGAGCGCGCATTGGGCGACGCCGAGCGCGCGCGCCGCGGTCTGGATGCGGGCCGACTCGAAGGTCTCCATGAGCTGCTTGAAGCCCTTGCCCTCCTCGCCGCCGAGCAGGTTTTCGGCCGGCACTTCGAAATTGTCGAAGCCGATCTCGAACTCCTTCATGCCGCGATAGCCCAGAACCTCGATCTCGCCGCCGGTCATGCCCTGGGCCGGGAAGGGATTCTCATCCGTGCCGCGCGGCTTTTCCGCGATGAACATGGACAGGCCCTTGTAGCCCTTCTCGTTCGGATTGGTGCGCGTCAGCAGCGTCATGACGTCGGCGCGGACCGGATGGGTGATCCAGGTCTTGTTGCCGGTGACCTTGTAGACGTCGCCTTCGCGCACCGCGCGGGTGCGCAGGCCGGCGAGATCGGAGCCGTTGTTCGGCTCGGTGAAGACCGCCGTGGGGAGAATTTCGCCGCTGGCGATCTTGGGCAGATATTTGTTCTTCTGCGCCTCGGTGCCGCCGACGAGGATGAGCTCCCCGGCGATCTCCGAGCGGGTGCCGAGCGAGCCGACGCCGATATAGGCGCGCGACAGCTCCTCGGAGACGACGCACATGGCGATCTTGCCCATGCCCGAGCCGCCGTATTCCTCCGGAATGGTGAGGCCGAAGACGCCCAGTTCGGCGAGGCCGGAGATGACGTCGAGCGGAATATAGGCGTTCCTGGCGTGCCACTCCTGCGCATACGGCACGACATGGTCGGCGGCGAATTTGCGCATCTCGCTGCGAATCGCCTCGAGCGTCTCGTCGAGGCCGGACGCGCCGATGGTCTCGGCGGCCGCGTGATGGTCGATCAGCTCGGCGAGGCGCGCGCGGTTCGCGGGCGTATTGCCGGAGAGGATCAGTCGGTCGACCGAGGCCGGCCGCTTGGCGGCGATCTGCTGGGCGGAAAGGCCGAAATCCGAGAGGCGGACGAATTCGCCCTGGCTCATCGGAATGCCGCCATAGACCTGGGCGAGCAGTTCGGCGAAGCCGATCTGGTTCAAGAGCTCCTCGGTCTCGCCATAGGCGCCTTCGGCCTGGAGGCGCTCGGCGTAATGGATCAACTCTTTCAGACCCTGCACATAGGTCGCGAGCCAGGCGAGGCCGTGGGCGGCGTGCTGGTCGGCCTCGAAAAGATCGTTGGCGATCTTGCCGTCGCGCGAGACCCGGGCGCGGACGCTCGCGAGCCCCTCATTGTAGAGCGCCTCGACGGCCCCCTGCGCCTCCTTGGCGTCGGCGAGCCAGGTGGCGGGTTCGATTTTCAACGCGACGGCTGCGGTCATGGACTTTCCTACCCGTGAAAGAGGCCCGTTGCAGGGCTGTCAGCAAATTTGCGCCTTTCATGCCGTCATTTCGCCTGCGACGCAACAGCGCCGCCCTGCGCCCCAAGAGCGCGGGCGCGACGGGGTCGCGTCACCCGGCTTCAGGGCGCGACGCGCCGGAAACCGCGCCAGGCGAAGAGGGCGAGAAGCAAGGTCGGAAGCCCCATGCCGAGAAGCGCCGCCGTGACGCCCCCCTCAGCCTCGCCGTCCGCCGCGAAGCGCGGCAAGGAATCGTAATCCTGAGCCGTCATCGCCTGCCCAGCCTTGGCGCGGGAGAGGAAGAAGGCCCGCCAATCGAGGTGGAAGGCGCCCAAGCGATCCTGAAAATCCCGGTAGCGCGCTTCGCCCGTTCCGGCGACGTCGGCAAGCGCCGCATAGGCGAGCATTGTCGGGGAAAGGTAGCTCAGGCGGTCCACGAGAGCGCGTTGGCGACCGAGCGCCGCGTCATGGGCGGCGATGACGCCTTCGACGCGTTCGAAGGCGGCTTCCTGGGTCGCGATCCGGCGCAACGTCCCCTCCCGCGGCCCGCCGCGCGGCGCGCTTCCATGCTCCTCGACATAGCGGGCGAGCATGGCGTCGCGGTTCTTGTCGGCGTCGGTCGCGGCGGCGCGGGCGGCGAGCGTCATGTCGATGCGCGAGGGCGCGGGATAGGCGTAGGCCGCCACGCTGTTGATTGCGGCCGGCGCCAGCAGGGCGAGCACGACCCAGGCGCCGACGAGCGTCAGCGCATTGGAGGCGGAGCTTTGGCCGAGCCCATCGACCGCCGCCGCCAGCGCCGCCCAGAACAGCCCATAGACCAGAATGACCGCGGCGAGCCGCATGAAGCCTGTGGACGCGAGCGCGTCCCATCCCGCGAAAAGACCGACCCCCAGCGCGCTCGCCAGAAACATGACGGCGATGGGGGCGACGAGGCGCGCCGCCAATTTTCCGGCAAGGGCCGCGCCGGGGCGACGCGCCGCGGCGAGCGTCATGACGAGCGTGCCCTGTTCGCGCTCGCCCGAGAGCAAATTGAAGGCGAGCGCCAGAATGACGAGCGGATAGACAAGGACGACGATGAAAGCGAGATCCGTCGCGCCGCTCGACAGAAGCGCCGGGTTCTCGATCTCGTCGGCGAAAAGAAAAGCGTCTTTCGAACCGCTCGTCACCTTGATCGCCGACGACATGAGATCGCTCTGGCCGACGGCGACGAGCGCGAGCGGCTGCGGGGCGAGCGCCGCGACGCTCGCGGCCGGCCCGGCGCCCATGAAGGCGGCGTTGCGCGGGTCGCGATAGGGCGGCGGCTCCTGCTGCGCGGCGCCGCTTTCGAGCGTGAGGAGCGTCTTCTTCAGGCCGTCGATCCGCTGCGCCTCATCGGCGCGCGCGGCGGCGACGATCTCCTGCTGCGTAGCGACGCGCGTCGCGCCGGCGTAAAGCGCAAAAAGCGCGGCGGCGGCGAGCGCGACGAGCGCCACCCCTACGGCGCGCGCGCGGCTGAGGATCAGCGCCTCGGCGCGCAGCCCGGCGAGAAAGCTCGTCATAGCGGCCTCAGGCGGCGAACCGCGACGCGTGCGAAAACCGCGGTGAGCGCCAGCCAGCCGAGCAGCCCCGCGATGGCCTCGCGCGCGCCGGCAAGCGCAAAGCCGGCCTTGGGCGACGAATAGGAAAAGGCGGCGATGCGCCGCCACAGCTCCGGACCCGCGACGTAGCTCTCGTCGCGCTGGAAGTGGATGATGTTGTCGCTGACCTCGTTCTGGATCAGCCGGCGATGCGCCTCGGCGGCGGTCGCGAAATCGAATTGCGCGAGGCTGTCCGCGCCGGCGAGCGCCATGGAGAACGGCTGCATCGCCAGAAGCGGGAAGACGAAGCCCGCCGCCGTCCGCAGCGCGTCCTGGCGGTCGAACGCCGCCTGCAGCGCGCCGAAATGCTTGTCGTAGATCGCGTAGCCGTTTTCGTCGTCGCGGCGCAGCGTCAGGCCGCGAAAGCTTACCGGCAGATCCTCGACGCGCGAGACGCCGTATTTCTTGAGCGTCTCGTCGCGAAAGGCGACGAAGGCGGGATGCGTCTCGTCATGGCCGAAGGTTTTCGCCTTGTCCCTGGCGATGGCTGCGCGGAATTCCTGCGCGCTCGGCGTCGGCGCCAGAGCGCGCGCGAGATCGGCCGAAAGGCGCGGCGCGACGAAGGCGTTGACGAGCCAGAAAGCGAGCAGCGCGACGAGCGCCGCGCGGCTGTCGCGGGCGAGCGCCGAGACCCCGAGCGCGAGAAAGGCGAAACCCGCCAGATAGACGCCATAGCCGAGCGTCAATACGGCGAGGCGCAGGAACTGGTCGGCGAGAGAGAGTTTCGACGGATCGGTGAGCAGCGCGACCGCGACAAAGGCGCAGATAAACGCCGGGGCGAGCAGCGCGGCCGCCGCGCCGAAGAGCGCCAGCGCCTTGCCGGCGAGAAGATCGCCCGGCCGCGCGCCGAGGCTCAGAAGCTGTTTCAGCGCGCCGCTTTCGCGCTCGCCGGCAAAGCTCGCGAAGCCCGTCAGCAACACGACGAGCGGCGCGATGACCTGCAGGATGAAGGCAAGCGACAAGCCGCCGAGCCGGGCGGCCGTCCCGCCGTCGCGCGCCGGGCGGAACTGCGCCTCGTTCTGCTTATGCGCCTCGAGCCACACCGCCGTCCCGACATAAGGATCGACGCCGGGGTCGGCGAGCGCGAGCGGGCTTTCCGGCTTGAACGCGTATTGGCCGAAATGGGCGGCCGCGTGCGGGTTCTTGGCGCCCTGGCTGGTCCAGAGCTCGCGATCGGCTTCGGCCGCGGCCGCGCGCTCGCGGGAAAGACGCGCATTCTCCGCCGCCCCGAAGCCGAGCGCCGCGAGCATCAAGAGCGCGGCGAAAGCGAACAGCGCGACCAGCCGGCGGTCACGCCGCATCTCCAGCCATTCCTTGGCGGCGACGGCGCGGATGACCTTGAAGCGCCCGGGCGCACGGGCCGAGGCGGCGGCGGGAGAGAGCGCCACATCGCTCACGCCGCGCCTCCCGAAGCGACAATGTCGAGATAGGCGCGTTCGAGCCCGAGATGATCGACGTCCTCGGCCCCGAACACGCGCGCGAGCCGCCCCTGCGCCATGACGCCGATGCGCCCGCCGCATTGCTTGGCGAGGAAGAGATCGTGGGTGACCATCAGCACCGCGAGCCCCTCGCGGCGCAGCCGCTCGATCAGCTTGGCGAATTCATTCGCCGCCAGAGGGTCGAGCCCCGAGGTCGGTTCGTCCAGCACCAGCGCCTGCGCGCGCCGCGCCAGCGCGATGGCGACGCCGACCTTCTGGCGCATGCCCTTGGAATAGGCGCGCACCGGCCGCGTCGCGGCCTCCTCGGGGAGGCCGGCGGCGAGCAGCAGCGGGAGAAACTCGGAACGCGGCGTCGCGGCGCCCGAGACCTCGACGAAGTAGCCAAGATTTTCGAGCCCCGTGAGCGCGCCATAGAGCGTGACCGTCTCGGGGATATAGGCGAGCCGCGCCCGCGCGCCGAGCGGGTCTTTCGCGGCGTCGACGCCACAGACCAGCGCCTGCCCCTCCGTCGGGGCGAGAAAACCGAGGAAGAGATTGACCGTCGTCGTTTTCCCGGCCCCATTGGGGCCGAGCAGGCAAAAGACCTCCCCGGCCGGAACGGTCAGATCGAGCCGATCGAGCGCCAGCGCCCCGGCGCCCTCATATCGCTTGGTGAGACCCCGCGCTTCGAGCATGCGTCTTCCTCATTCAGCGGCCGGCGTGGCGGCGGGCGCGAGTTCGGCCGTGCGCGCGGGAGGCGCGAGGAAGGCGGACGGGTTATTGGGCCGCCCTTCTCCGGCGACCGGCGACGCGGAATGGGGCGGGGTTTTCCATTCGAAGGCGTCGAGACGTCCGGTCGTCGGCGAAATGGGCAGCCAGTGTCGGGAGACGACGCCATCGGCGATCCAGGCCGGATCGCGCGGGGCGCGCGAGCCGCGGGCGAGCCACTCGCGCACCGGCCCGCTCGGGCCGTTTTCGGCGTCCTCGATTTCCGCCATCAGCAGACAGGTATGGGCCGTCGGATGCCGGCCCTCGGCGATGAGCGGTTTAAGCGCCTCGCGCGCCTTGGCGAAGTCCCGGCCCGCCAGCGCCGCCTGGGCGAGCGCATGCCGTCCTTCGGGCGCCTGCGGCGCGAGTTTGACGAGCTTCTCCACCCGTGCGGCGCGCTGACTGTTCGACTCGCCCGGCAGCGCCTCGGCGTAGACTTCGGCGAGATCGGGATGGGGCGCGCTCGCAAAGACGCCTTCGACGAGCTTGATCGCCTGCTTCTGATCGCCATGGCGGATCAGGACGCGCGCGGCGGTGACCGCGGCGGGAACAAACCCCGGCCGGCGCTTGAGGGCCTGGCGGGCGAGATGGAGGGCGTCATGCGGATGCTCGCCCTCGCGCGCCATGGCCATGGCGGTCTCGATCACGGCGCGGTAGCGCTGCGCCGTGGGAAGGTCGATCGCCTTGGCCGTGACGCTTTTTTCGAGCGCCTCGCGCGCCTTTTCCCAGTCTCCGGTCGCCGCGAGATGTTCGAGAACGGCGGCGCCGGCCCAGGGCAGCGGCGCGATCGCCTGCGCCGCGGCGGCGAAATGATGCGCGGCGTCGGCGTCCTCGCGGCGCTTCGCCTCCACATGCAGCCCGCGCAGGCCGAGAAGCTTGGTCTCGGGCTTCAGGGTCATCTTGTGAAAGGCCTTGGCCGAGGCGTTGGGGTCGCCCGAAAGCTGCGCCGCCTGCGCGACCAGAAGCTGCGTCAGCGGCTCCTCGGGGAGAAGCTTCTCGGCGAGCTGCGCGGCCTTGCGGGCGCGCGCCACGTCGCCCGCGCCGACCGCGACGAGCCCCTGCGAGAGCACGTCGAGCCCGCGCGCCTTGCGCCGCTCACGCGAGCCGCCGCTGATGCGGCCCGGCAGGCGCACGAGGGCGACGAGGATCGCCCAGACCAGGATGGTCGCGGCGATCAGCAGCAGCAGGCCGGCCACGGCGACGGGGATCGACGTTTCGATATGGCGGCCGGCGAACTCCAGCGTCAGCGAGCCCGGCTGCTCGATCAGCCATTCGACGCCATAGGCGGCGACGGCGAGCGCGATCAGGAAAAAGAACAGGAAAAGCATCAGGGCGGCTCCCGCTTATTTCTTGCCGAGCGCGGCGATCGCGCCGTGCAGCAGTTCATCCGCGGCGCGCGCCGCCTCGGCCCTCTGGCGCAGCGTCGCGCCGAATTCTTTCGATTCGGCCCGCGCCGCCTCGGGCAGACTGTCATAGAGGCTCAAGGCCGCGGCGAAATCATTGTGGGTGAGCGCGGCTTCGATGCGATGGAGCTTGCCGTCCAGGCTTTCCGGCTCCGCCTCGCCCGTCGGGCGAACTTTCACGAGCTTGCTGGCGCCCTGCAGAAGATGATCGGTCAGCGCGCCGCTGTCCTGGCCGTGGCTTTCATGCGCCCTGAGAGCCTTGGCGACCGGCAGGAAGGCCTCGCGCAGCTGTGCGCCGGTCGGCGCGCCTTTCTCGGCCAGGTCGATCAGGGCGGGCGACGGGGCCGGCTCTGCGCCCAGGCGCGAAAAGGCGGCGATCTCGTCGGCGAACGGCCGGCCGGCCTCGAGGTCGCGTTGCAGCGCAAAGGCCAGAACCACCGACGCGCCAGACGTATCGGCGGCGGCGGGCGCGGGAGCGGGCGCAGGAGCGGGCTTGGGCGCCTCGGCCTCGGGCGCGGCGCGGGTCTCGTTCTTCGGCGCGTCGAGCCTGTCGCGCAGCGCCTTCACCTCGTCGCTCAAGGCGTCGATGCGGCCTTCGAGGGCGGATATGAGATCGCGGTCCGAAAAGCCGTCGGCGTCCACGCCCGCGGCTTTGGCGACGGGCGCCGCCGCGGCGACGGGCGCAGGCTCCATGGGCTTCGCCTCCGCCGACCGGGATTCGATCGGCGCGGCCTCGATCGGCTTTGGCTCCAGCGGCTTGGCCTCGGGAGGACGGGCGTCGATCTTTTTGGCGTCGGCAGCCGCGCTTTCCGCCGGCTTCTCGACGGGCTTGACGTCGGCCGGGGGGGCCTCGATCGGCTTGGCGGCTTCAGGAGCGACCGCGTCCGGGCGCGGCTCGGCGGCGGGGAGCGCGGCTTCGGGGGCCTTTTCCGGCGCCGCCGCGGCGGGACCGGGCGGCTCCGGGGCGGCGAGCGGGGCCTTGTCGAGACGCGCCCGCGCGCCGCTCTGCTCGGCGTCGGGCTTCGCCGTCTCGCCGGTCAATTCGGCGACGAGCGCCTGCCCCTTGTCGAGGAGGGCGCGGGCCTCGCTCACGCCCTCGTCCACATAAGCGGCGGCGACGCCGAGGCGCGGGTCCGCGTCCCTGAACGTCAGCGCCGCATAGCCGGCGGCGCCGGCGAGGGCGAGGAGGGCGAGGGCGGCGACGACGAGCTTGGAGACGAGCCCCCCCTTGCGCGGCGCGGGCTTCGCGGGAGCCACGGCGGCGGCCGCTTTGGGCGCCGGCGCGCTTGGGGCTTTCGGGCCCTCCGGCTTGGACGCTTGATCGGTCTTCTCGTTTCCAGGGGCCGCCATGCTTGCCCTCCTCGCTATCTCATCCGCTCGCAGCGCAGGTATAAAGGAGGCGGCCTGCTCGCGAAACAGGCTTTCCGCCGTTTCGCTAGCCGGCGGCTTCCATGAGCGCGAGCGTGCGGCGGGCGATGTCGAGATGGAGCCGTTCGACCATCTTGCCGTCGATCTGCGCCACGCCCTTTTCGAGATTTTCGGGCTCCTCGAAGATGGCGAGAATTCGGCGGGCGAACTCCACTTCCTCGGCGGAGGGCGCGAAGATCTCGTTGACCGGGGCGATCTGGTTCGGGTGGATGAGCATCTTGCCGTCGAAGCCCATGTCGCGGCCCTGTTCCGCCTCGCGGCGCAGGCAGGCCTCGTCGTTGAAGTCGTTGTAGATGCCGTCGATGATCTCGATGTCGTGCACGCGCGCGGCGAGCACGCCGGCCGAGAGCCAGGGAAGGAGCGCCGGACGGCCGGGCGTGAGGCGCGCGCGGGTCGATTTGGCGATGTCGTTAGGCCCCAGCACCAGCGCTTCGAGGCGCGAGGCCGGATCGTCGGCGGCGCTCGCGATCTTCTCGATGTCGAAGATCGCCCGGGGCGTCTCGATCATCGCCCAGAGCTTTGTCTTGAAGGGCGCCCCCGCCGCGACGATGTCGGCCGCGGCCTTGAGGATGTCGTCGCGGGAGTTCACCTTGGGGATGACGATGGCGTCCGGTCCGGTGGGCGCGATCGCGGCGATATCGGGCTTGTACCATTCGGAGCCGCGCGCATTGACGCGCACGACGATCTGGCGGTCGCCGTAGCCGCCGCCCTTCACCGCCTCGGCGACCTGCGCCCGCGCCGTCTCCTTGGCCGCCTCGGCCACCCCGTCTTCGAGCTCGAACATCAGAACGTCGGCCTTGAGGGTCTTGCCCTTTTCCAGCGCGCGGGCGTTGGAGCCCGGCATGGCCAGCACGCTACGCTTCAGTTTGGAAATCATGTTTTGCTCGCTCGAAGGTATCGAAAGGGTGATCTTTCTCTTGCCGCGCCGGCTCTCCTACACAATAAGAGGCGTCTACGCCATCCGCCTCCGGGCGCGGCGGCCCCGGTGACCCCCTTTCCGGAACGGCACGAGATGCAACCCGACGACAAAGCGGCGCTCGATAGCAGCTTCCCGCCACACCTTGTGGAGGGCTACGAGGTGTTTCTGGCCGGGCGATTCCGCGCCGAGCAGGCCCGCTTCCGGACGCTCGCGATCAGGGGCCAGAAGCCGACGACCATGGTGATCGGCTGCTGCGACTCGCGCGTCGCGCCCGAGGCGATCTTCGACGCCGGACCCGGCGAGCTCTTCGTGCTGCGCAATGTGGCGGCGCTCGTGCCGCCCTATGAGCCGGACGACCATTTCCACGGCGCCTCCGCCGCGCTCGAATACGCCATCATGGCGCTCGAGGTTCACCACATCGTCGTGCTCGGCCACGGGCAATGCGGCGGCGTGCGCGCCTTCGCCGAGATTTCGGTCAATCCCGACGCCCCGCGTTTGAGCCACAGCGACTTCATCGGCGACTGGATCAAGATGCTGGCGCCGGCGGTCGAGCGTCTCGGCCGCACGCCGGACCCGCACGACCCCGCCTATCTGCAGAAACTCGAATTCGAATCGATCAAGCAGACGCTCGTCCATCTGCGCAGCTTCCCCATGGTGCAAATTCTCGAGCGGCGCGGCTATCTGCATCTTCACGCGGCTTATTTCAGCGTGATGGACGGCCGCCTGCTCGCGCTCCACGAACCCTCGGGCGAATTTCGGCCCGTGGCCGCGAAAGCCCATGCCGCGGCCCTCGAGGAGGCGCGATTTTGATGCAGGCGGCAGCCGCCGCGCGGGCGGCCGGCATTCCGGAAATAAGCGGACTGCGTGACATCGCCGGACGCTACGACGCGATCCTCTGCGACGTCTGGGGCGTCCTCATCGACGGCAAGAAGCATTTTCCCGCCGCCGCCGACGCGCTGCGGCGCTTTCGCGCCGCGGGCGGGCGCGTCCTGCTCGTCACCAACGCTTCGCGCCCCGACGCCGAGGTGCGCCGGCAGCTGCTGGGGCTTGGCCTGCCGGAAGACGCCTTCGACGATCTCGTCTCCGCGGGCGAGCTGACGCTGCGCGAAATGGTCTCACGCAAGGGGCAGGCCTGCTATCACCTGGGGCCGCCGCGCGACAACGGGCTCTTCGAGGAGGCGGGCCGCCGCCTCGGCGCGCCGGTGCGGAAGGTTTCTCCGGAGGAGGCCGATTACGTCGTCTGCACCGGACTCCTGGAGGAGCGCGCCGAAACGCCGCAAGATTACGACGAGCGCCTCGCCGCTTTCAAAGCGCACGATCTCGTCATGCTCTGCGCCAATCCGGACATTGTCGTCGCCATTGGCGACGACCTCGTCTATTGCGCGGGGGCGCTCGCCGAGCGCTACGCCGCGATGGGCGGCAAGGTGCTGATGTTCGGCAAGCCGCATCCGCCGGTCTACGCCGCCGCCCGCGAGCGGCTGGCGCGTCTCGCCGGCCGGCCGGTCGCGGATTCGCGCATTGTCGCCATCGGCGACGGCGCGCTGACCGACCTCGCCGGCGCGGGGCGGGCCGGGCTCGACTGCGTCTTCATCACCGACGGCGTGCATGGCGAGGAGCTGCGCCCGAGCGGAGAGCAGGTCGACCCGTCGGCGCTCGAACGCCTCATCGCGGCGGCGGGCGCGCGTCCCGTCGCTTTGGCCCGCGCGGTTTTCTGGTAAAAGGGGGCGTCGGGCCCTCTGTCCGTCCAACTCTACAACGATCCGGTGAAACGAAGATGTCGACGCCCTTCAAAATCTATTATTTCGAAGATCTGAGCGTCGGCATGCGCGAAACGCTGATGAAGGCGGTGATGGACGACGACGTGATCGCCTTCGCCGATCTCTCGGGCGACCGCAATCCGATCCATCTCTCCGACCATTTCGCCTCCAAGACGCGCTTCGGCGAGCGCATCGTCCACGGCCTTTACACCGCCTCGCTGATTTCGACGGTCATCGGCATGTATCTGCCCGGTCCGGGCGCCGTCTATTTGTCGCAAACCCTGAATTTCCGCGCGCCGGTCAAGATCGGCGACGTCATCACCGTGGTCGTCGAAGTCGTGGAGCTCGTCGAGAAGGGCCGCCGCGCCAAGCTCAAATGCGAGTGTCTCGTCGACGGCAAGGTCGTGCTCGACGGCGAGGCGCTGGTCATGGTCCCCTCGCGCGAACAGGCCGCCCGCACGGCGCCGCCGGCGGAGAAGCCGGCGACGGCGTGAGGCGGCTTTACTGGGTCAAATGCGCTTCGATGAACCAGAGCGACTTGTCGAGCGCGCGCGAATAATTCGTCAAAATGTCGGCGCTGTCGGCGTCGCCCGCGCCCTCCGCCGTCTCTATTCCCGCGCGCACTGAGTTTGCCGCCCTTCCGTAGCGGTCGGCGAGCGCGCCGAGATGATCTTCCACCGCCACGAGGTCGAGCGGATAGGGGTCGAGATCCGTCGCGTGAGCGACGGCCTGGGTCGAGCCCATTGCGACGCCGCCGAGTTGGACCACGCGCTCGGCCATTGTGTCGACATGGGCGTCGAGCTCGGTGCGGAAGCCGTCGAGCATTTCATGAACGGCGATGAATTGCGGACCGCGCAGATTCCAGTGCGCCTGTTTGGTGGCGAGCGACAGATCGATCGCGTCGGCGAGACGGGCGTTGAGCATGGCGACCACGGCCGTTTTCGAATTCGACGGCAGATCGTTGCGGGTGTTGCGAAGCTTCATGATCTTCCTCGCTGCTCCGGGCTCGTCCCCTAAGCTATGGCGCCCCCCGGGGCGCGCGAGTCCAGGCGGGCGAATTTTTCGGTCCCCTTGCGCTCAGGCCCGCCGCACGGCAGTTTGACGCCCCGCGCCGCCGATCGGATCAGCTCGTGACAAAACCTTCCTTCATTGTCGCCTCCGACCCCGAACGCCCGCCCGAGGGGCTCGAGGGCGCCGTCGTCGCCATCGGCAATTTCGATGGGCTGCATCGCGGCCATCGCGGCGTCGTGGCGCATGCCCAGGCGCTCGCGAAAAAACTCGGCAAGCCCTGCGCGCTGTTGACCTTCGAGCCGCATCCGGCCGACGTCTTCGCCGGCCGGCCGGTGATCTTCCGCCTCACCCCGCCCGCCGCGAAGGCGGCGCAGGCCGCCCGGCTCGGCCTCGACGGCATGATCGTGCTCAGCTTCACGCGCAGCTTCGCCGCGCGGCCGGCGCGGGAGTTCACAGAGGAGATCTTGAAGAAGAAGCTCGGCGTTTCGGCCGCCGTCGCGGGCTACGACTTTCGTTTCGGGGCCGGCCGCGCCGGCGACGCCGACTTCCTGCGCGCCGAGGGCGCGCGGCTCGGC
This sequence comes from Methylocystis sp. NC52PC, assembly GCF_055698645.1. Lineage (NCBI taxonomy): Bacteria > Pseudomonadati > Pseudomonadota > Alphaproteobacteria > Hyphomicrobiales > Methylocystaceae > Methylocystis > Methylocystis sp. NC52PC. The sequence continues at coordinate 1,383,109 of NZ_CP170127.1, read as the reverse complement.
TTCGCGGTCGAGATCGTCGACCGGATCACCCAGGACGAGGAGGGCAGCCTGGAGGCGGTGTCCTCGACCGCAACGCGCGAGGCGCTGGAGGCCGGCGACGTCGCGGCCGCCCGCCGGCTCCTGGGCCACCCCTTTTTCGTGCGCGGCGTCGTGCGCCATGGCGACAAGCGCGGGCGGCTCTTGGGCTTCCCCACCGCCAATCTCGCGCTCGACCCCTCGAACCGCCTGCGTCACGGCGTCTACGCCGTGACGATCGAGATCGACGGGGTCGTGCGCAACGGCGTCGCGAGCTTCGGACGCCGTCCAACCTTCGACAATGGCGCGCCCCTTCTCGAAGTCTTCGTCTTCGATTTCTCCGGCGACCTCTATGGCGAAGAAGTCGAGGTCGCGTTCTACGCTTTCCTCAGGGGCGAGCAGAAATTCGACAGCGTGGAGGCGCTGATCGCCCAGATGGACGCGGACAGCGCCCTGGCGCGCGCGCTCCTCGCGAAACGATAGTCCCTCCCGGAGCTAAAATTCCCCGCCAAACAGCGCAAGCCTCGTAACGAAAGTTGCTCCCGCTTCGCTTGGTCCGCGCTGAGCCGGCCCTAGCCTCCTTGCAGGGCTGACTGCTTCCGGCATGGAGGATGATCATGCGCGGCGCCGAGCGGCTCCTGGCCGCTTTACTTTCTCTCTTCCTTTTCGCCTGCTTGGACGCGGCGCAGGCGCGCCCTCTCAAGCGCGTGCTCATCTTCGGTGACAGTCTGGCCTCTGGCTTCGATCTGCCGGAAGGAACCGGCTTCGCCTGGTCGCTGCGTCGGCAGCTCTATCGCCGCGGACACGGCGACGTGCAAGTCATGAACAGCTCGCGCGCCGGCGACGATACGGCCGTCGGCGTGGATCGCATTCCGCTGGCCTTCAGCCGCGGGGCGGATCTCGTGATCGTCGAGCTCGGCGGCAACGACATGAGAAGCGACGTCGAACCCGGCGTCGTCTACCGCAATCTGCAAACCATCATCGCGCATAGCAAGGCGCAAGGCGCGCGAGTCATCCTCGCCGGCATGCTGTCGCTGCCGAAGCGCGATCCGACCTACAAGCAGCGCTTCGATTCGCTCTACCCTGCGCTCGCCGCACGCGAGAAGGTGCCGCTCTATCCGTTTTTCCTCGACGGCGCGTTCGGCAATTCGGGTCTGATGCAAAGGGACGGAGCGCATCCCAACGCCGCCGGGTCCGAGGTGATCGCCGCGCGCATGGCGCCGCTTGTCGACCGCGAGCTTCGGGCGCTCGACGGCGCCGGGAACGGCTTCGGCGCCTATGGACGCTACGGCTACGCGGGTCGGCGCGCCCGCTAGACGCCGCGGCGGCCGGCGCGGCGTTGCGGGCCGGCCGCCCAGCCCCTATCTTTGCGCCAGCAAGAGGGAGTTATAGCGTCATGAGCGACGAGCCGAGAGGCGAGATCGAGATCATCCCGCCCGGAAAAAAGCCGGAGGACGATTTCGCGACCTCGCGCATCTGGATTTCCTCGGGCTCCGGCGAAGTGAAATTCGTCAAGCTGGGCCCGTTCCAGAGCCTGCTCCTCGGCGTCGCCCTGCTCGTTTTCATCGGTCTCGGCCTGTTCTTCCTCTCGAGCCTCTTCCTCATCCTCGCGCCCGCGGTCGTTCTGCTCGGGGCCGGGGCGTGGATCGCCCACAAGCTCGGCTTCGGCCCGTTCCGGCGCCTCCGCTAGGCGAGATTTCATCGGGTTTTTGAGCTTTTCCGCAGGGGCGCCGCTTGCTAAAGAGAGGCATGCGGTTCCCCTGGCGCAGACGAATTACCGGCCCGGCCCACGCTTGAGGCCTTTGTCTCGCGTCGGGTCCGGGTTTTGGCGCGATTGGCGCTCCTTACGCAAATCCTTTATGTGACGCGGACCTTGCCGGCCCACCCGGCGCCGCCCGACCCCGGTTTAGCGAACCCATGAACGACGAGACGCCCAAGGGGCCCGACTATTCCAAGAGCCTCTATCTGCCGGCAACCGAGTTTCCGATGCGCGCCGGCCTGCCGCAGCGCGAGCCCGAACTTCTGAAGCGCTGGCGGGAGATCGGCCTCAACGAGAAGATGCGCGACGCGGCGAAGGGCCGGCCGAAATTCACCCTGCACGACGGGCCGCCCTACGCCAATGGCGCCATTCACATCGGCCACGCGCTCAATAAAATCCTCAAGGACGTCGTCACGCGCAGCCAGCGCATGACCGGCAAGGACTGCGTCTATGTGCCGGGCTGGGACTGCCACGGCCTGCCGATCGAATGGAAGATCGAGGAAGAGAATTACCGCGCCAAAGGCAAGAAGAAGCCAGACTTCTCGCGCCCCGACGAAATGATCGCCTTTCGCCGCGAGTGCCGCGCCTATGCCGAGCATTGGCTCTCGGTGCAGCGCGAGGAGTTCAAGCGCCTCGGCGTCGCCGGGGAATGGGATCGCCCCTACGCCACCATGGCCTATCCGGCCGAGGCGATCATCGCGCGCGAGATCTTGAAATTCGCCGAGAACGGCCTGCTCTATCGCGGCTCCAAGCCGGTGATGTGGTCGGTCGTCGAAAAGACCGCGCTCGCCGAGGCCGAAGTCGAATATGAGGATCATACGAGCGACACGGTGTGGGTCGCTTTCCCGATCCCGCGCGGCGCCGGCGCCGATCTCTCCGATGCGCGCGTGGTGATCTGGACCACCACGCCCTGGACGCTGCCGGGCAATCGCGCGATCTCCTTTTCGTCGAAGATCGCCTATGGCCTCTACCGCGTGACGGAGGCGCCCGAGAACAACTGGGCTTTTCCGGGCGCCAAATTCATTTTGGCCGACAAGCTTGCTCCCGAAGTCTTCAAAGCGGCGAAGGTCGAAGGCTTCGAGCGTCTGCGCGACGTCGCCGCCTCGGAGCTCTCCGACCTCGTCTGCGCCCATCCGCTCGCGCATCTCGGCTACGCCTTCGACGTGCCGCTGTTCGACGGCGACCATGTGACCGACGACGCCGGCACGGGCTTCGTGCATACCGCGCCCGGCCACGGCCGCGAGGACTTCGACATCTGGATGGCGAACGGCCGCCGTCTCGCCGAAAGCGGCGTCGAGACGCGCATTCCCTATACCGTCGACGCGGACGGCTTCTATACGCCAGAGGCGCCGGGCTTCGCGGGCAAGCGCGTGCTCACCGAAAAGGGAGAAAAGGGCGACGCCAACGACGCCGTGATGGCGGAGTTGGCAAAAGCCGGCAATCTGATCGCGCGGGGCAAACTCAAGCACCAATACCCGCACAGCTGGCGCTCCAAGAAGCCGGTCATCTTCCGCAATACGCCGCAGTGGTTCATTGCGATGGATCGGCCCTTCGCTCAATCCAACCCTCATCTTGAGGAAGCCCAAGGGGCTGTCCCGAACCCTCATCTTGAGGAAGCCCAAGGGGCCGTCCCGAACCCTCATCCTGAGGAGGCCCGAAGGGCCGTCTCGAACCCTCATCCTGAGGAGGCCCGAAGGGCCGTCTCGAACCCTCATCCTGAGGAGGCCCGAAGGGCCGTCTCGAGCCCTCATCCTGAGGAGGCCCGAAGGGCCGTCTCGAAGGACGAGGGCCGCGGAAATCGACCAACGCTACGCGAGATCGCCCTCGAAGAAATCGCGCGCACGCAATGGACGCCGGCGGCCGGCGAGAACCGCATTCGCGGCATGATCGCGAATCGACCCGACTGGGTCGTCTCGCGCCAGCGCGCCTGGGGCGTGCCGATCGCCGTCTTCGTCAAGAAAGGCACGCATGAGATTCTCGTCGACGCCCGCGTGAACGCGCGCATCGTCGCGGCCTTCGAGCAGGAAGGCGCCGACGCCTGGTACGAGACGCGCGCCGCGGAACGCTTCCTTGCGCCCGACTATGATCCCGACGATTACGAGAAAGTCGCCGACGTTCTCGACGTGTGGTTCGATTCAGGGTCGACCCACGCCTTCGTGCTCGATGATCCCGAGAACTTCCCCGCGCTCGCCGGCATTCACAGAAAGCGCGACGGCGGGGAAGACGAGGTGATGTATCTCGAAGGCTCGGACCAGCATCGCGGCTGGTTCCATTCCTCCCTTCTCGAAAGCTGCGGCACGCGCGGCCGCGCGCCCTATGACGCCGTGCTGACGCATGGCTTCGTGCTCGACGAGAAGGGCCGCAAGATGTCGAAGTCGCTCGGCAATGTGGTCGCGCCGCAAAAGGTCATCGCCGATTCGGGGGCCGACATTCTGCGCCTGTGGGTCGCGGCCTCGGATTACGCCGACGATCTGCGCGTCGGCCCAGAGATTTTGAAAACCTTTGTCGATCTCTATCGCAAATTGCGCAATACGCTGCGCTGGATGATCGGCGCGCTCGCCCATTACGGCGCCGACGACGAAGCCGCGCTCGCGCATGCGAGCGAACTCGAAAGGCTGATGCTGCATCGCCTTGTCGAGATGGACGCCCACATCCGCTCGGCCTATGCGGCCTATGACTACAAGCGCGTCGTGGCGCTGCTCACGCCCTTCATGACGACGGATCTCTCCGCCTTCTATTTCGACATTCGCAAGGACGCGCTCTATTGCGAGCCGCCGTCGAGCGTGAAGCGCAAGGCGGCGCTCGCCGTGATCGAGCATATCTTCCGCTGCGTGACGACCTGGCTCGCGCCGATCCTCGTCTTCACGGCGGAGGAAGCGTGGCTCTCGCGCTATCCGGACGCCCTGTCCGTGCATGTCGAGACCTTCCCCGACGTTCCGTCCCATTGGCGCGACGAGGCGCTGGCGAGGAAATGGGAGGGCGTGCGCGCCATCCGCTCGGTCGTGACCGGAGCGCTCGAGATCGAGCGCGCGCAAAAGCGCATCGGATCGTCGCTCGAGGCCGCGCCGCTCGTCTATATCGCCGACGGCAAGCTGCGCATGGAGCTGGACGGGGTCGATTTCGCGGAGATCTGCATCGTCTCCGACATCGAGATCGTCGCCGGCGACGGGCCGGCGGAGGCCTTCCGGCTGCCCGAGGTCGGCGGCGTCGCCGTGGTCCCGAGACGGGCGCCGGGCGTCAAATGCGCCCGCTCCTGGAAATATTTCGACCCCGCGACGGCCGAGCCGGACTTTCCGGACGTCACGCCGCGCGACGCCCAGGCGCTGCGCGAACTGAAGGCGCTCGGGCGCTGGAGCGGCTGAGCGGCGACCATGGACTCACCCATGCGCCGAATGAAGGGGTTCCCATCCCTCCCCCTTGCCGGGACGGATGGCAAGGCGGCGACATTCGCATCTCCCATCGGGCGAGCAACGATCTTTTCCCCAGACCGCCGGTTCGGGGAGGGGGGCCCGGCTTGACGTGAAAGTCCTCCTCGCCTTCCTCGCCAACACCATCACCAATTTCATTATCGGCCTGGTGGTCGCGAAATTTCTCGGCCCCGAGGAATACGGGCGGTTCGCGCTCGCCTTCTCCATCGCCGTCGTGGTGCAGACGGCGCTCTATGACTGGCTGCGGCTTTCCGCGACGCGCTTCTACTCCCAGCGCACGCGCGAGAACGACCCGATCATCCGCTCGACGCTCGGCACGTCGTTTCTCGCCGTCACGCTGTTTCTGTTCGTCACGACGGTTCTGTATTCGCTCATCGGTCCGCGGCTCGACTTCGACAATGAACTCATCCTGCTCGCGCTCCTCACGGCGACGGCCAATGGACTGTTCGACTATTCGACGGCGCTCGCCCGCGCGCGCTTCGAGGACGCCGCCTATGGGCGGCTGGTTCTCGTCAAGAACCTGTTGGCCTTCGTCCTCATCGGCGCCGGCGCCTGGCTCTTCCGTTCGGCGGGCGTGGCGCTTGCGGGCGGCGTCGTCAGCCTGCTCGGCACGGTGTTTTTCGCCCGCGAGGCGTTGCGCGATCCGGGCGTCCGCTGTCGCGACGCGCAAATCGAGACCGTGAAGCTGCTCATGGCCTATAGCGCGCCGATTGTCGCGGCGCATCTGCTCTATCAGGTCATGCCGCTCGCGGCGCGCTCGATCGTCGCGAGCGTGTACGACTTCGCCGAAACCGGCCAGTTCGCCCTCGCCTATGACCTCGGCCTGCGCGCCGTCATGGCCTTTGGCTCGGCGCTCGACGTCCTGTTGTTTCAGATCGCCGTCGCCGCCCATGAGGAGCACGGCGAACGCCGGGCGCGGGAGCAGGTCGCGCACAACATGGGCGTCGTCTTCGCCTTTCTGCTGCCGGCCTGCGTGGGGCTTTGGCTCGTGATGCCCTCGGTCGAGGCGCTGATCGTGCCGGGGCAATTCCGCGGCCCCTTCGGCCATTATCTCGGCCTGCTGCTGCCCGGTCTCTTCGCCATGGGCATGATCAATTTCGGGGTGAACCCTGTTTTCCAGATCAGCAAGCGCACGGCGCCGCTGGTCGTCGCGGCCGTCGCGGCCGCCCTTGTCTCGACTCTCTTCCTGTTCGTTCTGCCCTGGGGAAAAGACGCCTCCAATCTCGCCGTCGCCCAGGCGGCGGGCTATGTCGCCGCCCTGGCGGCGACGATTTATTTCGCGCTGAGGGCCCAGCCGGTCTGGCCGTCCTTTTGGGATCTTTCCGCGGCCATCGTCGGGACGGCCGTGATGTTCCTCGCTTTGACGCCGATGCGCGGCATGGCGCCGGGCTTTCCGACGCTGATCCTCCAGATCGCCGCCGGCGTCGCCATTTACGGGGCGATGGTTCTCATCTTCGACATCGTCGGGCTGCGCGCTTACGTCCTCGCCTGGGTGCGGGCGCGCCGCGTAAGAGCGTGACATGGGCGCGGGCGCGCTTATGTTAGGCATTGGGTTGTTCGGGAACAGGACGAGGTGTCAGCGATGGTCATGCCGCTTTACGACGACGCGCCGCTGCGCCATCTGAAGCGGCCCATCGTCAATCATGCGCTGATCGCCATCAATGTGGTCATTTTCCTCCTGGTCCACAACGAGGCGCTGGGCGATCCGCTGACCATCATGCGCGGATTCGCAATCATTCCGAGAGTGCTGTTCGGCGAGGCCAATCTCGCCGACTGGGTGGTGGGGCCGCCCGCGCCGGCGACTCTGGTCACCGCGCTCTTCTTCCACTCCTCGCTCCTGCATCTCGGCAGCAACATGCTCTTCCTCTACGTCTTCGGCGACAATGTCGAGGACGCCATGGGCTCGCTGCATTATCTGCTGTTTTATCTCTCCTGCGGGATCATGGCCGGCGTCTTCTATATCTATGCGACGCCTCAATCGATCACGCCGCTCGTTGGCGCGTCGAGCGCCATTTCGGGGGTCTGCGCCGCCTTTCTGCTGCTCTATCCGCGCGCGACGGTCACGGGCTTTTTCCCGCCGCTGACCTTTGTCATGTTCCCCTATTGGCTCATCACCCTCGCCGACGGGTCGAGGTCGCCGACGCGGCCGCTCTTCGGCTTGAAGCCGCCGCTCTTCGCCTTTCACGCCTCGGGCTTTCTGTTCATTGGCGCCTGGGCGGCGCTGCAGCTCGTGAACGCCAGCTGGGGCGGCGGCGAGAGCCATGTCGCCTGGATGGCGCATGTCGGCGGCATCGTCGCCGGGCTGGCGCTGACGCCGATCTTCAAAAGGCGCAGCCATCCGCTGTTCGACCGCGGCCCCAACCGCGCGCCGCCCGCGCCGCCGCGCGAGAAAACGGCTCCGCCCGAGGAAACCGGACTCGAGGGCTAAAAAATTTAAGGCCGGACGAGGGCTCGGGCCCGGCTCGAGCCTCTTCGTTTGACTTGCGCGCGGACGCCCGTTACCAGACCGCCACAGTTTTACAAGGTCAGGGGCGCGATAGCGTCCGCCGTCATCTCCAGGGGTCGCGCGATGAAGATTCTCGTGCCCGTTAAACGGGTCGTCGACTACAACGTTAAAATCCGGGTCAAGCCCGACGGCTCCGGCGTCGATCTCGCCAACGTCAAAATGTCCATGAATCCCTTCGACGAAATCGCCGTCGAAGAGGCGCTGCGCCTCAAGGAAGCCGGCAAGGCGACAGAAATCGTCGTCGTCTCCATCGGCCCGGCCAAGGCGGACGAGACGCTGCGCACCGCGCTCGCCATGGGCGCCGACCGTGGCGTTCTGGTCAAGACCGACGAGACGGTGGAGCCGCTGGCGGTCGCCAAGATCCTAGCGAAAATCGCCGCGGAGGAGCAGCCCGGCCTCATCATTCTCGGCAAGCAGGCGATCGACGACGACTCCAACCAGACCGGCCAGATGCTCGCGGCCCTGCTCGGCTGGGGCCAGGGCACCTTCGCCTCCAAGGTGAACGTCGCCGACGGCTCGGTCGACGTCACGCGCGAGATCGACGGCGGCCTGCAGACGGTCAGCCTGAAGCTCCCCGCCGTCGTCACCACCGACCTGCGCCTCAACGAGCCGCGCTACGCCAGCCTTCCCAACATCATCAAGGCGAAGAAGAAGGAAGTCGCCGTCAAGGCGCCGTCCGACTTTGGCGTCGACATCGCGCCGCGCCTCGAAGTGCTGAAGACCGCAGAGCCTGCGTCCCGCTCGGCGGGCGTGAAGGTCGGCTCGGTCGCCGAACTCGTCTCGAAGCTCAAGGAAGCGGGAGTTCTCTAAAAAATGGCCATTCTGCTTCTCGCCGAAACCGCCAATGGCGCGCTCGCGCCCGCGACCGCCAAGGCGCTTGCCGCCGCTCAGGAGATCGGCGGCCCCGTCCATATTCTCGTCGTCGGCCCCGGCCTGAAGGGCGCCGCCGACCAGGCCGCGAAGCTGACGGGCGTCGAAAAAGTGCTCTACGCCGAGGACGCCGCCCTCGACCACGTGCTCGCTGAGCCGGTCGCGGCGCTGATCGTCAGCCTTGCGCCGTCCTATGACGTGATCCTCGCCCCCTCGACCAGCGCGACCAAGAACGTGCTGCCGCGCGTTGCGGCGCTGCTCGACGTCGCCCAGGTCTCCGACATCATCAAGGTCGTTTCGCCCGACACTTTCGAGCGGCCGATCTACGCCGGCAACGCCGTCCAGACGGTCCGCGCCAAGGACGCCAAGAAGGTGATCACCGTGCGCACCACGGCCTTTGCGGCGGCGCCCGAGGGCGGCTCGGCCCCGGTCGAGACCCTTGGCGGCGCCGCCAATCCCGGCGTCTCCGCCTTCAAGAGCGAGGAGCTCGCCAAGTCCGAGCGTCCGGAGCTCACCTCGGCCCGCATCATCATCTCGGGCGGCCGCGCGCTCGCCTCGGCCGAGAACTTCCACAAGGTTCTCGATCCGGTGGCCAACCGTCTCAACGCCGCGATCGGCGCCTCCCGCGCCGCGGTCGACGCCGGCTATGCGCCCAACGACCTGCAGGTCGGCCAGACCGGCAAGGCCGTCGCGCCGGAGCTCTATATCGCCGTCGGCATTTCCGGCGCGATCCAGCATCTCGCCGGCATGAAGGACTCGAAGATCATCGTCGCGATCAACAAGGACGAAGAGGCGCCGATCTTCCAGGTCGCCGATTACGGTCTCGTGGCGGATCTGTTCCAGGCCGTGCCCGAGCTCGACGCCGAGCTCGCCAAGCTCGGCAAGTAAGTCTCGATCCATCCGCCGCCCGGGACTTTACCCGGGCGGCGGAGAGCGCCACTTCTCGATTTTTCAAGCTTGCCAGTTTTCATTCGGCCTCGCGCCGCGTTATATTGCACTGCAACGTGGCCGCATTGCATCGCAGCCGTCCCGCTCTTTCCGGCGGTCCTCTCGCGTGGGTGTTCGAATTATGAGCTTCGAAATTCGCAAAGTCGGCGTTATCGGCGCAGGCCAGATGGGCAAGGGCATCGCGCATGTCTGCGCGCTCTCCGGCCTGGACGTCGCCCTCAATGACGTCACGGCGGACCGAATCGAAAACGGCGTCAAGGACATCGGCGTTCAGATGAAAAAGGCGGTCGAGCGCGGCTTCCTCGCGCGCGAGGCCGTCGAGGCCGCTTTGCCGCATATTTCCGCCGCGCCGGCTCTCCAGGATTTCCGCGAATGCGACATCGTCATCGAGGCCGCCACGGAGAATGAAGAGGTCAAGCGCAAGATCCTTTCCGACGTCGCCCAGGTCGTGAAGCCGGACGGCATCATCGCCTCCAACACCTCCTCGATCTCGATCACCCGGCTCGCCGCCATCACCGGCCGCCCCGAGCGCTTCATCGGCATTCATTTCATGAATCCCGTGCCGCGCATGCAGCTCGTGGAGCTCATCCGCGGCATCGCCACGGACGACGTCACTTTCGAAGAGGCCAAGGCCTTCTGCGCCAAGCTCGGCAAGACGGTGACCGTGGCCGAGGACTTCCCGGCCTTCATCGTCAACCGCATCCTGCTGCCGATGATCAATGAGGCGATCTACACGCTTTATGAAGGCGTGGGCTCGGTCGAGGCGATCGACACCGCGATGCGGCTCGGGGCCAATCACCCGATGGGACCGCTGCAACTCGCCGATTTCATCGGCCTCGACACCTGCCTCTCGGTGATGCAGGTGCTGCACGAGGGCCTCGCCGACACGAAGTATCGGCCCTGCCCGCTGCTGGTGAAATATGTCGAGGCCGGCTGGCTCGGCAAGAAGACCCAGCGCGGCTTCTACGACTACCGCAGCGGCACCCCGACCCCAACGCGTTGACGCGGCTTCTGAGACAGGCTGCGGGGCCGCAACGGCCCCGATGCGCCGCCTTGCTCGGCGCCGGATCATTCCTAAAGCCTCACCCCCGCCGCTCTCTGCGCGTGCGGGCCTTCGTCGGCCACGCGTTCGCACGCCGCATTCCCTCTCCCGCTTGGCCCGGGGGTTAGGGCGAAGGCAGTCCCGATCCCTCTAAGCGCGCCTGCTCTTGCGGCTTTTCTCGGGCCCCACTTCGCACTAGCTTCGCATCAACTGCGAAGGATCTGATTCCATGGCCAGCATCGACGCCATCCTGAATACGATCGACGCCAATCTCCCCGCGTCGACGAAGCGTCTCTTCGACCTCTTGAGCATCCCGTCGGTCTCGACCGATCCCGCCTATACGCAGCACTGCCTGCGGGCCGCCAACTGGCTCGCGGACGAACTCAAGGGCCTGGGCTATTCCGCGGAGGTGCGCGAAACGCCGGGGCATCCGATCGTCGTCGGCCACGCCAGGGCCAAGCGCAAGGACGCGCCGCATGTGCTGTTCTACGGCCATTACGACGTGCAGCCGGCGGACCCGCTGGAACTGTGGCGGAGCGATCCCTTCGCGCCGCGCCTGGCCGACGGCAAGGACGGCAAGGAAATCGTCGCGCGCGGCGCTTCCGACGACAAGGGGCAGCTCATGACCTTCGTCGAGGCCTGCCGGGCTTTCGAGGCGAATGGCGGCCTGCCCTGCAGTGTGACTTTTCTCTTCGAAGGCGAAGAGGAGACGGGCTCGCCCTCGCTTCCGGATTTCCTCGCGGCGCATAAGGCCGAGCTGTCGGAGCCGGCCATTGCGCTCGTTTGCGACACCGGCATGTGGAACGCTTCGACGCCCGCGATCACCGTCATGCTGCGCGGCCTCGCGCAGGAGGAAGTGATCATCACGGGGCCAAGCCACGACCTCCATTCCGGCATGTTCGGCGGGCCGGTGCTCAATCCCATCCACGTGCTCGCCAGGATCGTCGCCGATCTGCACGACGCGGAGGGCAAGGTGACGCTGCCGGGCTTCTACGCCGGCGTGCCGGAGCTCCCCGAAGACATCGCCGAGCAGTGGCGCAACCTCGACTTCGACGAGCGAGCTTTTCTCGCCGGCCTCGGCCTCACCCATGTCGGCGGCGAAGCGGGCCGCGGCGTCATCGAGCAGATCTGGGCGCGGCCGACCTGCGACGTCAACGGCATTGTCGGCGGCTATACCGGCAAGGGCTCCAAGACCGTGCTGCCCGCGCAGGCGTCGGCGAAGTTCTCGTTCCGCCTCGTCGGGTCGCAGGACCCCAAGGCGGTCATGGAGAGCTTCCGCGCCTTCGTGCGCGAGCGCCTGCCCGCCGACGCCAAGGCCGAATTCATCTCGCACGGGGCGTCCGGCGCCCTGCAATTGCCCTTCGGCTCGGAGGCGTTGAGCCGCGCCCGCCGCGCGCTCGCCGAGGAATGGGGCAAGGACGCCGCCCTCGTCGGCTGCGGCGGCTCGATCCCCATCGTCGGCGCCTTCAAGCGCGACCTCGGCATGGACGCGCTGATGATCGGTTTCGCGCTCGAAGACGACCGCATCCACTCACCCAACGAAAAATACAGCTACACGTCGTTCCACAAGGGGACGCGGAGCTGGGCGCGGGTCTTGGATGCGCTGGCCGGGTGAGGCCGCGCCGGGCCTTCGGGCGCCCTCGTGAATGGAGCTGGTAACCAGCGATCGAAACGCGGGCGCGGCGATCAAGCCCGGCGCAAATGACGACGCGCCAAGCGACCGACCAGTCGCCGGCGCGGCCGCGGCCGCGTAGATCGTTGACGCGCGAAGAGATAGCGGCTGTGGCGCCACGCCACGCGCGGCCGGCGGCTATTGGCCAAAGGCGCAAAACCCTGCAAATACGCGGCAATCCGCCGCTCGCAATCCGGCCGAGGATCGGCTATGTAAGAAATCGTCCAAACTGGCTTGCAGGCGGGACGGGGCCGATGCCGGTGCGATGGGCGTGAGAAGATCGAGGGTTCGTTACATGGTGTATCGGCGATATTTCGAGGCGGCCGTCTCCCGTCTGAAGACCGAACGTCGTTACCGCGTCTTCGCTCACCTTGAGCGGGACGTCGATAGTTTCCCTCTCGCGAAATGGCATCGCGACGACGGCTCGATCGAGGACGTCACCGTCTGGTGCTCCAACGACTACCTCGGCATGGGGCAGCATCCCGAAGTGATCGCCGCCATGGTCGAGACGGCCAGCAAGGTTGGCGCCGGCGCGGGCGGCACGCGCAACATCTCCGGCACGAGCCACGCCATTGTCGAGCTGGAGCGCGAGCTCGCCGACCTGCATGGCAAGGAGGCGGCGCTCGTCTTCACCTCCGGCTGGATCTCCAATCTGGCCGCGATCTCGACCATCGCCGATCTGCTGCCGAACTGCCTCATCCTCTCCGACGCCTCGAATCACAATTCGATGATCGAGGGCGTGAAGCGGTCGCGCGCGGAGAGGAAGATCTTTAGACACAACGACCTCGCGCATCTCGAAGAGCTGTTGATCGAAGCCGGCGACCGCCCCAAGCTCGTCGTCTTCGAGAGCCTCTATTCCATGAACGGCAATGTCGCGCCGGTCGCCGAGATCGCCGCGCTCGCCGAGCGCTATGGCGCCATGACCTACGTCGACGAAGTGCACGCCGTCGGCATGTATGGCGCGCGCGGCGGCGGCGTCTGCGAACAGGCCGGCGTCATGGACCGCATCGACGTGATCGAGGGCACGCTCGCCAAGGGCTTCGGCACCATGGGCGGCTATGTCGCCGGCGACGCCGTGGTCATTGACGCGATCCGGTCCTATGCGGGCGCCTTCATCTTCACCACGGCGCTGCCGCCGTCGGTCGCCGCCGCCGCCTGCGCGGCCGTGCGTCTGCTCAAGCGCCGGCCCGATCTGCGCACCGCGCATCAGCGCGCCGCCCATATCGCCAAGCATGCGCTTTCGGCGGCCGGCCTCCCTGTGCTGGAGAACGGTTCGCATATCGTGCCGGTGATGGTGCGCGACGCGGAGCTCTGCAAGGCCGCGAGCGATCTGCTGCTCACGCGCCACCACATTTATATCCAGCCGATCAACTATCCGACCGTCGCAAAGGGCTCGGAGCGCCTGCGCATCACGCCGACGCCGCGCCACACGCATGAGCACATCGCCCATCTCGTCGAGGCGGTGGTCGACGTCTGGCATACGCTCGGCATTCCCTTCGTGGAGCCGCCGTCGCATCTGCATGTCGACGAGAAGAGCGCCGAGCGTTGCAGCTATCCCGAGATCAAGCTCGCGGCGCAGTAAGTTTACGTCCTCATGCCCGGCCTTGAGCCGGGCGTCCGCCGGCGTGGATGGCCGGGCCAAGCCCCGGCCATGACGAAAGGCCGGCTCTATCCCCCGATTCCGAAGGCGGCGATGGCCGCCATATTGACGATCTCCGTGTCGGTCGCGCCGAGCTGGACGATCTGGATCGGCTTGTCGAGGCCGACGATCAGCGGGCCGAGCACGGTGGCGTCGCCAAGCTCCTGCAGCATCTTCGTCGAGATCGCCGCCGAGTGGAAGGCCGGCATGATGAGCACATTCGCCGTATCGGTGAGCCTCGAGAAGGGATAGGCGCTCATCAGCTCGCGGTTGAGCGCGATGTCGGCGCCCATCTCGCCCTCATATTCGAAATCGACGCGGCGCTGGTCGAGCACGCGCACCGCCTGATGGACGCGCGCCGTGCGTTCGCCCGGCGGATAGCCGAAGGTCGAGAAGGCGAGCATGGCGACGCGCGGCGTCAAGCCGATGCGACGCGCGACGCCCGCCGCCTCCACGGCGATTTCCGCAAGCTCCTCCGCCTCGGGCAATTCGGTGATCGCCGTGTCCGCGACCACGACGACGCGGCCCTTGGCGAGGATCAGCGACACGCCGATGACGCGGTGGCCGGGTTTGTGATCGACGACGCGGCGCACTTCTTCGAGCGCATTGGAGAAATTGCGCGTCACGCCGGTGACCATCGCGTCGGCGTCGCCGCGCGCCACCATGGCGGCGGCGAAGTGATTGCGGTCCTGATTGATCAGGCGCTGGCAGTCGCGCAGCAGAAAGCCCTTGCGCTGCAGCCGCTCGAACAGGAATTGCGCATAGACCGCGTTGCGGCTCGAGAGCTTGGCGTTGTGAATTTCGATGCCGTCGATGAGCTCCACGCCGGCGTTGGCGGCGTTTTGGCGGACGCGGTCCTCGCGGCCGACGAGCACCGCCGTTCCGAGCCCCTGATTGACGAAAGCGACGGCGGCGCGAATGACCTGTTGCTCCTCGCCCTCCGCGAAGACGACGCGCTTGGGCTCGCGGCGCACGCGCTCGTAGATCGTCTGCATGAGCCCGGCGATCGGATCGCGCCGCGCCGACAGCTCATGGCGATAGGCTTTCATGTCGACGATCGGCCGGCGCGCCACGCCGGAATCCATCGCCGCGCGCGCGACCGCCGGCGGCACGACCGAGATCAGGCGCGGATCGAAGGGCGCCGGGATGAGATAATCGCGGCCAAAGCGCGGACGCGCGCCGCGGTAAGCGTTGGCGACTTCGTCCGGCACGTCCTCGCGCGCGAGATCGGCGAGCGCCTGCACCGCGGCGATCTTCATCTCCATATTGATGGTCTTGGCGCGCACGTCGAGCGCGCCGCGGAAGATGTAGGGAAAGCCCAGGACGTTGTTGATCTGGTTCGGGTAGTCCGAGCGCCCCGTCGCAATGATCGCGTCGGGCCGCGCCGCGCGCGCTTCTTCCGGGGTGATCTCGGGGTCCGGATTGGCCATGGCGAAAATGATCGGATCGGCCGCCATGGAGTTCAGCATTTCCGGCGTCAGCGCGCCCTTAACCGAAAGCCCGTAGAATATATCCGCGCCCTCGAGCGCTTCGGCGAGCGTGCGCGCCTTGGTGTCGACGGCGTGGGCGCTCTTCCACTGATTCATGCCCTCCTGGCGGCCGCGATAGACGACGCCCTTGGTGTCGCAAAGGATCACATTGCGCGGATCGAAGCCCAAGGCCTTGGCGAGATCGAGACAGGCGATGCCGGCGGCGCCGGCGCCGTTGCACACGAGCTTCGCCGTCTTGATGTCGCGCCCCGTGAGCCGCAGCGCATTGATGAGACCGGCGGCGGAAATGATCGCCGTGCCATGCTGGTCGTCGTGAAAGACCGGAATGTCCATCAGATCGCGCAGGCGTTCCTCGATCACGAAGCACTCGGGCGCCTTGATGTCCTCGAGATTAATGCCCCCGAAGGAGGGGCCGAGATAGCGCACGGCGTTGACGAAATCGTCGATGTTCTTGGCGTCGACCTCGAGGTCGATCGAATCGATGTCGGCGAAGCGCTTGAACAACGCCGCCTTGCCTTCCATGACGGGCTTCGCCGCGAGCGGGCCGAGGTCGCCCAGCCCCAGAATGGCGGTGCCATTGGTGATGACCGCGACCATATTGCCGCGCGTGGTGTAATCGAAGGCGAGCGACGGGTCCTGGGCGATGGCGAGCACGGGCGCGGCGACGCCCGGCGAATAGGCGAGCGAGAGATCGCGCTGCGTCGCCATGGGCTTGGTCGCGACGACGGCGAGCTTGCCCGGGCGGCCGCGGGAGTGAAAAAGCAGCGCCTCCTTGTCGGAGAAAATCGGGCGCTCCTGCCCCGTCGTCTTGTCTGTCGCCATTCTCTTCGAACCCTTCCCGCGCGTCGGCCTTTTCGCGGCGCAACATAGCGCCGAAGCAAGAAGCTTCACAAGGCTGCGGCCGGCCCCTCCCTGCCGCGCCGCGGAACATTCGCGCCCGTCTCTGGTTCCAGCATCTCTCGCGCGCGCCGCGAGGTTCCGCGCGCCCAAAGGAGGCGACGATGAACAGCATCATTTATCTCGTTGGAATGGTCGTGGTCGTCATGGCGATCCTGTCCCTGCTCGGATTGCGCTAGGAGGCGATCATGACGGACGTCATTCGGCCGGGCGTAACGCCCGCGCCCGTCGAGAGCGCGGCGCTCTCGCGCATCACCGCCGTCGATTGGGGCGCCATTCTCGCGGGCGTCGCGGTCGCCACGGCGATCACCTTTGTTCTGGCGGCCTTCGGCTCGGGCATCGGCCTCTCCCTGGCCTCTCCCTACGAAGGCGCCTCGCCGCTCACCCACGCCATCGCGCTGGCCCTGTGGGTGCTCTGGGTCACGGTCGCGAGCTACGCCGCCGGCGGATATGTCTGCGGACGGCTGCGCGCGCGCAATCCAAGCGTCCCGCGCGAGGAGGCGGAAGTCCGCGACGGCGCGCATGGCCTCGTCGTCTGGGGCGTCAGCATGCTCATCATCGCCTTCGCGGCCGGGTCGTCGCTCTATGACCTCGGCAAGGCCGGCGTGGATGCGGCGAGCCAGCAGGCGCAGAAAGCGGGACTGTCAACGAGCCCCGTGGATTACCGGGTCGATACGCTGATGCGCGGCGACGGCGGCGCCGCGCCAATGGCCCCCGCCGCGCGGGGCGGCGCGCCAGCCGGCGCGACGGCCGCAACTGGCGCCGCTATGGCGGACACCCGGCAGATCATCTCGCGGGTCGTCGCGCGTGGCCAGGCCACGGGCGAGATCAGCAACGAAGACCGCACATTTCTGCAAAACATGCTGGCTTCGACCGGCGTGAGCCCGACTGACGCCCGGGCCCGCGTCGACATGCTCGCGCAGCAGGTGCGCGACGACAACGCCCGCGCCAAGGAGCTTGCCGACAAGGCGCGCAAGGCCGGCATATTGGCGAGCTTCATCGCCGCGGCGGCCATGCTGCTCGCCGCAGCCTCGGCCTGGGGCGGCGCGGCGCTCGGCGGACGCCACCGTGACGAGAATGTCGGGCTCGCAGAACTGACGCGCTGGTAGGAGGGAAAGATGGGACGTTCTGTATTACTCTGGCTGCTCGGCGTGCCGATCCCGATCATCATCCTTCTGGCCTTGTGGCGCTAGGCGCCGCGGACCTCAGGTCGATCAAGAAGGCCCCGGAATCCGGGGCTTTTTTGCGGCGTTCCACATGCGGTCGCTTCGCCCGCATGGCGCCTTCGGGCGGGCGCCGCTAGACTACCCGGATGACGCAGAAAGCTTTGGATCAGACCCGCGCGGGCGAGGCCGTGCGCGCGACGCCGATGATCGCGCAATATATCGAGATCAAGGCCGCCAACAGCGATTGCCTGCTCTTCTACCGCATGGGCGATTTCTACGAACTGTTTTTCGAAGACGCCGAAGTCGCGGCGCGCGCCCTCGGCATCATGCTGACCAAGCGCGGCAAACATCTGGGCCAGGACATTCCGATGTGCGGCGTGCCCGTCGAACGCGCCAATGATTATCTGCAAAAGCTCATCGCGCTCGGCCATCGCGTCGCCGTCTGCGAGCAGATCGAGGACCCGGCCGAAGCCAGGAAGCGCGGCGCCAAATCCGTCGTGCGTCGCGACGTCGTGCGCCTCGTCACGCCGGGCACCATCACGGAAGACGCGCTCCTCGATCCGACGCGCGCGAATGCTTTCGCCGCGGTCGCGCGCGCGCGTCGCTCTGACGGCGGCTGGCGCTATGGCGTGGCCAGCCTCGATATCTCGACCGGCGCTTTCACGGTCTGCGACTGTGACGCCGCCGAGCTTGCTTCGGTCCTCGCGCGCCTCGAGCCGCGCGAGATCGTCGCCGCGGAAACGCTGTGCCGCGAGGAAGCTGTGGCCGACGCTTTCGCCAATGTCGCCGCGCCGGCCGCGCCACTCGGCCGCGACGCCGGCGATCCCGAGCGGCGATTGATCGATTTCTACGGTGTGTCGACGCTCGACGGCTTCGGCGCGTTGAGCGAGGCGGAACTCGAGGCGGCCGCGACAGCGATCCTTTATGTCGAACGCACGCAGAAGGGCGGCCGCCCGGCGCTTTCGCGACCCGTGAGTTTGCGCGACAGCGCCACGCTCGACATGGACGCGGCGACGCGCGCCAATCTCGAAGTGGCGCGCACGCTGTCCGGCTCCCGCGAGGGGGCGCTGCTGTCGGTCGTCGATCTGACGGCGACGTCGGCCGGCGCCCGGCTTCTCGCCGAACGCCTCGCCGCGCCCTCGACCGACCCGGCCCTGATCGGCGCAAGGCTCAACGCCGTCGCCTTCTTTCTCGACACGCCCGACATTCGCTTCGCGCTGCGCGGGCGGCTGGCGCGCGCGCCCGACCTTGCGCGCGCCGTCTCGCGCCTCTCTTTACAGCGCGCCGGCCCGCGCGATCTCGCGGCTGTCGGCGCCGCGCTCGTGACGGCGCGGGACATTGCGGCGCTCTTCGCTGACGCCGGGACGCCCGAGAAGATCGCGCGCGAAGCCGAGACCCTTGCGCAGGCGGACATTGCCCTCGCCTCGGAGATTATGGCGAGCCTCGCCGACAATCCGCCGCTCGACAGGCGCAACGGCGATTTCGTGCGTGCGGGGTATGACGCGGCGCTCGACGAGGCGCGCGCGCTGCGCGACGAAAGCCGCACGGTCATCGCCTCGCTGCAGGCGCGCTACGCCGAGGCGACGGGAACGCGGCTCAGGATCAAGCACAATAATTTTCTGGGCTTCTTTCTCGAACTGCCGGCGGCGCAGGGCGAGAAGCTCTTGCGTCCGCCGTTCGACGCGACCTTTACGCACCGCCAGACCATGGCCGACGCGATGCGCTTCTCGACTCGCGAGCTCGTCGAGCTGCAAAGCAAAATCGCTTCCGCCGCCGACCAGGCGCTTTCGCGCGAAATTGCGATCTTCGAACGGCTGGCGAGCGCCGTCCTCGCGCGCGCCGAGCCCTTGCAGACGCTGGCGCAGGCCTTTGCGCGGCTCGATCTCTTCAGCGCGCTCGCGGAGGTCGCCGAAAAGCGCAATTGGACGCGGCCGCATGTCGATCACTCGCTCGACTTCGCCATCGTCGGCGGGCGGCACCCCGTCGTCGAAGCGTCGCTCGAAGCGCAGGGCAAAGCCTTCGCGGCGAACGACTGCGATCTCTCCGGCGACAAGGCCGGGCGCATCGCCGTCGTCACCGGCCCGAACATGGCGGGTAAATCAACCTTTTTGCGGCAAAATGCGCTGATCGCGCTGCTCGCGCAGGCGGGCTCCTATGTGCCGGCGGCGCAAGCGCGCATCGGCGTCGTCGATCGTCTGTTTTCGCGCGTCGGCGCCTCGGACGATCTCGCCCGCGGCCGCTCGACCTTCATGGTCGAGATGGTGGAGACGGCCGCGATCCTGAATTGCGCGACGCCGCGCTCGCTCGTCATTCTCGACGAGATCGGGCGCGGCACGGCGACTTTCGACGGCCTGTCGATCGCCTGGGCGACGATCGAGCATCTGCACGACGTCAATCGCGCCCGGGCGATCTTCGCGACGCACTTCCATGAACTGACCCAGCTCGCCAAGCGCATGAAGCGGCTCGTCAATCTCACCATGAAAGTCACCGATCACGCCGGCGAGGTGGTGTTTCTGCACGAGGTCGTAGAAGGCGCGGCCGATCGCTCTTACGGCGTGCATGTGGCGCAGCTCGCGGGATTGCCGGCGAGCGTCGTGGCGCGCGCCCACGCCATCCTCGCGGAACTCGAAGCCGCCGACCGCCGCGCGCCGGTCGAGGCGCTGATCGACGACCTGCCCCTCTTCAAGCGCGTCGCCGAGATCGCGCCTCAAAAAGACGCGCTGCGCGAGGCGCTTCTCCGAATCGACCCGGACCAGATGAGCCCGCGCGAGGCGCTCGCGGCGCTCTATGAGTTGAAGGGCAAGGCCTGATCCGAGCGGGCCTCTGTAAAGTCGGCTTCGGGCAAGGTTCCGGAGTCAACGCTGACGCGCGAAAGCATGGAAGGGCTCGCTCCGTCCCTCCCCCGCCCTCCCCCTTTGTCGGGGGAGGGATCGGGGCCGCGCGCCTCAGCCAGCCGCGAATCGCGCGAACAGAAATTGCGTGTCGCCGTAGCGCCGCGCATCTTCCTGTTCCAGCCCCGCAGGCAGGGCGATCTCGGCGTCCGCGGCGTCCTCGATCACGACGAGCGCGTCTTTCCTGAGCCACCCCCCCGCCAGCAGCGCCGCGAGCGCCGGCGCCGCGAGGCCCTTGCCATAGGGCGGGTCGAGAAAGGCAAGGGAAAACGCCTCGCCCGGCGGCGCGAGACCGAGCTTCGTCGCGTCGCGGCGAAAGACGCGGGTGACGCCGCCCAACCCCAGCGTCTCGATATTGGCGCGCAGCAGCGCGCGCGCCTCGGCGCCGTCGTCGACGAACAGCGCCCGAGCGGCGCCGCGCGACAGGGCCTCGAGCCCCAGCGCGCCCGTGCCGGCGAAGAGATCGACGACCGCCGCGCCGCTGACGGGATCGTCGAAGCGGTGCGCGAGAATGTCGAATACGGACTCGCGCAGCCGGTCCGAGGTCGGACGGATCGCCTGCGACTTCGGCCCCGCAAGCGCGCGCCCGCGCAGCGCGCCGCCGACGATGCGCATGCGCTACGCCCCGCGCGGCTTGCGGGGTCCGCCGCCCGGACCCTTTCCCGGTCCCTTGTTCGATCCCTTGTTCGATCCCCTGGGCGCGCCGCCGGGACCGCCCCGGCCCTTCGGCGGCCCTTTTGGCGACGCCGATCGGGACGGGCCGCGACGGGAGCCGTCGGGCGTTCCGGCGTCGCGCGCACGGGGACGCGCGGCCCTTTCGCCACCGCGATCCGCGTCGAATTTCCGTCCGCCGCCAGACCGCTCGAAGCGTTCTGGACGCTCGCCCGCGTCGCGGGCTTGCCGGGGCGGGCGCGGCGCGCGCCCCTCGGACGCGAAACCGCGCGTTCCCCTGCCCTCGCCCCCCTCCTGCCGGGGCCGCCGCTCGAACCGACCACGCTCCTCGCCGCCCGGCGGCCGCGCGCGGGGGCGTGGGGCTCTTTCGCCGCCGCTACGGTTTTCATCGGAGCGGCCGACGCCGGTCCGCTCGAAGCGTTCAGGACGCTCGCCCGCGTCGCGTCCTTGCCGGGGCGGGCGCGGCGCGCGCCCCTCGGACGCGAAACCGCGCGTTCCCCTGCCCTCGGCCCCCTCCTGCCGCGGCCGCCGCTCGAACCGACCACGCTCCGCGCCGCTCGGCGGCCGCGCGCGGGCGTGACCGGGGGCGGCTTTCGCGTCGCCATGGGCGCGCCGCTCCGCGCCGCCGCGCGCGGGACGCTCGGCCCTTTCGCCTTCGAAACGGGGCGGGCGCCGCTTTTCGGTCTGGCCGCGTTCAGGCCGCGCCGCGCCTTCGTCGCGGGGACGGCGGAACGGCCGTTCGGCGGTTTCGGCCGCGTCGCGACGCGGGCGGCCGGCGCCGCGAAGCGCCTCGAACCGTCTGGCGTTGCGCGAGGCGGGCGCTTCTTCTTCCGTCGCCCTCTTCGTACGCGTCGGCGTCACCCGCTCGACCGCGACGGCGCGTCCCTTGCGGTCGGCGGTGGCGCCGCGCTCGATGCGCGCGCGCGGTCCTTTCTCGGCCTGTTCGTCGCGCTGCTTGCGCAGCACGGAGACATGTTTGCGCGCCCGCTTGTCGACGCGTTCGCGCTGTTCCTGCTGCTCGGCGGCGGTCGGCTCGCGCAAGGGCGACGCGAAATCGACGCCCGCGAGCGCGGCGAGGCTCTTGCCGAGCTGGTCGCGCAGGACTTTGAGCTTCACTTCCTCGACGGCGCCCTCGGCGAGCTCGCCGAGCTGGAACGGTCCGTAAGAAACGCGGATGAGGCGCGTGACGTCGAGCCCGAGATGCTCCATCACGCGTTTCACTTCGCGATTCTTGCCCTCTGTGAGCGCCATGGCGATCCAGGCGTTGGAGCCCTGTTCGCGCTCGAGCCGCGCCTCGATGGGCGCATAGGCGACGTCCTCGACCGTCACGCCCTTGCGCAAGTCGTCGAGCTGCGCCTGATCGGTCTCGCCATGAACGCGCACGCGGTAGCGCCGCGTCCAGCCGGTGGCGGGAAGCTCCAGCGTCCGCGCCAGGCCGCCGTCGTTCGTCAGCAGAAGCAGCCCTTCCGTATTGATGTCGAGTCGTCCGACGCTGACGAGGCGGGGCAGCTCAGGATGGCGCTCTTCCAGATAGGAAAAGACGGTGGGGCGGCCCTCTGGATCGTGCGCGGTGGTGACGTAGCCTTGCGGCTTGTGAAACAGAAACAGCCGCGTGCGCTCGCGCGCCTGCATCGGCGCGCCGTCGATCTCGATCTTGTCCGCCTCGGTCACATTGACGGCGGGCGAAGTCAGCACCCTTCCATTGACGGCGACGCGCCCCTGCTCAATCCAGTCCTCGGCGTCGCGTCGCGAGCAGACGCCCGCGCGCGCCATCGCCTTGGCGATGCGCTCGCCGGCGAAGCTGCTGGTCTTTTCGACCGGCGCCGGCGCGGGCTTCGCGCGCTTGGCCGCGCCAGGCTTCGCGTCCTTGCCTGTCTTGGGCGCCCCGGCTCTGGGCTTGCCGAAGGGCGCGCCGCCGGCTTTCCTGTCGGGGGCGTCGTTTGCGGAAGGGCGGCGTCGCATCGGGCGATCGCCGCCGGGCGCGCCGGAGCGCTTGTCGGATTTCTTGTCGGCCATGATCTTTGATAGCAGGCGGGTCGACGGCTTTGAAGCGCGCTGACGCAGGGATGATGAAAATGACGCGGGGCCCATGAAGCGCATCGACCCTTTCGCTGTCGCTTTCGAAGCGGCGCGCGCCGCGGCGGCCGCCGAAGAGGTGCCGGTCGGAGCCGCGATCGTCCGCGCGGGCGACGTGCTCTCGGCCGCCGGCAATCGCACGCTGCGCGACCGTGACCCGACGGCGCATGCGGAAATGCTGGCGATTCGCGCGGCCTGCCGAATCATCGGCAGCGAACGTCTCGTCGACTGCGATCTTTACGTCACGCTCGAACCCTGCGCCATGTGCGCGGCGGCCATTTCCTTCGCGCGCGTCCGGCGGCTCTATTTTTCAGCGCAAGACCCCAAGGGCGGCGCGGTCGAGCATGGGCCGCGTTTCTTCTCGCAGACGACGTGCCATCATGCGCCGGAGGTCTATGGCGGCATTCGCGAGAGCGAATCGGCGCAGCTGCTGAGGGAATTCTTTGCTCAGAGACGGTAAGCGCGACCCCCGGCGGCGGCTACGCTCCCAATTTCGCGGCCGCCCGCGTGAGGCCCTCGCGCAGCGTCTCGCGGCAGGCGTCGCCGGCGGAAAAAATGCGCTCCGCCTTGAAGAGATCGAGCGCGAGATATTGGTGCACGGCTGGCGCGACGAGCACGTCGGGCGGATTTTCCTCGATCATGCGGGCGCTGATCGAATTGGTGAGAATTTGCGTCGCCACCATCATGGTCTGGAAGGCCGTGGGCGTGCGAATTTCCGTTTCGGGGCCCGAATTGCCCGAGACGTTCACGGCGACGATGATGTCGGCCTTGCCGGCCAGATGGTCGTAAGGCAGCGGATTGACGAGGCCGCCGTCAACGAGATAGCCGACCTCGGTTTTCGTCGCGCGCACGACGCCCGGGACCGACATGGAGCCGGCGACGGCGGGACGCAGCGGCCCTTTTGAGAAGGCGACTTCGCAGCGACGGCGGAAATCGGT
Source organism: Methylocystis sp. NC52PC (assembly GCF_055698645.1). Lineage (NCBI taxonomy): Bacteria > Pseudomonadati > Pseudomonadota > Alphaproteobacteria > Hyphomicrobiales > Methylocystaceae > Methylocystis > Methylocystis sp. NC52PC. Next base: position 1,359,100 of record NZ_CP170127.1, on the reverse strand, counting down.
CGCAACCACCGTCAACGGAATTTCGAGATCCTCGAACCGCTCCGGCACGCCCTCGGGCCAGAAGGCGTCGAGAAACCTCTCGCCGTCGATAAGGAAGGGATGGCCGACGCCCTTGAACAGCCGCTTGCGCCCCCGCGCCCGCGCATAGAGCAGCCGGCGCGCGAGCTTGAGGCGGTTGCTGAGCATGGCCTCGGTGTGGTGGCGCAACTCTTCGCCGGAAAAGCCCGCCGCATAGGCCGCGCCGATGATGGCGCCGATCGAGGCGCCCGCGAGCGCGACAGGGCGGACGCCCAGTTCGTCGAGCGCCTGCAGCACGCTGATATGGGCGAGACCGCGCGCGCCGCCGCCGCCGAGCGCCACGGCGACCGTCCGGCGGCCGAGGGCGCCGCGCCGGGGCATCAGAGGAAGCGGTCCAGCGCGTCGCGCGTCGCCTCGGGCGCTTCTTCCATCAGATAGAGCCCGCTGTCGACGCTCTCGGTGACGACGCCGTCGCCCCAGTCGCGCCAGGCGTCGGCGAGCGATGGACCCCCTGCCGGGAAGCTCGTCTCGCCATAAAGGACGAGCGTGGGGACGTTGAGCTTCTTCCCCGCCGCCTTGTCGGCGAGCGTCAGCTCGCGATCAATCGTCGCGCCGGCGCGAAAATCCTCGCAAAAGGCGTGGATGCGCGACGGCTCGTTGAAGGCCGATCGATAATGCGCGAGCGCCGCCGCGCCGAAGACGTCGAGCGACTTCTCCTTCGTGGAGCTTTGCAGCGCGTCGTCGAGGAACCCTTGTGGATCGAGGCTGATCAATTCTTCGGGTCGGGGCGCGTCCATGGACAAGAGCTTGGCGCGGCCCATGCGCTGAAGATCGCCGGCGCCAAAAGCGTCGTCGACCGGCGCGATGTTGAGCAGCGCGAGTTTCGTCAGCCTGCCGGGGTGGTCGAGCGCCAAGCGAAAGCCGACACGCGCGCCCCGGTCGTGGCCGGCGAGCGCGAATTGCACATGGCCGAGCGCCGCCATGACCTTCACCACGTCGTCGGCCATTTCCCGCTTCGCATAGGCTTCGCCCTTCTCGCTGTCGGGCGCCGCCGACCAGCCATAGCCGCGCAGATCCATGACGACGACGGAAAAGCGGTCGACGAGGGCCGGCGCGATCCTGCGCCAAGCCACATGCGTCTCGCCGAAACCGTGCAGCAAGAGCAGGGCCGGCCCGGCGCCATGGGCGCGTGCGAAAATTTTTCCCGCCTGCGTGTCGATCCAATGCGCGGCGAAACCGGGGTAGAGATCGGGAAGCTCGGACATTCCTGTAAAGACCATGTTGACGCTGAGGGCCATGCGCCCCCGACAGCGCTGTTATATAGTAACGCTTGCGCGCGTCGTCACGACATTTCTGTTCTCGCAGGGTCAAGCGACTTTGTCACGAAAGTGAAATTCTTACCTTGCTTGAAAAGCCTTTCGAAGCATTGGAGACTTGCTTCATGGAAAGCGAGAATGAATCGATGCTTCCAGGGGAGGAAAAAATGAGCAAGATCGTCGATGAGGTCATGGCGGCGAACCGCGCCTATGTTTCGAGCTTCGGCGCCAAGGGCGAACTCGCTTTACCGCCCGCGCGCGGCTTTGCGATTCTCACCTGCATGGATGCGCGTCTCGATCCCGCCAAATACGCGGGCCTTTCGGAAGGCGATGCGCATGTCATTCGCAACGCCGGCGGCCGCGCCTCGGACGACGCCATCCGTTCGCTCGTGATTTCGCACAAGCTGCTCGGCACCAAGGAGTGGTTCGTGATTCACCACACCAATTGCGGCATGGAGCTGTTCTGCGACGAGGTCATGGGCGATCTTCTCGAAGACAGCCTCGCGACGGCGTCGCTCGACATGTCGACGCTGAAATGGTCGAACCCGCAACATGGCGGCGGCTGCGCGGCGGGCCATTTCATCAAATGGCACACGATCAAGAATCAGGAAGACAGCGTCGCGCAGGATGTGGCGCGCATCCGCTCGCATCCGCTGACGCCGAAGAACGTCCCGATCTACGGCTATATTTACGACGTGAAGACGGGCCAGCTCATCCACGTGCCGAAGGCGACGGAGATCGGCAAGGCGGCGTGAGATGTCGTGACGGATTTCCTCGTCCTTCGAGACGCCGCCTTCGGCGGCTCCTTAAGGATGAGGAAATCCTCCTGCTGGCTGTCTATAAATTTCAAACCCTCATCCTGAGGAGGCGCCGCAGCGCCGTCTCGAAGGATGCGCCGCAGCGACCCTCGCCCTTCGAGACGTCTGCTTACGCAGGCTCCTAAAGGGTGAGGGCGCATTTTCAAGATTTACGCCGACACTGCGCCGCCGCGCGCGCGCCAGCCGCCGGTGCCGGGCGCATAGTGGCGCACGTCCTTGCGGCCTGCCGCCATCGCCTGAGTCAGCGCCTTGGCGGAGCGGCCGCCCGCCTGGCAGATGATGACGCACTGGCCCTGCGGCAGCTGTGAGGGATTGAACTGCGACAGCGGCAGATTGCGCGCGCCGGGCACATGGCCCGCCGCATATTCATGCGGCTCGCGCACGTCGACGATGGCGCAGGAGCCTTCCTTCACCACCCGCGCGAAGTCTTCATGCTCGATCGTCGGCAGCGACGCGCCGCCGCCCGTGAGTTTCGACATCAGACCTGAAAACATTGCTTCTTCCTTTCTTGGGCCTCAAGCGCTCTGCGCCGGGGCCGTCTTTTCGGCGTCGAACTGCGTGAAGGCGGCGAGCGCATGGCTCGCATACATCACGGAAGGTCCTGCGCCCATGTAGATCGCCATGCCGAGCGTCTCCATCACTTCCTCGCGGGTCGCGCCGCGTCCGGCGGCGGCTTTGGCGTGGAAGGCGATGCAATCGTCGCAGCGTATGGCGACGCTCACCGCAAGAGCGATCAATTCCTTTGTCTTGGCGTCGAGCGCGCCGGTGGCGCCGGCGGACGTCGCCATGGCGCTGAAGGCCTTCATCACCTCGGGCGCGCCGCTGCGCAGATTGCGCAGGTCGGCGGTCAGCGTCTTGGCGAGCTCGGGCCAATCATTTGTCATGCGAGCCTCCTTAAGTCGGGCGCCGTCGGCGCCTCCGGACGTTCGTCGTCGCGCAGGACGACATAGATCGCAGGGATCACGAGCAGCGTCAGCGCGGTCGACGAAGCGAGGCCGAAGACGAGCGAAATGGCGAGGCCCTGGAAGATCGGATCGGTGAGAATGAACGCCGCGCCGATGATCGCCGCCGCCGCCGTGAGGAAGATCGGCTTGAAGCGCACCGCGCCGGCTTCAACGAGCGCCGCGCGCAAAGGCATGCCCTTCTCGCGCAGATGGCGAATGAAGTCGACGAGCAGGATGGAGTTGCGCACGACGATGCCGGCCAGCGCGATGAAGCCGATCATCGAGGTCGCCGTGAAGGCGGCGTTGAACAGGAGATGCCCCAGGACAATGCCCGGCAATGTCAGCGGCACCGGCGCGAGAATGACGAGCGGCAGCTTGAAAGAGCCGAATTGCGCGACGACCAGAAGATAGATGCCGAGCAAGGCCACCATGAAGGCCGCCCCCATGTCGCGGAAGGTGACATAGGTGACCTCCCACTCGCCGTCCCACAAAATCGTCGGCTGCGCGTCGTCGAGCGGCTGCCCGTGATATTTGATCGTCGGCGGACCATTGGGACCCCAGTCGACGCTCTTGATCGCGTCCTCGACCGCGAACATGCCATAGATCGGCGCCTCGAAGCGTCCGGCGACTTCGGCGCTGACCATTTCGGCAAAGCGGCCGTTGTGGCGGAAGATCGGATAGGAGCCCAATTCCCGCGTCGCCTTCACGACGTCGCCGAGTTCGACATTGGCGCCCTGGCGCACCGTTCCGCCGGCGGGCAGAGGCGTCGACAAAAGGCGCTCGCTCGGCGTCATATGCGCATGCGGCAGGGCGACGGTGACGTCGATCGGCTTCGCGCCGCCGCCTCTTTGCGAGAAGCCGATCTTCACGCCGCCGACGAGCGCTCCGATCGTGTCATAGACCGCGCGCTCCTCGACGCCGTGATATTCGAGCGCGTCCTGATCGATCGCGAAGCGCAGCCGTTCGGCGCGCTGGCCGAAGCTGTCGTCCGAGTCGACGACGAAATCGACGGCGTCGAACGCCTGGCGCAGCTTCGTCGCGAGATCGCGCCGCGTCTGCGCGTCCGGCCCATAGACCTCGGCGAGCAGCGTCGACAAGACCGGCGGGCCGGGCGGCACTTCCACGACCTTGATCGCCGTATGCGGCGGCAGGGGGAGGCCTTTGAGCTTTTCGCGGATGTCGAGCGCGATGGCGTGGCTCGCCCGCTTGCGCTCGTCCTTGGGCAGAAGATTGACCGCAAGCTCGCCCATCTCCGGCGCCATGCGCATATAGTAATGGCGCACCAGCCCGTTGAAGTTGAAGGGCGCCGCCGTGCCGGCGTAGGATTGAATGGAGGTGAGCTCCGGAATATCCTTCAGGCGCTCGGCGGCCTCGGTGAGCACGCGGTCCGTTTCTTCGAGAGAGGCGCCGCGCGGCAGATCGACGACGACGGCGACCTCGGATTTATTGTCGAACGGCAGCAATTTCACGCGCACGGTCTTGGTGGCGAAAAGCGCCATGCTGAGCAACGTTGCGACGCCCACCGCCGTCAAGAAACGCTGCGAGCGGCTGCGGCCCTGCAGCAAGGGCTTTGCGACGCGGGCATAAAAGTCCCCCATCGCGCCGCGCTCATGAGCGTGATCGTGACCCGAGCCGCCTTCCTGCGCGAAGCGTTTGCCGGCGATCTTGAGGAGAAGCCAGGGGGTGATGGTCATGGCGACGAAGAAGGAGAACACCATGGCCAGCGAGGCGTTGGCCGGTATGGGGCTCATATAGGGCCCCATCAGCCCCGAGACGAACATCATCGGCAGGAGCGCCGCAATGATCGTCATGGTGGCGACGATGGTCGGGTTGCCGACTTCCGCCACGGCCTCGACCGCCGTGTCGATCAGGCCGCGATCGCCGCGCATCTGCCAATGGCGCACGATGTTCTCGACGACGACGATGGCGTCGTCGACGAGAATGCCGATCGAGAAAATAAGCGCGAACAGGCTGACCCGGTTGATCGTGTAGCCCATCAGCCAGGAGGCGAAGAGCGTGAGCAGAATCGTCGTCGGGATGATCACGAAGACGACGACGCCCTCGCGCCAGCCGACCATCACGACAATGAGCAGCACGATGGAGACGGTCGCGAGCGCCAGATGGAAGAGCAGCTCATTGGCTTTCTCGGTAGCCGTCTCCCCGTAATTGCGCGTAACCGTGATCTCGAGGTCTTCCGGCACAATGCGGCCACGCACCGATTCAAGCCGCTTCAGAACCTCCTCGGCGACGATCACCGCATTGGCGCCCTTGCGCTTGGCGATGGCGATGTTGACGGCGGGACGCTTCACGAGCGCCCCGTCCTTCTCTTTGGTCATCGTCCAGCTGCGCTTGTCGGGTTCGGCCGCGCCGACGACGACGTCGGCGACGTCCTTTACATAGACCGGGCGGCCGTCGCGCGTCGTGAGCAGCAACAGGCCGATGTCGGGCACGCCCTGCAAGGTCTGGCCGGCGACGACCGGCACCGAGCGATTGCCCTCGCGAAAGGCCCCGACCTGGAACGAACGGTTGGCGTTCGTCAACTTGTCGATCAGCTGATTGAGGGTCACGCCATATTGGGACAGGCGCTCCGGATCGGGCTCCACGCGAATCTGGTTGGGGCTGCCGCCGACAATATAGCTCGTGCCGACGTTCTCGACCTTGGTGAGATCGTGCTGGAGCTCCTCGGCGACCTGATAGAGTCCATTGTCGGTCCAACCCTTCGCCTTGTCCGGCTTGGCGGAGAGCGTGAGGACGACGATCGCCACATCGTCGATGCCGCGCCCGACAATCAAGGGCTCGGGAATGCCCTTGGGCAGGCCGCCGATATTGGCGCGGATCTTGTCGTGCACACGCAGCACGGCGTTGTCCTGCGGCGTGCCGACGAAGAAGCGCGCCGTCACCATCACGCTGTCGTCGCGCGTCTGCGAATAGACATGCTCGACGCCATTGACGCCCTTGATGATGTCTTCGAGCGGCCGCGTGATGAGCTCGATCGCGTCTTCGGCTTTATAGCCGTTGGCCTGAACGATGATGTCGACCATCGGCACGGAGATTTGCGGCTCCTCTTCGCGCGGCAGCGCCTGAAGCGCGATGAGCCCGACGAGAATGGAGGCGAGCAGAAGAAGCGGCGTCAGCGGCGAATTGATGAAGGTTCGCGTGAGCGTTCGGGATATGCCGGGATGAAACTCGGTCTTTTCGGCGCTCATGGCGTCTGCACCGCATCACCGTCGTGCAGGCCCGACAGAATCTCGATTGCGTCGCCATGGACGTCTCCGGTCTGGACGACCACCTCGGCGTCATTGGCGAGCTTCACAAAATCGACGCCCGCGCGCCGATAGACGGCGGATTTCGGGGCCAATATCGCGTTGCGCTTGCCCGTCGTCACATAGACGCGCGCCCGTTCGCCGACGAAATAATTATCGAGCCCCTTCACGTCGACGTCGGCGATCACGCGGCCGCCCTGAATCTCGGGATAGACGATGCGCACGCGCCCTTCCTTGCGGGCGCCCGCGCCCGTATTGACGCCGCGTTCCCCGATCTCGACGCGGTCACCCGCGCGCATGAAGCGCGCATGGCGCTCGGGGAGCTGTAGCCGCAGGATGTAATTATCCTCGGCGAGCGTCGCGATCGTCTCGCCGGGCATCACCACGCGCCCGATGGAGACGGGAATGGTCAGAATGCGGCCCGGCCCCGGCGACTTCACGGATCCTTCCGCCGCCTGCTGCTCGATGACGCTCTTGTCGGACTGCAGCGCCGAGAGATTGCGCTCGGCGACGTCGAGAGCGGTCTTCGCCTGGTCGAACATCACCTTGGTCGACACGCCGCGGCGCAGCAGCTCCTGCGCGCGCTCGAAGTCGGTCTTCGCCTTGTCGCGTTGCGCCTGCTGGGCGCGAATGCGCTGGTCGAGCGATTGCATTTGCAAAAAGAGCTTCTGATCGGCGACGACGGCGACCTCGGCACCCGCGGCGACCGTGTCGCCCTCCTTGATTTTCAGCGACGTGACCGTGCCGCCAATGCGCGCGCGCGCCACGAGTTGATGAGCGGGCTCGACCGAGGCGACCACCGCCTTCATGTCGTCGAGGGGCGCGACATGCACGGTCGTTTCGCCCGCGACCGCGCGGGAAGCGCCCGCCAGGGCGGCGAGGATCAAAAGCAGACGGAAGTCCATGAAAACTCCAGGGCCGAGCAGCTTCGCCTTACTTGCGATGGTCGTCGTCGTCGTCGAGTTCGAGCCACATGGCGTTCAAAATGCCGAAGGCGCAGGCGAGGCCGAGGCCGAGAATCCAGGAAAAATACCACATGAGGCGTCGCCCCCCTTTTGGTCAGTAATAGTGGTCGTCGCCCTTTTCGATCGCCGCCTCCGTCACCGGGCCGCGCAACACGTAATAGACCCAGGAGGTGTAGGCGAGGACGATGGGCAGGAAGACGATCACGGCGACGAGCATGAGGCCGAGGGTTCTCTCGCTCGAGGAGGCGTCCCAGACCGTCAGGCTCTGCCCCGGATGCGAGGAAGAAGGCAACAGGAAGGGAAACATGCTGAATCCCGCCGTCGTCACCACGCCCGCCGTCGCGACGCTGGACGCCAGAAGCGCGCCGCGGTTCACGCCCGCGGCGAGCAGCACTGCGGCGACGAGCGCGCCGATCAATCCGGCCGCGGGCGCGAGCGCGGTGAGCGGAAAGCGGGCGTAGTTCAGGAGCCAGTCGCCCGTTCCGCGCATCACCTCCTTGCCGAACGGATTGGAGGGGCCGGCGGGGTCGACTGGCGACTCGATGCGGTAGCCCTCGACGCCCACCGCGATCCACAGGCCCGCCGCGAGAAACATCGCCACGAGGGCCAGCGCCGAGAGCGCGCCGATCCGTCGCGCGCGCGCGGCGAGCGCGCCTTGGCTTTTTCCGGCGAGCCAGGCCGCGCCCTGCATCGCGATCATCACGACGCTGATCACGCCGCAGAGCAGCGGGAAGGGGCGCAGAAGGCCCAGGAGCGAGCCTTCAAAGATGAAGCGTAAGGACGCGTCGAAATGGAACGGCGCGCCGAGGAGAAGATTGCCGAAGGCGACGCCGAAGAGAAGCGACGGCAGAAAGCCGGAGACGAAGAACAGCCAGTCCCAGACCTTCCGCCACAGGAGGCCGTCGCGCTTGCCGCGAAACACGATGGCGACCGGCCGCAGGATGAAGCCGAGGAGCACCAGCAGCATCGCGAGATAAAAGCCCGAGAAGGAGGCGGCGTAGAGCGGCGGCCAAGCGGCGAAGGCGGCGCCGCCGCCGAGGATGAACCAGACCTGATTGCCTTCCCACACCGGCCCGATGGCGTTGATCGAGACGCGCCGCTCGACATCCGTCTTCGCCACGAAGGGATGCAGCATGGCGACGCCGAGATCGAAGCCGTCCATGACCGCGAAGCCGACGAGCAGCAGTCCCAGGATCCCCCACCAGATCAGGCGCAGCGTCATATAATCGAACATCGCCGCTCTCCTTTTAGCGTGAGGCGTCGTAGGCAGGCTGCGCCTCGGGCAGCGCGCCGGCCTCGAGCTCGGGCTCATGCGGCCCTTGCGGCCCCTTGCGCACATATTTGATCAGCAGCCCGACGTCGACGACGGCGAGCGCCGTATAGAAGACGACGAAGGCCAGGAGGCTCGCCGCGACATTGGCCGCCGGCACGCTGGAGACGCCGAGAAAGGTCGGCATCACGCCGTCGATGATCCACGGCTGGCGGCCATATTCGGCGACGATCCAGCCGAGCTCCGCCGCGATCCAGGGCAGCGGCAGGCTCAACATGCAGAGGCGCAGGAACCACGGCCGGCCGCAGCGGCGCCGGCTCGACAGGTAAAAGGCGACGGCGAAGAGCGCGATGAAATAGAAGCCGAGCGCCACCATGATGCGGAAGCTCCAGAACAGCACCGGCACGTCGGGAATGGTGGAAAGCGCGGCCTCATGGATTTCCTGGGGCGTCGCATTCTCGATGTCGGGACGGATGCGCTTCAGGAGCAGCGCATAGCCGGCGTCGCGCATCGAGCCTTCCAATTCGTCCGGCAGGCGGGCGTTCGGGCGGCCGCCCTGCTCGGTCAGCCAGTGATAAGCCGGCAGGCCATTGCGGATACGCGCTTCGTTGCGCAGCACGAGCGGCTTGATTCCCTCGACCGGCTTGTCGAAGGAGCGCGTGGCGATGAGGCCGAGGACGTAAGGGATCGTGACCTCATATTTGGTCGTCTCGCTCTTGAGATCGGGAAGCCCGAAGAGCGTGAAGGAAGCCGGCGCGGGCTCGGTCTCCCACATCGCTTCGATGGCGGCGATCTTCATCTTCTGGCTTTCGCCGGCCGTATAGCCGCTCTCATCGCCGAGCACGACGACCGAGAGCGCAGAGGCGAGGCCAAAGCTTGCCGCCACGGTGAGCGAGCGCCGGGCGATCTGCACGTGTCGTTGGCGAAGAATGTAATAGGCGCCAATCGACATCATGAAGACGGCCCCCGTCACATAGCCGGCGCTGACCGTGTGAACGAATTTGGACTGGGCGACGGGATTGAACATCACCTCCGTGAAGGAGGAGAGCTCCATGCGCATGGTCTGCGGATTGAATTTCGCCCCGACGGGATTGCTCATCCAGGCGTTGGCGATGAGAATCCACAGCGCCGAGAAATTGGAGCCGAGCGCCACGCACCAGGTGACGATCAGATGCTGCACCTTGGTGAGGCGGTTCCAGCCGAAGAAGAACAAGCCGACGAAGGTCGCCTCGAGGAAGAAGGCCATGAGGCCTTCGATCGCGAGCGGCGCGCCGAAGATGTCGCCGACATAATGGGAATAATAGGCCCAGTTGGTGCCAAACTGGAATTCCATCGTCACGCCGGTGGCGACGCCCATCACGAAATTGATGCCGAACAGCGTGCCCCAGAACTTCACCGCGTCGCGCCAGACCTCGCGGCCGGTCATCACATAGACGCTCTCCATAATGGCGATGAGCAGCGAGAGCCCGAGCGTCAACGGCACGAAGAGAAAGTGATAGAGCGCCGTCAGCGCGAATTGCAGGCGGGAGAGCGTGACGACGTCGAGATGTTCGAGCATTTTAATGTCGCTTTCAAGCGTTAGCGCGGCGGCGGCCCCCCGGCGAGGGCCGCCGCCATATCCGCCGGCGTGACGTGGACGCGCTGCGCCGGGCTGAAGAACCAGAACCACAGCAAGAAGATTGCCGCGACCTTGAAGACGATCGCCAGAGTGAGTTCCCGCCTCAGCGTTCTTCGCGCCATGCCTCGACCGTCCCCGCCCGCTCGCCCCTAGAGCGCGTTTCGCAGCCGCTCGATGCCGAGAAGCTTCATGATGTAGCGCTCATAAACAGGCTCGCTCTGGCCCTTGCGCACCTTGCGCAGGAAGTATTTCTCGTAAGCGATTTTTGCGAGATGCACCCAGCGTCCCTCGCTCGACCAGTTGACGTTGCGCGGCGGGATCTGCGGCTGCGCGACGAAGGCGACGCCGCGATCGCCGAAATCGGCGAGGCAAACCGCGTTCCAGGTGCCCTCCTCCTTGGCCTCCTTGCCGTTGAGGAGCGCCGCAATGTTGTGGGCGGTCGCCGTCACCATGGATTCGATCATGTAGCCCGTCTTCGGCATGCCGGTCGCGACCGGGGTGGGCTCGGCCGGCGGGATCGCGACGCAGACGCCGACGCCGAACACATTCGGGAAGGTCGGGTTGCGCTGATTCTTGTCGATGATGACGAAGCCGCGGGGATTGACCAGGCCCTCGACTCCCATCAGCGCGTCGATGCCCGTGAAGGCCGGCATCATCATCGCGAATTTGAAGGGCAGCTCATGCGCCTTCTTCACGGAGCCGTCGTCGTTGAGCTCGTCGCATTTCAACAGGCCGGGCTCGACCGACGTGGTCTTGGCGTTGGTGATCCATTTGATGTCGCGGTCGCGGAAGGCCGATTCGAGCATGCCTTTGGTGTCGCCAACGCCGCCGAGGCCGAGATGGCCGATATAGGGCTCGGCGGTGACGAAGGTCATCGGCACCTTGTGGCGTATGCCGCGGCGGCGCAGGTCCGTCGAGACGATCATGGCGTATTCATACGCCGGGCCGAAGCAGGACACCGCCGGCGCGGCCCCGATGACGATCGGGCCGGGGTCCTTGCAGAAGTCGTCCCAGGCCTTGGAGGCGATTTCGGCGTGCTGCAACGTGCAGATCGAATGGGTGTGGCCGCCATGGGGCCCGAGCCCCGGGATCTCGCCAAAAGCCAGCTTCGGCCCCGTCGCGATGACGAGATAGTCGTAAGCGAGGCTTTCCCCATTGTTGAGTTCAATGCGGTTTTCGGTCGGGTGCACGCGCTTCGCGCCGACGTCGGTAAAGCCGATGTTCTTCTTGCGGAAGACCGGCGCCAGCGCAACCTTCAGTTCATCGGGCTTGCGCCAGTTGACGGCAAGCCAGGGATTGGACGGCGTGAACTGGAAGTTCGGCAGATCGGAGACGACGGTCACGCGATGTTCTTTTTTCACGCCGTCGCGCACCTCGATCGCCGCCGCGACGCCGCCGATCCCGGCGCCGAGAATCACAATATGAGCCATGCAGATTTCCTCCCGGAAACGCGCGGGCCGGCCGCGGCGCTTCTTATATATTCGAATTATCTAAATTAGAAGATTCTAACAGCGACTTAGTCACGCTCGGCGTCGCATAGCGCGCGTAAAGCCTTGGGATCAGTGATTTCTGCGCCGCCCCGCGACAATTTGACCCATCCCGAGCGCTCGAAGATCTTGAGCGTGCGTCCCACCACCTCGCGCGCGGTGCCGAGGTCGGCGGCGAGCGCCTGCTGAGTGACGTTGATGCGGTTGTCGGCGCCTTTGAGCGCAAGCAGGCGCTCGGCCAGCCGCACGTTGATTCGCGTGCAGACGATTTCCTCGATGCGCGACATCAGCGTGGCGATGCGCTTGGAGTAGCCGTCGAAGACGAGCGCGCGAAACGACGCCGAAGCGTTCATCAGCGCGGCGAAGCGCTCGGCAGGCAGGATGTAGGCGAGGACGTCGGTCTCGGCGACGCCTTCGGCCGAATAGGCGTCGTCGGAAAGCAGAGACGCCGTGGTGAGAATGCAGGTCTCGTTGTTGGCGACGCGATAGAGCACGATTTCACGACCCGACTCGGTCACGCGCTGCACGCGCACCGTGCCGGCGACGATCAAAGGGAAGTGCGCGCAAGGGTCGCCGGGGCGAAACAGCACGGCGCCGCGGGGGATCTGCTTGCGGACGGCGCCGTCGCGCAATTGTCCGCGCGTCGACTCGTCGAGCCCGCGCAGCAGCGGAACGTCTGCGGTCCAGTCCGACGCCATGGAGCCCCGTCAGAACGCCGCGCCCGGCCGGACGCCGAAGCGCTTGAGGATCATGGCCAAGGGACAAAACCCTGTAAAGGCCGCCTGAAACAGATTCAGGCCGACGAAGCCCGTGAGCAGCAGCCACCAGGGCGAAACGAAATGCGCCAGCGTCACGCTGACGAGCACGACTGCGCCCGCGAAAGCCATGACAATTCGGTCAATGCTCATGCCGCCACCCCATTCTTAGGCTTTGCCCCCGTCGCGCGCGTCTTCTTTGCGGGCGGCGGCTCGCCGCATTCGCCCGCGCAGAAGAGCTCGTAGAGCAGGCCGATGACCCGAGACACATTCTCATTGGCGAGAGAATAATAGATCGTCTGCGATTCGCGGCGGGTCTTGACGAGCCTGTCTTCGCGCAGCCGCGCAAGATGCTGGGAGAGCGAGGACTGGCTCAGTCCAACCGCCTCCTGCAACCGCGTCACCGAATATTCGCCCTTGTGCAACTCGCACAGCACCATGAGGCGGTGCCGGTTGGCGAGCGCCTTGAGGAAGCTCTCCGCCTCGGCGGCCTTCGGCGCGAGTTCGGCCAGACGTATATTCATAGCGACTAAATTATGTTTTGCGAATATAGAAGTCAAGCAGCTCCCCGAGCGCGCCTTGGGCCCTTTTGTCGCATTCTTGGTCAGGCGCGGCCGCCTTACATTAGAAACATCGAATGTAAAGCGCCGGCGCGGGTCGGCGGGGAAAGGAGCGGCTCATGGGCGTAAATCAACGCAGGCGCCAGTTCTTGACGCTCGTCGCCGCCACGGGGATTCTTTCGGGCCTGCAGGCCTTTTTCGCGCCGGCGCGGGCAAAGACCAGCCAGTCCGCCGCCGCCTATCGCAATTCTCCCAACGGGCGCCAGCGCTGCGCCAATTGCTCCTGGTTCGAGGCGCCCTCCGGCTGTGGCGTCGTCAAGGGGGCGGTGAGCGCGCGCGGCTGGTGCGCGCTCTGGGGGTGACAAAGTCATTGAGCCCGCGAGGCGGCGGGCGCATCTCTTCGCAAGGGTCACGCCTCAAAGGAGAATTCAATGGAACCCAATGTTGGAGACACCGACCGGATGATCCGCATCGTCGCGGGCGTTCTTCTCTTGAGCCTGATTTTCGTCGGGCCGCAGAGCTGGTGGGGGCTCGTCGGCCTCGCGCCGCTCGCGACAGCCTTCATTAATTTCTGCCCGGCATATAAACTCCTCGGCGTGAATACGCTCGGCAAATAAACCCTCGACCGAAGCGGCGGCGGCGAGATCGTGAACGGCGAGACAATCACGTTTCGCGCCCATGGCATGCATTGCCATGGGTGCGAACATGTCATCGAGGCGCGCTTGCGCAAGCTTGCGGGCGTGCGCCGGGTAACGGCGTCCTATCCGACAGAGCAGGTTGTCGTCGATCACGATCCTGCCCGCGTCGAGTTTGCCGCGTTGCGCGCGACCGTCGAGGAACTCGGCTATCGCGTCGAGGAAGGGGAGCGCGCGCAAAGGCCGCTCGCCCGGCGTCTCTTGCTCGCCGCCGGCGCGCTTTTGGGCCTTGCGGCGCTCATTCTCGTCGACACGCGCTGGATCAGCGCCGGCGGCGCGCCGGACATCGCCCAGCATATGAGCCTATGGCTCATCTTCGTGCTCGGCCTCGTCACCGGTTTCCATTGCATCGGCATGTGCGGCGCTTTCGTCGTCAGCTATACGGCCGCCGACGCGGGGGCCGGCCGATCGTCCGCGCTGTCGCACCTCGCCTTCGCGACGGGCAAGACGCTCTCCTACACGGCGATCGGGGCGCTGTTCGGCGCGCTCGGGGCGTTCATCGCCTTCACGCCGCTGTTGCGCGGCGCGGCCGGGGTCGCGGCCGGCGTCTTTCTCATCGTCTTCGGCCTCAACATGCTGGGGCTGTTCGCCCCGCTGCGGCGCTTCCGGCTCGGTCTGCCGGCGCCGCTTCAACGCTGGGTCTACCGCGAAGCTGGGGGACGCCACCGTCCCTTCGTCATCGGCCTCCTCAACGGCTTGATGATCGCCTGCGGGCCGCTGCAGGCGATGTATGTCATGGCGGCCGGCACAGGCAGCGCCGTCGAGGGCGCCAAAATGCTGTTCGCCTTCGGGCTCGGCACGCTGCCGGTCATGCTCGCTTTCGGCGCGGTCGCCTCCCTGCTGTCGAGCGCGGCGACCCACCGGCTGCTGCGCGCCTCGGGCGTCATCGTCGTGGCGCTCGGCGCGGTGATGATCAATCGCGGCCTCATTCTGACCGGCTGGGGCGTGGACCTCGCCTCGATCGTCGCCCGCATGCGGCAGACCGACGCGCCGATCGCAAGCTTAGCGCCGGCGCCTGCCGTGCAGATCATCGAAATGGAGGCGAACGGGCTCGGCTATCAGCCGTCGCGCTTCACGCTCACCAAGGGCGTTCCCGTCAAATGGGTCATCAACGCCACGACGATCACGAGCTGCAACAATCGCATCGTAGTTCCGGCCTTCGGCCTGGAATTCGATTTGAAGCCCGGGCTGCAGACGATCGAGTTCACGCCGACCCAGAGCGGCGTCGTCCCGTGGAGCTGCTGGATGGGCATGATCCGCGGCGAATTCGTGGTGACGGAGCCGGGCGCCGCGCCGCCCCCCGCCGCGCCGGAGACCGCGCAGGAAGCGCCTTCCCCGCCGCAGGAGACGGCGCAGCCGGCCCCGGCCGAGGCGCCCCGCCGTTACGTCGTGCGGCGCGGCGATACGCTAAAGGCGATCGCGCGCCGCCTCTACGGCGACGCCGGGCGCTGGCGCGACATCGCGCGCGCCAATCCCGGCCTGCGCAAGGGCCGGCTCAAGCCGGGGCAGGTTCTGACGCTGCCGTCGCCGTGACGATTCGCCGTGGCGCAATCCGAAGCGCCGCGCATTAGTCTTCGTTTGTGGGGAAAGGAGTCGGGGATGAAAAAGATCATGTACGCCGCCGCAGCTTTGGCGCTCGCGGCCGCCGGCGCCGCCGTCGCGGAGGACCATCACGACCACATGGAAATGATGTCGAAGATGGTTAAGGACGCGCGCGTCGAGGTCGACGTTCCCGGCCCGATGAAGGCGAAAATGCTCGCCAATATGCGGGGCCATCAGGAGGCGATCGCCGAGATTCTCGCGGCGCTCGGAAAGGGCGATGGCGCGGCGGCGGCGAAAATCGCCGACGCCCGGCTCGGCGCGAATTCGCCGGGCGCCGCCGCCTGCCGGCCGGACGCCAAATCCGGCGCGCAGGGCGACATGCCCATGATGATGGCGAGCCATATGCCGGACGAGATGCGCGCGCTCGGCATGACCATGCATATGCAGGCGACGAAATTCGCCGAGGAAGCCGCGAAAGTGAAACAGGGCGGCGATCTTCGGCCCGCGCTTGCCGAGCTCGGCCAAGTCGTGCAAGCCTGCAACGCCTGTCACGCCGCCTATCGGCTCGACTGATTGAACGGGGCGCAAGACCCCGTCGTCCGCCGGGAGCTCCTTTTGCGCATCGCCACCTGGAACGTGAATTCCGTGCGGCAGCGGCTCACGCCGCTGCTCGCCTTTCTGAAAGAAGATGCGCCCGACATACTCTGCCTTCAGGAGCTCAAATGCGAGACGGAGGCCTTCCCGCGCCTCGAGGTCGAGGACGCCGGCTATAATGTTGTCCTGCACGGGCAGAAGACCTTCAACGGCGTCGCCATTCTCTCGAAGCGGCCGATCGAAGAGTCGTATGTCGGCCTTCCCGGCTTCGACCATGAAGGCCAGTCGCGCTACATCGAAGCGGTGATCTCGGACGGCGTGGGGGGCGCTGTGCGCGTCGCCTCGATCTATGCGCCCAACGGCAATCCGCCCGACACGCCCAAATACCGCTACAAGCTCGCCTTCATGGAGGCGCTGACGCAGCACGCGGCGGCGCTGCTGCGGCTCGAGGAAAAGACCGTTCTCGCCGGCGATTACAATATCATTCCCGAGAACCGCGACGTGCACGACCCCGCCGCCTGGGCGGGGGACGCGCTGTTTCTGCCCGAAAGCCGCGCCGCCTACCGGCGGCTCGTCAACCTCGGCTACGCCGACGCGCTGCGCGCCGTCACCGACGACGGCGGGCTCTACACCTTTTGGGACTATCAGGCGGGCGCCTGGCAGAAAAACAAGGGCATCCGCATCGACCATCTGCTGCTCTCGCCGCAGGCGGCCGACAGGCTGCAAGGCGTCGAGATCGCGAAGACATTGCGCGCGGGCGAGAAGCCTTCCGATCACGTGCCGATCGCCGCGCAGCTCGGCTGATCAGTCGAGCGCCGCGACCGCCCGGAAAATCACATAGAGCGCCACGGCGACCACGATCGCCGCGAAGACCATGGCGAGCGCCCCGCGCTCGGCGGCGAGGCGGCGCGCCGTCGCCGCCCCAATCAGACCGCCGACGACGCCGCCCCCGAGCAGGGTGGCGGCGAGCGTCCAGTCGACAAGGCCGGAGAGCGCGTAATTCGCGGCCGTCGTCACCCCGAAGGCGGTGACGGACACGAGCGAAGAGCCGATGGCGTTGATGATGGGGAGATCCGCCGCAAACATCAGCCCCGGCACGATCAGAAAGCCCCCGCCGATGCCGAAAAAGCCCGACAGCGCGCCGGTCGTCGCGCCCAAAGCCGCGAGGCGCGGAAAGTTCTCGCGATTGAGCCGGACCTGCGGATAGCCCTCGCCGCTGCGGCTTCTGAACATCAGCGCGCCGACGACCAGCATCAGCACGCCAAAGAGGGCCAGCAGCTTTTCGCCGTTCATGAGTTTCCCCATCGTCGACCCGCCAAAGGCGCCGATGACCCCGAAGAGCGCGAAGACCGAGGCGCAGCGCCATTTGATCGTGCCGGCGCGCGCGTGGTGCCAAAGGCTGACCAGGGCGTTGGCGGCGACCGCCACGGCGCTGGAGCCGATGGCGACATGCGGCTCCGGCACGCCGACGAAATAGACGAGAAGCGGCACGGCGAGGACCGAGCCGCCGCCGCCGACAAGACCCAGCGAAAAGCCCACGAGAACGCCGGAGAGCGCGCCGGCGGCGATTTTCATGAAGAAGGGCGTGAGCATGGGAGTGGGGTCGCCTACATTAGAACTTGCTTATTTAGATAACCCGCATATATGAGGACAGCAAGCAGGAAGGGGCGAACTGAAAGGGCAAGACATGTCGCAGGCGGATATTCGCGGCTTTTTCGACGAGCCGACTTTCACCATCACCTATCTCGTGTCCGATCCGGCGACGAAGAAGGCGGCGATCATCGACCCCGTCCTGGATTATGAACCGGGCGGCGGCGTCGCCGACTCCCGTTCGATCGACGCCATTCTGGAGGTCGCCCGCGCCGAAGGACTGACGATCGAATGGGCGCTCGAGACCCACGCCCATGCCGATCACCTGTCCGCCGCCCCGGTGGTGAAGGCGCGCACGGGCGCCCGGACCGGCATCGGCGAACACATTACAAGAGTTCAGGACATCTTCCGGCCGGTGTTCCTGGCCGACGACATTGCGCCGCAGGGCCGTGATTTCGACCGCCTGTTCAAGGACGGCGAGCGCTTCCCGCTGGGGGAGCTGTCGATCGAGGCGCTTTACACGCCGGGCCATACGCCGGCCTGCGTCTCCTATAAGATCGGCGACGCGGTCTTCGTCGGCGATACGCTGTTCATGCCGGATTACGGCACGGCCCGCGCCGATTTCCCCGGCGGCGACGCGCGCGCCCTCTATCGCTCGATCCGCCGCCTGCTGGCCCTGCCGCCGGAAACGCGGCTCTTCATGTGCCATGATTACAAGGCGCCCGGCCGCCCCTTCTATGCCTGGGAGACGACGGTCGCGGAGCAACGCGCCAAGAATGTGCAGATCGCCGACGGCGTCGGCGAGGAGGAATTTGTCGCCTTGCGCCAGAGCCGCGACAAGGCCCTCGCCGCGCCGCGCCTGCTCCTGCCGTCGATTCAGGTGAACATTCGCGCCGGCCGTTTTCCGGCCCCCGGTCCGGATGGCGTGCGGCGGCTGCTGATCCCGGTGAAATTCAGGGGCGCCGCCGCGCCGGAGGCCTAATTGCGCGCGCGCAGATAGTCTTCGAGCAGAGCCACGGCCGCCTTGCGATCGGCCTCGCTCGCCGAGGCCAGCGCCTTGGCCTGGGCGTCGATGATCCATTGCTCATTGGCGCCGCCGGCGACGGCGTCGCGCGCCAGCGTCAGATACATGAGGCCGCGCGCCTTTTGCGCCGCGCCGCCGCCGGCCTCGCCGCTATACATCAGGCGGCCGAGCACGGCCTGGGCTTGCGGATGCCCCTTGCGCGCGGCGAGCTCGAGCCAGCTCATGCTCTGGCGCAAATCCTTCTTCACCCCAACGCCGTCGAGATACATGCGGCCAAGGTAATATTGCGCATCGGCGTTGCGAAAATACGTCGCCGCGTAGCGGAACAGTTCGAAGGCGCGGTCGAGGTCGGGCTCGATCTTCGCCGCCGAAAGGCCGTCCCGCAGATAGAGGCCGACGGCGACGAAGGCGTTCGCCGCCATGGAGCGCTCGCGCGGGTCCGGGTCGGCCTCGGCGAAATGTTCGACGATGCGCGAAAAATATTCGTAGGCCTTGACGTCGTCGCGCGCGACGCCGTCGCCGTCGGCGTACATGCGGCCGAGCTTCCATTGCGCGAGCGGCTCGCCCCCCTCGGCGGCGTAGCGCAGCGCGGCGACTGAGGTGGCCGCGTCGCCGTTATGGTAGGTCTCGAGCCCGGCGCGCAGAGCCGCGCGCGGATTCTTGAACATCGGCAGGGGCGTCGTCTCGGGCGCGCGCGCAGCGGGCGCGTCGAGCGCCGGGGCCGGATCGACGAAGGCCGTGACGAACATGGCGAAGCTCGCCGCGAACAGGCTCGCGGGCAGCGCCGCGCGCCGCAGCTTTTGCGTTGCGGCGGAGATCGCGTCCTTCTGCGCATATCCAACCATCATGCGACCCGACATCCTGGTCCCCCGACGCCTCAAAACTTGGCGTCCCTCAAGCAAAATAAAACCCCGTCGGCCGTCATCCAGAGCGCTTTCGGGAAACAGACGCCCGTCCCCTGCGGCGAGCGGCCGCCGGGCTGTCTTCCCGCACTCTGGATGAGCAAGTGACACAAGGACCTTATCGCAGCTTTTATGGCTGAAAAGGGGCTTCTGGCCTCGTGCGAAGGCGCTCGCTGCTTATGTTTTGAACTGTTGCAACAAGGGCACAACCACTGTTGCAAAATTACACTAGTCCGCTTCGACCTTGTTTTTTGCAGCCGCGAAGAGCGGGCCTGTAAAGTCCGGGGCAAGGGGTTTATGCGAGACGCGCCGGGCCGCCCGGGGAGCGTTCCGCCGGCCCCTGACTTGTGCTTTGATCGCGCCCCGCCCCGGAACGGCGAATCGCGCGGCCCACGCGCGCCAAAAAGGATAAATGGAATGGCCCTTCGCTCTCGCGCCCCGCTTCTTCTCAGCCTCGCCGGCGCCGCGGCGCTCGCCGCCGTCCCTGCCAGCGCCGGCGACGCGCAAAAGGGCGCGGTGATCGCCAAGCGCTGGTGCGCGACCTGCCATGTGGTGTCGAAGGATCAGACCTCGGCCAACGCCGACGCGCCCTCCTTCTTCGACATCGCCCAGCGCCGCACCGACAAGAAACAGCTCGGCAATTTCCTCGTCGACCCGCATCCGCCGATGCCGGACATGCACCTTACGCGCAGGGAAATCGACGACATCACGACCTATATCCGGAGCCTCGACCCGCGTCCGCAGCCCAAGGGCGAGCCGGACGGCAAGGATGCGGATCTGCCCAAGAACGGGTGAGCCTTCAGGCTTCCGCTGGACCTGAGGCCTCCGAAGCGATAGAGCGGCCGCGCGGGATGGATCGCGGCGGGCCCCGGAGCCATGGCCTATTCAGTCAAGGAAGCCTTCAAGACATTGCAGGGGGAGGGGCGCCAGGCCGGCCGCGCCGCCGTCTTCTGCCGTTTCGCCGGCTGCAATTTGTGGAGCGGGCGCGAGGAAGACCGCGCCAGCGCTCAATGCCTGTTCTGCGATACGGATTTCGTCGGGACCGACGGCGAGGGCGGCGGCAAATTCGCCGACGCCCAGGGGCTCGCGGCGCATCTGGCGGCGCTCTGGGGCGAGGGGAGGGACGACCGCTTCACGGTGCTGACCGGGGGCGAACCCATGCTTCAGATCGACGCGCCCTTGATCGACGCCCTGCACGCGCAGGGTTTCGAGATCGCCGTCGAGACCAATGGCGCGATCGCCGCCGCGCCCGGCCTCGACTGGATCTGCGTTTCGCCCAAGGCCGGAACGCCGCTCAGACAGACGCGCGGCGACGAGCTGAAGCTCGTCTTTCCCCAGCCAGGGGCGGAGCCGTCGCTTTATGAGGGGCTCGAGTTCCGCCATTTCCTGCTTCAGCCCATGGACGGCCCGGAGATTCTGCGCAATACGAGGGCCGCGGTCGACTACTGCCTCGCGCATCCGCGCTGGCGCCTGTCGCTGCAAACCCACAAGATGATCGGGGTCAAGTGAAGGTGGCGACGTTCGAAGTCTACCGCGAGTTTTATTTCGAGGCGGCGCACGCCCTTTACGATCCGGAGGCGAAGGACGGCGGCAAATACCGCAATCTGCACGGCCATTCCTTCCGCGTGCGCGTGAGCCTGCGCGGCGAGCGCCACCCCGAGGAACAGTGGGTGATGGATCTTGGAAAGCTTGGCCGTCGCCTCGTCGAACTGCGCGAGAAGCTCGACCATTCCTTCCTCAATGATCTGGAAGGGCTCGGCAAGCCGACGCTCGAAAACCTTTGTCTTTACGTCTGGCGGGAGCTTCGCCCCGACGCGCCGGGCCTCTGCGAAGTCGGGATATTCCGCGACAGCTGCTTCGAGGGCTGCGTCTATCGCGGCGACTAGCCTTCCTGCGGCATCGTCGCTATTGCGATTTGCAGACGCGGTCTCTAGGCTCTGAGCCTGTCATTTGAGCAGAAGAACCGCCTGGCGGCCGCGCGAAGAGGCGCCCGCGCAATCCAAGAGCGGACTCGAGGGGAACCCTGAAGGACATGGCGAACAACAAGGTCATCAGCGCCGACGAGGCGATTGCGCTCATCCGCGACAACGACGTCGTCACCACCACGGGCTTCGTCCAGAGCTGCATTCCCGAGGCGCTGCACGCCGCCCTGGAAAAGCGCTTCGTCGAGACGCAGCATCCGCGCGACCTCACTCTCATCATGACCGCGGGCGCCGGCGACTCCAAGGGCCTCGGCACCGGCCGCTTTCACCATGAAGGTCTGTTGAAGCGCGTCATCGCCGCCAATTTCGGGCGCATGCCGAAGGTCGCCCAGGCCGCCCAGGAAAACAAGATTCTGGGCTACAACCTGCCCCAGGGCGTCATCTCGCAGCTTTATCGCGCCTGCGCCGCCGGCCAGCCCGGACTCTTCTCCAAGGTGGGCCTCTACACTTACGTTGATCCCCGCTTTGGCGGCGGCAAGGTCAACGAGGTAACGACCGAGGACATCGTCAAATATCACAATATACAGGGCGAGGAGTGGCTCTTCTATATCGCCACCAAGATCGACGTCGCCTTCATCCGCGGCACCTCGGCCGATCCTTCCGGCAATATCAGCATGGAGAAGGAGGCGCTCGTCCTCGACAATCTGGCGCAGGCCATGGCCGCCCACAATAATGGCGGCCTCGTCATCGCGCAGGTCGAGCGCATCGTCGAACAGGGGTCGATCAAACCCAAGGACGTGCATGTGCCGGGCATTCTGGTGTCCGCCGTCGTCGTCGCCGATCAGCCGGAAATGCACCGGATGAATTACGGCGTGATGTATAATGCGGCGCTCGCCGGCGAAGTTCGCGTGCCGGTCGAGAAGCTCGCCAAAATGCCGCTCGACGAGCGCAAGGTGATCGCCCGCCGCGCCGCCTTCGAACTGCCGCCGAACGGCGTCGTAAACCTCGGCGTCGGCGCGCCGGAAGGCATCGCCGCCGTCGCCAATGAAGAAAAGCTCACGCCCTATATCACGCTGACGACGGAAGCCGGCGCGATCGGCGGCGTGCTCGCCTCGGGATCGAGCTTCGGCGCCGCCACCAACGCCGACAGCATCATCCAGCAGAACCAGCAGTTCGACTTCTATGACGGCGGCGGTCTCGACATGACCTGCCTCGGCATGGCCGAATGCGACCTGCAAGGCAACGTCAACACGTCGAAATTCGGCGGCCGCCTCAACGGCTGCGGCGGCTTCATCAACATCAGCCAGAATGCGCGGCTCGTCGTCTTCGCCGGCACCTTCACCAATGGCGGGCTGCGGGTCGAGATCGCCGACGGCAAGGTGAACATCGCCCAGGAGGGCCGCAACAAGAAGTTTCTGAACTCCGTCGAGCAGATCACCTTCTCGGGCAAGTTCGCGCAGAAGCGCAAACAGCCGGTCTATTATGTGACCGAACGCTGCGTCTTCCAGCTCAAGGACAAGGGCCTGGAGCTCGTCGAGATCGCGCCCGGCATCGACATCGACAAGCACATTCTGCCGTTCATGTCCTTCAAGCCGATCATCAACGAGCCGGAATTGATGGACAAGCGCATCTTCATCGACGAGCCGATGGACCTCATCAACGATCTGCTGAACCTCAACCTCGATCAGCGCATCAGCTACGATCCGGCGCGCAATATTCTGTTCCTCAATCTCGAGGGCTGGCATGCGCGCACCAAGAAAGACATCGACGAGATGCGCAAGGCGCTGGTCACCGCCTGCGAGAAGGTCGGCAAGCGCGTCAATTCCGTGGTCAACCACGACGGCGCGCGGATCAACGAGGCGCTCTACGACGATTACGCCGAGATGATCGAATATTTGAGCCAGCACTACTATCTGACCACGACGCGCTATGCGACGAGCGCCTTCGCCCGCATGAAGATGAAGGAGGCCATGGCCAAGCGCGGCCTGCAGCCCCACGTCTTCGAACGCCGCGAAGCCGCCGAGACCTTCCTCCAGGTCGTCGCCAGCGAAGAAGAAAAGGCCCCGGCGTAAGGGTCGGGGGGCCGTAGCGCCGCACGTAAGAGCCCTCCTGCTCCCGGGCAGGAGGGCTTTTCTTTGCCTTCATCCGTCTCACCCTCGGCGAGCCGCCTTCTCCCCGGCGGGAAACGGACGCAACGCGAATGGCGCCCTTGAGGCGCGTTCCCTTCGCCCCTTGCGGGGGAAGGCGGCAACGTGAAGCGCGGCTGGATGGGGGAAGGCGCCAAACGACGAAAGGCCCCGTCGCCTGATCGCGCACGGGGCCGAAGCTTCCTTGGAAGCGGTCTGGATTGTCCAGTCTTTGAAGAGGGCCGCCCGCTGCTTGGCCTTCGCGGCGGGCTAACCCTGGTATGTTGCAGCTCTAGGGAGGTTTCGGGACATTCAGGCAGCGCTAGCCTGACTTCCCGAGTGACCGAAACGGAACGCCGGTCACGCAATCTGACCCGGTGGCGTCATGCTCCTCTCGCAACCTTGTTGCAACGGCTTCGCCGACGACAGGGGAGTTCGCCGACGCATCCTGATCGCTGCCGTCTCGAGGTCCCGCCCGAGCGGTCCCGCCTCGCAATGTGTTGGAGACGGGTGCGATGTGGGTCAAGGATGCCCCCGCTTGCGATTCCCGTCAAGCGGCAAGTTGCCGCTGTTTCAAGAACGAGGTTTCCGGGCGCCGCGGCGCTTGCCTCCCGCGCAATCAACGCATATAGATATCTTTATATCTTAACCGAGAAGCCTGTTTGACCGAGAAGCCTATGACCGAACCGCACATTCTCAGGCTCGAGCCGGCGCTCGCGGCGCTCAACGCCGCCGCCGAAGAGACGCGGTTACGCCTCCTTGCGCTTCTGTCGCAATCCGAACTCACGGTCAGCGAGGTGGTGGCCATTCTCGGCCAGTCGCAGCCGCGCGTCTCGCGCCATCTCAAGCTTCTGGTTGAAGCAGGCCTCGTCGAGCGGCGCCGCGAGGGCGCCTGGGCCTTCTTCCGCCTCGCGCCCGGCGGCGCGGCGGGGGCGCTCGCCCGCGACTTGTCAGCCTGGCTCGATCCACGCGATCCAGTCCTCGGCGAAGATCGGGCGCGGCTCGCCGACGTGCGCCAGGCCCGCGCCGAAAACGCCGCCCGCTATTTCGCCGCCCATGCCGCCGAATGGGACGATATCCGCTCGCTGCACGCGCCCGAGGCGCTCGTCGAAGCGGCGATGCGCGACGCCGTCGGCGACGCGCCGCTGCGCTGCGTCCTCGATCTCGGCGCCGGCGCGGGGCGCATGCTCGAGCTCTTTGCGCCGCTGGCCGAACGCGCCATCGGCGTCGATCTCTCCACCGCCATGCTCGCCGTCGCGCGCGGCCGGATGGAGGAGACCGGACTGCGCAATATCGAACTGCGCCAGGGCGACATTTATGCGCTGCCCGTCGAGCGCAATTCGGTCGATCTCGCGATCATGCATCAGGTGCTGCATTATCTCGACGATCCCGCCCGCGCCCTGCGCGAGGCGGCGCGCGTGCTGGCGCCGGGCGGGCGCCTTCTCGTCGTGGATTTCGCTCCGCACCAGGAAGAGGCGCTACGCGACAAGCACGCCCATCGCCGGCTCGGCTTTTCAAAAGACGAGATCGCCGGGCTCATCGCCCAGGCGGGGCTCGACACGGTCCTGCACCGTGAGCTCGCGCCGGACGCCAGGGAAGGAGCCAAGCTCACCGTTTCCTTGTGGCTCGCGCGGGACCCGCGCGTCATCGCCGATAAGATACCCGCTTCTTCTTATGAGATCGTCTGATGTTCAACGCGCTTCATCCTACCGCCGCCGGCAAGCAGTTTAAAATCTCCTATGAATTCTTTCCGCCCAAAACGGCGGAAATGGAGAAGCAGCTTTGGGAGTCGGTCAAACGGCTCGAGGCGCTCGATCCCCATTTCGTTTCCGTCACCTATGGCGCCGGCGGCTCGACGCGCGAACGCACCCACGCCATCGTGGCGCGCATCGCCCGCGAGACCCGGATGAACCCCGCCGCGCATTTGACCTGCGTCTCGTCGTCGGCCGCGGAAATCGATGAGATCTTGCATGGCTATTGGGAGGCGGGCGTCCGCCATATCGTCGCGCTGCGCGGCGATCCGCCCACCGGCGTCGGCGCGAAGTTCGAGCCCAACCCCAAAGGCTACGCCAGTTCCTGCGAACTCGTGCGGGGCATCCGCCGCCTGCACGATTTCGAAATTTCGGTTTCCACTTATCCCGAGGGCCACCCCGAAAGTTCGTCGGTCGAACAGGACCTCGACGCGTTGCAAGTGAAGATCGACGCGGGCGCGACGCGCGCCATCACGCAGTTCTTCTTCGACAACGACATCTACTTCCGCTTCCTCGACAAGGCGCGCGCCAGGGGCGTCAAAATCCCGATCGTGCCGGGCATCATGCCGATCCGCAATTTCCGCCAGGTCGCAAGTTTCGCGCAGAAGGCGGGCGCGAGCGTGCCGCGCTGGGTCGCCGAACGTTTCGAGGGTCTCGACGACGACCCCGAGACGCGCGCCCTCGTCGCCGCCACGACCGCCGTCGAACAGGTGATGGGCCTCGCCCGCGCCGGGGTCGACGAATTCCATTTCTACACCAACAATCGCGCCGACATGGTCTTCGCCATTTGCCATTTGCTCGGCGTCCGTCCCGTTCGCGAGAAAGCACCCGCATGACCATTGATAAAGCTTACGGCCAGAACATCCTGAAGGCGCTGGAGGAAGCGGCGCAAAAGCGCATCCTCATTCTCGACGGCGCCATGGGCACGATGATCCAGCGTCACAACTTCGAGGAAGCGGATTTTCGCGGCGAAAGGTTCAAGGATCACCCGAAGGATCTGCGCGGCAATAACGACCTGCTGATCCTCACCCAGCCCGAAGCGATCAAGGCGATCCATACCGCCTACCTCGACGCGGGCGCGGACATCATCGAGACGAACACCTTCTCGTCGACGACGATCGCCCAGGCCGATTACGGACTGGAGTCGCTCGCTTATGAACTCAATTACGAAGGCGCGAAGCTCGCGCGCGCCGCCGCTGACGCCGTTGCGGCGAAGACGGGCGTGCGCCGCTTCGTCGCCGGCTCCATCGGCCCGACGAACCGCACCGCCTCAATCTCGCCCGACGTGTCGAACCCGGGCTTTCGCGCCGTGAGTTTCGACGAGCTGCGCGCCGCCTATAAGGAAGCGGCGCTCGGCCTCATCGCCGGCGGCGCCGACGTCATGCTGGTCGAAACCATCTTCGATACGCTCAACGCCAAGGCGGCGATCTATGCGCTCGAAGACGCGTTCGACGAAGTGGGAACGCGCTTGCCGATTATGATCTCGGGCACGATCACCGATCTTTCGGGCCGCACGCTCTCGGGCCAGACCGCGATCGCCTTCTGGAATTCGCTTGCCCACGCCAGGCCGTTCTCGATCGGCTTCAACTGTGCGCTCGGCGCGTGCGAGATGCGCCAGCATATCGCCGAGATCGGCCGCGTCGCCGACACGCGCGTCTGCGCCTTCCCCAACGCGGGCTTGCCCAATGAATTCGGACTCTACGACGAAAGCCCCGAATATATGGCGGAGCTCGTCGGCGAGTTTGCGCAGGCTGGCCTCGTCAATATTCTCGGCGGCTGCTGCGGCACGACGCCCGATCACATTCGCGCCATCGCCGACAAAGTAAAAGGCCTCGCGCCGCGCACCGTGCCGAAGATCGAGCCCCTGCTGCGGCTTGCCGGGCTCGAACCCTTCGCGCTGACGAAAGACATTCCCTTCGTCAATGTCGGCGAACGCACCAATGTCACGGGCTCGGCGAAGTTCCGCAAGCTCATCACCAATGGCGATTACACCGCGGCGCTCGACGTCGCGCGCGATCAGGTCGCCAATGGCGCGCAGGTGATCGACGTCAACATGGACGAGGGCCTGCTCGATTCTGAGCGCGCCATGGTCGACTTCCTCAATCTGCTCGCCGCCGAGCCGGACATCGCCCGCGTGCCGGTGATGGTCGACTCTTCGAAGTTCGAGGTGATCGAAGCCGGCCTGAAGTGCCTGCAGGGCAAGGGCGTCGTGAACTCCATTTCGCTGAAGGAAGGCGAAGAGAAATTCATCGCCGAGGCGAAGAAGGTGCGCCGCTACGGCGCCGCGGTCGTCGTCATGGCTTTCGATGAAAAAGGCCAGGCCGACACGCTGCAGCGCAAGGTCGAAATCTGCAAGCGCGCTTATCAGATCCTGACTCAAGAGGTGGGCTTCCCGCCGCAAGACATTATCTTCGATCCCAATATTTTCGCGGTCGCGACGGGCATCGAAGAGCATGAGAATTACGGCGTCGACTTCATCGAGGCGGCGCGAAGCATCAAGCGCGATTTGCCTTACGCTCATGTCTCGGGCGGCGTCTCAAATCTCTCCTTCTCGTTCCGCGGCAACGAGCCGGTGCGCGAGGCGATGCATTCCGTCTTCCTCTTCCACGCCATCCAGGCGGGGATGGATATGGGCATCGTCAACGCCGGCCAGCTCGCGGTTTACGCCGAGATCGACCCCGAGCTGCGCGAGCTTTGCGAAGACGTCGTGCTCAACCGCCGCAAGGAAGCGACCGAACGGCTCG
Source organism: Methylocystis sp. NC52PC (assembly GCF_055698645.1). Lineage (NCBI taxonomy): Bacteria > Pseudomonadati > Pseudomonadota > Alphaproteobacteria > Hyphomicrobiales > Methylocystaceae > Methylocystis > Methylocystis sp. NC52PC. The sequence continues at coordinate 1,331,196 of NZ_CP170127.1, read as the reverse complement.
TCGAAGCGGCGGAGAAGTTCAAGGGCGCGGGCGCCAAATCCGCGGAAAAGGACGCCGCCTGGCGCGAGCACAGCGTCGAAAAGCGTCTCGAATATGCGCTCGTCAACGGCATTACCGAATATATCGAGAGCGACGTCGAGGAAGCCCGCGCAAAATCGGCGCGTCCGCTCGACGTCATCGAAGGTCCGCTGATGGCCGGCATGAATGTCGTCGGCGATCTTTTCGGCGCCGGAAAAATGTTCCTGCCGCAGGTGGTGAAGTCGGCGCGCGTGATGAAACAGGCCGTCGCCTATCTCATGCCGTTCATGGAAAAGGAGAAGGACGCGCGCTCCTCAGCCGGCAAGATCCTGCTCGCGACGGTGAAGGGCGACGTTCACGACATCGGCAAGAACATCGTCGGCGTGGTGCTCGGCTGCAATAATTTCGAGGTAATCGACCTCGGCGTCATGACGCCGGCGGCGAAGATTCTCGAAACCGCGAAGAAAGAGAAAGTCGATCTCATCGGCCTTTCGGGACTCATCACGCCGTCGCTCGACGAAATGTGCTTCGTCGCTTCTGAACTCGAGCGCGAAGGGCTCGACACGCCGCTGCTCATCGGCGGCGCGACCACGAGCCGCGTGCATACGGCGGTGAAGATCAGCCCCAATTATCGACGCGGCCAGGCCGTCTACGTCACGGACGCGAGCCGCGCGGTCGGCGTCGCGCAAGCGCTGGTCTCGCAGAAGACGCGCGACGACTATATGGCCGAGACGCGCGCCGAATATGAACGGGTCGCCGAAGCCCATGCCCGTGCGCAGGCCGACAAGCAGCGCGTCTCGCTCGCGCAGGCGCGGGCCAACGCCTATAAGATCGACTGGGCGGCCTATGCGCCTGTCAAGCCGAGCTTCCTTGGCGCCCGCGCCTTCGCGAGCTACGACGTCGCGGAGCTCATTCCCTATATCGACTGGACGCCCTTCTTCCAGACCTGGGAATTCAAGGGCCGTTATCCGGCGCTGCTCGACGATCCGGAGCGCGGCCCGGCGGCGCGCCGTCTCTTCGAGGATGCGCAGGAAATGCTGAAGCGCATCGTTGCGGAGCGCTGGTTTACGCCGAAGGCCGTCATCGGCTTCTGGCCGGCGAACAGCGTTGCGGACGACATCGCGCTCTATACGGGCGAGTCGCGCAACGAGACGCTCGCGACCTTCTTCACTTTGCGCCAGCAGCTCGGCAAACGCGACGGCAGGGCGAATATTGCGCTCGCCGATTTCGTCGCGCCGAGAGAGAGCGGCAAGGCCGATTATGTCGGCGCCTTCGTCGTCACCGCCGGCGCGGAGGAGGCGAAGATCGCCGCGCGCTTCGCCCGCGCCAATGACGACTATGGCTCCATCATGGTGAAGGCGCTGGCCGACCGCATCGCCGAAGCCTTCGCCGAGCGCATGCATGAGCGCGTGCGCCGCGAATTCTGGGGCCATGCGAAGGACGAGTCCTTTTCGCCGCAGGAGCTCATCAACGAGCCTTACGCCGGCATTCGCCCGGCGCCCGGCTATCCGGCGCAGCCCGATCATACCGAAAAGGCGACCCTCTTCCGCCTGCTCGAGGTCGAAAAGCGCACGGGCGTGAAGCTCACCGAAAGCTTCGCCATGACCCCGGCCTCGTCCGTCAGCGGTCTCTACATCGGGCATCCGCAGGCGCATTATTTCGGCGTCGCCAAGGTCGAACGCGACCAGGTCGAGGATTACGCGCGCCGCAAGGGCATGGCGGTTTCGGAGGTCGAGCGCTGGCTGGCGCCGATCCTCAATTACGAACCGGCGGCGCTCGCCGCGGAGTAAATCCTCTACGCCGGCCGCTTACCGTCATGCCCGGCCTGCGCCGGGCATCCACAAGCCCGGCCCCGACGAGCGAAGAAAGCCGCCAGGCGCAAGTCGAAGGCTGTTCTAGACGCTTTCGGCCATCATCGATATTTTCCGGCTGAGTCTCTTGATATCCCTCGCCCCTCACCCTGCCTCCCCGCGAGCGGGGGGAGGGGGGTGAACCCGCGGGGCGCGCGCGACATGTCTCGGATCGTTGGCAAGCATCCTCTCTCTTTCGCGTCCTGGGCGCTGGTTTTCCTGTTGGCGCTCTATGCGCTCTATACGCTCGCGACGGCCCGCGGCGAACCGGTCAACGCCATGTGGCTCGTCACCGCGGCGATCGGCGTCTACGCCATCGGCTACCGCTTCTATTCGCGCTTCATCGCGGACACGGTTCTGCGGCTCGACGCGACGCGACGCACGCCAGCGCATCGGCGCAATGACGGTCTCGACTATGTGCCAACGGATAAATGGGTGCTCTTTGGCCATCATTTCGCGGCCATCGCCGGCGCCGGGCCGCTCGTCGGCCCGGTGCTCGCGGCGCAAATGGGCTATCTGCCCGGGACGCTGTGGCTGCTCACGGGCGTGATTTTCGCGGGCGCGGTGCAGGATTTTCTCGTCCTCTTCATCTCGACGCGCCGCGACGGACGTTCGCTCGGCGATCTCATCAAGACGGAGATGGGCGATGCGCCCGGCGTCATCGCCATGGTCGGCATACTCTCGATCATGATCATCCTGCTCGCCGTGCTGGCGCTCGTCGTCGTCAAGGCGCTGGCCGACAGCCCCTGGGGGGCCTTTACGGTTTTCGCGACCTTGCCGATCGCCGTCTTCATGGGCGTCTATGGCCGCTACCTGCGGCCCGGCCGAATCGGCGAAATGTCGGCGATCGGCTTTGCGCTGCTCATCCTGAGCATCGCCTTCGGCCGCACGGTCGCCGAGAACGCGACGCTCGCGACGCTCTTTACCTATAAGGGCGAGACGCTCGCCTTCATGCTCATCGCCTATGGCTTCGTCGCCTCGGTGCTGCCCGTGTGGCTCCTGCTCGCGCCGCGCGACTATCTCTCGACTTTCCTGAAAATCGGCACGATCCTGTCGCTGGCGCTCGGCATCTTCATCGTCTGGCCCGATCTGCAATTGCCGGCCGTGAGCCGCTTCATCGACGGCACGGGGCCGGTCTTCGCCGGCAGCGTGTTTCCGTTCCTGTTCATCACCATCGCCTGCGGCGCGGTCTCCGGCTTCCACGCGCTGGTCGCGTCGGGCACGACGCCGAAGATGATCGCCGACGAAACGCAGACGCGCATCATCGGCTATGGCGCCATGCTGATGGAGAGCTTCGTCGCCATCATGGCGTTGATCGCCGCAAGCGTATTGGAGCCCGGCGTCTATTTCGCGATGAACAGCGCGCCGGCGGTCATCGGCGCGACGCCGGACGCCGCCGCGGCGGCGATCTCCTCATGGGGATTCGCGGTGACGCCGGAGACGCTCGCCGGCGTGGCGCAGGAAGTGGGCGAGAAAAGCATTTTGTCGCGCACCGGCGGCGCGCCGACGCTCGCCGTCGGCATGGCGAAAATTCTTTCCTCCGTCATCGGCGGCTCGACCGCCATGTCCTTCTGGTACCATTTCGCCATCCTCTTCGAAGCTCTGTTCATCCTCACGACCATCGACGCCGGCACGCGCGTCGCGCGCTTCATGATCCAGGACCTGATCGGCGCCTTCGTTCCGGCCTTCCGGCAGACCCAGGCCTGGGGCCCCAATCTCGTCGCGACCGGCATTGCGGTCACTGGCTGGGGTTATTTCCTCTATCAGGGCGTCATCGACCCGCTCGGCGGCATCAATACGCTGTGGCCGCTCTTCGGCATCGCCAATCAGATGCTCGCGGCGATGGCGCTGACGCTCTGCGTCGTCGTGCTCTATCGCATGAAGCGCGAACGTTACGCCTTCGTCGCCATCATCCCGACCGCCTGGCTCTACATCTGCACCATGACGGCGGGCCTGGAAAAAATCTTCCACGACGATCCGCGCATCGGCTTTCTGGCGCACGCCCGGAAATTTTCGGCGGCGCTCGACAAGGGCCAATTGCTCGCGCCGGCGAAAACGCTCGACGAGATGCGTCGCGTGATTTTCAACGACTATGTCGACGCCGGCCTTTGCGCGATCTACATCGTGCTGGTTCTGTCCCTTCTAGGCTTCGCGCTCCGCGCCATCCGCGCGGCGCGCGCTGCAACGACCGTCACGACGCGGGAGAGCGAAGATGAGCTGCTGCAGCCTGCCGGGGCTTGATCTCGCCAGGATCGCCGCGAAACTGCGGGACGGCGCGCGGCTGATGGTCGGGCAGGGCGATTACGACGCTTATGTCGCCCATGCCCGCGCCGCGCATCGGGGTCGACCGGTCATGACCCGCGAGGAGTTCTTCCGCGCGCGGGAAAACGCCCGTTTCGGCGTGGGCGGCGAACGGGCGTTCCGCTGCTGTTAGGCGTCAGCGGGCCACAGGCGGCAAAAAACGCCCGGATGCATGTTTCGCAGGCGATCCACGCTGCCGCTTAAGAAATATTCTCGATGTGACGGCCAAGCACTTGCTTTTTGCGGCAGGCGGCGCACAAGCTGCGCCGCGCGGCCCGCGCGCAAGTCGAAAGCGTAATTACAGGCAAACCTTTAGTACGGAGCGAGATGCAGATGAAAAAATTGGCGGCGCCGATTGGCCTGGGTTTGATCCTCTCCGCCTGCGCGAGCATCGGGGCGCAGGACACCGAAAACATGCTCGCCGCGGCGCAATTCAACATGAAGATCGCCGATACGCCGGCGAAGCTCGCCAATCTCAAGGCGATGCCGCAGAACAGGCTCGTTCCCCATGTGAAGAACGGCAAGAACTTCTATGTTTACGCCGACGCCGCGGGATGCCAGTGCGTCTATGTCGGCAACGAAGCCGCCTATCAGAATTACCAGCAGATGCGCATTGCGAAGAACATCGCCAGCGACCAGCTGATGGCGGCGGAAATGAACCAGCAGGCGATGATGGATTGGGGCGCCTGGGGTCCGTGGGGACCTGGCTTCTATTGATATTGACGGGCGGAGGCGTCCTCATCCCGACAGCGGGCGGGGCGTCGACGCCTGTTCGTCAACAGTCCGGGCGCTCGGTCGAACCGAGCGCCCTTCTTCTTGGTTACTCCGGCAGCGCAAACACGCTGAGCACGCCGCCGAGCGCGGTGTAATTGGCGAGCGAGGCGTAATTGCCGACCGCGCCGAGGCCCTCGTTGGACTTGGAGAGACCGGCCGCCAGGCCGATGCCCGCCCAGCCGCCGACGCCCGACAGCACCGCCACATACTGCTTGCCGCCCGCCTCATAGGTGATGACGTTGCCGATGATGCCCGACGGCGTCTTATACTTGTAGAGCTCCTTGCCGGTCTTGGTGTCGACCGCCTTCAGATAGCCTTCGAGCGTCCCGTAGAAGGTCACGCCGCCGTCCGTCGACGTCGCCCCGCCCCAAACCGAGAACTGCTCCTTGTTCGACCACACGATCTTGCCGACCTTCGCGTCCCAGGCGATGAAATTGCCGGTGTGGTTCGTCCCGTCGCCGAGAACCCGCCCCGCCGGGAACATCTCCAGCGTCGCGCCGACGTAAGGCTGGCCCGCCGTATAGCTCACGCGGAACGGCTCATAGTCCATGCAGACGTGGTTCGTCGGCACGAGGAACAGACCCGTCGCCGCGTCGTAGGACGCCGGCTGCTGGTCCTTCGACCCCAGCGCCGCCGGGCAGACGTTCTGCGTGTTGGTGTCCTCGCCATTGTGCTGCGTCGAATATTTGTCGACGACCAGCGGACGCCCATAGGTCGGCGACGCCTTGTCCATGTCGACCTTCGTCGCCCAGTTCACCGCCGGATCGTATTTCTCCGCGACCAGCAGATCGCCGTTGGTGCGGTCGAGCGTATAGCCGAAGCCGTTGCGGTCGAAGTGAACCAGCGTCTTGACCGTCTTGCCGCCGATCGGCTGGTCGGCCAGCACCATCTCATTGATGCCGTCATAGTCCCACTCGTCGTGGGGCGTCATCTGGTAGAGCCACTTCACCTTGCCGGTGTCGAGGTCGCGCGCCCAGATCGTCATCGACCAGCGATTGTCGCCCGGGCGCTGCACCGGGTTCCACGTCGAGGGGTTGCCCGAGCCGTAATAAACGAGGTTCAGCTCAGGATCGTAGGAATACCAGCCCCAGGTGGTGCCGCCGCCCGTCTGCCACTGGTCGCCCTGCCAGGTCGAGATGCCCGAATCCTTGCCCACGACCTTGCCGAGATGGGTGGTCTTGTCGGGGTCGATCAGCGTGTCGGCGTCCGGGCCCATGGAGTAGCCGCGCCACGCCTGCTTGCCGTCCTTCACCGAATAGGCGGTGATATGGCCGCGCACGCCGAACTCGCCGCCGGCGATGCCGACGAAGACCTTGTCCTTGAACACATGCGGAGCGGCGGTCGAGGTCTGGCCCTTGGACGGATCGCCGTTCTTCACCGACCAGACGAGCTTGCCGGTCTTGGCGTCGAGCGCGACGAGCGTCGTGTCGGCCTGGGCGAGGAAGATCTTGCCGTCGCCATAGGCGAGGCCGCGGTTGACCGTGTCGCAGCACATCACCGGCACGACCGACGGATCCTGCTTGGGCTCATATTTCCAGAGGATCTTGTGGTCGGGATCCTTCAAATCGAGCGCATAAACGATGTTGGGGAACGGCGTATGCAGATACATCACGTCGCCCACGACCAGCGGCGCGCCCTCGTGGCCGCGCAGAACGCCCGTCGAAAACTGCCAGGCGAGCTGCAGCTTCGCCACATTGTCGGCGGTGATCTGCTTCAACGCCGAGTGGCGGACATTGGCGTAGTCGCCCGTCGGCGACACCCACTGCTTGGGGTCCTTCTGCAAAGCGAGAAGCTCGTCGGAAGAGTCAGCCGGAGTGGCGGGCGCGGCCGGCGCAGCCGTCTGCGGCGCAGGGGCGGCGGAGGCGACAGGTTCGGCTGCGGGCGCGGACCCGGCTGACGCGTTCTGCGACGCGGGCGCGTGAGGCTCTGAGACGCTCGCGCTTTCATGCGCCGGGGATGCTTTCTCGCTCTGCTGGGAATTGCCGAGGTAATAGGCGCCGGCGCCCACGAGCCAGATGAGCGCCGTGGTGGCCAGAAGGTTCCTTGTGTCGGTTTTCATTTTCTTCTCCTTGGTCTCCCTTTCGATGTGGCCGCGCTTCGCCTGCGCCGCCACGAGCCAGCGGTCGAAAGCGTCTTTCCCTTCAGGGGTCTGCGTCAAAAGCCGCACGCTGGTGCGCTTGACGTCCGAGGCCTCGAGCTCCGCCTCGAAGGCGTCGAGCGAGAGCTCGGAAGGGACCATCCCATATTCCTCGCGCTTCCGGACGGCGCCGAGGTCGCGTTCGACAATGGTTTCGAGCACCCAGTAACCGCTTTCGACGCGCGGCTCTATGGTCAGGGTTGCGGTCGACGTCACGAGGTCAACGTTCGTCTTGTCCGTAACGCCATAGGCGGCGGCGTCGAACTCTTCCTGGATGAGATATTCCTTTTGCCCGCCAATGTTGAGTTCGGGTGCGCCCCAGGCCGCTTGTATTTCGGTCCGCAAGAGTTTCACGACCTCGGCAGGGGTCAAATTCAGAACAAAAACGCTCATTCGGCACTCTCTCGTTTGCACCGCCTCGGCTCAAAGAATATGGAATGGAGAGGAATGCAAGCGGGCGCTTTTGTCCCAGCGGGACAATGGCTCGAACTCGGCTATTTTTTACCCCCTCCATGGCCCGAATGGACGACGCCGCGCCTTTCTCGATTCCACGCTTCCGCGAGCGCGCGCCCTGGCTCGGGCCCGATCTGCAGACGATCCGGAACATGCTGGCGCCGAGGCCGGCCAATCCCCCGTGCGCGGAGCGCCTGTTATTGCCCGTCTCGGAGGGCGACCGTCTGGCGGCGCGTCTCGACCGACCGGCGGGCGCGCAGGAACGGCCGCTCATCGTTCTCGTGCATGGCCTGACCGGCTCCGAGGCGAGCGTCAATGTGATTGCGACGGCGCGGCGGCTCGTCGACGACGGCTGGCCTGTGCTTCGGCTCAATCTGCGCGGATCGGGGCCGTCGCGCCCGACGTCGACGGGCCGCTACCATGCCGGACGCACGGAAGACCTCGCCGCCGCGCTGCGCGCGCTTCCGGCCGATCTGCTGCGGCGGGGCGTGATCCTGCTCGGCCATTCCCTGGGCGGCAATCTCATTCTCAAATTCATGGGCGAAAGCGTCGGCGATTTGCCCATCCTCGGCGCCGCCGTCGTATCGACCCCGCTCGATCTGGCGGCGACCTGCGCGCGCATGATGGCGCCGCGCAATATCGTCTACCACCGCTACCTGCTCACGGCGATGAAGCGCGAGGCGCTCGCGCCAGGCGCGGCGTTGACCACGGCCCAGCGCGCCGCCGTGGCTGGAGCGCGCACAGTTTTCGAATTCGACGATCGCTTCGTTGCGCCGCTCTTCGGCTATCGCGGCGCAGAAGCCTATTACGAAACCAACTCAGCCGGCGCCTTCCTCGCCGGCATAGGGCTTCCCACGCTGATCGTTCACGCCCTGGACGATCCCTGGATTCCACAGGCATGTTATGACGCAGTCGACTGGGCGCGCCTGCCGGCCATCGAAACTGCGCTTTCGCCACACGGCGGGCATTTGGGATTTCACGGCGCCGGCAACCCCGTTCCGTGGCACGACCGCGTGGTCGCGGGTTGGCTGCGCGCCAAATTCGGGATGAGACGGCCGTGAACCGAGAGATCGAGACAACACGAGTCGCGCTGATTACGGGCGCCTCAAAAGGGATTGGCCGACTTTGCGCCGAAAGGCTCGCCGCGGAAGGCTGGCGGGTTTTCGGCGCGGCGCGCACCCATGCGACAATCGAGAACGTCGAGAGTTTGGAGATGGACGTCGACGACGACGCCTCAGTCGCAGCAGGGGTCGCGCAGGTTCTCGAGAAGGCTGGAAGGCTCGACGCATTGATCAACAACGCCGGGTTTTCGCAGCGGGGCGCGGTCGAAGACGTCTCCATGGCGGAGGCGAAGGCCATTCTTGAAACCAATTTCTTCGGGGCCCTGCGGTTGTGCCGGGCGGCGGCGCCGGCGTTGCGGGAAAGCCGCGGCGTCATCGTCAATATGAGTTCGCTCGCCGGACAGATCGGCCTGCCGTTCACCGCGCATTACTGCGCGAGCAAGGCGGCGCTGGAGGCGTTGAGCGAAAGCCTTCGTTTCGAGTTGCGGCCCTTCGGCGTGCGGGTCGTCATTGTCGAGCCCGGAGACTTCAAGACCGACATTCATACGGCGCGGCGCGTGTCGCAGGCGACGCGCGAGGGCGTCTATGGAGAGGCCTTCGATCTGTTCCTGCGCAAGCGGCGCGCCTTTGAAGAGAAGGCGTCGACAGCGGAGCCGGTCGCTGAACTCGTCGCGCGGATTCTAAACGAGCCCGAGCCCGCCTTGCGTTATGTCGTCGCCATGCCGAGCCAGCGGCTCCTGCTCGTGCTGAAACGCGTCTCCCCGCAGTTTTTCTACGAATGGATCATGAGGAAAATTTTATGTCAGTGACGAGCCGCGCGCGGCCCGCGCGCATCGTCGATCTCTCCAAGGAGATCGCCTATAACTCGAACGATCCGTTTTTCATGCGGGTCAAGATCAAACATCACAAACATTGGAAGGCGCGCTGGCTCGTGCGCGCGCTCGGCCTTCCGTTCAGGCTTTTCCCGAAGAGCTTCGCCGGCTGGGCCGACGACACGATCACGCAGATGGGCGTTCATTCGACGACCCACATCGACGCGCCCTGGCATTACGGCCCCGAGCTTCTCGACGGCGGCGCGGCGGCGGCGATCGATCAAATGCCGCTTAACCTCTGTTTCGGCCCCGGCGTCAAATTCGACATGCGGCACAAGGCCGACGGCGAAGAGATCACCGCCGACGACATGGCGGCGAGTCTGAAGCAAAGCGGCGCGACGCTCGAAGCGGGCGTCATCGCCTTGATTCAAACCGGCCGCGACGCCTTTCAGGGCTCGAAGGACTATTGGAAGAAAGGCGCCGGCATGAGCGCGCCGGCGACGGAATGGCTGATCGACCGCGGCGTGATCGTCATGGGCATCGATCAATGGGGATGGGACCTGCCCTTTCATCATCAGATTCGCAAATCGAAAGAAGCGAACGATTCCTCGATCTTCTGGCAGGGGCATCTCGTCGGCCGGCGCAAGCCCTATTGGCAGATGGAGCAATTGCGCGGTCTTGATCAGCTTCCGAGCCACGGCTTTGACGTCGCCGTCTTCCCGCTGCGCCTCAAGGGCGCCTCCGCCGCGCCCGCGCGCGTCGTGGGATTTCTCTATTGATGGGCCGGATTTGGCGCGGCCGTCACGTCGGGCCGCGCCCCCTGTCCTCGTTACTGGAGAAGGTCGGGACCTCGTTTGCTCGTCCCGGTCGCTGCGGGTGACCCTTCGCCCGCTCTTTTCAAGAGGCCATCGGACATCAACCTGTCGGCCAGCGCACCCATGGCCACCAGATTTCCTTCGTGGTTCAAGTGCCAATCCCGGCTGGAGACAAGCGTCGGCTTATCCGCTGATATATTGACGCGCAGGAGCGCATCCTGAAATGCGTCGTCCTCGAAATCGGAGGTCATATCCGAAAAATCAGTCTTGTACAGATCGCCGGTCGTCGCGTCTCTCACGCAACTCACGCGCTTGAGCGCCCGGTCCAATTCGCCATTGAAGGTGTTCAGCACTTTGAACTGTGCGCCGCTTCGCTTTGCGACGTCCATGGCTTTTCGAATCAAACGGTGCGTGATGTCGATTTGATATAATTCACGTGCGCCGAGAGGCCTGATGAAATGAGAAAAGTGGCTGCGGCCATTCGCGACGTCTTCTGCGGTGAGAGCGGTGATTTGAGGATAGGAAGAATCCACGATGTCCAGCTGACCGACTTCTGTCGCCGGACACGAGGACGCCGAGGTCGGCGCGAGAGACGACCGCGGCGTATGCTTGAGCCAATCGTCCAAATAGAGCTGCTCTATTGTGCCTCCTTGCCCAAAATGAAGGCGCGCCGACAGCGTCTCCAGGAGCAGCCACAACTTCGAACGAAACGAAGGGGTCTCGATATCGCCCGTGCGCAGGTCGAAAGTCGGTTTGATCCGCCCCGCGACCTTCGTCACGCTTCTGTCTATGTTCCCGTTCTCCCAATAGTCGTTTATGGGCGTCAGCCACATCAAGACGAGATCGGCCCGGAACTCTGCGAGATATGCGCTCAGAGCCAGGACTTCCTGATCCTGGCCCCATCCCGCGGAAGCAACGCTGAAGACCTTGATGTCATCGCGTCGATACTTAGTTTTTAGAATATCCTCGAGAACTCTCTCGGGCATTCTCTCCTTTGGCTGGAATCCCGCCTCGACGTACGAATCTCCCACCAGCACGACAACGAAATCGTCCCTGGCGTACTCAATAGGGCGGCCCCGCAAACCCAACTGGTTAACGTCGCTCTTGCTGGCGTAAAGGTCTGACTTATACGGGCTCGTCTCCCATTTCCATCCAACGGTCGGGGCGGGTGGAAGGTTCAAAATATGTAACGCGATCTCGCACAGCCCGGCGGAGACGATGAGAATTGCGAAAACCTCTATCGAAACGACGATTCTCCAACGATACGCGCTCATCGACATGGGCTTTTTCCAAAATGGGCTCACGAAGGGGCAATGTCTCGACGAAAGCGCTCGGTCAAGAATACGGTTAAGGTTTAGTCGTCGCCCCGTCAACGCCAACGGCGCAGAGCTGCTGGGCTCAACGGCGCCGTCGTGCATTTTCAGTGATTGGCGCGCTCGGGCGGAAACCTAAAAAATTGCTCGGAGCGGTTCATCATTGCGCCGTCCAGCCGCCATCCATCGGTAAAATGGCGCCGGTGATGGCGCAGGCTTCCTCGGAGGCGAGGAAGACGGCGAAGGCGGCGACCTCTCGAGGCGTGACGAAGCGGCGCGTCGGCTGCGCGGCGAGCAGCACCTTGTCGATGACTTCCTCGCGCGTCATGCCGCGCGCCGCCATCGTCGCCGGAATCTGGCGTTCGACGAGCTCCGTCCAGACATAGCCCGGCGCGATGGCGTTGACGGTGATCCCGTGGCTGGCGACTTCCAGCGCCGCGGTCTTGGCGAGGCCGGCGAGGCCATGTTTGGCGGCGACATAGGCGCTCTTATAGGGCGAAGCGATCGAGGCGTGCGCGGACGCGATCAAAATGACGCGTCCCCATTGCCGCGCCTTCATTCCCGGCAAGGCCGCCCGCAAGGCGTAAAAAGCCGATGAGAGATTGGTGTCGAGCACCCGCCGCCATTCTTGCAGCGGGAAGTCTTCTATCGGCGCCACATGCTGCACGCCGGCGTTGGCGACGAGAATGTCGACGACGCCAAACCTCTCGCGCGCCGCCGCAACCATGGCGTCGACCTCTTCGGGGTCGGAGACGTCGGCGCGCCAGGCGAGCGCCTCCACCCCAAACTCCTTTGCGATTTCAGATGCGGCGGCCGAGACGCGGGCGGAATCGCCGGCGCCATTGACGACGACATTGGCGCCTTTCGCCGCGAAGGCGCGGGCGATCTCGAAGCCGATGCCGCGCGTCGACCCGGTGACCAGCGCCGTCTTGCCCTTAAACATCAGGCCCTCCTTCTCCCGTCGCGCGGTTTTTTGCGATCTACAAGAGAATAAGACGCTGGCGACGTTCGGCGAGTTCAGCGGCGCCGCATTCGCTCGGCGCGGCGGATCTGCACGTAAAGCGCGCCCTCGCCGCCGTGATGGCGCGCCGCTTCGCCAAAGCCGACGACGACGTCGCGCAAATGCGGGGCCTGCAGCCACATCGGCACGACCCGGCGCAACACGCCGCCCTCCTCGCGCGACAGGCCCTTGCCCGTCACGACGATGGCGACCTTGGCGCCGTCGGCCTGGGCGCGGCGCAGAAAGCCGGTGAGCGCGCGCTGCGCCTCGTCCTGGCGCATGCCGTGGAGGTCCAGCCGCGCGTCGACGTCGAGGCGCCCGCGCTTGATTTTTACCCGGGTGCGATGGTCGATCTCGACGAGCGGCGCCGGGGGCCTGGGGGCGGGCGGGCGGTCGAGATGGGCGACGGGCGCGGGCTTTTGACCGGCCTCGCGCAGCGATTCCGCAACGACAGGCGCGGGCGGCGCTTCGTTTTGCGCGGGAGGCCTGGCGTGAAAGGGGCGCACATTGGCCGTGACGATTGTCCACAACTCCGCCTCGGCATGGGTCAGGCGGCGCATGTAGCGCGGCTTGTCGCTCATGGCGCCGGCGCCTCGCGCGGGAGCAGGACGACGACATCCGCGTCGTGACGCACGCGGCCGGCGAGCGCGCCCGCGCGGTCGCCCGCGCCGAAAAACAAATCGGCGCGCGCCGCGCCCAAAATCGCCGATCCCGTGTCCTGCGCGATCATCAGCCGCTGAAATCCCGTCTCCGCTTCGCCTTCCCACGGGATCCGCGCGCTGATCCAAAAGGGGAGGCCATAGCTCCAGAGCGACCGGTCCACGGCGATCGAGCGCAGCGGCGTCAAGGGAACGCCTTCGCCCCCGATCGGCCCGAGGCGCCGGTCGTCTGAGTCGTCGAGGCGGAAGAATACATAAGATCGATTTTCCTGCATCAGCCTTCGCCCTGGCTGATCGCGCCCGACCCCCATCTCCCGCAATGTCGCCTTCAGCCGCTCGAGCGACGTCTCCGCCGCCGGCGCCAACCCCCGCTCGATGATGAGCCGGCCGACTGACGTGTAAGGCCAGCCGTTGCGCCCGTCATAGGTGAGAGCGAGGCGGCGTCCATCGGGGAGGCGCAGGCGCGCCGAGCCCTGCACCTGGATGAGAAAAAGCTCGACCGGATCTCGCACATAGGCGATCGGCGCGGTCATTCGAGACGCCCGCGTCGCGCGCTCCGCAGGATGAAGCCGCGCCATCGCTTCGTCCTCCTTCGCCTCCGCCTCCTCGATTTCGCGCCGCGTGGGGTAGGGCGCGAGCCTGCCGTCCGGCAGGCGGCGCCCGCTCGTCAGCGTCTCGCCCGTCGGCGCGACAAGCGGCGCCGCGTTGAGCGTGACGAGGTCGGGCGGACGCGAGAGCGCCGCCGTCGCAAAGCCCGGCTCGGGCGCGAGCCGCGCGTCAACCTCCGGCTCGTAATAGGCCGTGACGAAGCCTTTGTGGGGGAGACGGAAGGGCGTAAACCAGCGCGAAAAAAATTCCGAGCCCGGGACTGGATCGGTCAGCGCGGCGCGCGCGGCGGCGATCAGGGCGGGCGAGGGAGCGCAGGCCGGTCGTTGCGCGTCTTCGCCGCCCAGAAGCCGGGCGGCGGAACGCCGGAAGACGGACAGGGCGGCGTCGAGATCATCCGCCCCGGCGCCGGGGATCGCCGCGAAGGAGAGAGGCGCGAAATCCCCCGGCGCGCGCAAGGGATCAGACGGCGCGGGTGGCGACGAGCTTCCAGTTCGGGTCCGAGGCGCGCGGATCGCGCGCGAAGGTCCACAGCTCCTCGACCGGCACGGTATTGCCGCCGTCGATCGTCTCGCCCGCCTTGTCCTTGCGGATCGTCATCAGGCGCACGGCGAAGCGCACGGTGATCTCGTTCAAGCGCGGCGCGGCGCGGGCGGCGTCGACGAGGGCCGAGTCGATGGCGACAATGGCCGTCTCCATGGTTTCGCCGGCCTGTTCGCGGCGGGCGATCTCGCCGGCGAAACCGTCGAAGACGTCCTTGGAGAGAAGCGGGCGCAGCGTGTCGCGGTCGCCCTTGGCGAAGGCCGTCACGATGATTTCGTAAGCGCGACGCGCGCCGTCCAGAAAGGCGCGGCCGTCGAAACGCGGGTCGGCCGCAGCGATGGCGTCGAGGCCGGGGGCCGCGTCCTCCTTTTCGGCGACGCCCCTCCAGTGGTCGTCGGGGCGCAGGGCCGGCATATCCTCGGCCGGCGGCGCGCCGGGCAACGGGGCCGGCCCCAGCGAAGCGCGCCGCGGCTCGAACCGGGCGGGCGGAGCCTGCTCGCGGTCGACGCGCACGCCGAGCACGGAGCGCAGCTTCCAGACGACGAAGATGGCGAGCGCCGCGAAGACGATCAGCGACGGGTCGAAGGGTTCGCCGGAGGGCGACATTGATCTCTCCCAGATCGAGCTTTTCTCGGCTACCATGTCGCGGCTCGCATGTCACGAATCAAGGGCCGCGCGGATCGCCGCAGGCATTGCGCCGCAAGGCGTTCTCGCGAGCCCGCGGGAGAGCCTTCCAGCCGTGAACGACAGGACCAAGCTCATCGGCCTGGCGCTGGGCCTTTGGCTCGCGCTTGAAATTCTCGCCTTCGCGTTCGTACTGCGGGCGGTGGGGCTTCTCGCCACGATTGCGCTCGGTCTCGGCACGACCGCGCTCGGCCTCTCCGACGTGAGGCGCCTGCTGACGGTCTGGCGCGAGCGCGGGCGGCTGCGCGCAGACGGCGCCATGCTCGACGGCGTCCTGCAGGCGCTCGCCTCGCTCCTGTTGATCCTGCCAGGCTTCGCCTCGGACATCGCCGGCCTGGCGCTGAAATCGCCTTCCTTCCGCGCTGGCCTGCTGGCCCGCTTCCGCAGCCGTGGCGGCGACGCCCGCGCCGCCGGACCGCAGACGATCGACCTCGCCCCGCACGAGTGGAAACATCTCACGGCGAGCGGCCGGCCCAAACGCAAGCGCCGCAAGAAGGACGGGCTTTCGGCGCCCTCGCCGTGAGCGCCGCAGCCTTGTTCGCGAGAGGCAGACGTGTTAGGCGGGCGCGGCTTTTTTTCTTGTCAGCGCAAGGCTGGAGATCCCTCAGATGACCGACACAAATGGAAATGGCGCCAACGCTGCGGCGGGGGGCGCGCCGGCCCTTAATGCGCTCGTGCAATATCTGAAGGATTTTTCGTTCGAGAACCCCAATGCGCCGAACTCGCTCGGGCCGCAGCAGAAGGCGCCCGACATTTCCATTCAGGTCAACGTCAACGCCAAACAGCTCGCGCCCACCGATTTCGAAGTGTCGCTGACGCTCGACGCCAAGGCCGGCGACGGTCCCAACGTGCTGTTCAAGCTCGACCTCGAATATGGCGGCGTGTTCCGCCTCATCAATATCCCCCAGGAGCAGGTCCATCCGATCGTGATGATCGAATGCCCGCGCCTGCTTTTCCCCTTCGTGCGCCAGATCGTGGCGGAGGCGACGCGCAACGGCGGCTTCCCGCCGCTCTACATCGACCCCATCGATTTCGTCGCCCTCTATCAGCAAAAGGCCGCCGAAGCCGCCGGTCAGCAGGGAACGGCGAACGCTTAAATCGGCAGGGCGAACGGAGACTCAAGCGGCGGAGGGCGGTTGCTCTCCGCTTTCTTGTATCTGCGGCAGATATTTGTCCCAAATGGCGGCCTTCCCGAGCGTGGACAGGAAGGCGCGATGCGCCTCGTCCTCGAGCGCGGTCAGGCGGCTTCGAAGCGGGGCCGGCCGCGCGCGCAACAGATCATTTCCGATTTGCGCCCGGCGCGCGACGCTGACGGTTGCAAGCGACAAAGCCGCCTGCCGTCCGCCGCGCAACTCGGCATAGACCTCCGCCAGGAGCCCGGCGTCGAGCAAAGCGCCATGCTTGTCGCGCCGCGATAGATCGACGCCGTAACGCTGGCAGAGCGCGTCGAGTGACGCCGGACTGCCGGGATGAAGCCGCCGCGCCATGGCGAGCGTGTCGATAATGCGGGCGGGCGACAACGCCGGCAACTTTTCTAGAGCGAATTCGGCGTTGAGGAAGCGCACGTCGAATTCGGCGTTGTGGGCGACGAGCGGACTGTCCTCGATGAAATCGACGAATTCCGCCACGATCTCGCGAAACTTCCGGTGCTGCAGCAGGAATTCACGCGAGAGGCCGTGAACGCGAAAGGCCTCCTCCGGCATGTCGCGCTCGGGGTCGATATAAGCGTGGAAGATGCGGCCGGTCGGGATGAGATTGGAAATCTCCACCGCGCCGATCTCGACGACGCGGTGGCCCTGCGCCGGATCGAGGCCGGTGGTTTCGGTATCGAAGACAATTTCGCGCATTCAAGCTCTCGCCGCCAATGTCCGCAGAAGTTCCTGCACCTGGGCGCGGGCCGCGTCGAGTCCCTGGTCCGTGCGCACCACGAAATCGGCGCGCGCGCGCTTTTCCGAATCGGGAACCTGCTTTTCGAGGATGGCTGCGAATTTTTCCGCCGTCATGCCGGGTCGCGCCAGAACGCGGGCTTTTTGCACATCTTCCGGCGCCGAGACGACGACAATGACGTCGACGCTCTTTTCGGCGCCCGTCTCGAAGAGCAGCGGCACGTCATAGACGACGAGGCGCGCGCCCTTCGCTTCCTGCTCCGTTAAAAACTGATCGCGGGCGGCCCAGACGAGCGGATGCACAATGTCTTCGAGCCGTTTCAAGGCGTCCGGATCGCCGAGGACCCGTTCGGCAAGCCGCCCGCGGTCGACCACGCCGTCGACGGCGACGCCTGGAAAGGCCGCTTCGATCGGCGCCACGGCCGCGCCACGGTAAAGATCGTGGACGATCTGGTCAGAATCGAGCACCGGCGCGCCCGCGTCGCGAAACATCTGCGCTGTGGTCGATTTGCCCATACCGATGGAGCCGGTGAGACCGATCTTCAGCACGAGATCACCCGACGAGCGCGCCGATGCGACGCAGAACGTCGAGAAGCGGCAACAACGGCAGGCCCATGATCGTCCAGTGATCGCCCGCAACCTCTTGAAAAAGATGCGCGCCGAGACCTTCGACCTGATAGGCGCCGGCCGTCGTCAGCGCCGTCTCTCCCATCGCCGCGAGATAGGCGTCGATGAAGGCGTCGCTCAAAGGCCGCATCTCGAGATCGGCGTGGGCCACCGTCTCATAGATCACCGCGCCATCGCGCGCGAGCGCGATGGCCGCGTGCAGCCGATGCCGGCGGCCGGAAAGAAAGCGCAAGAGCGCCGCCGCCTTCTCCATGCTTTCGGGCTTGCCGAAGAGCCGCTCGCCGCAGCTTGCCACCTGATCGGCGCCGAGCGTGAGACGCCCCGGCGCCTCGACCGAGACGGCAAGCGCCTTGGCGCGGGCGAGCGCCTGCGCAACCGAATCGGCGCCGACAGGACCGAGCGCCTGTTCGATTGCACGCTCGTCGACGTCGGCGGGCCATGATTCGAAGGGCAGGCCGGCCTGAGCCAGCACCTGCCGCCGGCCGGCGCTTTTCGAGGCGAGAATCAGCGGCGCGTCGGCGCGCCAGAGGGAGAAGGACGGGGCTTCGCTCACGAATGGCTCATCCACAGCCAGGGCTAAAAACTTTGGAAAGCGGGGACGGCGCGCTCGTCTCGACGGGGCGCTGTCGACAGCTGGGCATATCCACGACCGGCTTTCAACAGGCAAGCCGATCTCCAACGCGGCGCCGTGAATCGACGGCTCAAGACTCATAAACATTCAGAGCCGGGTTTTTCCCCAGCGGGCTCTAGAAGTAAGTAATTGAATAATAAATATTTTTAGCGCTCTTCCCGATTCTCGGCGGGCTCGCGGGCGAGTCGTCCCACCCGGCTGGCCCTGTGGAGAAAAGGTTAACAAAAATTAACCACTGCCGATCGTTGGTTAACAAAAAGTAAATCAATCCTTTTTTAAAGGATTTTAATTTTTTGGGCTTTCGGGCTACGTCACATTTGCAAGGACCTGAGCCGAGTGATGCGGGAGATGTGAGCTTTGACCGAGGAAAAACCCCTGATCGCGGCCCTGCGCGGCGTCGCGCAAGAGGTCCCGCCGCTGTGGCTCATGCGTCAGGCGGGACGCTATCTGCCGGAATATCGAGCGCTGCGGACGCAGGCGAAAAGCTTCCTCGATTTCTGCTACACGCCGGCCATGGCCGCCGAAGTGACGCTTCAGCCGATTCGGCGCTTCCACTTCGACGCGGCGATCCTCTTTTCCGACATTCTCGTCGTTCCCGACGCCATGGGGCAGACGGTCTCCTTCGAGACGGGCGAGGGGCCGCGGCTCGCGCCGATCGAGACGCCCGAGGGCGTCGCCCGTCTCGGCGCCTTCGACGTGGAGAAACTCTCGCCCGTCTTCGAGACCATCGATCGGGTGAAGTCGCAGTTGCCCGGCGACGTCGCCTTCATCGGTTTCTGCGGCGCGCCCTGGACGGTCGCGAGCTACATGATCGCGGGCAAGGGCACGCCCGACCAGGCGCCCGCCCGCCTCTTCGCTTTCCGGCACCACGAGGCGTTTCAGCAGCTGATCGACCGGCTGGTCGAGGCCTCGGTCGACTATTTGACCCGCCAGATCGACGCCGGCGTCGAAGTCGTGCAGATTTTCGACAGCTGGGCGGGCGTCCTCCCGGCCAATGAATTCGAGGCCTGGTGCGCCAGGCCCATCGCCCGCATGGTCGCGGCGCTGAAGGAGAAGCGCCCGGCGACGCCGGTCATCGCCTTCGTGCGCGGCGCAGACGCGCAGCTTCCGGGGCTGACCCGCCGGCTCGGCGCCGAGGGCTATGGGCTCGACACGGCGCTCGACGCCAGCTGGGCCGTCAGCGAAACCGCCTCGACGGTCTGCCTGCAGGGCAATCTCGATCCGCTGGCGCTGCTCGCCGGCGGTTCGGCGCTCGATCGGGAAATCGATACGATTCTCGACGCCTTCCACGGTCGTCCACATATTTTCAACCTCGGGCATGGCATTTTGCCGCAAACGCCGATCGAGCATGTCGAGCGTCTCGTCGCCAAGGTGAGGCGCGGTTTCGGCAGGAGCTAGAATGTATCTCTGGATCAAGGCCTTGCATGTCGTCGCCATCATCAGCTGGATGGCGGGGCTGCTTTATTTGCCACGTCTGTTCGTCTATCACGCGGAGACGGCGTCCGGGCCGCAGTCCGAGACCTTCAAGATCATGGAGCGGCGGCTTTATCGCTACATCATGACCCCGGCGATGGTCGTCGCCTGGCTCACCGGAGCGTTCATGGCGGCGGACGCCGGCGCCTTCGCCCAGGGCTGGTTTCATGTGAAGGCCGGGCTTGTCCTGCTTCTCACCGGCGCCCATTTTTATGACGGCGCGCTGCTCCGGCGGTTCGCGAGCGACGCCAACCGTCACTCCTCGCGTTTCTTCCGCGCAATCAACGAGGTTCCGACCGTGCTCATGATCGGGATCGTCGTCATGGCGATCGTGAAGCCCTTCTGAGGGCGCTTGCGTCGCGCGGAAAAAACCTTTATGAGAATAATCCTCACCTCTGGCAGATAGTCGAGTCGTCGACCGCCGAAGCACTGTCTCGGCGTGCGGAACATTTATTCCCATCCCCCTGCCCTCTCTCCGAACGCTCGTCTCTTATCGAAGGCCCACATGCGGGAAATCAAACTTTCGGACTTGAAGGCAAAGTCCGCCGCCGAGCTTCTTGCTTTTGCCGAGGAGCATGAAGTCGAAAATGCGTCGCTGCTGCGCAAGCAGGAGCTGCTCTTCGCGATTTTGAAGCAATTCGCCAGCCGCGACGTCGAGATCGTCGGCGAGGGCGTGGTCGAGGTGCTGCAGGACGGCTTCGGCTTCCTGCGTTCGCCCGACGCGAACTATCTCGCGGGTCCGGACGACATCTACGTGTCGCCCTCGCAGATCCGCAAATTCGGACTGCGCACCGGCGACACGGTCGAGGGCATGATCCGCAGCCCGAAAGAGGGCGAGCGTTATTTCGCTCTTCTCAAGGTCAACACCATCAATTTCGAGGATCCCGAGAAGGTGCGCCACAAGGTGCCCTTCGACAATCTCACGCCGCTCTATCCCGACGAGCGCCTGAAGCTCGAAATCGACGATCCGACCAAGAAAGACCTGTCCGCGCGGGTCATCGACCTCGTCGCGCCGATCGGCAAGGGGCAGCGCGCGCTGGTCGTCGCGCCGCCGCGCACGGGCAAGACGGTGCTGCTGCAGAACGTCGCGCAGTCGATCACCACCAATCACCCGGAATGCTATCTGATCGTTTTGCTGATCGACGAGCGTCCCGAAGAAGTCACGGACATGCAGCGCAGCGTGCGCGGCGAAGTCATTTCCTCGACTTTCGACGAGCCGGCGGTGCGCCATGTGCAGGTCGCCGAAATGGTGATCGAAAAGGCCAAGCGCCTCGTCGAACATCGCCGCGACGTGGTGATCCTGCTCGATTCGATCACGCGTCTGGGCCGCGCCTACAACACCGTGGTGCCGTCATCGGGCAAGGTGCTGACCGGCGGCGTCGACGCCAACGCTCTGCAGCGCCCCAAGCGCTTCTTCGGCGCGGCGCGCAATATCGAGGAGGGCGGTTCGCTGACCATCATCGCCACCGCGCTGATCGACACCGGCTCGCGCATGGACGAGGTGATTTTCGAAGAGTTCAAGGGCACCGGCAACAGCGAGATCATTCTCGACCGCAAGGTCGCCGACAAGCGCGTCTTTCCGGCGCTCGACATCACGCGCTCCGGCACCCGCAAGGAAGACCTGCTCGTCGCGCCCGACATCCTCAAGAAGATGTACGTCCTGCGCCGCATCCTCAATCCGATGGGCACGGTCGACGCCATCGAATTCCTGCTCGGAAAGCTCAGAGAAACGCCGAAGGGCAATCAGGCCTTCTTCGATTCGATGAACACCTAACGAGCCAAGCTGCGGCGCGCGCTGTCCTTCGGGCGCGCCGCAGTAGGTGACAAGCTGCGCTTTGGGGTTTGGGCTGAAGCGTCGCCGGGCGAGACCATGACGAAGGCGGTGTTCACCACGAAGAGCGCGTCGTCCTATGACGACCTCCCCGAGGTGCGTTATCATTTTCCAAAGACTTATTTGAATCAGGTGGAACGCGCAGTCGGCGACTGGATCGTCTATTACGAGCCGAGGCGATCCTCAAACGACCCAGCCAGCCGAGGCGGCGCGCAGGTTTATTTTGCAACGGCGCGTCTCGTCCGCGTCGCCCCCGATCCGACACGCGCGGATCATTTTTTCGCAGAGGTAGAGGATTATCTTCAATTCACGCGTCCGGTTCATTTCCGCGAAGGAAGCCACTTTTACGAGTCCGGTCTTGAGAAGCCGGACGGCTCGACGAACAAGGGCGCATTCGGGCGCGCGGTTCGAAATCTGAGCGACGCCGAGTACGATTTGATTTGGGCTGCCGGCTTTGGTCACATCATTGGGGCCGAACCGCGCCTTCGATTAGCGCCAGACATCCCCGAAGCGCCTTTGCAGCCGATTCCGGGCTTTTCCGAAGAAGGATCTAAATTTATCTACGACGAGCCCCTCGAACAGGATCGTCGGATCATCGAACAACTCACGTCGCGGCCGTTTAGAGACAGGGCATTTGCTGCGGCGGTGAAAGACGCTTACCTCGACACCTGCGCCATGTGCGGCGTCAAGATAATCAACGGCGGCGGTCGCTCCGAGGTTCAGGCCGCGCATATTAGACCGGTCGAGCACCGTGGGCCCGACAGTGTCCGCAACGGCATGGCGCTCTCGGGAACCTTCCATTGGATGTTCGACAGGGGTCTAATCTCAGTGGATGACGATTACAGGCTGCTCCTCGCGAAAGATCGGGTTCCGGATACGATTGACCGCTTCCTCGGCGGGAATGAGCGGCTGCTTGTCCCGAAGAGGCCCGAGTTGCGCCCCCACCCGAAATTCTTGGCATGGCATCGAAGCAATGTCTTCAAAGGTTGATCCATCTTCAACGTCGGACGCTAGGCACGGAATGTTCGCCAATTTCGCCAATGTCTGGACCTTCGTCGCCCTTTCCGGGGATTTGAGACCCGGGGCGCCGCTCCCGCTCCGGATCGCGGGCGAGCGCGTCGTTCTCTTCCGCGACCCCGCCGGCACGGCCGCCGCGCTCATCGACCGCTGCCCGCATAGGGGCGTGGCTTTGTCGCTCGGCCGGGTGGCGGGGGGCGAGATCGAGTGCCCCTTCCATGGCTGGCGGTTCGACGGGACGGGGCGCAATTGCGGCGTCCCCTGGAATCCGGACGCCAAGCTCGAAACCCTGAGCGCCATCGCCCTGCCCGTGCGCGAGATCGCCGGGCTCGTGTGGCTCCATACGGGCTTCGCGCCGCCGACCGAGCCTGACGTCTCGGAGAGTTTTACCGCCCCCAAGGTCGTGCTGTGCGCCCAGTCCGTCGTTTGGCGCGCTCATTGGACGCGGGTGATGGAAAATATGCTCGACATGCCGCATCTGCCCTATGTCCATCGCCGGACGATCGGCAAGGAGTTGAGCCGGCTCGTTGAGGGCGCGCGGATGGACATGCTCCTGCAGGAGCGCCCCTACGGGCTTCATATCTCCAATGAAATCAATGGCGAGACGCGTCCGGGGAGCCTCGACTATCGCTTTCCCAATGTCATGGAGCTCTGCATCGACCCGCCGGGGAAGCTGTTGCGTCTCATGGTGGCCTGCATCCCCGAAGACGACAGGACGACCCGGCTGCTGCTGCTCACCCTCCGGGATTTTGCCCGCTCGCCGCTGCTCCATCCAGTGTTCCGACTGATGAACGGCCGTATCGCCACCGAGGACCGGCGGATCGTCGAGTCGTCCCTGCCGGGCGAAGTCCCGCCGCCTGGCGAGGAAGCGTCCGTCCGCACCGACGCGCCCACCCTCGCCTTCCGCCGCATCTACCGGCAGCGGCTTCGCGGCAGTGAGGCGCATCCGCCTGCGCGGGTTTCTGCGGGCTAGCCATGGATACGGTTTTTTCCCTTGGCTCCGGGGCGGGTCGCGCGGCGATCGCCGTGATCCGACTCTCGGGACCGGCTGCCGGGACTGTTCTGGTGGAGTTCACTGGCGCACGGGGCGCCGCCCGTCAGGCCCGCTTCGTCACCCTGCGCGACCCGGAAAACGGCGAGGCGCTCGATCAGGGGCTGGCGCTGTTTTTCCCCGCGCCCCAGTCCCCGACAGGCGAGGACTATGCCGAGCTGCATATTCACGGCGGCCGGGCGGTGGTCGACGCCGTGCTCCAGGCGCTCTCGCGCCGTCCGGGCCTGCGTCCGGCTGAGCCCGGCGAATTCGCCCGACGCGGCTTCGCCAATGGCAAATTGGATCTCTCCCAGGCCGAGGCGCTGGCGGATCTCATCGACGCGGAGACCGAAGGGCAGCGGCGCCAGGCGTTGCGCATCGCCGGCGGGGCCTTGCGCCGGCAGGTGGAGGACTGGCGCGCGGCGCTCGTTGACGCTCTGGCGCTCGTCGAAGCCGAACTCGATTTCAGCGACGAGGCTGACGTGGGGAGTTTCGACCGCGACGGGCTCTGCCGGCGCCTCGCGCCGCTTTGCCGCGCGATGCAGGCGGCGCTCGCCGAGGCCCCGGCCTCCGAGCGGATGCGCGAGGGCTTCCTCGCCATGCTGCTGGGGCCGCCCAACGCCGGCAAATCCACGCTGCTCAACGCGCTCGCGCGTCGTGACCTCGCGATCGTCTCCCCGACCCCCGGCACGACCCGCGATATGATCGAGGCTCATCTCGATTTGAAGGGTCTCCCGGTTACCTTCATCGACACCGCGGGGCTACGCGAAGCGGCGGAAGAGATCGAACGGATCGGCGTGGACCGCGTGCTGCGGCGGGTCGAAACCGCCGATCTGCTATTGTGGCTGTCGCCCGGCGGCGAGACCGAGCCCGCGCATATCCCGGGGGGGACGCAGGTCTTGAAGATCGCCACCAAAGGCGATCTTTTTACCGCGCCCGGAGGTTGGCTCGGCATTTCAGCTTCGACCGGCGCCGGGCTGGAAGAGCTGTTTGCAGCCGTTGCGGCGCGGGCCGAGGCGAGACTGGGCGACGGCGGCGCCGCTCTGTTCATTCGTGAGCGGCACCGCGCCGCCGTGGCCTCGGCCCTTCTCGCGGTCGAAGCCGCCGAGGCGCGCGAAAAGGACTTGGAATTTGTGGCGGAGGATTTACGTTCCGCTGCGCGGGCGCTGGGGCGCATTGTCGGCGCCGTCGACGTCGAGCATGTGCTCGACGCGGTTTTCTCCCGCTTTTGCATTGGGAAGTAGCAGGCAGGCTGTTTCACGTGAAACAGGCAAGCTGGGGCCAGGAACTGTGCAGGCGATGCGATCCTTCGACGTGATTGTGATTGGCGGCGGCCACGCGGGCTGCGAAGCCGCCGCGGCTGCGGCGCGGCTCGGCGCGCGGACCGCGCTGATCACCCATTCCCGCCAAACGATCGGGGTCATGTCCTGCAATCCCGCGATCGGCGGGCTCGGCAAGGGCCAGCTTGTCCGCGAGATCGACGCGCTCGACGGCCTGATGGGCCGCGTCGCCGATCTCGGCGGCATCCAGTTCCGCATGCTGAACCGCTCCAAGGGGCCCGCCGTCCGCGGACCGCGCGCTCAGGCGGACCGCAAGCTGTATCGCGCGGCCATGCAAGCGGCGATCGAGGCGACGCAGAACCTTGCTGTGCTCGAGGGCTCGGTCGAGGATCTTCTGTTCGAGGGCGATCGCGTGCGCGGCGCGGTGACCGCCGCTGGGGACGAGATCCGCGCCGAGGCCGTGGTGATCACGACGGGGACGTTCCTTGGCGGGGTCATCCATATCGGCGATGTGCGCACGCCCGCCGGCCGCATGGGCGATCCGCCGGCGCTGGGCCTCTCACGCCGATTGCGTGCGGCCGGCTTTGCCGTTGCGCGGCTCAAGACCGGCACGCCGCCGCGCCTGGATGGCAGAACGATCGGCTGGGACGCACTCGAAAAACAATTTGGCGACGAAGCGCCCGAGCCCTTTTCGACGCTCACCACGCGCCTCGAGAATCGGCAGATCGCCTGTGCGATGACCCGGACGACCGCGCAGTCGCATGACGTGATCCGCGCTGATCTGCATCGCTCGCCTCTCAAAACCGGGGCGATTTCCGGCCCGGGGCCTCGCTATTGCCCCTCCATCGAAGACAAGGTCACGCGCTTCGGCGATCGCGACGGCCATCAGATCTTTCTCGAGCCGGAGGGACTGGACGACGACACGGTTTATCCCAACGGGATTTCCACCTCCCTGCCCGTCGCCACGCAAGAGGCGTTCATCCGCGCCATCCCGGGGCTGGAGTCGGCGCGCATTCTGCGACCGGGCTATGCCATCGAATATGATTATGTCGATCCGCGCGAATTGACGCCGGCGCTCGAAACCAAGCGCCTGAAGGGACTGTTTTTCGCGGGACAGATCAACGGAACGACCGGCTATGAAGAGGCGGCGGCGCAGGGACTGGTCGCCGGTCTCAATGCCGCGCGGCTCGCGGCGGATCAGGCCCCGATCGTTTTCGACCGCGCCGAGGCCTATCTCGGCGTCATGATCGACGATCTGGTGACGCGCGGCGTGAGCGAGCCCTATCGCATGTTCACCTCGCGCGCCGAATATCGGCTATCCCTGCGCGCGGATAACGCCGACGAGCGGCTGACCCCCAGGGGGATCGACCTTGGCTGCGTCGGGCCGGCCCGCCGGCAGATTTTCGCCGCCCGCGCCGAGAAAATGACGCGCGCCCGCGTCTTGCTGGAAGGCGTCTCGCTCACCTCGGCCGCGGCGCTCAAGCAGGGGCTGCCCGTCAATCAGGACGGCCAGCGGCGCACCGGCTTCGCCCTGCTCGCCCTGCCCGCAATCACAGTCGGGCGCCTGAGCCAAATTTGGCCCGAACTCTCCGAAATCGACGCGGCGACGGCGGAGCGGATCGAGACAGACGCGCGTTACGCCGTCTATCTCGACCGCCAGCAGGCGGACATCGACGCCTTCCGCCGTGACGAGCAACTCGCCCTGCCCGAGGCGCTGGATTACGAGTCGATCGCCGGTCTTTCGGCCGAGTTGCGCGGCAAGCTGGCGTTCCTGCGGCCCCGCACCCTCGGCCAGGCCCAGCGCATCGACGGCATGACGCCTTCAGCCTTGACCTTGCTCGCCGCGCGGGCCCGCCGGGCGTGAGCGACGGACGCGCAAAGGCGCTCGAGCGTTTCCCAGCGCTCCGGCCGATCGAGCAGGAGCTCAGCCTCTTTGAGACCTTGCTGCGGCGCTGGCAGGCCAAGATCAACCTTGTTGCGGCAAACACCGTCAACGACGTCTGGCTGAGGCACTTCGCCGATTCGGCGCAGGTCCTCGCGGCGGCGTCGGAAGCCAAGACGTGGGCGGATCTGGGGTCGGGGGCCGGCTTTCCCGGCCTGGTGACGGCCTTATTGCTCAAGGATCGTCCCGGCGCTCGGGTCCATCTCATTGAAAGCGACCAACGCAAGGCCGCTTTTCTGCGCGCTGTTTCACGTGAAACAGGCGCGCCTGCAACGGTGCATGCCGAGCGAATCGAGGGCGCGCTCCCGCCGCTCGTCGGACAAGTCGAGGCCATCAGCGCGCGTGCGCTGGCCCCGCTCGGCCGGCTCATGGAATTGGCGCGCAAACCCTTGGAAAACGGCGCAACGGGCGTGTTTTTGAAGGGGGAGGAGTGGCAGGACGAATTGACCGCCGCCCGCCGCCTCGGTAATTTCGACATTAGGACAATTGAGAGTCGCACACATCCGCGCGCCAGATTGATCGTCGTCAATTCACCGCCTGAGGCAGATTTTGACCGGACAGACTAACGGGCCGCGCGTGCTTGTCCTCGCCAATCAAAAGGGCGGCGTCGGCAAGACGACGACGGCGATTAATCTCGGCACCGCCCTGGCGGCGGTGGGCGAGGAGGTCCTCGTCATCGACCTGGACCCGCAAGGCAACGCCTCGACCGGCCTCGGCGTCGATCGCAAGAGCCGCACCCTCTCGACTTATGACGTTCTGCTCGGCGAGTCGAGCCTGGCCGACGCCATTGTCGAGACCGTGGTGCCCCGCCTGTCCATTGCGCCATCAACGCTCGATCTGCTCGGCGTGGAGCTCGAAATCGCGGGCGACAAGGACCGCGCCTTCCGTCTGAAGCGCGCGCTCGCCGAACTCGTCGCCGCCGAGCTGCATGACGGCAGGCGCTACGATTATATTCTCATCGACTGTCCACCCTCGCTTAATCTTTTGACCATCAACGCGCTGGCGAGCGCCGACGCGGTGGTTGTGCCGCTGCAATGCGAATTTTTTGCGCTCGAAGGCCTGTCGCAGCTTCTCTCCACCGTTGAGCAGGTCACGCGGACGCTCAATCCGAAGCTGTCGATCCACGGCGTCGTGCTCACCATGTATGACCCGCGCAATAATCTCGCGACCCAGGTGGCGGCGGACGTCCGCCGCTTCATGGGCGACAAGGTCTATGAGACCATGATCCCGCGCAATGTCCGTGTGTCCGAGGCGCCCTCGCATGGCAAGCCGGTGCTGCTCTATGACCTCAAATGTCAGGGGAGCCAGGCCTATCTGCGGCTCGCCTCCGAGGTGATTCAGCGGGAAAAAAACCTCCGCGCGGCTTGATCTTCGCGTAATGACGCCATTGGGAGAGGGGAATTATGGCTGAAGAACCGCGCCGACGGCTGGGCCGCGGCCTGGCCGCGCTGCTGGGCGACGCTGGAGAAGCCGCGCCCGTCGAGCGGCCGCGCGGTCAGCGCAAGGCGCCGATCGAATTTTTGCGCCCCAATCCTCGAAACCCGCGCAGCCAGTTTCGGGAAGAGGATCTGGCCGATCTCACCAATTCGATTCGTGAAAAGGGGGTCATCCAGCCCATTGTCGTGCGCGCCATCCCCGGCGTCGCCGACGCCTATGAGATCATTGCGGGCGAGCGGCGCTGGCGCGCGGCGCAGGCGGCCGGCCTCGCCGAGGTGCCGATCGTCATTCACGAGGCCGACGACAAGGAGGCGCTCGAACTCGCCATCATCGAAAATGTGCAGCGCGCCGACCTCAACGCCATCGAGGAAGCCAAGGGCTATGAGCGCCTGGGCGCCGAATTCGGCTATTCGCAGAGCGACGTCGCGAAAATCATCGGCAAGAGCCGCTCCCATGTCGCCAATACGCTGCGGCTGCTGAATCTTCCCGAATCGGCCAAGGCCCTGGTGCGCGACGGCGCGATTTCCGCCGGCCATGCCCGCGCCCTGCTCGCGGTCGAGAATCCCGAGGCCGTGGCGCGGCGCATTGTCGAAGACGGCCTGACCGTGCGCGACGTCGAGGCGCTGGCGCAGGAGCAACAGGCGGGGGGCGCGCCTGGCGGATCATCGCTCGGCAAGCGGCCCCGGCCGGAAAAGGACGCGAACACGCGGGCGCTGGAAAAGACGCTCGCCGACGCGCTCGGCCTCGCAGTGGAAATCAAGAATCAAGGGGAGCGCGGCGAGGTCCGCATCCGCTATCAGACCCTCGACCAGCTCGACGCCATCTGTCGCCTGCTCGGCGAATAGGAAGAAGTCGGGCAAGGCCGTCTGATCGGCAGGGGACGCGCGGCGCGCGCGCGACGCCGCCTTCGCGGCTCCTCCGTTTTTTTGACTTTCGTAATCGCTTCGGCCACGTCCCGAGAACGCTGGTCGAAAAAGAACGAGGACGCTCCGCAGAAACACAAAAAAACCGGCCCCGCGAGGGGCCGGCGTTTTCTGTTTCGGGGGGTTAAGTCGATCAGAACAGTCTCGGAACGCCCCAGTCGGCGCCGAAGCGGTAGGTCAGGCCGCCCGAGATGACGACCGGATTGATCTTCACCGCGAGGTTCAGCGGAACGAACACCGGACCGCAGTTGAAGCAGCCGCTGCCCACCGAGACCGGCGTCGTATTGGCGACGGCCCACACATGCGCGGTCGGCTCCATCATGATGTATTTGACGTCGACGTTCACGCCCCAGCGGTCGTTGAACATATAGTCGATGCCGGCCTGGCCGACGACGCCCCAGGACGGGGTGATGCTCGCCGAATAGGCGCTGGTCCAGGCGGTGAAGCCGGGGACCGCGGTGGCGAGGGCCGGGTTGATCGCGGCGATCGGCTGCGTTTGGTTGCCGGCGCGGGTGCCCCAGAAGGCGGTGAAGTTCACGCCGACGCCGACGTAGGGCTGGAAGGCGCCGAAATTCGTGAAGTGATACTGCAGCATCAGGGACGGCGGGAACACCCAGGTCTTGATGACGCTCGCGCCCTGAAGCGGGCCGACGCCGGTCACGTGATGCGGGGTGACGCAGCAGATCGCCTCGATCGCCCAGTTCTTCGTCAGATAATAGGCGACGTCGATCATCGGGACGATGGACGAGGAGATGTTCGTATTGGCGCCGAAGAACGGCGTCGTCGGGCCGCCGCTGTAGCCGAGGGTGTTGAGCGCCGTCTGCGGCCAGGGGTTGATGCCGGGCACGGCGAGATAGCTGCCGGTGCCGCGGTCGGTGATGTAGGCCGAGCCCTCGGTCGGGATCACGCCGCCGACCTTGAGGCGGACCTGGAACGGATGGAAGGGTTCGATCACCGGCGGCGGCGGCGGCGGCGGCGCCTTGATGCTGGGCAGATCGGCCGCGTAAGCGGAGACGGCGGCCGTCCCCATGGCAATCGCAGCAAAAGCGCCGCGGACAATATTCCTCATCGGAACCCCCATTAGAATTCTCTTGGCAGACGGTCGACGCCGTCGCGCCGAGTCGAGCGAAGGTTGCTATGTTTCAGTCCTGCGCTGCTTGATAAATATCAAGAAAAAGCCTGTGGAGAGTTCATTCTTCCTTATTGTGGCTCTTGCGCAACAATCCGGCGCTGTTGCCTTGCAGCACGGCGGGCGCTAATCGAGACGGCGAGAAACGCCTGAGAACCTCGGGCAAATCGGCGCATGATGCGCCGCAGCGGCGCCCAAAAAAGCGCCGCCCCTTGCGCAAGGTCCGCCCCATTGACCGCCATCGCCTCGAAAGCCGAACCGAAAGTCGACGCCGAACTCGCCGCCGCGCATGGGCTCAAGCCCGACGAATATGCGCGCATCCTCTCGCTCATCGGCCGGACGCCCAGCTTTACGGAGCTCGGCGTCTTCTCGGCGATGTGGAACGAGCACTGCTCCTACAAGTCGTCCCGCATCCATCTGCGCAAGCTGCCGACCAAGGCCCCCTGGGTGATTCGCGGCCCTGGCGAAAACGCCGGCGTGATCGACATCGGCGACGGCGACGCCTGCGTCTTCAAAATGGAGAGCCATAATCACCCCTCCTTCATCGAGCCTTATCAGGGCGCGGCGACGGGCGTGGGCGGCATTTTGCGCGACGTCTTCACCATGGGGGCGCGGCCGATCGCCTGCCTCAACCTTCTGCGCTTCGGCCAGCCCGAGCATCCCAAGACCCGCCATCTCGTCTCGGGCGTCGTGGCGGGCGTCGGGGGCTATGGCAACAGCTTCGGCGTGCCGACGGTCGGCGGCTCGACGGAATTCGATTCGTCTTACGACGGCAATATTCTCGTCAACGCCATGGCGGTGGGCCTCGCCCGCGCTGATTCGATTTTCTATTCGGCGGCCGCCGGCGTCGGCAATCCGATCGTTTATCTCGGCTCCAAGACCGGGCGCGACGGCATTCACGGCGCGACCATGGCCTCGGCCTCCTTCGAGGCCGACGCCGAGGAGAAGCGCCCAACCGTCCAGGTCGGCGATCCTTTCTCCGAAAAGCTCCTGCTCGAAGCCTGTCTCGAACTCATGGCCTCGGGCGCCGTCATCGCCATTCAGGACATGGGAGCCGCCGGCCTCACCTCCTCCGCCGTAGAGATGGGGGCGAAGGGCAATCTCGGCATCGAGCTCGATCTCGACGCCGTGCCCTGCCGCGAAGAAGGCATGACCGCTTATGAGATGATGCTCTCCGAAAGCCAGGAGCGCATGCTCATGGTGCTGAAGCCCGAGCTCGAGCAGCAGGCGGAGGCCATCTTCCGTAAATGGGGCCTGGACTTCGCCATTGTTGGCAAGACCACCGACACGCTGCGCTTCGTCGTCAAGCACGAGGGCGAGGTGAAGGCCGATCTGCCGATCAAGGAACTGGGCGACGAGGCGCCGGTCTATGACCGCCCCTGGGTTCCGACCCCGAAGCAGCCGGTCATCGACCCGGCGTCGGTGACGCCGCCCGTGTCGAACCGGGACGCCTTGTTGAAACTGCTTGCGACGCCCAACCTCTGTTCGAAGCGCTGGGTCTGGGAGCAGTACGACCATCTCATCCTCGGCAACAGCGTCCGTCAGCCGGGCGGCGACGCGGCGGTGATCCGGGTCAAGGACGGCCCCAAGGGCCTCGCGCTCACGACCGACGTCACCGCGCGCTATTGCGCCGCCGACCCCGTCGAGGGCGGCAGACAGGCCGTGGCCGAGGCCTGGCGCAACATCACCGTGCGCGGCGCGACGCCGCTGGCGCTCACCGACAACCTCAACTTCGGCAACCCCGAGCGGCCCGAATATATGGGCCAGTTCGTCGGCTGCCTGCAGGGGATCGGCGAGGCCGCGGCGGCGCTGGATTTCCCGATCGTCTCCGGCAACGTCTCGCTCTACAACGAGACCCAGGGCGCCGGCATTCTGCCGACGCCGGCGATCGGCGGCGTCGGCGTCATTGCGGACGTCGCGCAGTCGGCCCCGACCGGCTTCGTCCGCGCTGGCGACGTCATCCTCCTGATCGGCGACACGGCAGGCTGGCTCGGCCAGTCGGCCTATCTCGTCGATCTCTGCGGACGCCGCGCGGGCGCGCCGCCGCCGGTCGATCTCGCCGCCGAGCGACGCAACGGCGATTTCGTCCGCGCTCAGATCCTCGAAGGCAAAGTCGCGGCGGCGCATGATCTCGCGGACGGCGGCCTCGCCGTGGCGCTCGCCGAAATGGCGCTCGCGGGCGCAATCGGCGCGACGCTCGACGCCTTGCCCGATGGGCCGGCGCATGCGGCCCTCTTCGGCGAGGACCAGGGGCGCTATCTCCTCGCCGCATCGACAGAAGCTGCGGCCGCGATTCGCGCCGCGGCGGCGGCGCAGGGCGTTCCCGTCCAGCCCATCGGCGTCACGGGCGGCGATTCCTTGAACCTGCCGGGCGAGGCGCCGATATTGCTCTCGGATCTCCGCCGCGCGCATGAATCGCCGCTTCCGGCCTATATGGGCGGAGACGACGGAGCCTTTTCCAACAATTCATGACGCAAAGAGGACGAACCGAATGCCGATGCCCGCCTCGGAAATCGAGAAGATCATCAAGGGAGCTCTGCCGGACGCCACGGTGGAACTGACCGCGCTCGCGGACGACAATGACCATTGGGCCGCGACCGTGGTCTCGGAATCGTTTCGCGGGCTCACGCGCGTGCGCCAGCATCAGCTCGTCAACGCCGCCTTCGGCTCCCGGCTCGGCACGGAGCTGCATGCGCTGGCGCTGACGACCCGCGCCCCTTAAACAATGAGAGCCGGCGGCGCCTTGAACGCCGCGTGAAAGGAAAAAACAGATGTCCGACATCAGCAGCCGCATCAAAAGCGAGATCGAATCTTCCGACGTCGTGCTTTTCATGAAAGGCACGCCGCAGGCCCCGCAATGCGGCTTCTCCATGCAGGTGGTGCAGATCCTCAACCACCTCGGCGTGCCCTACAAAGCGATCAACGTCCTCGCCGACGGCGACATTCGCGAAGGCATCAAGGCCTTTTCCAACTGGCCGACGATCCCGCAGCTCTATGTGAAGAACGAGTTCATCGGCGGCTGCGACATCACCCGCGAGATGTTCCAGTCGGGCGAGCTCGTCGCGCTGTTCGACAAGGAAGGCGTGCCGCACGCGCAGGCCGGCAAAGCCTGAGCGCTTCTGACACAGAGCTTCAAGACGTCTGCGCGCCGCCAACCAAGCGGCGCGCATTTGTTTTTTCGATGGATCGGCAGACGGCCTGCCGGCGCCGCAGGCGCACAAGCAAAATTTGAGAGGCGAGAATCCTGCACTTTTTTGTGACAGGCAAATGACGGACACTGTTCTTCATGAAACGCCGGCGTCCCTCGGCGCTTTGGAGTGGAGGAGAACAATGTCGTTGAAATGGATGTTGCCTGCAGCAGCGCTCGGCCTCCTGTTATCCGCTGGCTCCGCGTTGGCCTATGAGCGCTATTTCGATTTCGGCCAGGTTTGGCAGGACGCGACCGCTGCGCATCAGCGTGACGAGGCGCTCAGCGCGCGTCCGCGCGACGCAATGCGGCGCCAGCCGGAGCAGGTCTTTCAGAACCGTCCGCATGATCCC
The DNA here is from genome assembly GCF_055698645.1 of Methylocystis sp. NC52PC. Taxonomy (NCBI): domain Bacteria; kingdom Pseudomonadati; phylum Pseudomonadota; class Alphaproteobacteria; order Hyphomicrobiales; family Methylocystaceae; genus Methylocystis; species Methylocystis sp. NC52PC. The sequence goes on along the minus strand of NZ_CP170127.1, from coordinate 1,297,424 downwards.
TCCGGAAACATCATTCTCGAGGGCGCGCGTTAAGCCCCTCTTTGACGGCGATTGAAGAAAAGAACCCCGGCGGTCCGCCGGGGTTTTGCATTTCAGCTATCCATGGCGCCAGGCCCGCCCCTCCCCGCTGCGCGAGGGAGGAAAATTTTTACTGCGCTGCAACAAATTCGGCCGCGCGGCATGGTTCGGAAGTTTCCACATCGCCGCGAACGGCGCTCCGCCATCCAAAAAAGCGATGTCATCGGAGGGCCAGCCGGCGTTTGATTTCCGGGCCCATATGGGCAAGTGTCCCGCATGTCCACTCGTGAGCAATCGGCCGCGCCGTGATACTCCCCCTCGCCGTCACGCAAGGCGATCCCTCCGGCATCGGCCCCGAGCTGACGCTCAAGGCCTATATGGCGCGCGCCGCCGCCGCTTTGCCCCCCTTTTTCGTTGTCGCCGATCCCGCGCAGCTGGCGCGCGCGGCGCAGGCGCTCGGGATCGACGCGCCCATCGAAGAGACCGGCGCAGGAGAGGCCACGGCGGTTTTCGCCCGCGCGCTTCCGGTGGTTCCGGTAGGGCGGCCGGTGCGGGGCGAATTCGGCGCGCCGCTTGCGGCGGATGCGGCGGCGACCGTGGCGTCGATCGAACGCGCCGTGGAGAGCGTCGTCGCCGGCGCGGCGCGCGCGGTCGTGACCAATCCGATCGCCAAATCGGTCCTTTACGCCGCCGGCTTCGCGCATCCCGGCCATACCGAGTTCCTCGGCGAATTGGCCTCGCGCCATTATGGCGGCGCGTGGCGAGCGGTGATGATGCTGTGGTCGCAGGAGCTCGCCGTCGTGCCGATCACCATTCATATCCCCTTGAGCGAAGCGCCCCGCCGCTTGACGCGCGAGCTCATCGTCGAGACGGGAGAGATCGTCGCGCGCGACTTGCGCGACCGCTTCGGCCTTTCAGAGCCGCGCCTCGCGTTCTCGGGGCTGAACCCGCATGCGGGCGAGGACGGCGCCCTCGGCCGCGAGGAGATCGACACGATCGCGCCGGCGATCGACGCGTTGCGGGCCAAGGGGATCGACGCGCGCGGCCCCTTCCCCGCCGACACCATGTTCCATGCGGCGGCGCGCGCCACATACGACGTCGCGCTTTGTCCGACGCATGATCAGGCGCTCATTCCGATCAAGACGCTGGCCTTCGATCGCGGGGTCAATGTCACGCTGGGGCTGCCCTTTGTGCGCACCTCGCCCGACCATGGCACGGCCTTCGACATCGCCGGCAAAGGCGTCGCGGACGCGACGAGCCTCATGGAGGCGATCAGGCTCGCAGGACGGATGACTTCATGACCAACGCGCTTCCGCCGCTGCGCGAGGTCGTCCTGCGTCATGGGCTCGACGCGAGGAAGGCGCTCGGCCAGAATTTCCTGTTCGATCTCAATCTTACGGGCCGAATCGCCCGCGCCGCCGGGCCGTTCGACGACACGGTCGTCGTGGAGATCGGCCCCGGCCCCGGCGGCCTCACCCGCGCGCTGCTCGCGCAGGGGGCCCGCGTCGTCGCAATCGAGCGCGACGCGCGTTGCCTGCCCGCGCTCGCCGAAATCGCCGCGCATTATCCGGGGCGCCTCGCCATCGTCGAGGGCGACGCGCTCGAGATCGACGTCGCGGCGCTGGCGCGGGCGCAGGGCGCTTCACACGGCGCCCGCATCTGCGCCAATCTTCCCTATAATGTCGCGACCGCTCTGCTCGCGCGCTGGATCGAGGTCGAGCCCTGGCCGTCGGTCTTCGACCGCTACGTGCTGATGTTTCAAAAGGAGGTGGCGCTGCGCATCGTCGCGACGCCCGCCCAGCGCGCCGATTATGGACGACTGGCGGTGCTCTGCGGCTGGCGCACGAAGGCGCGCATCTTGTTCGACGTCTCGCCCGCGGCCTTCACGCCGCCGCCAAAAGTGACGTCCTCGGTGGTCGAGCTCATTCCCAACCCGACCCCCCTGCCCTGCGACGCGCGCGCGCTGTCGCGCGTCACGCAGGCGGCCTTCGGCCAACGCCGCAAAATGTTGCGACAAAGCCTGAAGTCTCTTGGCGTCGACGCCGGCGGCCTCCTCGTGCGGGCCGGAATCGAAGAGACGAAGCGCGCCGAGGAGATCGACGTCGCCGGCTTCGTGGCGCTCGCCAACGCTTTCGCGGCTCAGTGAGGCGCGCGCAAAACATCGCGCAGCACGACGGCGTTGTTCCGCTCTTCGTCATGCGCGGCGAAAAGCAGCGTGACCCGGCTTTCTCGCAGAAGCCGGCGAATCGCTGCGACCTCCGCCTGCGACTCGGGGCGTTCCAGCTCCTCGCGATAACGCGCGGCGAATTCTTCCCACCGCTCGGGCAGATGGCCGAACCAGCGGCGCAGCTCATTGCTGGGGGCCGCCTCCTTCGCCCAATGGTCGACGGCGGCTTTTTCCTTGGCGAGGCCACGCGGCCACAGCCGGTCGACGAGCACGCGCAGGCCGTCGTCTTGTTCCGGCGGCTCATAGACGCGCTTGAGGCGAAGGGCGTGCATCTGGCGCAGATAGCGCGCTAGCGCGCCGCTTCTACTCGCTCAAGAGCTTGTCGACGAATTGCTCGATGCCGCGCATGCGTCGGGGGCGGCGCTGGCGCTCGGCGCGCAGGATGGCGATCAGATCGTCGAAGGAGCGCTGCAGATCGTCATTGACGATCACATAATCGTAATCCTTCCACCGCTGAATTTCCTTGCGGGCGTTCTCGAGCCGGCGTTCGATGACCTCCGCCGAATCCTCGGCGCGGCGCTCGAGCCGGGCGCGCAATTCCTTCATCGACGGCGGCAGGATGAAAACCGTGACCGAGTCGGCGGCCATCTTCTCGCGCACCTGCCGCGTGCCCTGATAGTCGATGTCGAAGAGACAGTCGCGCCCCTGCGCCAGCGTCGCCTCGACCGGCGCGCGCGGGGTGCCGTAGAAATTGCCGTGCACTTCCGCCCATTCGAGCAACTCGCCGGCGTCGCGCATGGCGGCGAATTGGCGCTCGTTGATGAAGCGGTAATGAATGCCGTCGACCTCGCTCGACCGGCGCGCCCGCGTCGTCACCGAGATCGATAACGTCAGATCGAGGTCGCGGTCCTGCAGCAGCATCCGCGTCAGCGTGGTCTTGCCGGCGCCGGAAGGCGAGGAAAGGATGAGAACGACGCCGCGGCGCAGCGGGAGTGTGTGATCCATGACGGCGGTTGTTGAAGTGCGGGTTACCGCCAATAGGAAATTAGGGCGTTGGTTTCAACCGTCGCCCTGACCTATTCGATGTTTTGCACCTGTTCGCGCAGCTGCTCGACCTCGATCTTGAGCTCGAGCCCGAGGGCGGTGAGGGCGGGATCGTTGGATTTGGCGCAGAGCGTATTGGTCTCGCGCGAGAGTTCCTGGGCGAGGAAATCCAGCCGTCGCCCGATGGGGCCGCCGTCCTGCAGCAGCTTCTGGCCGGCGGCCACATGCGCCGCGAGCCGGTCGAGCTCTTCGCGAATATCCGCCTTGACCGCAAGCAGCACCGCCTCCTGATGGAGACGGACCGGGTCGAGCCCTTCGGCGCTGTCGAGGAGCCGCGCAAGCTGCTGCGCCAGACGCTGGCGCACGGCCTCGGGCTGGCGGCCGGGCAAGGCGTCGGCCTGAGCGGCGAGGGCGCCGATGCGGTCGAGCCGCGCCCTGAGCACGGCGGCGAGCGCAAATCCCTCGGCCTCGCGCGCGGCGACGAGCGAGTCGAGGGCGGCCTCCAGCGCCGCGAGAATGCTTTTCTCCAGCGCGGCCCGCTGGGTCTCGTCCTCCTCGGGCTCGATGATCTCGACGACGCCTTTGACGCTCAGCAGGCCGTCGAGCGAGGCCGGACGCAGGCTCGCATGCAGCGGCACGTCGTCGAGCGCAGCGAGCAGCTTGTCGAGCGCAGCGCGGTTGATGCGCGCGACGCCCTGCGCCTCCAAGCGCTGCGCCGAAAGACTGGCGAAGACCGAGCCGCGCGCCAAGCGCGCCGAAAGGCCGGCGCGCGCCTTGACTTCGACCGCGTCGAAATTGGCGGGAACCCTGACCCGGAGATCCAGCCCCTTGGCGTTGACGCTCTTGACTTCCCAGGCGTAGCTCCACGGTCCGAGGCTGCCGCGCGCGCGGGCGAATCCGGTCATGCTGGCGACAGTCATCGGCGCGCTCCGGTTTGCGGCGTCAACGCATGCTCGCCGCCGACGGAACGGATTTCGCCGAGGTGAGGTCCCAGCTCTTGTCGCGCAAGGGATCGAGCGGCGTGCCCTCCGAGGCGTCGAAGGCGCGCGGCCGCGTCCGTTGCGGCGCGGCGGCCAGAGCCAGCGGGCCGGCGTCGTCCGGGGAAACCTTGTCGCCCAACGCCTCGGTCGGCGCTTCGTCGGAGCCGGTGGCGAGGCCGAGCCTGGCGGCGCGCGCCTTCAGCTCCGCGCGTCGCGCCGGGGAGACGGGATAGACCGCAACGTCAGTGTCGGGCAGCGCTTTGCCGTCGGCGCTCTCGCGCGCCACCATGTCCGGACCGAGGACGCCCTCCTCCTCGGCCTCCGTGTCGGGCGCCGCGCGCGCCGCGAGAAGGGTGGGATCGAAACTATCGGCCGGCCCCTTGGGCTGGGCGGCGGGCTCGGTGAAATAAGGCCGGGCGACGCGCAGCCGCGCCAGATGCCGCGCGGCCCCGGCGGTCGGGTCGTCGAATCCGCCGAGGAAAAAGGCGGCTCCGGCGGGGCCGAACTTGCCGAGCCGGTGCGTCGCCCCGTCATCCGCCGCCATGTCGCGGGCGACGGGGTAATCTTCGTGCCGGGCGCCGAGGGCGACGAGCCGGCCGATCGGCGCCTGGGTGCGCTTATCGGTCTTGGGCGGCGCTTGCGGCGGCGCCGCCGCGGGAACGCTCTGGTCGACCCCCTCGCCCGCCTTGGTCTTCTGCTCCAGCTCGATGCGCCGCCAATTCTGGACGTTGCGCGAATGCTGCTCGAGCGAATCGGCGAAGACATGCCCGCCCGTGCCGTCGGCGACGAAATAGAGGTCCTTGGTGTTGGCGGGATTGGCGGTCGCCTCGAGCGCCGCCTTGCCCGGATTGGCGATGGGGCTCGGCGGCAGGCCGTCGACGGCGTAGGTGTTATAGGGCGTCCACTTCTCGATCTCCGAGCGCAGAATGCCGCGTCCGAGCGTCGCCTTGCCGCCGACGAGGCCATAAACGATCGTCGGGTCCGACTGCAGGCGCATGTTCTTGCGCAGCCGGTTCAGGAACACGGCCGCCACGCGCGGGCGCTCGTCCGCCTTGCCCGTCTCCTTCTCGACGATGGAGGCCAGCGTGACGAGCTCGTAAGGCGATTTCAGCGGCAGGTCCTTGGCGCGCTTCGCCCAGATCTGGTCCACGAGCTTGCGCTGGTCCTCCTGCATCTTGGAGATCAGTTTGGCGCGCGGAAAGCCGCGCGGGAATTTATACGTCTCCGGCAGCAGCGCGCCTTCTTTCGGCGCCTCCAGAACGTCGCCGGCGAGGAGGTCGGAGTCGCGTAGGCGCTGCAAAATCTGCTCGCTGGTCAGGCCCTCCGGTATGGTGACGCTGTGCAGGATCTGACGGCCGGCCACCAGGGCGTCGATGACGTCGCGCAGGCTCGCATGTTTCCGGAAGAGATATTCGCCCTGCTTGAGCTTGCCGCGCGCGCCTTCGACGAGCACGGCGAAATTCATCAGCGTCGGACTGTCGATGACGCCCTCGCGCTGCAATTGCGCCAGCATTTCCGGCACGTCGCTGCGCGGCGGCAGATAGACGATCTTGTCGGCGGCGAGCGGGCCCGGCTCTTTGAGCTTGTGCAAGACGGCGATGACGCCGAAGACGCTCGCGACCAGCGCCACGAGCGTGAAGCTCAGAAAGCCGCTCATGACGGAGAGCGTGCCGTCCCGGCGCTTCTTGCGCTTCTTCGGGGGCGCCGGCGGCGCTTCCGGCTGCAGCGCCTGCTGCGCGGCCTGAAGGGTGGCGCGCCGGCGGAAGATCCCGCCTGCCTTTTCGCTTGCAGATTGCGCGACACTTTCCGCGGCGGACCGCTTCGGCTCCTCAGGCGCCGGCTGCTGTGGCCCGGGCCGAGGCGTCACGGGCGCGGGAGTGGCCGGTTCGGGGATGGGCGCAGCCGCCACGGGCGCCGGCTTGTCGGAGGTTTCGGCGTCCGGCGCCGCCGTCGCGGCCGCCTCCGGCTTCTCGGAAACGGGATGAGGCGCGTCGGCGGGCGCGGGCGCCGACGCCTTCGGTTCGGACGCGGCGGCCTCGACCTTTACGCTTTCCGCCGGCGCGGGCGAGCCTGCCGTCTCCGAGGATTGCTGCTTGGCCGCCTCGTCGGGGGTCGTCGGCTTGTCGCCCGTCTCGTCGCTCATCATCGTGATCACGCCAATCAAAGCTCGACGCGGCGCCGGGAATCCGCAGGTCGGAACCCCTGGGGGCGGTAGCCGCAGGAGGGAGTATCCACACTAGGGGTCATTGTGGCGAATTCAGGAACGCAACGCCTCCCCCTTCCGGGCGAAGCCCTTTCGCCCGGAATATTCGCATCAAACGTCCCGCCTGTGAATTTTTACTGAAGCTTGCGGAAGAGAAGCGAGGCGTTGGTGCCGCCGAAGCCGAAGGAATTCGACAGCGCCACGTTGATTTCTCTCTCGCGGGCCGTCTTCGGCACGAGGTCGATCGCGGTCTCGACGGAAGGATTGTCGAGATTGCGGGTTGGCGGCGCGGCGTTGTTGGTCATGGCGAGAATCGTGAACACCGCCTCCACCGCGCCGGCGCCGCCGAGAAGATGGCCGACCGCCGATTTCGTCGAGGACATGGAGAGCCGCGGTTCGACATTGCCGATCAGCCGCTCGACGGCCTTCAATTCGATCTCGTCGCCGAGCGGCGTCGAGGTGCCATGGGCGTTCACATAGTCGATGTCGGCGACGGAAATCTCCGAGCGCTTCAGCGCCATCTTCATGCAGCGATAGGCGCCGTCGCCGTCCGGAGAGGGCGCCGTGATATGGAAGGCGTCGCCCGACATGCCATAGCCGATGAGCTCGCAATAGATGCGCGCGCCGCGCGCCTTGGCGTGCTCATATTCCTCGAGCACGACGCAGCCGGCGCCCTCGCCGAGCACGAAACCGTCGCGGTCTTTGTCATAGGGACGCGAGGCCTCGGCCGGGCGGTCGTTGAATCCGGTTGAAAGCGCGCGGCACGCGGCGAAGCCGGCGACGCCGATGCGGTTGACCGGCGATTCGGCCCCGCCCGCGACCATGACGTCGGCGTCGCCCATCGCGATGATGCGCGCGGCGTCGCCGATGGCGTGGGTGCCGGTGGCGCAGGCCGTCACCACCGCATGGTTCGGGCCTTTGAGATCGTGCATGATCGAGACATAGCCGGCCACGAGATTGATGATGCGGCCCGACACGAAGAAGGGCGACACGCGGCGCGGGCCTTTTTCCTTCAACGTCAGAGACGTTTCATAGATGCCGCCGAGCCCGCCGATCCCCGAGCCGATCAGCACGCCGGTCGTTTCCTGCTTTTCCGGCGTATCGGCCTTCCAGCCCGCGTCGGCCAGCGCCTGCGTCGCCGCAGCGGCTCCGTAGATGATGAAGTCGTCGACCTTGCGCTGCTCCTTGGGATCGAACCAGTCGTCCGCATTGAAGGAGCCGTTGGAGCCGTCGCCGCGCGGGATGATGGCCGCGATCTGGCAGGCAAGATCGTCGACCTCGAACATGTCGATGCGGCGGAATCCGTGCTCGCCGGCAATCAACCGCCGCCAATTCGTTTCGACGCCGCAGCCCAGAGGCGACACGACGCCAAGCCCGGTGACGACCACCCTGCGCATGGCTTGCTCTCTACTTTGATTTTACTGGATCGGTTGAACATCCGCCCGCGGCGCGGCCGGATCGGAAGCAAAAAGCGCGCGGCGATCCGCCGGCGCGCTTTTCCAAGTCGAGCGTCTCGAAATCAGGCGGCTTTCGCCTTCTCGAGGAACTTCACCGCGTCGCCGACCGTGACGATCGTCTCGGCCGCATCGTCGGGAATCTCGACGCCGAATTCTTCCTCGAACGCCATGACCAGCTCGACCGTGTCGAGCGAGTCGGCGCCCAGATCGTCGATGAAATTCGCCTTGTCGACGACCTTCTCAGGCTCGACGCCGAGGTGTTCCACAACGATCTTCTTCACGCGCTCGGCGACATCGCTCATTGATTTCGTCCCTGTTGCTATGGTGCTCGCACCGATGACGGCGCCGCAGGATTAAGCCCGCTCGCCGTTTCCTCCTAAACGATTCAGATGCGCCAGCCCATCCCCAAGGCGGCGCGGCCAGAACGGCGCTCGGGCCTGATTTTGAGGACTAAGGGCGGCGCCGCCCCTCTCGCGGCGTCGGTCTGGTAACATACTTCAAACAGGTTGGCGAGAGGGCCGAATCGGCGGCGCGGGGCGAAAAGGGCCGGCGCGACGCCCTTTTCGGCACGGCAAAAAGCCGCAGCCTGGCGGCGGCGCGCGCGGCCGCTTCAGATCATCGCCATGCCGCCGTTCACATGCAGGGTCTGCCCCGTCACATAGCCGGCCTCGAGACTGGCGAGATAGACCACGGCGGCGCCGATGTCCGCGCCGGTTCCCAACCGGCCGGCGGGAACGGCGGCGAGAATGCGCTCCTTCTGGGCCGCGTTCAGCGCGTCGGTCATCGGGCTTTCGATGAACCCCGGGGCGATGCAATTGACCGTGACGCCGCGGGAGGCGACTTCGGCGGCGAGCGACTTCGACATGCCGATCATGCCCGCCTTGGCGGCGGCGTAATTGCCCTGTCCGGGATTGCCGGTGACGCCGACCACCGAGGTGATGCCGATGATTCGGCCGAAGCGCTTCTTCATCATGCCGCGCAGCACCGCGCGCGAGAGGCGGAAGGCGGAGGTGAGATTGACGTTCAAGACCGTCTCCCAGTCTTCGTCCTTCAGGCGCATGAAGAGGCCGTCGCGGGTGATCCCGGCGTTATTGACCAGAATGTCGACGCCGCCCATCGCCGCCTCCGCGGCCGGCGCCAGCTTTTCAGTCTCGTCGCGATCGGCCAGATTGCACGGGAGGACATGCGTGGCTCCGCCGATCTCGGCGGCGAGCGCCTCGAGCGCCTCGCGACGCGTGCCGGAGAGCGCCACGGTCGCGCCCGCCGCAACGAGGGCGCGGGCGATGTCCTTGCCGATGCCGCCGCTCGCGCCGGTGACCAGCGCCGTCCTGCCTGTCAAATCGAACATATGTTTCCTCCCTTGCCGCGTGGAGCGGATGCGCCGCCCCTTCCGGCCGCGTTCCCCCTTAGCGCGAAATTCAAAAAATGCGAGGCCGAACCGCCCGCGCGCCAATCACCGACTGTCTGATGCGCCGAAATAAAGACAAGATTGTAGACACGCTCTAGCAATCAATTGTCAAGTTCGGCCAGAAACGCAAAGCTTTCCTGCGTGTCAAAAATGCAACAACGCAAGAAATTGGGGCCAATACTTCCCGTTTTGTACTTTTACTTTGTTGCTCGAATCTCTTTTTTCTTGGACAACCTGAAAGGCTCTCGGGGCCCATATCTGCATGGTTTTTAAAGCCAAGTTCGGGCAGACGCCGAGGTCGGGCTGACAAGAAAAAGGGTTTCAGACATGAGAACAACTCTCGCCATCTCCGTTCTTGCCGCCATCCTCGCGGCAAGTGCGGCGCAAGCCGCGGATCTTCCCCCCCACACGGCCCCGCCGCCACCCTATGTCCCGCCGCCGCCGGTCCTGACCTGGAACGGCGTCTACGCCGGTCTCAACCTCGGCGGCGGCTGGCAGGACCCCAACTCTTCGAACGTCTGGAATCCGGCCTGGGCCGGCCCGGGATGGGGCGGTCCGGGTTGGGGCGGTCCGGGTTGGGGCTGGGGCGGCGGCAACTCCGGCGGCACGGGCGGCGTCGTCGGCGGCGGCCAGATCGGCTATAATTTCCAGTTCTCGCCCTGGCTGGTCGTCGGCGTCGAGACCGACTTCCAGGGCACGAGCATCGGCAGCAGCGGCGGCGGCTGGCAGGGTTGGGGCGGCGGCGTCGACACGGCGCGCATCAACTGGTTCGGCACGGTGCGCGGCCGCCTCGGCGTCACCTTCCCCGGTTTGTCGCAGCTCCTGATCTACGGCACCGGCGGCTTCGCCTATGGCGACGTTCAGCGCAACTTCTGGTGGTCGAACAACAGCGTCGTGCAGACGGGCTGGACTGCCGGCGGCGGCGCCGAATGGCTGTTCCTGCCGAACTGGTCGGTCAAGGCGGAGTATCTCTATACCGAGATCAGCGGCAATCAGCAGAACTGGCTGTGGAACCCCGGCTTCTCGCTCAACAACATCAACAACCGCACGCGCTTCCACACGGTGCGCGCCGGCGTCAACTATCACTTCAACTTCGGCTCGCCGGCCCCCGTGTTGGCGCGCTACTAAAGGAACGATCGAACCCGCCCGGCCTTCTCGCCGGGCGTGGCGCGTCTCCCACCCCCGCCTTTCGAGGCGGGGGTTTTCATTTTCTGCAACGAACGAACCGGCCCAGCGTCCGCACGTTTAACCGGCATGTCCGAGTTCATGACCCTTGCCGCGCTCGCCGGCGAGGAAGAAATCTGCACCCGCTGTCCGCTGTATCAGAACGCCACGCAAGCCGTTCCGGGGGAAGGGCCGCGCGGCGCGCGGGTAATGTTCGTCGGCGAGCAGCCGGGCGACGTCGAAGACCTCTCGGGGCGCCCCTTCGTCGGCCCCGCCGGCCGGATTCTCGACAAGGCGCTGGCCAAAGTCCATCTGCCGCGCGAGCAATGTTTCGTCACCAACGCCGTCAAGCATTTCAAATTCGAGCCGCGCGGCAAGCGGCGCCTGCACAAGAAGCCCGACGCCGGCGAAATCGACGCCTGCCGCTGGTGGCTCGAACAGGAGCGCGCCCTTGTCGCGCCCGGGCTGATCGTCGCCCTCGGCGCCACGGCGATCCGCGGCGTGCTCGGGCGCCCCGCGTCCGTCTCTCAATCGCGCGGCCGCTTGATCGACCTCGACCAGGGCGCGAAATTCCTCGCCACCATCCATCCGTCTTTCCTGCTGCGCCTGCAGGAGGAAGAAGATAAGCGGAGGGAATGGACGCGCTTTCTCAGCGATCTGGAGATCGCCGCGGAATGGGCGCGGGCGGGGGACATGCCGGCGAATGTTTAGGCCTTTCTGGTTTTTTTGCGCAGCCGTCGTGATGGTCTTTCCCGCGCGGGCGGAGCTCGTTTCCTTTACGCAGGCGGGCGGCGGCCTGCGGGCGACGGTCAAGATCGACGGGAACGCCTACGATCTCGACCTCCCGCTTCTGCGCCCCGCGCGGCCCGCGCCGGGGGCGCCGCTTTTCGTGGAGACGGCGCCGGGCGACGATCTTGCGCCGCTCGCGCTGTCGCGCGGCTTCGCCGTCCTGCGCCTCGATCTGACGAAGCTTCCTGGCGCGGCGCGGACGGGGGCCCTGCGCGACCTCGCGCCGCGCCTTCGCGGCCTCGGGGCCAAGCGCCTTGTGGCCAACGGCCAGGGCGAGACGGGAGCGGCGCTCGCCGAGGCGGGCGCGCTCTTCGACGGCGTGCTGTTGCAGGACGCGCCGCCGACGGCGCGCCGCGCCGCCGGGGGCCCGCGCATCATCGAGACCTGGGGCGCCGACGCCTATTGGGGCGCGGGCGGCGAGCGCCCCCCGCTCGGCGCCGAGCCAGAGAACCGCCGCAGCTTCTTCCTGACGGGCGTGGCGCCGACGCGCGCCGGCGCCAATTGCGCAGCGCCCGTCAACGGCCTTTCGCCGGCCCCCGCTCTGCGCGCCCTGCTGGCGGCGCTCGACGACTGGACGAAAGGCGCGAAGCCCCCGGGTTCGCGCGCGCCGGCCGAATCCGATCTCGTTCAGGCCGCCGCGCTCGCCTGGCCGAAAATCCCGGGCCTGTCGGCGCCGCCCGGCCCGCCGCGTCGGGCGCCGAAAATAGACGCCGACGGGAACGAACTATCCGGCCTGCGCCTGCCGGATCAGGCCTTGCCGATCGCAACCTTCACCGGCTTCAACGCGCGAAAGGACCCCAAGGGCCCGGCCTGCGCCGCCGGCGCGGCGCTCCCCTTCCCGGCGACGAAAGCCGAGCGCGAAAAGACCGGCGACCCGCGCCCTTCGCTCGTCGAACGCTATGGCTCCCGCGCCTATTTCGTCGCGACGATGCGCGTCGTAGCCGATAAGCTCGTCAGGGAGCGGCTGCTGTTGAAGGAAGACGCCGACGCTTATGTCGCGGCGGCGAAACAGGCGCCTTTCTGAGGCGGCTAGGAATTGAGCGTCAGGACGCCCGCGTTGAGATAGGTCGCGAAGGCGACCCAGAGCGCATAGGGGATCAGGCAGAAAGCCGCGATCCGGTCGAGGCGCCAGAAGGCGGCGATGGTCGCCAGGATCAAGGCCTCCATCGGCAAAATGACGGCAAGGCCGAGCGTCGGGCTGCGCGCCCCGAAAAAGGCGACGGACCAGCCGGCGTTCAGGACCAGCTGCGCGGCAAATAGCCAAATGGCCGCGCGGCGGCCGGGGCCGGCCGGGTCGCCGCGCAGAATGCGGTAAAAGGCGACGCCCATCAGCACATAGAGGATCGTCCACGCCGGGCCGAAGAGCCAGTTCGGCGGCGTGAGCGGCGGCTTGGCGAGGCGGTCGTACCAAGGGGCGATATTGGGGAGCGTCGCGGCGTTGCCGAGCATCGCCGCCGCGAATATGGGCCCCGCCGACCAGGCCGCCGCCGCAAGAGCCCCGAGCCTGCGTTCTCCCGAAGCGGCGCTCATTGCGCCACCGCATGGCCGAGGTGGTCGCCGATCGACTCGAGCCGGTCGCCGAGGTTCTCGCGGCTGCGCGGATCAACAATGGCGAAGGGCGCCGCGACCGCGACGCCCGCCGCCGCGCCGACCGCCGATCCGGCCCCCGTCGCGGCCTGATGGAGCCGATCGCCGATCCCGGCCGCCCCCTCGTTCAAGGCCTGCCCGGCCGCGAGCCGCGCCCCGATCGACCGCACGACCTGGGGCGCCTCGGCGAATTTCGTATGTCCCAGCCGATCGCCCGAGGCGACGTCGGTCAGATCGACGACCTGCAGCTTGTCCCGTTCGAAGACCTCCTGATAGGGATTGGCGTTCGGGTCGACGGCGCCGAGGCGCGGCTTGTCGCCCCAGACCCGGCGGGAGGCGGCCAGCGCCTCGTCGTTGCGCGAGACGAAGATCGTGAACAGCGACGGCCGCACGTTCAGCGCAATGGCTTGTCGGCGGAACACGTCGAAATCGACGTCGGGCGCGGCCAGCATGACGTTGTTGATCTTCTTTGGCAGGCCGCGGTCGCGAATGGCCATCTGCCGCAGGGCCTCGAGCGTCACCCAATTGCCCATGGAATGGGCCAGAATGGAAATCTCGCCGACATTGGGGTCGCGGGCCAACGCCTGCAACAGCGCCTCGAGCGCGTCCCTGGAGTAGCTCGCGCTTTCGTGGTCATAGCCATATTGTAGGAGCTTGCCGCGCGACGGCCAGGTGAAGAGCACCGGCGTGACGTCGGCCTGCGAATCGTGGACGATCTGCGCGAAGCGGTAGACGGCCTCGCCGAAGCGCGTGTTATAGCCGTGCACGAACACCAGAACCTGCCGGCGCGGCGTCTGCTTGATGCGCCGGTCGAAAGCGGCGAGCGCCTGCTCCTTGGTCAGAACTGAAGCGCGGACAGTGGTGAATTGGAGCATGGGGTCCGGCGGCTGCGTCGTCGGCCACTGCACTTCGCCGATCTGGCGATAGGCGTCGGGGGGCAGAGAGATGGCGATGTCGGCGAAAGACATTCCGACGCCGCGCTCGCCGGAGAACATCTCTCCCGGCTCCGCGTCGTTCGGCGCGCGCGTCGTCGCGACCAGCATGTCCACAACATTCGTTCCCGCCGGCGCCTGATGCGAGGGGAGGAGGAAGCCGTGCGGACGTTCGGCGCAGGCGGCGAGCCCCCAGCAAAGCGCGGCGAGAAGGGCGCCCCGGATGAAATTCATAATCGTCGCCTCGATTGAAACCGACGCCAGCTTCGACTCTGGCGCAAAACTTCTACCCTATCTTCGGCGAGGATTCGAGTTGTGTGGTCCCGCACAGCTGGTCGGGACGCTTTGTCGCAAATTGATGGAGCCGTGGGCAGACGGCGTTGGAAGCTCTCCAAGGCTTCCAACGGGGGCGGGAGCGGGGCCCCTCCCACCCCCTAAATCGATTTAGTCGTTCGGCGACAGCATTTTCTCCGGCCGCACGATCGCGTCGAATTCGGCTTCCGTCACCTTGCCGGAGGCGAGCGCCTCTTCCTTGAGGCTGGTGCCGTTCTTATGCGCCGCGCGGGCGATTTTCGAGGCTGCGTCATAGCCGATCTTCGGCGCGAGCGCGGTGACCAGCATCAGCGAGCGCTCGAGGAAGCGGTGAATATTGGCTTCGTCCGCTTCGATCCCGTCGATGCAGCGCGTGATGAAGCTGTCGACGCCCGTCGCCATCAGATCGATCGACTCGAGCAGCGCGAAGGCGATCACCGGCTTCATCACATTGAGTTCGAGATGGCCCTGCGAGGCGGCGAAGGTGATCGTCTGCTGATTGCCGAAGATGCGGGCGCAGACCATGGTGATCGCCTCGACCTGGGTCGGATTGACCTTGCCCGGCATGATCGACGACCCCGGCTCGTTCTCCGGGAGCTTCAATTCCGCGAGGCCGGCGCGCGGGCCGGCGCCGAGCAGGCGAATGTCGCAGGCGATCTTGTAGAGGCCGGCGGCGAGCGCATTGATCGCCCCATGCGCAAAGGCGATGGCGTCATGCGCGGCGAGGGCCTCGAATTTATTGGGCGCCGTGACGAAGGGCAGGCCGGTTTGCTGCGCAATATTGGCGGCGACCTCCTCGGCGAAGCCCTTCGACGTGTTGACGCCCGTGCCCACCGCCGTGCCGCCCTGCGCCAGCGCAAAGAGATCGGGGAGGGTCGCGTGAATGCGGGCCGCGCCATATTTGGCCTGGGCCGCATAGCCGGAAAATTCCTGGCCGAGCGTCACCGGCGTCGCGTCTTGCAGATG
The DNA here is from genome assembly GCF_055698645.1 of Methylocystis sp. NC52PC. Lineage (NCBI taxonomy): Bacteria > Pseudomonadati > Pseudomonadota > Alphaproteobacteria > Hyphomicrobiales > Methylocystaceae > Methylocystis > Methylocystis sp. NC52PC. Next base: position 1,282,397 of record NZ_CP170127.1, on the reverse strand, counting down.
GGTGCGGCCGATCTTCACGACATGCGCGAACTGTGAGGCTTTGCGCTCCAGCGCGGCCTGCAGCCGCATGATCGCCGGCAGCAGTTTGCCCGAGATCGCCAGCGCGCCGGCGATGTGAATGGCGGTCGGGAAACTGTCGTTCGAAGACTGGCCGCAATTGACGTGATCGTTGGGATGCACGGGCGCCTTGGCCCCCTTCCCGGCGCCGAGCCGCTCATTGGCGCGATTGGCGATCACTTCATTGACGTTCATGTTCGTCTGAGTGCCCGACCCCGTCTGCCAGACGACGAGCGGGAAATGATCGTCGAACTTGCCGTCGATCACCTCTTGCGCGGCGGAGACGATCGCCTGCGCGACCTCGGGCTTGATCAGCCCCTTCGCCGCGTTCACTTGCGCCGCGGCGAGCTTCACGCGGGCGAGGGCGTGCACCACTTCGATCGGCATGCGCTGGCCGCCGATGGGGAAATTCTCGCGCGAACGCTGGGTCTGCGCGCCCCAATAGGCCCAGGACGGGACGGCGATGTCGCCGAAGGAATCGCGTTCGATGCGGCTATTTTCTGTCATGGTCTCGCTCGGAAAGAGAGGCGGACGTCGCTTGAAGGTCCGCGCTCACGGGTAATGAAAACGCCGGAGCGGCTGATCGCGCGCTCCCTATGCGGCATTTCTCGGCCCGGTTCAATCTCGGCTGAGGGGGGTGAGTTCGGCGGCGGCGCGCGTCTCGCCCGACTCGCGTCTCGGCAGCGACATGATTTCGGTCAGCCGATTGCGCGCGCGATTGACGCGGCTTTTCATCGTGCCCGGCGCGCAGCCGCAGATTTCCGCCGCCTCTTCATACGACAGGCCGGAGGCCGCGACGAGGATCAGCGCCTCGCGCTGGTCGAGCGGAAGTTTCTGCAGCGCCTCGCGGAAATCCAGGAAATCCATATGCGCGTTCTGGGATTCGGGCGCGATCAGCCGCGCCGAGGCGATGGCCCCGTCGGGATCGGGCGCCTCGCGCCGCCGCTTGCGGAATTCGCTGTAGTAGATGTTGCGGAGGATGGTGAAGAGCCATGCGGTCAGATTAGTGCCTTCGGCGAAGGAGCCGAGGCTCCCCCACGCCTTGACCAGCGTCTCCTGGACGAGGTCATCGGCGCGGTCGGGATTGCCGCAGATGGAGACGGCGAAAGCGCGAAGATTAGGGATCGCCGCGATGAGGTCCCTTTTGAGATTCTGTCCGTCGCTGAGACCTGCCTCCTCGTCGCTCACTCTCTCTCCCCAGGCGCGCCACCCGGGCCTGAGGATACCATATTTTGTTCGAGCTGGTTCAAGAGATTCAAAAAGCGGTCGGGAACCGGCTGAGCCACGACGTCATCGTAGAGATTTTGAAGCTCCTTGCCGATCGCGTCGCCAAAATCGAGGCTTCGCATTTTTCGACTGTTCCTTTCCGTCTTGCAAAGCGTGAGCTGGCCCGAGCCCGCTGTCTGCTCCGCATTGGCCGGGCGCGGCGCGCCGACGCCGAGCCCGGCCGCCACCGCCGCCAGGCTCCTGGGGAGCGTTCCCGGAAAACGACGCGCGTCGGCGCACAGCTGATCCCCGTCGGGTTTCACGCGCACAACGGCATTCTCCGGACTGTTTTTTACCATGGAGCCCCCAATCAAAGTCATGATTTTCTGTGGCGGATTTGTTTCGCCGCGCGATATAGTGCACCGCACGGAAGGGAAAACGCCGCGCTCATGGATTGGTTCCTTCGTTTGTGCAGGTCGTTTTGACGCAGCAGTCATGATCTAGCTACCTTTCCGTAAGAGCGGCCGCCTCCGGAGTGGCGTAATATGTCGGTTTCACGAGAGATTTACGGTCATCTTCCCTATCTGCGGCGCTTTGCGAGGGCGCTGGTCGGGACCCGCGAGGGCGGCGACGCCCATGTGCTGGCGACGCTCGAAATAATCGTCTCGGATCCGCGAAAGCTCGATCAAAACGACGATCTCAGGATCTCCCTTTATCGCTTGTTTCTGGCGACCTGGGCCGCCGGGGCGATCGCCCAGCCCGATTCGGCGGCCGCTCTCGGCGACGACGGCGCCCGCGGGCGCCTCGACGCCATTTCCTTGAGGCCGCGCGTCGCCTTTCTGTTGCACGCCCTCGAAGGCTTCGATCTCGAACAGGTCGGCGACACGCTCGGCGTCTCCGAAGAGGTCGCCGCCGATCTCATCGACGCCGCCAACGCCGAAATCGCCGACCAGATTGCGACCAATGTGCTCATCATTGAGGACGAGCCGTTGATCGCCCATGATCTGCGCAGCATTGTGGAAGAACTTGGGCATAGCGTCGCCGGCATGGCGCGCACGCACCGGGAGGCGGTGCTGGCGATGGAAACCGCCAAACCCGGCCTGATCCTCGCCGATATTCAGCTGGCCGACGGCAGCTCCGGCCTCGATGCGGTGAACGAGATCCTCGGGTCCTTTTCGACGCCGGTCATCTTCGTGACGGCCTATCCCGAGCGGTTCCTGACCGGCGCGCCGCCGGAGCCCGCCTTTCTCGTCACCAAGCCCTTCAGCGTCGAGAGTCTCAAGGCCGTCATCAGCCAGGCGCTGTTTTTCAATCGCCGGTCGCAAAGAAAAAGCCTCTGAGGGGCGCGGCCAACTTGTTGATAAGTTTAGGCCCCTATGGGATTTTCGTCCTCCGCAAGCTTAGCTAAGTATATTCCACGATTGCGGAAACCTTGGCCGATTCGGCAAGTTATACGCGTGGCGCAGGGGGCAGGAGGCGACCATGCAGGAAGTAGTGAAGAAGTCCAATCGAGGCTTTGCTTCGATGGATCCGGAGAAGCAGCGCGCCATCGCGCGTAAGGGCGGCCAGAGCGTCCCCGACGAAAAGCGCAGCTTCTCGCAAAATCCCGAACTCGCGGCTCGCGCCGGACGCAAGGGCGGTCAGAGCGTCAATCCGGCGAAACGCAGCTTCTCGCGCGATCATACCCTCGCGTCGGAAGCGGGCCGTAAGGGCGGGCACGCCTCGCACGGCGGCGGTCAGAAGCGGGCGTCCGTCTAGGACCCCCGCCTTTTAAAGCGTTACGCAGCGTGGGGCTTGGAACGCTGCGAAATAAGTGAGTAAAGCGCGTCATGGTCTCGCGTGGCGCGGATGGTTGCGACAAGGCCAGGGTCGCGAAGCATCCGCGCCGCGCAGGCAAGCGCCTTCAGATGATCGGCCCCGGACGATTCGGGCGCGATCAGCAGGAAAACGAGATCGACAGGCCCGCCGTCGAGCGCCTCGAAGTCCACCGGCCGCTCAAGCCGGGCGAAAATCCCGAAAATCGACTTGATCTTGGCAAGCTTGCCGTGCGGAATGGCGATGCCTTCGCCAATGCCGGTCGAGCCCAGGCGCTCGCGGTGCAGCAAGGCGTCGAAAATTTCCCGCGACGGCAGGCCGGAAAGCCGCGCCGCGCGGTCGCTCAGCTCCTGAAGCAGCTGCTTTTTTGATGTCGCCCTCAAATTGGCGATGACTGCTTCCGGCGTGACAAGATCCGTGAGCCGCATGCGACGCCCTATCTCTCAAGCGTTGGAGAACCCTTCAAGCTGCGCGGCCGCGCCGGTGAAGGAAATCGCAAGATACATGCCGGGTTGGTCCCCGAGAGACGACTTCCGGCGGACTTCCTCTCCCGCGAGGCCCCTCCCCGGGGCGGCGGCTATTCGCCGGCGGGCGTATCGATCCAACCGATATTGTTGTCGTTTCGACGATAGACAATATTCACGCGCCCCGTATTTGCGTGACGGAACACCAAAACTGGGGCGCCAGTGAGGTCGAGGTGGAGCACCGCCGAGGACACCGACAAGCGGCGCAGCGTCGTGGTCGATTCGGCGACGACCGCGGGACTGAATTCGGCCGGAGCTTCGCTTTCCTCATCAGGGGCTGCGAGCACCTGATAGGGCACCAGTTCGGACTCCTGTCCGTGGCCGTCGTGATGGCTCTTCAAGCGCTCCTTGTAGCGCCGCAGGCGCTTCTCCAGACGATCCGCGGCTTGGTCGAAGGTCGCATAGGGCTCCTGAGCCCGGCCGTCGGCCTGCAGCACGATGCCCGAGGTCAGATGCAGGCTGCAGTCGGCGCGGTAGCCCGAGCCCTCGGGCGTGATCGTGACATGGCCGCTCACGCCGCCGTCGAAATATTTGGAGGCCGCCTGCTCCAGACGCTGCGTGATATGGGCGCGCAGGGCGTCGCCGATATTGATATTCTTACCTGACACTCTCAGGGACATGTCGCTCCGCCTTTCCGGTAAGCGGCCGATCGTCGCGGCCGAGACAATTAAGCCTCTTTCGCGCTTACTCGCCGATTACGGATTTTCTTCAACTCGGGTCCGCCAGGATCCACGCATGATCCACGCCTGCGCGAATCGCGGCCCTTACGGTTTCCCCTCGAAACCGCGCCGCGCTTTTTCGCGCAGCGTTAGAAGGCCGGGCGCGCGAAGTCAATGGCCCTCCCCGGGGGTCGACAGGCGGGCGGCGCGCCGCCTGCGCCTCAATGGGCCTGCCGCGCCTGTTCCCTCGCCAGCGCGAGCTTGGCGCGACGGCGATCCACCGAGGACGGAATTTTCAGACTGTCCCGATATTTGGCGACCGTGCGCCGGGCGATGTCGATGTCGATCGCCTTGAGCTTCGCGACGATCGCGTCGTCGGACAGCACGTCGTCCGCCGTCTCGCGGTCGATCATCTGCTTGATGCGGAAACGCACCGATTCGGCCGAATGGGCCTCGCCCCCGCTGGTCGTGGCGATGGAGGCGGAGAAGAAATATTTCAGTTCGAAGATGCCGCGCGGCGTCATCATGTATTTGTTCGAGGTGACGCGGGAGACGGTTGATTCGTGCATCCCGATGGCGTCGGCGATGGTGCGCAGATTGAGCGGGCGCAGATGCTCGACGCCCTTGGCGAGGAAGGCGTCCTGGAGCCGAACGATCTCCGAGGCGACCTTGAGAATGGTCCGGCTGCGCTGCTCCAGGCTCTTGGTGAGCCAGTTGGCGTTCTGCAGGCAGGTGGAGATGAAGGTCTTGTCGCCGTCGCGGGCGGCGGCGCTGATTCGCGCCGCATAGCTGTGGTTCACCAGCACGCGCGGCAGCGCGTCCGAATTGAGCTCGACATGCCAGGAGCCGTCGGCGGCGGGGCGAACGATGACGTCCGCCACCAGCGGCTGGATGGGCGCGTCGCCGAAGGCGCGGCCGGGCTTCGGATCGAGTTTGCGCAGCTCGGCCGCCATGTCGGCGATGTCTTCGGCGTCGACGCCGCAGAGCCGCGCCAGCTGGGCGACGTCGCGGCGCGCCACGAGCGGGAGATTGGCGACGAAAATCTGCATCGCCGGATCGTAGCGGTCGCGCTCCTTGAGCTGGATCGCCAGACACTCGGCGAGATCGCGCGCGCCGACGCCTGAGGGCTCGAAAGTCTGGATCAAGGCGAGGATTGCGTCCGTCTCGGCCGGGTCGGCGTCGAGGCGCGCGGCGATCTCGGAGAGGCTTTCGCGCAGATAGCCGGTCTCGTCGATCCCGTCGATGATCGCCTGGCCGATCAGTCGCTTGCGCGGTTCGGCGCAGGCCAGCGCGAGCTGCTCCGCGAGATGTTCATGCAGGCTCGGCCGCGCGGCGACATAGGCTTCGAGATTGGGCGCCTCGCCATCGTCGCCGCCTCCCCCGCCGACCGCGCCGCTCCAGGAGGTCGCCGAAAGACCGGCGCCCTCCTGCGCCTCGCGCGGCGTCAGCGGGTTCACCGCCGGGCCATCGGGCTGAAAGGCGTTGCTCATGTCGGCGCCGAGGTCGGCGGCCAGCGCGCCGGCGTCCACCGCAAGCGATTCCCGCGCCCAGTCGCCCTCATGCGGCTCGCCGGCGAAAGCATCGGGCGCGCCGCTGTCGAATTCGGCGGCGAAATCCTCGGCCGTCCGGCCGTCGCGCGCCGCCGCGTCGGGGGCGTCGCCGTCTTGCGTCTCGAGCAGCGGATTGCGCTCCAATTCGTCGTGCAAGAAGGCGGAGAGCTCGAGATTGGAGAACTGAAGCAGCTTGATCGCCTGCAGAAGCTGCGGGGTCATGACCAGGGACTGGCCCTGGCGCATCATCAGCTTAGTCGACATCGCCATTTGCGCATGCTCGCACGCTAGTCACGTCAGGCTCGACGGCCTGTTTCTTGCTTATAGCATGCTGCCCGGGGCTGGGCAGGGTGAAATAGTCGGCGCCCTCCTTTGCAAATCGCCCAAGGGTTAATCAGGGTGCGCCGAATCCGCCGACAATCCCCGATCCTCTTGTCCTACATACGGAAATCTTCACCGAGATAGATCCGGCGCACGTCCGGATTGGCGACGATGGCCTCCGGCGGCCCTTCGGTCAGAACGTGCCCGTCGTAGATGATGTAAGCGCGATCGGTGAGGCCCAGCGTCTCGCGCACGCTGTGGTCGGTGATGAGGACGCCAATGCCGCGCGCCTTGAGATGGCGCACCAGATCCTGGATGCCGCCGACGGCGATGGGGTCGATGCCGGCGAAGGGCTCGTCGAGCAGCATGAAGGACGGATGGCCCGCCAGGGCGCGGGCGATCTCGCAGCGCCGGCGCTCGCCGCCCGAAAGCGCCACGGCGGGCGTATGACGCATGCGGGTCAAACGAAATTCGTCGAGCAGCCCCTCGAGCTCGTCGGCGCGCTTCCTCTCGTCCGGCTGGGTGATTTCGAGCACGGCGCGGATATTGTCCTCAACCGAAAGCCCCCTGAAAACCGAGGCTTCCTGCGGCAGATAGCCGATGCCGAGCCGGGCCCGGCGATACATGGGCAGCGGGGTCACGTCGTAGCCGTCGAGGGAGATGACGCCCCGATCCGGCTTCACGAGGCCGGTAATCATATAGAAAACAGTGGTCTTGCCGGCGCCATTGGGGCCGAGGAGACCGACCGCTTCGCCGCGCCGCACATGCAGGCTCACATCCTCGACGACGCGCCGAGACTTGTAGGACTTCGCAAGATTGTGGACCGAGAGCAGCCCCTGCCCGTCGTAACCGGGGCTTTCGAGATAGTCTCCGGCAAAAAAACCATCGCTGTCCTGCGCATCGGCGGCGGCTTTCCTGGCCTGCGCCCAGGCCGGCGCATCCTCGGGAGGGGCGCCTAAAATTTCGGCGCCGTTGTCGCCGCGCCAGTCCGCCTCCGTCAGATCATCCCTCTTGTGGGACGGCGCCGTCCCCTTGACACGCGCCCGAACGCCGTCCCACGCCTCGCCGAGGGATTGGGCGGCGGCGCGCAGGCGCGTCGAGAGGGCTGCGAAACTGCTCAAAAGGGCGTCCGTCGCAAGAGGAAGAGAGCAGAGGCGTCAAATCCCGGCCGCCCGCTCTTCCGCCGGGCGGCGTTCAAACGGTTCCTAACGCAGGGGCCGCTCGCCCGCCAGAGGCGGCGGCGTCGCGGCCTCTCCCCAGGTCGCGCTCACGCCCAGGGACGCGACTGCGCGGCGGTCTTTTCAAAAGCGTCGATCTTGTCGGCCTTTTGCAGCGTCAGGCCGATGTCGTCGAGGCCGTTGAGCAGGCAGTGCTTGCGGAAGGGGTCGACGTCGAATTTGACGACGCCGCCGTCAGGCCCGCGGATTTCCTGGGCCTTCAGATCGACCGTCAGCGTCGCGTTGGCGCCGCGGGAAGCGTCGTCCATGAGCTTGTCTAGCTCCGCCTGGGTCACCTTGATCGGCAGGATGCCGTTCTTGAAGCAATTATTATAAAAAATGTCGGCGAAACTCGTGGAGACGATGCAGCGCACGCCGAAATCGAGCAGCGCCCAGGGCGCGTGCTCGCGGGACGAGCCGCAGCCGAAATTGTCGCCGGCGATGAGGATCGTCGCCTTGCGATAGGCGGGCTGATTCAGCACGAAATCGGGGTTTTCGGTCCCGTCCTCGCGGTAGCGCATTTCTGAAAACAGGCCCTTGCCGAGGCCGGTGCGCTGAATCGTCTTCAGATATTGCTTGGGGATGATCATGTCCGTGTCGACATTCATGATCGGCAGCGGCGCGGCGACCCCGGTCAGGGTGGTGAACTTTTCCATTATTCGTTGGCTCTGGCGCGTTCGAGAGTTTAACGCGCCCTTTAGCAAATTGCCCGGGCCAGGCAAAGGGGCAAGCCGGATCCTGGGGCGAACGGGCGCTTTCGGCGTCGGGAGCCTAGGCGGCGCCCCGGGCGAGACCCCGGCTCGCGCGGGCGTTGAGCGCCAGGCCGATGAGGAAGATCGCCGCCGACGCCACGATAAAGCCCCAGTCCCAATAGGCCCATTGCCAGGAGGGAACCTGCTCGTTGACGTGATGGACGCCGAGCCAGACGTGGTTAATCAGACCCTCGACGATGTTGAACCCGCCCCAGCCCATAAGCAGCGCCCCGGCGAAGCGCGAACCTGACCACTCGAAATGCGGCCGACGCGCCGCGCGCCACAGCATGACGAGCCCCGCCGCCACGCAGGCGAGGGTGAAGAGATGGAAGAGCCCGTCCCAGAGCGTGTTGAGCTCCATATTCTCGAGCGTCCGCGGCAGGCTCCAGTTGCTGAGCATGTGGTGCCACTGCAAGAGCTGATGCAGCACGATGCCGTCTACGAATCCGCCGAGCCCGACGCCAAGGACCACGCCCGCCGCCGTCACGCCATTGTCGCGTCCGTTCATCGCCGCCTCCATCGTTTGGGCGCCAACGCGGGGGCGGGCCCGATGTTCCAGTTTTCGAGGGGCCGAGCTGCGACGTGGCGGCCATGCGCGCTTTTCTCGGCCGACGCATTCCATGCGCCTAGAAAGCGCGCTAAAAAGGCGAGGCAACGGGCGAATTCCAGGCCATTCATGATTCCGCACAACTGGCTTATCGAAGCGATCGGCTATATGGCCGCTGCGGCGAATGTCTTCGTCTTCGTGTCGAATACGATGATCCCGCTGCGCATCGCCGCCATCGCCGCCAACGCGCTCTTCGCCGCTTATTTTTACTTGAAGGGCTATCTGCCGCTTTTCGCGCTCAACGCCTTCATGGCGCCCATCAATGTGTTCCGCCTGCGGCAGATGCGCCGGCTCATTTCCGACGTGCGCCAGGCGACTCAGGCGGCGAGCGACGGCGAATTCGATTACGGGTGGCTTCGCCCTTACATGAAGCAGATGAAGCTTTCCGAGGGCTTCACCCTTTACCACATCGGGGATCTTTCCGAAGACGCCTTCATCCTCGTGCGCGGCGAAATTCTGCTGCTCGAGCCGGGCGTGACGCTCAAGGCCGGCGCCTTCTTCGGCGAGATGGGTCTTTTTACCGAAGAAAACCGCCGCACCGCGACCGCCGTCGCCACAACCGACGTCGACCTGCTCTGCGTGCGCTACGACGAACTTCTCGAGCTCTGCGCGCAGAACCCGCAGTTCGGTTTCTATCTCATGAAGCTGATGATGCGGCGAATGCAGCAGAATGTCGAGCTGGCGCGCTCGGGCGCGCTGCAGGCGACGCCGGCGGGCAAAGCTGGGCCGTCCCACGCGGGCGCGACGCCGAACGCATGAGATCACGTCGGGAAACGACTGGAGAGACGTCAAGATGTCGGAGAAACTTCATCCCGTTCCCGCAGGCTTCGAGAAAAGCGCCCGCATCAACGAGCAGGACTACCACGCCCTCTACGAGCGCTCGCTGACCAGCCCTGCCGCCTTCTGGGCGGAGCAGGCGCAGCGCATCGACTGGATCACGCCCTTCACCAAGGTGAAGCATACGAGCTTCGATATTCACAATGTGTCGATCCGCTGGTTCGAGGACGGCACGACCAATGTCGCCATGAACTGCATCGACCGCCATCTGCCGCATCGCGCGCATCAGACCGCGATCATCTGGGAAGGCGACGATCCCGCGCTCTCGCGCCACATCGCATACGGCGAACTGCATGAGCAGGTGTGCCGCTTCGCCAATGTGCTGAAGAAGCACGGCGTCAAGAAGGGCGATCGCGTCACCATCTATCTGCCGATGATCCCTGAGGCCGCCTTCGCCATGCTGGCCTGCGCGCGCATCGGCGCGGTGCATTCGGTGGTGTTCGGCGGCTTCTCGCCCGAGGCGCTCGCGGGACGCATCGCGGATGCAGCTTCCGACGTCGTCGTCACCGCCGACGAGGGGCTGCGCGGCGGGCGCCGGGTGCCCCTCAAGAGCAATGTCGACGCGGCGCTCGAGAAGGTCGAGGGCGTCAAATCGGTCATCGTCGTGACGCGCACAGGGGCCGAGGTCGACATGACGCCGGGGCGCGACTATCGCTATGAGGAAGAGGCGGCGAGCGTTCACGCCGATTGCCCCTACGCCGAGATGAATGCGGAAGACCCGCTCTTCATCCTCTATACGTCCGGCTCAACCGGGCAGCCTAAAGGCGTGGTGCATACGACGGGCGGCTATCTCGTCCATGTCGCGCTCACCCATGAGGCGGTCTTCGACTATCGCGACGGCGAGGTCTATTGGTGCACGGCCGACGTCGGCTGGGTGACGGGCCACAGCTATATTCTCTATGGCCCGCTCGCCAATGGCGCGACGACCCTGATGTTCGAGGGCGTGCCGAATTATCCCGACGTCCGCCGCTTCTGGGAAGTCATCGACAAGCACAAGGTGTCGATTTTCTACACGGCGCCGACGGCGATCCGCGCGCTGATGGCGGCGGGCGAGGAGCCGGTGAAGAAGACGAGCCGCAAGTCGCTGCGGCTTTTGGGCTCGGTCGGCGAGCCGATCAATCCCGAAGCCTGGGAATGGTATCACCGCGTCGTGGGCGAGGGGCGCTGCCCAATCGTCGACACCTGGTGGCAGACGGAGACGGGCGGCATTCTCATCGCGCCGCTGCCGGGCGCGACGGCCCTGAAGCCGGGCTCGGCGACGCGGCCGCTGTTCGGCGTCTTTCCGGAAATCGTCGACGCCGGCGGCAATGTGCTCACAGGCGCCTGCGAAGGCAATCTCGTCATCGCCGATTCCTGGCCGGGCCAGGCGCGCACGGTCTTCGGCGATCACGAGCGCTTCGCGCAGACTTACTTTTCCGCCTATCCCGGCAAATATTTCACCGGCGACGGGGCGCGGCGCGACGCGGACGGCTATTACTGGATCACGGGACGGGTCGACGACGTGATCAACGTCTCGGGCCATCGCCTCGGCACGGCTGAAATCGAAAGCGCCCTCGTCGCCCATGAGAAGGTCTCGGAAGCCGCCGTCGTCGGCTATCCGCACGACCTGAAAGGTCAGGGCATCTACGCCTATGTCACGCTGATGGAGGGCGCGCACGCCACCGAGCATCTGCGCAGGGAGCTCGTCAAATGGGTGCGCGCGGAGATCGGCCCGATCGCGGCGCCGGACGTGATCCAGTTCGCCTCCGGCCTGCCCAAGACGCGCTCGGGCAAGATCATGCGGCGGATCTTGCGCAAGATCGCCGAAGGGGAATTCGGCGCGCTGGGGGATACGTCGACGCTCGCGGACCCGGGGGTCGTGGAGGAGCTGGTGCGCGAGAGGCCGGGAGCGTGAAAGCTCGATTCGGACAATGACGGAGCCGAAGGGCTTTTTGGCAGTAACGTCTGCCTTAAAAACATGGGGAGCGCCGCCCGAAGCGCAGCAACGCCTCGGGGCCCTTGTTATCGTCTGGGGGGTGTTCGAGACCCACCTGGAACGACTTGTGTGCGATCTCACCGCACATGTCAGCGCCAATCTCCTTGACCTTGCCGTCGAGAGCTCCTGGGTTTTGTGCCGGATCGTTTTAGCGGCGCAAGCCGTTCACGAGGGGGAGTCGACGGCGCGGCACATTCTGGCTCTGCGCTCGGATGCCAAGCGAGTGAATTGCGCCACCTTGCAGAATTGATGAATTGCGAAAAAAACTAAATCTGGCGACGTGGCTTTGAGCAGAATCGCAGGCCCACGAACCAGGAACCGGAACCGTGCGCCGGCGCCGCTCATTGACACAGGGCGGTGGCGAAAAATGAGCTTCCATTGGCGCCCACGCGCCTGTTCCACAGCGCGCCGCCGCCTCACCTTTCGTCCAAGCAGAGAGAGGAGTGGGTGAATGCGGCGTTCCGTCCTCGCCGGGCTACTCGCAGCAGCCCCCGCAAGCGCGGACCTCGACGGGGAACAGGGTCGCTTTCTTGGTCGTCGCGGCCAAACGCGACGTCGAGATAAGCGACGACGCGCCGCAGATCGTCGCCGAGACGACGGTCGCCGGCGAGCGCGGCGCGGCCATGAGGCGCGGCGTCAGCCGCCTCGCCGGTTTCGTCCCCACTGCGCTCGCACGACACTGTTCTGGCCTCTTCACGTCCTGGTCGAGGTCGGCCGCAGCTACGACTGACGACCCAGGCGCGCCCGTCCTCGCCGCAAAAGCCGTCAAGAGCGTAAAGCGGGGACGGGCGTTGTCTTACTTGCGAAACAACGCGAGCGCTTCTTGCGCCAAAACGCCGCCGGTGATCTCGATCGAGACGAAAGGCGCGGCGCGGGCGAGCGATTCGCTCGTCGCCATGATCTGGCCGATGCGCGTCGCGAGTTCGGCGATCGAGGCGGCGTAGACCAGCCGACCGAAGCCGCACCACAAAATGGCGCCCATGCACATCGGGCAGGGCTCGCCGGTCGTATAGAGCGTCGCGCCGTGGAGCTCCGCCGCCGGGCGGCGGGCGACGAAACGGCGGATCGCGACCATCTCGCCATGGGCGGTCGGATCGTTGGTCCTGATCCCCATGTTGCGCCCCCTGGCGACGACCTTACCTTCGCGCACGATCACCGCGCCGAAGGGAAAATCTCCCTTTGCCGCCTCGTCGAGAGCAAGGCGCATGAAGGCCTCGTCCCGCGCCTGAACCGGGGCGACAATGGCGTCGGCGTCGGCGGCCGAGGGCAGGGCGGCCCCGATCCCGACGCAGGCGAGAGCCGCGAGGGCGTCGCGCCTGTCCCAACGTCGCCGGCATCCGCAGGCGCACGAATTCGCTTCCATCTCGCCCTCATAGGTTCTCAGGCCGCCGCCGGCGCCGCCAGCCGCTCCTCCCCAGCCCGCTCGTCGCCCGGCCGTCTGTCTCTCGAGCTTGACATGCAACGCCCGCCAATGCCACTCGGCGCGAAACACGGAAAAAACCGAAAGGGCGGAGGCGATGGCGAAGGCGTTTATTTTCCCCGGACAGGGCTCGCAGGCGGTCGGCATGGGCAAGGCGTTGGCGGACGCCTTCGCGCCGGCGCGCGCGGTTTTCGAGGAGGTCGACGACGCGTTGTCGCAGCCGCTCTCGAAACTCATGTTCGAAGGACCAGAGACCGAGCTGACGCTCACCGCCAACGCCCAGCCGGCGCTCATGGCGGCCTCCCTCGCCGCAATCCGCGTGCTCGAGGCCGAATGCGGGCTCGATCTTCGGAAAGACGCCGCCTTCGTCGCCGGCCATTCGCTCGGCGAATATTCCGCGCTCGCCGCCGCTGGCGCGCTCTCGATTTCCGACACGGCGAAGCTCTTGCGCATCCGCGGCGACGCCATGCAAAAGGCCGTGCCGGTGGGCGAGGGCGCGATGGCGGCGCTGCTCGGCGCCGACCTCGAGCAGGCCCGCGACATCGCCGGCGCGGCCGCCGCGGCGCTTTCGGCCGTCTGCCAGGTCGCCAATGACAATGGCGGCGGGCAGGTGGTCATTTCCGGCGCCAAGGCCGCCGTCGAAAAGGCGATGGAGATCGCCAAGGAGAAGGGAATCAAGCGCGCCGTGCTGCTCCCCGTGTCCGCCCCCTTCCATTGCGCGCTGATGCAGCCGGCGGCCGACGCCATGGCGCAGGCGCTGGCCGGCGCGACGATTGCCGCGCCCTGCGTCCCCGTCGTCGCCAATGTCACGGCGGCGCCGGTCGCCGACCCCGAGACGATCCGCCGGCTGCTGGTCGAGCAGGTCACGGGCGCGGTGCGCTGGCGCGAATGCGTCGCCTATATCGCCGACCAGGGCGTCACACAATTCGTCGAATGTGGATCGGGCAAGGTGCTGGCCGGGCTCTTGAAGCGCATTGCGCCGGGCGCGACCGCGATCTCCGTCGGCGCGCCGGCCGATCTCGACGCCTATCGCGCCTTCTAAAGGAGGGGCTCAAAGCCCCGCGATAAAATGGGCGAAGGCGAGCGAGCCTTCCGGCCAGGGGCCGTGGCCGCTCTCCGCGTTGAGATGGCCCGCCGGCCCGGCGTCGATGAAGCGCGCGCCGATCTCCTCGGCGAGGATGCGCGCGAAAGACGCGTCCGCGTAGGGATCATTGCTGCCGCCAACCAGGAGCGCGGGAAAGGGGAGGCGCGCGCGGGGCACGGGCAGAAACGCCGAATCCACGTCCGGCATTTCGCGGATCACCGCCTCCGAGGGCGGCGCGACGAGAAAGGCGCCGGCGATTTTGCTGCGCAATTGCTGCGCAGCATGAAGCGCGGCGATCACGCCCAAGGAATGGGCGACGAGCACGACGGGCCGGCTCGAGGCCAGAACCTCGCGACGGATCGCCTCGACCCATTCGGCGCAATCGGGATGCGCGAAATCGCGCTGGACGACGCGGCGGGCCGTCGAGAGCTTTTTCTCCCAGCGGCTCTGCCAATGTTCCGGACCGGAATCGAGATAGCCCGGAACGATGAGAATAGTGGCCTCGGCGGCGCGCATCAGGCGGGCGCGTTCACGAAGGCGCCGGCGAGCGCGTCGGCGATGAGCTTGCGCGTTTCGGCGACGCCATAGAGCGCGATGAAAGAGCCGAAGCGCGGCCCCTTCTTCTCGCCGAGCAGCACCTCATAGAGCATGTTGAAGAAATCGTTGGAGACGCCCGGACGCTCCGGCGTTGCGCCCTTGGCGGCGAAATCCTGATAGCGCGGCACGGCCCGGCCGACGTCGTACAGCGCCGCCTGAATCTCTTCGGCCGTCGCGCCCGCAGGCAAAGCGGCGAGCGTCGCGTCGATCCTGTCGAGCACCCCGCGCTCCACCTCGTCCGCCGCCCGATAGGATTTCGCAGGCTTCACGAAATCGCGAAAGTAAGCGACCGCATAGCCCACGAGCTTGTCGAGATGCGGGTGGTTTTCGGGCGAGGCGCTCGGCGCGTAGCGCTTGAGAAAGCCCCACAGCACGGCGGGGTCCTCGGCGTTGGCGACGGCGGCGAGATTGAGCAGCATGGAGAAGGAGACGCTCGTTCCCTTCGCTTCGCCGGCATGTTCGAGCGTCTCGGGCGGCGGCGGGTTGCCGGCGTGGATGTGCCAGACCGGATTGCCGAGGCGCTGGCGCCAGTCCTGGCGCGGATAGGCATCGAGAAAGGTCAGATAATCGTCGACGGCGCGCGGGATCACGTCGAAGTAGAGCCGCTTCGCCGCCGTCGGCTTTTGATACATGAACTGCGCGAGGCTCTCGGGGCTCGCGTAGGTCAGCCATTCCTCGATCGTGAGTCCGTTGCCCTTGGACTTGGAGATCTTCTGGCCCTTCTCGTCGAGGAAGAGCTCGTAATTGAAACCCTCCGGCGGGCGGCCGCCGAGCGCGCGCACGATCGCGCCCGAAAGCTTGACTGAATCGATCAGATCCTTGCCGGCCATTTCGTAATCGACGCCGAGCGCATACCAGCGCATCGCCCAGTCGGGCTTCCACTGCAGCTTGCAGTGGCCGCCGGTGACGGGCGTCGTGAATTTTTCGCCCGTCTCCGGATCGGCCCAGTCGATCGTTCCGGCCTCGGCGTCCATGCCGGTCAGGGCAACCTGCATGACAATGCCGGTGCGCGGGTGGATCGGCAGGAAGGGCGAGTAGGTCGCCGCGCGCTCCTCGCGGAAGCTCGGCAACATGATCTTCATGACCGCGTCGTAGCGGGCGAGCATATGTTTCAAAGCCGCGTCGAAGCGCCCGCCTTTGTAATATTCGGTCGAGGAGGCGAATTCGTATTCGAAGCCGAAGGCGTCGAGGAAGGCGCGCAGCCGCGCATTGTTATGGGCGCCGAAGCTGTCGTGCGTGCCGAACGGGTCCGGCACCTGCGTCAGCGGCTTGCCGAGATGCGCGGCGACAAGCTCCTTGTTCGGGATGTTGTCGGGGACCTTGCGCAGCCCGTCCATGTCGTCGGAGAAGGCGATGAGCCGCGTGGCGATCTTGCCTTCGGTGAGCGTCTCGAAGGCGCGGCGCACCATGCTGGTGCGGGCGACCTCGCCGAAAGTGCCGATATGCGGCAGGCCCGACGGGCCGTAGCCGGTTTCGAACAGCACGGATTTCTGCCCGCTCGCCTCGATCCTTTTGACGAGCTTCTTCGCCTCCTCGAAGGGCCAGGCGGGAGAGACGCGGGCGGCGTCGAGAAGTTCGGGCGTGAGAACGAGGGAGGCGGACATGTGCGCGGCGGTGACCATCGAAAGAGGCGGGAAGCCCGGCACAGTAGGTAGCGACGCGGAGGGCGTCAACGCAGAACAGGACTTAAAGGCGCGCGGGAAATGGAGTGTCGGGCCCGCTTCCCTCTCTCTCGCGCGCTCGGGACAAAGCGGCGCGGCCGGCGCGGCGGCATGTGCAAAAAAATGAAGGCGAGGGGCTCTTTCGAGCCGCCGTCGCCTTCAGTAGGCCATCTACCTAACGATCGGGGGACGCAAGCGTCAATTGGCGCAGGTCACGCTGCGCATGTAGCGGACGCGGCCGCGCTCGTCTGTGCTTGGTTTCAGAACGAGCGTGCAATCTTCGTCCTCTGCGCCAAAGGCGCGTCCCACCCTGATCGCCGGTCCGCGCGCCAGCGGACGCATGCCGTCGTCGTTGAGGCTGACCGCTGCCTGGACGGCTGCGGAGGACTGCTTGGCGGTCGGAACGGACGGCGCAGCCGCAACAGCGGCGCACAGACCAACAGCGACCGTAAATCCAAGGACAATCCGCGACGTGCGGCTTGCAAACGGGCTTTCGCGCGTAACGGCCATAAGGGCCCCTCCCACTCAGGTGACGAAAGGTCTTGTCCCTAGAACGCGAAACTCGAAACACTCTACGCGGACTTGGGTGTTCCTCTTTTTGTTGGGAGGGGAACGCTTCAGCTCAGGAAATGGTTGCATTGGCGCCACAAAAAAAATTTCTTTTTTGACGCCCTGCCACAATTGCGCCTTCTCCTCTCGCTGGCCGACAGACGAGCAAGCAGGCGAATCATGTGGCGAAACAATGTGTAAGCCGACGGGGAATCCTTCCGCGCCGGACGCGGTCGTCAGCGGATGATTACTTCCGCTCGAGCCGGGCGAAGAGGCTCGACGTGTCCCAGCGTTTCCCGCCCATGGCCTCGACCTCGGCGTAGAACTGATCGACGAGCGCCGCGACGGGAAGCTTCGCGCCGTTGCGCCGCGCCTCGGCGAGGCAGATGGCGAGGTCCTTGCGCATCCATTCGACCGCGAAGCCGTGGTCGAACGCGCCCGCCAGCATGGTCGTCGTGCGGTTCTCCATCTGCCAGGACTGCGCGGCGCCGTTCTTGATGAGGTCGATCACGGCCTCGGCGTCGAGCCCCGAGCTTCTCGCAAAATGCAGCGCCTCGGAGAGGCTCTGGATCAGCCCGGCGATGGCGATCTGATTGACCATCTTCGTCAGCTGGCCGGCGCCGGGCGGTCCCATCAGCCGGCAGGCGCGCGCGTAGGACGCCATGACGGGCTCGGCTTTGGCGTAGACCTCCGGCTCCGCTCCGCACATGATCGTCAGCGCGCCATTTTCGGCGCCCGCCTGGCCGCCGGAAATGGGCGCGTCGATCGCGCCGAGGTCCATTCGCCGGGCCTCTGCGTAGAGCGCGCGGGCGAGTTCGGCGGAGGCGGTCGTATGGTCGATGAAGATCGCCCTGGGCGACATCGCCTCAAAGGCGCCGTCCGGGCCGAGCGTCACCGAGCGCAGATCATCGTCATTGCCGACGCAGGAGAAGACGAAATCGGCGCCCTCCGCCGCCGCGCCGGGAGTCGGCGCCCATTTGGCGCCCGCGTGCTGCGCGACAAATTTTTCGGCCTTGGCGGTGGTGCGATTATAGACGGTGACCCTATGTCCGGCCCGCGCGAGGTGCCCGGCCATGGGGTAGCCCATGACGCCGAGACCAAGAAACGCGACGTTGTGCGATGTCGTCATGGCTCAGCCGCCCGTCGTGCTCATGTGGCGCGCAACCGACGGCGCTTGCGTCGCCCGGTCGATGACAAAGTCGTGGCCCTTGGGCTTGCGGCGGATCGCGGCTTCGATCGCGGCGTGCAGCAGCGCGTCGTCGGCGCTTTCGCGCAAGGGGGCGCGCAGATCGGCGGCGTCTTCCTGTCCAAGGCACATGAACAGCGTGCCGGTGCAGGTGACGCGCACCCGGTTGCAGCTCTCGCAGAAATTATGGGTGAGCGGCGTGATGAAGCCGACGCGCCCGCCGGTCTCCTCAGTCCGCATGTAGCGGGCCGGGCCGCCGGTGCGATAGTCGATCTCGGTCAGCGTGAACGCCTCGGCGAGCCTGTCGCGCACCGACGACATCGGCAGATATTGATCGACCCGCGCCGGCCCGTCGAGTTCGCCGAGCGGCATGACTTCGATGAAGGTCATGTCCATGCCCCGGTCGTGGGCGAAGCGGACCAGAGAAACGAACTCATCTTCATTGACGCCCTTCAGCGCCACGGCGTTCAGTTTCACCTTCAAACCGGCGGCGCGCGCGGCGTCGATGCCCGCCATCACCCGGGCAAGGTCGCCGGTGCGGGTCAACGTCCGGAAGCGGGCGGGGTCGAGCGTGTCGAGCGAGACGTTGATTCGTTTCACGCCGCAATCGGCGAGCTCTTGCGCGAAACGCGCGAGCTGCGAGCCATTGGTGGTGACGGTGAGCTCTTCGAGCGCGCCGGAAACGAGATGGCGCGACAAAGCGCGAAACAGCTTCATCACGTCATGACGCACCAGCGGCTCGCCACCGGTGATGCGCAGCTTCTTCGTGCCGCGCGCGATGAAAGCGGCGCAGAGCCTGTCGAGCTCCTCGAGCGTCAGCAGGTCCTTGCGGGGCAGGAAGGTCATATGCTCCGACATGCAGTAAACGCAGCGAAAATCGCAGCGGTCGGTCACCGAGACGCGCACATAGGAGACCGCCCGCCCAAAGGGATCGACGAGCGGCGCGGGGGCCGAAGCGGCAGGCGTTTGCGAATAGGCGTTCATGTTTGGCGCTTTCAACGGGCCAATCTTGGGGCAATCTTGCCGGAGCCGACTTCCATATATTGCCCGCGCCCGCTGCGGGGAAGCCCGAGCGTTTCCGTGCGCCGATCGGGAATTCCGATCGTGGCGCCACAGAAGCTTTCCTGCGGGAGTCCGTAATCTCCCCAATTCCGATCGAGGTCCGCTGCGCTTAGGGTCGGCGCGCCATGACGCCAAGGTCGGGCGGCCCGAACTGTCTCTCGTAACCGGGCCGCCCGCCGCTTTTGGCTGGGCGCGAATTCCTGCATTGACGCTTTCGGCCGCCAGTCGGTAAGAGGCTGGACCGCCCGCAGCGCAAGCCGCCTCAACCCGCGCAAAAATGCAGGAGCGCCCGTGACCGCCGACCCCTGGCCCACCGAAATTCGCCTTCTCGACGACGGCCGTCGGTTGCGCGTCGCTTTCGACGACGGCGCCAGCTTCACGCTGAGCGCCGAGCTTCTGCGGGTGCGGAGCCCCAGCGCCGAGGTGCAGGGCCATTCGCCCGCCGACCAGAAAACGGTGGGCGGCAAGCGCAATGTCGCGATCATCGCCGTGGCCCCGGTCGGCAATTACGCGGTTCGCCTCGACTTCGACGATCTGCACCGCACCGGCATTTACACGTGGCGCTATCTGCGCGCGCTCGGCGAGACCGCCGAGACGAGCTTTTCCGCTTATCTTGAAGAGCTTGCCGCCAAGGGGCTGGATCGCGACCGGCCGGGCGAAGCGTGAGCGGGCAAGCTGCGAGGCGGCCTCGTCCGTCGAGACGCCGAGCACGCTCGTCAGATAAGGCCCTCATGCTGAGGAGCCGCCAAAGGCGGCGTCTCGAAGCATGAGGGGGTCCCAATGGATGATCCTTCGGGATGACCCCGCTTACCGCGTGACCACCACTTTGGTGCCGACTTTCACGCGGCTGTAGAGGTCGACCACATCGTCATTGGTCATGCGGATGCAGCCCGAGGACACGGCCTGACCGATCGTCTCGGGCTCGTTGGAGCCGTGGATGCGGTAAAGCGTGCCCGAGAGATACATGGCGCGGGCGCCGAGCGGATTGTTGACCCCGCCCTCCATGTGGCGCGGCAGATCGGGGCGGCGGCGCAGCATCTGGGCGGGCGGCGTCCAGTCCGGCCATTCGCGCTTCGAAGAGATGAAGCGCACGCCCGACCATTCGAAGCCCGGGCGGCCGACGCCGACGCCGTAGCGAATGGCCTGGCCGTTGCCGAGCACGTAATAGAGCCGGCGCTCGCTGGTGTTGATGATGACCGTGCCCGGCGCGTAGCTGGCGTCGAAGGCGACGATCTCGCGCGGAATGGCGACAGCCTGCGGGCGGCCGTCGGGACCATTGGGCGCGACCGGGGTCGGCGCGCCGCCGAAGAGCAGGCTCAACGGGTCGTCGGCTTCCTGCGCGAAGGCGCCGCGCGCATGGCCTTGCGAGACGAGCGCGGCAGTGGCGACGAGAGAACAGAGCGATGCAAGGACAAGCCGTCGCATAATAAATCCCGTATTTCCGAAGGCGAAAAAGTCCGCGCCGAGGGGAGCGGCGCGGACGGTGACTGCGTCGATTAGACTCACAGGCAGGCGCCCTTCGCAAGCGTGAAGCGCGCCTGGCGCGCGTTTCCCTCGCGGCGTGGCTCTCCTGCAACAGTCGAGCGGCTAGAACTTCAATGTGATCGCCTGTTTAACGCCGGGCAGCGCGCTGAGCTCGGCAAGCGTCGCCTCGGGCAGGGGGCCGTCTATCGCGACAAGCGCGACGGCCCGCCCGCCTGGCCGGTCGCGGCCGAGCGCGAAAGTCGCGATATTGACCTGCGATTCGCCGAGCGCTCCCGCGAAACGACCGATGTAGCCGGGACGGTCCTCATTCTCCGTGTAGATCATCGAGGGCGCGAATTCGGCGTCGACGTTGATTTCGCCGATTCGCAGCAGGCGCGGCTTGCCGTCGTGGAACACGGTTCCGGCGACCTTGATGTCGCCGTCGCGCGTCTTCGCGACCAGCGTCACGAGCGATTCATAGTCGCTCTGCGCCGCCCGGCTCACCTCGTCCACGGAGAGCCCGCGCTCCTTGGCGATCGCCGGCGCGGAGACCGGATTGACCGAGTCGAGAATGGGCCGCAGCATGCCCGCGAGCGTCGCGGCCGTCAGCGCCTTGGTCTTCTCGCGCGCGATCGCGCCTTCGAAGGTGACGGAGAGCGTGTCGACGCCGCAGCGCGCGATCTGCCCGACGAGCAGGCCGAGCTTTTCGGCAAGCGCGACGAAGGGGGCGAGCCGCGGCGCCTCCTCGGCCGAGATCGACGGAAAGTTCACCGCGTTGGAGACGGCCCCGCGCGTCAGATAATCCGACATTTGTTCGGCGATCTGCAGCGCGACCTTCTCCTGCGCCTCTGCGGTGGAGGCGCCGAGATGCGGCGTGCAGACAACGTTCTCCAGCGCGAAAAGCGGGTTGTCGATCGCCGGCTCCACGGCGAAAACGTCGAGCGCCGCCCCACCGACATGGCCCGCCTCGAGCGCGCGGCGCAGCGCCGCCTCGTCGACGAGCCCGCCGCGCGCGCAATTGATGATGCGCACGCCGCGGCGCGTCTTGGCCAAGGCCTCGGCAGACAGGATGTTGCGCGTCTGGGCGTTGAGCGGCGTGTGCAGGGAGATGACGTCCGCGCGGGCCAGCAGATCGTCGAGGTCGACCTTTTCGACGCCGATCGCCTGCGCACGCTCTTCCGTCAGGAAAGGATCAAAAGCGAGAACGCGCATTTTCAGCCCGAGCGCCCGGTCGGCGACGATTGCGCCAATATTGCCGCAGCCAATGACGCCGAGCGTCTTGCCGGCGATTTCGACGCCGAGGAAGCGATTCTTCTCCCATCTGCCTCTTTTGGTCGAGGCGTCGGCGGCGGGAATGTCGCGGGCGAGCGCGAACATGAGCGCGATCGCGTGTTCCGCCGTGGTGACGGAATTGCCCGAGGGCGTGTTCATCACGATCACGCCCTTGGCGGTCGCGGCGGGAATGTCGACATTGTCGACGCCAATGCCGGCGCGGCCCACGACCTTCAGCCGGTCGGCGCGCGCCAGAATGTCCGCCGTGACCCTTGTGGCCGAGCGGATGGCGAGGCCGTCATAGGCGGCGATCGCGGCGGCGAGCCGTTCCCTGTCTTTGCCGAGCGACGGCTCGAAATCGGCCTCGATCCCGCGCAGGCGAAAGATCTCGACGGCGGCGGGCGAGAGGGAATCGGAGATCAGGACGCGGGGCGGCATGAATGGCTCCTTCAGCCGGTCGCTTCCATATAGGCCCAGTCGAGCCATTGCGTCAGCAGCGCCACATCGGCGGCCTCGACAGTCGCGCCGCACCAGATGCGAAAGCCCGGCGGCGCGTCGCGATAGGCGCCGAAATCATAGCCGGCCGCTTCTCTTTCGATCATCGCGACCATTTGCTTGGCGAGCGCGGCCTTTTCTTCTTCCGTCGCGGCGGCGGCCGAAGGCGAGAAGGCGAGGCAGACGCTGGTGTTGGAGCGGGTCGCCGGGTCTTTGGCGAGGTGGTCGATCCAGGGCGTACGGGCGACCCATTGGTCGACGACGCCGGCGTTGGCGTCGCAGCGGGCCCGCAGCGCGTCGAGACCGCCGATCGACAGGCCCCACCTCAGCGCGTCGAGATAATCCTCGACGGCGAGGAGCGAGGGCGTGTTGATGGTCTCGCCGCTGAAAATCCCCTCGATCAGCCGGCCGTTCTTGGTCAACCTGAAGATTTTCGGCATGGGCCAGGCGGGGGTATGGCTTTCCAGCCGCTCGACGGCGCGCGGCGAGAGAATCAGCACGCCATGCGCCGCCTCGCCGCCCATGACCTTCTGCCAGCTGAAAGTCGCGACATCGAGCTTTGGAAAGTCGAGATCCTGCGCGAAAGCCGCCGACGTCGCGTCGCAGATCGTCAGCCCCTTGCGGTCGGCGGGGATGAAATCGGCGTTGGGGACGCGCACCCCCGAAGTCGTGCCGTTCCAGGCAAAAACGACGTCATTGTCGAAATCAATTTGCGAGAGGTCCGGCAAGTCGCCATAGGGCGCCGTGAAAATGCGGGCGTTCGGCAGCCGCAGCTGCTTGACGACGTCGGCGGCCCACCCGCTCGAGAAGCTCTCCCAGGCGACGACGTCGACGCCGCGGGGGCCGAGCAGCGACCACAGCGCCATTTCCACCGCCCCGGTGTCGGAGGCGGGGACGATGCCGATGCGATGATCGGGCGGAACGCGCAAGAGCTCTCGCGTGAGCTCGATCGCTGATCTGAGCTTTTCCTTGCCCGGTTTGGAGCGATGCGAGCGGCCGAGCGTCGCCCCCGCGACGGCCTGGAGCGACCACCCCGGCCGCTTGGCGCAGGGGCCGGAGGAAAAGCTGGGATTGGCCGGCCGGGAGCCGGGTTCGGGCGTCGCCATGTCTGTCTCGCGCGCGGGAGCGGGAAAACCCTCCCGCGCTACGCTCTCGCCATGGCGCCGTCAAGACGGCGCGCGCCCTCCGACTTAACCGCGGACTGAAAGCTTGCGGTAGGGGTTTTCCAGGCCGGTCAAAAAGATATGGCCGAATTCCGTTTTTTCGAATGTCACCGTCTCCGCCGGCAGGGCGATCGCGACCGACACGACCTTGAGCGGAAAACCCGGCGTGGCCGAAATGCTGTCGAGCTTGATGTCCGTCGCGCCGGCGCCAACCGAGAAATCGGCGACGACGGCGCCGTCGGCGGAAAAGGCGCGCGCCCAGCCGGGCGTTCCGACGGATTTCGCCGGGGTCGGGTTTTCCGCGAAAGAGGGGGCTTTGGCGGCGTCGAAGGCGGGGCTCGCAAACACATATTCGGCGAGAACCGAACTGCGGGTCACCGGATGATCCGGCGACGGCGGCCGACCGACGGAGTAGAGGACAAGCTTGCCGCCGGAAAGCGCCGCGGCGATCTCTTCCTCGGTGGCGCTGGCGTAGGCTTCGGCTAGTCTCATTGCGGGCTCCTTTTCTGCTCGTTTTGTCGGGGTTGCGACAAATCAGGCCCAGTTGGGGCCGTCCGAGGCCGCTTTCCGCAAGCGCCGTGCCGCCTCCGCCGCTGGCGCGATTTTTTCTTCTGGCGCCGGGCTAAGAAAAAGGGAGAAGCGCCATGTCCGGGCCGAAGGACTACAAATATTTTTTGACCTACAGCGGCGTGCGCATGCCGCTGAAGCTCGTCGAGCCGCTGGGACCCGACGAACTGGGAAACCGAAACACCTATTTTCGCGCCACCTATGACGCCGACGGCCGGGTCGCGACCTGCGAGAAACTCGTTTATGGCGAGGTGGAGCTCTCCCACGTCTACGCCTATCGTGACGATGGCACGCTCAGTCACGCGCGCATCGAACTGGGCGACGAGGTCACCGATGTCAATTGCGACGCGCGCGGCGCCCCGATACGCTGCTGATCGCGGTTCGGGAGCTGCTCATGAAACCTGCCCTCGCCATATTGCTCACGCTGCTCGCGGCGGGGCCGGCCGCGGCCGTGCCGCTCCGCAAGGTGATCAGCGACTGCGGCGCGGACGGCAAGGCCTATTGCGAGGGCGTCGGCTATGGCGCGCCGATGCAGGCCTGCCTGTCCCGCAACAAGGCACGGCTCGCGCCCGCGTGCCGGGCGATCATCGAACGGCTGGAGAAGGGCGAGGAGGTGGAGATTCTAGGGTAGGCCGCCCGGCGCGTCAGAGCGCCTCGCCGGGCGCCTTGGCGGTGACGGCCAGCGCGTGCAGGCCCTCTTTCAGCTCCTGGGCGAGCAGGGCGTTGACCATTCGGTGGCGGTCCACGCGACTCTTGCCCTCGAAAGCCGCGCTCACCACCTCGACGCGGAAGTGGCTCTCATTGCCATGGCGCTTGTCGCCGGGGTGTCCGTGACCCGCGTGATGGTGCGATTCGTCGATCACCTTGAGTGAAATTGGCGCGAGCGCCTCGGTGAGTTTTTGCTCTATGCTTGTCGCCACCGGGCCCTTGACCGCGCTCTTACTCCTGTCTGTCATCGTCGCTTCCTCGTCTCCCGGCCCAGCTAAGTCCCGGGCGCCTCTCTTGCAAGATCGGGCGCAGGCCTAAAAATTGGCGCGGTCCGCGCTTGCGGCCGGGCCCGTCGCCATCATAATGGAATGAAATGAACCTCAATTCGCCCCTCTTCGACCGCATCCGGACGCAGCGTGAGCCGCGCCGCGAGGAGAAGCGCGAGGCGACCATCAAATGCGATTCGCCCGGCTGTGCGGCCGAGGGAACCTATCGCGCCCCCATGGGCCGGCTGCGCGAGGGGCAATATTTCTGCTTCTGCCTCGACCACGTGCGCGAGTACAATTCGAACTACAATTATTTCAACGGGATGAACGACGCGGACGTCGCCCGCTACATGAAGGACGCGACCGTAGGCCATCGCCCGACCTGGACGATGGGCACGCGGCGCGGCGCGGCGGGCTTCCGCGAGGACGGAGGGCCGACGGGCGATCCGCTCGGCATGTATCGCGCCCGCCACCACCGACGCGCGCCGGAGAAGCGGGAGCCGCGCTATTCGCCGGTGACCATGCGCGCCTTTTCGGCGCTCGGCCTCGACGACGCCGCCGGCCCCGAGATCGTCCGGGCGCGTTACAAGGAACTGGTCAAAAGGCTCCACCCGGACGCCAATGGCGGGGACCGCTCCCGCGAGGAAAAATTGCGGGAAATCATTCATGCCTATAAGACGCTGAGGGCCGCGCGACTCGCGTAGCGTCCGGGCGTCGCGGATCGCTCGGAGCGCCGCCAGACGGAGGAAGATTTTGGTCGATACAGTCAATGGCTCGGGGCTCGAGAGCACGCCGGACATCAAGGTTTCGGCGCGTCAGGTTTTCGGGATCGACACGGATCTCGTGGTCCCGGCCTTCTCCGAGCGAAACGAACATGCCCCGGACGTCGACCCGGATTATCTCTTCGACCGGCAGACGACGCTCGCCATTCTCGCCGGCTTCGCCAAGAACCGCCGCGTCATGGTGACGGGCTATCACGGCACCGGCAAATCGACGCACATCGAGCAGGTGGCCGCGCGGCTCAACTGGCCGTTCGTGCGCGTCAACCTCGACAGCCACATCTCCCGCATCGACCTCGTCGGCAAGGATGCGATCGTGCTCAAGGACGGCAAGCAGGTCACGGAGTTCCGCGACGGCATCCTGCCCTGGGCCGTGCAGCATAATGTGGCCCTCTGCTTCGACGAATATGACGCCGGCCGGCCCGACGTGATGTTCGTGATTCAGCGCGTGCTGGAAGTCTCGGGGCGTCTGACGTTGCTCGACCAGAATCGGGTCATCCGCCCGCATCCGGCCTTCCGCCTGTTCGCCACCGCCAATACGGTGGGCCTCGGCGACACCTCCGGCCTGTATCACGGCGTGCAGCAGATTAATCAGGCGCAGATGGACCGCTGGTCGATCGTGACGACGCTCAATTATCTGCCGCATGACGCCGAGACCAACATCGTTACCTCGAAGGTCAAGTCCTATGGCGCCACCAAGGAGGGGCGCGACGTGGCCAACAAGATGGTCCGCGTCGCCGATCTGACCCGCAACGCCTTCATGGCCGGAGACCTCTCCACCGTCATGAGCCCGCGCACGGTCATCACCTGGGCCGAGAACGCGGAAATCTTCAACGACGTCGGCTTCGCCTTCCGCCTCACCTTCCTCAACAAATGCGACGAGCTGGAGCGGCCGCTGGTGGCGGAATTCTACCAGCGCTGCTTCGGCAAGGAGTTGCCGGAGAGCGCGGTGAATGTGGTGATGACATAGCGGAGCCTTGTCTATATGCTGCAGGGCATGGCGGACGGACCAGAAAACCTCGTGCTGCAGCAACTGCGCGTGATGCGCGCGGAAATCGCCGATTCGCACGCGCAACTCAGAAGCGAGATGAACGCTCTGCGCGACGAGATGAAAAGCGACATGCATTCGCTGCGCGCCGACGTCGCCTCGGACCTTCTGGCCATGCAGGCGAAGAACGAGGCGGAGCACAAGGCGACGCGCGAACAGGTCGCCGGGTTGCGGCGCGCGGTGGTGGAATATCGCTCGGCCGTGCTCGGCCACGGCGCGCTGATTTAGCGATCTCGAAGGCCGCGTGCGGCGGCTGGAGCAGAAAGTCGGGGTTTCCGACGCATAAGGTCGGACCCTGCGCTTTACAGAGCGCCGCGCGCAGCCTAATTTCCGCGCACTTCAACGGGGGCGCCCGCTTCCGGTTTCAATTGAAAGAACAAGTCCCATGCGCGCCGAGCCGCTTGCGCTCAAAGAACAGATCGAGCAGTCCATGGGACTGCTGAGGAGGCATCTTTGACGTCGAGACCGCAACCCGCCGTCTCGCCGAACTGAACGTCAAGGCCGAAGACCCGAATTTCTGGAACGATCCCGAAGAAGCGCAAAAGCTGATGCGCGAACGCACCCAGCTCGAGGAGCAGATGGGGGCGCTCGACAAGCTCACGCGCGATCTCGAGGACGCGCTCACCCTCGTCGAACTGGGCGAGGAGGCGGGCGACGCCGCCACCGAAAAGGAGGGCGTCGACGCCCTCAAGGCCGTGCTCAAGGAGGCGCAGCTTCGCCAGGTCGAGGCGCTGTTCTCGGGCGAGGCCGACGGGAACGACACCTTCATCGAAATCCACTCCGGCGCCGGCGGCACCGAAAGCCAGGACTGGGCGCGCATGCTGTTTCGCATGTACGCCCGCTGGGCCGAGCGCAAGAAATTCAAGGTCGAGGTGATCGAGGAGACGGCGGGCGAAGAGGCTGGCATCAAGTCGGGCACGCTGCTGGTCAAGGGCCACAACGCCCATGGCTGGGCGAAGACCGAATCGGGCGTGCACCGGCTCGTGCGCATCTCGCCGTTCGACTCAAACGCCAGGCGGCATACGAGCTTTGCGTCGGTCTGGGTCTTTCCGGTGGTCGACGATCGCATCGAAATCAACGTC
Source organism: Methylocystis sp. NC52PC (assembly GCF_055698645.1). Classification (NCBI taxonomy): domain Bacteria; kingdom Pseudomonadati; phylum Pseudomonadota; class Alphaproteobacteria; order Hyphomicrobiales; family Methylocystaceae; genus Methylocystis; species Methylocystis sp. NC52PC. The sequence goes on along the minus strand of NZ_CP170127.1, from coordinate 1,254,474 downwards.
AATGAATCCGATTGCCGTATAGACACGTATAGATCGTCTGGCGCGGGCGGTCAGCACGTCAATACGACGGACTCGGCGATCCGCATCACGCATCTCCCGACCGGCATTGTCGTCGCCTGTCAGGCCGAGCGTTCGCAGCACAAGAACCGCGCCACGGCCTGGAACATGCTGCGCGCGCGGCTCTACGAGCTGGAGATCGAAAAGCGCGAGGCGGAGGCCAACAAGGTCGCCGCCAGCAAGACCGACATCGGCTGGGGCCACCAGATCCGCTCCTATGTGCTGCAGCCCTATCAGCTGGTGAAGGATCTGCGCACCGGCGTGACGTCCGGCACGCCCGCGGAGGTGCTCGACGGCGATCTCGACGACTTCATGCAGGCCTCGCTCGCCCAGCGCATCTACGGCGGCGGCCCGGAGTCGGTCGAAGACGTGGAGTAAGGGCTCCCGTCAGGACGTCCAGCTTTCGAGCGAGAGGCCGGGAAGATCGGCGAAATCCTCCGGCGCGAGGGTCGCGAGCGTGCGGTCCTCGGCGATGGCTTGCGCGGCGGTCAGGCGGTCGAGCATGCGCCGCCGTTTGGGCTCGATCTCCCGCAGCAGCGCGCCATAGGCCTCCGCCGCCCTGCGATCGAACGGCAAGATGTCGAGGTTCTGGGCGATCAGGTCGAGATTTTCCGCAAGACGCGCATTTTTGCCGGCCGCCGCCGCGGCGCCGAGCAACTCGGCGTAGACGAGGGCGGGGATCGCCACCTCGCCGATCGGAAGCCGCGCGAGCCGCGCCAGCGTCGCCGCCTCGCCGCTCGCCGCCGCGAAGAGCGTCGTGGCGTCGAGCAGGTAGCGCGCCATCAGTCGGCCTCCGGCCAGTTCCGCTTCGGCGGCTTGAACGCCGGCCGGTCCAGCGGTCCCGGCGCGGGCCCGCGTCCCAGCCGCGCGACCAGCGTCGACATGTCGAGGCGGGCAGGGGAGACGAGAAGGCTCTCGCCCTGGCGCGTCACCACGACCTCGGCGCCCTCGGGCGGCGCGATGTCCCGCGGCAGGCGCACCGCGAGACTGTTGCCGGATCGAAAGACCTTTGTCGTCGCCATGGCGGGAGAGTCCCACCCGCCGCTTGGCTTGTCAATACTCGTATCTACTGAAGAACGCCGCCGAGCGCCGAGGCGGCTCTCAGGAAGCGCGCCGGATCCACCGCCTCGCCGTCCAGGCGCACCTCATAGTGCAGATGCGGCCCGGTGGAGCGCCCGGTCGAGCCCACCCTGCCGACGCCGGCGCCGGGCGACACCTGCTGGCCGGGCGTGACGCTGATGACCGAGAGATGGCCGTAGCGGGTCGACATGCCGCCGCCATGGTCGATCTCGACCAGATTGCCATAGCCCCCCTGCGGCCCGGCGACCGTGACGACGCCCGCGGCCGTGGCTCTGACCTGCGCGCCTTCCTCCTCGCGCAGATCGACCCCGCTGTGCAGCGCGAGCCTCCCGAAGAAAGGGTCGGTGCGATAGCCGAAGGCGGAGGTGAGCTGCAACGGGCCGGCGAGCGGCTTGCGCAGCGGGGCGAGGGGAAGCGCGCGGCGCAATCCGTCGAGCGTCGCGACGGCCGTTTGGGCGGCGGCGAGATGGCGTTCGAACAGCCCGTCGGCCTCCGCTGCGGGTGCGGCGACGAAGGGGCCGCCAACGGCGGTCGCTTCCCTGCGCCGCGGCTTGCCGCCGTCCCGCGCGCCCGTCCCGCCGATCAGCCGCTCCACCGGGACGCCGGCCATGTCGAAGGCTTCGCGCAGCCGTGAGGCCTCTTCCATCGCCGGCCGCAGAATGCCGGACAGCCGGCGCGTCTGTTCGCGCTCGACGCGGTCGAGCGACAAGGCGAGGCGTTCCAGCCGCACAGGCAACGGCGCGCCGGGATCGCGCGCCTCGGCCATAGACGCGTCCGGCGCGGCGAACGACACGTCGACGGGCGTGACGCGCTCGCGCTTCGGCGTCGCCGGCGGGGGCGGCAGCGGAACCGGCTTCGGCTCGTCGCCAAGCCTCAGTTCGAGCCCCTCCGGCTCTGGCTTGGCCGGCTCGGCGGCTTTCGCCGGCGCCTGCACGGCATGGGGACCGGCGTCTACGGTCCCCGCGAGGGCGGCCGGCCCTTTGGCCGCGCGCCCCTCGGCGCGACCGGTCGGGGCGATCATGGTCACGCCCGCGTCTCGGGCGAGGGCGCCCTCGACGAGGCGCGCGACAACGGCGGCGCGCGTTTCGAGCTGCGCCTGACGCAGGACGAGGCTCTGCACCTTCCCCTCGACTCCGTCCTGATCGATGATTTGCCGGCTCGCCAGCTGATCGAGGCGCAGGCGCAACGCGGCGATGCGGTCTTCGTAAGCATATTGCATGCGCGTCTGACGCTCGATCAGGCCGGCGAGAAGCCTGTCGTGAAACATCAGATAGCCGGCGGCGCCGAGCACCGCCGCGGCGAACAGAAGGACGAGTCCGCCGCCGGCGGCGCAGAGCCCCGGCGAGAGACGATAGCGGCGGCGGCGATGGCCGCGCGAGACTTCGAGAATAATGTCGCCCGACGCGTCGACGAAACGGTGCTGCTCGCGATAACCCATGATCCTACCCGCGGAGCCCTGGCTCCCTCAGTCCGACGGGACGTTCGCGCCGCTCGATCGCCCCTCACTCCAAGCGCAATAAGAAAACCATTAGGGTTAATGCTTCGACAAAAAGCCGAGCTTCTGCTCAAGGCGTGTGCAAGGCGTAGACAGTCGCGGCCCTGGCGCTTATGGTTTCTGGAGCCAATGGTTTTGAAGATATGCTGCGCCTTCTGACCCGTTTTCTCGGTCTGCTGCTGCTGGCGGGGGGGTTCATCGCCCTCATCGTCGACGGCACCCGCTCGATCGCCGGCGGCCAGTTGCTGGTCACCACGCTGCGCAAGGGGCTCGCCGAGGCCGTGCCCGCGCTTTATCGCTCGGTCGAAACGAGTCTCGCCGGGAAATCCGCTTTCCTGTGGGATTCGGTCATGTCGACGGCGATGCTGCTGCCGGTCAGCGTCACCCTCGGCGGCGTCGGCGCGCTGCTCATTGTCTTCAGCCACAAGCAGGAAGCCGCCAATCGCTATTGGCGCCGCTGAAACCGCGCTTATCTCTTCGGGCATGGCTCTTTTCGACAAGCTCGACCTCGCCCGCCGACTCGCTCCCCTGCCGGACCGCGAGACGCCTGTTCCACATGGCGCCCGGCATTTTGTGAACGGCCATCCGCTCGACCCGCCGTTTCCGGTCGGGACGCAGGAGGCGTTGTTCGGCCTGGGCTGCTTCTGGGGGGCCGAGCGCAAATTCTGGCAGGCGGGGGAGGCCGTCTACGTCACGGCGGTCGGCTATGCCGGCGGGACGACGAAAAACCCCACCTATGAGGACGTCTGTTCCGGACGCACCGGTCACGCCGAGGTCGTGCGCGTCGTCTATTTCCCAACGGCGATCTCGTTCGAGCAGCTTCTGAAGCTTTTTTGGGAAAGTCACGATCCGACCCAGGGGATGCGGCAGGGCAATGACGTCGGGACGCAATACCGCTCGGCGATTTACGTCTCGAACCCCGAGCAGCTGGCGGCCGCCGAGGCCTCACGGGCGGAGTACCAACGCGTATTGACGGGGGCCGGCTACGGCGCGATCACAACCGAGATCAAACAGGCGCCGCCCTTCTATTACGCCGAAGCCTACCATCAGCAATATCTCGCCAAAAATCCCGGCGGCTATTGCGGGCTCGGCGGCACCGGCGTGTCCTGCCCGGTCGGAGCCGGGGGAGCCTGACGCGGGGTCACTGCGCCTTCAGCACCGCCCGACAGGCGTCCGGCAGCGCGGCCATGGTCATCGGCGGCCAGGACTTGCCCGACTTCTTGGGGTGCAACGCCTCGTCGGTGAACCACCAGGCGAGCGACTGGTCGCAGCCGTCGCCGGTGGGCGTCGCGTCCTGGTCCTTGCAGCTCGACCCGTCGGGGCAAAACAGTCGCACGTGGAAATGGTAATTGTGCCCCCACATGGGTCGCACCTTGCGCATCCAGGATTCGCCCTCGGCGGCGCGGCACAAGGCCCGCTTGATCGCCGGATTGACGAAGATCCGCTGCACCCTGGGCTCCAGGGCGGCGGCGCGGATCACGGCGAAATGCCCTTCGCTCCACACGTCCGGCCGGATGTCGAGCAGGTCCTCGCGCACGACGTCCGTCGCCGACATTTCCTCGCGCTCGGCGCGCGTCAGCTCGCGTTGCGGCATGGGCGTGAGCCAGATGTCCGCGTCCAGCCCGATCTGATGCGAGGCGTGGCCCGTGAGCATGGGGCCGCCGCGCGGCTGCGACATGTCGCCGATCAGGAGACCCGGCCAGCCGGAGGCCTGCGCCGCCTTGGCCGAGAAACGCTCGAGAAAATTGACAAGGACCGGATGGCCCCAGTTGCGGTTGCGCGACAAGCGCATGACCTGCCAGTGCGGTCCGTTGAACGGCAGCTGCTCGCCGCCCGCGAGACAGCCGCGCGAATAGAAGCCGATGGGATTGGGGTCGAGCGGCGCGCCGTCCTGCGCGCGTCCGAACAGCTCCTTGGCCGGCGTCCCGGGGTCGGAGGGATGCGCGAGCGGCGGCAAAGGCTTGGGATCGAGCGTGCCTTTTTCCTGGGCGAGCGCCGCAGCGGCGAAAATCCCCATCGCCGCTAGAAAGATCGCGAGTGTCGATGCGCGCATGGTGATCGTGCCGTTGAGCCTGTTGCTAGACGTCCGCAGGCGACGCCATCGTCCAGCGTCAACCCTAACGTTTCATTTATATTGCCGGCTGCGCGCGGGGGCGCCACAATCTCGGCAATAAGTATTGTGTCGGAGCGTCTCTCATGCGTTTCAAACTTGTCTTTTTCGTGCTGGCCGCGCTCTTCGCCTCGCTCGGCGTCGCCCACGCCACCGCCAATATTCACATCGATCTTTCGACCCAGACCATGCGCGTCGAGTCCGGCGCGGGCAGCTATGTCTGGCCGGTCTCGACCGCCCGCGCCGGCTATTACACGCCGCGCGGCTCCTATGCCCCGACCGGCATGCAGCTCATGCCTTATTCACGAAAATACCACATGTCGCCAATGCCTTACTCGATCTTTTTCCGAGGCGGCTACGCCATTCACGGCACCTATGCCACGGGCGCTCTCGGCCGGCCGGCGTCGCATGGCTGCGTCCGCCTTTCGCCGGGGAACGCGAAGCGCCTCTATGAGATCGTGCAGGCCGAGGGCGGCAGCATTTCGATCACCGGCGCGCCGCCGGCGCGCGCCACCCGCTACGCCAAGACGCAGCGTCCCAACGCCGCCCGCTACGCCAGCCTGCGTCACGGCCATGGCCATGCCCTCGCCTATGCGCCGCTTCGCCATCTCCCGCGCGGGACCGTGCGCGGCTGGCAGGCGCATCCCATGCTGCCGTTCTACTGAAAGCGGCCCGAAGCGTAAGCTTGTCTTAACCTTGACTGCCCAGAGTAAGGCTGGAGCGTAGCCATTGTGGCTCCGCGGGGAACAGCGGCCTTCGCGTCATTCGCGAGGCCCTCAGGGCCAGCATGGGCGACATCATCGAGACGATCATCATCGGCGCGGGCCCGGCGGGCCTCACCGCGGCCTACACTTTGGCGAAGCAGGGGCGCGGCGCGCTCGTGCTGGAGCAGGACCCGGTCTATGTCGGCGGCATCTCCCGCACGGCGAGCTACAAGGGCTTTCTGTTCGACATCGGCGGCCATCGCTTCTTTTCGAAGTCGAAGGAGATCGTCGATCTCTGGAACGAAATCCTGCCGGATGATTTTCTCGAAAGGCCGCGTCTCTCGCGCATCTACTACCGGGGCAAGTTTTACGCCTATCCGCTGAAAGCCTTCGAGGCGCTCAAAAATCTCGGCCTCGTCGAGAGCGCCCTCTGCATGGCCTCCTTCGCCTATGCGAAAGCCTTTCCCGTCAAATCGCCGCGCACTTTCCACGCGTGGGTGCGCAATCAGTTCGGCGAGCGGCTCTTCGGCATTTTCTTCAAGACCTACACGGAAAAAGTGTGGGGCATGGGCTGCGACGAGATTTCCGCCGATTGGGCGGCGCAGCGCATCAAGGGCCTCTCGCTCGGCGCGGCGATCGCCGACGGCCTGCGCCGCTCGCTCGGCCTGCGCCGGGGCGGGGAGCCAGGCGCGAAGACCCTGATCGAATCCTTCCGCTATCCGCGCCGCGGTCCCGGCATGATGTGGGACGCCTGCGCCCGCAAGATGCAGGACATGGGCGGCCGGCTGTTGATGGGGCGCCGCGTCGAGTCGCTCGCCTATGACGAGAGCGCGAAGCTCTGGACGGTGAGCGCGACGGACAGCAGTGGCGCGGTCGAGGTTTTCCACGCCCGCCACGTGATGTCTTCGGCGCCGCTGCGCGATCTCGTGAACGCGATCACCCCGACGCCCTTGAGCCTCTTCAACGCGCGCGCGCTCGCCTATCGCGACTTTCTCACTGTGGTGCTGATCGGCCGGCCGCAGCAGGAGTTGCCCGACAACTGGATCTACATTCACGATCCTTCGGTGAAGGTTGGGCGCGTGCAGAATTTTCGCAGCTGGTCGCCGGAGATGATCCCCGACGGGGTCTCCACCTGCCTCGGCCTCGAATATTTTTGCTTCGAGGGCGACGGCCTCTGGTCGGCGCGCGACGAAGACCTGATTGACCTAGCCAAGCGCGAGATCGGGCAGATCGGCTTGATGGCGCCCGACGACGTGACCGACGCCTGCGTCGTGCGCCAGGCGAAGGCCTATCCCGTCTATGACGAGGCTTACGCGCAAAACGTCGAGGCCATTCGCCGCGAGATCGCGACGCGCTTTCCCACGCTGCATCCGATCGGGCGCAATGGGATGCACAAATACAATAATCAGGACCACGCGATGATGACCGGCATGCTCGCCGCGCTCAACGTCGTCCGCGACGAAGAGCTTTTCGACGTCTGGCAGGTCAACGAGGACGCCGAATATTCCGAGGCCGGCGTCTCGGGGGCGGAGGAAGCGCTGTCGAGCGAGCGCCTGGTTCCGCGCAGGGTGGCGTGACCATGTCGCTTTTCGCCGACGCCCAATTGGCGCTTGCCGCACGCTTCGCGCCGGCGCGACTCCTGCGGTTCCTGCGCGACATGTTTCGTTACGGGGCGGCGAGCCTGGGGGCGCTCGCGCTCGACTACGGCGTCCTCATGATCCTGACGAAAAGCTTCGGCGTCGATTATCTGCACGCCGCCGCGGCTGGCTTTCTCGCCGGACTCGCGCTGATCTATTCGCTCAGTGTCCGCTACGTCTTCGAGGGAAGGCGCCGGCGCGCGCCGCACGTCGAAGTCGTCGGCTTCCTCACGACCGGCGTCGTCGGCCTGCTGCTGACAGAGGGCCTCATGCATCTTTTCGTGGCGCGCCTCGCCTTCCCGCTGACGATCGCGAAGGCGGCGACGGCCGGCGTGGTGTTCCTGTTCAACTTCGTCTCGCGCCGCAGCCTGCTGTTCAAGGCTGCGCCTTGAAACGCTTCGACTGGGACGCGACCCTTTTCGATGAGAGCTTGCGATGAGCGATATTGTCTCACGTGAACGTCCCTGGCCGGACCTCGAGCGCCCGGCGACGCTGCGGCGGCTACGCGTGAGCAACGCCGGCCTCGTCAAGGCGACCCTTCTTTGCGCCTTGGCGCCGATCGCCATCTTCGCGATTTTCCTGCAACCACTCGCCGCCGCGAGCCTGCTGACGGGCGGGGCTCTCATCGCCGCCCTGATCCTCTGGGGTTGGGCGCCCGGCGAAGGCCTTTCCGCGCCGCTCGATTTCCGGCTTTACGCAGGCTGTCTGGCGATAAGCATTGCGCTTTGCCTGCTGGGCGGCGAAGACCATCTTTTCTATGCGACCTGGGATTGGTACACGCGCGACGCGGTGTTGGCCGATCTCGTCGACAACAAGTTCCCGGTGCTTTATCGCTATCAGGGCGTGGACTTCGTCTTGCGCGCGCCGCTGGGAATGTATATGGCGCCGGCGGCGATCGGCTGGGCCTATGGGCTCAAGACCGCGCATCTCGCCCTGCTCTTGCAGAATGCGTTCCTGTTCGGCTCGATTTTTTATCTGGTCGCCTCTCTCACCAGTGGATTCAAGCTCCGCTTCCTGGCGCTCGTCCTCATGTCCGGTCCGATGGACGCCGTCCCGCAGCTGGTCCAATGTCTGTTGAAGGGTGAGGTCGTTCAACCGCACTTCATGTTCTGGAACCCGTTGGCTTCGTTTTGGGCGCAGCTGCCTCAACTCTTTTGGGCCCCCAACCACGCTTTCTCCGGCTGGATGATCGGGACTCTATGCCTCCTCCGCACGCGACGGGAAATCGACATTGCAATCTTGGCGGTCAGTTCGATCATCCTTTTGTTCTGGTCGCCGCTTCCGTTGATCGGCGCGGCGCCCCTGCTTCTGGCCGCCGGCTGGAAAAGTCTCACGCCGGCGCTCTTGCGACCACGCACGGCGGTCGCGGCGCTGGGGGGCGCTTTCATGCTGCCGATTCTCGCCTATTTCTCTCTCGACGCGGCGACGCTCAATCGGGGCTGGCTTTTCGAGAAACAGAGCTTCTTCCTCTGGTATCCGCTGGCGCTTGTCTTCGGCCTTCCTCAGTTATGGCTGTTGCTGCTGGCGCGAAAGGAAATCCCCGATCGGCTCAAACCGACCTTTTTCGCCGTTGGCGTCATCCTCGTTCTTTTTCCTCTCTATCGGTTCGGCGCGACGTCGCTCGACAATGAGATGGCGATGCGTGGGATTTTGACGCCGATGTTCCTACTCGGGGTCATCTTTGCGGAGGTGGCGCCGCGCCTGATCGACGGTCGCCGCGCCTATGCGTTCGCGACGCTGGCGATCGTGATGGCGTCCGCGATGACCGCCACGATGGAAATCAGGCGCGCGCTTTCCGATCCGCCGTATGAAATCAACGACTGCAATCTGCTGACGGCGACCGGCAAAATTCTTTCCTATCCGCTGCCCTCCAATTATCTCGCGCATGTCGAGAAAGCGCCGGCCTGGCTCGTCAGCACGCAGGGGCGCCGGTTGGAGATCGAGCAGCGCCAATGTTGGCCGGGCTTTGCGCTCATGGAGGGGAAATAGGCGAAGAAGGTCGATCATGCTTGCATCCGCGCCGACCGGCAATCCGAGCGAATCCGCCCGCGCGTCATCTGGCGGGGACCGCTCCCTCTCCGTCCTTATGATTGCAGCCCTGCTTTCCTGCGCGGCGCTGCTCGTCTTTCCACAGATCGAGGCGGTCTGGGACGCCGGCGCGTTTTTCGACTCCGACGACGCCATGCGCGCCGTTCAGCTGCGCGACTTTCTCGCGGGCCAGGGCTGGTTCGATCTCACCGCCTATCGGCTCGACCCGCCAGCGGGCAAGATCACGCACTGGTCGCGCGTCGTCGACGTTCCGCTCGCCGGTTTGACTCTCGCTTTCCGCGCCTTCCTCTCCCCCGAATTCGCCGAGCGCGCGACGCGCCTCGTTTTTCCCTTCGCGCTTCTCGCCGCGCTTCTCGCGCTTGCGGGCTGGCTCGCCGCGCTCCTGTCAGGCGCGGCGACGCGTCATGCGGCGATCTGGCTCACGGCGCTCTCCGGCCCCATGTTCCTCCAGTTTGCGCCCGGCCGTATCGACCATCACGCGCCCCAGATCGTGACGCTCCTGGCGGCGCTGTGTTTCCTGCTGCAGGGCCTCGACCCGCGCCAGGCGCCGCGCCTCGCCGTCTGCGCCGCATTGATGGCGCTGTCCCTGGCGATCAGCCTGGAGAACTTGCCCTTTTTCATTGTGATGGCGTCTGCGCCGGCGCTGCTGTTCGTCCGCGACGGCGCGGCGGCGCGCGCCCAGCTCCTTTGCTTCGCCGCCGGCGCGCTCGTCGCCTTCCCGGCGCTTTACGTCGCGACCGTCCCGCGCGCCGCCTATCTGCAGCCGGCCTGCGACGCGTTTTCGATCGTGCATCTCGCGGCGATCCTCGCCGGCGGCCTCGCCCTCCTCGTCCTGGCGGCGCTCGCGCCGCAGCTCGCGACCGCCCGCGCCCGCGCGGGCGTCCTCCTCGTCGCGGGCGCGGCCAGTCTCGCCGGACCGCTCCTCGTCGCGCCGCACTGTCTGGGCGATCCGCTCGGCGGCCTCGACCCTTTGCTGCGGCAGCTTTGGCTCGCCCATGTGACCGAGGCGCTGTCGCTCTCCTCCATCTTCGCAAAGAGCCCGGGCGCCGCTGTCGCCGTCGCCCTGCCGGTCGCCCTGGGGCTTTGCTGCGCCCTCGCCTTTGCCGGGTTCGCCCGCGGGCTGGCGCGCCGGCGCTGGCTCCTCGTCGCCTGCGCCATCGGCGTCGGCCTCGCCGCCGGGATGTGGCAGATACGCGTTTTCTCCTCGGCGACCCCGCTGGCCATGGCGCCGCTGGCCGCGGCGATCGTCCGCGTCCTTGCGCCCTTGGAGGTCGCGTCCGCCCTGCGCGCCGCGCTCATCGGCGTCGTCTGCGCCCTCGTCTCCCCCATTGGCCTCGCCCTCGCCCTGTCCTCGAGCGAGGCGGCCGGGCCGGGGGGCGAGCGCGCCTGCCTGAAGCCGCACGCCTTCGACTTTCTCGCCACATTGCCGCCGTCCCGCGTGCTTGCGTCGTTCAGCCTCGGCAGCCATGTCCTCGCGCATACGGCGCACAGCGTTTTCGCCGCGCCCTATCACCGCAACAACCACGGCAACCGGATCGCCGCGGATATTTTCCTCGCCCCGCCGCAGAAGGCCGAGGGGCTCGCGCGCAGGGCGGGGGCGGGGCTCGTCGTGTGGTGCGCGGCGACGGGCGAGCCCTCGCCGCTCGCGACGGCCGCGCCCGCGGGGCTTGCCGCCATGCTCGGGCGCGGCGAGGCTCCCCCCTGGCTGGAGCGACTTTCACCGGAGGGCGCGCCGCTCCTTGTTTTCGCCCTCAGACCCGTGGAATAGAGACGGCGACTTTCCGGTCACCTCTGGAAACGGGACAAAAACCTTGACCGCATTCGATCGCCGCCGCTTTCTCATGGGCGCCGGCGCGCTCGCCGCCTCGCCCGCCCTCGCGCAACCCTCCACGCAGGAGCTTCTCGACGAGCTTCAAGTCCGCGTCGACAACAGGTCCGTGCCGGAGCTTTGCGCCGAAAAGGACAATATCGAGCTCGACTTCGTCTCGGCGCGGATTCGCAGCCTGCAAATCCAGGCGGTGCACCCTTCCTATATCAACACGATCGTCTCCGACCGCTGGGCCCCGGACTGGTCGAGCTGCGATCTCTCGCATGATCCGAAATTCTTCGCTCAGGCGCGCCGGCGCACCTTCTGGGAGACGCCGGAATTCTGGATGACGGGCTATACGTTCCCCTCCTTCTGGCGGCAAAACGACGTGCCGATCCGCGTCGGCGACACGGTCGAGCAGGGCTTTCATCTGGTGCAGTTCTGGATGTGGTATCGCGAGCGCGCCGAGGAGATCATGGTCTTCTATCCTCCCGACGGCTACTGGCGCGCGCGGCCGCTGCCCTTCGAGGACATGCGCTGGACGGCCTATGGCTCTTCCTTCCTCGTCGGTCCCGTGGAGACGCAGGAACGCCCGATGGTCGCTCTCGAGGAGATCGCCTTCGATCCGGGATCACGCAGCTTCTCCCTGAAGTTCAAGCGCGGCGGTGAGGCGCGGCTGGCGCTGAAAAGCATCGATCAGGAGCGGCTGACGCTCGATATCTCCTTCAGCGACGCCATGCCGGGCGGACGGCCCTTCGCGGCGCTGCGCTCCATGTACGCCATGGAGACGATGAGCGACGCCGCCATCGTCGCGTGGCGCTCCAAGCGCGGCAAGGGCTGGGAAGAGGCGCCGGTCATCGACTTTCCTGGCGCCAGCGCCACGGAAGTCTGGGTCGGCCGCCATCTGCCGTCGCGCCACAATCTTTCCGCGCCGGACATGGTGTTCTCGAAATTCCAGGGCGCGCCGGCGAAATGACGGCGCGCTGGGGCGCTCTCGATGCGGCGCGCGGGCTCGCCGTTCTGGCGATGGTCGTCTTTCATCTGATCTGGGACCTGGCGCATTTCGGCTATATCGAGCCTACGATCCCTTGGTCCGCGCCGGTGAAGGCCTTCGGCCATTCCATCGCCTTCTCGTTTCTGTTCATCGCTGGCGCCTCGCTCGTTCTCGCCCACCGCAACGGGATTTGCTGGGACGCCTTCTGGCGCCGCTTCGCCGTCGTCGCCGGGGCGGCGGCGCTGGTGAGCGTCGGGACCTACGTCGTTTTCCCGAGCGCCTTCGTGTTCTTCGGCATTCTGCATTGCATCGCGGCGGCGAGTCTGCTGTCGCTTCCCTTCCTGCTCCTGCCCTGGTCGGCGGCGCTCGCGGCCGGCGCGGCCTTCTTCGCCGCGCCTTACGTCGTCGCGTCGCCCGCGTTCAATTCACATTGGCTGCAATGGCTGGGCCTCGGGACGGTCGAACCGCTGACGCAGGATTGGCGGCCGCTCTTTCCCTGGGCGGGGGCCATGCTGCTGGGCGTGGCGGCGGCGCGGGCGTTCGTTCCTTTGTTGACGTTCAAGGTCCAGCCCGTCGCGCGCGGAAGGAAAAGCGCGCTACCCTTTCTCGGCCGTCACAGCCTGCTGATCTATCTCCTGCATCAGCCGCTGCTCTTCGGCCTGTTCACGGCGCTGCTGATCGTCGCGCCGCCGGCGCCGGATACGCGCGACTTCATCGCCGCATGCGAGAGAAGCTGCGTCGATGAGGGTTCGACGCAGGCCTATTGTCACAGCTTCTGCGTCTGCACGGCAAAGGAGGCGATAAGCGGCAAGGCGCTCGACGGGGCGCGAGACGACGCCGAACGCGGGCGGCGACTACAGGAAATGGCGCGTCGGTGCATGGCCAGATAGGCCGGCGCGTGTCAGCGCCGCGCTTGGCCTTGGGCTTGATGGCCGGGACAAGCCCGGCCATGACGCCCGCCAGGGATCACATCCCGCCGAGATGCTCGGCGACGGTGAAAATGTCTTTATCGCCGCGGCCGCACATGTTCATCACCATGAGGTGATCCATGGGCTTTTGCGGCGCGAGGTCGAGCACCTTGGCGAGCGCGTGCGAGGGTTCGAGCGCCGGTATGATGCCTTCGAGCTTGGAGCAGAGCTGGAAGGCGGCGAGCGCCTCCTTGTCGGTCGCGCTGATGTAGGTGACGCGGCCCGTCTCGTGCAGCCAGCTGTGCTCGGGCCCGATGCCCGGATAATCCAGGCCCGCCGAGATCGAATGGCCTTCGAGAATCTGGCCGTCGTCGTCCATCAAGAGATAGGTGCGGTTGCCGTGCAGCACGCCCGGCTTGCCGCCGGTGAGCGAGGCGGCGTGGCCATTGGGGACATTGATGCCGTGGCCGGCGGCCTCGACGCCGTAGATCTCGACGGAGGAGTCGTCGAGGAAGGGGTGGAAGAGCCCGATGGCGTTGGAGCCGCCGCCGATGCAGGCGACGAGCGAATCGGGCAGACGCCCCTCCATCTCCTGCATCTGGACGCGCGTTTCATTGCCGATGATCGACTGGAAGTCGCGCACCATCGCCGGATAAGGGTGCGGGCCGGCGGCCGTGCCGATGCAGTAGAAGGTGTCGGCGACATTGGTCACCCAATCGCGCAGCGCCTCGTTCATCGCGTCCTTCAGGGTGCGCGCCCCCGACTGGACGGGAACGACTTCGGCGCCGAGCATTTTCATGCGGAAGACGTTCGGCTTCTGACGCTCGACGTCGACTGCGCCCATATAGACGACGCATTGCAGGCCGAAGCGCGCGCAGGCGGTCGCTGTGGCGACGCCATGCTGGCCCGCGCCCGTCTCGGCGATGATGCGCTTCTTGCCCATGCGCCGCGCGAGCAGAATCTGCCCCAGCACATTGTTGATCTTGTGCGCGCCGGTGTGATTGAGCTCGTCGCGCTTGAAATAGACCTTGGCGCCTTTGCCAGGCTCGGCCTTCTCCCGCACATAGTCGGTGATGCGCTCGGCGAAATAGAGCGGCGAGGGGCGTCCCACGTAATGCTTGTGGAGTCCTTTGAGCTCCTCGTGGAAGGCCGGATCGTCCTTGGCGTCCGCATAGGCCTGTTCGAGGTCGAGCACGAGCGGCATCAAGGTCTCGGCGACGAAACGGCCGCCGAAAATGCCGAAGCGGCCGTTCTCGTCCGGGCCGGCGCGGAAGGAATTGGGAAGCGGCTTGGTCACCTGGGCGTTCCTCTCTGGCGAATCGCCCCCTCCTGTCCTTCCCCGCTCCGCGGGAGCGGGAACGCTCGCGATCCGCGGCGTCCATGAAGGTCACACCCGACCCCCTCTCCCGCAAAGCGGGGGAGGGCTGGGGAGGGGGCGAAAGACGCGACTCTTTCTAGCGAGAACCTTTAGAGCCTCCAGGCGCTATTTCAAAGCGATCGGACGGCGGACACAAATTTCTCGATCAGGGCGGAGTCTTTCACGCCCCTCTCGCGCTCGACGCCGGACGACACGTCGACGGCGGGCGCGCCGGTGCGGCGCAGCGCCTCGGCGACGTTGCCGGCGTCGAGGCCGCCGGAGAGCATCCACTTCGTATCGCTGATCCCCCGCAACAGATCCCAATCGAAGGCGACGCCCGCGCCGCCCGGGACAGCGGCGCCGGGGGCGGGCTTGGCGTCGAACAGCAGCACGTCGGCGACGCCCTGATAAGCCTGCGCCGCAGCGACGTCTCCAGCCGCCGCGACGCCGACCGCCTTGATGACCGGAAGCCCGAAGCGCGCCTTCGCCGCCGCGACGCGCGCGGGGCTTTCCTTGCCATGGAGCTGCAGCATGTCGGGCGCGAGCGCGTCGACGATCTCTTCCAGCGCAGAGTCGCCGGCGTCGACGGTCAGCGCCACTTTGGCGATGCGCCCCTGCGCCATCAGGCCCAGCGTGCGCGCGGTTTCGAGATCGATATGGCGCGGGCTCTTCTCGAAGAACACGAAGCCCGCCATGTCGGCGCCGGCCCCGATGGCGGCGAGCAGCGTCTCGGGGGACGAGAGGCCGCAGATTTTGACGATCGTCTCAGGCATGTCCGGGGTCATGGCGACGCTTGCCGCGGCCATCCACGCCGGGCCGCCTCAAGCAACATGGTGACGTTCGCAACGTGGATGGCCGGCTCGAGGCCGGCCAGGCCGGGACAAAGGCGCCGGCTATCCCCGATTATAGACGTCCTCGAAGCGAACGATATCGTCTTCGCCAAGATAGGAGCCGGTCTGTACTTCGATCAGCTCTAGATCGATCTTGCCCGGGTTGGTGAGCCGATGTTTGCAGCCGATCGGCAGATAGATCGACTCGTTTTCGTGCACGAGATGCAGCTCCTCGTCGCGGCCGACCTCGGCGGTGCCGCGCACGACGATCCAGTGCTCGGCGCGATGGAAGTGTTTCTGCAGCGAGAGGCGCTCCCCCGGCTTCACGACGATGCGCTTGACCTGATAGCGCTGGCCTTCGTCGATCGCCTGATAATAGCCCCAGGGCCGGAAGATGCGCTTGTGCTCGCCGGCTTCGCGGCGGTTCTGCGTCTTGAGCTGGTCGACGAGCTGCTTCACCCGGTCGCCATGTTCGTGGTTGAGCACGAGCACGGCGTCCTGCGTCGTCACCACGATGACGTCATTGACGCCGACGACGGTGGTCAGCGTGTCCTCCGAGCGGACATGGACGTTCGAGGCGTCCATCACGACGCCCTGGCCGCGCACCGAATTGCCGAATTCGTCGCGTTCGGAAAGCTCCCAGACCGCGCGCCAGGTGCCGACGTCCGACCAGCCGATGTCGGCGGGGATCAGCGCCGCTTTGTCGGTCTTCTCCATCACCGCGTAGTCGATGGACTTTTTCGGCGCGCGGGCGAAGGCCTCGGCGTTGAGCACGCAGGCGCCGAGATCCTTGCTCGCGCCGTCGATCGCCGCCTCGGCGGCTTCGGCGATGGCGGGCTCGAAACGCGCGATCTCGGCCTGCATCACATCGGCGCGGAAAATGAAATTGCCGCTGTTCCAGTAATAGCCGGCGTCGATGTAGCGCTGCGCCGTCTCGCGGTCCGGCTTTTCGACGAAGGCGTCGAGCTTGAGCACTTCCCCGCCCGGATGGATCGGCGCGCCGGGCTGCAGATAGCCGTAACCCGTGGCCGGGTGGTCCGGCTTGACGCCGAGCGTGACGATAAAGCCCTCGGCGGCGGCCTCTCCGGCCTTCTTGCACAATTCGGCGAGGCCGGCGCGGTCGCGCACGACATGGTCGGCGGCGAGCACGACGACGACCGTCTCCGGCGCGCGGCGCGCGGCGAGGCCGGCGGCCACGGCGACGGCCGGACCGGAATCGCGGCGCGAGGGTTCGAGGACGATGTCGGCCTCGGCGCCGATCTGGCGCAGCTGGTCGGCGATGAGGAAGCGATAGTCCTTATTGGAGATGACGATTGGCGTCTCGAAGGCGGGATCCGCCAGCATGGCGATGGTGGTCTGGAAGGTGGAGCGCTCGCCGACGAGCGGGATGAACTGCTTGGGCAGGGTCTCGCGCGATTCAGGCCACACCCGCGTGCCCGAACCGCCGCACATGATGACCGGCAAGATTTTTTGCATCTCAATCCCTTTTCAGCCCTTCGAGCGATTCGCTTCCGCGGCGCGCCAGCGGCTCATGAATCACGCCGGATGTGGTTTCTCGAAATTTCCGAAAAGCCAGACCGTCGGCTTCGCCTGAAATGAAGGCGCGCTGGCGCGCCCGGCTTCAGCCCGAGCAACGTCAATCAGCCCGTTTCTTGGCGACAATTTGACCAAAGCCGGCGCAAGGTCAGCCCTTGCCCTTCTTCTCGAGCTCCGCCTTGAGCGCGGCGAGCTTCGCGAAGGGCGAGTCCGGGTCGGGCTGGCGCGCGCGCTTTTCAGCCGGGGGGCCGCCTGCCGGCCTGGGCCGGCGCTCGTCACGGGGGCCGCCACGGTCGGGGCGGTTCTTGTCGAAACGCGGCTTGCCGGCGTTGCGCGGCGCGCCCTCCGGCGCCGCGCCCGCTTCGGCCGGACGCGGCCGGTCGCGTCGCGGCGGCCGGCGCTCGCCTTCGGCGCCGCCTTCCCGGCGTTGCGGCGCGCCATGGCGGCGGGGTCCGCCCGTATGGGCGTGGCGCTGGGGCGCCCAAACCTCGATCGTCGCCGGGGCTTCTTCCGCCACAGCTTCCACGGGCGCTTCGGGGGACGCCTCGGCGGTGGCGGCCGCGGCTTCGACCTCGCCCTCCGTTTGCGGCGCCTCGGGCGCGGCTTCGGCGGCGATCGGCGCTTCCGGCGCGTTGGCCTCCGTCGCCATTGGCTCGACGGCCTCGGCGGGCGCTTCGGGCGCTTCAGGCGCTGTCTCGGCAGTCGCGTCGCCCTCGGCGGGTTTCGGGGCGATCGGCTCGGTCGGGGCGGCCGGGATCAGCGGCGCGGTGATCGCCGGACCGGGACGCTGGGTCGCGCCATAGCCGAGCGATTTCAGGATGGAGGAAAAGGCCTCGCCCGAGCAGCCGGTGAGCGAGGTCATCGCCACGGTGACGACGAAGCCCTCGCCGTCGGCCGCGCCGGGCGGCGGGTCGCCGGCGGTGACCCCCGGCTTATAGGCGATCGCCGGGCGAATGAGATCGGCGAGGCGCTCCAGAATGTCGACGCGCACGACGCGGTCGCCGCAGACTCGGAAGCCGGCGGCGCGATAGAAACCCTTGTGGATCGTGGCGTCCGCGGCGAAAGAGGTGCGTCCCGAGGCGGCGAGATGCGGGACTTCGTCGAGCCCCTTCACATTGTCGAGCCCGCCGTGCTGGAGCGCCCAGAGCAGCGACGCGAGCGTGCGCGGCGCGGGCTTCAGCAGCAGCGGCAGATATATGTGATAGGCGCCGAAGCGCACGCCGAGCTTGCGCAGCGCGCCGCGGTCCTCCTGGGAGAAACTCTTGACCTCCTTGGCGACGCGGGCGCGGTCGAGGACGCCGAGCTCCTCGGCGAGCTGGAAGGCGACGCCGCGCGTCACGCCCTCGAGACCCTCGCCCTTTTCGAGCTGCTCGAGCGGCCCCAGCAGTTTCTTCACATGCTGCGCTAGCCAGAGATTGAGGCGCGTCTGGACCTTCTCCAGCGCCGCCCCGGTCAATTGCTCGTCGGCCAGAACGCGCGTCGTGGGCGCCAGCACGCTCGCGCCGGCGGCGATCTTGGCGACAGGCTCCCCGAGCCAGCGGATGACCCCGTCATTGCCGAGCACGAATGCGTCGTCCACCGCGTCGAAGACGCGCGTCGCCCGCGCCTCGAACTCCCCGGCGAGGGCCTTTTGAGCGGCGGCGTTCAAGGCCTTGGCGGCCTCGCCCGCCGCGCCCGGGTCCGGCGTGAAGCGAAAACCCTGGAGGCTCCCGACATGCTGGCCTTCGACCAGGACGTCGCCGGCGGCGTTAATTTCGGCTTCGAGCATTGCGTTCTCTCTTAGGCGGCGCATCAGCACGCTGGTGCGGCGATCGACGAAACGCTGCGTCAAGCGGTGATGCAGCGCGTCGGACAGGCTGTCCTCTACCCGACGCGCGACGCTCTGCCAATGCTCGGCGTCGTCGAGCCAGCCGGATCGGTTGGCGATGAAGCTCACCGTGCGCACCTGCGCGAGCCGGTAGGAGAGCGTGTCGATGTCGCCGTCGACCTGGTCGACGGCGGCGATCTGGCGCGCCATCCAGTCGGCGGGAATCCTGCCTTTTCGCGCAATGAAGCTGAACACTGACAGCGCGAGCTCGGCGTGGGCCTGCGGCGAGGTTTTCCGATAGTCGGGAATTTGGCAGGCTTCCCATAGCCTTGCGACGTCGGCTGGCGCCTTGGCGTTTTTCTGCGCGACCTCGTCGCGGCTCGCCGCCTCCAGCGCCAGCTGATCGACGGCGATGGGGGCGCGGGTAAAGCGGGGGTGGTCGGGCGTCTTTTCGAGCGAATTGAGCAGGGCGCGCGGCGACGAGAAATCGAGGTCGCTGTTGCGCCACTGCAGAAGCTGGACCGGATCGAAGCGGTGATCCTCCAGGGCCTCGATCAGCTCTTCCTCGAAAGGCGGGCAGCGCGCGGTCGCGCCAAAGGCGCCGTCGCTCATATGGCGTCCCGCGCGCCCGGCGATCTGGCCGAATTCCGCCGGGGTGAGGCGGCGGTAGCGCCAGCCGTCGAACTTCCGGTCCGAGGCGAAGGCCACATGGTCGACGTCGAGATTGAGGCCCATGCCGATGGCGTCGGTCGCGACGATATAGTCGACGTCGCCGGATTGGAAGAGCTCCACCTGGGCGTTGCGGGTGCGGGGGCTGAGCGCGCCGAGCACGACGGCGGCCCCGCCGCGCGCGCGCTTTATCCATTCGGCGATGGCGTAGACTTCCTCGGCGGAGAAGGCGACGATGGCGCTGCGCGGGGGCAGGCGGGAGATTTTCTTGTCGCCGGCGAAACTCAAGCGAGACAGGCGCGGGCGCGTGAAGATGGGCGCGCCCGGAAAAAGCTCGCCGATCATCGGCGCCATGGTGCCGGCGCCGATCAGCAGCGTCTCCTGCCGCCCGCGCCAGCGCAAGAGCCGGTCGGTGAAAATATGGCCGCGATCGAGATCGGCGGCGAGCTGAATCTCGTCGATCGCGACGAAATCCACGTCGATGTCGCGCGGCATCGCCTCGACCGTCGAGATCCAGTAGGCCGGCGCCCGCGGCTTGATCTTCTCTTCGCCGGTGACCAGCGCGACATTGGCGGCGCCGGCCTTGGCGACGACGCGATTGTAGACCTCGCGCGCCAGAAGCCGCAGCGGCAACCCGATGGCGCCGCTCGGAAAGGAGAGCATGCGCTCGATGGCGTGATGGGTTTTTCCGGTGTTGGTGGGGCCGAGCACCGCCGTCACCCCATGGGCGGCGGCGCGGGCGCCCGGCGGGAGCGGCGCCATGATTTTTTGTCGCTTCTTCTTTTTTCTCTCGCAGCGGTCTTTTGCGCCCGCGCCGTCTCATATCGGAACTTTCGGCGCCGCGCGACTTTACCTTTTGAACAGCCTGCGAACGAATCGCGGCCGAATCGCTCACCCGCCGCGAGTCACGCTCTGTTCCGACAGAATATAGGGGCTGCTCGGACTCCTGGCCCAAATTGTTGGCCCCGGCAGATGCGCGGCGCGACGGGCGCACTCCGCCGCCGAGACGGGAGCGAGAGGCTTTGTCAATCGCCCAAACACGCCGCCCCCCGGGCCCGGCGTTAACCCTTGGGGCCGACCGGGAACGGAGGCGGCACGAATCGCTGACAGCCGGCTGTTGGCCTCGCGTTCGCCGCGATGTTGTGGCCGGCGCGATCCTCTGGCCCCAGATCTGGATCGGCGGCGCGCCAGCGCAGCGTGGCGCCCAAGCGTTTTTGCGGGTCGATCCTTAACGCGCATTCCGTTCTGGCGCAGGGCGCGAAATTCGCGCGTCTCTTCGAGTCCCGCGGCGCCGTCGAGACGAGCAGGCGCGTCGGAACGAAATCGTTAACGGCGCGCCGGGAGGCCGAGGCGCGGCGTTCCGATCCGGCGCTTAAGCTAAGCATTAACCATTTCGGAGCCATAGTCGACACAGCCAAGCCTGCGTTGGGAGCAGGCGGCGGCGGCCGGAGCGTTTCCGGCGCCCGCGGACGGACGAGACATGAAAGTAGTGGTGCTGACGGGCGGTCTGGGCACGCGTCTCGCGGAAGAGACCTCGGTGCGCCCGAAACCGATGGTGGAGATCGGCGGCCGCCCGATCCTCTGGCACATCATGAAAATCTATTCGGCGCACGGCTTCAACGAATTCGTGCTGTGCCTGGGCTACAAGGGTTATTGCATCAAGGAGTTCTTCTCCAACTATTTCCTGCACATGTCGGATGTCACCTTCGACATGCGCACGCAGGAGATGGAGGTTCATCGTCGCGCGGCGGAGCCCTGGCGCGTGACGCTGGTCGACACCGGCGACGCCACCATGACGGGCGGCCGCATCAAGCGAATCATCGACTATGTGAAGGACGACGACATCTTTGCGCTCACCTATGGCGACGGCGTCTCCGACATCGACCTGACCGCGCAACTCGCCTTCCATCGCGCGCATGGGAAGATGGCGACGGTCGCCGCCGTGCGCCCGGAAATGCGATTCGGCGCGATGACGCTCGCCGGCGACCGCGTCACGGCCTTCGCCGAAAAACCCGTCGCTGAAAGCGCCTATGTCAGCGGCGGGTTCTTCCTGCTCTCGCCGAAAGTCGGCGAGCTCATCGAAGGAGATGACACCGTCTGGGAGCACGAGCCGATCAACTGGCTCGCAGCGAATGACGAATTGCGCGCCTTCGAGCACACGGGCTTCTGGCGGCCGATGGATACGCTGCGCGACAAGCTCTTCCTCGAAGAAGAATGGAACGCCGGCCGCGCGAAGTGGAGGATCTGGTGATCGGCTCTGCATTCTGGCTCGGCCGGCGCGTATTCGTGACCGGCCACACCGGCTTCAAGGGCTCCTGGCTGACGCTCATGCTCGCGCGGTTGAACGCGCGCGCCACCGGCTATGCGCTGGCGCCGCCGACGCGGCCCAGCCTTTTCGCCCTGGCGAAGGCCGCCGATCATATCGAGGATCACCGCGGCGACGTGCGCGATCTCGATGCGGTGACGCGCGCGATGTCGGCCGCTGCGCCGGAGATTGTGATCCACATGGCGGCGCAGCCGCTCGTGCGCGCCTCCTATGCCGACCCGATCGGCACCTACGCCACAAACGTGATGGGCACGGCGCATGTGCTCGAAGCCGCGCGCCGGGTCGAGAGCGTGCGGCTCGTTCTCGTCGTCACCACGGACAAATGCTACGAGAACCGCGATTGGCTGTGGGGCTATCGCGAGACCGACACGCTCGGCGGGCATGACCCTTATTCAAACAGCAAGGCCTGTGCGGAGCTCGTCACGGCCGCCTACCGCGATAGTTTCTGCCGCGCCAAAGATATTTGCGTCGTCTCGGCGCGCGCGGGGAATGTCATCGGCGGGGGTGATTTCGCCGCCGACCGCATCCTGCCCGACGCTTTGCGCGCCTTTGTCGCGGGCCGCGCGCTGAAGGTGCGCCAGCCGAAGGCCGTGCGGCCCTGGCAGCATGTGCTGGAGCCGCTCTCCGGCTATCTCGCGCTGATCGAGAGAGCTTTCTCGGCGACGCCCGACGCGCGTCTCGACGGCGGCTTCAACTTCGGCCCCGGGCCGGAGTCTGAACGCAGCGTCGAGGATCTGCTCACGCATTTCATATCGGCCTGGGGCGCCCCCGCGATATGGGAGCGCGACGGCGACGATCATCCGCATGAGGCGCGGCTGCTGCGGCTCGACACGGCCAAGGCGCGCGAGCTCGTTCACTGGACGCCGCTCCTCGATTTCCAGCAGGCCGCGCAATGGACGGCGCATTGGTATCGCGCCTTCGTCGACGGCGCCGACATGGCGCATGTCACGCAACAACAGATCGACCGCTATCTCGGCAGCCGCGTGCGGCTGACCTCGCCTTTCGCGGACGACGCCAAGGACAAGAGACATGAGCAACGCAGTGTCGCAGGCTGAACGGCTTCGCGCGCAGATCCTCGATCTCGTCGGAGAGTATCATCGCCTTGCGCATCCTCCCGCCGGCTTTACCCCCGGCCAGTCTCCGGCCTCGGTCTCCGGCCGCGTCTTCGACGCGCGCGATATGCAGGCGCTCGTCGATTCGGCGCTCGACTTCTGGCTGACGACCGGACGCTTCAACGATGCATTCGAGACGCGGCTCGCCGCTTATGTCGGCGCGCGCAAGGCGCTCACGGTCAATTCCGGTTCGTCCGCCAACCTCGTCGCCTTCTCGGCCTTGACGTCGCACACGCTGAGACAGCGCGCGCTGCAGCCGGGCGACGAAGTCATCACCTGCGCCACGGGCTTTCCGACGACGGTCAATCCCATTCTGCTCTGGGGCATGGTTCCGGTCTTTGTCGACGTCGACATTCCGACCTATAATATCGACGTCGACGCCGTCGAGGCGGCGATCACGCCGAAGACCAAAGCGATCATGGTCGCTCATACGCTCGGCAACCCCTTCGACGTGCGCAGGATCAAGGCGCTCTGCGACCGTCATGGCCTGTGGCTGATCGAAGATTGCTGCGACGCGCTGGGCGCGACGGTCGACGGCCAGCATGTCGGGGCTTTCGGCGACGTCGGCACGCTTTCCTTTTATCCGGCCCATCACATCACCATGGGCGAGGGGGGCGCGGTCTTCACGAACAATAATCACCTTGCAAAAGCCATGGAGTCGTTTCGCGACTGGGGCCGCGACTGCTATTGCGCGCCCGGCCGCGACAACAGCTGCAACAAGCGCTTCGGCTGGCGGCTCGGCGATCTTCCCAAGGGCTATGACCATAAATACGTCTACTCGCATCTGGGCTTCAATCTGAAGATCACCGACATGCAGGCGGCCGTGGGCCTCGCCCAGATGAACCATCTGGAAAGCTTCATCGCCGCGCGCCGTCGTAATTTCGATTTACTGAAGGCGGGCCTCGCAGGACTCGAAACGTTTTTCATCCTGCCCGAGGCGACCGCCGGAACGGAGCCCTCCTGGTTCGGCCTTCCGCTGACGCTGCGCGCCGACGCGCCCTTTACGCGCGATGCGCTGGTGGTCCATCTCAATCAAAAGAAGATTGGCACGCGCCTGCTGTTCGGCGGCAATCTCGTGCGCCAGCCCTATATGAAGGGGCGCGCTTTCCGCGTCAGCGGCGACTTGGAAAACGCCGACGTCGTCGTCGACCGCACATTCTGGATCGGCGTTTATCCGGGCCTCACGGAGCAGCATGTCGCTTACATGCTCGACGCGATCACGGACTTCTGCCGGCAAAACAGCATGAAGGCGGCGGTCTGACATGCCGGACGCATTGCCCGACGGCGCCGCGCTCGCTCGACACCCCTTGTGGCGCGAGGACCTTTCGTCGATTCTCGCGGCGGATCTCCCGTGGGACGCATTGGCGGGACGCACCATTCTCGTCGCGGGCGCCAATGGCTTTCTGCCGGCCGCGATGGTCGAGACGCTGCTGGCGCTCTCCTCCAGTGGCGCCGCGCCCGGCATGAAGGTCGTCGCGCTGGCGCGGTCGCGGGAAAATGCGTTGCGGCGCTTTGCGGCCTATCTCGGCCATCCGGCGCTCTCGCTCAGGATCGCGGATGTCTGCGAGCCTTTCGACCTCGATGGCCCTGTGGACATGGTCGTCCACGCCGCGAGCCAGGCGAGTCCGCGCTTTTATGGCGTCGATCCGGTCGGCACGGCGTTGCCCAATGTCGTCGGGTCATGGCGCCTGCTCGATCTCGCCGTGCGCAAGGGCGCGTCGCGGTTTTTGTATTTTTCCAGTTCGGAGATTTATGGCGCGATGGAAAGCCGCGATCCGATCGGCGAAAGCGCTTTCGGGGCGCTCGATCCGGCGGCGCTGCGCGCCTGTTACGCCGAGTCGAAACGCATGGGCGAGACGCTGTGCGTCGCCTATGGGGCGCAATATGGACTCGATTGCGTCATCGCGCGACCTTTCCACACGTACGGCCCGGGCATGCGCCTCGACGACGGCCGAGTCTTCGCCGACTTTGTGCGCGACATCGTCGAGGGCCGCGACATCGTCCTCAACAGCGACGGCGCAGCGGAGCGCGCCTTCTGCTATCTCGCCGACGCCGTCGAGGCGTTCTTCACCCTGCTCTTAAAGGGGGAGAAGGGCCGCGCATATAATGTCGGCAATCCCGAAGCCCTGATCTCGATCCGCGACCTCGCGACGACGCTGACAGCGCTCGACCCTGCACGCAAGCTCACGACGCAATGCGCGCGGCCGCAGGAGGGCTATCTCGCCAGTCGGGTCTCGCGCTCGGCGCCGGATATCGCTTTGCTCGAAAAACTGGGCTGGCGGCCGCGGACCGGCATTCTCGCGGGCTTTGGGCGCACGATCGACATTTATCGCGATATTTTCAACGCGCCCAGCCTTGGAGCCAGCGCATGACAGCTCGAGCCTTACCTCTCCGCGCCGCGCCGGACACGCCGGTCTGCTGGCGCCAGGCCTTCGATGACGGCGCGCTCGAACGACTCGAGCTGTGGAATCGCTTCGCTGAACGACATGCGCTCATTGCGGAGCATGCTGGCGCATTGAACGGGACGGAAGTCGCTGCGCTTGCCGTTCGACCTGCCGGCCTCTCGGTCCTGTTGAACAACGGTCTCGTGTTCTCGCTCGATCCGCAGGCGCTGCGCGAGGCTCCCAACATCATCCTTGCCCAGGGCGGCTACGAGCCCTTCGAGCGCGCTCTGATCCTGCGCCTCGCGCAGGGCGCCAAGGTCGTCTTCGACATCGGCGCCAATATAGGCTGGTACAGTCTTCATATCGCGCAGCAGGAGCCGCAGGCGCGCGTCTATGCCTTCGAGCCCGTGCCGGCGACGCATGAGCGTCTCATCGCAAATCTTGCGCAAAACGGCGTCGGCGCGCGCATCACGCCGATCCGGGACGGTCTCTCCGACGCGCCGGGCGACTTCGACATGTTCGTTCCCGCGACGTCGGGTTCGCCCGCCGCTTCGCTCAACGAGCTGCATCCAACCGAAGGCAGCCGGCGCGTCGCCTGCCGTTTCACCACGCTCGACGATTTCGTCGACGCGCAGCGGATCGAGCGGCTCGATGTCGTCAAATGCGACGTCGAGGGCGCCGAATTGCGCGTCCTGAAAGGGGGGGAAAAGTCCCTGGCGCGCCTGCGTCCGGCCGTGGTGATGGAGCTTCTGCGCAAATGGTCTGCGGCCTTTGGCTATCACCCCAATGACGTGCTCGATTTCTTTTCGGCGCGCGGCTACAGCTGCTACGGCATCTCCCAATCGCGCCTGACCCCGATCGATCGCGTCGACGAGGATACGCGGGAGACCAATTACGTCTTTCTCGATCCGGCGCGGCATCCAGCCGTCGACAGCCTTGTTCCCGCAAAGTGACATGCGCACGGCCGCCTCTCTTGCGTCGTGGCGCGCGCGGGTCTGGCGCGGGCGGGTCTGGCGCCTGCGCGTCGCGCGCTTTCTCGTCGTCGGCGCGGTCAATACGCTGTTCGGCTACGGGGTGTTTTATATGCTGCTCCACGCCGGCCAACCGCCGGCTGCAGCGCTGGCGCTCGCGACGGTGATCGGCGTCGCTTTCAATTTTCTCACGACGGGCCGGATCGTCTTCGACAATCGCGATCCGACCCGGCTCTGGCGCTTCGTCGCCGTCTATGGCGTCGTTTTCCTTCTCAACGCCTTCTTGCTCGAAGGCGCGCGGCGTCTCGGTCTGGGAGCCGCTCTCGCGCAGCTGATGCTCACGGCGCCCTGCGTCTTCTTGTCCTACCGGCTCAATCGCGCTCTGGTCTTCAGCGACAGACAGGAAGTCCGACACTCATGAAAACGATCTCGATCGTCACGCCCTGTTACAATGAGGAGCTGAATATCCGCGAATGCCATGCAGCGATTAGAAAGCTGTTCGCCGACGAGCTGAGGGAATATCGGCGCGAGCATCTTTTCTGCGACAATGCTTCGAGCGACGCCACGCCCGACATTCTTCGCGAGATCGCCGCGCGGGACGAGAATGTGAAAGTCATTTTCAATGCGCGCAACTTCGGGGCCATGCGCTCGAATTACAATGGGGTGATGGCGGCGACCGGCGACGCCGTGCTGCTGTTCCTTCCCGCCGACATGCAGGATCCGCCCGAGATGATACCGGAGTTCGTAGCACACTGGGCGAAGGGCGCCGAAGTCGTCTATGGCGTTCGCAAGATCCGCGAGGAAAACCCCACGATGCGCACGCTTCGCACGCTTTATTACAGGGTGCTGACGTCGCTCTCGGGACTGTCGCTCCCCATGGGCGTCGGCGATTTCCAGCTTGTCGACCGCAAAGTCGTGGAGGCGATGCGCAAGATCGAAGACGCCTATCCCTTCATGCGGATGATGACGTTTGAATGCGGCTTCAAATCCGTTGGAGTGCCCTATAGATGGGTGGAGAGGCGGCGGGGCGTTACGAGCAACACGCTCAAGTCCCTTGTCGATCAGGGCATGAACGGGCTCGTCACCAATACGCTGGCCCCCTTGCGGCTCCTGCTCTTCGGCGGTTTCGCCATCGCGGCGGCGGCGTTGCTTTACGCCTTCGTCAACCTCCTCCTGGGCGTCGTTTACTATCGCAGCATCGCACAGCCGGGCGTGATGACGATCATCACGGCGGTGTTCTTCTTCGGCGGCGTGCAGCTCTTCTCCGTCGGCGTGCTCGCCGAATATGTGCTCGCGATCTATGCGCAAGTGCGACGAAAGCCTGTCGTCTTCGAGCGCGAGCGGCTCAATTTTTAACTGGATCGGAAGGCGGTAAATGGCCAACGCAGAAATAGCCCGTCTGCCGACCGCGCCGAGCGGCGTATCGGCGTGGACGCTGTCTAATTTCCACATATTCTCCTTGACCGCGCTCCTGTTTCTCGCGCCGAATGCGCTTTTCGCAGCGACCGCTCTGCGTCCGCTGCCCGCGGCGGTCGTTCTCGCCGGCTGTGGCGGCGTCGGCGTCATCCTGTGGCGGCTTCGGCAGGCCAGCGGGGTCCTTTCCGCGCCCATTGATCCTGCCCGGCTGGCGCTTTCTCTGTCGCTCGCCCTTGCGCTGTGCCTCCTCGGCGGGGAGGGGCATTTCTTTTTTTCGACCTGGGATTGGCTGACGCGCGACGCCGTTCTGGCCGATCTCGTGCAAAAGGGGCCGCTGGCGTTCTATCATTACGAAGGACGGGACTATGTGCTGCGGGCGCCGCTCGGCATGTATCTTCTCCCGGCGGCTCTCGGGCGCTTGTGGGGCCTCTTCGCGGCCCACATTGCCCTGCTTCTGCAGAATTCCGCGATCTTTGGCCTGATCCTTTACCTTGCCGCGCACATCGCAAAGGTCCGCGCCGCGCCTTTCCTTCTGGTTTTCGTTTTTTTCGGCGGTCTCGACATTCTCGGCTTTTTGGCGGCGCAGCTCGCCGGCAGAGTTACAAATCCGCAGGCGGAATGGTGGAGCGGCAGTTTCGCGCCAGAAGTCGTCTTGCAGTATTCAAGCTTCATCACGCAACTCTTCTGGGTGCCGAACCACGCCGCTCCCGGCTGGTGGCTGGCGCTCCTCGTCTTGCTGCGCGCGCGCGGCGAGATCGGGTTTTCGAAGTTGCTTGCGTGCTGCGCGCCGCTTGCGCTCTGGTCGCCGCTCGCCCTGCTGGGCGCAGTCCCGCTCGTCGCCTTTCTGGCGCTTCGGACGACGTGGCGCGACCTCTTCTCCGCCGTGACCTTGCGCGCGGCGGCGACCGGACTGTGCTTTCTTCCGATTGCGCTCTACCTGGTGACGGACGGCGGCGCCATTACGCATGGATGGCAAGTCTTCAACGACGGTTTCGCCTGGATTTACCCGTTCTTTCTGCTGATCGAGATTCCTCAGGCGGCCATCCTCATTTACGCCTGGCGGAAGCTCGATCCCGTTGACCGCGGCCCGCTCGTGGTCGCGCTTTTGACGCTCGCCCTTCTTCCTCTCTATGCGTTTGGACCCGGCAATGACCTCGCCATGCGCGCCTCCATCCCGGCGTTGGGCCTGCTTGCGTTCAGCTTCGCCCGCATCGCCGTCTCGACGCCGCGCGACGACAGCGCATTTCCAACCGCCATTTCGGTCATCGTGCTGATCTCCGCCGCCAATCCTGTGATGGAAATAAAACGGGCGCTTATTCTCGACGAGTATCGCATCAGCGGCTGCAACCTCCTCACGAGCTGGCAATCGGTGCGGCTCTTGCCGCTTCCGACCAACTACCTCGCGCGGATCGAGAAGATCCCGCCCTGGCTGATGTCCGTGGACGGCGCACAGGCTCCGCTGCGCCTGGAGTTCCTCGATTGCTGGCCCGATCATCCCGATCGGGCCTGGCTGAGGGGAGACCAAGGCTAAAAATCCCTGTCGAGATCTCACACGCCGGGCGCCCTTGTCTTTGACTTCGGCCGGCGCGCTTGGCTAAAAGCTCCCTCCCGAAACGGAGAGAGAATCGAAGATGACATCGATTGTCGAGCGGCTGAGCGGCGAGCTTGCGGCGAAACCCTGGCAGGTGGAGGCCGCGATCAGCCTTCTCGACGGCGGCTCGACGGTGCCCTTCATCGCGCGATACCGCAAGGAGGCGACCGGCCAGCTCGACGATGCGCAGCTGCGCAAGCTCGAGGAGAGGCTGCGCTATCTGCGGGAGCTCGAAGATCGCCGCAAGGCGATCCTCGAGTCGATCGACTCGCAGGGAAAGCTCGACGACGCCCTGCGCCGCGTCATCATGGAAGCCGACAACAAGGCGCGCCTCGAAGACATCTATCTGCCGTTCAAGCCCAAGCGCCGCACCAAGGCGCAGATCGCGATCGAGGCGGGGCTCGCGCCGCTCGCCGAGGCGCTCCTCGCCGCTCCCGACAAAGACCCCAAGGGCCAGGCCGCACCCTTCGTCGACGCCGAAAAGAACGTCGCGACCGTCGAGGCGGCTCTGGAGGGCGCGCGCGCCATTCTCGTCGAGCGCTTCGCCGAAGACGCCGATCTGATCGGCGCGCTGCGCGAAACGCACTGGTCGCAAGCGGTCATGAAGTCGAAGCCGCGCGCAGGCAAGGAAGCGGCGGCGGCGAAATACGCCGATTATTTCGAATTCTCGCAGCCGATCTCAAAACTGCCGTCGCATCGCATCCTCGCGCTGTTTCGCGGCGAAAAGGAAGAGATGCTCGAGCTGGAGCTCATGCCCGAGGCCGAGCCCGGCCTCGGCGGCTATGAGAGCCGCATCGCGCGCCGCTATCAGATCGAGGACCGCGGCCGCCCGGGCGACAAATGGCTGCTCGAGACGGCGCGCTGGGCCTGGCGCACCAAGATCGAGCTGCATCTCGCCGTCGACGCCCGCGCCCGTCTGTGGCGTTTCGCCGAGGAGGAGGCGATCCGGGTCTTTGCGGAAAACTTGCGCGATCTTCTGCTCGCCGCGCCGGCGGGGGCCCGCCCGACCATCGGGCTCGATCCGGGTTTTCGCACCGGCGTCAAAGTCGCGGTGATCGAGGCGACGGGCAAGATCGTCGCGACGACAGCCATCTATCCGCACGAGCCGCAGCGACGCTGGGACGAGGCGATTGCGACGCTCGCGCGCCTCGCGCGGGAGCACAAGATCGAACTCGTCGCCATCGGCAACGGCACCGCCTCGCGCGAGACCGACAAGCTCGCGGGCGAGCTGATGTCGAAGCATCCCGAGCTGAAGCTCACCAAGATCGTCGTCTCAGAGGCGGGCGCTTCGGTCTATTCGGCCTCGGAATACGCCTCGAAGGAGCTTCCCGATCTCGACGTGTCGCTGCGAGGGGCCGCGTCGATCGCCCGGCGCCTTCAGGACCCGCTCGCCGAGCTCGTCAAGATCGAGCCCAAATCGATCGGCGTCGGCCAGTATCAGCACGACGTCTCCGAGACCAAGCTCTCGCGCGCGCTCGACGCCGTGGTCGAGGATTGCGTGAACGCCGTGGGCGTCGACGTCAACACCGCTTCGGCGCCGCTGCTGGCGCGCGTCTCCGGTCTCGGCGAGACGCTCGCGTCCAATATTGTCGCCCATCGCGACGCCAACGGGCCGTTCCGCACCCGCGCCGCCCTCAAGGACGTGCCGCGTCTCGGCCCCAAAGCCTTCGAGCAGAGCGCCGGCTTCCTGCGCATCATCGACGGCGACGATCCGCTCGACCGTTCAGGCGTGCATCCGGAGGCCTATCCGCTGGTGCGGCGCATTCTCCAGACCGCCAAGACCGACATCGGGTCTTTGATCGGCAACGCCAACGAGCTGCGCAAGCTCAAGCCGGCGCAATTCGCGGACGAAACCTTCGGCGTTCCCACCGTGACGGACGTTCTGGCCGAGCTGGAAAAACCCGGCCGCGATCCGCGCCCGGCCTTCAAGACGGCAACCTTCCAGGAGGGCGTCGAGACGCTGAACGATCTCAAGCCCGGCATGACGCTCGAAGGGGTTGTGACCAATGTCGCCGCCTTCGGCGCCTTTGTCGACATTGGCGTGCATCAAGACGGGCTGGTGCACATCTCGGCGCTGTCGAGGGAATTCGTCAAGGATCCGCGCAGCGTGGTGAAGCCCGGCGACATCGTCAAAGTGAAGGTCATGGAGGTGGATGCGCCGCGCAAGCGCATTTCGCTCTCCATGCGGCTCGACGACGCGCCCGGCCAGCAGGCGCGGGGCGGGCAAGGGCAGAATCGCGACCAGAACCGGCCGCGCGGCCCGCAGTCGTCGAACGCGTCGCGCGGGGCGAAGCCGGCCGGCAATTCGCCCGGTGGGCTCGGCGAGGCGCTGCTCGCGGCGATGAAGCAGAAAGGCGGGCGCTAAAGCGGTCGCAGACAGGGCGCGCAGGGACCGGGATGGAGCGGGTGAAGGGAATCGAACCCTCGTATTCAGCTTGGAAGGCTGCTGCTCTACCATTGAGCTACACCCGCGGCCTCTTTTCTATGCCAAGCCGCGCGGCGGTTTGCAATGGTCTATCGGGCGCGCCGGCTGGGCGCATTTATCCATTTGACAGCGCCGCCGGAGCCAACTAACCCGAGCGCCCGACGGTCATCTTCAGGCGCGCGTTTCGACGCTGCTTCTTCTCTCAAGGGATCAACGAACCGTGGCCAAACCCCAACTCGGCGCCAAGCGCCAATGCCAGTCCTGCGCGACGAAATTCTACGATCTCAACAAGGATCCGATCGTCTGCCCGAAATGCGGGACGATTTTCCAGGTCGCCGCCCTCGCCCGCGCGCCCGGCCCCGCTGAGCCGGAAGAGGAGACCGAACTCGAGAAAGAGGGCGTCGACACCGTGTCTCTCGACGAAGTCGAAGAGGGGGAGAACGCCGCCGAGGCGATCGACGTGGAGGACGAGGAACTCGTTGGCGACGATGCGGACGACGACACGTTCCTCGAAGAGGAGGAAGGCGAGGACGACGACGTTTCCGGGCTCATCGACGGCGACATCGAAACCGACGACGAGGGCTAGAAGGAAAAGCGCGGCGCGCGTCCGCCCCGCCCTGTCGACGCCAGAAACCCGCGGCCGAGAGGCCGCGGGTTTTTTATGGAAAGGCGCTATTTGCCGCGGCGGCGGCGCTGCTGGCCGAGGCCCATTTGCTTGGCGAGATTGGAGCGGGCCTTGGCGTAATTGGGCGCAACCATCGGATAATCGGCCGGCAAGCCCCATTTCTCGCGGTATTCCTCCGGCGAGAGACCGTATTGCGTCCGGAGATGGCGTTTCAGGGATTTGAACTTCTTACCGTCTTCGAGACAGACGATATAGTCGTTGTTGACGGAGCGTTTGACCGGGACGGCGGGCTTGGGCGGCTCGGTCGGCGCGATGGGGGCGCCGGAGCCCACGCGCAGCAGCGCGTTGTAGACGTCGCTGATCAGACTGGGCAAATCACCCGCGGGGACGGAGTTATTACTGACATAAGCAGACACGATATCGGCCGCGAGCTCGATATTATTGTTCGTCATAGAGGCGCCTGTGTGCGTGCGGGTTGACGGCGAGGAACTCTCAAGGAATGGATCTTCGGCCAGAGCGAAACGGCCCCCGGACCCCGAACAACATAAATCCCAAAAGGGCTTCGTCGAACGAGTGAAGATTACTCGTTAAATTAAATCATATTTTTGGATCCAGCAAGATTTAATGCAAGATAAATTCTTGCTCGTCGGCGTGGGGACTATTGTTTCGAGGCTTTGACTGATTAGCGCGCATGGTCTCGCGAACAACCATAAGTTTTAGGGCCTCAGGGCCTCAGACGAAGACGCAAAAGCCCGAGACCGCCCCTCCTTTGCGGTGGCCGAAACCCCGCTGGGCCGGTAAATCTCGACGTCGGGACAAAAGGAGCGCCGATGAGATCGTTTAAAGCAATCAGGGTTGACAAGAATTCGCAAGGTTACGAGGCCGATTACGTCGAGATGTCCGACAGCGCACTGATGGACGGCGACGTGGATGTCGACGTTCTCTACTCGGCCATCAATTACAAGGATGGGTTGGCGGTGACCGGCAAGGGTCCGGTCGTGCGGCGCTTTCCCATGGTGCCGGGCGTCGATCTCGTCGGGCGCGTGACGGGGACGGGGCGCCCGGATTTTGCCGTCGGCGACCTCGTGGTCGCGACGGGCTGCGGCGTGGGCGAGGCGCATTTCGGAGGCTTTGCGCAACGGGCGCGCCTATCCGGCGATTGGCTGGTCAAATTGCCGGAACCGCTCACGCCGGCGCGCGCGATGACCGTGGGCACCGCCGGCCTCACTGCCATGTTCTGCGTGCTCGCGCTCGAGCGCCACGGGTTGAAACCGGCCGATGGCCTGGCGGTCGTGTCGGGCGCTTCGGGCGGCGTCGGCTCCTTTGCGGTGGCCTTGCTCGCCCGCGCCGGCTGGCGCGTCGCCGCGATCACCGGACACGCCGCCGAGGCGGATTATCTCAAATCGATCGGCGCGGCCGAGGTTCTGGCGCGCGACGCGTTTTCGGTGCCGGGCAAGGCGCTGCAATCGCAACTTTTCGCGGCGGGCGTCGACACGGTCGGCGGCGTCACCCTCGCCAATCTGCTCTCGCAGACCCAGTTCGACGGGGCCGTCGCCGCCTGCGGCAATGTCGGCGGCATGGATCTGCCGGCGAGCGTCGCGCCCTTCATCCTGCGCGGCGTGGCGCTCCTCGGGGTCGAAAGCGTGCGGCCGCGGATCGAGCTGCGCCGCGCCGCCTGGGCGCGAATCGCCGCCGACCTCGACACGGCGATCATCGACGCCATGTGTGAAATAGTCCCCTTCGATCAGGCGCTGGAGCGGGCGCGCTCGATTGTCTCGGGGAAGGTCCGGGGGCGCGTCGTTATCGAAATGCCCTGACGTCGGCTTGTCGCGGATTGTCGCAGGCGCTCGCGCCTTCTCGACTTTCTCCCCGGCCTCGGTTGTAATGTTTCGGCTTTCGGCCCATGACGGGGCCGTTTGCTTTTTTCCTGCGCGCGCCGCGCTAAAGGTAGGGGACGCATGAGTTCGGCTTTCACCAAGGAACAGGAAGACGACAACCCTCGCGAGGACCTCCCCGATCGGCCGGTCAGCCCGCACCGCAACCTGGTGACGCCGGAAGGGTTGCAGCAGATCGACGACGCGTTGACGCGTCTCCATGCCGAAGTGGAAAAGGCCACGGCCGCGGACGACAATCACGCCCTGGCGGTCGCGCAGCGCGATCTGCGCTATTGGGCGGCGCGACGCGCGAGCGCCGAAGTGGTGCGGCCGATCGCCGACCATTCGCATGTGCGGTTCGGCCACCGCGTCGTGGTGGAGCTCGAAGGGGGCGCGACGCGCGTCTTCCGCCTCGTCGGCGAGGATGAGGCCGATCCCGCCAAAGGGCTCATCCCCTATGTCGCGCCGCTCGCGCAGGCGTTGATGGGCAAGAGCGTCGGCGACAAGGCGGAGGTGATCCACCACAGCGCCAGGATCGTCGAGATCGGGTAAAGCAAGAAAAAGCCGCGTCGCGCCGGCGCGGCTTTCGTCTTCTCCTTACGCCGCTTTCCTTGCAGGCTTTTTCGGCGCGCTTTTTGGGTCGGCGGGGGCCGGCGCCGCAGCGCGCTTTTGCGCCGGGGCGGATTTGTCCGCCGTCGCGCCCTTCTCCGGCTTCGCGCCTGCACGCTTGAGGCGGCGCTTGATGGAGCTCCAGAGCTCCTTCATTTCCTGCGCGGCGACGCCCTCTGGATTGTATTCCGTGACCGCGAGGCCGAGCCGCGCCGCCTCCTGATAGTCGACGCGCGCCGAGACGAGCGGCGTCAGCAGGCCGCCGATCGCCTCGAGCGCCTTGACCCCGAGTTCGACGCGCGCGCTCTGTTGCGAGGGCGGACACTGATTGAGCAGAAAGGCGTAGTCGCGTCCTTGCGCCTTCATCTGCGCGCGCGTCTTGTCGCTCGCCCAGAGATCGAAGGCGTTGGGGCGCGCCGGGATGATGCAAAGATCGGCGGCGCGAATGGCCGCGGCCGCCGCTTCCCCGCCCTGACCGGGGGCGTCGAGAACGACGAGGGTGACGCCCTTCTTCGCGAGCGCGGCGATGGCCTTCTCGAGTTTCGCCGGCGGCACATATTCGACGCCGAGGTCGGGATCGTGGCGCGTCTTGGCCCAGGTGACGAGCGTTTGCAGCGGATCCAGATCGATGATGAAGACGCGCTCTCCCGCCGCGCGCGCGGCGGCGGCGACGCCGCTCGCCAGCGTGCTTTTGCCGGCGCCGCCTTTTTGCGTAACGAAAGCTATGGTTCGCATGGGTGCTGTGTCCGTTTGTCGCCTGCGCGGCGCTGGATGCCTTTGGAGAAAAAAATGAACGCGGTTTTCGGCATACGCAAAGAAACAAGCCGAATCATTTACTTGGTTGAAGGGTAATGGTTGGTTATTGCGGCGTCGAGGTGGTAATCGATCGTAAACGTCTCCATGTATTGTACTTACGAAGCTTTCCGCCGATGCCTGATCTGTTCGAAGCCGCGAAACTCGACGAGACCGCGCCGCGTCCGCTGGCGGACCGGTTGCGGCCGACGCGCCTCGATGAGGTCGTGGGGCAAGATCATCTGCTCGGCCCCGACGGGGCCCTGACGAGGCTCATTCGCGGCGGCGCGCTCGGCTCGCTCATCCTGTGGGGGCCGCCCGGCTCCGGCAAGACGACGGTTGCGCGGCTGCTCGCCCATGAAACGCATCTCGCCTTCGTGCAGATCTCGGCGATCTTTTCGGGCGTCGCCGACTTAAAGAAAACCTTCGAGGCGGCGCGCGCGCGTCGCGCGACCGGTCAGGGCACGCTGCTCTTCGTCGACGAAATTCATCGCTTCAATCGCGCGCAGCAGGACAGTTTCCTGCCGGTGATGGAAGACGGCACCATCACGCTCATCGGCGCCACCACAGAGAATCCGTCCTTCGAACTCAACGCCGCGCTGCTCTCGCGCGCCCGGGTGATGACGTTCAAGTCGCTCGACGCCGCCGCGATCGAAAAGCTTCTCGCGCGCGCCGAGGCGACGGAAGAAAAGACGTTGCCGCTCGACGCGGACGCGCGCGCCGCGCTCGTCGCCATGGCCGACGGAGACGGCCGCGCGGCGCTGACCCTCGCCGAGGAAATCTGGCGCGCGGCGCGCGCGGGCGAAGTTTTCGATCGCGCCGCGCTGGCGGAGGTCGTGCAACGTCGCGCGCCCCTCTACGACAAGGCGCAGGAGGGCCATTACAATCTGATCAGCGCGCTGCATAAATGCGTGCGCGGCTCCGATCCCGACGCGGCGCTCTATTATTTCGCGCGCATGCTGGACGCGGGCGAGGACCCGCTGTTCCTCGCCCGCCGACTCGTGCGCATGGCGGTCGAGGACATCGGCCTCGCCGATCCGCAGGCGCTCGTCGTCGCCAACGCCGCCAAGGACGCCTATGACTTCCTTGGCTCGCCA
Organism: Methylocystis sp. NC52PC; assembly: GCF_055698645.1. Taxonomy (NCBI): domain Bacteria; kingdom Pseudomonadati; phylum Pseudomonadota; class Alphaproteobacteria; order Hyphomicrobiales; family Methylocystaceae; genus Methylocystis; species Methylocystis sp. NC52PC. Next base: position 1,218,212 of record NZ_CP170127.1, on the reverse strand, counting down.
GAAGGCGAACTGGCGCTGGCGCAGGCGGTGATCTATGTCGCCACCGCGCCCAAATCCAATGCAGCCTATGTCGCCTACAAGAAGGCGCGCCGTCTCGCCGAAGACAAGGGCTCGCTCATGCCGCCGCGGATCATCCTCAACGCGCCGACGAAACTGATGCGCGAAGAGGGCTACGGCGCGGGATACGAATATGATCACGACGCGCCCGACGCCTTCTCGGGGCAGAACTACTGGCCCGAATCGCTCGAGCGCCAGTCGCTTTACCGGCCGGTCGAGCGGGGATTTGAGCGCGAACTCGCCAGAAGGCTCGATTACTGGGAGCGGCTGCGGCGCGAGCGCAACAGTAAATAGTTTTTTTCAGGGGGTTAGGCCGCTGATCTGTTGCGCATTTGTCACGCGCGCCGGCAAACGCAATGCACAAGGCTTACTCAGGCCGCCTTTCCGTTGACCGCCTCCGACCTCCGGCCGTAAGTCTGTTCGGGACAGCGGACGGCCACGCCGACTGCACGGAAATTTCAAGGGACTTGAGGGGGTCAATATGGCCAAATCTGCACTTCTCGCCGGCGTTGCGCTGGCTCTCATTGCCGGCTCCGCCATCGCTGCCGATCTCCCCTCGCGCAAGGGTCCGCCGCCGGCCTTCGTTCCCCCGCCGCCGGCCTTCAGCTGGACCGGCCTCTATGGCGGTGTGAACATCGGCTATGGCTTCGGCGCCGGCGGCACGTCGTCGAACACCTGGGGCTATCTTACGGACGCCGGCACGGGCTTCTTCCCGACGGGCGGCGCGTATAGCGCCACCGCCAACATCAACGGCGTGACCGGCGGCGGCCAGATCGGCTATAATTACCAGTTCTCGCCCTGGCTGGTGGTGGGCGTCGAGGCCGACATCCAGGCCGCAGACATCAATTCCAAGAACGTCGCCTCGGTCGGCGTTGGCGACGGTATCTTCGGGCCGCATGTGCTCACGGCGAATTCGGCCCATTATCTCGACTGGTGGGGCACGGTTCGCGGCCGCCTCGGCCTGACGCTTCCGTCTATGCCGAATCTGATGGTCTACGGCACGGGCGGCTTCGCCTATGGCGGCGTCAACCGCACGGTCAGCGTGGTCGACACGTTCCCGCTCTTCTCGGGCTGGGGCACCGGCGTCTATGACAACACCTCGACCGGCTGGACCGCGGGCGGCGGCGTGGAATGGACCCCGATGGCGTTCCCCACCTGGTCGGTGAAGGTCGAATATCTCTACACCGATCTGGGCTCCACGCCGCTGAACGTCGCGGCGGTCGCCACGATCCCTGCGAATGGGCCGGTCTTCGTGGCTCAGGATCAGGCCTACACCCGCTTCCATTCGGTTCGCGCCGGCGTCAACTGGCACTTCAACCCGTTCGGTTCGAGCGCGCCGGTTCTGGCCAAATATTGAGACACAGGCTTCTCTTGAGAGAGAGCCCGGCCGCAAGGCCGGGCTCTTTTGCGTTAGCGTTTGATTTCGCGCGCGTTTTTTGAGGTCTGCCGCCTCGTGGGCATGGACGCGGCGAGGCGTGGCCGTTAAGAATGGCGCCGAAGCGTCGATGGGGATAATCCGCCGTCGCAGGCCCGTCCCAATGGCTTCCGGGCCGGGCGGGTGTTAACCGTCGAATGGGCAAGCGTCGCCGCGCCCTGGAGCCCGTCCACGAAAGATGTCTCGCAAGGTCTCTCTTGTTCTCGCGATTTTGGCGAGCCTCGCGGTGGGCGCGGCGCTCCCCGGCCTCGTCGCCAGATTTCGGGGCGCCGGCGGCCCCGTTGAGTCGGCGCCGACGGGAACCGACGCCCCCGCGACGGAAGGGCGCGTTGCGCTGACGGCGGCGCAGATCGAGGCCGCCAAGATCAGCGTCGCCAAGGTCGGGCCGGGCGTGATCAAGCGCCAGATCACCGTCCCCGCGGCCGTGAAGCCCGACCCCGACCATCTCGCCCGCGTGGCCGCCAAGGTGTCGGGCGTCGTCGCCGAAATGCGCAAGAAGCTCGGCGACGAGGCGCAAAAGGGCGAGACGGTGGCGATCATCGATTCGCGCGAAGTCGCCGACGCCAAGAGCGAATATCTCGCCGCTGTGGCGAACTACGATTTGCAGTCGCAGCTCTATCAGCGCGAGAAGGGGCTCTTCGAGAAGAAAATCACCGCCGAACAGCTCTTCCTCAGGGCCAAAGCGACCTATACCGAGGCGCGGCTCAGGGTCGAGCTCGCGCGCGGCAAGCTCGCGGCGCTGGACCTCTCCGAAAGCGAGATCGCCGCGCTCGGAACGCAACCCGTCGCCCGCTTGCGGGAGAAGGAGATCCGGGCGCCGATCAAGGGCCGCGTCATCGAGCGTCTCGCCAATATCGGGCAGCCGGTGACGGCGGAAAGCCAGCTCTATGTCCTCGCCGAACTGTCGGAAGTGGAGGCGGAGCTCGCCGTTCCCGTCGCGAGCCTCGCCGAGGTGCGCGTCGGGCAACCTGTCCTCCTCAAAGGCGTCGACGGCCGGGATTTCCAGGGAGTCGTGCGGGTGGTCAACGCCATGATCACCCCGGAGACGCGCACCGGCCATGTCCTCGCCGCTTTCAAGAACCCGAACGGCGCCCTGCGGCCGGGCGTGCTGCTGAACGCCGAAATCGCGCTCGAGCAGAGCTCGGCGAAAGTCCTCATCCCGCGCGCCGCCGTTCAGCTCGTCCACAACGAGCCCACGGTTTTCGTCCGGGTGAAAGACGGCTTCGAGAAGCGCCTCGTCGAGCTCGGCGACGGCGACGAGCGCTCCGTCGAGATCGTCAAGGGCCTGAAAACCGGCGAGACGATCGCCGTGGCCAATAGTTTCCTGCTCAAGGCCGAAGCGGGCAAGAGCGAAATCCCCGAGGAGTGACGGCTCGAGACCATGATGCAGCGGATCATCGCCTTTTCGGTCCATAGCCGCTGGCTGGTCGTGCTGCTGGTCGCGCTCATTGGCGCCTTCGGCCTTTACGCCCTCGCGCATCTGCCGATCGACGCCGTGCCGGACATTACGAATAATCAGGTGCAGATCAACGCCCGCGCGCCGGCGCTTTCCGCCTTCGAGATTGAAAAGCAGGTGACCTATCCCATCGAGAACGCGCTCGCCGGCATTCCCGGTCTCGAATATACGCGCTCCCTGTCGCGTAACGGCTTTGCGCAGGTGACGCCGGTCTTTTCCGATCACGTCGATATTTATTTCGCGCGCCAACAGGTCAATGAGCGCATCGCCCAGGCGCGCGAGGATTTCCCGCCGAGCGTCGAGCTGCGCGTCGGGCCGATCGCGACCGGCCTCTCCGAAATCTACATGTGGAGCGTGCGCTTCAAAGAGCCGCACAAGCTCAGCCCCCCGGGGGAGCCCGGCTGGCGGCGCGACGGCGCCTATGTCACCCCCGAAGGGATGGCGCTGCGCACACCCGTGGAGCTGGAATCTTATCTTCGCACGGTGCAGGACTGGATCATCCGTCCGCAATTGCGCACCGTGCCGGGCGTCGCCGGCGTCGATTCGCTCGGCGGCTATGTGCGCCAATATCACGTGCAGCCCGACCCGGCGAAACTCATGTCGCTCGGCCTGTCCTTCGGCGATCTCGCCGCGACGATCGAGAAGAACAATGTGAGTCGCGGCGCCGGCTATGTCGAGCGCAATGGCGAGGGGCTGGTCGTGCGCAGCGGCGGGCGGCTGGAGACGGTCGAGGACATCGGCAATGTCGTCGCGACGACGCGCAATGGCGTGCCGGTGCGCGTGCGCGACATCGCCGCCGTGTCCATCGGCAAGGAGCTGCGCACCGGGTCGGCCAGTCTGAATGGCGAGGAAGTCGTCATCGGCACGGCCTTGATGCTCATCGGCGCGAACAGCCGCACCGTCTCCGCGGCCGTCGACGAGCGGATGAAGACGATCGTCAAATCCCTGCCGCCGGGCGTCGAGGTCAAGACCATCCTCAACCGCACGCTGCTCGTCGACGCGACGATCAAGACGGTCGCCAAGAATTTGATCGAGGGCGCGGCGCTCGTCATTCTCGTGCTGTTCGTCATGCTCGGCAATTTCCGGGCGGCGCTGGTGACGGCGACCGTCATCCCGGTGACGATGCTGTTCCTGGCGATCGGCATGTATGTCTTCAAGATCAGCGCCAATCTGATGAGTCTCGGCGCGCTGGATTTCGGCCTCATCGCCGACGGCGCGATCATCGTGGCGGAAAACAGCCTGCGCCGCCTCTCCGAGCGCCAGCACGCCGCCGGGCGCCCGCTCACGACGGACGAACGGCTCGACACGGTCATCGACTCAGCGGTCGAAATGCGGCGGCCGACGGTCTACGGCCAGTCGATCATCATCCTCGTCTATCTGCCGATCCTGAGTTTCTCGGGGGTCGAGGGCAAGATGTTCCACCCTATGGCGATGACGGTGATCATCGCGCTGTTGTCGGAATTTTTCCTCTCGCTCACCTTTTTCCCCGCGATGATCGCGCTCTTCGTCTCGGGCCAGGGCGAGGAAGGCGAGAACAGGATCGTGCGCGCCCTCAAGCGCGCCTATGAACCGCTCCTGCGCTGGGCGATGGACGCGCCGGTGAAGGTCATGGCCATCGGCGCCGGCTCCTTCGCCATCGCGGTTCTCCTTTATATGAGTCTCGGCCAGGAGTTCGTGCCGAAGCTCGACGAGAAGAATCTCGCCATGCAGGCGAACCGCATCCCCAGCACGTCGCTCACCCAGTCGCAGGCGATGCAGCTCGATCTGGAAAACGCCATCCGCAAGCTGCCGCAGGTCGATTACGTCTTCTCCAAGACCGGCACGGCGGATATCGCCACCGATCCGATGCCGCCGAATCTGACCGACACCTTCATCATGCTGAAGCCGGAGGACCAGTGGCCGGACCCGGGTCTCGCCAAGGACAGGCTGATAGACGACATAACGGAGAAGATCGCGGAGCTTCCCGGCAACGCCTATGAGTTCTCGCAGCCGATCCAGCTGCGCTTCAACGAGCTGCTCGCGGGCGTGCGCGGCGACATAGCCGTCAAGGTCTTCGGCGAGGACTTCGACGCCATGCTGAAAGCGGCCAATCACATCGCCGCCATTTTGCGCGCGACGCCCGGCGCCGAAGACGTAAAGGTCGAGCAGGTGACCGGCCTGCCGGTTCTCGACATCAAGGTCGACAAGGGCGCCATCGCCCGTTACGGCCTCAGCCTCGGCGCCGTGCAGGACACGATCGGCGCGGCGATCGGCGGCGAGCCCGCGGGGATGATCTTCGAGGGCGATCGGCGCTTCCCGATCTTCGTGCGGCTCGGCGACAATCTGCGCGAAAACGCCGCCGCGCTCGAAACCATCCCCGTTTCCCTGCCGCCCGACGCGCAGGGCCATGTCGCGACCGTGCAGCTCAGGCAACTGGCGAGCTTCTCGACCATCGACGGCCAAAACCAGATTTCGCGCGAGAACGGCAAGCGGCGCGTCGTGGTGAGCGCAAATGTCCGCGGGCGCGACATCGCCTCGGTCGTGAATGAGGCGCGGGCCAAGGTCGACGCCAAGGTTCGGATCCCTCCCGGCTATTGGATCGAATGGGGCGGACAGTTCGAGAATCTCGCGGCGGCGCGCGCGCGGCTGATGATCGTCGTGCCGGTCTGCTTCTTCATGATCTTCCTCTTGCTCTATTCGGCGCTGGGCTCGGCGCGCGACGCGGCGCTCGTCTTCACCGCCGTGCCGCTGGCGCTCGTCGGCGGCGTGCTGGCGCTGTGGCTGCGCGGCATGCCCATGTCGGTGTCGGCGGCGGTGGGCTTCATCGCGCTCTCCGGCGTCGCCGTGCTCAACGGCCTCGTCATGCGCACCTATATTCACCAGCTCATGGTGAGCGGCGTGCCGGAGCGCGACGCCATCTTCAGGGGCGCGATGACGCGTCTGCGCCCGGTCGTGATGACGGCGCTCGTCGCCTCGCTCGGCTTCGTGCCCATGGCGCTCGCGACGTCGACGGGCGCCGAGGTGCAGCGGCCGATCGCGACGGTGGTGATCGGGGGGCTGATCAGCGCGACGCTGCTGACGCTCCTCGTGCTGCCGGCGCTTTACGCCTTCTTCGGCGAGGATGAAGCGGCGCTTTCGGCGGCGCGGGAAAGGGAGGCCGTTTGAGACGCGCGCGCGGCGTTCTTCTCGTCGCTTTTTGCGCTTTCGCGCCCGGCCTTCGCGCCGAGACGCTGAACGGCGCGCTGCTGCGCGCCTATCACATCAGCCCGGTCATCAATTCCAGCCGCGCCGGCGTGCGCGCGCTCGACGAGAAAGTTCCGCAGGCGCTTTCCGGCATGCGGCCGCGCGCCAACGCCGGCGCCTTTCTCGGCGTGCAGCGCAACAGAAGCGTGCAGATACAGAACGAAATCGATCTCCTCGATCCGACGCTCCAAGGACCCGTCAAAAGCGTTCAGAGCGGGGGCAGCACGCCGCGCGCCGCAAACATCACGGTCGAGCAGCCGGTGTTCGACGGCTTCAAGGCGTTCAACGCCACACGCATGGCGGAAACAAACGTTTTCGCCGGCCGCGCGCGGCTTCGGCTCACCGAACAGCGCGTCCTGTTCAACGCCGCCTCGGCCTATATGAATGTGTTGCGCGAAACGGCCGCGCTCCGCTTGCAGGAAAACAATGTCGCCGTGCTGGCCGAGCAATTGCGCCAGACCCGCGAGCGCTATGTCGCAGGGCAGATCACCTTGACCGACATCGCCCAGGCCGAGGCGCGGCTCGCCGCCGGGCAAGCCCTCGTCGGCCAGGCGCGCGCGGCCCTCGATGCGGCGATCGGCGCCTATCGCCAGACCATCGGCGACGAGCCCAAGAAACTCGCGCCTGGCGCGCCGGTCGACAGTCTGATCCCGAAAACGCGCGAAGAAGCCGAGCTCATCGCGCAGGCCGAACATCCGGTCATTCTCGCCGCGCTGCATGACGCCGACGCCGCCGACCTCGACATCAAGGTGATCGAGGCGGATTTCATGCCCAAGCTCTCCCTCGTCGGCAATCTCTTCACCCAGACGGACGTCGCGGGCGTTTACAATCGCAATGTCGGGGCGTCTCTCGGCGGGCGTCTCAATGTCCCGCTATACGAAGGCGGCCTGACCTCCGCGCAGGTGCGCGAAGCGAAAGAGGTCGCCGGCCAGAGGCGGCTCGACGCCGATGTGGCGCGGGCCGACGTTCTTGCGCTGGTGCGCGCCAATTGGGGGGCGCTGCAGGCGGCGAAAACCCAGATCAGCGCGGCGCAAACCCAGATCGCCGCGGCCGAGCGCGCCCTTTACGGCGTGCGCGAGGAAGCCAAGGCCGGCCAGCGCACGACGCTCGAGATCCTCAACGCCCAGCAGGAGCTGCTCAACGCGCGCATCAGCCTGGTTTTCGCGCAGCGTGAAAGGGTCGTCGCGTCCTACGCGGTCCTGTCCGCCATGGGGCGGCTTTCGACCGAAACGCTCGGCCTCGTCGACGCGCCCTATGACCCCGTCATCCATTTCGAGCAGGTCAAGGGACTGTGGGGCGGGATCGAAACTCCGGACGGCGCGCGCTGAAGACTTTTGTCAAAAGACAATCTACTCTCCCGCGCCAATCGCCGCAAAAAGGCGACGCAACAAAAGAGGAAACCCATGCGAGGCGCATTAGTGAAATTCTTTTCCCTGTCGCTCGCCGCGGCGTCGCTCGCCGCCGGTCCGGCGCAGGCCATCTGCTGGCTCGGCTGCGGCGATCCAACCGAAGCTCACGCCCGGAAGATTTTCGAAAATCTCCTGCCGCAGCGCTTCGACAAGCCCGGCAAAATTCTCGAATTCAAGCAGACCATGTCCGAGCCGCTCGAAATGCACGCCACCGGGGAGAAGGGCTATGAGATTTTCTTTACCGCCAAAGTGCAGTTCCCCGAAGGCGCGAACCTCGACTGTAAGCCGGACGACGCCGGCAAGTTCAAGGAGGGCTGCTCGCCGAGCAAGCATTTCGTGACGGCGCCGCGCCAGTCGGATCCCAAGGGCAAGCAATATGTCGCGCCGGGCGAAACGGTGGCCTTCGACGAGGAATATCGCTTCTATGAAGACCCGAACGGCTGGAAAGGCCCCGACGGCAACGTCTATCGGCAGTAGCCAAAAAATTATGGGCGCGCAGATCCTGCGCGCCCCCTGATTTGCCTGAACCTCTCTTCGAAAAAGAGGCCTCGCCAGCCTTACTTCAGCAGGCTGTTGTTCTGCGAGCAGCCGGCCTTCTCGTTGCAGGCTTCGAAAGCGGCGCGGAGCTCGGTCTTGTTGGCGCCGTAGTTCTGGGCGCGGGCGAGATACTCATCGTAGCACTTGGACGCCGCCGCGGCCTGCTTGTCGTCGTCGGCCTTGCGGGTGTCGCAATCGGCGAAGGCCGGGGTCATCATGCCGGCAAACAGGGCCGCCGTCGCGACAAAGGCGAATTTGTTCATTTTTGCGCTTCCTCTTCTCTTCCAATTTTTCAGGTTTTTCGCTCGCGCTGGCGTAGAACCCTCCCGCCGATAACAGTGACGGCCCCTCATAGCGCGTGAAGCGGGCGAACACTGGGGGAAGAAAGGCCCTGTGTCAATCGCATGTCATCCGCCCAACCGGCGACGCGTCGAGGCCCCCTGCTCGTCGACCTATCGGCTTTCCTTTGAAATCACTTGCGAATAGCGCGTCCCCGCCGCTTCGCGCCCCTCCGTGCGGCGGCGCGCAGCTGCAAAAAAATAGAGGCGCGCCAAATGACGCGCCCCCTGATGTCCTTGGCAAAATTGCGTGGTCTCAGAGGCCCTTCGAGTTCTGCGGGCAGCCGCACTTCTCGTCGCAGGCCTTCTTGTTCTCCTTTACTTTTGACATGTCGGCGGTCCAGCCCTGCTGGTCCTTCAGATACTGGTCTTCGCACTTCGAGGCGCAAACGGCCTGATCATCTTCCGCGTGGGTGTCGCAGCTCGCGAATGCCGGCGCGGTCATCGCCGCAAAGAGAGCGACCGCCGTGGCGATGGAGAACTTCTTCATCCTGACGTTTCCTCTTTCTTCTCGAATTTTTTCTTTGTTTTCGTCTCTCGCGCATGCAGTCGGCGCCGCCGTGGCCGGCGGCGCAAGCTCCCACGCTCGAGCCTTTAGAAAAATGTCGCATGGAAACTCGGCCGTCAACGCGCCTGACCGGCGCGTTACGAGGCAAGATGTCGCAGGACGTAGGGCAAGATGCCGCCGTTCTTGAAGTATTCCAATTCGTCCAGCGTATCGATGCGCAACAGCAATGGCGTCGAGACCACTTTCCCGTCGGGGAACGTGATTTCCGCAACCAGCGTCTGACGCGGCGCCAGTCCGGACTCGAGGCCGTGAATGGCGACCGTTTCTTCGCCGCTGAGGCCGAGCGTCGACCAGCTCGTTCCCGCTTCGAACGTGAGCGGCAGAACGCCCGTGCCGACGAGATTGGAGCGATGGATGCGTTCGAAGCTCTGGGCGATCACGGCGCGCACGCCCAAAAGCGCCGTGCCTTTCGCCGCCCAGTCGCGCGACGAGCCATTGCCATATTCAGCGCCCGCGAAGACCACGAGCGGCGCGCCCGCCTGCTTATAACGCATGGCGGCGTCGTAGATCGAAAGCGTCTCGCCGCCGGGATAGTATTTGGTGAGGCCGCCCTCGGGCACGACGCCGTCGGCGCCCTTCATCATGTGGTTCTTGATGCGGATATTGGCGAAGGTGCCGCGCATCATGACTTCGTGATTGCCGCGCCGCGTGCCGTATTGATTGAAGTCGGCCGGCGCGACGCCATTGTCGATGAGCCATTTGCCCGCCGGCGAAGAGGCCTTGATCGAGCCGGCCGGAGAAATGTGGTCGGTGGTGATCTTGTCGCCGAAGAGCGCGAGGACGCGTGCGCCGACGATGTCGGTCACGGGCTTGGGCTCCTTCGTCAGGCCGACGAAATAGGGCGGGTTGCGCACATAGGTGGACTTGTCGTCCCAGCCGTAGGTCTCGCCGGCGGGCGCGGCGACCGCGCGCCAATGTTCGTCGCCGGCGAACACATTGGCGTAGGTGTCACGGAACAGGTCGCGCGTCACATTCTCTTGGATGAAGGCGTCGATCTCGGCGTTCGTGGGCCAGATATCGCGCAGGTAAACGGGCTTGCCGTCCGATCCCGCGCCGAGCGGCTCCTTGGTCAGATCGATCGCCACGGTGCCGGCGAGCGCGAAGGCGACGACGAGCGGCGGCGAGGCGAGGTAATTCGCCTGCACGTCCGGATTGACGCGCCCCTCGAAATTGCGGTTGCCCGAGAGCACCGAGGCGGCCACGAGATCGTGGTCGTTGATGGTCTTGGAAATATGGGCCGGCAGCGGGCCGGAATTGCCGATGCAGGTCGTGCAGCCGAAGCCCACGAGATTGAAGCCCAGTTCGTCGAGCGATTTCTGCAGTCCCGACCGTTCGAGATACTGCCCGACGACCTGGCTGCCCGGCGCCGTGGAGGTTTTCACCCAGGGCTTCACCTTGAGGCCCTTGGCCACGGCGTTGCGCGCGAGCAGGCCCGCGCCGATCAGCACGCTCGGATTGGAGGTGTTGGTGCAGGAGGTGATGGCGGCGATGACGACGTCGCCATGGCCGAGGTCGAAATTCGTCCCCTCCACCTTGTGGCGCGGCCCCAGCCCGCCGTCCTTCTTGTATTCGCCGGCGAGGGCGGTCTCGAAGGCCTTGCCGACCTCTTCGAGCGGCACGCGCCCTTCGGGACGCTTGGGCCCGGCGAGAGAGGGCGTCACATCGGCGAGATCGAGGGCGAGGGTGTCGGTGAATTCGGGATCGGGCGCGGCGGAGCTGCGCAACATGCCCTGCGCCTGCGTATAGGCCTCGATCAGCGCGATGCGCTCGGCGGCGCGGCCCGAGGTGTTGAGATAGGCGAGCGTTTCGGCGTCGACCGGGAAGAAGCCGCAGGTGGCGCCATATTCCGGCGCCATATTGGCGATGGTCGCGCGGTCGGCGAGCGAGAGGTGATTGAGCCCCTCGCCGTAGAACTCCACGAACTTGCCGACCACGCCCTTTTTGCGCAGCATTTGCGTGACGGTGAGCACCACATCCGTGGCGGTGACGCCCTCCTTGGGCGCGCCTGTCACCTTGAAGCCGATGACTTCGGGCGCGAGCATAGACAGCGGCTGGCCGAGCATGGCGGCCTCGGCCTCGATGCCGCCGACGCCCCAGCCGAGCACGGCGAGGCCGTTGACCATGGTCGTATGCGAATCCGTGCCGACGAGCGTGTCGGGATAGGCGACTTCGACTGCAGCGCCGTCAGCCTGCTCGGTCCGGGTCCAGATCGTTTGGGCGAGATACTCCAGGTTCACCTGATGGCAGATGCCGGTGCCCGGCGGCACGACGCGGAAATTGTCGAAGGCCGACTGGCCCCATTTCAGGAAGCGGTAGCGCTCGCCGTTGCGCTCATATTCGAGCTCGACGTTCTTGGCGAAGGCCTTGGGGCTTCCGAATTCGTCGACGATGACCGAATGGTCGATGACGAGGTCCACCGGCACGAGCGGATTGATTTTCTGCGCATCGCCGCCGAGCGCGACAAATGCGTCGCGCATCGCCGCGAGATCGACCACGGCCGGGACGCCGGTGAAGTCCTGCATGAGCACGCGGGCCGGGCTGAAGGCGATTTCGCGCTCGGTCTTGCCCTTTTCGCTCAGCCATTTGGCGAAGGAGAGGATCGTGTCCTTCGTCACCCATCGACCGTCCTCGTGGCGCAGCAGATTTTCGAGCACGACCTTGAGCGAGTAGGGAAGCTTCGAGACCCCGGGAAGGCCGTTCGCCTCCGCCGCCTTCAAGGAAAAATAGTCATAGGTTTTATCCCCCACGACGAGTTTCTGGCGGGATTTGAAACTATCGACGGATGTCATGGGAAAGATCCTTGAAGACTGAAAGGCTGAAGCGCGCCTTTCTAGGAAATTCCGTGCCATGCGCACAAGGCGCGTCGTGTGACAAAGATAGGTCAGTGACGCCGTTCGCCACGCAGCGGCTGCTCCTCCATGCGCGCCATGAACAGAAAAGAAAGCGCCATGCAGACCGCAAGCGCCGCAAAAACCAGACGGAAACTCCCCGAAAGCCGCAAAAGCTCTTCGGGCGACAGCCGCGCTTCCGCGATATAGGCCGCCCGCCCGCCGCCGAGCGCCAGCGCGCCGAACAGCGCGACGACGATCGCCGCGCCGAGCTGGCGGAAAAACTGCGTCGTCGCCGTCGCAGTGCCTAAATCTCGGGCAAGCACCGCGTTCTGCACCGAGACGGTGGCGACCGGCAGCATCGCGCCGACGCCGAAATTGACGACGAACAGCAAGGCGTTGAGCGTGACGAAGGAGACGCTGTCGACCTTCCAGGCGGCGATGGCCGCCGCAAGCGCCCCGACGCCCAGCCCGATGAGCGGCATGACCTTGTAATGGGCGACGACGCCCATGAGCCGCCCCGAAAGGGTCGCCCCGGCGACGGTCGCGATCATCAGCGGGATGAGCGCCAGGCCTGAATCATGCGCGCTGAGGCCGATCGCCACCTCGTAGTAGATTGGCATCACCACCGAGAGCCCGACGAAGCCGCCGAGCCCCAAGGAACTCGAGGCGATGGCGTCGCGCACGATCCGAAGGCTCAACACGCGCAGCGGAATCAGCGGCTCCTCGGCGACGCGCGTGCGCCAGGAAAAGAGCGCCCAGAACAGGGCCGAAAGCGCGAGGAGCCCGAGGATCGGGGCCGAGGCCCAGGGGTAGCGCGTCCCGCCCCAGCCAAGCGCCAGCGCCAGCGCGCCCGACGCAACCACGAGACAGGCCGCGCCGGCATAATCGACCCGATGGGGATGGCGCCGCTCGGGCAGGCGTTTGAGGCGCGAATTGGTGATGAGAAGCGCGGCCACGCCGAGCGGCACGTTGATCCAGAAAATCAAAGACCAGTGCAGATATTGCGCAAAAAATCCGCCGAGCGCCGGGCCGGCGATGCTGGAGGTGACGAAGACGGCCGCGAAATAGGTCTGGTAGCGGCCGCGTTCGCGGGGGGAGACGAGGTCGGCGACGATGGTTTGCGCCAGCGCGATGAGCCCGCCGCCGCCCAGCCCCTGCACCAGACGCGCGGCGGCGAGCGCCGCAATGCTCGGCGCCAGCGCGCAGGCGACCGAGCCGACGATGAAGGTCGCGACGCCGATCAAGAGCACGATCCGGCGGCCGTAAACGTCGGCGAATTTGCCATAGAGCGGCGTGACCACCGTCGCGGCGACGAGATAGGCGGTGACGATCCAGGGCAGGTTCTGCGGCTCGCCGAGATCGACGCCGATCGTCGGCAACGCGGTCACGACGATGGTCTGGTCCATCGCGGAAAGCAGCATGGCGAGGCCGAGGCCGACCATGACCTGCCGCATTTCGGCGTGTTCCGGCGCGGCGGCGGCCGGCGATTCAACCTCGATCGGAGTCATGCTTCCGCTTCTAGCCGATCGAGACGCGCCGCGAAACGTCACGGCTCCCCTTTAAAGCGCGCTGCGACCCGCAAAAACGCATCCCTGTCCTCGACGTCCGCGAGCAGCGGACCGCCGGGGCCGCCCGCCGCGAGGGCGGCGAGCGTCGCGTCGCTTACGACCTTGCGGGGGGCGATCCGACGACGGCGGGCGATGGCGGCCCGTTCGGCCTCGAGCGCGCGAAGCAGGCGCAGCTGCGCGATTGTGAGGCCCCCGCCGAAGACTTGCCCCTCCGCCCGGGCCGGCTCGGGCGGCGTGGGGTCCGACGTGGGCGCTTCCAAGGGCGCTTCCAAGGGCTCGGCCAAGGGTTCGGCCAAGGGCTCGGTCGAGGGTTCGGGGTCGGGCCCGGCCGAGACATGCAGAAGCCGGCTCTCGACCGCCGCGCGCCAGCCGCGCGCGCGCGACGCCAGCCGGCGCGGCCAGGCGAGCGGGCCGCCGCGGCAATGGTCGCAGGCGCCGCAGGGCGGGCTCGCTTCGCCGAATTCGGCGAGCAGCGCCTGGAACCGGCAGGACGGCGTCACGCAGAGCCGCGCCATGGCGCTTCGGCGCGCGTAGTCCGCGGCGGCCTGCTCGTCCGACGCGGCGATCTCCGGGACGCGCCAGCGCTGCGCCAGTTCGCGCGGATCGAAGAGGGCGAGCGCCCGGGCGGCCGCGCCGTCGCGGCCGGCGCGGCCGATCTCCTGATAATAGCCTTCGATCGAGGTCGGCAGATCGGCATGGACGACGAAGCGCACGTCCGGCTTGTCGACCCCCATGCCGAAGGCGATGGTCGCGACCATGACGACGCCCTTGCGCGTGAAAAACGCGTCCTGATGCGCGGCGCGCGTATAGGCGTCGAGGCCAGCGTGATAGGGCAGGGCGTCGAGGCCGATGCGCGCGAGATCGGCCGCCAGCGCGTCAGTCCGGCTGCGGGAGTTGCAATAGACGATCCCGCTGTCTCCCTTGCGCCCAATGAAGCGAAGGATCTGCTTCAAACCCGGCTGCCTGCGCGCGAAGGCGAGGGAGAGATTGGCCCGCGCGAAGGAGCGGACGAAAACCTCGGGGTCGCGGGAAAACAGCAGGCGGCGGATATCGGCGCGGGTGCGCGGCCCGGCCGTGGCGGTGACGGCGAGGACGGGCGCGCCGAGTTTCTTGGCGATGGCGCCGAGGTCGAGATAATCGGGGCGGAATTCGTGCCCCCAATGCGAGACGCAATGGGCTTCGTCCACAGCGAAGAGCCTGACGCGGTTTTTGCGCAGCAAATTCTGCGTCCCCTCCTGCGCCAGCCGCTCGGGCGAAACGTAAAGAAGGCGGGCCTTGCCCGTCGAGACGGCGTCGAGGGCGGCGAGCGCCTCGGCGTCGTCTTGCGCCGAATGCAGCGCTACGGCGGGAACGCCCTTCTCGCGCAGCGCCCGCAACTGGTCGCGCATCAAGGCGATGAGCGGCGAGGCGACGACGACGAGGCCGGGCGCCGCCGCGGCGGGGAGCTGATAGAGCAGGGATTTGCCGGATCCGGTCGGCATGACGGCGAGAACGTCGCGGCCCGCGAGCACGGCGGCGATCGGCTCCGCCTGGCCGGGGAGGAAGTCTGAAAAGCCGAAATTGCTGCGCAGCAATTCGCGCGCGGTCGGGTCCTTTTGCTGCGCAAAAAAGCCTGGGTCCGTCACGGCGCGGCGGCCAGAAGCGCCGTCGCGATCTCCGCCCACTCCGCGTCGAGGGGCGCGTTCTGCGGCGGGCGTCCGGCGCGCCCATACCAGTAGCGCGCGTTTGCGAGGTCGCCTTCCTTGCGGTGGAGATAGGCGTGGACCCACATGCTGTCTTTGTCGTCGCGCGTATCGACGCATTTATGCGCGCCGTCCCAGTCGCCCCGGGCGTCGAGCCAGAGGGCGCGCAGCGGCGCCGCGAGAGCCGGCGGGTCACGCGCGTCGAGCGACGCGCGAAAATCAGCGAGAGCGACCATGCGCGGGAGGTTCCTTCGTCCCGTCACTATGGCGCCTCTGAGCGCGGCGTCGAGGGCAAGGTTGACAATACGGCTTGGTCCCGGCCATCTGGCCCGGGAGAGACGCCAATGGTTGAAAGTCCCTGCAACAAGATTTGCACGCTCGACGCCAACCATATTTGCGTCGGCTGCGGCCGCTCGCGCGCGGAGATCGGCGCCTGGTCGCAGCTGTCCGACGCCGAGAAGACGCGCGTCGTCGAAAAGGCGAAGAAGCGCCTTAAGGCGCTGGCCACGGGCAAGAAGGCCGAACAGGCTCCGGCGTGAGCCCTAGAGCTTCCCGCGCTCGGCTTTGCTGAAATTCGAGAGATCGCCCTCGGCCGCCGCGCGCCGGCGCCAGGAGCGGGCGATCGCCGGATATTTGATCTCCTTGCAGATGCGCGAGACCTGCTGGGTGAGTTTTCCCGACCCGCAGGCCGGGCACTGCGGCGTGTCGGACGAGCGCACCAAAGCCTCGAACTCGGCCTCGCAGTCATTACAGGTATAGGCGTAGAGCGGCATGTTTCTCCTCGCGCGAAGGGACGTCGCACGGAGGGAAGCAAAGATCGTTCCTATCTTCCTGCAAAGCAAAAACAGTGGCTTAAGGGGCGCCGGAGAATTATCTGTCACTTTTCCGACAGCCCTCCGCCGTCATGGCCGGGCTTGTCCCGGCCATCCTCGCCGAGACGCCTCGAGCGATGAGCGCTGCAGGCCTCAATCCTCCGACAACCTTGTCTTCCCCGGCCCGTGCGGCTCGACGAGCGCGCCGAAGTCGTGCGGCTCCTTGCGCGCGCGGCGCAGCGCCGCGTCGAGGTAGACGGTCATCGCGTCGATGTCGCCCTCATGGGTGCGGTGATTGATGATCGCCGCGCGGATCGCCGGGACGCCGTCGAGAATGGTGAGTGAAGGCGCCGCCTCGCCGCGCTCGTGCAGCTCCATTACGATCTCGCGGGCGAGCGAACCGTCGTCGTCGCCCTTCACGCCGAAGCAGACGATATTGAGCGCTGCCGGCGCGCGCATCATGAAATTCTCCGACTGCTCGATCCAGGCCTCGAGCCGCTGCGCCATGCGGCAGCATTGCTCCATGCATTCGGCGAGCTTCTTCGTGCCGAAGGTCTCGATCGTCATCCAGGCCTTGAGCGCGCGAAAGCCGCGCGAGAGATCGGGGCCGAGGTCGCAGGGCCAGGTGTCGCCGGCCGCGAGGCCGCGCGGCGCGCGCGACAGATAGGCCGCGTTGGCGGCGAAGGCGCGCTTGTGCGCCTTGGGGTCGCGGACCAGGAAAAAGCCCGCGTCATAGGGCACATGCAGCCATTTGTGGAAGTCGAAGGCGACGCTGTCGGCCCGCTCCAGCCCCTTCACGAGCGGCTTGAGCTTTGGCGACAAAGCCGCGAGCGCGCCGAAGGCCCCGTCGACGTGAAACCACATGTCCTCCGTATGCGCGACGTCGGCGAGCCGGTCGAGCGGATCGATCGCGCCGGTATCGACCGTCCCCGCCGTGCCGACGATGAGGAAGGGCCGAAAGCCCGCCGCGCGGTCGGCGGCGATGGCGTGGCGCAGGGCGCTCACCTTCATGCGGCGATTGGCGTCCGACGGAATGAGCCGAAGATGCCGGGCGCCGAGCCCCGCGAGCTCCATGGCCTGCCGCACGCAGTTGTGCACTTCGCGCGAGGCGTAGGCGATGAGCTGTCCGCGCTGCGCGCAAAGCCCGTTCAGCCGCACGTCGCGGTCGCCGTAGGCCTGGTCGCGGGCGACGAGCAGCGACAGGAAATTGGCCATGGACGTGCCGGTGACGAAAATGCCGGAGGCGTCGGCTGGAAAGCCGAAGGCCTCGGCCATCCATTTGGCGATCTGACGCTCGACGTCGATGGCGATGTGATTGCGGCCGCCGCAATTGGAATTCATCCCGGCGGCGAGCATTTCGGCGATCATGCCGACCGGCGTGCCCGCCCCCTGCACCCAGCCCATGAACATGGGATGGATGTTGCCCGTCGCGAAAGGCTTGATATAGCGCTCGAAATCCTCGAGCACGGCCGAGAAGTCGCGGCCCTCGGCGGGAAGCGCGCGGTCGAAGCGCGCCTTGGCCTTCGCTGAGGGCGGCGTCCAGACCGGGCGGCTGCGCAGGTCGCGCAGATAGTCGATCATGGAATCGAGCGCGCGATGGCTCTCGGCGCGAAACGCCTCCCAATCCTCGGGGTCGAGATCGACCGGCTTGGTCATGTCGCGGCGCTCGCGCGCCGGGGCGGCGGCGCAAAGGCGGTGATTTCGGGCATGCGCCGCGCGTCTCCCGGCGGGTTCAACGGCACTGCCAATAGCCGCCATGCCCCCGGCGCGCAACCTTGGTCAGCGCGCCAGTGTGACGCGGACGGAGCCGACGCCCGCGATCTCCCCTTCCGCGACGTCGCCCGGCTGCAGCGCGCCGACGCCCGGCGGCGTGCCGGTGAAAATCAGGTCGCCCGCCGCGAGCGTCACTTGCGCCGACAGCGCGGCGATGATCTGCGGCAGGCCCCAGATCATGTCGGAGAGGTCGCCGTTCTGTCTGGGCGCGCCATTGACCGAAAGCGCGATGCGGCCTTGCGACGGATGGCCGATTTCGGCCGCCTTCCGGATCGCGCCGACGGGGGCGGAATTGTCGAAGCCCTTGGACATGTCCCAGGGCCGCCCGGCCTTGCGCGCCTCTGTCTGCAGGTCGCGGCGGGTGAGGTCGATCCCCGCGGCGTAGCCGAAGACGCAGGCGAGGGCGCGTTCCGGCGCGATGTCCGCGCCGCCCGCATGGAGCGCGACGACCAGCTCGATCTCGTGATGGAGATTATGGGTGAGGTTCGGGAAGGGGATGGTCGCGCCGTCGGCGACGACCGCGTCGGCGGGCTTGGCGAAGAAGAAGGGCGGCTCCGCGCCCGGCTCCTTCCCCATCTCGCGCGCGTGTTCAGCGTAATTCAGGGCGACGCAGAAGATCCGGCGGACAGGGAACAGGCGCGTCTCCCCGGCGATGGCGACAGCGGGGCGCGGAGGCGGCGGGAAGACGTATTCGGGATGGGGCATCGGGTCTCAACCCTTCAACACAATTGGCGTGGAGAATATTGACGACAAACGAAGCCAAAAGCCGGCAGCGACGACCCGGGCGCCCGGAGCCCGCGGTCCTCAGCCGAGCGCCGCCGGATCGAAGCTGCGGAACGTCGCGCAGAATTCGCACGTGACGCCGATGCGGCCGTCATCGCCCACCATCTCGGCGCGCTCATCGTCGGAGAAGCTTTTCAGGAGCCGCTCGATGCGCTCCTCGGAGCAGCGGCAGAACTCTTCGAGCGGCCGCTCGTTGAAGACCTTGACGCCGCGCTCGTGAAAGAGGCGGAACAGCAGCCGTTCGCCCGAGAGCGACGGGTCGACGAGTTCATGGTCTTCGAGCGTGCCGGCGAGCGCCTGTCCTTCGAGCCAGGCGTCGTCTTCCTCCTGGTCCGCTCCGCCGTCGCGATCGGGCGCGTCGCCGGGCGGCAGGTCCGGCCGGCGCGCGCCGGCGATGGGAAGATATTGCAAAAGCAGCCCGCCGGCGCGCCAGCTGCGCCCCTGCGGCGTGACGACTTCGCCGACGGCGAGGCGCACGAAGGAAGGAATCTGCTCCGACTGGCGGAAATAGGTATGCGCGGCCTCCGCGAGGCTCTCGCCTTCGAGCGGCACGACGCCCTGATAGCGGGCCGCGTCCTCCTCGCGCTCGATGGTCAAGGCGAGATGGCCGCGCCCGAGCAGGGCGGCGGGGGCGGGGTCGTCGATCTCGCCGAGACGCGCGACGTCGTACCGGGCGAAGCCGCGCAGCTTCCCCGGCGCGTCATAATCCACGACGAGCATGTCGACGGGGCCGTCGCTGCGGGTCTGGAGCTGGAAGCGGCCGTGGGATTCGAGGATCGAACCGAGCAGCGCGGCCAGCGCCAGCGCCTCGCCGAGCAACCGCGCGACCTGCGGGGGGTAGTCATAGTGGCCGAGGATGGCGTCGACCGTCGGTCCAAGCCGCACCAGTCGTCCGCGCAGGTCGAGCGCCTCGACCGCGAAGGGCGTGACGCGATCGTCCCGCGCCTCGCCCGAAACCAGCCGGCTCGGCGCCTCCTGCATCAGGCGACGCCCGGCGCGAGGCACCAGGCCAGCACGCCTTTCTGGGCGTGCAGCCGGTTTTCGGCTTCGTCGAAGACGACGGACTGCGGGCCGTCCATCACCTCGTCGGTGACTTCCTCGCCGCGGTGGGCAGGCAGGCAATGCATGAAAATGGCGTCCTTGGCGGCGTCGCGCATGAGTTTGGCGTCCACCTGATATGGCGCAAGAACCTGGCGGCGGAAGTCCTCGTCGGCGTCGCCCATGGAGACCCAGCAATCGGTGATCACCGCCTGCGCGCCGTCGACGGCGGCGCGCGGGTCGCGCATCACGTTCAACGCCGCGCCTTCGGCCTTCGCCCAGTCGACGAGGCTTTGCGGGGGCGTGAATTCCGCCGGCGTCGCCACGTTGATCGTGAATCCGAAACGGGCGGCCGCGTGCACCCAGCTCGCCAGCACATTGTTGGAGTCGCCGACCCAGGCCACGGTGCGGCCGTCGATCGGTCCCAGATGCTCCTCGAAGGTGAGCAGGTCCGCCATGATCTGGCAGGGGTGGGAGCGCTTGGTCAGGCCGTTGATGACCGGAATGGCGGCGTGGCGCGCGAGCTCGGTCAGATCCTCGTGCGACAGGATGCGGATCATGACGGCGTCGGCGAAACGCGACAGCACGCGCGCCGTGTCGGCGATGCTCTCGCCGCGGCCGAGCTGCATCTCGCCGCCCGTCAGCATGATCGACTCGCCGCCGAGATCGCGCATGGCGATGTCGAAGGAGACGCGCGTGCGCGTCGACGGCTTGTCGAAGATCATCGCCAGATATTTGCCGGCGAGCGGGCGCTCCGCCGGCGGCGCGCCCTTGACGCGCTTCGCCTTCAGCGACTTTGCGAGATCGAGGATATGGCGCAGATCGTCGCGGGTGAAATCGCAAATATCGAGAAAATGACGCGGCCGCGTCAGCGTGTGCGCGGTCATCACGCCGCTCCCAACTGCTTGGCCGGCGTCGCCAGACGCACGCAGGCGCGCTCGAGGCGCGCCGCGGCCTCGACGATATGCGTCTCGTCGATGATGAGCGGCGGCAACAGCCGCACGACATTGTCGCCGGCAAGAACGGTCAGCAGCCCTTCGGCCCGCGCGGCGGCGGCGAAATCGCCATTGGGCCCGCGCGTCTTCACGCCGAACATCAGCCCCTCGCCGCGCACCGTCTCGATGATCGCCGGATAGCGGTCGTTGAGCTCGGCGAGCCGCTGGCGCAGGAGCGCGCCGAGGCGCGCGACGCGCGGCAGAAAGCCTTCGGCCAGCACCACGTCGAGAACCGCGCCGCCGACGGCGGCCGCCAGCGGATTGCCGCCGAAGGTCGAGCCGTGCGCGCCGAGCGTCATGCCCTTGGCGGCTTCGCGCGTCGCGAGACAGGCGCCGATCGGAAAGCCGCCGCCGAGGCCCTTGGCGAGCGCCACGATGTCCGGCGCTACGCCGGCGTGTTCGCAGGCGAGAAATTTGCCGGTGCGGCCGACGCCGCACTGCACCTCGTCGAGAACCAGCAGCAGGCCGCGCGCGTCGCAGAGGGCGCGCAGTTTTTTCAGGAATTCGGCGGAAAAGACCCGCAGCCCGCCCTCGCCCTGGACGGGTTCGAGCAAAACGCCGGCGGTTTCGTCCGAAATCGCGGCTTCGAGCGCGTCGAAGTCCGCGAAGGGAATTTGATCGAAGCCGTCGACCGGCGGGCCGAAACCCTCGAGATATTTGGGATTGCCGCCGGCCGCGATGGTCGCCAGCGTCCGGCCGTGAAAGGCCCCTTCGAAAGTAATCAGCCGATAGCGCTCAGGCGCTCCATTGGCGGCGTGATATTTTCGCGCCGTCTTGATGGCGCACTCCACGGCTTCGGCGCCGGAATTGGCGAAGAAAACCACATCGGCGAAGGTGGCGTCGACGAGGCGCTGCGCCAGCCGCTCGGCCTGCGGAATGCGGTAGAGGTTCGAGACATGCCAGGGCTTCTCGGCCGCCGCCTTCAGCGTCGCGACCAGATGCGGATGCTCATGGCCGAGCGACAGGACCGCGACGCCGGAAGCGAAATCCAGGTAACGGTCGCCGTTCTCAGCGAAGAGCCATGGGCCTTCGCCCCCCGTGAAGGCGATATCGGCCCGCGCATAGGTCGGATAGAGCGCAGAAGTCAACGTCAAGCTCCAAGCCCTCGGGAGCGGCCCGCGGCCGGACCCCAAAAACAAAGCGCCGCCCTTTTTGAGGGCGGCAATCCGAGACTTTGATTTTATGCGCGCGGGCGGCTTCGGTCAAATCCTGCCGCAGGGGCGAGGCCTTGCCTGGGCCGGAGACTTTACAGTCGATTTTCCTCGAAAAAAGCGCGCAAGTGAGTCGCCTGGGCCACACCGGCGCGCGAAAGCGCATGAAAGCCTGTTGAGAACGCCCCCTTCTGCTTGCCAGCGACTCGGACCCGTGATTCAAAAGGATGGTCAGTTTTCGCCGTTGCGGACGCGTTTTTCAAAGCCGCAGGGCGCTTCTCGAGTCTCGATGCGCGTCTCATCGCCGCCGGAGATCCCGGCGCAGCGACGGATGGTGGATTCCGTCGGCGGCGCGTTCGAATCGACCGCTTGGAGGTCAAATTATGTCTTGGACCGAGGAAAGAGTCGATCTGTTGCGCAAGCTTTGGAGCGACGGCCTCAGCGCGAGCCAGGTGGCCGCCGAGCTGGGCCCCGGCATCACGCGCAATGCGGTCATTGGCAAGATTCACCGCCTCGGCCTCGCCGAACGCGCCAAGACAGCGGCCGCGCAGCGCCCGCGCGCGGCGAAGGGGACGGCCCGCCAGCCGGCGACCGCCCCGGTCGTCGCCGCGCCGCGCGCCGGGGGCCACGCGGTCCATGGCAATGTCGCCCTGGCCTTTGCGCCGCAGGCCATGGTCGTCGCCCGCGTCGCGCCGGAGGCCGAGGAGGTCGTCATTCCCATGTCGGAGCGCGTCACGCTGATGGAGTTGCGCGAATCCATGTGCCGCTGGCCGATGGGCGATCCGACGACGCCGGATTTCCGCTTCTGCGGGGCGAAGTCGCCGATCGGCGCCGGCCCCTATTGCGCCCATCATGCGCGCGTCGCCTATCAGCCGGCGCAGGATCGCCGCCGCGCCCGCGATCTCAAGGCCCCGCGCTTCGCGTAATCCTTCCCGAGTTCGGCGGTCCGGCCTTCACTCGCGTCCGAAGGTCTCGTCGAAGGAATAGCCCGAACCGCGCACGGTGCGGATCGGATCCTTCTCCCGCCCGCGGATGAGCGCCTTGCGCAGGCGCCCGACATGCACGTCGACCGTGCGTTCGTCGATTTCAGCCGACATGCCCCAGACGCTGTCGAGCAACTGCGCCCGCGTGAACACGCGGCCGGGCTTCTCCATCAGATATTCCAGCAGGCGGAACTCGGTCGGGCCGAGATGGATCTCGCGGCCCGAGCGGCGCACCCGACGCGTTTCGCGGTCGAGGTCGATGTCCCCCGCCGTCAGCCGCGAGGCGACGCGCTCCGGCCGGGCGCGTCGCAACAGCGCGCGCACGCGGGCCATCAGTTCGGGCGTCGAGAAGGGCTTCACGACATAGTCGTCCGCGCCGACCGACAGGCCCCGCACGCGTTCGCCCTCTTCGCCGCGCGCGGTCAGCATGATGATGGGCATGTCGCGGGCGACGTCGCGGGCGCGCAGCCGCCGGCAGATTTCGAGACCCGAGACGCCAGGCAGCATCCAGTCGAGCAGCAGGAGGTCGGGCGGCGATTCCGCAATGCGCAGTTCCGCCTCGTCGCCATTGTCGACATGCTCGACCTGATAGCCTTCAGCTTCGAGATTATAGACGAGCAGCGTGGCGAGCGGGACCTCGTCCTCGACGACGAGAATGCGCGGCGGGCGATCGGCCCGGCCTTCGCGGGGAAGGGTTTGAATAATGGTTTCGTTCATTGCGCGACGTCTTGTTCCGATCC
This sequence comes from Methylocystis sp. NC52PC, assembly GCF_055698645.1. Taxonomy (NCBI): domain Bacteria; kingdom Pseudomonadati; phylum Pseudomonadota; class Alphaproteobacteria; order Hyphomicrobiales; family Methylocystaceae; genus Methylocystis; species Methylocystis sp. NC52PC. The sequence continues at coordinate 1,194,834 of NZ_CP170127.1, read as the reverse complement.
GCGGAGGCCGATGCGGGATTTCGGCCGCTCCATCGGCAGGCTTTCGCCGGTGGCGAGATAGACGACCGTCTCCGAAATATTGGTCGTGTGGTCGCCGATGCGCTCGAGGTTCTTCGAGCAGAAGAGGAGATGCGTGCAAAAGGAGATGTTGCGCGGGTCCTCCATCATGAAGGTCAAGAGGTCGCGGAACACGCTGTCTTCCAGCGCGTCGAGATCGGCGTCGTTCTCCCACACCGCGCGGGCGCGCTCCACGTCGCGCAGCGCATAGGCGTCGAGCGCGTCCTTGAGCTGCGTCGCCGCGACCTCGTGCATCGACCGCAAGCCGACAATGGCGCGCGGCAGCCGCGCTTCGGTGGCGATCTTCAGCGTGCGCTTGGCGATGTTCTTCGCGAGATCGCCGATCCGCTCGATGTCGCCGGAAATGCGGATCGCGGCGATGCATTCGCGCAGATCGACCGCCAGAGGCTGGCGCCGCGCGATCGTCAGCACGGCGTTCTCCTCGATCTCGCGCTGGAGAATGTCGAGGCGCGCGTCGCTCGCGACGACGCGCTGGGCGAGGTCGACGTCGAGCATCGACAAAGCGTCCATGGCCTCCGCCAGCATCTTCTCGGCGACGCCGCCCATCTCGGAAATGCGGCGGCCCAGCGCCTCGAGATCGCGGTCGTAGGACTTGACGATATGTTCGCTCATGCGATGTCCTTCCTCACCCGAAGCGGCCGGTGATGTAATCCTGGGTGCGCTTTTCGCGCGGCTTGTTGAAGACTTCGTCGGTGTCGCCGAATTCGACGAGCTCGCCGAGATACATGAAGGCCGTATAGTCGGAGACGCGCACGGCCTGCTGCATGTTGTGGGTGACGATGGCGATCGTATAGTCGTTGGCGAGCTCCTCGATGAGCTCCTCCACTTTGGCCGTGGAGATCGGGTCGAGGGCGGAGCAGGGCTCGTCGAAGAGGATCACCTCCGGCTGCACGGCGACGCTGCGCGCGATGCACAGGCGCTGCTGCTGGCCGCCCGAAAGCCCGAGCCCGCTCGTGTGCAGCTTGTCCTTCACCTCGTCCCAGAGCGCCGCGCCGCGCAAGGCTTCCTCGACGCGCTGGTCCATGTCGGCGCGCGACAATTTCTCGTAAAGGCGAACGCCGAAGGCGATGTTCTCATAAATCGACATCGGGAAGGGCGTCGGCTTCTGGAAGATCATGCCGACGCGCGCGCGCAGCGCATTGATGTCGATCGCCGGATCGAGAATATTCTCGCCGTCGAGCAGCACCTCGCCCTCGGCGCGTTGGCCGGGGTAGAGGTCGTACATGCGGTTTAAGACCCGCAGCAGCGTCGACTTTCCGCAACCAGAGGGACCGATGAAGGCCGTGACCTTATGCGTCTGCAGCGGCAGCGAAATGGATTTCAGCGCCTTTGACGCGCCGTAAAAGAAATCCAGGCCCTGGACCGAAATCTTGGCGGCGTGTTCTTTGACCTGTGCGGGGGCGTTCATCACGATTTTCTCCGACCGGCGCTGAGCGCGCGGGCTGTGATCGAGAGAGCGAGGACGGCGGCGGTGATCAGCAGCGCGCCGGTCCAGGCGAGCTGCTGCCAGTCTTTGTAGGGCGACAAAGCGAACTGGAAGATGACGACCGGGAGGCTCGCCATCGGCGCCAGGAGATCGCTGCTCCAGAACTGATTGTTGAGCGCGGTGAAGAGCAGCGGCGCGGTTTCGCCGGAGACGCGCGCCACCGCGAGCAGCACGCCCGTCACCAAGCCCGCCTTGGCGGCGCGATAGGCGACATGCGCGACGACATGGGAGCGTGGCGCGCCGAGCGCGGCGGCCGCCTCGCGCATCGATCCCGGCACCAGCAGCAGCATGTCCTCGGTGGTGCGCAACACGACGGGGATGACGAGCAGGGAGAGCGCGACGGCCCCGGAGACGCCCGAGAAGTGCCCCATGGGATGCACGAGGACTTCATAGACGAAGAGGCCGATCACGATCGACGGCGCGCTGAGCAGAATGTCGTTGATGAACCGCACGACCATCGCGAGCTTGGTGTAACGGCCATATTCCGCCATATAGGTGCCGGCGAGCATGCCGAGCGGCGTGCCGATCGCAACGCCGATTGCGGTCATGACCAGCGATCCAGCGATGGCGTTCAACAGGCCGCCCTTGCTGCCCGGCGGCGGCGTCATTTCGGTGAAGGCCGCAAGCGACAGCCCGCGCAGGCCTTCATAAAGCAGCGACGCGAGGATGAGGAAAAGCCAGGCGATGCCAAAAAGAGCGGCCGCCCAGGCAAGGCTGGTCGCCAGCGAATTCCGCTTGCGGCGCGTGGCGTAAAGCGACATGGCGCTGCTCCTTAAGCCGCTTTGCGTTCGAGGCGCATCAGCATGTAACGCGCGATCGCCAGCACGACGAAGGTCAGAAGGAAGAGGATGAGGCCGAGCGCGATGAGCGACGACGTGTAGACGTCGCCGACGGCTTCGGTGAATTCATTGGCGATGGTCGCCGATATGGTCGTGCCGGGGGCGAGCAGCGACGGCGACACCTTGTGGGCGTTGCCGATGACGAAGGTGACCGCCATGGTTTCGCCGAGCGCGCGCCCGAGCGCCAGCATCACCCCGCCGATGACGCCGACGCGCGTGTAGGGGATGACGACATAGCGCATCATTTCCCAGGTCGTGCAGCCGATGCCGGCGGCCGCCTCCTTGAGAACGGGCGGCACGGTTTCGAAGACGTCGCGTGAGATCGACGCGATGAAGGGCAGCACCATGATCGCCAGGATGAAGCCCGCGGTCAGCATGCCGATTCCATAGGGAGGGCCGGCGAAAAGCGAGGAGAGCAGCGGCACGTCGCTGAAAAGCGAGATCAGGCCGGGCTGCACATAGGTCTGAACGAAAGGCGCGAAGACGAAGAGGCCCCAGATGCCGTAAATGATCGACGGAATGCCCGCGAGAAGCTCGATCGCGATGCCGATCGGGCGCCGTAGCCGATGGGGGCATAATTCGGTCAGGAAGGTCGCGATCCCCAGTCCGACCGGCACGGCGATCAGCATGGCGACGCCCGACGTGACGAGCGTGCCGTAGATCGCCGGCAGCGCGCCGAATTTCTCGGTGACGGGATTCCACGACTGGGAGATCAGGAAGCCTGGCCCGAAGGCCTGCAGGGCTGGCAGCGAGCCAAGGACGAGCGACAGGATCACGCCGCCCAGAATGACGAGCACGATGACCGCCGCCGCGCGGGTCACTTGAAAGAAGATGCGGTCGAGGAGCGCGATGCCGGCAAGGGCCTTGGCGCGGTCGGTGACCGCGGGCCGGGCGACAGCGCTCTCCAATGCGACATCCGACATGTTGTCCACTCCACTCGAGCCGCGCGAGACGGGTTCGGTCATGGTCTTTGCAACTCCCGACGCCGGCTCCCTTGAACGCAGCCGGCGTCTGTCATCTTTCAGGCGGCCTCCGTTTTGAACCGCCTGCGCGCCGACCGCAACGCGGCCTGCGCTCGGCTCAATGCGCCGCGAGCGCCTTGCCGTCCGCGCCCTTGATCTCGCCCCAGCTCTTTTTGATGAGCTCGACGACGGTCTTGGGCATGGGGATGTAATCGAGCTCCTCCGCGGCCTTTCCGCCATTGGCGAAAGCCCAGCCGAAGAACTTCAAGGCTTCGGCGGCCGCCGCCTCGTCCTTCGAGTCCTTGGGCAGCAGGATGAAGGTCGCAGCCGAAATCGGCCAGGACTTCGCGCCCGGCTCATTGGTGATGATCTGATAGAAGCCCGGCGACTTCGCCCAGTCGGCGCTCGCGGCGGCGGATTGGAAGCTCTCCAGGCCCGGCGCGACGACCTTGCCGGCGGCGTTGATCATCTTCGTGTAGGTCAGCTTGTTCTGCTTGGCGTAGGCGTATTCGACATAGCCGATCGCGCCTTTGGTGTTGGAGACGTTGTTGGCGACGCCCTCATTGCCCTTGGCGCCGATGCCGGCCGGCCATTCGACCGCCGAATTCTCGCCGACCTTGGTCTTCCAGTCGTCGGAGACCTTGGAAAGATAATTCGTAAAGTTGAAGGTCGTGCCGGAGCCGTCCGAACGATGCACGACGACGATCGGCGTCGCCGAGAGCTTGGCTTTGGCGTTCAGCTTCTTGATCGCCGCGTCGTCCCAACTCGTAATCTCGCCGAGGAAAATCTTCGCGAGGGTCGGCCCGTCGAGCACGAGCTCGCCCGGCGCGACGCCGTCGAGATTGACGACCGGGACGATGCCGCCGATGACCTGCGGCCACTGGATGAGATTGGCGGCCTGGAGATCCTCGGCCTTGAGGGGCTGGTCCGAGGCGCCGAACGTCACGGTGCGGGCCTTGATCTGCTTGATGCCGCCGCCAGAGCCGATCGACTGATAATTCAGACCGTTTCCGGTCTCCTTCTTATAGGTTTCCGCCCATTTGGCGTAGATGGGATAGGGGAAGGTCGCGCCCGCGCCGGAAATGTCCAGCGCCAGAGCCGCGCCCGTCATGGCGGCGAACGCCGTCGCCGCGATGGCGGCGCGCGTGAAAATCCTGGAGATCATTCGAGATCGCTTTCAAGCTCGAGAAAACTCGGGCGCCCCTTCGCGCCCATCACGGCCGAGGTTCTAGCGGGCGGCCAAGAGGGTTTTGTGACAGTTATCTAACAGGAATATGACAAAAAATTAGTTTTTGAATCAATCGTTTATGTCGAGTTCGCGGGCGTTCCCTCGATCGCCGGCAGGGTCACGCGGAACAGCGCGCCGGCTTCCGGCGCGGAGTCGATCCCGAGACGGCCGCGATGGCGCAGCACAATGTGTTTGACGATGGCGAGGCCGAGGCCGGTCCCGCCCTTGGCCCGGCTCTTTCCGGCGTCCACGCGGTAAAAGCGCTCGGTGAGGCGCGGAAGATGCTCGGGGGAGATGCCCGGGCCATGGTCGCGCACGGAGAAGACGGCGCTGACGCCCCTGCGGGCGAGCGTAATTTCGATGGGACGCGCCTCGCCTTCCGATCGGCCGTATTTCAGGGCGTTCTCGATGAGATTCTCCACGACGCGGGCGAGTTCGTCGCGATCGCCGGGGACGATGACGTTGGGCTCGAGCTCCAGGGCGATCGGCACGCCGTTTTCCTCCGCCATGGGCGTGAGCGTATCCACGATATGGGCGACGAGCACGGTGAAATCGACCGCTTCCACCGGGCGCACATGCATGTGCTGCTCGATGCGCGAGAGCGACAGCAGATCGTCGATGAGGCGCGCCATGCGCTGCGCCTGTTCGCGCATGATCCCGAGGAAGCGCTCGCGCGCCGTGGGGTCGTTCTTGGCCGGGCCCTGCAGCGTTTCCACGAAGCCGAGCAGCGACGACAGCGGCGTGCGCAATTCATGGCTGGCGTTGGCGACGAAATCCACGCGCATGCGTTCGATGCGATGCGCCTCGGTGAGGTCGCGCAGGCTGATCATCGCCGCCGTGCGGAAGCCTTCGAAACGCACCGGCGCGATATGGGCTTCGAACCAGCGCTCCACCGGCAGGCGTTCGGTCCAGGCGGCTTTCTCCGCCTCGCCGCCGGCCACGACGCGCATGGCGGCGTCGAGCATGTCGGGCGAGCGCAGGCTGCGCGACAAGGGCTCGCCGACGCGCAGCGCGGGGGCCAGCGCCTGCGCGGCGGCGTTGAAGGCGAGCGCATGCGTCTCGGCGTCGATGACGAAGACGGGCTCGGGCAGCGCCTCGATCACCGGGCCGAGCATGTCCTCGGCGGGCCATTTGGGTTGCGGCATGAAACGCTCTGAGCTTTTTCCGTACGTTACGGCGCGCGCTCTTCGATGATGCGCGCCACGGCCTCGCGCAGCGCGCCCCAGCGCCGCCGGCCTTCGTCGGCGCCGAGCACGGCGAGCGCGGCGATGAAAGGAACAAAATAATAGACGATGCGGAAGAGCAGCAACGAGGCCAGCACGCTGCCCTGCGACGCGCCCGGCAGGGCGTGCAGCATGGTCGCCTCGAAAACGCCGATGCCGCCCGGCGCATGGCTGACGACGCCGAGGATGCAGGCGAGAACATAGACCGCGAGAAAGGCCGTGAAATTCAGATCGACGCCCGCCGGCAGCAGCACGTAGAGCGCGGCCGCCGCGGCGCAGAGATCGGCCGCGCCGACGACGAGCTGCGCGAGCGTCGAGCCGGGTCCTGGCAACTCCAGCACATGGCCGCGCAGGCGGATCCGGCGCGGCTCGAGCGCGACCCAGGCGCAATAGCCGGCGACCGCCGACAGCACCAGGACGCCGACCGCCATATGCAGCGCGGCGGGGAGATGATCGAGCGCGGCGAGCGCTTCGGCGCCCCTGACCAGGGTGAAGCCGATCACGGCCGTCATGCCGAGCCAGAAGGTGACGCCGGTGATCACGGTGACATTCGCGACCTGCAGGGCGGACATCGACACGCGCGAATAAATCCAGTAGCGCACCGCCGCGCCCGTCACGATCGGGAAGCCCAGATTGAAGGCGATGGCGTAGCTCGCGAAGGACGCGAGCGCCGTGACGCGATAGGGCGCGCGATGGCGGATCTGGCGCAAGGCGGCGACGTCATAGCCGGTGAGCGACAGATAGGAGAGGGCGGTGAAGAACAGCGCGGCCAGAATCTGGCCGCCGCTGGTGTTCTTCAGGGCCTCGACCACATCCGCGAAGCGGATGTTGGAGAGGACGTTTGCGAGGATAGAGGCCGCGACGGCGAACAGGGCGACGCTCGCGAGGGCGCCCAGAAGATGGGTCGCGCCATGCGGCAGGCGCTGCTGCAGCGTTTCGAAAAAGCCCTTGCGCCGCACGACGGCCGGCAGGCCAGCTTGGGGAGAAATTGCGAGGTCCTCGTCTTCCTGCATTGACTACTCACTCGCCCGGCCGCCCGCACAGGCCGCCGCGCCAAGACTCCATCCGCAACAAAGATGACGCCGGCATGACGCGATAGCCCTTTCTAGCTTGGGAGTGAAACGTCCCGAGTCAAGCTGCGCTTACGACAGACCATGCACGAACCAGCGCGGATTGTCCGTCTCGCGGCCGTAAAGACCTTCCCGGAACAGCCAGAACAGTTGGCCGTCCCGGGCCTGCGCATGAAAATAGTCGCGCGTCGGGCCTGTCTCGGCTTCGCCCCACCAGGGCGGAGCGATGCGCTCCGGCCCCTCGAAGGCGACGACGTCATGCAGCAGGCGCCGCCAGCGGAACTTGAGCGGCGGGCCGTCCGGGAACAAAGCAATGGCCTCGATCGGCTCCGGGCGCTCGAACAGCCGCAACGGCCGAACCGTCTCCTGCGGCGGGAAGACCCTTGGCGGCCCATAAGCGGCCGGGACGGCGGCGACCGCGAATTCCGGCAGATGCGCCGCTTCGGCGTGAAGGCGCAGCACGCGGCGCAGGCCGAGCCGCGCCCCGAGCCGGTCGAGGAGGTCGCCGAGATCGGCGTCTTCGCCCGCCCCGCCACGGCTCCCTTGCGGCGTGACGAAGGCGGTCTGCGGCGGCGCCGTCGTCTCCGTTTCCGTGGCGCAGAGCCGCAGCACGTCGAAGCCATAGCCGGTGTCGAGCCCCTCTTCCGCTGCCGCCGCCAGGCGCTCGCCGAGGAGGGCGGCGAGGCGGACGGGATCGCGCAGCGGCCGGCTGGTTCCGGCGGCGAGGCGCTTCACCGCGCCGTCGACGCGGTAGAAGACCGCTTCGAGCCGGCGCGCGCCGACGCCGGCGCGTTCGAGCAGCGGGCAGAGATCGGCGGCGAGGCGCTCGAGCGTCGCCTCGATGTCCTCGCGCCGGGTCAGCCCGTCGGGAAAGCGGCGCTCGGCGATGAAGGCGGGCGCCTCGAAGCGCGGGCGGATCGGATCGCGCAGGCGGCAGGTCAGCGCGTCGAGCCGCGCCAGCGCCGCCTGCCCGAATCGCGCCGCGAGCGGCGCGCGGGGGCGCTCGAGCAGATCGCCGATGCGGCGCAGTCCGGCGCGCCGCAATCCGGCGACCGCCTCCGCCTCGAGCCCCAGCGCCTCGACGGGCAAGGCCGCCGCGAGGCCGTCGATCTCCGCCTGCGGCGCGGCGTCGGCGACGAGCCGCCGGCTGGAGAAACGCGTGAGCGCGCGCGCCAGCGCCGGGCCGGGCGCAATCGCCGCGCGCGCCGAAAACTTGAGCCGGCCGAGGCGCGCTTCGACCTCGTCGACGAGCGTCGCCTCGCCGCCGAACAGATGGGCGGCGCCCGTCACGTCGAGCAGCAGGCCGTCCGGCGGGTCGGGCGCGGCGAGCGGGGTGAAGCGGCGGCTCCAGTCGGCGAGCGCGTCGATGAGCGCGGCGTCGGCTTGGGCGTCGGCCTCGGCGAGTTCGAGCGCCGGGCAGCGGGCGCGCGCGTCGGCGACCGCCATGCCCGGCAGCAGGCCGAGCCGCTGCGCGCCGGCGTCGACGGCGGTCAGCCGCTCCGCGCCCTTCGTTTTGGCGTAGAGGGCGAAGGCGTCAGGCGCGGCGGCGCGCCGGCGCAGCAGCCGGTCGGTCGCGAGCCTCGGCAGGAAAACGCTCAGGAAACGCATGGCGGAACGCTGCTTTTTCGGGGTCGAAGGCGATGTCGCGCCACTGCGCCGGATCGATCTCCCCCCAAAGGCCGGCGCGCGCCTTGATGAGGCGCAGCCGCCATAGGAAGGGCGCGACGGGAGAGAGCGGCGGGCGCGAGGGAAGGATCGGCGGGGGCGCGGCGGCGATTTCGACGCGCAGCCCGGCGGCGCTGGAAAAGCGCGCGGAATCGGGCCCCTGCGGCGGCGCGAGCGGCGCCAGAAGGGCGAGGGCGCCGCCGCGCCGCGCGGCGAGCAACAGCCGGCGCGAGGCGGCGAGGTCATAGAGCTTCGTGTTCAGGAAGGTCTCTGCGACGACCGCCGCGCAGGCGGGGCTTTTCAGCGCCTCCTCCATCGCCCAGAGGGTTTCGCGCGGCCGGCGGGTCCGGATCAGCGCGAAACTGGAAAGGTCGAGTCCGGCCTGCGCCAGGCCGCGGCCATAAGGCAGGCCGAATTCCTGCGCGCCGAGATCTTCGAGAATGACAACCAGCGCGCCGCCGCCGCGCGCCGCCCGCGCCCGCAGCGCCATGGCGAGAGCGAAGGCCGCCGCCGCCGGCGCGTCCGGCGCCCGGGCGGGGAGGATTTCGCTCAAATTGCCGTGGCCGGCGGCGAACAGCGCGTCGAGCGAGGCTCCGGCGTCCAGGCCGGCGGGGGAGGCGCCAAGGAGGGGCCCGAGCCGCGCCGGCGCGGCGTCGCGCGCCTCGATGGCGGCGAGGCGGCGGCGCAAAAAGCCGATGCGTTCCGAAACGCCGCTGTGCGACATCGGTTGTCAAATTCCCGAAAGTGGAGAGGGCGCTCACGGCGCTGTTCGATATTTGTTCTCATGCGGGAAAGAGTCAAGCGAAGAGTCAAATGCCCACAGGACCGTCGCATTGCGGCTGCGCAGCGTTTCAGGAGAAGCGGCCATCTGTGTGTGGGCAATACCTCCCCTTTACGGGGAGGTCGGCGGCCGAAGGCCGCCGGGTGGGGTTCGCGCCGCCAGGTTGTGGCTGGGGCCTACCCCACCCGACCCCGCCTGACGGCGGGGCCACCCTCCCCGTAAAGGGGAGGGATCAGCGCTGCATCGTCGACCAATACGCGCTCGGATTGCGCGGCGGCGCCGCCGCCCATCTCGCGATCTGCGCCGACTACGGCGCGACGCTTTGCACGCTGGACCAGAAATTATTCGCCGCCGGTCCCGCGCTCGGGATTCCCATGCAGATGATCTGACCGCTACTTCTTCCGCAGCCCCAGAATATACGCCGTCACCCCGTCGACCTCCTCGGGCGAGAGAATGAAATTCGGCATGTTCCGGTGCGAGGAGCGCAGGAAGACCTTGATCGACAATTCCGTCGCTGAGGGCATTTTGGCGACGTCGACGAAGGCGGGCGCGTTGGGATCGGGGCTCTTGGCGTGCGGATCGGCGCCGACGGCGTGGCAGCTCGCGCAGGTCTCTCGCGCGAGGCGCGCGCCGACAGCCGGATCGCCGCCCTGGGCCAGAGCGGCGGTAGGAGCGAGGGAGAGGAAGACGAGGGTCGAAAGAAACGCCAATCGCATTTTCATCGCTCCAAAATTACTCGGTCCCGTTCAAATCCTCCGGGCGCGGCTGCAGCATGATGTTGTAGCCGGCGTCGACGAGATGAACCTCGCCGGTGACGCCGCCGGAGAGCTCGGAAAGGAAATAAAGCGCCGAGCCGCCGATTTCATCGAGCGTGATCATTCGCCGCAGCGGGCAATGCTGCTTCTGGAAGGCCCCCATGGAGCGCGCGCCGGTGATGCCCGCGCCCGCCATGGTGCGCACGGGGCCGGGCGAGATCGCGTTGACGCGAATGCCCCGCGGACCGTAGTCCGCCGCGAGATAACGCACCGACGAGTCGAGCGCGGCCTTGGCGACGCCCATCACATTGTAATTGGGCATGACATGGGTGCCGCCGCCGAAGCTCACCGTCACCATCGACCCGCCGTTCTTCATCAACGCGGCCGCGCGGCGCGCGGCCTCGGTGAAGGAGAAGCAGGAGATGACCATGGTGCGGATGAAATTCTCGCGCGAGGTGTCGGCGTAGAGCCCCTTCAATTCGCTCTTGTCGGAATAGGCGATGGAATGAACGAGGAAATCCATCTCGCCCCAATCATATTCGAGCCGTGCGAAAACATCGTCGACCGTCGAGATATCCTCGACGTCGCATGGCAGGACCAGATTGGAGCCCAACTCCGCGGCGAGCGGCTTCACGCGCTTGCCGAGCGCCTCGCCCTGATAGGTGAAGGCGAGCGTCGCGCCCTGGCGCGCAAGCACGCGGGCGATTCCATAAGCGATCGAATGGTCGTTGGCGACGCCCATAACGAGCCCGCGCTTTCCCTGCATCAAACCAGTCGCAACCGTCATCACATGCTTTCTCTATCGCGAGCGGGCGCTCTTGCGGTTGAGCGCCTCGCCCCATCAAACGCGTCGAAATGTTTAGAAGCCGCGAACGCGCGGCGGGCCTCAAAGCAAACCGCCGCGCATCTCTAATAAATTCTCAAGCCTCCGGCCGCTTGAAGACCAGCGTGGCGTTGGTGCCGCCGAAACCGAAGGAGTTCGACAGAACCGCGCCGAGTTTCACATTGTCCCGGCGCTCGCGCAGGATCGGCATATCGGCGAACTCCGGATCGAGCTCCTCGATGTTTGCGCTCTCGCAGATGAAGCCGTTCTGCATCATCAGCAGCGAATAAATCGCCTCCTGCACGCCGGTCGCGCCGAGCGAATGGCCGGTCAAGGACTTGGTCGCGGCGATCGGCGGGCATTTGTCCTCGCGGCCGAACACTTCGCGCAGCGCTTCGATCTCCTTCAAATCGCCGACGGGCGTCGAGGTGGCGTGCGGATTGATGTAGTCGATCGGACATTTCACCGTGGCGAGCGCCTGGCGCATGCAACGCACCGCGCCTTCGCCCGAGGGCGCGACCATGTCGTAGCCGTCCGAGGTCGCGCCATAGCCGGCGACTTCGGCGTAGATCTTGGCGCCGCGCGCCTTGGCGCGTTCATATTCTTCGAGCACCAGCACGCCGGCGCCGCCGGCGATCACGAAGCCGTCGCGATTCTTGTCATAGGCGCGCGAGGCCGTCGCCGGCCGGTCGTTATAGGCCGAGGACATGGCGCCCATGGCGTCGAAGAGCACGGACAGCTCCCATTCGAGCTCCTCGCAGCCGCCGGCGAAGATGACGTCCTGCTTGCCGTACTGGATCATTTCATAGGCGTTGCCGATGCAATGGTTCGAGGTCGCGCAGGCCGAGGAGATCGAATAATTCACGCCCTTGATCTTGAACCACACGGCGAGCGTCGCCGAGGCGGTCGAGGACATGCATTTCGGCACCGCGAAGGGGCCGACGCGCTTGGGCCCTTTGGTGCGGGTGACGTCGGCCGACTCGACGATGGTGCGAGTCGACGGCCCGCCCGACCCCATGATGATGCCGGTGCGTTCGTTGGAAACCTCGTCTTCCGAGAGGCCTGCGTCCTTGATCGCCTGCTCCATGGCGACATGGTTCCAGGCGGTGCCGGCCGCGTGGAAGCGCATGGCGCGGCGGTCGACCACGGTCGCGGCGTCGAGCGTCGGCATGCCGTGAACCTGCGAGCGGAAGCCGAGTTCGGCGTATTTCTCCGCCCGCACGATCCCCGACTTCGCCTCCCGCAGGGAGGCGATCACTTCCTGCGTGGTGTTGCCGATCGACGATACGATGCCCATGCCGGTGACGACGACTCGTCTCATCTTACTCTCCCCTGGCGGCGCGCGCCGCTTCCTTGGCGCCGAGGGCGTTTTCCTCGCCCGTCGAGACGGCGGCGACGCCGCCTCCTCCTTAAGGGTGAGGAAAACCGGCCCGCGCCGTCGAAATATCTGCAACCTCGTCCTTTGGGCGCGCCACGCGCGTCTCGAAGGATGAAGCCGCCTTACTTTACTTACGCCGCCGCTGCGGCCGCGTTGGCGAGGCCGACCTTCAGATCCTTCGCCTCGTAAATGCGCTCGCCGTCGACCGCGACCCAGCCGTCGGCCATGCCGAGGACGAGCTTGCCGGTGCGAACGCGCTTGAGGTCGACGCCATAAGTGACGAGCTTCGCCGTCGGCCGCACCTGGCCTGAAAACTTCACTTCGCCGACGCCGAGCGCCATGCCGCGGCCGGGGTTGCCGAGCCAGGCGAGGTAGAAGCCGACCATCTGCCACAGCGCGTCGAGGCCGAGACAGCCGGGCATGACCGGATTGCCCTTGAAATGGCAGTCGAAGAACCACAGGCTCGGCTTGACGTCGAGTTCGGCGCGCATATAGCCCTTGCCGTGCTCGCCGCCCTCTTCGAAAATCTCGGTGATGCGGTCGAACATCAGCATCGGCGGCAGCGGCAGCTGCGCATTCCCCGGGCCGAAGAGCTCTTCGCGCCCACAGGCCAACAAATCCTCATAGCCGAATGACGAGCGCCGTTCGCTCATGGTCTCACCGCCTCCGCTGGAGCTTTGAAAAGCCCTCTTTCCATCCCTTTCGCGACTCTCCGCCCTTAAGCTGAAGGACGCGACGCCCGCTTGTTTTTGACGGCCTGCGTTCCACCTGGACGCCACGCCGCTCTTCGAAGGGCCGACGTTCCGTAACATAGCCGGAGGCGCGCCGGAAGCGCCTGCTTTCCGCGGGCGGGCCAGCGGCCCGGAAAGCCTCGCGAAAGTTGAGGTTTGCGCGCGTTTTTGGTATAGGTCAAATAATTCCTGAGGTCTCACGAGCCGCCGACCATGGACGCTTTCGCCAACCGACCGCTCTCCCCCGACCTGCCCGAGCGCCATTCCGTTCACGACATGCTCGTCGGGGCCGGCCTGCGCCCGACCCGGCAACGCTTGGCGCTGGGCGAACTTCTGTTTCGCGGCGCCGACCGTCATGTGACGGCCGAGCGCCTCTTCGACGAGGCCGTCGCCGCCCATCTCTCGGTGTCGCTCGCAACCGTCTACAACACGTTGCATCAGTTCACGGACGCGGGCCTGTTGCGCGAAATCGCCGTCGATGGGGCGCGCGTCTATTTCGACACCAACGTCAAGGACCACCACCACTTCCTCGTCGAGGACGACGGCGAGCTTCACGACATCCCGGGGTCCAACGTGACCGTGGCGAATCTGCCGACGCCGCCCAAGGGCCTGCGCATCGACCGGGTGGACGTCGTCGTCCGGCTGCGACGGGAAGAGGGGTGATCGCCCCCGATCAGCCCCAGGGTCCCCGCGGATCGAGCGGATGGCGGCCGTCGCGCGGCAGGAAGGCGCTTTCTGGCGCCGGAACTTCCGCCAGGTTGCCCTCGATCGGAGACGAGTCGGCCGAAGGCGCGATCGCCACGTCCCGCCCGCCAGCGTAGTCGATCAGCGCGCGCACGCGTTCGTCCACGCTCGGATGGGTCGAGAACCAGCCCGACTCCTGCACGCGCGCCGGGCTTTCGATGAAGAAGGCGTGCATGCGGGACGGCATCGCCGGGATGACCGCATGCGCCTCGATCTTGCGCAAGGCGGAAATCATCGCGTCGGGGTTCTTGGTCAGCTCGACGGAACCCGCGTCGGCGAGAAACTCGCGCGAGCGCGACAACGCGAAGCGGATCAGCACCGAGGCGCCCCAGCTCAAGGCGATGACCAGCAGCGCGATGAGGATCGCGAGTCCCGCGCCGCTCTCGCGCCGATTATCCTCCCGCTCGGGCGGCCGGTGGGGCGAAAAGCCGAAGGGGAAATCCCACCGCCGGATCGTGAGATCGGCCACGAAGGCGAAAATGCCGGCGAAGATCACCGCGATGACCATGAGCTGAACGTCGCGGTTGCGGATATGGGTCAGCTCATGGGCGAGCACCGCCTCGATTTCGGCGTCGGTGAGCTCGACCAGCAGGCCGCGCGTCACCGCGATCTTGTATTCGCCTTCCTTCAAGCCGGAAGCATAGGCGTTGAGCGCGTCGCTTTCGAGGATCTGAAGCGCGGGGATCGGAACGCCGCGCGAGATGCAGAGATTTTCCAGGAGATTGTAGAGCCTGGGCGATTCGTCGCGGCTGACGGCGCGGGCGCCGGTGGCGAAGTCGATCATCCGCTGATGGAAAAGATAGGCGATGACGAACCACGCGCCCGCCCCCGCGACGCCCACCGGCCAGTTGTAGAAAAAGTCGCTTTTCGCCCGCGCGAGAATGACGTCGAAAGGCGCGTCTCCCGAGGCGACGGCCTCGTAGAGCAGCGAGAAGGAGAACATGAGCGCCAGAAGCAGCGCGACGAAACCGCCGAGCAGAAAGGCCGACCTCAGCCGGTTGGCGCGGATGTGGGAATAGAGGCCATAGGCTTTGAACATGGGCGGGTCTTGTCCGAAAAGCGAGTTTTATAGGCTCGCGCTTGCTGCCACCGTCATGCGCTCGACGCGGCGCGTTTAGCCGCCCGCCCGCCGCATCGCTCGGTCGCCACCGTGAAAGTTCAGAACTGCACCTTCGGCGCGGCTTCGATCGCCTTCTGCTCGGCGGCGTCGAGATTGAAATAGTCCATGGGCTCGAAACCGAAACGCTGGGCGATCAGGAAGCCGGGAAAGCCCTCGCGGGTGGCGTTATATTCGGCGACCGTATTGTTGAGGAAGCGCCGCGCCGCCGCGATCTTGTTCTCGATATCGGCAAGTTCTCCCTGCAGCTCTTGAAAGTTCTGATTGGCCTTGAGGTCCGGATAGGCCTCGGACAGCGCGATGAGGCGGGAGAGCGCGCCCGTGAGCGCCCCCTCGGCGGCGCCCTGCGCATTGGGTCCCGAAGCGGCGACGGCGGCGTTGCGGGCCCGGATCACGTCCTCGAGCGTGGTCTTTTCGTGGGTCGCGTAGCCCTTCACGGTCTCCACGAGATTGGGAACCAGGTCGTGGCGTTGCTTCAGCTGGACGGCGATATCGGAGAAGGCCTGGCGCGAGCGCTGCCGCAGATTGACGAGCCCGTTGTAGACGCCGACGAGCCACAAGCCGACGGCGGCGACGAGGCCGAGAAAAACCAGTAACGCCATGGATCGACCCTCCCCTCGGCCGTTACGCGCAACCGCTTCGGCCGAACCGGCTCATGTTAGCCGTCTCGGGCCTTGAGGCAAAGGCGATCCATTTGACGGAAAGGCCGCTCACGCCTATCTCTTGGCGCAAAGCCTCAAGTTCCGCGACATGCGGCGAACCCTAAAAGAAACCGACTATGGCTCTTTTGCCGATCCTCACCCTTCCCGACCCGCGCCTGCGCAAGATCTCCGAGCCTGTCGAGCGGGTGGACGCCGAGATCTTGACGATTCTCGACGACATGCTGGAGACCATGTACGCCGCGCCCGGCATCGGGCTCGCGGCCATTCAGGTCGCCGTGGCCAAGCGCATGGTCGTCGTCGACATCGGCAAGTCCGAGGAGGAGCGCGACCCGCTGTTCCTCATCAATCCGGAGATCGTCTGGGCCTCCGAGGAGCTTTCCTCCTACAACGAGGGCTGCCTCTCGGTGCCGGATTATTTCGACGACGTGAAGCGGCCGGCCCTGGTCAGGGTCCGCCATCTGGACCGCGCCGGCAAGACGCAGGAGTTCGACGCCGCCGGCCTGCTGGCGACCGTCGTGCAGCATGAGCTCGAACATCTCGAGGGCGGGCTCTTCATCGATAATATCTCGCGCCTGAAACGCGAGCGCGTCGTGAAGAAATTCGCGAAGGCGGCCCGCTTCGACGAGATCGCGGCGCAGCGCCGCGAGGCCGCCCGCCAGTCGGAAGAAGCCGGGGCCTGACGATTGCGCCTCATCTTCATGGGCACGCCGGACTTCGCGACGGCGCTGCTGAAAGAGATTTGCGCCCGCGGCCATGAGGTCGCGGCGGTCTATTCCCAGCCGCCGCGCCCCGCCGGACGGGGAATGTCGGAAAAGAAATCCAGCGTTCATCAGTTCGCGGACGCTCAAGGGCTTCCCGTGCGCACGCCGAAGAGCCTGCGTGGCGCCGAGGAGCAGGAAGCGTTTAAATCGCTCGGCGCCGATGTCGCGGTGGTCGCGGCCTACGGGCTTTTGCTGCCGCAGCCGATCCTCGACGCGCCGAAACATGGCTGTCTCAATCTGCATGGATCGCTGCTGCCGCGCTGGCGCGGCGCGGCGCCGATCCAGCGCGCCATCATGGCCGGCGACGCCGAGACCGGCGTCGAGGTGATGAAGATGGACGCGGGGCTCGACACCGGTCCGGTGGCGTTGACCGCCAAAACTCCCATCGGCCCGGACATGACGGCCGGCGAGCTGCACGACCGGCTCGCCGCGCTGGGCGCGCCGCTGATGGCCGACGCGCTCGATCTTCTGGCCAAGGGCGAGTTGCGCTTCACGCCACAGCGGGAAGAGGGCGCCTGCTACGCCCAGAAGATCGCCAAGGCCGAAGCGCGCATCGACTGGCGCCGGAGCGCGCGCGATCTGCACAATCACGTGCGCGGCCTCGCGCCCTTTCCGGGCGCTTTTTTCGAGGCCGATCTCGGCCATGGCCTCGAGCGGGTGAAAGTGTTGCGCACGAAGATCGAGGACGGCAAGGGCGCGCCGGGAGCGGTTCTCGACGACGAAGGCCTCGTCGCCTGCGGCGAGGGGGCGCTGCGCCTGCTGCGCGTCCAGCGCGCCGGCAAGGGGGAGATGGGGATCGAGGAATTCCTGCGCGGCCGCCAGCTCGCCAGGGGCGCCGTGTTGGCATGAGAAAGGCGAGGCGTCGCCCCTCGTGCGTCGAGACGCCGTCTCCGGCGGCTCCTTCCGGACGTCGTCCTTGGCGGCAAGCGCGCAGGCCTCATCCTGAGGAGCGAGCGACGCTCGCGTCTCGAAGGACGAGGCCGCCTCGGCAGTTCGAACCCGTCGCTTAAATGCCCCGTTACGCCCTGACGATAGAATATGACGGCGGGCCGTTCGTCGGCTGGCAGCGGCAGGCCAACGGCGTCTCCGTGCAGCAGCGGCTGGAGGAGGCGGTTCTCGCCATCAATGCCCAACGCGCCGTCATTCACGGCGCGGGTCGCACGGACGCCGGCGTCCACGCGCTCGGCCAGGTCTCTCATGTCGATCTCGTCCGCGAGTGGCGGGTCGATCGCCTGCGCGACGCGCTCAATGCGCATTTGAAACCCGACCCGATCGCCGTGCTCGCGGCGCGGGAGGTTCCAGAGACGTTCGAAGCGCGCTTTTCAGCGATCCGCCGCCATTACCGCTATGTGATCGACAATCGCCGCGCGCCGCTCACCGTGACGCTCGGACGCGCCTGGCACGTCAAGCGCCCGCTCGACGCCGAAGCGATGCACGCCGCGGCGCAACGGCTCGTCGGTCGCTTCGACTTCACGACCTTCCGCGCCTCGGAATGCCAGGCCAATTCGCCGATCCGGACATTGGAGCGGCTCGACGTGCGCCGTGAGGGCGACCGCATCGAAATCGTCACCTGCGCCCGCTCCTTCCTGCACAATCAGGTGCGCTCCATGGCCGGTTCGCTGGAACATGTCGGGACCGGCAAATGGACCGCCGACGATCTCGAAGCGGCGCTCGTCGCGAAAGACCGTGCGCGCTGCGGACAAGTCGCGCCGCCGCACGGTCTCTATCTCGTCGCGGTCGATTACTGAGCCGGCGACGGCGCTTGTCGCTTCACGACCGCGATTGTCGGGGCGTCCGGCCATACGGACTTCACATTTGCGGACTTGCCGATGGCTTTTTGAAGCCTCGCCGATTTCTCCTTGGCCAGCGCGCCATGCAAAGGAATGACGCTCGCCGACAGAACGGCGGCAAGAATGCCGTTAACGCAGGGTTCATTTTGGATCATGAAAATCCCCTCTGGTAACGCCCCCGCGCGCCGGCGAATCGAACCGGCTTGGCCCGACGCCATGACGCCGCGAAACGAAGGAGATGTTGCGCCAAGCAATTGACCCGGCGGCGTTTTTATTGCGGCGGCTTTCCGGCGGCCGCTATTCTGAGTTGCGATCGAGCATCATCCTTCTCGAAAAAGTGCAATTTACGCCGCTGCGTCACTCCGGCTCGGCTCGGCCCGTCACCATCGGCCGCAACACGCCCTTGACGCTCACCGCCAGCGCGACATGCAGGAGGATGAAAAGAACCAGCGCGGTCATTGCGAAGAAGTGCACCCGCCGCGCCCCCTCATAGCCGCCCATGACGGCGGCGAGTTCCTGCAGCTGCACCGGCTTCCACAGCGCGAGGCCGGAGAGGATGGCGACGACGATGGCGAGGATCGCAAAGACATAGGCGACGCGCTGCGCCGCTGTGTAGCGTCCCGGCGCATGCGCGGTTTCTCCGGCGACGGCGTCACGAATGTCGCGCCAGGCGCCGGCGAGCGAGAGCGGGAGCAGGCGACGCCGAAAATGGCCCGTGAGCACGCCGTAAAGAAGATAGGCGACGAGATTTGCGCCGAGCAGCCACATGGCGGCGAAATGCCAGGCGAGCGCGCCCGCGAGCCAGCCGCCGAGGGTGAGGCCGCGCGGAAACTCGAAATTCCAGATCGGCGCGGCGTCGTAGATGCGCCAGCCGCTCAAGATCATGATGATGACGGCGAGCGCGTTCACCCAGTGCAGCACCCGCAACGCGAGCGGGTGAATGACATGCTTTTCTTCCTTCACGCTCGGCTCCGCATCCTGCCGGGGCGCCCCGCCCGTCGTTGACAGCCCGGCGGGGATTGATCAAAGACGAGAACCGGACTTGCCGCCCGTCTCGTCAATCTTAAGGCGACGCATGCGCATTTTCATCACTGGCGCGGCCGGATTCGTCGGCTTTCATCTGGCGCGGCGGCTGCTGGCCGCGGGCCATACGGTCGACGGCTTCGATGGGCTGACGCCCTATTACGATCCGCGGCTGAAACAGGCGCGGCGCGACATCCTTCTCCAGCATGAGACCTACCACGACAATGTCGCCATGCTCGAAGATATGGCGGCGCTCACGGACGCCGCGGAGCAGAGCGCCCCGGACGTCATCATCCACCTCGCCGCCCAGGCCGGCGTGCGCTACAGCCTCGAAAATCCGCGCGCCTATGTCGAATCCAATCTCGTCGGCGCTTTCAACGTGATGGAAATCGCGCGCCTCCTCAAGCCGCGCCATCTGCTCATCGCCTCGACCAGCTCCGTCTATGGCGCAAACCCGACCGTGCCGTTTTTCGAGGACGACCGCACCGACCATCCGCTGACCCTCTATGCGGCGAGCAAGAAGGCCGGCGAGGTCATGGCGCATTCCTATGCGCATCTATGGGCGATCCCGACCACGCTGTTCCGCTTCTTTACCGCCTATGGCCCCTGGGGCCGCCCCGACATGGCGCCGTTGAAGTTTCTCGACGCCATCGAAGCCGGGCGCCCGATCGACGTCTACAATCACGGAAACATGTCGCGCGACTTCACCTATGTCGACGATCTCGTCGAGGCGGTGGCGCGGCTCGTCGACTGCGTCCCCGAGCGCGACGCCGGCGACCCTTCCGTCTCCCCCGTTGCGCCCTGGCGCGTGGTGAATATCGGCGGCGGCGCGCCCGTGCAGCTTCTCGACTTCATCGATACGCTGGAAAAGGTCGTCGGCAAAAAAGCGATCCGCAATTATCTCGACATGCAGAAAGGCGACGCGCCGCGCACCTTCGCCTCCGCCGACCTCTTGGAGCGGCTCACTGGGTATCGGCCGCAGACCTCCGTCGAGGAGGGGGTGAAAGCGCTGGTGGAATGGTATCGGGACTATCGCGCCAAGTATGGTCCGCTGCAAATTTGATTGTCGTATGCGCAAGTTAAAAACGTCAAGGCGCCGGTTCTCATGTCTGGAAAATCGCGCGGGTGTCTACACTGGGAGCCGCGCGCCGTCCGGCTTCAACGCGGTCAAATGTGATTAATGCTGAATGAACACAGCGCGCCGCCGGGCGACCATCGGACCGCGGACGACAACGTCGGGCGTTCCCGGCTGGACGGGGTCCGAGCCATTTCGGGCAGGCTGAAAGCTCTGGTCGGGGACACGCTTTCGGCGCTCGTCCTCTTCCCTGTTTCGGCGACCTATCTGCTCTCCTATACGGCGCTGGTCTATTCCGGGCCGCTGGCGTTTGGCCGGCCGGCCGGGCTCGCGGCGATGCTCGTCACCAGCCTTGTCGCAGGTCTCGTGACCGGCCTGGCGAGCTCGTTTCGTTTCGCCTGCGGCACGCTCGACAACAACGCCACCGCCATCATGGCGATGGTTGCGACGGCGATCGCGGGCGAAATGGGACGGGAGGCCGAGCCGCGGTCGCTTCTCGCCACCGTGATTGTCGGCATGGCGATCGCCGGCGTCGTTGCGGGCGCATCCCTTCTTTGCCTCGGGCTGGGACGCGCGGGCGCGATCGTTCGTCTCATGCCGCTGCAGGTCATGGCCGGCTTCGTCGGGACGACGGGATGGATCCTTGCGGCGGGCGGGCTGCGGGTCGCGCTCGGGCGGCCGCCGGGCCTCGACATGTTTTCGGACCCGGCCGCCAATCTCCGTCTCGCCGCCATGGCCGCCATCGCGGGCGCGTTCGGCTATGTCGCCCCGCGCGCGCGGTCGCCCTTCGTTCTCCCCACCCTCATCGCCCTTTGCATCTTCGCCCACCACGCGGTCTTCGCCTTCCTCGGCGTCGGCCTCGCGGCGCAGCGCGCGGGGGGGTGGCTCATCGCCTTTCCGTCAAATCTGGAGCCATCCATTCCCTGGCGTTGGGACACGCTGGCGCATGTCGACTGGACGGCCCTTTCGCATCAGGCTCTTGCGCTCGTCGTTCTCGCCCTCGTTTGCCCGATCAGCCTCCTGCTCACGGCGACCGGCCTGGAGACCGCGACGCGGCGGGAAGCGCGCATCGATCGCGAGCTCGTCGCCGGGGGGCTCTCGTCCCTGGCGAGCGGGCTCGCCGGCGGCACGATCGGCTTCGTCACCTTCGCCCGCAGCATGACGTTGCAGGAGGCGGGCGCGCAGAGCCGGCTCGCCCCCCTGCTCGCCACGCTGCTCACTGGCGTTCTGCCATTTGTTTTTCCGTCCGTTCTCGGCGTCATCCCGGTGACGGCGCTCGGCGGCCTGCTGTTCTTTCTGGGCTTGAGCCTGCTCTACAAATGGGTCTACCAGACAAAAGCGAAAATGCCCCTGGGCGAATGGGCCGCCATCCCGATCGTCGTTGCGCTTTCCGTGCATTACGACGTGATCGTCGGCATATTTGCGGGGGTCGTGATCGGATGCGTGCATTTCACCGTCACCTACGGCCTCGGCGCGCCGGTGCGGGCGCGCTATTTCGGCGACGTCGCCGTCAGCAATGTCTGGCGCGCGCACGGCGACCGGGAGCTTTTGTGGCGTACGGCGCAGGAGCGGCTCGTTCTCTATCTGCAGGGGTTTCTGTTTTTCGGAGTCGCCAATCGCCTGTTGAAGGCCGTCCGCGCCGAAATCGACCGGACGAAGGACCTGCGCTGGCTCATTCTCGATCTCGGCGGGGTCGACGGCGTCGACAGTTCGGCGGTCTCTTCCTTTGAGCGAATCTGCGAAGTCGCCGCTGAAAGAAACATAGGCGTCCTGTTCGCGGCCATGCCCGACGAGATCGCCGCGCGGCTGCGCAAGGCGCATCGCCCCGATGGCGCAACGCCGGTCTTCGCGCCGTCGCTCGACGAGGCGCTGGAATGGTGCGAGGAGCGCGCCCTTGCGGCGGCCGGCGGCGAACGATGCGAGCCGGAAACCCTTTCAGCGACGCTCGCGGCCCAATTCGGGCCCGAGACGGCCCGCGTCTTCCTGGACCATTTCACAATGGGCGACATCCCGGCGGGGGCGGAGCTGATGACGCAAGGCGCGGTCACGGACGACCTCGCCTTCATCGAGAGCGGGAGGGCGAGCGTCCTGGTCTCTTATGAGGGCAGGGCGCCGATGCGGGTCCGCACGCTGGTGGCGGGGACGATGGTCGGGGAGCTGGGCTTCTACACCGGCGGACCCCGCACCGCGACGATCCGCGCCGAGACGGATTGCCGGATTATTCGTGTCGCGCCAGCCGACGTTCGGCGCCTGGAGGAGACGCATCCGCATCTGGCCTTGGCGTTTCACAGCCTGATTGCGCGCCGTCTCTGCCTGCGCATCCATGACAAGGATCACCTGATCGCGGGGCTCATGCGGAGCATGAGACGCAGGGCGCTGTAAAGCTGCGCGGACCCTCGGGTTGCGCTGCGCCCGGCCCGGTCAAATCCAGTCGGGCGCGCGATCCAGCGCGATGAGCTCCTCGACGCTCGGACGCGGACGGATGATCGCGAAACGGTCGCCGTCTACCAGAACCTCGGGGATCAGCGGGCGGGTGTTGTAGGTTCCCGCCTGCACCGCGCCATAGGCGCCGGAGGTGAGGACGGCCAGCAGCTCGCCGGGGAGCGCCTCCGGCAGCTTCCGGTCGAGCGCGACATAGTCTCCCGTCTCGCAGACCGGCCCGACGACGTCCACAATGATCTCCCGGCGGTCCACCGGCTCGCGAACGGGGATGATGTCGTGCCAGGCGTCATAGAGCGTCGGGCGGACGAGGTCGTTCATCCCCGTATCGACGATGAGGAAAGTCTTGGCCTCGCCCCGCTTGACGTAAATCACGCGCGTGACCAGCACGCCGGCGTTGCCGACGATGAGGCGCCCGGGTTCGAAGACGAGCTTGCAGCCGAGCCCGCCGAAATGGCGCCGCACGATCTCGGCGTAGCGCTCGGGGTGATAGGACTGCGGATCGTCGCCCTCGTGATAGGGGATGCCGAGTCCGCCGCCGAGGTCGACATGGCTAATGTCATGGCCGTCGGCGCGCAGGTCCGTGACGAGTTCCGCCAGCAGCGAAAAGGCCTCGTCGAAGGGCGCGAGGTCGGTGAGCTGCGAGCCGATATGCATGTCCGCGCCGCAAACCCTGATCCCCGGAAGTTTTGCAGCCCGGGCGTAAACCTCGCGGGCGCGCGAGAGCGGGACGCCGAATTTGTTCTCGGCCTTTCCGGTCGAAATCTTCTTATGCGTCCGCGCGTCCACGTCCGGATTGACGCGAAGAGACACGGGCGCGACGCCGCCCCGCGCCGCGGCGATGCGCGAGATCGCTTCGAGCTCGGGCTCGGATTCGACGTTGAAGCAGAAGATGCCGGCGTCGAGCGCGGCGGCGATCTCCTCGTCCGTCTTGCCGACGCCCGAGAACGTAATCTTCGATCCGGGGACGCCCGCCGCCAGCGCGCGGGCGAGTTCGCCGCCCGAGACGACGTCCATGCCGGCGCCTTCCTTGGCGAGAAGACGCAGCACAGCCTGGTTCGAATTGGCCTTCATCGCATAGCAAACGAGCGCGTCGAGCCCCTGGAAGGCTTCGGCGAAGACGCGGAAATGCCGGCGGATCGTCGCCGCGGAATAGACGTAGAAGGGCGTGCCCGCCGCCGCGGCGATATCGGACACGGCGACGTCCTCGGCGTAGAGCGCGCCGCCGCGATAATCGAAATGGCGCATGGGCTTTTAGAGCAGCGGATCGAGCGGGAAGGGATAGTCCTCCGGCGGGCGGTTCCCGATGGTTCCGGGAATGGGCGGGGGCGGCGGCGCAGGAACGGCCTGCCCGGGCGCGGGCTTCGGACCGGTCTTGGCCAGCGCCGCCTCCTGTTGCGCCCTGAGCGCCGCGCCGCGCGCCTGCACGTCGGGCGGCAGCTCCAGCGGCCCGCGACGGCCACAGGCGGACAGGCCGGCCACAGCGGCGGCGAGCAGGAGAATGAGGCGAAGAGGGCGAGGCGTCACGGGCTGTCCGTCCGGCGTTTTTTACGAAACGGCGGCACTATACCGATCCCGCCCGAAAAGGCGAGAGCGCCGCCTCAACTCACTTTACGTTTCAAGAGCCTGTTCGCGGCGCGCTTGGCGAACTCCCGCACCCGCCGCCGCCTCTGCTCGCGGCGCAGAGCCGCCTCGAAACCCTCGTCGCGCAGCGAGACCGCAATGTCGCAGACCGCGACGCGATCCGGCCACAGCCGGCCGATCATCGGATGTCTGGCGATGGCGCAGGAATCGGTCAGCTCGATCTCCGGCCGCGCGAGCTGAAGCGCGGCAAGCGCATGAGCGAGCTGAACGCCTGGCGCCAGGGCGCGCAGGCCGTCGTCGATGGCCATTTTCCAACAGTAGCTGCGGTTCTGGCTCTGGAGCAGGATCGCCATGGCGATCGCCCGCCCGTCGAGGCGCAGCGCGGCGATTTTGCAGAGTCCGTCGACGGCGAGAAGGCGCGTGGCGCTGCGCAAGAACGTCGCTCGCGCGGGTTCGGAGAGAAAGGCGCCGCGCCCGGCCTTCCATCCCGAGGCTTCGAGCGCCAGAAACTCCTCGACCGCCGCCCGCGCCGCGCCCGCATCGGCGACGATCCCAAACTCGACGGCGCCGCGCTCGGCGAGGCGGCGTTGGGTGCGGCGGATGTCGTTCACCTTCTTGAGTCCGCCCGCCCGCCTGCATTTTTCGTCGGCGGATCCTCCCGGCGTGAGCGCCGCGCGGGCGAAGCTTTCCAGTATTTCGATGCGCCGCCCCCGCCGCGTCGCCGCGTCGACGAGCGCGGTGTGGAACGCGCCGCCGAGGGGCACGCGGGGAAACAGGGCGCCCGCGGCGGGGCTCGCCGCTGCGGCCCAGTCCAGAAAAGCGACGAGCGTCTCCGGCGCCTGATCGCGGCGCACGAGCGGCGTCGCCAGCGCCGTCAAGTCGCCGCGCCACACGCGAACGAGCCCATCGGCGCCGGAAAGGCCCGTCGGCGCGAGCGGAAAGATTGCGGCGAGGTCGCCGTGCATGTTGCGAAGAGCAATGAAGCGCGGCCGGTCGTCGGGCGGAAGGTGCCGCGCCGCGGCGAGAGCGAAGCCATGCTCGAAAAAGGGGCTGGGCTCGAGCGCCCCTTGGGCGAGGGCGCTCCAGTCTGCCCGCGCTTCTTCGATCGCCTGCGGCGAAAGCTCAACCGCCTGAAAGGCTACTGGCTTCGGCAAGAGCCATGCTCCAGTCGCGACGTGCGGCGCGCTCTGCGCCGCACGGCCGAAGCCGCGGCTCCATCCGACGAAGACGCCGGCCAGGCGGCTTCCCCGCAGAAACGGCGCGGCGGCCTTCGCAAATCCCGCGCTTTGTCCCATCTTGATCCCCAAGGAGACGAAAACGGGACGACGCCCTAACTTCGCGCCCCGTTCTCGCAAGGAATTCAAGACGCGCGCCATCAACCCTAATGCGCAGCGCGGCTTTACCGCCAGCCGCCTGCATGTTTAGGTCGCTCACATGAAAAAATTCTCGCTTGTTCTCATCTCTTGCCTGCTGGCCGGGGCGCCGTGCCAGGCGGCGATGCGCATTTCCATCGATCTCTCCAAGCAGCGGCTGACGGCGGCGCGCGACGGCGGCGAGACGGTCGTGTGGAAAATCTCGAGCGGCCGGCCGGGCTATGAGACGCCGACCGGGCGCTATTCGGTCATGCGGATGGAGGCCGAGCACTATTCGGACGAATATGAGCAGGCGCCCATGCCCTACGCCATCTTCTTCTCGCCGCGGGGCCTCGCCATTCATGGCACCTTCGAGCGCGGGCTCGGGAGTCCGCGCTCCCATGGCTGCGTTCGCCTTGCCGTCAACAACGCCCAGAAGCTTTTCACGTGGGTGGAGGCGCAAGGCGGCGCGACCATCGAGATCGTGGGCGAGACGCCCGCTGCGAGCCGACGCCCGAATCGCGCCAGGCGGCGCATGCCCGAGGTCGAGCCGGAAATCCAGCCTGTTCAAATCTATCGCTATTGACCGGGGCGCAGCGTTGCGCACAAGCAACAGTGGCGCGGGAATCCGCCCGCCGCCCGGGCTAAGCGTTTGCCGCGCGGAGGCCGAGCGGATATGCCTAGAATTTATGTAAATTGCGGACAGACGAGAGTAAGCCTTTGACGACATCGAAGACCCCCCTTCTCGATCAGATCCCGACGCCCGAGGAGCTGCGCAAGCTTCCGCCCGGCCAGCTCAAGCAGGTCGCGGATGAATTGCGCCGCGAGACGATCGACGCCGTCTCGGTGACGGGCGGGCATCTGGGCGCGGGGCTCGGCGTGGTCGAGCTGACGGTGGCGCTGCATTATGTCTTCGACACGCCGCGCGACCGCATCATCTGGGACGTCGGGCACCAGACCTATCCGCACAAGATCCTGACCGGGCGGCGCGACCGCATCCGCACGCTGCGCATGGGCGGCGGCCTCTCGGGCTTCACCAAGCGCGCGGAGAGCGAATATGACGCCTTCGGCGCCGGCCATTCCTCGACCTCCATTTCGGCGGGGCTCGGCATGGCGGTGGCGCGCGATCTCGCGCAGGGCAATAATCACGTCGTCGCCGTCATCGGCGACAGCTCCATGTCCGCCGGCATGGCCTATGAGGCGCTCAACAACGCCGGCGCGCTGGATTCCCGCCTCATCGTCATTCTCAACGACAATGACATGTCCATCGCGCCGCCGACCGGCGCCATGTCGGCCTATCTCGCCCGCCTCGTCTCCGGCGGCGCCTATCGCTCGATCCGCGACGCGGCGAAGCAGCTCGCCTCGCATCTGCCGCGCTTCATCTACGACAAGGCGCGCAAGGCCGAGGAGTTTTCGCGCAGCTTCATCACCGGCGGCACGATGTTCGAGGAGCTCGGCTTCTATTACGTCGGGCCGATCGACGGGCACAATCTCGACCATCTGCTGCCCGTGCTGATGAATGTGCGCGACAAGGACGACGGCCCGGTGCTGGTCCATGTCGTGACCCAGAAGGGCAAGGGCTACGCCCCGGCCGAAGCGGCGGACGACAAATATCACGGGGTCGTGAAGTTCGACGTGGAGACCGGCAAGCAGTTCAAGCCCAAGGCCAACGCCCCGTCCTATACGGGCGTCTTCGCCAAGGCGCTGGTGGCGGAGGCCGAGCATGACGACAAAATCGTCGCCATCACCGCCGCCATGCCGTCGGGCACGGGCCTCGACACCTTCGGCAAGCATTTCCCCGAGCGCACCTTCGACGTCGCCATCGCCGAGCAGCATGCGGTGACTTTCGCGGCGGGCCTCGCCTGCGAGGGCTACAAGCCCTTCTGCGCGCTTTACTCCACCTTCCTGCAGCGCGGGTACGATCAGGTCGTGCACGACGTGGCGATCCAGCATCTGCCGGTGCGCTTCGCCATCGACCGCGCCGGGCTCGTCGGCGCCGACGGCCCGACCCACGCCGGCGCCTTCGACATCGCCTATCTCGGCTGCCTGCCGGGCATGGTGGTGATGGCCTGCGCCGACGAGGCGGAGCTGATGCATATGGTCGCGACGGCGGTGGCCTATGACCAGGGCCCCATCGCCTTCCGCTATCCGCGCGGCGAGGGCGTGGGCGTGGAGCTGCCCGAGCGGGGCGACGTTCTCGAGATCGGCAAGGGCCGCATCCTGCGCGAGGGGTCGAGAGTGGCGCTGCTGTCGCTCGGCACGCGTCTCGCCGAGGCGCTCAAGGCCGCCGACGAGCTGGAGGATTACGGGATCTCGACGACCGTCGCCGACGCCCGTTTCGCGAAGCCCGTCGACCGCGACCTCATTCGCCGCCTCGCCGCCAATCACGAGGTGGTGATCACGATCGAAGAAGGGTCGATCGGCGGCTTCGGGGCCCAAGTCTTCCAGGCGCTCTCGGACGACGGCCTGCTCGACGGAACGCGCGGCGCGTTCAAGTTTCGCAGCTTGACGCTGCCCGACGCCTATATCGACCACGACAAGCACGAGATCATGATCGCCAGAGCAATGCTGGACAGCAAGGCCATGGTCGCCAAGGCGCTCGAGCTGCTCGGCGACGAGAAGGCCGCGGCGCGGGTGATGATCGCCTGAGAGCGATCAGCCCGCCTGATTGTCCTGGAGCGTCGCGCGCGGATAGTTTTTCGCCCCCGGCCGCGTGAGGTCTTCGGGAAAGAAGGTCGTGCCCGGCGAGGCGATGACCTCTGCGCACGGCGCTGTAGGCGCAGCATATTTCGACGGGAGACGGACGCGGCGACGCGCGGCCATGACTTGAGCATGACTGTTCGAGACGCCGCCGTCGAGACGCCGCCGTCGAGACGCCAGCCAGGCCAGAGTTAACGTCCCCTCTCGTCTTGAAAGGCGCCATGATCGGCGCATGGGCAAGATCGGCTTCATCCTGCGCGCCTCCGACGCCCCTGCCACCGCGGGCGCTTATGTGCTGTGGCTGCGGCTCGACGCGGCGCGGGAAGTCCGCGCGGGAAAGAGCGCCACCCGGCTTGCGGCCGGCGATTACCTCTATTGCGGCTCCGCCAAGGGGCCCGGCGGGCTGCGCGCGCGGCTCGCCCGCCACATGCGACGGGAGAAGCGGGCCCATTGGCACGTCGATCAGCTCACCGAGGCCGGGCGCGTGCTCGGCGCCTTCATTCTCGAGGGGGGAAGCGAATGCGCCCTCAACGCCGCGCTTGAAGCGCTGCCTGCGCCGGCGCCCGGCTTCGGCAGTTCGGACTGTCCGCGCTGCGCCGCGCATCTGCGCGCTTTTCCAGTCTCTGCGGCGCTTCCTTCGGCATGGGAAAATGCTAGGAAGACGGCCGAATCCCGCCTCCTTCGCGCAGGAGGCGCAGCGGAATGAGTTCAATGTCCAAAGACGAAAAGAAATCCAAGGTTGAAGCGCGGGCGCCGCGCGGGCTCGCCGATCGCGAGGCGGCGGAACTCGCCGCCACCGGGCGCATGCTCGACGTCATCCGCTCGGTCTATGAGCTTTACGGCTTCGAAGCGCTGGAGACCCCTGCGATCGAATATACGGACGCGCTCGGTAAATTCTTGCCGGATCAGGACCGCCCGAACGAGGGCGTCTTTTCCTTCCAGGACGACGACGAGCAGTGGCTGTCGCTGCGCTACGACTTGACCGCGCCGCTCGCGCGTTTCGTCGCGCAGAATTACGACCGCCTGCCCAAGCCCTATCGCTCCTACCGCTGCGGCCATGTGTATCGCAACGAAAAGCCGGGGCCGGGACGCTTCCGCCAGTTCATGCAGTTCGACGCCGACACCGTCGGCTCCGCCTCGCCCGCCGCCGACGCCGAAATCTGCATGATGGCCGCCGACGCGCTGGAGCGGCTCGGGATCGCGCGGGGCGACTATGTGATTAAGATCAACAGCCGCAAGGTGCTCGACGGCGTGATGCAGGCCATCGGTCTCGCGGGCGACGAAAACGCGGGGCGCCGGCTCGTCGTGCTGCGCGCCATCGACAAGCTCGACCGCCTCGGCCCCGACGGCGTGCGCCAGCTTTTGGGCGAGGGCCGCAAGGACGAAAGCGGCGACTTCACCAAGGGCGCCGGCCTGTCGCTTCAGGCGATCGACACGATCATGTCCTTCAGCCTCGGCGGCCAGTATCGGGACGGCGCGCCGGCCTTCGACCTCTTCGGCCTGCTCGGCAAGAGCGAGATCGGCGCGCAGGGGGCGGAGGAGCTTCTGGAGATCGAGGATCTCGCGCGCGACGCCGGCTTCGGGCCGGACCGCATCCGCATCGACCCCTCCGTGGTGCGCGGCCTCGAATATTACACCGGCCCGGTCTTCGAGGCGGACCTGACCTTCGAAACCCGCGACGAGAAAGGCCATCCGGTGCGCTTCGGCTCCGTCGGCGGCGGCGGGCGCTACGACGGTCTCGTCGGGCGCTTCCGACCCGATAATACGCCGGCGACCGGCTTCTCGATCGGCGTCTCGCGCCTCTTCGCGGCGCTAAAGCTCGTCGGCAGCCCGATCGTGGCGGCGCGGCCGCATGTCGGGCCCGTCGTGGTGCTCGTGCTCGACCGCGACCGTCTCGCCGATTACCAGCGCATGGTCGCGCAATTGCGCGGCGCCAGCGTCGCCGCCGAGCTCTACCTCGGCGCGGCCGGCATGAAGGCCCAGATGAAATACGCCGACCGGCGCAATTCGCCGCTCGTGATCATCCAGGGTTCGGACGAGAAGGCGAAAGGCGAAGTGCAGATCAAGGATCTCGTCGCCGGCGCCAAGGCCGCCGCCGCCATCGCCACCAACGAGGAATGGAAGGCGGCGCGGCCGGCGCAGATTTCCGTCGCAGAGAGCGCGCTGGTCGAGGAGGTGGCCAAAGCGCTCGCCGCACAAGAAGAGCCGGCATAAAGGCGCCCGTCCGCGGGCGCTGCAAGCTAGGCGCGGTCCGCCTGGCGCGATAGGTTTAGGGAAACGCCTCGAAAAGGAAGCGCGACATGATCGGCGAGCCGCCCAAATCCATTGTCCACCCGACCGACCTCTCCTTTGCGAGCCAGGACGCCTTCGCCCACGCGCTGCGCATCGCCGTCGCGACGAAAGGGGTGCTGCATCTGCTGCATATCGCGGACGCCGAGGAGGACGATCCCGACAATTGGAACCGCTTCCCCCATGTGCGGGAAATGCTGGCGCGCTGGGGCATGATCGAGCCCGGCGCCTCGCGTCAGGAAGCGGCCGAAAAGCTCGGCGTCAACTTCGTGAAGGCGTCGATCGAATCGGAATCCCCTGTGCACGGCGTCGCAGCCTATGTCGAACGCCACCTGTGCGACCTCATGGTGCTGATGACGCATAACCGCACCGGGCTCGAACGCTGGCTCGAGGAGTCGATCGCCGAGGAGGCCGTGCGCGAGACGCGCATGCCGGCCCTGTTCCTGCGCGAGGACCATAAAGGGTTCGTCGATCGCGAGACGGGGGCGATCTCGCTCAATACGGTGCTGATGCCGGTCGAGGCGAGCGTGCCGCCGCTCGACGCCTTCCGCCATATCGCCGATTTCGCCCATGCGCTGAACCCGGCCGCCGACGTCATGCTGCTGCATGTGGGCGAGGACCTGCCGATCTTCGATGGCCTGCTGCCGCATATCGAGTTGCGGCAGGGCGGGGTGATCGACACGATCCTGTCTTACGCCGGAGAGATCGGCGCCGATCTCATCGCCATGCCGACGCAGGGGCGCCGCGGCCTGCTCGACGCGCTGCGCGGATCGACGACCGAGCGCGCGCTGCATGACGCGCCCTGCCCGGTTTATGCGGTCCCCGCGAAGTAAGGGTCGAACCTTCATCCGCCCGCTTTGCGCATCCCCCTTCTCCCCGTGAAGGGAGAAGGGGGGGCGCGCGCAAGGCGAAACGGAGGACCGGCGCTCTACAGCGAGCGCTGGAACTTCAGCACGCCGCCCTTGTAGCCCCTGAGAGTCAGGTCGTCGCCCTTGACGTCCCAATAGGGGCCGGAGAGCAGCACGCCCCAGAGGTCGCGCTCGATCCCGGCGAGGGCGCCGTCGCATTGGCGTTCGTTGACAGCCGGCATGGCCCTCGGGCCCAGGCGGTCGGGGCCGATCACGAAGACGCCCGACCAGTTCTTGCAGCCTGAGAAGCCGTTGGCCCGGCCCGTCGAGTCGATGTTGATCCAGATCTCGACCGGCGGCGCCTTGCCGTTGATTTCCTTCAGGACGAAGTTGCGGTTGTGCGGGAAAGGCACATAACGGGGAATGCCCCCCGTCTCCTTGTTGCCCTCGTCCTGCTGCTGCTGTTCCTGTCCCTGGCTTTCTTCCGCGGGCTGGGCTTTCTTCTTGGCGTGGGCCGGCGCGGCGACCATCGCGACGCCGAGGGCGAGAGCGAGGATCGAGAAAGGCTTGTTCATTTCTTGGGTCTCCCTCGCGCGCGGTCTTGCCGCGTGACGAAAGCGGCGGGCGCGCTGATTTTTGACTGATTTCTCCCGGGCTCCGGCGCGGGGGTCCGCGCGGGCGGTCGAGACGCTAAAGCCTTCCGCGCTTTATCACAACATGCTGGGTAGCACGCGATCGGGCGGACGATGCCCGTCCATGAAGGTCTTGATGTTGATGATGACCTTCTCGCCCATGTCGACGCGGCCTTCGATGGTCGCCGAGCCCATGTGCGGCAGCAGCGTGACCTTGCCCGCCTGGGCGAGCTTGAGGAGCTTGGGCGAGACGGCCGGCTCATGTTCGAAGACGTCGAGCCCCGCGCCGGCCATTTCATTGGCCTCGAGCATGCGCACCAGCGCGTTTTCGTCGACGATCTCGCCGCGCGCTGTGTTCACGAGAATCGCGTGCGGCCGCAGATGCTTCAGGCGACGCGCCGACAGCAGGTGATAGGTGGCGGGGGTGTGCGGGCAATGGATCGAAACGATGTCGACGCGCGCCAGCATCTGGTCGAGCGACTCCCAATAGGTCGCCTCGAGCTGCTCCTCGATCTCGGCTGCGGCGCGGCGGCGGTTGTGGTAGTGGATCGACAGGCCGAAAGCCTTGGCGCGGCGCGCCAGCGCCTGGCCGATCCGGCCCATGCCGACGATGCCCAGCCGCTTGCCCGTGATCCGATGGCCGAGCATCCAGGTCGGCGACCAGCCGGACCACGAGCCCTCCGGAATGGCGCGCGCGCCCTCGACCAGGCGACGGGCGACCGAGAGAATGAGCGCCATGGTCATGTCGGCCGTGTCCTCGGTCAGGACGCCCGGCGTATTGGTCACGGTGATGGAGCGGCCGAGAGCCGAAGCGACGTCGATATTGTCGACGCCATTGCCGAAATTGGCGATGAGCTTCATCTGCTCGCCGGCCTGGGCGATCAGGCTCGAATCGATCCGGTCGGTGATCGTCGGCACCAGCACTTCGGCGGTGCGCATCGCCTCGGCGAGTTCGTCATGGGTGAGGGGCTTGTCGCTCTCGTTGAGCCGCGTGTCGAACAGCTCGCACATGCGGGTCTCGATCACCTCGGGCAGTCGGCGCGTCACCACAACGAGCGGCTTTTTCTTAGGCATGTTGCGCTTCGTCCCTTCGGCTCGCACTTTCTTGGCGAAAATCCATAAACTTCGCTACAAGCTCTCATCGCCTGGGCCGGCGTTTGAGTCGGTTTACGTCTCAACCCGGTCTTAACGACGATGGGCGACAAAACCAATACGCCGCCCGACGCTGCGTTTTTCGTTTCCTAGCAGATGGCGGGCCAAAGACAAGACGAGCGGCACTTCCCCCATGCGGCATCTCGACAGCATAGCATTGACTGGCCCCTGCGCGGCGTTCGGGCTCATTTTGCTCATATTTACGGCGTCGGCGCGGGCGCAGGAGCCGCAAAAGGGGCCCGTGAGCAATCTGCCCATCCCGCGTTACGTCAGCCTCAAATCCGACCGCGTCAACGTGCGCGAGGGACCGAGCAAGGAACACCCCACGGTCTGGATCTATCAGCGCGCCGGCCTGCCCGTTGAGATCACCGCCGAATTCGAGACCTGGCGCAAGATTCGGGACTCGGAAGGCTCCGAGGGCTGGGTGCTGCACTCGCTGCTTTCGGGCCGGCGAACCGCTCTGGTCGCGCCCTGGAAGAAAGAGCCGCAGACGCTTTTCGCCACCAACCATACGACGCCGGTCGCCAAGCTCGCCCCCAACGTGATCGGCTCCTTGCGCGGCTGCGACGGCGCATGGTGCCGTCTGGCCGGCAAGGACTTCGACGGCTACATGCAGCAGGAAAATCTCTGGGGAGTGTATCCCGGCGAGAAGGTGGAGTAGGGCCTCATCCCGCCCCGCTTGGCGCAAGCGTCGCAGCGGCCCGTTTCGGCCGCTAGGGCGTTCAGTCGGCCATCGCGGTCTGATCGGAGGCGAGCCGCGCCTTCAAGAAGGCGATCGCCTTGTCGCGCGATTCTTTCCCCTCCGGGATGACGCCCATGAGCTGCCAGCCATGCGGCACGTCGGGCCACAGCTCGAGCGCCGCCTCGACCCCCGCGGCGCGGGCGCGGGCGACGAGCCGCGTGGAATCGTCGCGCAGCGCCTCGTCGGCCCCCGCATGGACGAGCAGGGGCGGCAGGCCAGAAAGATCGGC
Organism: Methylocystis sp. NC52PC; assembly: GCF_055698645.1. Lineage (NCBI taxonomy): Bacteria > Pseudomonadati > Pseudomonadota > Alphaproteobacteria > Hyphomicrobiales > Methylocystaceae > Methylocystis > Methylocystis sp. NC52PC. Next base: position 1,160,676 of record NZ_CP170127.1, on the reverse strand, counting down.
GTAGAGCGGAGAGGCCAGCGGATTTCTGGCGCTCGTGCGCCCCAGCGCCGCGCGCGCGCCGAGCTGGATCAGGCGCCGCGTGAAAAGGGCGTCCTTGTCCTCGTTCTCCCGGGTCGAGGCGCCGCTCGCGGCAAGGTCGGTCCAGGGCGAGAACAGCGCCGCGGCTTTTGGCAACGGCAATCCCGCGTCGCGCGCCTTCAGCATCAGCGAGAGCGCGAGGCCGCCGCCGGCTGAATCGCCGACCAGAACGAGCGGGCCCGGCCGTGCGGCGACAAGCGCCTGGTAGGCGCGGAAAACGTCGTCGAGCGCCGCCGGGAAGACATGGTCGGGGGCCAGCCGGTAGGCCGGCGCGAAAACGTCGAAGCCCGCCCGCGCGAAGCCCTTGGACACATAATGGAAGGCGCGCGGCGAGCCGAGGAGAAAGCCGCCGCCGTGAAGATAGACGAGCGTCGCGGCGGCGCTCCTGCCGGCTTCGATCCACTCGCCCGGAATTTCTGGAGCGAAGGGCGCCGATTGCTGCGCAAAAAACTGCGCGGCGAAGCGCTCCGCGACCTGAGCGCGGCGGATGAGAAGCTCCAGGCGCGGCTTGACGAAACGGCGCAGAAAGGCCGCCGCGCGCCGGGCCGCGCCGCTCCCTCGAGCCGCCGTCATTTCGTCGCGGCGGGCGCCGCGGGCGGAGCCTTGGGGGCCGCCGGCGTTTGGGGAGCGGAGGCGTTGGAGAGGAAATCGAGCGAGGGGTCGTTCAGGCCCGACGCTTTCGCCCGGTCGCGCCACTCCTTCGCCTGCGCGAGGTCGACGTCGACGCCGATTCCCTCGGCGTAAAGATGCGCCAGCCGGTTCTGCGCCACGGCGTTGCCCTTCAGCGCCGCCTTGCGCAACAGATCGACCGCGGCGACCTTATCCCGCGTCACGCCCGTCCCGTTGAACTGCAGGATGGCGTATTCGACCATCGCCGGGGAGAGGCCGACGTCGGCGGCGCGCTTGAACCAGGCCGCCGCCTCCTGGTCGTTCTTTTCGACGCCCTTGCCGGTCTTGTAGAGCACGCCCAGGGCATAATCGGCGTCGGCGCTGCCGGCGGCGGAGGCCCTCTTGAAGAAGTTCGTCGCCTGCGCGAAGTCGGGGTCCTTGCCGTCGTTTTCGAGCGCCATCTCGCCCAGGAGATGCAGCGCCGCCGCATGGTCGTGGACGCCGGCCTTTTCGAGATAGAGGCGGGCGCGGGCGCGGTCCTTTGGAACGTCGATGCCCTCGAGCGTGGCGACGCCATAGAGATAGGCGGCCTCGGCGTCGCCCGCGTCGGCGCCGCGCCGGAACCAGTCCATTGCCTGTTTCATGTCGCGCTTGACGCCCGAGCCCTCGAGATAGAGCCGGCCGATCAGGGTCAGCGCCGCGGCGTCCTTTGGATTGGCCTCGACGCGCTTCTTCGCCTCGGTCATCGCGGCCTTGTAGTCGCCGCGCTGATAGGCGCCGAAAGCGAGATCACGCGCCGGACTGGCTGGCGCGGGCGGCTGGGGTTCGCCTTCCTTCGCGGCCGCGGGGGTAAGGAGAAGGGCGGCGATCAGCGCCAGCGCCGCGCCGCTCGTCTTCACGCTCTCCGTCATCGCTTCGACTCCGCCTGTTGGATTGCGGCCAGCGCCTGCGCGACGGCGGCGGCCGGGCCGCGGCTGTCGGTCCAGACGGCGTCGTCCAGCAGCACGAAATCGGCGCCCGCCTCGACGAGCGGCGCGACCGCGTCGAGCGTGGCGGCGCGGGCGACGCAGGGCGTGTTGAAAAGCTCGGACCACCAGGCGACGCGCTCGATGAGCGCCGCGAGGTCGTCCTCCTCGAAAAGCACGTAATCGACGCCGAGTTCGCCGGCGCGCATCGCGTCGTCGCGCAGCGCCAGTTCGGCGGCGCCGACGATATATTTGGGCGAGAGCTTCTTGACCGCGTCCGCGAGCGCGTCGCCGCCGCCCGCAATCTGCGCGCCGTCCGCCTTGGCGCGCAGCGCCACGGTCGCCGATCCCTCGACCAGAACGGCGACGCCCTTTTCCTGCGCCGGCGGGGCAAGAGCGCGCGCGATCTCCTCATTGCGGCGCGGATCGTCGGCCGCGAAGCGGATGAGCAGAGAGGCGACGTCGCCGGCCGACAGCGCGCTGTCGAGCGCCGGCAGAAAGTCGCGCGCCTCGGCGAGCGGCGGGGTCGCCAGAGCGAGGCGCGGTCCGTCCTCGCTCATGCCGCGCCCTCGAGGCGGTCGAGCCAGCCCTGCGCGGCGCGGCGGACATTGTCCGGCGCCGTGCCCCCGTAGCTCACGCGGCTTGCAACCGATTTCTCGACGCCGAGCACGTCGAAGACCTCCTGAGTCATGCGCGGCTCGACGCTCTGCAGGTCGGCGAGCGTCAGCTCTTCGAGGCCGACGCCGCGTCCTTCGGCGAGCGCGACGACGCGGCCCGTCACATGATGCGCCTCGCGGAAGGGCAGGTTCAAGCGGCGCACGAGCCAGTCGGCGAGATCGGTCGCCGTGGCGAAGCCGGCGCCCGCCGCCGCCTTCATGCGGGCGCGGTCGACCTTCATGTCGCGCGCCATGCCGGCCATAGCGGCGATGCAGAGCGACAGAGAGTCGAGCGAATCGAAGGCGCCTTCCTTATCTTCCTGCATGTCTTTGGAATACGCGAGCGGCAGGCCTTTCATCACGATGAGCAGCGCCTGCAGCGCCCCGATGATGCGGCCCGACTTGCCGCGCACCAGCTCCGCTGCGTCCGGATTGCGCTTCTGCGGCATGATCGAGGAGCCGGTGGTGAATTTGTCGGAAAGCGAAATGAAAGCGAATTGCGGCGTTGTCCACAGCACGATCTCCTCGGCGAAACGCGACAGATGCGTCGCGCAAATCGCCGCCGCCGAGAGCGTCTCCAGCACGAAGTCGCGATCCGAGACGCTATCGAGCGAATTGGCCGTCGGGCGGTCGAATTCGAGCGCCTTCGCCGTCATGTGGCGGTCGATCGGAAAAGAGGTCCCGGCCAGCGCCGCGGCGCCGAGCGGGCATTCGTTCAATCGCGCGCGCGCGTCGCGGAAGCGCCCGCGATCGCGGCCGATCATCTCGACATAGGCCAGGAGATGGTGGCCAAAGGTGACCGGCTGCGCGCTTTGCAGATGGGTGAAGCCCGGCATGACGCTCGCCGCTTCGGTCAGCGCGCGTTCGGCGAGGGCGCGCTGCAGATCGGCGAGCTGGGCGTCGAGCGCGTCGATCTCGTCGCGGACGTAAAGCCTGAAGTCGGTCGCAACCTGATCGTTGCGCGAGCGCGCCGTGTGCAGGCGGCCCGCCGCCGGGCCGATGAGTTCGGCGAGGCGCGACTCGGCGTTCATGTGAATATCTTCGAGCGCGCGAGAGAAAGTAAATTCGCCGCGTTCGATTTCGCCCCCGATCTGGGTGAGGCCTTCGGCGATCTTCGCCGCGTCGTCCTTCGAGACGATCCCCTGCTCGGCGAGCATGGCGACATGGGCGAGCGAGCCCTTGACGTCCTGGGGGCCGAGACGCTTGTCAAAATCGATGGAGACGTTAATGGCCTCCAGAACCGCGTCGGTTGCGCTCTGGAAGCGCCCGCCCCATATCTTGCTCGTCATTTCCACCCCGGAGCCTGCGCCTGATGAAAAAGCCCGCCGCCTATCGCCTTGCGACTTTGTTGATTGCCGCGGCCGGCGCCGGGTTTCTATACGCGGGCGGGCCGAGCGGCAAGGAAGCGCGCGCGGCGGAGTGCGCCGGGGCGGCGAAGGTCGCCGAAGCGGTGAAGGACCTCGCCAAGGGCGAGGTCGCCGCCATGACCATCGCCAAGACGCCCGAGAGGCTTCCCGATTACGCCTTCACCGATCCCGACGGCAAGCCCGCGACGCTCGCCGCGTTCAGGGGCAAGACGATCCTTTTCAACGTCTGGGCGACGTGGTGCGTGCCCTGCCGCGCCGAAATGCCCGAGCTCGACAAGCTGCAGGCGGAGCAGGGGTCTGACAAGTTTCAGGTCGTGACGGTCAATATCGACACGTCGCGCCTCGACCGGCCGAAGAAGTTTTTCGAGGAGACCGGCGTAAAGTCGCTTTCGCTTTACGCCGACCCGAAGGCCAATATTTTCTTCGAGCTCAAGCAGTCCGGCAAAGCGCTCGGCCTGCCGGTCACCATGCTCGTCGACCCGGAAGGCTGCCAGATCGGGCTGATGAACGGCCCGGCCGCCTGGCATTCGGCGGACGCCAGGGCGCTGGTGACGAAAGCCGTCGATGCGGCCGGTCGGTAACTGCGCCGACGATCTCGCGCCTCTCTGACGACGCGCCGCTCCCTCTCGCCGAGAATGGGGGAAAGGGCGGCCCTGCCCGGCGGGACGGCGAACGCCCCTAGCCCTGGTGTTTTTTCTTCTTCTTCCCGTGGTCGCCGTCATGGCGCGGGGTCGCGGGCGGCGCCGCCTTTGGCGCCTCCGCCGCGGGCGCCGCGGGCGCGGGCGTTTCAGTAGCGGCGGGAGCCGGCGCAGCTGCGGGCGGCGGCGGCGCCGCCTCGCTCTTTTGCGGCGTCTCGCTTCCCGTCGCGGCCGGCGGCGTCGCTTCGGGGGCGGGGCCGTAGGCGGACCGCGTGGTGAAGAGCCAGGTCAGGCCGGCGATGACGATCACGGCCGCCGCGAGGCCCAATCCGATCAGGCCGTGTTTTTGACCGCCGCCGGCGGGGCTGGCCTCGTCCGGCGTGGGGACGGCCGAGTCCGCGGCCGGCGCCTCGGTCTCCGCCGGCAGAACGCCGCGATATTGACTCCAGACCCAGGCGGCGGGCGGCTGCCCTCCGTGTCCTTCCGTGTTGGCCATATCAGAACACTCCAAGCGCGCGGGCTCGTAATTCGAGCCGCCAGCGCCCATGTTGCATCGCATCGGGGCGCGTCACAAGCAGCATGAATCGCTGCGGTAAACGCCCTTCTGCGAAGTCCGAGTTGCGAGCCGGCGACTTTGCAGGAGGACAGCGGCTGGAAACGCGCTAAGTTAAGAAACGATTTTTTTTCGCCTCACCCAAAAAGCGAGAGTGGCATGACCATCCAATCCGGCGACAGAATTCCCGACGTCACGCTTACCGTCATGGGCAAGAACGGGCCCGAGCCCATCAAGACGGGCGACTATTTCAAGGGCCGCAAGATCGCGCTGTTCTCGGTGCCGGGCGCCTTCACCCCCACCTGCCACGCCAAGCACCTCCCGGGCTTCGTCCAACGATACGACGAGCTCAAAGCAAAAGGCGTCGACGCCGTGGCCGTGACTGCGGTCAACGACGTCTTCACCCTCGAGGCCTGGCTCAAGGATCGCGGGGCCGCCGGCAAGATCGACGGGCTCGCCGACGGCTCGGCCGTCTTCGCCCATGCGCTCGGCCTCGAACTGGACCTCAGGGAATTCGGCCTCGGCGTGCGCGGCAAGCGTTTTTCGGCCGTTGTGAACGACGGCGTGGTGCTGTGGATCAACGTCGAGGAAAATTCGAGCCTCGCCACCGTCTCGAGCGCCGAATCGACGCTGGAGAAGCTCTGACCCACTGCGCCGGAGCAGGGCGGGCCGCCTCATCGCGGGCAAAGCCGTGGGGGCGGCCTGGTCTATCAGACGAGGGCCGCCCGAGCGGCGCCGACTTGCTCCTTTTTGCGCGCATGCGCATATAGTGCCGAATGCCTCCCGCCCCGACGAACCGCCGCCCCGCCTCTCCCAAGGAAGCCCCGCAGGAGCCCTTCAAACGGGCCGTCGCCGGCGCCATGCGCGCCATGGCGAGAACGCCCAAGCTCGACGTGATTTATGCGCCCGAGCGCCCGTCGCTCATCGCCGGCGAGGAGGGCGCCAAGGCGCGGCTCACCGAGCCGCCGCGCAAGCTCACGGCCAAGGAGGCGGCGGTCGTTCGCGGCCAGGCCGACTCCCTCGCGCTGCGTCTGGCCTGCCACGACGACGCCCTTCACCGCCGTTTTGCGCCCGAAACGATGGAGGCGCGCGCCGCCTTCGACGCCCTGGAGCAGGCGCGCGTCGAATCGATCGGCGCGCGGCGCATGGCGGGCGTCGCCGCCAATATCGGCGCCATGCTCGAAGACCGCTATACGCGCAGCCATTCGGAAAAAATCGCGAGCCGCGCCGACGCGCCGCTCGAAGACGCGCTGGCGCTGATGGCGCGCGAGCGCCTGACCGGCCTCGAACCGCCGCCCCATGGCGCGAAGATCGTCGAGTTCTGGCGAGAGATGATCGAAGACCGCGCCGGCGCCGATCTCGACCGGCTCGCCGGCGCCGTCGAGAACCAGAAGCATTTCGCCCAGATCGTGCGCGAACTTCTGTCTCATCTCGACATGGCCGGGGCCGAGGCCCCAGAGGAGAGCGAGGCGGAGGACAACCCGCAAGAGGCGCCGCAAAACCCGGACGAGAGCGAAGAGCAGCAGCAGGAAGAGGACCAAGCGAAATCAAAGGCCGAGATGGAGACCTCGCTCGCCGCCGAGGATTCGGAGCAGGAAGGCGAAAGCGAATCGGCGGAAGCCCCTTATGGCGAAGCGGCGGATGAATCGGATTCGGGCGATCTCGAAGAGGCGGCGGACGCGCGCCGCCCATCGACGACCGCCGCCGACCGCTCGGGCGCCGACTATCACGCCTACACCACCCGCTTCGACGAGACCGTGCGCGCGGAAGAGCTGTGCGACGCCGAAGAGCTCGACCGGCTGCGCGCCTATCTCGACAAACAGCTCTTGCATCTGTCCTCTGTCGTCGGCCGTCTCGCCAACCGCCTGCAGCGCCGCCTGATGGCGCAGCAGAGCCGCTCCTGGGAGTTCGACCTCGAAGAAGGCATGCTCGACCCGGCGCGCCTGCCGCGCGTCATCATCGACCCGCAACAGCCGCTGTCCTTCAAGCGCGAGAAGGACATGGACTTCCGCGACACGGTGGTGACCCTGCTGCTCGACAATTCCGGCTCCATGCGCGGCCGGCCGATCACCGTCGCCGCGACCTGCGCCGACATTCTCGCCCGCACGCTGGAGCGCTGCGGCGTGAAGGTCGAGATCTTGGGCTTCACCACCCGCGCCTGGAAAGGCGGCCAATCGCGCGAGCTGTGGATCAACGAGGGCAAGAAACCCAATCCGGGCCGCCTCAACGACATTCGCCACATCATCTACAAGGCGGCCGACGCCCCCTGGCGGCGCGCCCGCCGCAATCTCGGGCTGATGATGCGCGAGGGGCTGCTGAAGGAAAACATCGACGGCGAGGCGCTCGACTGGGCGCATCGCCGCCTGCTCGCGCGCGGCGAACAGCGGCGGATCCTGATGATGATCTCAGACGGCGCGCCCGTCGACGATTCGACCCTCTCCGTCAATCCGGGCAATTACCTCGAGCGGCACCTGCGTCAGGTGATCCACGACATCGAGACCAAGTCGCCGGTCGAGCTCATCGCCATTGGCATCGGCCACGACGTGACGCGCTACTATCGCCGCGCGGTGACGATTGTCGACGCCGAGGAGCTTGGCGGCGCCATGACCGAGAAGCTCGCCGAACTCTTCAGCGAGACCAGCCGGCCGGCGCCGGTCTCCCCTTCCGTTGGCCGCCAACCGACGCGCATCCTGGCCCGCGCTTAGGCGTCGCTTAACGACAACGGCGAGCGGCAGGCCGCTTGCGCGCAATGCAACCAAATTCCATTCCGCGCGTTAACAGATGCGCGCCATCGTGAACGAGCGCGCCGGCCGGGAAGCGTTGCTTGGGAGTATGCGAGATGGCGTTGATCAGGAAATTGCGCGACGAGGCGCCTGCGTATGAAAGAGTCGCCTGCGTGACCGCGATCTGCGCATTGGCGGGTCTGCCGCTCGCCGTGTGCGCGGCCGTCACGATTTTGGGCTGAGAGAGGGGAGCTGCGGCTCCCTTTTTTATCGACTCACGTCCCCTCGGCGATCGGCCACTCGGCCTTGAACGCGCCGCCTTGGTTGTCGTGGGCGACGACGCGTAGCGTCTTCGCGCCATTGGGCGCGTAGGTGAAGCGGAAGTTCGGGTCCTCGGAGAGCGAGATTCCCCCCTCCATTTTGAAGATCAGTTCGTCCCCCTGCCAGACCTCGACCGCATCGACATAATGCGCCGGCGTGTAGGCGCGGGTGATCTGATCCATTTGAAGACCGGAATTATTGGGGTGGCGGATCATGATCTGCGCCTCGCGCTTGCCAGCGGCGGCGCTCGTGAATTCGCGATATTTCATCTTGCCCATATTGGCGCGCGCTTCGTCCGGATCCTTGCCGGCGGGGGCGGAGCAGCCGCCCGAGGCTTTTACGAATTTCATTTCGGAATGGAGCGCCCCGTCACGCGTCTCGGCGACGGCGTGGACATTGGTGTAGGAATTTACCCTTACCCGCGTCTCGATGAAGTCGACCGCCGCCTTGTCGCCGAGCGTGAAGGTCGCGGCCATGGGCATGGGGTTCTGGTCGATGACGAGCGTCGCGACCCTTACGTTCGCCGGGTCGGCGAAGCGCATGGTCATGGGCACGATCGCGGCGTCCTCGGCGCGCGTCGGCGCCTCGAGCGCGATGGTTCCGTCCGCTTTGCGGATGTCGCGGCCCTTGAAGAGGTCGGTCACCAGGCCCGGCCAGGGATCTGGGGCGTTTGTCTGCGCGCGCGCGCCGATGGCGAGCGAGGCGGCGAAGAAGGCGGCGGCGAGCGTCGCGCGGGCTGTTCGGGTCATGGTTCCTCCCGGCTTTTTGCCGATATTAGCCTAGCCTGCCGCCCGGCCCTGCGACAAAGTCACGGCTCCTCCCATTCGAGCTCGGCGAAGCCCGCGGTCGCATTGCGCGGGTTGTAGTCGTCGAAGAGCCGCCATTTTGCGCGCTCGCTGGCGGCGGCGTCGGCGGACGCGGCTGCGACGCCCTCGCCTTTCTTGATCGCGGCGCGCAGATCGGCGGTGAGGCGGGTCAGATAGGCCGTTTCATCCTCGAGCGCCTTGGGCCAGGGCGCGACCATCGGGCCGTGACCCGGCACGACGCGCTCGGCCTTCACGGCCGCGAGCCTGTCGGCGACTTCGAGAAAGCCGAGCAGGCTCCCATCGACGACCGGCACATGCTGGAGAAAGAGCAGGTCGCCGGAAAAGAGCGTGCCTGTGTTCCTGTCGAGGACCGTGAGATCGGCCTCGCTGTGCGAGGTCCGCCACGCCTGCAACTCGATCGGGCGATCGCCGAGATCGAGCGTCGCCGTCTCCGCCACGGTGAGCGACGGTCCGATGATGGACACGCCGTCGAGCGCGTCGCCCATGGTCTGGCGGAACGAGGAGAGGTAATGCGCGCCGCGCGCGGCGAGGGCGCGCGGCAGATTCTTGTGGCCGACGAAGGTCACGCCGGGGCCCGCAAAGGCGGCGTTGCCGAAGACGTGATCGGGGTGCGCGTGCGTATTGACGACGTAGCGGATGGGCTTTTGCGTCTTCTCGCGCAACGCTGCGAGGAACGCCTTCGCCTCGAGCAGGCTGCCGCCGGTGTCGATGACGGCGACGGCCTCGCCTCCCACGATGGCGCCGAGATTGGCGATGGCGCCGAGATTGGCGCGCGTCATGAGCGCCGTTTCCCCCTGATGCGCGTATACGCCGGGGGCGATCTCGACGAGTTGGAACGTCGTTGCGGGCGCCGCCGAAGACGCGGCCGAAAGGGCGCCCGCGACCACGGCGAACGTCGCTAAAAAAAGACGCAAGTTATTGTTCCACATGGCTGCTTCTGGTTCGGCCGGCTCTACGCCGACGCCTTCGTTTTTTGGATTGCGATTCCTCCGGTCAAGACATATTATCCCGCCGTTTCCGAGTTAAAGATGTCTTCCGGACGGGAACCGGGAGCGGCGCGCTGCGGGTGATATTGCACGAGCGGCGCGGGACAAGAACGGAAAACGCCTTCCCAATGTCGAGGCGCCCTTGAGAGGCGTGACGTCGGAGGCGGCGCAACAATAAGGCGCCCCGCGGCGTCATCAGGAGGAAATGCTCATGCATAAGCTGTTGTTGTCGACTTCTGTGGGTATTCTCGCGCTGTTCGCAGCCGGCGCCGCGAACGCCGACGACGAACTGCTCACCCTGCAGAAGGACCCCAAGCAGTGGGTGACGCCGACGGGCGATTACGCCAACGTCCGCCATTCGGGCCTGAAGCAGATCACGACGGAGAACGTCGGCAAGCTGGCTCCCGCCTGGCAGTTTTCGACGGGCGTTCTGCGCGGCCACGAGGGCGCGCCGCTGGTCGTGGGCGACGTGATGTATCTGCATACGCCGTTCCCCAACATCGTTTATGCGCTCGATTTGAAGGATCCCGACCACAAGATCCTCTGGAAATATGAGCCCAAGCAGGATCCGTCGGTCGTGCCGGTGATGTGCTGCGACACGGTCAACCGCGGCCTCGCCTATGGCGACGGCAAGATCTTCCTCGCCCAGGCCGACACGACGCTCGTCGCGCTCGACGCCAAGACCGGCAAGCTCGTCTGGTCGGTGAAGAACGGCGATCCGTCCAAGGGCCAGACCTCGACCGCCGCTCCGCATGTGTTCAAGGACAAGGTCTTCGTCGGCATCGCCGGCGGCGAGTTCGGCGTGCGCGGCCATATCACCGCCTATTCGGTGAAGGACGGCAAGCAGGCGTGGCGCGGCTACTCCATGGGCCCGGACGCCGACACGCTGATCGACCCCGACAAGACCACCCATCTCGGCAAGGTCGTGGGCAAGGATTCGGGCATCTCGACCTGGCAGGGCGACCAGTGGCAGACGGGCGGCGGCACCACCTGGGGCTGGTATTCCTACGATCCTGAGCTGAACCTCGTTTATTACGGCTCGGGCAACCCCTCGACGTGGAACCCGGTGCAGCGCCCGGGCGACAATCGCTGGTCGATGACGATCTGGGCGCGCGACCTCGACACCGGCAAGGTGAAGTGGCTCTACCAGATGACGCCCCACGACGAGTGGGACTATGACGGCATCAATGAGATGGTGCTGGCCGACCAGCCGATCGGCGGCAAGACGGTCAAGACGCTGGTTCACTTCGACCGCAACGGCTTCGGCTATACGCTCGACCGCACCAACGGCGATCTGCTGGTCGCGGAGAAATACGATCCGGCGGTGAACTGGGCGACGAAGGTCGACATGGACAAGGCGTCGCCGACCTATGGGCGTCCGCTGGTCGTCGACAAATATTCGACGCAGCACAATGGCGAGGACACCAACACGCAGAACGTCTGCCCGGCGGCGCTGGGGTCGAAGGACCAGCAGCCGGCGTCCTACGACGCGGCGACGGGTCTGTTCCTCGTGCCGACGAACCACGTCTGCATGGACTATGAGCCGTTCCGCGTGAGCTATACGGCGGGCCAGCCTTACGTCGGCGCGACGCTGGAGATGTTCCCGGCGGGGCGGGTTCTCGGCGACGGGACGAACCACACCGGCAATTTCATCGCCTGGGACGCGAAGGTCGGCAAGATCGTGTGGTCGAACAAGGAGCAGTTCTCGGTTTGGGGCGGGGCGACGTCGACGGACGGCGGCGTGACCTTCTACGGGACGCTCGAAGGCTATCTGAAGGCGGTCGACACCAAGACCGGCAAGGAGCTCTACAAGTATAAGACGCCGTCGGGCATCATCGGCAACGTCATCACCTATGAGGCGGGCGGCAAGCAGTATGTGGCGGTGCTGTCGGGCGTCGGCGGCTGGGCGGGCATCGGCCTGGCGGCCGGTCTCTCCAAGTCCAACGAGGGCCTCGGCGCGGTCGGCAATTACGCCTCGCTCGCCAATTACACCGCGCTCGGCGGCGTGCTCAGCGTGTTTGCGCTGCCGAACTAAACGGCAAAGCAGGCCCGTAAACTAACAACCGGCGCTCGGCGAATTCATTCCGCCGAGCGCCGTCTTTGTAACGAGGAGAGAAAGTATGAGATCGTCGCTTTTCGGGGCGCTGGCCCTGGGCGTCATGATGAGTGTGGGGACCTCCGCCATGGCCGAGGCGCCCGGAGACCCCAAGGCCGTCAAATCGACCGACGGCAAATATTTCGACGCGAAGGGCGATCCCACCTATAATGTCGCGGCCGACGGCACGGTGGACTGGTACACCTTCTCCGGCTATCGCCGTTATCACGCCGAATGCCACGTCTGCCACGGCCCGAACGGCGGCGGCTCGACCTACGCCCCCGCGCTGAAAGATTCGGTGAAGCGCTTCAATTATGCGGAATTCGCCGGCATCGTGATCGGCGGCCGTCAGAACGGCAACAGCGTCATGCCGGCCTTCGCCGACAACAAGAACGCGGTCTGCTACATCGACGACCTCTATGTCTATCTCCGCGCGCTCTCGACCGGCGCCATCCAGGCCGGCCGCCCGGAGAAGAAGGAAGCCCGTCCCGAGGCCTTCGCCAAGGCCGAAGCCGAGTGCATGAGCGCCAAGTAAGCGCGCGTCAAAAGAGGCCGATCGCATGATCGTCTCCCCGAAACAGAGGCGCGGCGCCGCCGCGCTCTTGTCTTCAGCCGGCGCCGCCGCCCTTCTCTTCGCGGCGGCGTCCGGCTTCGCGCAGCATATGGGTCCGGATTTCGGCGCCAAGGGCGCGGACAGCGCCGGCGGAATCGAACTGATCGATCCCAAAGTCCTGCGCGTCTGCGCCGACCCCAATAATCTGCCCTTTTCCAACGAAAAGGGCGAAGGGTTCGAAAACAAGCTCGCCGAACTGCTGGCGCAAAAGCTTCACAAAGAGCTCGCTTACACCTTCTATCCGGGCGCGACGGGCTTCGTGCGCAATACGCTCAACGCGCATCTTTGCGACGTGATCCTCGGCATGCCGCAGGGCAATGACCTTGTGCAGCCGACCAACCCCTATTACCGCACCACTTACGCGATGGTGACGCGCGCGGGCGCCGATCTCGACGGCGTCGAGAACCTCGACGATCCGCGCCTCAAGGACAAGAAGGGGCGCATCGGCCTCATCGCCAATACGCCGCCTGGAAATATTCTCGCCAAGAATGGGATGATCGGGCTCGTCAAGCCCTATGCGCTGATGGTCGACACCCGCGTCGAGTCCTCGACCGCGCAAATGATCCACGACCTCGAAAAAGGCGACATCGACGTCGCGCTGCTGTGGGGGCCGATCGCCGGCTATTACGCCAAGAAATCCGGCGCCAAGCTCACTGTAACGCCGCTCGCCGAGACTCCGGGGACGCGCATGGCTTTCCGCATCGCCTTTGGCGTGCGCCATTCCGACCAGAACTGGAAGCGCGAACTCAATACGTTGCTCGCGCAGAACAAGGCGGATATCGACAAAATCCTTGCCGACTACGGCGTCCCCACGATCGATGAAGCGGGCCAGCCGATCCGGACGACGCCGTGATCCACGCGCTCGTCGCCGTTGCGACGATCGCCTTCGCCGCGTCGGCGCGCGCCGAGAGCGCATCGCCTCCGAGCGAGCCGGAAGGCTACCGGATGGAGAATTATCGCGCGCCCGCGCCCGCGACGCTCAAGGGCGCCGCCGTTATCGATACGGCGACAGCCTTCGACCTGTGGCGCGCCAAGACCGCGGCTTTCATCGACGCCCTGCCGCATGCGCCGAAACCAGAGGGACTTCCGAAAAACGTCGTCTGGCGCGGGCAGCCGCGCTTCGATGTCCCCGGCAGCGTCTGGCTCCCCGACACCGGCTATGGCGCGCTCTCCGAGACCACCGAGCGCTATTTGATAAAGGGGCTCGCCAAGGCGTCCGGCGGCGACACATCCCGGCCGCTCGTGTTCTATTGCCTCGCGGATTGCTGGATGTCCTGGAACGCCGCCAAGCGCGCGTTAAAGCTCGGCTATACGCATGTCCTTTGGTATCCGGAGGGAACCGATGGCTGGGCGGCGGCGAAACATCCGCTGGAAGAGGCGAAGCCCGAACCCCGCGAGTAGCCGCTACTCCATCGCCGCCATAATGGCCCGCGCCAGCGCGCCGAACCGCTGCTCGATCAACGCCGGACTTTCGCAGACATACGCTCCCATTTTGCGCTGCTCCTCGAAGAGGCGCACCCGCCATTGCAGCGCCTCGGCGGCCTTCTTGACGGCTTCGGGGTCCGGCGGCTTCTTGTTCTGCAAATCGTAGAAGGCCTGCGTCTCTTCACGCGTCTTTTCGGCCATGTCCTTCAGACGGCGGCCGAAGCGGTCGAGGCCGGTCACGACGTCCCGCCGTTCGTCGTTCATCCGATCATAAAGCCCGGCGAAGAGAAGCGTCAGGCGCGCCTTGCGATCGCCGCCGGCGTTCTTCGCGAAATCCGCGATGGCTTTCTCGGCCTCTTCGAGCGGCGTACGGCGCGGCGCGATGCGCCCGACGAGGTCGGCGACAGTCGGATCGTTGCGCCATTCCCGCCGCTCCGTGTCGAGCGACGGGCCAGTCCAGACGCCGCCGAGCGCAATCTCCGGCACGCGCACCTGTTTGCAGGGCCAGTCGCCCTGCGAGGTCTGGGCGCCGGCCGACGCGGCGCAGAGCGCGGCGGCGAGGACCAACGCAGGCGCCAAAGGCGCGACGAATTTTCTTGGCGTGACCATGCCTCTATAATGCCCCATGGAGATCATTCCCGTCATCGATATTCGCAACGGCGTCGCCGTACGCGCGGTCGCCGGCCGTCGCGCCGATTACCAGGCCATTGAAACGCCGCTTGCGAAAACCAGCGACGCGCGAGACGTCGCGCGCGGACTGATGTCGCTTTATCCTTTTGAGGCGCTCTATATCGCCGACCTCGATGCGATCGAACGACGCGGCGAAAACTTTCCGACCGTTTCGGCCGTCGCCCGGTCGATCGCGCCGGCGCGCATATGGCTCGATGTCGGCGTTGCGCGCGGGGCGCAGGCGCATCGGCGCGCGGCGGCCGACACTGTCGATGTCGTGCTCGGCAGCGAAACTCTCGAGAACGCCGCCGAGGCCGCGCAGGCGGGAGGGCCGTCGCGCGTCATTCTGTCGCTCGATTTCTCGGACAGAGGATTTCTCGGCGATCCCCGCCTTCTCGCCGACAGCGCGCTCTGGCCGGATCGCGTCATCGTCATGACCTTGGCGCGCGTCGGCGCCGGCGAGGGGCCCGACCTCCATCGCGTGCGCGAGATTGCGCGGCGCGCGCCAGGGCGACGGATCTACGCCGCCGGCGGCGTCCGCGGCCTCGACGATCTCATGGCCCTGCGGGACGCCGGCGCGGCGGGCGCGCTCATCGCCACAGCGCTGCACGAGCGGCGGCTGACGCCTGACGATCTCGCGACGCTCGGCGCAAAATAAAAGGGGAGCCGCACGGGCTCCCCTATTGTCGCTGCGCGTTCTCCGCCGATCAGTTGGCGGCGAAAGGATGCTTTGCGGTGACGCGCTCCTGGACGACGCGCTGGGCCTTGGGGTCGCCCTTCATCGCGCGGGCGATGGCTTCCTTCGTGGCCTGATAGTTGAAGTCCTGGATCTTCTGGTCGTCGTTCGCGTCCCAGTGGATGAAGACGCCGACGCAGATGAAGAGGTCTTCGGCCTTTTCGAGCGGGATCACGCCCTCGGCGACCGAATCGGCGACGGCCTTGGCGACGCCGTGCTGCGCAGGGCCGAACATCTGGACAGCCTGCTTGGCGTTCTTGATGGTCACCTTGTTGAACATCATGGTGTACGGCTTGACGAGCAGATTGGGCGCGATGACCGCGAGGAGCGTCGTGAAGCCGTCCTTGTTGTTGACGAGGCCGTTGGCGAAGGCCTTCTCGGCGGCGGAGCCGCGCGGACCCATGATCAGGTCGATGTGAGCGACTTCGTTGCCGTCGCCGACGAGCGACTCGCCCACTCCCGTCTTGGCGCTCGAGGAGCCGCCGAAACCGCTCGACGGCTTAGGAAACAGCGCGCCAAGAATCTTCTCGAAGAAAGAAGCCATTTTTTCCATCCCTCCCGGTGCTGTTCGCGTCCAGCGGCGTTTTTTGTTAGCGCACGCGCGGAGCCCACCTGTTTATGCGGACGCCCGAGTTCTGGCGATGCGTCCCGTACGGCTGAACGGGGAGCCGCAACGGCTCCCCGATTTTGCAAACGAGGCGATAACGCCCGAAATCAATTCGGGGCGAAGGGGTGCTTGGCTTCGTTGCGCTTGGCGACGACTTCCGAGGCCTTCGGCTCGCCGCGGACGGCGCGGGCGATGGCTTCCTTCGTGGCCTGATAGTTGTAGTCCTGAATCTTCTTGTCGTCGTTGGCGTCCCAATGGATGAACACGCCGACCGAGATGAACAGGTCGTCGGCTTCCGAAACCGGGATCACGCCCTCCGCGACCGAGTCGGCGACCGCCTTGGCGACGCCGTGCTGCGCCGGGCCGAACATCTGGACGGCCTGCTTGGCGCCCTTGATGGTGACCTTGTTGAAGAGAATCGTATTCGGCTTGCAGAGCAGGTTCGGCGCGACGACCGCGAGAAGCGTCGTGAAGCCGTCCTTGTTGTTGACGAGCGCGTTCGCGAAGGCGAGCTCAGCGGCCGAACCGCGCGGACCCATGATGAGGTCGATGTGAGCGACTTCGTTGCCCTCGCCGACGAGCGACTCGCCGACCAGCATCTTGTTGATCAAAGCCATGTGCGTTTCCTTTCCAGGTTCCCCCAAGCGCCGCGCGTCATGCGCCGCAGCGCTCCTATCCTTCGTTTTCGGCGTCGGGCTCTTTAGGATTTTGCCCGACCGGTTGGCCAGATAGCCGCGAGAATGCCCCGCGCGGCGCGGACTCAACCATTTTTGCGCGCGCTTGCCAAGATGGACCGAAGAGAATCTGCAAAAAGAACAGCGACAGTCATGTCTGCGCTTGTGCCTGGATTGACACGCTTTTCCTTCAGCTCGCGGTCGAATTCGAGGGCAAGCTCAAAGGCTTCCCCCCGCCCGGCGGCTTCGATCGCCAAAGCTCTTTGCGCCGCCTCCGCGCAAACCGCGCAGGCCGCCGCGACCCCGTATTTGCGGACGATATGGCTATCGGGCAAGGCGGCCAAAAAGGCCATATAGACCTCGAGCGTCGCACGCGGCGCGTCATGGCCGCGGACGCGGGCGCGGGCGAGGGCGGCGAAGCCGGTCTCGAAAATGTCGACGAAGTCGTGGGCGTATTGATAGGCGATGCGGTCGCGCGGCGCGGCGGCGCGCATCGCCTCGAGCAGGGTGGTTTCCGCCGGGCCCGAGACGTCATGCGCCTCTGCTTCGCCGAGACCGGCGGGATTGGCGCGCCGAATGGCGCGGAAGGCCGCGTCGGCGTCGGCGACGTCGAGCGCGGCGAGGACGCGGGCGGTTTCGCCTGCGAGATCGTCGCTGGTCGCCGTCAGCGCCGCCTGCGCCAGCGGCGCGCAGAGCAGGACGATTCCGAGATTGGTGTTCTGGCCGACGGCCGCCCAGGTCGCCTCGACCGCGCCCAGGATGCGCGCGCCGACGCTTGCCTCCGCGGCGGCGATGAACGGCGCGGCGGCGCGGGCGCTCAGGACGAAATCCTGCGCCGCCATTCCATGGCCGGGCGCGAAATGATGGACATTGCCCGGCTTGGGCGCGGCGAGCTCGGCCTCGCAGGCGGCGATGAAGGCGGATGAAATCCTCTTCTCCCTCTCCTTGGCGGCGGAGAGCGGGTCGAGACGAGGGGCGGAAGGAGCGGTCAAACCTTCGTCTCGATGTCTGGAGGCGTGCAAGATGTCGCGTTTCAACTTAACCCTGTTCCCGCGGTGTTGGGAGAAGGAACGCGGGCGCCCGGGACGAAAGCGAGCGCGTCCGCAGCCAGCCTTTCGGCGATCGAGAAAGCGGTGATCCGTTGCAGGCCGCTCCAGCCGGGCATGCTGTTGACCTCCAGGACCATGGGGCGTCCGTCGGCGTCCGCGATGAGATCGACGCCGGCCACGATCGTTCCCATCGCCCCGGCGGCTGCAAGCGCCATGTCGCGCTCGATGGGAGTCGGCGTAACCGCGATTGGCCGCGCGCCCTGCCGCACATTGGTGATCCAGTGGCTCGAGCGCCGCTTCATGGCGGCGACGATCTCGCCGCGCGAGACGAGGATGCGCATGTCCTCATAGGGCGGTCGCGCCGGACCGACGAAGCGCTGCAGATAAAAGACGCCGCGCGCCTCTTCGAGCGATGGGACGTCGCGTTCGGTCTCGATGAGACGAAGCCCCCAGCCCTGCGCGCCAAAGAGCGGCTTCATCACCAGCGGCCCTCGCGCGCATTCGCGTCGGGCGATGGCGCGCGCCTGCGCCAAGGATTGCGTCGCAAGAGTCTCGGGCGCGGGGACGCCGGCCCGAGCCAACAGGAAGCTCGCCATGCTTTTGTCGGTGCAGCGCTCGATGGCGCGGGGGCCATTGACGAGCGGGACGCCCAACGCCTCGAGCGCATGCAGCGCGCCGAGCCGCATGGTGATGGCCTCGAGCGAGCCGTCGCCAATGGCGCGCACCACGGCGAGGTCGGGCAGGGCGTGAAAGCCGGGAATCGCGAGGCCGTTGGGGCGCGTCGTGTCGATGCGGCAGGCGGCAAGCCGCACGGCGACCGGCGTCGCGCCCAGCGCGCGGAAGGCCGCGACGGTATGCTCGACATGCCAGTCGAGCTTGTCGGTGAAAATCGCGACGCGCGGCGTCATGGCCGAGACAGAGGTCGTCATCGACGGGCCTGTCCCGGCTGTCCACGTACTGCGCCTCCGGCGACAAAACGGCGCCAAAGATGCGCGGGGCCGCCACCTTTAACCATGACATTCCGGATCGGCGCAAAGGATGGCCGGGTCAAGCCCGGCCATGACTCGGATAGGCGCGGATAGACGCGGATACACCGTGTGCGCGCTATCCGCCGAACGACTTGTCGAGCAGCGCCTCGTCGATCTTGCCGGCGCGGAAGGTCTCGCCGGTCTCGACCGCCGTGACCAGCGCTTCCGCCGGCGAGAACAGGCTGCCGTCGATCTTGTAGAAGTCGCCCTTATAGGTTTTGAAGATCTCGGCGAAAGGCTGGCCATAGTCGCGCGAATTGCTGCTCGGCAGCTTTTCGGCGAGTTCCTTCGCCGCCGCCGCCGGTCCTTTCACGAAGAGATGGGCGC
Source organism: Methylocystis sp. NC52PC (assembly GCF_055698645.1). Lineage (NCBI taxonomy): Bacteria > Pseudomonadati > Pseudomonadota > Alphaproteobacteria > Hyphomicrobiales > Methylocystaceae > Methylocystis > Methylocystis sp. NC52PC. The sequence goes on along the minus strand of NZ_CP170127.1, from coordinate 1,141,730 downwards.
GACCGGCGTAAATGATCGCGTCATTGGTGCGCCCCATCGCCTGGACGAAATCCGGATGCGGGGGCGACAGCGGCGCCGTAGCGATTCCGTCGACGATGTTCTCGAGCGGGAAATGCAGTTCATGCGCCTTGTGCAGCGCGACTTCCAGCACGCGGCCGACGACCTGCACGCTGCCCGCGAGCGACTGCGTCGGCGCATAGACAAAAGCGACCTTGTCGGGCGAGACGTCGGACTTCGACGCGACTTTCTCGACCACTTCCTTGGGCGGCGGCGAGCCGCTTTCGAGCACGATGGTCACGCGGTTGGCGCGGTCCTTGTAGGACAGTTCCTCGAAGAGCTTCTCGACCCGCGCCTGGGCGCGGCCGGGCCCCGAGCCCAGCGCGAAGAATTTCTCATGCTGCAGGCTCCAGCCCGCGTATTGGCTGGCGAGGCAGGCGACGACGGGATCGTTGCTGGAGACCGTGAGCCAGAACGGCCATTTGGACGCGCCGGGCGCCGGCGAAAGCGTGACCTTGCCGAGCCCGCCCATGCAGATTTCGGTGAGCAGCAGCCCGGCGTCGATCCCGCCCGCGGCCTTGGCGCCGGCGTCGATGAGCAGTTCCCCGAGGCTGCCGCGCGAGACGGCGACGCGATATTTCTCGGCGCCGGCGACGAGCCGGTCGACGATCTCGCCTGCGAGAGTGTTCACGCTGGCCGTCGCGCGGCCTGTGTTTTCGCTTGCGCTCACTTGTGGTCCTTCCCTCGTATTGGCCATTGGCTCTACCGGCATTGCCTTCGCCGAACTAGTCTTTGCGAAAACAACCCGCTGGCGCGGGCGGAACTTATCGAGCTTCGCAACGAAACGAAAGCGGCTCTTACAGCGTTATAGACGGTATTAACCTTCGTCACATAGCCGTCATGTCGAGCCTTTAGCGCCGTTGCGGGTCGCAGTGGGGGGCGATTATGGACAATCAGTTTATGGACCGCGCGTCGGCCGCGGCGCAGAAGCGTGTGTCTTCGTGGGATCTCGTCGTCGTCGTCGCCGCGGTCGCGGCGATCGTCTTCGCCAACGTCGGGGTCGTGCGCGCGCTCGATTTGGCGCTGGACGTCTTGCATCGCTGAACGCATCCAATCCGACTGCTATCTATCGGGCCGAACGTATTATTTTGGCTCTCACGCGCTCGCTTGCGTAAAGCGGGCCGCCATTTCTTGGCAGAAACTACCGTCTTTTTGTCATTGCGCGTATTTGCCGCAGGCGAGAAGATCGCGCGATGTCGATTGCCAAATCTCCATTTGACCCAGATCTGCTTTCCCGCGAAAGACGTCCGGATCAATTAAGGCGCGTCCGCAAGATCGGGTTTCTGATCTACGGCGACTTTGAAATTCTCGATCTTTGCGGCCCGCTCGACGCATTCTATTACGCCGACCGGGTCCTCTGCCTCAGGGGACGGGAGAACGAACCCGGTTACCAGATTGTCGTGATCGCCGCGGCCAAAGGCATGGTCACAGCGAAATGCGGCCTGCAGATCGCCGCGCCGCTCGGATGCGCCGACATCGTCGAGGGGCTCGATACGCTCGTCGTCGTTGGCGGCGAGGGGGCGATGGCGGCGAGCGCCGACGTCGAACTCATCGACTGGATCAAGCGCGTGGCGGCGCGTACGCGCCGGCTGGCCTCGATCTGCACTGGCGCTTTCCTTCTCGCCAGCGCCGGTCTGCTCAACAATCGCAGGGTCACCACGCACTGGCTTTACTGCGACGAGCTCGCGCGCGCCTATCCGAAGCTCTGCGTCGATCCCAATCGCATCTTCGTGCGCGACGGCGGGGTCTACACCTCGGGGGGCATTACCGCCGGGATTGATCTCGCGCTGTCGCTCATCGAGGAGGACCTCGGCCGCGAGGTCCCCCGCCAGGTCGCGGGCCTGATGGTCGTGTTTTTGCGCCGTCCCGGCGGCCAGGCGCAATTCAGTCCTTTCTTGGAGGACCCCAACGCCGGATGCCGGGACATCGCCGAGCTCAAGGCCTGGGTTCTCGCCAATTGCCATCTCGACCTCTCCGTCGAACGGCTGGCGGATCAGGCCGCGATGAGTCCGCGCAACTTCGCGCGCCGCTTCCTGTCGGAAACCGGCGTGACCCCCGCGCGCTTCGTCGAGCGCGCCCGAGTCGAGGCGGCGCGGTGCCGGCTCGAACAAACCAGCCTTCCCTTACAGGCGATTGCGCAGGCCTGCGGCTTCGCGACCGTGGATCGCCTGCGCCGCGCCTTCAAACGCCATCTCGACGTGGGGCCGCTCGAATATCGCGACCGTTTTCAATCCAGTTTCTTCGATCACTGGGGGTCGACATGAAAATTTTATTTTTGACCACTGCGCACAATAGCCTGAGCCAGCGACTGCTGATCGAATTGACCGAGCGGGGTCACGCCATTTCAGTCGCCATCGCCGATAGCGAGAGAGCGATGGTCGACGCGGTCGCGCGCGACAATCCTGATTTGATCGTCGCGCCAATGCTCAAGGCCGCCGTGCCGGAGGCGATCTGGCGGCGTCGCGTCTGCCTCATTGTGCATCCGGGAATCATGGGCGATCGCGGGCCGTCCTCGCTCGACTGGGCCATCATGGAGGGCGCTGAACGCTGGGGCGTCACGGTCCTGCAGGCCGCCGCCGAGATGGACGCTGGACCGATCTGGGCAAGCCATGAGTTTCAATTGCCGCCTGTCGCCGACGCCAAGGGCAGCCTCTACCGCAACGCCGTCACGGAGGCGGCGGTGCGCGGCGTGCTGGAGGCGGTGGAGAAATTCGAATCCGGCCGGTTCCGGCCTCTCCCGCTCGACTATGCGCGGCCCGAGGCGCGGGGGCGCCTGCGCCCGGCGATGACCCAGCGGGACCGCGCGATCGACTGGTCGCGGGACCGAACGGAGACGGTTCTCCGCAAGATGCGCGCGGCCGACAGCGCGCCGGGCGTTTTGGACGAACTTTTCGGCCTGCAGGTTTTCCTTTATGGGGCGCATGGCGAGGACCGGCTGAAGGGCGCGCCCGGCGCCGTCATCGCCAGGCGCGACGGCGCCATCTGCCGCGCGACGGTCGACGGCGCGGTCTGGATCAGCCATTTGAAGCTCAAGAGCGGCGCCCCGGGTCCCGACTGTGGCCACTTCACTCAGGAGGGGGGTTGCGCCTATTGCGAACCGGACTTCTGCCCGGTCTCCGGCGTCAAGCTGCCGGCGGCGCAAATACTCGGGCCGCTGCTCTTCGGCGTTCCAGAGTCGGTGCTGCCGGTCGTGGCCGAGATCGATTATCGCAGCTATCGCGAAATCCGCTATGTCGAGCGGGACGGCGTCGGCCATATCCACTTCGACTTCTACAATGGCGCGATGAGCACGCAGCAGTGCTATCGCCTGCGAGACGCCTTCCTTTTCGCCCGCAGCCGCCCGACTCGCGTCATCGTGCTGCATGGCGGCAGGGACTTCTTCTCGAATGGCATCCATCTCAACATCATCGAGGCGGCCCCCGATCCGGCGCTCGAATCGTGGCGAAATATCAATGCGATCGACGATCTCGTCTGTGAAATCCTCAACACCATGTCTCATATCGTCATCGCGGCGATGACGGGCAACGCCGGCGCCGGCGGGGCGATGCTCGCTCTGGCCGCTGATCGCGTCGTGGCGCGCGAGAGCGTCGTGCTCAATCCACATTATCGGAGCATGGGCGGGCTTTATGGTTCGGAGTATTGGACCTATGTGCTGCCGAGGCGGGTCGGCTCGGCGCATGCGCAGGAATTGGCGCAGGCCTGCCGTCCCATGGGGACCCGCGAAGCCCTCTCCATCGGCTTCGTCGACGAGGTCGTCGCCGGCGACGCGGAGGCCTTTGTGCGGGGCGTGACGGCGCAGGCCGTCGAAACGGCGCGGCGCGCGGATTTCTGGAGCCTGCTGCGCGACAAGCACGAAAAACGCGTGCGCGACGAGCGCGCCAAGCCGCTCGCCGCCTATCGGGCCGAGGAGCTTGCCCGCATGAAGGCGAATTTCTTCGGACCCGATCCGGCCTATCATCGGGCGCGCGAGAACTTCGTCTTCAAAGGCCGCGCCCGCCCGGCTAAGGCGAAGCCCGCGCCGCGCGCGGTCGCCGCGGTCTAGCTGCGCTCGACGAAGTCGAGGGCGACGCCGCCGGCCATTGGCGCGTCGCCTTTTTCCCTGGCGTCGGCGAGGCGGTCGAGGCGGATGAGGGCGAGGCCCTCCTCGCCGACGGCCGAGCCGGTGATCCCAATCTCGATTTCGCCGGCGCGGATGGGTTCGCCCGGCGCCGGCGCGCCGCCGGCGGCGCGATAGGGCGTGACGCGCTTTCGCACCAGATTGCGGTGCTTCATGCGCGAGACGACCTCCTGTCCGACATAGCAGCCCTTCTTGAAGTCGAGGCCGGCGTAAAGGTCCATGTCGGCTTCATGCGGAAAAGCGTCGCTATAGGCGAAGTCGACGCCGCCCTTGGGAACCCCGGCGCGGATGCGGCGCGCTTCGTAATCCTCGGGGGCGCCGGAAGCGGCGATCCGGCCCCTCTCGGCGATCCCGCGCCAGCCCAGCGCCGCCGACCGCGGCTCGGGCGCCAGCGCCAGCATTTCGACCGCCGGAGTCTCGGTCGCGTGCGGAAAGGCGACGGCTTCGAGACTATCGCTGCGGTTGGCGATCGTGATCTTGGCGCGGAGCTTGTACAGGTTGAGCCGCTTCTCGAGATCTCCCGCGAGCGAAAGCGGACAATCGAGCAGAAAGCGTCCCTCGCCGAGCGCGAAGACGACAAAATCGAACAGAATTTTCCCCTGCGGCGTGAGCAGAGCGGCGAAGCGCGCGTCTCCCGGCGTCAAGCCCGCGACGTCGTTCGTCACGAGATTATGCAGGAACTTCGCCGCGTCTTCGCCGGAAACCTCGATCACGCCGCGGTCCGCCAGCGGAATTGCCGTCGTCATTATCGTCTTTTCCGTTGATTGCGATATCGCGCGCATGCTTGGCGCGCCGCCGACTTGTGCTTATCTTGATCGCAAACTTGCAAGCGGGGCGCCATTCATGCAGCAGAGTTTCGACGTCATCCTCTCCGGCGGCACTCTCGTCAACCAGGACGGCGAGGGGCGGCGCGACCTTGGCGTACGCCACGGCAAGATCGCCGAAATCGGCGACCTGTCCCGCGCCGCGGCGGCCGAGCGGATCGACTGCACGGGCCTGCATATCCTGCCTGGAGTCGTCGACACCCAGGTGCATTTTCGCGAGCCCGGCCTTTCCCACAAGGAAGATCTCGAATCGGGGTCGCGCAGCGCCGTCATGGGCGGCGTGACGGCGGTCTTCGAAATGCCGAACACCAACCCGCTCACCGCCGACGCTACGCAGCTTGCCGACAAGGTTGCGCGCGGGACGGGCCGCATGCATTGCGACTTCGCCTTCTGGGTCGGCGGCACGCATCAGAACGCCAAGGATCTTGCCGAGCTGGAGCGCTTGCCAGGGGCCGCGGGCGTCAAGGTTTTCATGGGCTCCTCCACCGGCTCGCTGCTGATCGCGGATGACGCGGGGATCGCCGAGGTGCTGTCGCATACGCGACGGCGCGTCGCCTTTCACAGCGAGGACGAGGAGCGGCTCAACGAACGCAAGAGCCTGCGCGTCGACGGCGATCCGGCGAGTCATCCGGTGTGGCGCGACGTCGAGACGGCGCTGCGTTCGACGCGGCGGCTGCTGGCCATTGCGCAAGAGAAGCGCGCGCTCATCCATGTGCTGCATGTCACGACTGCAGAAGAGATCGAGCTGCTCGCCGCGCACAAGGATCTGGCGAGCGTCGAAGTCACGCCCAACCATCTCGTGCTCGACGCCGAAGCCTATGGCCGCATCGGCACGCTCGCGCAGATGAATCCGCCCGTGCGCGAAGCGCGCCATCGCGACGCGCTGTGGGAAGGCTTGCGGCAGGGCGTCGTCGACGTCATCGGCTCCGACCATGCGCCGCATACGCTCGAGGAGAAGGCGCAGCCCTATCCAAAAAGCCCCTCCGGCATGACCGGCGTGCAAACCCTCGTGCCGCTGCTGCTCAACGCGGTGAACGAAGGCCGGCTGACGCTGGCGCGTTTCGTCGATCTGACAAGCGCGGGGCCGTTGCGACTCTTCGGCATGGCGGGGAAGGGGCGCGTCGCCAAAGGCTATGACGCCGATCTCACCATCGTCGATATGAAACGCCGCGAGACCATCCGCAACGAATGGGTGGCGTCGCGCGTCGGCTGGACGCCCTTCCATGGCGTGACGGTCGCCGGCTGGCCGGTGGGCACGATCGTGCGCGGCGCCAAAGTGATGTGGGAGGGCGAACTCGTCACGCCTTCGACCGGACGGCCGGTGCGCTTTCAGGCGGCCTTGTAAGAGGCTTCCTTACGACTCCACGCAGCGCGCATGGGCGCCGGATTTGAGCTCTGTCAGATCGGCGCTTATTTGCAGGCCGTTCGTCACCTTAAGAGTGACAATCGGATTCGAGAAGCCGAAGCGATAGTCGCGTTTCATCGGGTAAGATCGTCGGTCGCTGGCGACGTAAAAGCAAAAGGAGCTGTATTCGGGATTGGCCATGCGCGAGATCGAACAGTGAATCTCGTAAGGCAGCGGCGCGCAACGCAACACCACGTCCTTATTGGGGACGTTCCAGTTCGGCGACGCGACCGATCCGGCGAAGGCCGGCGAGGCGAGAAGGAAAAGACAAACGCTGAGACGTCTCATTGCGCGGCTGAACTCCTGCTGACGCAAGCGCGTCGAGCGCGGTTGCATCTCGTTTTCGCCCCTTGAGGCGATCCTACGCCAACGGGCGCTCAGCCGCTAGCAGCCGCAGCGATAGCCAAAGGCGGGATAGGCCGCGCCATAATAGCCATAGGATGGGCGGCCGCCCCAGCCCCAATAGCCGTCGCCCGGGTAGGCCGCCGCCCCGGCGATCATGCCGAGCGCCAGTCCGCCGAACAGGCCGGCCGCCAGGCCGCTCCTTGGGCGTTTGGCGTCGGCTGTCCCTCCCGATACGCGAGAATCTTTCCGCGTCAATCTTCGCCGAAACCGGAATCGCTTTCGGCCGCACGCGCGCTAAATGCCATGGCTCCCCTTCAAGGAGAGGCGAGATGAACAATCCGAACGAAGCGGCGCGCAACGAAGGCGAAGGCAATCGGACCGCCGCCAAGCAATATAACGACGCCCAACGAAAATTCGTCGAAAGCGGCAAGGTCGAGCCCGCCGCGAAAGACGCCGAACACGCGCTGGAGACGGAAGAAGCCGAGGCGCTGAAGCGCGCCGAGGAAGAGGGCCGCTCGCACGCCAAGCCGCACGAGCAGTCGCGCGAAATCTAATCCTCGCTCCAGAAGTAATGCCACACGCCGTCCGACGCGATTCCGATCCGCGTCGGATGGGGCTTGCCCGCCGCGTTGCTGCGCGCCAGATCGCCAAAGCGCACGCAGGCCCACCGGGCGGGCGAGTCGTCCGGGTTCGTCGGCGGCGCCGGCCGCCGGGCGAAAGCCGGCCATTCGTAGAGCGTGACCGGTCCGCGCGTCATCCGCACGAATGGTTGAGCCAGAATGGCGCGAGCGAGGTCCATCGTCTCGCGTCCCTTGCCGTCGAAGGAGAGCTTTTTCAAAATCTCGATCGGATCCGTTCCCGCCGGAAAGCTGCCGCTCTTGGCGAAAAGCGGGCGCACCTCATTCCAGTCGATCGGGACGCGCAACGCCTCCACGTCGTTTTTCTCCAAAGCGGCGAGGATCTTGTTGCGGATGGCCTGGACCGGCGCCGGCAGCGCGGAAAGGTCGGCGGAAGGGTCGGAGACGATGTCGGGCGACGTTTTGCGGGCGCGGGTCATGGGGCATTTAAGCGTCCCTACCTGCAAAAGGCGAACAATCCCGAGATTTGCCGCTTCGCGCCCGCGTTTTCGCCTGTATAATCAAGAAAAACCGTACCAGGACGGACACCCGTCTCGCCGGAGCGCGAATGGACGATTCTCCCAAGAACAAGAAGCCCGCGCCAAAGCCCACGGCGCTCGACCAGGCGCTGCGCAAATCCGCGCGCGCCATCCTCGCCGAGCGGCTGTTGCGGCTTGGGGCCGCCCTGGCGACGCTGGCGCTGTTCTTTCTGACGCTCGCCTGGCTCGGCCTGTGGCGCGCGGCCCCGGTCGAGGCGCGCATGGCGGGGGTCGCGCTCTTTAGCTTCGCCGCCCTGCTCGTGATCGCGCGCGAGATCGGCCGCGGCTACCCGCGCCGCCGCGCCGCCGCCGCCCGTCTCGACTCGGCGGCGATCGGACCGCTCAAACCCGCCGCCTCGCTCGACGACACGCTCGCGGGCGGGGCCGCCGATCCCGCGACGGCCGCGCTTTGGGCGCTGCATCGCAAGCGTCTCGAGTCGGCGCTCGCCGAAACGCCGGTCCTCGCCCCGCGCCCGCGGCTGCCCGAGCGCGACCCTTATGCGCTGCGGGCCTTCGCGCTCGTCGCCGCGGTGGCGGCGGCCTTCGTCGCGGGCGAGGAGAAGGGAGCGCGGTTGGCTTCGGCTTTCGACTGGCGCGCGCCGCATCGGCTCGCCTCGGCGCAGCGCATCGACGCCTGGTTCGAGCCCCCGGCCTATACGGGCCGCCCGCCGATCGTGCTCTCACAGGAGAGCGGCTCCGTCACGGCGCCGGTGAATTCGACGCTGCGCCTGCGGCCGGCGGACGCTGGCGTCGACGTCAGCGGCGCGCTCGCGCCCGCCGAGAGCCAGGGCGCCCCGGAGCGGGCCTATCGGCTCGCCGGCCCGGCGCGCGTCGATCTGCCGGACGGCCGCCGTTTCGACGTCGAAGCCATCCCCGACCTCCCGCCGCAGATCGCCCTCGACGGACATCCGCGCAACAATGCGCGCGGGACCCTCACCCTCGCCTATCGCCTGGAGGACGACTACGGCGTCGTCAGCGCCGAGGCGGTCTTCAGCCGGAAGGGAACGGGCCGCGCGCTCTACGAGCCGCCTCGCCTGCCGCTCGATCTGCCGGCTGGCGCCGGCGGGCTCGGCGACGGCCGCGCGACACTCGATCTCGCCGACAGCCCCTATGCCGGCGCGGTCGCGACCATGCGCCTCGTCGCCAAAGACGCGGCCGGCAACGAGGGCGCCTCCGAGCCCGTCGAGATCATCTTGCCGCAGCGGCGCTTCACCAAGCCGCTGGCCAAGGCCCTCGTCGAGCAGCGGCGCATCCTCGCGCTCGATCCGGACGCGCGCGCCACCGTCCGCGCCGCGCTGGAGGCGCTCGCTCTTGCGCCGGAGGCCTTCGAGACGCCTTCCAACGTCCATCTCGGCCTGCGCGCGGCGCGCCGCAGCCTCGAGGGGCGTCGCACCGACGACGAGCTGCGCGGCGTCGCCGACATGCTCTGGGCCATGGCGCTCCATCTCGAAGACGGCGGCGCCTCCGAGGCTGAACGCGACCTGCGCGCGGCGGAGCAGGCGCTGCGCGAGGCTATGGCGCGCGGCGACAGCGAGGAGGAAATCGCCAAGCGCACTGAGGAGTTGCGTGCGGCTCTCGAGAAATTCCTCGAGCAGGTCGGCGCCCGGCCCCGATCCGGCGAGACGCCCGAGGCGAGCGCCGACGACCCCGACAGCGTCACGGCCGACGATCTCCAGTCGATGCTCGACGAAATCGAACAAGCGGCGAAATCCGGCGACATGGCGCAGGCGCAAAAGCTGCTCGACGATCTGCAGGACATCATGGAGAACGCCCAGACCGGCGAGACGAGCAGCGCCGCGAGCGCCGCGCGCAAGGCGCGCCAGCGCGAGATGCAGCGCAGCTTGAGCGAACTCGACCAATTGTCGCGCGAGGAGCAGCAGCTGCGCGACGACACCTTCCAGGGTCTCAAATCCCCGTTGGAGGACCAGAGGGCGGCGCGCGGCGGCGAGCCGAAGCAGGGAGGCGCCGAGGCCGGCGCCGAACGCCAGCGGCAGGAGGCCCTGCGCCAGAAGCTCGAACGCCAGCAGGACGCGCTGAAAGACGACGCCGGCGAGGCGGGCGAAGACCTCGACGACGCCCGCAAGGCGATGAAGGAGGCGGAGCAGGCGCTCGGCCCGGGCGGCGAGGGCCGCGGCAAGGCGGTGGAGGCGCAGGGCCGCGCGGTCGACTCGCTGCGCAAGGGGGCGGGCAAGCTCGCCCAGCAGATGCAGGGCGGTCAGGAAGGCGAAGCCGGCGACGACGGCCAGCAGGGGCAGGGCAAGGGCCGCCGCGCGCGTCACGGGAAGGGACGCGATCCGCTCGGCCGCTCCTCGGGCGGACAGGCCAGCACGCGCGGCAAATATGATCCGCTCGGCCTGCCGCCGGCGCAGCGCGCCCATCGCGTGCAGGAGGAGCTGCGCCGCCGCCTCGGCCAGCCCGAACGCCCGGCCGAGGAGCTCGACTATCTGCAAAGGCTGCTGACGCGATAACGGCCTTGCTCTCGCGCGGGCGCTTGTCTACTTGCTGAGCAAGGACCCGCACAGCCACAAGGCGCGTTTTTTCAGGATCGAACCTCCGGGCGCGGAACAGGCGGGAAACAACAGAGGGGAGCCCGGCCTTGCGCTGGAACCGGCTTCCCAAGGGGGCGGAATGTCCAATCTTCTGGTGTTCATCGCGGCGTCGGCGGTGTTTGTCGTGCTGCTCGCGGGCTTTTTCAACATGTTCCGCGGCGGCGAGGGCGCGCCGCAACGCTCCCAGATGCTCATGCGCTGGCGCGTCGGCCTGCAGTTCCTGGCGCTCGCGATCGCGCTGACGGTTCTCTGGTTCCGGGGACGCTGATCCGTGGTCAAGCTCGACAGAATCTACACGCGCGGCGGCGACAAAGGGGCGACCTCGCTCGCAACCGGGGCGCGCCGGCGCAAGGACGACATTCGCGTCGAGGCCTATGGCGCGATTGACGAGACCAATGCGGCGATCGGCGTGGCGCGCCTCGCGATCGAACCGCGCGACGCGTCCCTCGACCAGATGCTGGAGCGCATCCAGAACGATCTTTTCGACCTCGGCGCCGAACTCGCGACGCCGCACGATCCTGAAAAGCCCCTCGATCCCGCCATGCGGCTCGTGATTCTGCCCTCGCAGGTCGAGCGGCTGGAGAAGGAGATCGACGCGCTCAACGCCGGTCTCGCGCCCTTACGGTCCTTCGTGCTGCCCGGCGGGACGGCGGCGGCGGCGCATCTGCACCTGGCGCGCACCATCTGCCGCCGCGCCGAACGCGTGATGGTGACGCTGATGGAGACGGAAGGCGAGGACCTGTCCACAACGGCGCTCGCCTATGTAAATCGTCTCTCCGACTTCCTCTTCGTCGCCTCGCGCCATGTGAACCGCGAGACGGGCGACGTGCTGTGGAAGCCCGGCGCGACGCGGTGAGGCGTCACCTGCCGGCCTTTCCCAGCCAATTGACGACGAGCGGATCGTCTACGGCGCCGGTGACGGTCGTCACCTGCCCATCGGGCGCGACCAGCGCGGTGAAGGGCAATTCGCCGCGCCAGCTTCTGTCGGCCTCGAAATAAAGCTTCTCGACGAAGTCGTCGGCGAAACCGTAATGCGCGGCCTTGCCGAGCCCGGCCTTTTCGAGGCGGGCTTCGGCGCGGGGGCGATCCTCCTCGCCGTCCGTATTCACGAAGATGATGTCGACGCCTTTTTGCGCCTCGAGCATCTTCGCCCATTGCGGGAGTTCGGCGATGCAGGGCGGGCAGGTCACCGACCAGAAGTGGATCACCAACGGCCGCCCTCCATGGGCCTTGACGATCTGTGCGAAAGCGCCGCGGCCATAGGGCTTGAAGTCGAGCGCCGACGCCGGTCCCACGAACGCGACGGCGACCCACACGGCGACAAAAATGAATCGCCTCATTTCGCGGCGCTCTTCTCGTCGCGCGGAAGCGGCAGCAGTCGATAGCCTTCCTTATGCGTCGCCCAGGAGAGATAGGCGGTCTTCCTGTCGGCGATGAGTTCGGGATGGTCCGAAGCGTCGGCGGTCTCGGCGACGACTTTGGGCGCGCTCCAGCTCTTGCCCCCGTCGCGCGACATCTGCATCGGAATCGTCGTCGTCGTTCCGTCGAACTCCTTCCAGACGCGATAGAGCCGACCCTTGGCGGCGATGACCGCCGGGTGTCCCGGCGCCTTGGCGTCGTCGCCGAATTTCTCCGGCGCGGAGAAGTTTTTGCCGCCGTCGGCGCTCGCGGCGTAGAAGAGCCCCTGCCGCTTCTTGCCCTTGGTGAACCAGACGACATGCCAGACGCCATTGGCGTCGATCGCGAGGCTCGGCCCGTGATGCGGGCAGGAGTTGATCGCCCATTCGTCGTCGCTGACGCGCCCGCCGGACAGCGTCGCGCCGTCGGCTGAGAGTTTCGCCGCGTAATGGTCGCGGATATTGCCGTCGAACACCTGCCGCCAGAGGAAGACCGGCAGGCCGTCACGGTCGACCGCCGAGGACATGCGGCAGCATTCGCAGGCATGGTCGAGCAGGATTTTCTTGCCCGCGAAGGTCTGCCCCTTGTCGTCGGACCAGGCAAAGGCGACGCCGCTGCCTTCGAACTCCTTGCCCTCGGCCTTGGCTTTGAGAAGGTTCGTCTTGTCGAGCCAGCCCGCATAGACGCGGCCCTTGGGCGTCACGACGAAGGTCTCGAAACGCTGGCCGCCTTCGGTCAGCATCGGCTGCGGCGGAGAAAAGCTCTTGCCGCCGTCAGTCGAGCGCGCGGTGAAGATCGTGCCGATCATCTGCTTGTCGGGCCGCGTCGTATAGCTTGCGAGGAGGGTTCCGTCGGCGAGCGGGACGACCTTGGGCCGCGCGTCGCCATGTGAGTCGATGACGCCGTCGCCGATCGTCGCCACGGTCGCGGGCGCCGAGAAGTTTTTGCCGCCGTCGGGGGAGCTCGCGACATAGACGGACCTCCCCACCGCAAAGGCGACCCAGAGCGTCCCCTTCTTGTCGAAGGCGGGATTAACCGTCATCGCGCAGGCCGGCTTGGCCTCGCTGCAGGCGGGCGCGGCGTGATGGCTCGCGGCGGCGGGCGCGGGCGGGGGAGCAGCCGGCGCGGACGGCGCCGCCGCCTCTTCGGCCAGACCGGTTGCGGGAACGAGAAGCAAAAACGCGGCGAAGACGCCGGCGCGACGGGAGGGATAATGGCTTGGAGTCATTGTGTTCGTCTCTCGATGCTTCGACGCTTTCAAGCGCTTCTGACCTTTTGGCGGTTTGTCGCCTAGTGGAACTCGAGGGTCTCGATCGCTTCCGGGCGGCGCGCCGGCTGCGCGCGCAGTCCCGAGACAGTCGAGCGCAAAATCAATGGAGGCGCCGGGCGCGTCGAGGAGATCACATAAAGCCCGTCGCGTTGGGCGCTGCGGCGCGCGCGCACGGTCGCGTCGCGATCGGGCGCCGCCTCATAGTGGCGCGTCGTCGCCGGACGGAAGGGAAAGGCCCCGCGGCCGTCGTCCCATTCGAAGCCGCACGCTGGCGTCGCCGCGAAAGAGAGCAGGAGAAGGGCCGCGGACGGTCTCATCCGATCACCGGAATTTGAACGTCTGCCCGACGTCCAGGGAACCCCCCGGCGGCGGCGGCGTCACGACCTCGGACAAAATCTTCTTGACGACGTCGGCATGGGTCGGGCTCGACGTCTTGTCGATCGTCACTTTGGTCACCCTGCCCGAGGGGCCGATGATGAAGCTCGCCACAACTTCGCCCGGGCCGGCGGTATTTTCCTCGGGCGTGTGTTTTGCGATCTCGGCGTAGAGCAGGCTCAGATATTTGCTCTCCGACATGCCGCCGGGGGCGGCGGCTTGCGGCGCCGGCTTCTGGCCGGACGCGGCGGCCGGGGCCGCCGGCGGGGGTTGCTGCGCCGCCGGAGAGGCCGGGGCAGGGGCGGCGGCAGGTTTCGGCGCAAGCGAAGGCGCGGGCGCGGCCGCCGGCGAAGCAGGGGCAGGGGCGGGGGCCGCCGGCTTGGGGGGTTCGGCGCGCGCGACGCCGCCAAAGGCGAGCGCGCAAAGAAGCGCGACGCGCCAGCGGGGAAGGGCGTTCATGTTTGTCGCTTTCCGCAAAATAGAGGCGGCGGGTCCAATTAACCCGCCGTCCAAGCGTCAGTGAAAGGCGAAAGCCTGGCTTACGTAAGCAGAGCCGCAGTTTCCGGGCCCGCGCGACGAGGCGACGATGCGCCGCGCCAGCGCCGCGTGAGCGGGCGTGGAGCCGGAGGCCGAGACGCCCGAAATGCCGCCGCCCGCATTGACGTGGAAGGTCACATGGGCGGAGCCGGCGCCGAGGCTCGTCGAGCCCGGCGTGTGCTGACGCAGAGAAGCCGCCACATGGGCGAGGCAGGACGCCTGCGAGGCCCCCGAGCCGCCGCCGGCTTCCGGCGCGCCTGCGCGCCTGCGCGCCTGCGCCTCGCGCCGCTGCTCGGCGCGCTCGACCTGCTTCTGCTCCTCCCGCTTGCGCTCGACCTTTTCGACATCCTCTTTCTTCATGGCGAGCGGGATGGCGTCCGGGGCCATCACAACCGGCGGCGGAAGCGCAACTTCAGGCTGCTCGACGGCGACGGGCGGCGGCGTGTCCTCCGCTGCGCTCACTTCCTCCTGCTCGATGAAATCGCCTTCCTGCACCAGGTCCATGGTGAGGGAGTCGAGCGAGATCGACTTTGGCGCGGGCGCGAACAGGAAGGCGGCGAAAACGGCGAGATGCGCGGCGACAATGGCGGTGGTCGCGACCGGGCGCAGCCAGGGCGGGTTGACCGGCGGGGGACCCGCCGGCTCCTGATCCCGCTGGCCGGCGACCCCGGGCGAAAGCGCGAGATCGGTCATTTCGCCGCTCCTCCCGCCGGAGCCGGAGCCGGAGCCTGAGCCGCGGGCGCGGCGGCCTTGCTCACGGCCGGACCGGTCTTGCTGCGCGAATTGGTCATGATCGCAATGTGGGTGATGCCATGCGTCGCGAGCTTGTCCATCACGGCGACGACCTCGCCGTAGACCGCCTCGGTGTCGCCGCGCACATGCACGACGCGGGTGCGGTCGTCGCCCATCATGGCGTTGATGCCGTCGATGAGCGCGTCCTCGGAAACCGGATCGGCGCCGAGCGATACCTTGCCGTCCTTGCCGACGGTGACGACGATCGGGTCCTTCTGGTTGATCGGCTGCGCCGCGCTGGCTTGCGGCAGATTGACCTTTACGCCTTTTGCAAGCAGCGGCGCCGTCACCATGAAGATGATGAGCAGCACCAGCATCACGTCGACGAGCGGCGTGACGTTGATGTCGGCGAGCGGCTGGTAGAGGTCGTTATTGTTTTTGAAGCGCGTCGGAAGCCCCATTTATGCGGCCTCCTTCTGCTGGCGGGCGCGGGCCGCGCCGGCGCTCGTCATGCGCAGCGCCTCGTCTTCGATGTAATGGGCGACCTGCTGGCCGGCGCGGGCGAAGGCCGCGCCGATGCGGTTGTAGCCGACCGACGCGGGAATGGCGGCCGCGAGGCCATAGGCGGTGGCGGCGAGCGCCTCGGCGATGCCCGGCGCGACCACCGCAAGGCTCGTGTCCTGCGACTGGGCGATGCCGGCGAAGCTCGTCATGATGCCCCAGACGGTTCCAAACAGGCCGACGAAAGGCGCGACGGAGGAGATGACCGCGAGGTTGGGCAGGCCGCCTTCCGCCTTGGTGAGAAATTCGCGCGCCGCGCGGCTCATGTTCTCGGCGACGCGCTCGCGCTTGTCGCCCACGGTCTCGTCCGGAATGTCGAGGGCGAAAGCCTCGCGGCCCGCCTCCGCAACCGGCTCGAGCACGCCGATCGGCCGACCGGCGCGGGCCTCGCGGGCCGCCTTGCCGATGCGCAGAACGGCGACGGTCGCTTCTATGATGAGAACCCAGGTCCAGATCGAGGCGAGGAGCAGCGACGCCATGACGACCTTGCCCACCGGGCCGGCGTTGAGGAACATGGCGAGCGGGGAAAGCGAGGTATGATCCATAGAACTCACTCATTCTTCTATCGAGACGCGCGCGCGAACCTGCGACAGCAGGCGTCTTCTTTTGATTTTTAGTTATGATCAAGACGCGAAAGGCGCCTCTGACCGGCCATTTTAACCGCATGCAGCCGCTGGGCCAGCGTTACGGGGCGCCGATCGGAAAAATTCCAAATTAGCTTCGCGGCGGCGCCCTTGCGCCATGTGCGGAATGAAAGGCGACGCTCTCCGGCTCATAGGCCGTCGCGGCGAGAAGCTGGATGCGCGTCGGCGCGCGATTCGGCGCAACGGGCGTCGCCAGCCTGTGCGGCAGCACGGCCGCCGCGGAATGCGCCGCGAGGCAGCAGGGACACTGATGCTTCGTCGAGTCCTGCCCGTGCCGCGCTTTTTCGCCAATCGAGTCGGCGCGCTGCGTCATGTGACGCTTGAAGCAGGCGAAAAGCCCGCCATGCGCCGCAGCGTTGTTTTTGAAGATTAAATCAGTTGCGTTCGCGGCTGCGGCGCCTGACGCCGAGACGCTGAACATCAGCCCCCACACCGCGATGACCGCGATGACGGCGCGTATCCTGCGGCTGATGTGGCGCAACTGTGACATAAAAGTCTCTTAGTTGATTTTTTAATCTTTGACAACGCGCGACGGCTTGGACCCGTGGTCATTCGACGGCAAAGTCTCGCGGTCGATGTCGAGTCGCGCAGAAAAGCGTTCGCGCGATTTTGGGGACGACGGGGTCTCAACCGGACGACGAATGCGCAAGAGGCTACTCGCATCGCTGATTGTCTGTGTCGCTTTGCTGACACAGCTCGGCGCGTCCTTCGCGGGCGCCGCGGCGGCGCGTGACGGCTTTGTCTTCTGCCATCGCCAGATTGTCGCCGCGCAGGCTTCGGCTCCCGCAGACGTCAAGGGCGCCCCGGCGCAGGCGCCGTTGGGCGCTGACCACGCAAGCTGTTCGCTCTGTCAGCTCGGCTTCAGCGTCATTAGTGGCGAGCCGCCCTATTTCCTGGCGCAGGCGCTCCGCTTTTACCTGCGCGTCGCTTTCGTCGAGCGCGACGCTCCCGCGCCCCGTTCCGCCATTAATCTGAACGCGCCTGCCCGCGCGCCGCCTTCCGCAGTCTGATTCGAACGAAAAAACAAGGCCAAGCGCCAAATCAGACGCGCCGCCCCGTTCGGCGCCCGCGGAAGGACTCGAACAAAATGTCCCGTTATTTTCTGTTGCGCGGCGTCTCCGCCGGCGCATTGTCTCTCGTCGTCCTGTCGCCAGCCATGGCGACTCACAATCTTCCGACGATCGACGTCGGCGGCCAGCGCCGCGCCGCGGTCAACCGCGGCCCGGCGCGCCCCGCCGGCCCGGCCGTCGCGCAGCCCGGCGTGAGCCCGGGGCCCGCGGTCCCGGTCGCGCCCTCGCCCGTCGTCTCGCGCTGGTCGCCGACGCTTCCCGACGGGAGGCCGGCCTTCGTCGAGAAATGGCAGCTTCCCAATACGGTCGCGAGCGTCACGCGCCAGCAGATCGAGCGGAAGATCAATATCGTCGACACCGAAGACGCGGTTCGGTACATGCCCAGCCTGTTCGTGCGCAAACGCAATGTCGGCGACACGCAGGCGGTGCTGCAGACCCGCACCTGGGGCGTCGGCTCCTCGGCCCGCAGCCTGGTTTACGCCGATGATCTCCTGCTTACCGCATTGATCGGCAACGATAACACCATCGGCGCCCCGCGCTGGGGCCTCGTCGCGCCGGAAGAAATCGAGCGCGTCGACTTCCTCTACGGACCCTTCGCGGCGCAATATCCGGGCAACTCCATCGGCGGCGTGCTGAAAATCACGACGCGCATGCCGGAGAAGCTCGAAGTCTCGGTGAAAGACACGGTGGCGATCCAGGATTTCCACCTGTGGGGCACGAACAAGACCCTCGTCAATAATGTGACGAGCATGTTCGTCGGCAACAAGATCGGCGACTTCTCCTACACGATCTCCGGCAACTGGCAGCGCGGCTCGCAGCAGCCGCTCACCTATACGACGACGCCGGCGCTGATCCCCGGCTCGTACATCATGAGCAACGTCTACGGCACGACCTTCGCCAACGTCCTCGGCTCGGGCGGCAATCTCAACAACGATCAGGTCAACGCCAAACTCAAACTCGCCTACGACTTCACCAACACGATCCGCGGCACCTACACTTTCGCCTTCTGGTCCAACGACGGCACGTCCTATCCGGAGAACTATCTCGTTCCCGGCTACGGCGCCAATTGGGGCCCGACGTCCAGCTTCCTGGGCACGGCGGCGCTGCAGAACTTCGCGAGCGCCTATTACCGGGTGCAGGAGAAGATCATGGTGAACGCCGCCGCGGTCAGATCGAACAGCGGCGGTCCGTTCGACTTCGAGGTTTCGGCGTCGAATTTCACTTATCTTCAGTCCGATCAGGTCTCGCCCTTCTCGGCGACGCCGCCGGCCGGCTTTACGCTCAACGGCCGCGACTCAGTGTTTACGGGCACCTATTGGACGCTCTTCGACGCCAAGGGCATCGCCCGTCCGCCGGAAGGTCCGCTCCAGGGCCACGACATCAGCTTCGGCGTGCACGGCGACCAGTTCCACCTCAACAACCCGGTCTGGCTGACCTCCAACTGGGCGTCGGGGCTCGGCGCCAATACGGGGACCGCCGCCTCCATCGCGCAGGGCACCACCCGCACGCAGGCGCTGTGGGCGCAGGACGCCATCAAGCTGCGCGAGGATCTCAAGTTCACGGCCGGCATCCGCGGCGAAGTGTGGCAGGCGTCGAACGGCTATAATCAGTCGGCCAACATCAACGCTTTCGGCACAAATCTTACCGGCGCGCTCAGCACCAGGCTGCCGATCTATCAGCCCAACCAATACAGCACGCGCTTCTCGCCCAAGGGCTCGCTCGAATATTTCTACGACGATCACTGGACCGTTCGGGGCTCGATCGGCATGGCCAATCGCTTCCCGACCGTGCGCGAACTTTATAATCTGGCGACCATCACCAACACGGGACAGGTGACCAATCCCAATCCCAATCTGCGCCCCGAGAATGCGATCAGCTCCGAGCTCGCGATCGAGCGCAGGATCGGGCCGGACGGCACCGCGCGCGTGTCCTTCTTCGACGAGCAGGTGCGCGACGCGATCATCAGCCAGGTGACCGTCGTGCCCGGAACGGCGATCACCGCTTCGACGCCGACGAATGTGCAGCGCATTCGCAACAGCGGCGTCGAAGTCGCGTTTCAGAAAGACAATGTTCTTCTAAGGGGGCTGGAGGTGCTCGGCAGCGCGACCTGGCTCAACTCGCGCATCATCGCCAATCCGACCTGGATCCCGAGCGCCGCAAACGCCGAAATTCCCTGGGCGACCTCGGTGGCGGGCAAGAATGTGCCGAACGTGCCGAACTGGCGCGGGACGCTGGCGATCACCTATCGGCCGGACGACCGCTGGTCCTTTACGGTCGCCGGGCGCTATCAGAGCAAACTGTGGCGCACCATGGCGAACAATGACCGCGCCTATGGGATCTACTTCGCCTTCGATCCCTTCTTCGTCGTCGACACCAAGATCAACTACAAGTGGAGCGATCGGTTCTCCTTCGACTTCGGCATCGACAACGTCAACAACTACAAATACTTCCTGTTCCACCCGTTCCCGCAGCGGACCTATTATTTCGCCGCGAAATATGAGTTCGGGCGGGATAAGAAAGGCGCGCCGGGCATTTTCTTCACCGGCGACGAGGGTGGCCTGCCGGACGTCTCGACCTGGTTCCAGCCGGTGGCCTTCAACTGGAATTGATCTAACGAAAAAAGCCCGGGAGCCCGCTCCCGGGCTTTTTGACGAGTCGGCGCGGGCTGCCCCCCGCATGCATCGAGACGCCTGCTGCGCAGGCTCCTCATGCTTCGAGACGCCGCCTTTGGCGGCTCCTCAGCATGAGGGGCTTTTCCAGGGTTCGAGACCCTTACCTTAGGCCTCATCCCGAGGAGCGCGCGAGGCGCGCGTCTCGGAGGACGAGGCCGCCTCGCAATTTTGGGCCCAGGCGAAAACGCCCGGGCCCTTTATTGCGCGACGCTTCCGTCAGTGCGACAGCGATTTTACGATCGCCTCGACGGTCTTCTTGGCGTCGCCGAACAGCATCATCGTATTGGGGCGGAAGAAGAGCTCGTTCTCCACGCCCGCATAGCCCGAGCCCATGCCGCGCTTGAGAAAGAGGACCGTTTTCGCCCTTTCGACGTCGAGGATCGGCATGCCGTAAATCGCCGAGGACTTGTCGGTCTTCGCCGCCGGGTTGGTGACGTCATTGGCGCCGATGACGAAAGCCACGTCCGCCTGGCCGAATTCCGAATTGATGTCCTCGAGCTCGAAGACCTCGTCATAGGGCACATTGGCTTCGGCGAGCAGCACGTTCATATGGCCCGGCATGCGGCCAGCGACCGGATGGATCGCGTAGCTGACCTCGACGCCTTCCTTCTTGAGCAGGTCCGCCATTTCCCGCAGGGCATGCTGGGCTTGCGCCACCGCCATGCCGTACCCCGGCACGATGATGATCTTGCCGGCGTTCTGCATGATATAGGCGGCGTCCTCCGCCGAGCCCTGCTTGACGTTGCGCGTCTCCTTGGCGCCGCCGCCGACCACCGTCTCGCCGCCGAAGCCGCCGAGGATCACCGAGATGAAGCTGCGGTTCATCCCCTTGCACATGATGTAGGAGAGGATCGCGCCCGAGGAGCCGACCAGCGCGCCGGTGATGATCAGCGCGAGGTTGCCCAATGTGAAGCCGATGCCCGCCGCCGCCCAGCCCGAATAGGAATTGAGCATGGAGACGACGACCGGCATGTCGGCGCCGCCAATCGGAATGATGAGCGTTACGCCGAGCACGAAGGAGACGAGGATCAGCGCCAGGAGCCAGAGGCCCGATTCCGTGGTCACGAACAACAGGATCAGCGCCACGAGGCCAACGCCGAGCATGATGTTGATCGTGTGGCGCTCGGGCAGCAGGATCGGCTTGCCGCTCATGCGCTCGGAGAGCTTGAGAAAGGCGATGATCGATCCGGTAAAGGTGATCGCGCCGATCGCCGCGCCGAGCGACATTTCGAAGAGGCTGCCGCCCTCGATATGGCCCGGCGCGCCAATGCCGAAGGCCTGCGGCGCGAAAAAGGCGCTGCCCGCCACCAGCACGGCGGCGAGGCCGACGAGCGAATGGAAGAAGGCGACGAGTTCCGGCATCGCCGTCATCGGCACGCGCTGCGCCACATAGGCGCCGAGCCCGCCGCCCGCCCCCGCCCCGATCAGGATCAGCACGAGGCCGAAGAGCGGCGGCAGATGCAGGAGCAGCGTCGTGGCCACGGCGACGGCCATGCCGATCATGCCGTAGCGATTGCCCTCTCGGGACGTCGCGGGCGAGGAGAGGCCGCGCAGCGCGAGGATGAACAGCACGCCGGCGACGAGATAGAGAAGGGCTGCGATATTCGCGCTCATGCCGGTCAGCCCTTCTTTTTATACATGGCGAGCATGCGTTCGGTGACGAGGAAGCCGCCGAATATGTTCACGCAGGCGAGAATGAGCGCGATGAAGCCGAGCCAGCGCGCCCAATCCGAGCCGCTGTCGGAGGCGCTCGACGCGTCGACGCCGACCGAGAGAAGCGCTCCGACGACGATGACGGAGGAAATGGCGTTGGTCACCGACATCAGCGGCGTGTGCAGCGCCGGCGTCACCGACCAGACGACGTAATAGCCGACGAAGACGGCGAGCGCGAAAATAGCAAGGCGAAAGACGACCGGGTCGATCGCCCCGCCGCCCAATCCGTGCGAAGCGGCGGCCGCCGCCGTCTGGGCGAGTTCATCGGAATAATGCTGGGCCTGATCCGCGAGCTGACGGGCGGCTTCCGCCGCGGCCCGCGCCTTGTCAAGCAATTGCTGCGTAGAGTCGGTCATGGTTCGACGCCCTCTTTAAGAAGTTGTTGGGGTCAGGCCTTTTTGAAACGTTCGTCGATGACGACGCCGTCGCGCGTGAGCGCGGTCGCTTTCACGAGTTCGTCGTCCCAATTGATTGCAAGCTGCTTCGTCTCCTTGGAGACGAGCGTCTCGACGAAGGCGAGGAGGTTTCGCGCGTAGAGGCTCGACGCGGTCGGCGCCATCCGGCCGGGCAGATTGAGCGCGCCGACGATCTTCACGCCGTTTTCGACCGCGGTCTCGCCCGGGCGCGTAAGCTCGCAATTGCCGCCGCGCTCCGCCGCAAGGTCGATGATGACCGACCCCGGCCGCATCGAGCGCACCATGTCGGCCGAGATGAGCCGAGGGGCCGGACGTCCGGGTATGAGCGCCGTGGTGATGACGACGTCCTGCTTGGCGATGTGGCTCGCGGTCAGTTCCGCCTGCGCCGCCTGATATTCCTTGGACATCTCCTTGGCGTAGCCGCCGGCGGTCTGCGCCTGCTGGAACTCTTCGTTCTCGACCGCGAGGAATTTGGCGCCGAGCGATTCGACCTGCTCCTTCGTCGCCGGGCGCACGTCCGTCGCGGTGACGATCGCGCCGAGGCGGCGCGCCGTGGCGATGGCCTGCAGGCCCGCGACGCCGACGCCCATGATGAAGACCTTGGCGGCGGGCACGGTGCCGGCCGCCGTCATCATCATGGGGAAAGAACGGCCGTATTCCGCCGCCGCGTCGATCACCGCGCGATAGCCTGCGAGATTCGCCTGAGACGAGAGAACGTCCATGGATTGCGCGCGGGTGATGCGCGGCATGAACTCCATGGCGAAGGCGATGGCCCCGGCGCGGGCGAGATCCGCGAGCGCGGCCTCGTTTCCGAACGGGTCGAGGATGCAGATGACCGCGAGATTTTGCTTGGCGCCCGCGAGTTCGGCGGCGGCGGGGCGCCGCACGCGCAGCAAAATATCGGCGCCCGCGAGCGCGGCGGCCGCGTTGGGCGCAAGTGTCGCGCCGGCGGCGGCGTAGTCTTCATCCGAAACCCCAGCCCCGGCGCCGGCGCCGGACTGAACCGCGACCTCCGCGCCGAGACTGATGAATTTCTTGATGGTTTCTGGCGTCGCCGCGACGCGCGGCTCGGCTCTGTCCGTTTCGGCCAATACGGCAATGCGCATGACGAACTCCGATTTTCAAAAGCGAAAACCGTCGCCGTCATGGTGGCCCCTGACGGCTAGGCGTGAGGGGCGTTGCGCGTTTATCGCGCGAAGAGGAAGAAGAGGGCGACCAGTGTTACCGCCGAGGCCGCTGCGGAAAATTTCAGCAGCCAGAGGAAGCCGTTATAGGTTTTCATGTGTTCGGCCCAGTCCGCGTCCGTCGACGCGCGATTGCTCGCCATCTCAATCTCTCCCGATCGTGGTTTTAGAAGCGCGAACAGGACCGCCGCGCCTGTGGCGATGGTAGCCGAGCGGCGCCGGTCTCGCAATGACCCGATGGCGCGCGCTTTCGTCGCTCCCGCACAGCGTCCGCAACGCCCGCAAAGACAGGAGAAAGCCGCGTGCGGGGAAGATTCTCGGATGGGTTCTTTTCGCAGGCGCCACGCATTTTTCGGTTGGGCGACAAAAAAAGCCCCGGGCTTCCCCGGGGCTTTCGAACGCTTTTCAGGCAGGCGGGACTTAGAAGTCCATGCCGCCCATGCCGCCGCCCGGCATGGCCGGCGCGGTTTCCTTCTTCGGCTGTTCGGTGATCGTCGCCTCGGTGGTGATGATCAGGCCGGCGATCGACGCGGCGTCCTGGAGCGCGGTGCGCACGACCTTGGTCGGGTCGATGATGCCGAGCTTGATCAGATCGCCGAACTCGCCCTTCTGAGCGTCGAAGCCGAAGCCGTAGTCCGCGGCCTCGAGCAGCTTGCCCACAACGACCGCGCCGTCGCCGCCGGCGTTGTCGACGATCTGACGGGCCGGAGCCTGGATCGCCTTGCGGACGATCTCGACGCCGGTCTGCTGGTCGGAGTTGCCGACCTTGACGCCGTCGAGCGCCTTGATGGCGCGCAGCAGCGCGACGCCGCCGCCGGGCGAAACGCCTTCTTCAACGGCCGCGCGGGTGGCGTTGAGAGCGTCGTCGACGCGGTCCTTCTTCTCCTTCACCTCGACTTCGGTCGCGCCGCCGACGCGGATCACCGCGACGCCGCCTGCGAGCTTGGCCAGACGCTCCTGGAGCTTCTCACGGTCGTAGTCGGACGTCGTCTCCTCGATCTGGCCCTTGATCTGGGAGATGCGGGCCTCGATGTCCTTCTTGTCGCCGGCGCCGTCGATGATCGTGGTGTTCTCCTTCTCGATGCGCACGCGCTTGGCGCGGCCGAGCATGGGGAGCGTCACGTTCTCGAGCTTGATGCCGAGGTCCTCGGCGATCATCTGGCCGCCCGTGAGGATGGCGATGTCTTCGAGCATGGCCTTGCGGCGGTCGCCGAAGCCCGGCGCCTTCACGGCCGCGATCTTCAGGCCGCCGCGCAGCTTGTTGACGACGAGGGTGGCGAGCGCCTCGCCCTCGATGTCCTCGGCGACGATGACGAGCGGCTTGCCGGTCTGGACGACGGCCTCGAGGATCGGCAGCAGCGGCTGCAGCGTCGACAGCTTCTTCTCGTGGATGAGAAGATACGCGTCGTCGAGCTCGGCGATCATCTTCTCGGCGTTGGTGATGAAGTAGGGCGACAGATAGCCGCGATCGAACTGCATGCCCTCGACGATGTCGGTCTCGGTCTCGAGGCTCTTGGCCTCCTCGACCGTGATCACGCCCTCATTGCCGACCTTCTGCATCGCCTTGGCGATCTCTTCGCCGATGAAGGTGTCGCCATTCGCCGAGATGGTGCCGACCTGGGCGATCTCGTCGTTGGAGGTGACCTTCTTCGAATGCGCCTTGAGGTCGGCGACGATGGCGTCGACGGCGAGATCGACGCCGCGCTTCAGATCCATCGGATTGAGGCCGGCGGCGACGGCCTTGGCGCCTTCGCGGGCGATCGCGGCGGCGAGAACGGTGGCGGTGGTGGTGCCGTCGCCGGCCAGGTCATTCTGCTTGGAGGCGACTTCGCGGACGAGCTGGGCGCCGAGGTTCTCGAACTTGTCGGAAAGCTCGATCTCCTTGGCGACGGTCACGCCGTCCTTGGTGATGCGGGGCGCGCCGAAGCTCTTCTCGATCACGACGTTGCGGCCCTTGGGGCCCAGCGTGACCTTGACGGCGTTGGCGAGGATGTCGACGCCGCGCAGAATGCGGTCGCGCGCGTCGGTGGAGAAACGGACGTCTTTGGCAGCCATGTGAAACTCCTGGAATGGTTGAGGGAAGCGTTTGAGGGTCGGGTCGAGTTAGTCGACGATGCCCAGGATGTCGCTTTCCTTCATGATCAACAGATCTTCGCCGTCGATCTTGACCTCGGTGCCGGACCACTTGCCGAACAGGACGCGGTCGCCGGCCTTCACGTCGAGGGGGGTGAGCTTGCCGCTCTCGTCGCGGCCGCCGGGACCCACCGCGATCACTTTGCCCTCCTGGGGCTTTTCCTTGGCGGTGTCGGGGATGATGATGCCGCCCTTGGTCTTTTCCTCGCCTTCGAGACGCTTGACCACGACCCGGTCGTGCAGGGGACGAAACGCCATTGTTAAGTCTTCCTTTTTTGCGCGCCGGACGAAAATGCCGCCCGCCGCAAGCCATAAGCGAAATTGTTGGCACTCTCTTACGACGAGTGCCAACAGCGGCTCGGAAATATGTCGGGCGGCCGGCGATGTCAAGGTTTGTCGCGTCGCCGCTAGCCGCGCCGGAGCGGGTTCATTAAAATGGACCGCCGTCACCTGCGTCAGAGAACGAGTCGTTGCCGTCCTTATCCGCCTCCCCCCGCGCGCTCGGCCTCACCGCCGTTTGCGCCGCCGCTCTGCTCGATCAGGCCCATAAGTTCTGGATGCTCCATGTCTTCGGCATCGAGGGCCGCCAGCCGGTGACGGTCGCGCCCTTTCTCGATTTGGTGCTGTCGTGGAACTACGGGGTCTCCTATTCGCTTTTTCCCGCCCATGAGGGCACCGGCCGGGCCCTGCTCCTTTCGGGGCAGGCGATGATCGTCGCGTTTCTGTTGTCGTGGATGTGGCGCGCGCAGAGCCGCCTCACCGCAATCGCGCTCGGTCTTGTCGTCGGCGGCGCCGTGGGAAACGCGCTCGACCGGATCGCGCGCGGCGCGGTGGCGGATTTCTTCTATCTGCATACGACCCTGCCGGTCGGGCCGCTGGCCAATTACGTCTTCAACGTCGCCGACGTCGCGATCACCGCGGGCGTGGCGCTGCTGCTGTTCGAGACCCTGTTTCCGCCGCCGCCGCCGGCCGAAAGCGCGGCCTGAAGCTTTCGCCACTAAATCGCCACCAAAGGACGCGCATGTTGGGCCTTTGACGCCGCCCGGCGAGGGCGCGCCCATGTTTTCGTTTTGCCAAGGAGTTCAAATGATGAAGCTCGCTCGGTTCCCGCGCCGCGCTGCTTTCGCCCTGGCGGGCCTCGTCGCGGTCTGCGGCGGGGCGGCGCATGCCGCCGACGACAAGTCCACCGTTGGCGCGGTCATGGAGCTTTTCGGCGTTTCATCCGACCCCTCCGCCGCGTCGATTGATTACCGCGAGCGGCCGAAGCTCGTGCTGCCGCCGAAGATCGGCGAATTGCCGGCGCCGCGCGACCGGGCGGATCGCCCCGAGGGTTGGCCCACCGACACGACCACCAACCGGAACCGGTCCACGGATCGCTACGCGCGCGTGCCGAACGCCCCGCCGCCGGAGAAGAAACCCGGTCTTCTCGAACGCGTCCGCGGCCCGCGGCCCGACGCGGCGCCCGGCACGGACGACGAGCCCGGCTTCTTCCAGCGCGTATTGTTGAACAAGCGCGCCGACGTCGCCCTTTCTTCCGAAGAGCCGAGCCGCCGCATGCTGACGGAACCCCCGACGGGCTATCGCCGGCCTTCCATGGACCTCAGCAAGGTTCCGGATTCCGAGGCCAAGAAATCGAGCTGGTGGAACCCGCTCGGCTATCTCGGCAACAAGGACGACAAAGACCCGGTGGCGCAGCCGGGCGCGGCGACCCCTGCTCAGCAGGCCAAGCCGTCGAGCGGCGGGTCGGAATCCTGGTTCCGCTGGCCGCGTTTCGTCCAGAAGGACCCCGACAAGGATTGAGTTTCGGCGGCGCGGATTTGGGCCTATATAGAGACGAAGTTTATCGTTTCGGGCGGCCGGGGCGCCGCTAGAAAGGCTCGTCGATGTCGTCTTCACCTCTGCCGCCGACCGTCTCGCTCACCCCGGGCGCGGCCGGCGGCTCGGCGCATGCCGGCGCGGAAATTTCGCACTTCAAGCTCGACAACGGTCTCGAGGTCGTGGTCATCCCCGACAACCGCACGCCCGTCGTCACCCATATGATCTGGTACAAGAACGGCTCCGCCGACGATCCGATCGGCAAATCGGGCATCGCGCATTTCCTCGAACATCTGATGTTCAAGGGCACCAAGAACCATCCGCAGGGCGAATTCTCCAATCTCGTGGCCGAGCTCGGCGGCCAGGAGAACGCCTTCACGAGCTACGATTACACGGCCTATTTCCAGCGGATCGGCAAGGAGCACCTCGGCACGCTGATGCAGTTCGAGGCGGATCGCATGATCAACCTCGTGTTGACCGACGAGGTGGTCACGCCGGAGCGCGACGTGGTGCTGGAGGAGCGCCGCATGCGCACCGACAACGATCCCGCCGCCCAGCTCGACGAGGCCGTTCAGGCCGCGCTTTACGCCCACCATCCCTATGGCACGCCGATCATCGGCTGGAACCATGAGATCGAGGACCTGAACCGCGAAGACGCGCTGTTCTATTACAATCGCTTCTATACGCCCGAGAACGCCATCCTCATCGTCGCCGGCGACATTGAGGCCGAGGAGGTCGCGCGCCTCGCCCGCGAGACCTACGGCAAGATACCGGCCCGCGCCGAACCGCCGCAGCGCCGGCGCACCCAGGAGCCGCCGCATCGCGCCCATCGTCTCGTTTCGCTTTCCGACGAGAAGGTGGAGCAGCCGGCGCATGAGCGCGTCTTCCTCGTCCCTTCCTACAAGACGGCCGCCCCCGGCGAGGCTGAGGCGCTCGAGACGCTCGCCCATATGCTCGGCGGCGGCGCGACCAGCGCGCTCTATGAGACGCTGGTGGTCGAGGAGAAATACGCGGTGGGCGCGGGGGCCTATTATCTGGGCTCGGCCGTCGACGACACGCGGCTGTGGGTCTATGCGACCCCGGCGCCGGGCGTCTCTCTCGAGGAGCTCGACGCGGCGATCGACCGCGTCGTCAAGCGCTTCATCGACGAGCCGATCGACGACGCGCATTTGCAGCGCACCAAGACGCGGCTCGTCGCCGACGCCATTTACGCGCAGGACAGCCAGGCCTCGCTCGCCCGCTGGTATGGCGAGGCGCTCGCGACCGGCCTCACGATTGAAGATGTGGCGGCCTGGCCGGCGCGCATGGAGGCGGTGACGGCCGGGGACGTGACCGCCGCGGCGCGCAAATGGCTCGACAAGCGCCGCGCCGTGACCGGCTTCCTGTTGCCGGCCGACATCGACGCCTGACGCTTCATCGACGGGCTGGCGAGCGCGCCGGCCCGACTCTTTTCAGGAACGCCCCATGACCGCCCACGCCCCCGCCGTCACCATGGCCTCCCGCGCCGAGCATGTGCAGAAGGTCGTCACCCCCGGCGGGATAACCGCCTGGCTCGTCGAAAGCTACGCCGTGCCGCTGGTCGCGCTGGAGTTTTCCCTGCGCGGCGGCGCAGCGCAGGACCCGGCCGACAAGCCCGGCCTCGCGACGCTGCTCGCTTCCCTGCTCGACGAAGGCGCGGGCCCCCATGACGCGCGCGGCTTCCACCGCGCCATCGACGAACTCGCCATTCACCTGGGTTTCGGGGCGGACCGCGACTCGATTTCCGGCCATTTGCAGACCTTGTCGAAGAACGCCGACAAGGCGTTCGAATTGTTGAAGCACGCGCTGATCGACGCGCATCTCGCCGAGCCCGACGTCGCGCGGGTGCGCAGCCAGCTCGTGGCCGAACTGAAGCGCGACGCCAATGATCCCGACGCCATGGCGGCGAAGGCCTTCCGCGAGGCGGCCTTCGCCGGCCACCCCTACGGGCGCCCGGTGCGCGGCGAGCTGTCCTCGATCGACACGCTGTCGCGCGCCGATCTCCTGGCGCTGCGCGAGCGGCTGTTCGCGCGCAAGGATCTGAAGATCGCCGTCGTCGGCGCGATCGACGCGCAGACGCTTTCCGATCGGCTCGATTCGACCTTCGGCGCCTTCTCCATGGCCAATGATCTGATCGAGGTTGCGCCGACGATCGTCGCCGGCGCGGGCGCGCGCCATATCGTCAATCTCGACATCCCGCAGACGACGATCCGCTTTGGCCGCACCGGCGTCACCAAGCGCGATCCGGACTATTTTGCGGTCGTCGTCGCGAACCACATCTTCGGCGGCGGCTCCTTCACGGCGCGGCTGTTCAGAGAAGTGCGCGAGAAACGCGGCATGGCCTACAGCGTCTATGCGCAGCTCAACGAATACGACCAGTGCCCGATGCTGATCGGCGCCGCCGCGACCAAGAACGAACGCGCCGGCGAAGCGCTGCGCGTGATCGAAGAGGAAGTGCGGCGCTACGCCGAGGAAGGCCCGACCGAGGACGAGCTCGACAAGGCGAAGAAATTCCTCATCGGCTCCTATGCGCTACGCTTCGACACCTCGACGAAGATCGCAAGCCAGCTCGTCCATCTGCAGATGGACGGTTTCGAGCCGAGCTATCTCGACGAAAGAAACGGCAAGATCGCCGCCGTGGGTCTGGAGGACGCCAAGCGCGCGGCGAAGAAGCTCTTGGGCGACGGCAAGCTCTTGGTGACGATGGTCGGGCGGCCCGAGGGGGTGTGACGCCCCGCTTGTGGGCGGCTAACCCGGGGGGTCCCTCGTCATGACCCGCCGTCGCCGCGGACGCGCCTTGGACGCCCGCGACAAGCGCGGGCGTGACTGAGGCAAGAGCGCCTTACTTCTGCGGCAATAGCGCCAGCAGGTCCGCCATCTTCGGCGCGGCGGCGGGGTTCATCATGCCAACGACGTGATAGCCGGCGTCGACATGCAGGATTTCGCCCGAGACGCCGCGCGACATCGGCGAGAGCAGATAGACGGCGGTCTCGCCGACTTCCTCGATGGTCACGACGCGGCGCAGCGGCGCGTTATACTCGTTCCAGCGCAGGATATAGCGGAAGTCGCCGATGCCGGAGGCCGCCATGGTCTTGATCGGGCCGGCCGAGATGGCGTTGACGCGGATGTTCTTCTCGCCGAGGTCGGCGGCGAGATAGCGCACCGAGGCCTCGAGCCCCGCCTTGGCGACGCCCATCACATTGTAATGCGGCATCCATTTCTCGGCGCCGTAATAGGTGAGGGTGAGCAGCGAACCGCCTTCCGGCATCAGCTTTTCAGCGCGCTGCGCGATCGCCGTGAAGCTGAAGCAGGAGATGTTCATCGACATCAGGAAATTGTCGAGCGTCGTGTCGACGTAGCGGCCGTCGAGCTGATCCTTGTCGGAATAAGCGAGGCAGTGGACGACAAAATCCACCTTGCCCCAAAGCTTCGCGACCTCGGCGAAGATCGCGTCGATCGTCTCGGGCTCGGCGACGTCGCAACGGCCGACGACATGGGCTCCGAGTTCGGCGGCGAGCGGGCGCACGCGCTTCTCGAGCGCCTCGACCTGATAGGTCAAAGCGAGCTCGGCCCCGGCGTCGGCGCAGGCCTTGGCGATGCCCCAGGCGATCGAGCGATTATTGGCGACGCCCAGAATCAGGCCCTTTTTTCCGGCGAGGATTCCGGCGAAAGGAGCGGCGGGCGCGGCGGGCTGTGTCATCGGGGCGTCCATATCTCAAGCGAAAACGGGTCGCGCGCCCTTTAGCGTGGATTTGGCCCAAAGGAAACCCTGGGCGGCGCCGGGGAGGTCAGTATATGAAAATGCGGTCGCGAGCCTGTGGCCATTTGCCGTCGCTTGACCTATCATTCCATAGGAAACGCCACTGAAGGCGGGTCCCTCATCTTCTGAATGGGCCGGATATGTCCAGGAAAGCCGGGATCCTCGAAGGTCTTGGCGGGGTCGTCCCCGCATTGCGCCGCTACGCGCGCGCGCTCTGCGCCGGCGCGGGCCAGGCGCTTTCCGACGAACTCGTGCAGAGCGCCTTGCAGAGCGTCGGCGCGAGAATCCGCGCCAGGGAGCTGCGGCCGGCTGATCTCGACGAGGCGCGCGTCGAGGCCTATGCCGCGCTGACCGCCATGGCGACGAAGCGCCTCGCCGCTGCGCCGCGAACCGCGCCGCGCCAGCCGCCCATCGTCCAGGGCCTTGCCGAGCTTTCCTTGGACGATCGCGCCGCATTGCTGCTCGTGGCGCTCGAAGGCTTCGGCTACGACGCCGCCGCGCGGATCGTCGGCGCCCCGCGGGAGACGTTGCTCGCCCGCTTGACGCGCGCCCGCGCCGCGCTCGCCGCAGACGGCCTGCGCCCGCCCAGCGTCGACACTGGCGCGCGTCGGGCGGCGGCGCATCTGCGCGTCGTGAAATAGGCTCGAGTCTTGAAGTCCTCTGGTTTTATCGAGGAAAGCGACCTGCACGCGCTCGTCGACGGCGAGCTTGATCCGGAACGGCGGCGCAAGGTCGAGGATCATCTGCTGCAGCACCCGGAACATGCGGCCCTCGTGGAGGGCTGGCGGCGCCAGAACGCCGCGCTGCGCGCAGCTTTCGAGCCCGTCGCGCATGAGACGCCGCCGCTCTCGCTCAAGGACGCGGCGTCGCGCGCGCCTGTGTCGACTCAGGGGCCCATCGAAACCGGCGCCATCCACTGGGGTCGGCCCGGCGCGTCGCGGCCTGCGCAGCGACTGGACGATTTACGCGCCCAGCGACGCCGGCAGGCGATGCTGTCGACGCTGCTGACGCTGCTCACCGGGGCCGCCGTCGCCGGGCTGGCGGCGCTGGTGTTCGTGGGCCGCCACGAGACGCCGCGTCCGCCGGTCGCCGCGTCGCTCACGCAGAGCTATGCGGGACGGGCGGGGCTGACCTACGCCACTTACGCCTCGGACGCGCGCCCGGTCGAAATCGACATTTCCCGGCGCGGCGAGCTCGCGGCCTGGCTGCAGGAGCGCGTCGGCTTCTCCTCTACGCCGGACCTCGCAGACCTCGGCCTGCGACTCATCGGCGGCCGCGTCGCGCCGGGCGTCGCGGCCCCCGCCGGACTGCTCATCTATGAGCGGGCGGACGGCGCGCGGGTCGGTCTCTATTTCGAGCGCGCCGAGGCGGCGAATGCGCCGCAGGCGCCGCGCGCCGGGCAGGGCGTCTCTGCGGTCGAGTGGCGGGCGGCGGGATTCGCTTTCGTCCTCGTCGGCCCGCTGTCGTCGGAAGAGATGCAGGCGGCGGGCGAGCGCGCGGCGCGCGCCGTCAGCGCCGCGCCAGACGCGCCTTGACCGCCCGAAAAGCTTTCGAAACCTGAAGGCAAGGGCGCAAAAACGGTTGACTTTGCGCGCCGGTCCAGTCCCTAAGAGGCGCGCTGAGCGCCGGTCCCAGACGCGCGCGTCCGTGAGGAGCGCGACGGAACCGGTCCCGCGCAACGCGTGGCCGAGCGCGCGGCGCGCCCTTTGAAGACTCTTCTCGAAACCGGAGCTTAACATTATGCGTCTCGACGCCATTCCGATCGGCGCGAATCCCCCGCATGAAGTCAATGTCGTGGTCGAAGTGCCGCTCGGCGGGGAGCCGATCAAATATGAGCTCGACAAGGCCTCCGGCACGCTCTTCGTCGATCGTTTCCTCTACACGGCGATGCGCTATCCGGGGAACTACGGGTTCATTCCGCACACGCTCTCCGACGACGGCGACCCCTGCGACGTGCTCGTCGCCAATACGCGGCCCGTCGCGCCGGGCGCCGTCATCGCGGTGCGGCCGATCGGCGTTTTGCGCATGACGGACGAAGCCGGCGGCGACGAGAAGATCGTCGCAGTCCCGTCCTCGCGCCTGACCCAGCGCTACAATGACGTGCACGATTACACCGACCTTCAGGAGATGACCTGGCGGCGCATCGAGCATTTCTTCGTGCATTACAAGGATCTCGAGCCGGGCAAATGGGCCAAGGTCGCCGGCTGGGGCGACGCCGCCGACGCCCGCGGGCTGATCACCGCGGCGATCGAGCGGGCCAAGGCCGCCAAGTAACCCGCGAAGGCCGACGCCGTCGCGCCTGAGGCTTCAGGGGAGCGGCGGCGTGCGCGAGACGACGCCCTTGCGGAAGCACGTCGGCCGATCTTTCCAGGCGACGATGCCGTTCTCGCTCTCGCCGAAGCGCAGGGCCGACTCGATCAGATCGTCGACGCTCGTCTCCGGGTTCAGATCGCCGATCACATAGGTCCATTTCCCAAGCGCCGCGAGGGCGACGGTCGCCGGCCGCTTGCACACGGCGAGACATTCGACGGCCTCGGTCGGAATCGCCAGATTGCGCTCCGCCAGTCTCTTGCGGAGGGCGTCGAGAAAGCGGGCGCCGGGCTGGATATTGGGATCGCCCGCGTCCCGGCAGGACACGCAGACGACAATTCTCACATCCGTGCTGGACACGCTCAATTCTCCCGCGACTCGCGGAAGGTCTTTTCAGTCAGCTTCGCAGGATTGACAAGCGCTTATTAGCCTCGGCCTTGAGCGTTGCTGCGGCGCGACGGCGGGGCGCTTCTCAGGCCGCATCCTCGCGGCGCGGGTCGGGTTTTTCGGAGGGCATCCGCGTCTGCCGGCTGAGCTGCTCGAACTGACCAGCCAGGCGCGACACGCTTTCGACGAGAATGTCCCGCGTCTCCGTGCGCACCCCATGGTCGCGCAGCTTCGCGAAGGCGCGCGACAGCGTCTCCTGCTTGACGCCGAGCCGCGCCGCAATCAGGCGCTTGTCGTAGGGAAGGCGAAAGCGGCACTGTTCGACGCCCGGGGGACAGAGCGACAAGATGAACCCGGCCAGCCGCTGATCGGCGTTCTGCGCCTTGAGCGATTCGATCTCGGTCACGAGCGCGGCGATCTTGTCCTTGCCGTCCTGCAGGACGGCGGCGAAGAGCGCGGGCGACTCCTTCATCAGCCGCATGAAGCGGGCGGCGGGGATTTTGAGCACAGAGGTCGGCCCGATCGCCTCCGCCGAGACGCGGCAGGTCTCGCCGGGGTTCATGGGCGGTTCGCCCACGGTTTCGCCATTCGAGCGAATGCCGATCAACGTCTCGTCGCCGCAGGAGGCGATCCGCAGCACCTTCACGAAACCATGCAGAATGACGACGACCGCGGTGACCGGATCGCCCTGGCGAAAGATGACGCCGCCTTCGTCGAACGTCTCGACCTTCGCCTCGAGCGCAAGGCGTGCGAGCGTCGGCTCGTCGACGAGGGAAAACAAGCGCAGATCGCGCAGCGCCGGAGGCTCGGCGACGGCGATGCGCCCATTGCGTCGGCCCGCCCGGCCTTTTCGATCGGCGGCGAGGCCCAAAGCGATGTCGCTCGTCTGTGTGGACACGCCCGCATCCCCCTTCTCGCGCACGTCGTCGCGATGGCTCATTGGCATAAAAGCTTGTTTTCCCGCCGGGGGCGTCAGCTCAAGGGCGATGGCGCTCGACCGGTCGACTCGCTGAGGCTAACGCGAATGAAAGCGGCGCGAAAGCCGAGGGCGCGGGACAAACCGTCGCATGTTTGCGCGCCAATTCGACGGGCGCGAGCTATTGCGGGGGCGCGCCGCGGGCCAGGAGGAAAACACCCTGCTCGCCCAGCAGGTTCCAGACCCACCAGGGCGCATGGACGCGGATCGGCACGCCGGCGTGATCGAGCGCGACGCCGCGCTCGATGCTGGCGCCGAGCTCATCGATGAGCTCGACGAAATCGCGGATGGTGCACAGGTGGATATTGGGCGTGTCGTGCCAGCTGTAGGAGAGATTGCCGGTGACCGGCATGCGGCCGCGGAAGGCGAGCTGCGCGCGCACGCGCCAATAGCCGAAATTGGGAAAGGAGACGATGGCGCGCCGGCCGATGCGCAACATGTTGCTCAACGCCTCGCGCGGCCGCCGCGTCGCCTGCAGCGTCTGCGAGAGAATGACGTAATCGAAACCGTCGTCCGGATAATCGGCGAGATCGGCGTCGGCGTCGCCTTGAATGACGGAGAGCCCCTTCGCGACGCATTCGTTGACGCCGCGCTGGGAGAGCTCGACCCCGCGCCCGTCGACGTTCTTGCGTTGTGCGAGGAGCTGCAACAGCGCGCCGTCGCCGCAGCCGACGTCGAGCACGCGCGCGCCCTGTTCGACCATGTCGACGATGAGCAGGTGATCTTGGCGGGGTTGTCCGATCCTGATCATGCGCGCCCCTTCAGGCCGCGCGCCGCGGCCGCCGCTTCGAGGAAGCCGCGGGTCGTCGCGATGAAAACGGGCTCGTGCAGGAGAAAGGCGTCATGGCCCTTGTCGGACTCGATTTCGACAAAGGACACCGACGCGCCGCCGGCATTGAGCGCATGCACGATCGCGCGCGAATCGGACGTCGGATACAACCAGTCCGAAGTAAAGGCGACGACGCAAAAGCGCGTCTTCGTATCCTTGAACGCCTGCGCGAGCGAGCCGCCGTAATCGGCCGCGAGATCGAAATAATCGCAGGCCCGCGTCACGAAGAGATAGGAATTGGCGTCGAAGCGCTCGACAAAGGCGAGGCCCTGGTAGCGCAGATAATTCTCGACCTGGAAATCGGCGTCGAAAGAGAAAGTGGGCGCCGAGCGGTCCTGCAGCTTGCGGCCGAATTTGCGCTGCAGAGCGGCCTCGGAGAGATAAGTGATGTGCGCGGACATGCGCGCGACGGCGAGGCCCTTCTCGGGGCGCACGCCCTGTTCGAGATAGCGCCCGCCGCGCCAGTCGGGATCGGCCATCACCGCCTGCCGTCCAACTTCGTTGAAGCCGATGTTCTGCGCCGTGTGTTTGGCCGCCGTGGCGATGGGCATGGCGGCGAAGACGCGCTCGGGATAGCTCGCCGCCCATTGCAGCACCTGCATGCCGCCCATGGAGCCGCCGGCGACGCAAAACAGCGTCTCGATCCCCAGATGGTCGATCAGCATCGCCTGGGCGCGCACCATGTCGCGAATGGTGACGACCGGAAAGTCGAGGCCGTAAGGCCGGCCGGTCGCCGGATTGACCGAGCTCGGCCCGGTCGTGCCCATGCAGCCGCCGACGACATTGGAGCAGATGAGGAAATAGCGCTCCGTGTCGAAGGGCTTGCCGGGGCCGACCATCGCCTCCCACCAGCCCGGCTTGCCGGTGACGGGGTGGACGCCGGCGGCATATTGGTCGCCGGTCAGCGCGTGGCACAGGAGAATGGCGTTGCTTCTGTCGGCGTTGAGCGCGCCATAGGTCTCATAGCCGATGGCCAGCGGCGCAATGCAGCCGCCGCCGTCGGTGACGAGCGCCTGCTCGACCGGAAAGACGACCGATTTGCCATTCGTCCGGGCCGCCGCCGCGCCGACGAGGTCGCCGCCAGGCGCGGCCTGCGGCTCGGCGCTTTGCTGCTGAGCCTGCTCGGATTCAGTCAAAATATCCTCTCGTTCGATATGCCGAACGCGTTGTTCGGCAACATCGAGGCGCGAGCCGGGCCTGTCAAGGCCCGAAATCCACGCTCTTCCTCAACGGACGGCGCTGCGGCTAACCGGCCGAAAAGAGGTCGCGCGGCGGCTCTCCGGCCGGGGGCGCGCTCATCACCTCGACGGCGGCGCCAAGCTGCGCGAGGTCCTCCTCGCGCGAAAGGCGGTGGTCCCCGTCGGCGATGAAGGTCAGCGTCACCGGATCGGCGGGAAGATGCTCGACGAGCGTCAGCGCGTGGCGCCAAGGCACGTCGGGGTCCGCCATGCCTTGTAGAATATGCACGCGCGCATGGGCGCGAATCATGCCGCCGAGCAGAAGATGGCGGCGCCCTTCTTCGATGAGCCGGCGGGTGATCGGCGTCGGGACGGGCGAATATTGCGAGGCGCGCAGGAGGACTCCTTTCTCCATGATGTCGCGCTGCGCGGCGGCGTCGAGGTTTTTCCACATCAATTCTTCGGTGAAATCCACCGCCGGGGCCAGCAGGATGAGCCCCGCAAGGCGCCGCTCCTCGCTCCGTTCGGCGAGGCGCTTCGCGAGCAGCAAGGCGAGCCAGCCGCCCATGGAGCTGCCGATGAGGATCTGCGGGCCCGCTGTCGAGCGCAGCAAAACGCCTTCGGCCTGCGCGAGCCAGTCGCCGATGCAGCCGTCTTCGAACTTCCCGCCGGAGAGCCCGTGGCCAGAGTAGTCGAACCGCAGAAAGCCGCGGCCCCGCGCCCG
Source organism: Methylocystis sp. NC52PC (assembly GCF_055698645.1). Lineage (NCBI taxonomy): Bacteria > Pseudomonadati > Pseudomonadota > Alphaproteobacteria > Hyphomicrobiales > Methylocystaceae > Methylocystis > Methylocystis sp. NC52PC. The sequence goes on along the minus strand of NZ_CP170127.1, from coordinate 1,104,575 downwards.
CGCCCAGTCGTCGAGATAGGCCGCTTTCGTCGACGCCATGTCAGAGGCGAATCCGCCGAGCCAGACGAGGCCCGGTCCGCCGTCGCCCCCTCGGGCGGGCGGGCGGAGGCGCCGCGCGATCCGCCAGGGGGCGCCGCCGCCGGGGTTCTCAATGTCGACGTAATCGAGTTCTAAATCGCTGTGACTCATATGCTTCCCGGATGATCGCCGTGGCGCCCAAGCTTGCTTTTCCGGCCCACGCTCACAATTGGTAAGTAATCTCGCAAGAGAATGCGAGCGGGTCGCCACATCGGGATCGAACGCTCGCTAAATCGCTGAATGTCACAGACCCTCGCCCCTCTCACCGCCGCAGCCGACCCGATCCTCGCCGGGCGCACGGTCCTGCAGATCGTTCCCGATCTCCAGTCGGGCGGGGCGGAGCGCGCCGCCATCGACATGGCGGAGGCGATCTCGCAGGCCGGCGGCCGGTGCCTCGTCGCCTCGCGCGGCGGCCGCATGGTCAGCGAATTGCAGTCGAAGGGCGGGGTGTGGCTTCCCTTCCCGGCGGCGACGAAGAACCCCATCGCCATGGCGCTGAACTCGGTGCAACTCGCGCGCATCATCCGCGACGAGGGCGTCGACATCGTCCACGCGCGGTCGCGGGCGCCCGCCTGGGTCGCTTACTTCGCCACGCGGCAGACCGGCGCGAAGTTCATTACGACCTACCATAGCGCCTATTACGGGGCCTCGCCGATCAAGCTGCGCTATAACGCCATCATGGCGTCCGGCGACATTGTGATCGCGATTTCCGAATTCGCGGCGGAGCGCATCCGGAAGCTGCATCCCGAGGCCGCCGACCGCGTGGTCGTCATTCCGCGCGGCGCCGATCTGCGCGCCTTTTCTCCCGCCGCCGTGTCGCCCGCGCGCGTCCAAAGGCTGCGCGCCGCGTGGGGCGTCGCGCCGCATGAGCGTGTGGTTCTGCTGCCGGCGCGGCTCGCCTCGCGCAAGGGCCATGCGGTGACGATTGACGCCGCGCGCCGCCTCGCGGCGGAAGGTCACGACGACATTCGCATTCTGTTCGTCGGCGATCCGCACAGCGACAGTTTCCGCCGCGCCCTCGAAGCGCAAATCGCCCGCGCCGGCGTTGCGGGTTTCGTGCGCAGCGTCGGCCATTGCGACGACATGCCGGCCGCCTACCTCGCCGCCGCCGTTATCGTGGCGCCCTCGACCGAGCCCGAGGCTTTCGGGCGCGTGGCGATCGAAGCGCAGGCCATGGGCGCGCCGGTCGTCGTCTCCGACATCGGCGCCGCGCCGGAAATCGTGCGCGCGCCGCCGCAGACGCCGCGTCATCAGGCCACCGGCTGGCGCGTGCCGCCGGGCGATCCGGCGAAGCTTGCCGAAGCCATCGGCGAGGCGCTCGCCATGCGCGCCTCGGAGCGCGACGACATGATGCTGCGCGCGCGCGAAAACGTGCAGGCGCGGTTTTCCGTCGAGCAGATGCAGCATGCGACGCTCGACGTCTATCGGCGCCTGCTGCGGCGTTGACGCGGCCTCCTCCCGGTCTTTGTGGGACGGATTGTGGCCGTCGCACGCGAGCGCACGCGCATTGAGGCCGAAGAATCGCCCATAAAATCCTGCATGCTTTTGTGCATCGCAACTGGAAAGGAGCGATCGACATGAAGCGTTATTTCTCTGTCTTCGATCCCTTTGCGCGCTTGTTTGGCGCCGTGGCGCTTGTCGCCCTGGCGACCGCGCCGGCGGCGTTCGGCGCCAGCGACCCGAACGATCCGCATGGGGTCTGGCGCCGGCCGGACGGCGGCGAGCAGTTCAGCTTCTACGACTGCGACGGCGGGCTGCTCTGCGCCAAGCTCGTCGCCGTGGGCAAGCCCGAGGACGCGGGGGCCATCGGGACGGTGATCTTGCGCGGCGCCGCGAAGAGCGGGCCCAACGAATGGAAGGGCAAGCTCTACAATGCGCGCGACGGCAAGATTTACGAAGGATACGTCATCCTGCGCTCGGCCAATGAGCTGAAACTCAAGGGTTGCCTGTGGGGCGTTCTCTGCGGCGGCGAGACCTGGACGCGCGTCGCCGCCGCGGGCCCGGCGGCGAGATCGCATGGAAAGGAAGCGAGCGGGGGCGAGGCGCAATAGCCGCCGGCCCTTGCTCATAACCCGGCGCCGCCTTCGGGCGGCGCTTTTTTTGGTCCGTAAATGCCGCCAGCCGCCTATTGGATCGCAAATTGCTGCGTCGAGCGCGGCCTGCAAGTTTGTGATTCACAGCGCACGGGCGCTATCTGTGTTGTAGCGGGCGCGGGGGAGGCTTCGTGGGCGAACACACACTGCATTTCGAGTCTTATCGCGAGGCGCTGGTCTTCCTGGCGACCGCCGGCGTCGTCGTGCCGCTGTTTCACCGGATGCGCGTCAGTCCCGTTCTCGGCTTTCTGCTCGCCGGCGCGGCGCTCGGGCCGCATGGCCTCGGGCGCTTTGCGGAAAATCACAACGTCGCCTCCCTGTTCACGATCACCGACGTGCAGGGCGTTTCGCAGCTCGCCGAATTCGGGCTCGTCTTCCTGCTGTTCATGATCGGCCTCGAATTGTCGTGGGAGCGCCTCGTCCGCTTGCGCCGGCTGGTGTTCGGCCTCGGCCTGGCGCAGGTCGCGGTCTCCACCACCGTGCTCGCGGCTGTCGGCCATTACTGGTTCGGGGTCGATCCCGCGCCCTCGATTCTGATGGGCGCGGCGCTCGCCATGTCGTCGACGGCGGTGGTCATGCCCGTGCTTTCGGAGGCGCGGCGCATCAACAAGGCGCCCGGCCGCGTCGCCTTTTCCGTGCTGCTGCTGCAGGATCTGATGGTGGCCCCGGCGCTGTTCTTCGTCTCGGTGCTGGCGCGCACGAAGGACGGCGACTTCAGCGCCTTCGAAGCGGCGACCGCCTTTCTGCCGGCTTTCGTCGCGCTTGCCGCGCTGATCTTCGTTGGACGGTTGTTGCTGCGGCCGCTGTTCCGCCTCGTCGCCTCCGTGCAACTGACGGAGCTGTTCATGGCGGCCTGTCTGCTCGTCGTCGTCGGCGAGGCGCTGGTCACGGCGGCGGCGGGCCTCTCCATGGGGCTCGGCGCCTTCATCGCCGGTCTGCTGCTGGCGGAAACGGAGTTCCGCCGCGAGATCGAAGTCACGATCGAGCCTTTCAAGGGCCTGCTGCTCGGCCTGTTCTTCGTCTCGGTCGGGGCGGGGCTCGACATGGACGCGCTCGTCGCCAACCCCGCCCCCATCGTTCTGCACGCCCTCGGCCTGACCCTGGCCAAGGCGGCGATCATTTTCCCGCTCGCGCTGCTCTTCGGCATCGACTGGCGCTCCGCCGCCGAAGCCGCGCTGCTGCTGGCGCCGGGCGGCGAATTCGCCTTCGCCCTGCTCACCTCGGCGATGATCGCAGGCGTGCTGCCGGGCCATTTCGGCGCGGACGCCATGGTGGTCGTCACGCTCAGCATTTTCTTTATCCCGCTGCTCGGGCGGCTCGGGGCGCGCCTGGCGCAGCCCGCCGAACGCGACGACGACGAGGCGCAATATGCGCATCTCGCGCCCGACGCGCCGGTCGCCGAAGGCCGGGTCGTCATCGTCGGCTTCGGGCGCATCGGCAGCCTCGTGGGCGAGATGCTCGAGCGCCATAACGTGCCCTTCGTCGCCGTGGAGAATCTGGTCTCGATCGTCTCCGAGGGGCGGGAGAAGGGCGTCGAAATCTATTGGGGCAATGCGGCGCGACGGGAATTCCTTCTCAGATGCGGCGTCGAACAGGCGCGGGCGCTCGTCGTCACGATCGAAAACGCCGCCGCCGTCGAGGAGATCGTGCGGCTCGCCCATGAAATCCGCGAGGATCTGGTGATCGTCGCGCGCGCCCGCGACGCGCGTCACGCCACGAAGCTCTATCGGCTCGGCGCCAGCGACGCGATTCCCGAGACGATCGAAGCCAGCCTGCAACTCGCGGAGACGGTTCTGGTCGACGTCGGCGTGCCCATGGGCTATGTCATCGCCTCGATTCACGAGAAGCGGGACGAGTTTCGCAAAATTCTGCAGCCCACGGGCGAGGAAGCGCGGGCGCGGCAGGCCGAGCGGCGCAAGGAGATCAAGCGCGAACAGGCGCGCCGCCGCATTTCGGGCCGCTCGTCCGAAGAAGCGGGAGAGGAGGTCTGAGAAGCCTCTGTCCGAGGCGTCCGCCGTCAGCGAAAGACAACTTGCTGTTGATCGAGAGAGCGGGAGCATATATTCCTGAGAGTAGGAATTCTTGCCGGGCCGGCGCCATGGACATTCTCTCGCACGCGCAGATCTGGGCTGCGATCGACGCGCTCGGCGAGCGCTATGGGCTGACCCCGTCGGGGCTTGCGCGCAAGGCCGGCCTCGATCCCACGACCTTCAACCGCTCGAAACGCGAAACCCCGAGCGGCCGCCAGCGCTGGCCCTCGACAGAGTCGATCGCAAAGGTTCTGCAGGCGACGGGGGCGAGCCTCGACGAATTCATGGCGCTCATTTCGGCCAACAGCGGGGCGTCGCGCCGGCATACGCGGCCGCTGATCGGTCTGGCGCAGGCCCGGGAGGGCCGGTTCTTCGACGACGCGGGGTTCGTGGTCGGGGCGGGCTTCGACGAGATCGAGGTGCTCGCCGGCGCGGACGAAAACTCCTATGCGCTCGAGATCTCGGGCGACTCGATGGAGCCGCTCTATCGCGACGGCGACATTGTCATCGTCTCGCCCTCGGCTCCTGTGCGGCGCGGCGACCGCGTCGTGGTCAAGACAAGGAGCGGCGAAATCATGGCCAAGGAGCTCAAGCGGCAGACCGCCCGCTCGGTCGAGCTGCGCTCGATCAACCCCGCCTATCCCGACCGCGTTATATCGCGCGACGAGCTCGCCTGGATGGCGAGGATTTTATGGGCGAGCCAATGAGTCGCGCGCGAAGAGCTGTGCTATAGAACGATTCCCCGAAGGCCCTTTCCCAACGACGGGTTAGAACATGCGCCAGTCCCTGATCGTCTCGCTTCTCGCTCTCCTGTCGCTCGGCGCCGCCTCCGCCCGCGGCGAAGACGCCTTGCGCGATCAGGCGAAGGGCCTCTTCGAGCCGATTCCCAAAACGGCGCCGGCCCTGCCCGACAATCCGACGACGCCGGAGAAGCTCGCGCTCGGCAAGATGCTTTATTTCGAGCCGCGCCTCTCCGAAAGCCGCAGCTTCGCCTGCGCCACCTGCCACAATCTGAGCATGGGCGGCGTCGACGGCGGCGCGCTCTCCTCGGGCGCCGCGCAGCTCGCCGGCCGCGAAGTGCAGACCGTCTTCAACGCCGTCTTCAACAAATCGCAATATTGGGACGGCCGCGCCTCGGATCTCAAGGATCAGGTGGTGAACTCCGTCATGGCCAATCCCAAGGCCATGCTGAAGACCCGCGGCGGGCCCATGGCGATCAATCCGGCGGAGCTGGCCGCGACCAAGCAGCGGGAGATCGATCAGCTCAAGTCCATCTCCGGCTATCGGGACGCCTTCCAGAAAGCCTTCCCGGAGAGCGCCGATCCGCTGGTCTACGACAATATCGGCCGCGCCATCGCCGTGTTCGAGGCGACGCTCATCACCCCCGACTCGGCCTTCGACCGTTGGCTCACAGGCGACGACGCGGCGCTCGACGAGACCCAGAAAGCGGGCCTCAAGCTGTTCGTCGAGAAAGGCTGCGCGGGCTGCCACAACGGGGTGAACCTGGGCGGCGCGAACTACGCCAAATTCGGCGTCGTCGCCGCGCCGGGGCCGGAGCATCTGCCGGCGGAGGACGCCGGCCGCTACGCCGTCACCAAAGCGAACGCCGATCGTTACGTGTTCAAGGTCCCCTCGCTGCGCAACGTCGAACTGACCGCGCCCTATTTCCACACCGGCTCGACCTTCGATCTTCGCAAGGCGGTGAACGTCATGGCGGAGGCGCAGCTCGGGACGAAGCTCTCGGACGACGAGACGACCAAGATCGTCGCCTTCCTCAAATCCTTGACCGGCAAGCAGCCGGAAATCGTCCTGCCGATCCTGCCGCCGCGCGACCGCTGAGCGTCGATCGATCGGGACAAAGCAAAGGCGGGCGCCGTAGGGCCCGCCTTTTCCTTTGGCGCAGCGGCCCGGCGAAGGGGCGCCGGGCCGCGCAAATCTTTACCAGCATCCGCAGCCGGCGCTGCCGTAATAGGCCGGATAGGCTGCGCCGTAAGTGCCGCAACCCGCGGAACCCCAATAGCCGCCGGGATAAGCGGAGCCCCAATAGCCGTAGCCGCCGTAGGGGTAGCCCGCGCCGAGCGCCGCGCCAGTGGCCAGGCCGAGCCCGAGTCCGCCATATCCCCAGCGTCCCCAGCCGCGATGGCGCCATCCCCAGCCGCCGCCGTAGCCCCAATGGCGACCCCATCCATAGCCGCCCCAGGCGGAAGCGGGAGTCGAAATTGAAAGCGTGCTGACCAGCATGGTGGCGGCGAGCGCTGCAGTAATCATCTTACGTGTGTTTGTCATCGCCACATCTCCGCGCCCTTGTCTGACAAAGCCCCGACGCCACCCCTGCAACGCGAAGGTAATTTTCTTGTTCCCAGGCGTTGAAGGCCAGCAGGCGGCGAGCCGTCTATCCCCGATGGGCGGAGTGCTCCTGTGCGCAGTAACTTAAAAATCAAAAATAATTTCGCGGCCATTCACGTCGTCGCCGCCGTTGACCCCCAGCGCTTAGGCCCGAGAAGCGGCAGCCAAGAGCGACAGCGCGCGCAACCGGCGCGCCAAAGGCTCACGTGACGATCCGCTAAACTAAAGGCAGGCGCTCGCTCGAATCATAATGAAGGCTATGCGCTTGCTGAACGTATATGCATTGAACGGCGGCTTCCCCAATGCGCAAGGATCGGAGTTCATCGGCAATCGGATGATCTCCGAGAGCGAGGCTTGCTCCGCCGCTAAACCGAGCGGCGCCGAATTTTCCTTCAGCTTCGATACGTGTGCGAAGCAATCGCGCATCTTTGACCGTGTAGCCGACCGCGGGTCCATTGTGTGAGGAGAGGCGAAGTCCGCCTTCGATGCGACTTGTGAAGCTTGTGCTCGATATGGCCGTTGCTTTCGGCGCTTGCCAAGGGCACGATATCCGCGTCGCAGCGTAACCTTTTTACGCGCGCCGTAGCGAGCGCCTCATGGAAAAAATGCATTTTTCGCGCATGGACCAAGGCACGGACGAAGATTTTCTCGTGCTCAAGCATGTGCACGAAAGTACGTTGAGAGCCTTACCCGATCGACTTTTCGGATTGCTCCGGGAGCTCAGCAAGGACACCGCCTATAATATCAGTCGTTATGATCATTGCCTGCAAACGGCGACGCGCGCGCTGCGCGATGGCAAGGACGAGGAATATGTCGCCGTCGCGCTGCTGCATGATGCGTGCGAGCCGCTTGGCCCTTTCAACCATGGCGAGGTCATCGCCGCGATCCTGAGGCCGTTCATCAGCCGCGACAATTACTGGATGCTCGCCAAACACGGCTTGTTTCAAACCTATTTCTACGCGGCGCACCTGGGCCTCGACCCCAATGCGCGCGACCAGTTCAAGTCTGATCCTGCTTATGAGCGGACCGTTGAGTTCTGTGCGCGGTATGACGAGGTTTCGTTTGACCCGGATTACCCCAACGAGCCCTTGTCCACCTTCGAGCCAATGGTTCGGCGCCTTTTGCAGAAAAGCTGGGAGCCGCCGAAATAAGGCGGGGGCCGCGACGCGGTGAAAGGGGGCGGTGCGATTTCGGCCCCGCAAGTTGCAAAAATCTTCTCTACGGTTCGTTCGCGAAACAATGGAGGGCAGCCTAATGTCGAATCATTTCACCGGACTGAGTCTCGGTCCGCCGCTCGACGATCAGCGTCTCGACCTTTGTGATCTTTATCTGTTCCAGTCGCCTGAAGACAGTGCGAAGACAGTCTTCATTCTCAATGCAAACCCCTCGGCCAACGGATTCCATCCGGACGCGATCTATCGCCTGAATATCGACACGGACGGCGATTGCCTGACCGACGTGGCGGTCAGTTATGTCTTCTCGCCGGTCGAGAATGGGAAGCAAACCGCGAGCGTCTTCATCGCCAAAGGCGCTGACGCGCAATCCGCCGAAGTCGCCGGCGAGCGCATCATCGCCGACGCCGAAGTCTCGTTTCAGACGGCGCCGAACATTGTGAGCGTCGGTCCCTATCGCTTCTTTGCGGGCGCCAGAAGCGACGCCTTCTTTTTTGATCTCGACGGCGTTCTCAATCTCTATGACACGAAGGGAGGACGAAATTTCACCTCGCCGCAGCTCGGCGGCAAGTCGCCCTGGACCGGAATCGACTCGAACTTGCGCGCAAACGTCTGTTCGACGGTGATCGAGATTCCGACGTCGGAGCTGCAGCCCAAGCCGCTGATCGGCGTTTGGGGCCGATGCAGCCTGCGTCGGGACGGCAAGCTCCTTCATGTCGATCGCGCGGGTCATCCGTCGGTCAGCAGCTTCTTCAATACGGACGAGACGAAGGAGGAATACAACGCCAGCGAGCCGATCAATGATCGAAACCGCTGGCTCGGCCAATTCGTGCATCTCATGGGCCATACGGGCGACTATACGGAAGAGGAAGCGATCCGCGCGCTCGACGCAGAAGGCATTCTTCCCGACCTGTTGACCTTCGATCCCTCGAAGCCCGCGGCCTACCCCAACGGCCGACGCCTCACCGACGACGTCTTGAACCACCGTCTCGCCTTTTTGTCGAAAGGCGAAATCCCTCATGACGGCCTCAAGCCGCACACCGACATTCTGAATGTGTTTCCCTTTATCGGCGCGCCTCATCCGACGGCTGGCTGATAGGAAATTCGTTTCGGGCTCGCCTCAGGGCGAGCCCTGCGGCGCCAGCCTGAGGAGTTGATCCGCGCGGCTCAAGGACGAACAGCGGACGATGCGACCCTCTTCCTCGCCCGCATGTATCGGCCCACCCTCTTCCTTCTCGAAAAGCATGATGCGCGTTTCGGGAAAAAGGACGCCGGCGCGGCGCGCCATGTGGTTCATCTGAGCGCGCGCAAGCCCGCCGACGCTGAAGAGCAGGAGCGTCTCGGGCGGCGCCGTCTCTTCCTCCTTGAGGGAGGCGAGCGCAAGGAGACCCGTCGACGCCTGGACCGCGGCGCAGCTTTTCCCCGTCGTCTCGGAGAGGACCGCCGCCGCCAAGCCGCCCGCGGCGGCGTCGATCGGGCCGAGGCCAGGGACGATGATCGTTCGCGCCGACGTCTCGGCCCCAGGCTTGGCGACGGGAAAGACGCTTTCGGTCGCCTCGCGCATCGTATCGGCGATCGCCTGGGCGCGCTCCGCCGAAATGCGGCGGTCGCGAAAATCCTTTGTCGCAACGGCGAGGGCCGGAAGCACGACCGCGTCGCAAATCTCGGGCAGCCCGCGCGTCCCATCGCTTTCCAGCGCCTCGGCCGCGGTCGCGGCGTCTCTCGCCAGCAAGCGATGGTAATATTCCTGCTCGGGCGTGAGAGGGGGGCGATCCCCGAAGAGAAGGCTGAGAAACGACATCGACGGAAAGAACTCGCCGAGCACAACCAGGGTTGTGGTCAGGGGCGCGGCGAGCAGGAGTCCCACCGGGCCCCAGACCACCCACCAGAAACTGCCGGCCGCAATGAAGGCGAGCGGCGACAATCCCACGTGCCGGCCCATCACGACGGGCTCGACAATGTTGGACGTGATCAGCTCGGCGATCAGAAAATAGGCGAGGACACCGAGCAGCAGACCCCAACCGGGCGAAACCGCGGCGGCGAGCAGCAGCGGCGGGACGGCCGCCGCAAATATGCCGATGAAGGGGATGAAGCGCAGCAGCGCGACGGCCATCCCCCAGAGGATGGCGTTCGGAATGCCGAGCGCCGCCAGCACCGCGCCGGTTGCGACGCCAAAAGCCAGATTGATTGCGCCCTGACCGAGGAAGAAGCTTGAAAGACGCTCCCCGGCCGTGCTCAGCGCCGCCGTCGATTCCGACATGTTCTCGACGCCGGCGAGACGCACCACCCTGTCGACGAGATCATATTGGCCAGCGAGCAGCACGGCGACATAAACGAGGGTCAGGAGCGCCATCTCGAGCGGGCCCAACACCGATCGCACCGTCTCCAGCACGCCCGAGACGCCGCCCTCCCGAGGGTTCTCGACAACGACCCGGATCTCCTCGTCCCTTGCTGGCCCGTGGGTCTGCTTTTCCACCTCTCTTTGCAAGGCGTCGAGCGAGTCGATCGCGCGCTGCAACGCGCCGCCGCCCGTCGTCGGGGTGAGCGAGCGGGCCTTTTCGGCAAGGTTGTTCTTATAGGTCGCAAGGCTGCCGGTCAGGCTGATAATCTGCGAACTGAACACCGTGGCCGCAAACAGCGTCGCGCCGACGAGGGTCGAGAGCGCCAAGACGATTGCGAGGAGGCGGGGAAGGCCGAATCGGGCGAGCCAGGCCACGGCCGGCGAGAGCATGAAGGCGACGACGGCGGCGAGGGACAACGGCATGAGCACTTCGCGCCCATACACGATGGCGACCACCACAATCGCTGATACGATGACTTCCGCCACTTTGCGAAGCGCCCTAGAGGAATGGCGGACATGGAGCAAGCCGCTTGCCTGTGGCCAATAACTTGCCCGGGGCGGGAATGTTTCCAGTATCGGCGCCCGCCTGGCAGGGCCGAGCTGGGTTTATTCCGCCGTTGAGCTTGGCTTTAGCCGTCGGTTGCGACTAAGGCGTCTTGTCGAGAGTGTCGAAACTCACTGCCGCTGCCGTTGAAAGGGCCGCAATGTTTCAAAACCGGATCGTCACCGCCGCATCGATCGTTATGCTTGTCTTTGTGGTTCTGGCCGCCTGCAAAATCGCGGAAGCCGTGATCGAGCCCGCGGTCTTCGGGCTCTTCATCGTCATTCTCGCCTGGCCTCTCCAAAACATGCTCCAGAAAAGGCTTGGCAAGGCGGCGGCGCTGTCTTTGACGGTCGTATGCGCCTCGGCCATCGTGCTGGCGCTCGTCTCCATTGTGATGTGGAGCGCAGGCGAGGTCGCGCATTGGCTGAGACAGAACCTGGACTTGATCCAGGATTCCCTCTTCAGCGTGAGCGCATGGCTGGAACGACATGATATCTCGCTCTTCGCGCTCCTGGCGGAGCAATTCAGCGGACCTGCGCTGATCCCGAGGCTGCAGGCTTTCGCGTTGCGCGCGAATAGCATCCTGGCCTTTTCGCTGATTGTGATCGTCTATGTGATCTTGGGACTGGCCGAGGCGGACTATTTTCTGGCGCGAATCGCCGCTCTTCGGAACCGGGAAACAAGCGTCAAGCTGCTCGCTTGCGGCGCGAACATTCAAAAGAAATTCCGCTCTTATATTTACGTTCGCACCATCGCGAGCGTTGCGACCGGCTTGGCGACATGGGCCCTGGCGCGCTATGTCGGGTTGGAGTTAGCTCTTGCCTGGGGCGTTTTGGCCTTCGCGCTGAACTATCTTCCTTACCTCGGCTCATTTATCACCGTTGTGAGCCTGCCGATCTTCGCCCTCGTTCAGTTTGGAACGATTGGCGCGCCCCTCATGGTCCTTCTCGGGCTGATGGCGATCAACTTCATCATCGGCAGCCTTTTGGAGCCGGCCTTCTCCGGCGCGGCTTTGTCGATTTCGCCCCCAGTGGTCCTTTTCGCGATTATTCTTTGGACCTTTCTCTGGGGACCGGTCGGCGCCTTTCTGGGGATCCCGCTCGCAATCGCAATCCTCAGCGCCTTCGAACAGTTCGAGCCGTCCCGATGGATTGCGGCGCTCCTGTCGAGTGGACCCCCGCAGGCTGTTCCAGTCTATCAAAAGGAAGATCGCGTCTAGCGCGTCGCTCAATTGAAAAAGCGCGCCTGAGAAGGCGCGCTTTTAAAAAACGCTTATTGCTTCGGAGCGTCCGCCTGGGGCGCGTCCTGGCGCGGTTGAGGCTTGCCAGTATGCCTCACGCGGGCGACGCGGCGGTGACGGCGCGATCCCCGAAGCGGGCTCCTCGGCCGCTGGACACGGGGCTGATGGCGAAAGCCGGAGAATTGCCGCTCAGTGGATTCCAAAGCTTCAGCGTCCGAGGAAGCGAGGGAAACGACAGGGATGGCGGCGGCCGCGAAGAGCGCGGCGACGAAAGAGCGGCGAGACAGAGATTCGGGCTCTTTATTATCTTTATTCATCGAAGAATCCTCCCATTTATAGAGCTCGTGCGCCTGGACTTTGATCGTAATCCTGCCTGCCGTCAAGGTTGGGCGACCCCGTCGCTGCGCGCCGATTCAGGCCTTCACATGGACGGTTAGCGCCCATCATGGCGGTGTAAGACGCCGCCCCCGCGCTTATTGCGGGCGCGCCGTGGCGCCACGGGCGGGGGGCGTTGCGCGACAGGCGTCGATCCCTCGACCTTCGGGTCGCGGGCCGCAGCCGGCTTCGGCGTGAATTCAGCAACCCTCTCAACGAGATACGGAAAAAAGGGGTTGGACGACATCCGCAGCAGCGCGTCGAGGCTGACGATCAAGGCGCCGCGTTCGCCGCGTGGCGCCAATGCCCCCAATTGGACGCCGAAGTCTTCCGCGCTGTCGGGCGTCAAGCCGTATAGCGCGTCGGTGAGGGGGAAAGGCAGGGCGACATGCGAGAGCGAATAAACGCCCTTCGGGTAGGAGAGCCCAATTCGGCGTATGTGCTGTTCTGTCGCGCCCGCGTCGACGGTCCGCTCAATCGCTTCGTCCGTTCCTTCGTCGGCGTTTGTCAGGATCGTTAACCGATAGCTCCTGATCGCGGGCGGCGCGATCTCGCCGAGCTTCGCGTCGGCGGAGGCTCGGAGCAGCGGCCCGAATTTCGCGTTGCGATTGACGTCGAACAACACCAATTCACTGCCGTTTGCAGGCAAGCGATCGTAAAGCCCCGTCAGAACGGAGGGCGTGCTCACGGTAAAATCCATGACCGACTGAAAAGTGAGAATGGGAGGCAGTTTGCTTAGCGTTCCGTCACGTTGAGCGGCGATGAGTTGCTGGCCCAGCGAATCGGTCAGACGGTACGCCTGTCTTGCGCCATTGACAGGGAAAGAATTGTATTTGAACGGGTTGAATTCCGGCATCACGCTGAGCCAGGCGGCCTTTGCGAACGCCGGGAGCATGGCCGGAAGACCAGCGAGTCCGGCGAAGCGCGCGAAGCGGGTTATCCCGACCATCGGCGAAATGAGGACCAAGCGATCCGCCTGGGGCAAGTCCTGATGGAGCAGGGCGTCGAGCGCATATTTCACTGCGAGCGAACCGCCGTTCGAAAATCCGACGATATGGAGCGGCAAGGGCGCCGGGGCCCGCCGCCGCGCCTCTCGAACCGAAAGCCGCGTCGCCGCCAGCCACGAGCGCCAGTCGACGTCCGTGAGGCCCGCGGGCACGGTCCCGTGGCCCGGTAAGCGGATGGCGACGACGACAAAGCCGCGGTCGCGATAATGCGCGGCGAGATGTCGGAGGCTGTAGGGAGAATCCGTCAGCCCGTGCAACAAGACGACCGCGCCGGAAGGCGCGCCCGTCGGCTCGAGGAGATAGGAGCGGTTCCAGTTCTGCTTGAACTTGCCGGGATAGACGGGGCTGTCTTCGTAATATCTATTGAACGGAACGCGCTCATCTGGCTCCAGCCTTCGGCTGACGTTCAGGATGAGGGAGTCGAACAGCCTGTCTTCTTTCGCGAGGTAAGCGGTCCAGTCGGCGTTATCGATTTCCTCGGCCGTGAATTCCTCCGGCGCATACGTGTGCCATACCTCCAATGGGAGCCCGCGCTGGGTGACGTAAATTCGAACGCCGAGGAAAATCACGAAAGCAAGGCTCAGCAGGATTGCCGACCATTTGACCGCTTTCAAAACCATGGCGAACATTTACGCGAACCTCGCCGTTGGGGGGCGGTCGTAGCTTATCGGCGTGCGCGAGAGGCTGCACGCTCGCGTGACCTTGCGAAAGGACGTCGAGGGGCGCGTAAGGCCGGTGGGGAACTTCATCGGGGCTTCGTACGACTGCCTTTGATATGCGCGACAGAGCGCGCTGTGAAGAGCCGCTCGAACTAGGGCGCCGTCCGGCTGTGACGCGCCTCGCTCTGCGCCTCGCGGCCTCTTCGTCACCAGCGACAGATTCTCCGCCCGCCCCGCCACCAGCAAACCCGGCGTCGCGCCGGTCGGCGGTAACAGACGCGCCGTCCTCTGCGCCACCAGCAGGTGGTGCGGACGGCCGCATCCTCAATGGGCGCCTCGATCAGGGACGCTGCGGCCGCGCCGACCGGCAATGGAGCGGCGTTTGCGGCAGTCGAGGACATTAAGGCTCCCGCCGCCGCGACCGTGGCGCCGCCGATCAGCATTTCGAGAAGAGCGCGGCGTTGGATGTCGCTCATATTCGACTCCTGCACAGGGTGCGCTTTTGAACTTAATGCGCTCGCGCTTCACAGTGGCGCCAATTCGGATCGGAGGCAACCGCGGGAGCCGCCCCAACTATTGCGCCTTATTTGAATAAGCGCGACGCAGGTCTGGATCGACGATCGCAAGCGGCGCGCCGATGGCGAAGACGGCCGCGTTGGTCACGCCCTGCGCGACGCCCATCGACAGCCCTTCAATCTGCCCTCGTAACTCGGATTGCTGGTCGCGAGACGCGCCATTGATCAACTCTTCGCCGAGAAAACGCACGACATTTGGATTCTGGGCGAATTTGCTGTGGCGCAGCGGATCGCCGGCGCCTGCGCCGCTGAGATCGATCACCTCGACGCCTTTTTCTTCGATCCAGGGTTTTTCCGCCGGGTCTGCGCCGCCGAGACGCGCAACATTCCCGCCAATCCCCCTCGAGAGGCGCAGCGCGCGATCTTCACGCGACAAAAACACCACGACGTTCGGGCGTCGTTCGCCGAAGCTGTTGAGCTGAGCGCGAAAAACATCGACGTCGAGATCGGGCGAGGCCAGAATGACGCTGCGGATCCTGGCAGGAACGCGCCCGTCTCGAATCGCAATCTGACGCAAGGACTCCATAGCGAGCCAAGCGCCCATCGAATGCGCAAGCACGGAAACTTCCGTCACATTCTGGCTCTCTGCGAGGCGCCGCAGCAGCTTCTCAAGCGCGTCGCGCGAAAAAGTCGCGCTCTCGCGATCGTAAACATAATTGAAGACGCCGCCCCGGGACGGCCAACTGAACAAGATTGGCGCGGCCTCCGCGCCCGAGTCGTGGAATATCTGCGCGAAGTTGAAAAGGGCGGTTTCGAAGCGCGTGTTGAAGCCGTGCACGAAGACCAAGACGCGCCGATTTTTGGCGCCGTGGCGGCGCAGCCAGCCGTCGATCTGCGAGGGTCCGGAGAGCGCCGTCACGTCGAGCGTGGCGAACTCGCGCGTCGGGTCGGGCGGCAGCGCTTGCGGCCATTGCACGCGACCGATTTCACGGCGATCGTCCGGCGGGATCGAGACGGCGAAACTCGCGAGAGACGCGTCGGCGCGCTCCCCCGAAAAAAGCACCCCTCTTTCCGGCGACGGCGCGCGCGTCGTCGCGACCAGCATGTCGAGACGGGTCGCATCTGGCGCGACGGCCATCGGCGGTTCGAGAACGCCGACCGGCGCAGCGCAACCCGCGAGCGCAAGCCCCATCAGGACCAGCGCGCGCGACGCGCGTCCGACGCCGCCCAAGAGGGCCGTACGAGGGCCGGGGCGCTGCTTCGCCCTCACCGCCATTGGGTCGTTCCGGCTTTACGCTTGGTTTGCCCGGTGGGGGCGCAGAACGACGACGAATCCGCCAATGACGAGACCAATGAGGACGAGCAGCAGCGCCGATTGTTTGAGCCACGCCATCGCCGGCACGGTGAGCGCCAGAACGATCCCGAGCACGGCGATATCGGCGGAGACATGCACGCCCGCGACAAACGTTCCCAGCGCGAGCAGCAACATGAGCGCCAATCCCGTCGCCGGTCCATTGAGGAAGTTATTCACAGAGGGGAAGAGCAGGATGCTCATGGCGATCAGGAACGCCAGCCAATGCAGCGACTGGGTGATGACGAGCTGCCGCCGCGCGGCTTTGTCAGGCGTCTGGCGCCAGCCGATGGCGATGCAGGCGAGGCCGATGGCGAAGCCCAGGAATTCCCAATAGCCGTACAGGGGCTGCCCAGACATGCTCGTGTAGGCGACGCCGAGGATCGCGAGGATCAGGACGACAAGATAGGGCAGACGGAGGGCGAGCCAGCCGCGAACGCTACGCTGAGGCGCAGCCTGTCGCGGGCGGGGAGAATCGACGACGTCTTGCATGGTGGCGATACCTTCCTGGATATTTGGCGTTTCCGAGATGAAAGTTTTATTCTGACTCGAAGATCATGATTTAGCGGGTCGTATCCGTGCTTTCGCCGAGGGGGCGGGCGGGCGGCGCAATCGAAAACAGCGCAGGCCCTTTCTCACTTTCCACCGCCGCGCCAACCGCCGCGGTGGAGACGACCGTGCCGGCGACGGGCGCCGCAACGTCGACCCGCCCCAACGCATCTTCTGCAGCCCGCAAGGCCGCTTGGCTTCGATCGACGGCCGCCTGATCGGCGTCGGCGCGTGCCCCGGCGCGCTCAACGGCGGCGCGCGCCTGCTCGAGCGAGGCGGAGGAGCGCTTGCCGCTCCGTTGCTTGCGCGCGAGGTCTGCCTGGGCTTTGGCGGCAGCCGCGGCGCTGGCCTGGCGGCGCTGCTCGGCTGTCGCAAGCGCAGTTTTTTCGCGCGCGACGGCTTCCCTGAAAGGAGCCGGGTCGAGTTTCGCGCAGATACGCCCCGACTCGACCTCTTGGCCCTTGTCGCAGAGAATGGCGGCCACCGTCCCCGAAACGGGCGCGAAGACCTCGCGCGGCGGCGACGTGTCCAGAATTTTCGCGACGTTTGACGGCGTCTGCGCGGCGGTCGCGACCTGATTTGGCGCGCCGCGCCAAAAAACATAAAGCTCGCCGCCGATGAGCGCTGCAACGGCGAGGGCGCCGAGCAGCGCCTGCCACTTCGGCGGCGGCGTATACGCTTCCGAGGTCGCCGCGCGAAGCGTCGACTGCGACGCCGTGGCCTCCTGCCCGGCGAGCTTGAAGGTGCGGATGAGGAACTTCTCAGCCTCGACGACGAGAAAGAACGCCAGCCCGCCGGCGAAGAGCCACGGCCACATGTCCAAGGGGATCGCATCCGTGCCGAACAGGCGCTGAAGCGGCGGCGCATAGGTGAAGAGAAGCTGCAGCAGGACGACCGCGCCGATTCCGAGCGGCAAATAGGGATTGCCGAGGTGGGCGGAGATCGACAGAGAGGACTCCGTCTTGAACCGGCTGTTCAGCAGATAGAAAATCTGACCGACGACCAGCGTGTTGACGGCGATCGTCCGCGACAGCTCGTCCGAAGCGTTGGTCGATTTCGACCAGAAGAACGCGACGAGCGTAAGAGCGAGGAGCGCAACGCCCACGAAGATCACGCGCCAGATCGCGAAGCCATCCAATATGGGCCGCGAGACGGCGCGGGGCGCCCGCCGCATTACGTCCGTTTCGTGCGGCTCGAAGGAAATCACCAGTCCGAGCGCGACCGAGGTGACCATATTGACCCACAGAATCTGGGGCGCGGTGATCGGGAGCATGAAGCCCGCGACGATCGCGACCAAAATGACCAACGCCTGCGCCACATTGGTCGGCAGCATGAAAAGAAGCGCCTTTTCGATATTATTGTAGACGGTTCTCCCTTCCCGCACCGCCGCGGTGATCGAAGCGAAATTGTCGTCGGCGAGCACCATGGCCGCCGCTTCCTTTGTCACTTCGGTGCCTTTTATGCCCATGGCGACGCCGATATCCGCGCGCTTGAGCGCCGGAGCGTCATTTACGCCGTCGCCGGTCATCGCCACGACCTGGCCGTTGGCCTGTATCGCTTTCACGAGACGCAGCTTGTGTTCTGGGCTCGCACGCGCGAACACGTCGACGTTTTGCACGGTCTGCTGCAACGCCGCGTCATTCATGGACTCGATCTCGGTGCCGGCGACGGCGGTCTCGCCATCGCCGATCCCCAGCATTTTGGCGATCGCCGCCGCGGTGATCTTGTGATCGCCCGTGATCATGGTGACGCGGATGCCGCCCTTGTGGCACTCCGCGACGGCTTCGACGGCCTCTTTTCGCGGCGGGTCCATCAGCCCGACGAGGCCGAGAAGCGCCAGGGACTTCGGCAGGTCGGCTGGGCTCAGACTCGCCGCGTCGATGCGCGGGTTGACGAGCCAGGCCAAGGCGAGCACGCGTTCGCCTTGCGCCGCGAGCCGATTGGAGGCTTCGTCCCAATAATCCCGACGCAAGGGTTCGGGGCCGTTCTCCGTCTCCTGGCGGTCGCAGTGGGCCAGAATGACTTCCGGCGCGCCCTTGACGAGGAGCAGCCGACCGCCGTCCGCCTCCTCATGCAGCGTCGCCATGAATTTATGTTCGGACTCGAAGGGAATTGCGTCGACGCGGCGCCTGCTCTCCCGCTCCGCGTTGCGGTCCACGCCGATCTTGGCGGCGAAGGGATAGAGCGCGGCCTCGGTCGGATCGCCCTCGACTTTCCAGACATTGTCGGTTGCGCGCAACTCGGAGTCGTTGCACAGAGCCGAGACGGTTCCCATGCGCTTCAGGACGGCGCCGCCAGCCGCCGGCGCGCCGTCGAGCAAAATCTGTCCCTCGCTGGCGTAGCCGTCGCCCGTCACCCGGTAGGCGGCGTTCGCCGTGACGGCCGACGCGACCATCATCTCCATAAGGGTGAGCGTGCCCGTCTTGTCGGAGCATATTCTGGAAACCGACCCAAGGGTCTCGACGGCCGGCAGGCGCCTGATGATGGCGTTGCGCTGCGCCATGCGCTGCACGCCGATGGCGAGGGTGATGGTGATCAGCGCCGGCAAGCCTTCGGGGATGACGGAGACCGCAATGCCGACGACCGCCTGGAAGGCCTCGACGAAGGGCAGGTCGCGCACCCACCGCCCATAGGCGAAAACGGCGGCGCTGACAAAGCCGATGACTTTCGCAATCGTATGGCCAAACGCCTTGATCTGCCGCAGCAGCGGCGTCTCGAGCGCGTCGACGCCCGCAAGCATCTGATTGATGCGGCCGAGCTCCGTCCCGGCCCCCGTCGCGACGACGACGCCGGTGGCGCGGCCCGAGACGATCAGCGTGCCCGAGAAGGCCATGTCCTCACGGTCGCCCACCGTCGAATTTTCGGGAACGGGCGCCGTCCCCTTGTCGGCTGGAACGGACTCGCCCGTCAAAGCGGCTTCGTCGGCGCGAAGGTTCTTGACGTCGATCAGTCTCAGATCGGCGGGAACCCGATCTCCCGACTCCAGCAGGACAATGTCTCCGGGAACCAGCTCTTCGGCCGAAACGACGCGCAGCTCTGCGTCGCGAAGCGCGCGCGCATCCGCCGACAGCATGTTGCGGATCGAGTCGAGCGCCTTCTCGGCCTTTCCCTCCTGTAGAAAGCCGAGCACGGCGTTGATCACGACGACGCCGGTGATGATCGATGCGTCCAGCCAAAGGCCAAGCATGAGTTTGACGAAGCCGGCGGCGAGCAAGACGTAAACGAGGACATTGTCGAACTGCTGCAGAAATCGCATCAACGGACCGCGTTTGGCGGCTTCCGGCAGTCGGTTTGGTCCGTATTGCTTCAGCCGCCGCGCGACGTCGTCGCTTGCCAGTCCGCGCGAAGGATCGCTCTCGAGGCGGCGTAACGCCTCCCCCGCGTCGACAGCGTGCCAGATGGCGTCTCTGGAGAGGTCTTTACGCGTCATTACAAGGCCCCCGGGGTTGGCGTGATCTTGTCCGATCGAGCCTTCTGAGTAAAGTGTGGCGCGGAAGGCCGCTTCCTTTTAATTCGCCAAGCGCTGAGAGATTTTCGACATCATATCCCAGCGGCGCTGCGCGTCGCGCTCGAGCGGATTAGGCATTGGTTACGCTTTTCCTTCGTCCGCTTCGTTAATGCCGAACCACAGCACATAGAGCGCCGGCGTGACGATGAGGGTCAGGACCGTCGCGACCAGCAATCCGCCCATGACGGCGAAGGCCATCGGGCCCCAGAACACGGTCGGCGCGATGGGAATGAGACCGAGCACCGTCGAGACGGCGGTCAGCATGATCGGCCTGAATCGGGAAGTCGTCGCGTCGACAACAGCTTGCCACTGATCGCTTTGCTCTTCGCGCTCGATCTCGATCTGCTCGACGAGAATGACCGCGTTGCGGGCGATCATGCCGAGCAGCGACAGAATGCCGAGGATGGCGACGAAGCCGAGCGGTTTGCCAAAGATCAGCAGCGCCAGAATGATGCCGATGAGGCCCATCGGCACGATCGCCAATACGAGGAACATGCGGGCGAAGCTTTGCAACTGGATCATCAGGAACGTCGTCATCAGAAAAAGCATCAGCGGCACGCGGGCAAACACGGAGCCCTGCGACTTGGCGCTTTCCTCGACGGTGCCGCCGGTCTCGATGCGATAGTGCGGCGGCAGACTTGCCGCCATGGCGGCGACGGCGGGCGCCAGCGCCGCGACGGCTGTTTCGGCCGTTCGCCCCGCGGCCGGGTCGGCTTGGACCGTCAACGTCGGCGTGCGGTCGCGCCGCCAAATGAGCGGGCTCTCCTGCTGGAACTCGAATGTCGCAAGCTGGCTCAACGGCGCAAATCCGCCGTTGGGCAAGGGAATCTGCAAGGATTGCAAGGCCTCGAGCGAGGCTCTCTGCTCATCCGTCGCGCGGGCGACGACGTTGACGAGATAAATGTCGTCGCGCAGCTGCGTGATCGTTTGCCCGGTGGCGACGCCCTGCAGGGCGTTGGCGAGGGCCTGCGAGCTCAATCCGAGAAGGCGGGCCTGATCCTGGTCGACCTTCACATGGACCGCGCGGGCGGGCTCGATCCAGTCGAAATTGATCCGCGTCACCGATGGATCTCGACCCATCGCCTTGGCGAGATCGAGCGCAATGTCACGCACTTTCTCAGGGTCGGGACCGCTCACGCGATATTGCACTGGCCAACCGACGGGCGGCCCGAGTTCGAGCGGGGCGATGCGGGTCACGAGCCCGGGGAAACGCTCCGCCAGAATTCCCTCGAGCCTCTTGTGCAGCCGCTCGCGCGCTTCGACATCCTTGGCGATGATCACGAACTGCGAAAAGAAGTCGTGAGCGAGCTGGACATTGAGGGGTAGGTAGAAACGGATCGCGCCGCGTCCGACATAGGCGCTCCAGCTCGCTACGTCCGGGTCGTCTTTCAAAACCTTTTCGAGACGTTCGGCGACCTCCTGGCTCGCATAGATCGAGGCGTTCTGGCGCAGGGAAAGGTCGACGACGAGTTCGGGGCGATCGGAGGCGGGGAAAAACTGCCGGGGCACGAGCGGCGAGACCAGCAAGGAAATGACGAAACAGGCGAGCGTGACGCCGATCGTCGCCCAGCGCGCGCGCATGGCGGCGAGCAGCAGCCGCCGGAAGGCCTGCAGCACGCGGCCTTCCTCGCCCGACGCGGGGCCGTCTGGCTTCGACAATAAAAACACGCCGATCAACGGCGTAAAAAGCACCGCGACGAACCACGAGACAATCAGCGCGATCGACACGACCGCGAAGATCGAGAAGGTGTATTCGCCGGCGGAGCTTTTCGCCAGGCCGATCGGCACGAACCCCGCCGCGGAGACGAAGGAGCCGGTGAGCATCGCCATGGCGACGCTGCTGTAGGCGTAGCTCGCCGCCGCTTCCTTGTCGTCGCCGGCCGCGAGACGCGAACTCATCACATCCACGGTCGTCATGGCGTCGTCGACGAGAAGCCCGAGCGCGATGATCAGCGCGCCGAGCGATATGCGCTGCAGATCGATGCCGATCAGCTGCATGATCGGGAAGATGATGGCGAGGGTGAGCGGGATCGAAATCGCGACCACCGCCCCGGCGCGCAGCCCGAGACTGACGAAGCTGACGGCCATGATGATTCCGATGGCCTGCCATAACGACGTCATGAAGTCGCCGATCGCGTGCTCGACGATCTGCGGCTGGTTCGCCACGAGTATCGGCTCGATCCCCAAAGGCAGATCGGCGGTCGCCTCCTTCATCGCCCTTTCGATGTTGGCGCCGAGCGCCAGCACGTCGCCGCCGGGCCGCATGGCGATCGCGAGCCCGATGGCGGAGCGGCCGTTCACTCGGAACAGGGGCTGCGGCGGGTCGGCGAAGGCGCGGCGAATCTCGGCGATGTCGCGCAGCCTCACGAGCCGGCCGTTCGCAGAGATATTGACTGAAAGGAGATCCTGCTCCGACTGAAAACCGCCGGATACGCGAAGCGAAATTTTTTCGTCGCCGCTCTGCACGACGCCCGAGGGGCTGACGGCGTTCTGCTCCTGCAGCGCCCTGATGAGCTGGGAGCGGTCGATCCCCAATCCCGCGAGATGGCGGGTCGAAAATTCAACGAAGATCTTTTCTTCCTGGGCGCCCAGCACTTCGATCTTCGACACATCCGGGACGGCGAGCAGACGCGAGCGAATTTTCTCCACATAGTCCCGCAGCTCGCGCTGTGAAAAGCCGTCGGCCGTGAACCCGTAGATGATGCCGAACGTATCGCCGAAATCGTCGTTGAAACCCGGACCGACGACGCCCGCGGGCAAGGTGTGGCGGATGTCGCCGATATTTTTGCGCACCTGGTACCAGATGTCCGGCACATCCGCAGGCGCGGTGGCGCCCTTCAGATTGACGAAGATGGTCGTGGAGCCGGCCGTCGTATAGCTGCGCACGAAGTCGAGGCTTTTCGTCTCCTGCAGTTTGCGTTCGAGGCGCTCGGTCACCTGCTTGAGCGTCTCATCCATCGTCGCGCCGGGCCAGAACGCCTGCACGACCATCGTGCGGAAGGTGAAGGCCGGATCCTCGTCGCGCCCCAGACTGGCGTAGGCGTTCGCGCCCGCGATCACGACCGCGATCATGCAGTAAATCATGAAGGAGCGGTGTCGCAGCGCCCAGGCCGATAGATTGAAGCCGCTCATTGACGCGCGTCCAGCAGTCGGACCTTTTGACCGGGATGGAGCGCCTGGACGCCCGCCGTCACGATGGTGTCGTCGGGCCTCAATCCTTCAGAAACGATGACGGCGTCGCTCGTGAAGCGCGCGACTTTGACGTTGCGCAGCGACACGGTCAGCGTCGCGGGATCGACGATCCAGACGCTCGGCCGTCCATCCGTCTCCGTCAGCGACGCGGCCGGAATGGCGATCGCCGCGGCGGGGTCGAGCCGGATGCGTCCGGAAACCGTCGCGCCGAGCCGCATCGCCGGCGGCGGCGACTGGATGCTCACCCGCACGCGAAACGTACGCGTGTTGGGGTCGGCCTGCGGATCGACCTGCCGAACCCGGCCGACGGCGGTGACGTTCGGATCGTCGGTCAGGGCCAGAGCGACCCGCGCGTCGCGCGTCGCGGCGCGCAGCACGCGCGCCGGAACGTCGAAGACGGCGTCCCAGCCGCCGGTCGGGGCGAGACGGAAAATGAGCTGGCCGGGCTGGACCACTTCGCCCGCCTCGGCCGCGCGGGCGACGATGGTGCCGGGCGTGTCCGCCTTCAACTCGGTGTAGCCGACATTGTCCTGCGCAATCTTTTGTTGCGCGGTTGCGTCCACAATGTCCGACTGCGCCGTCTCCATGGCGGTCTGCGCCTGGTCGAATTTGGTCTTGGTCGTATAGCGGCGCGCGAGAAGAGCCTGCTCGCGGGCGAAATTATTGCGCGCTTCGCGCAGGCGCCCTTGCGCCGCCGTCAGCCGCGCCTGCGCGGATCGCAGCGCATTCATCTCGTTTTGAGGATCGAGTCGCACGAGCAGTTGCCCGGCTTTGACCTGGTCGCCCGTGCCGACGAAACGTTCGGCGATGCGGCCGCCGATGCGAAACGACAGGGCGGCTTCGTTTTCCGGCTGGATGCTTCCCGTCAGTTCGACGGTTTCGCCGAGTTTGCTTTTCTCGATGACGACGGCGCGCACGGGGCGAGGCGCGCCGGCGTCGCTTTCCGCGTCACGGCCGCATCCCGAGAGCGCCAACAGGAACGCCGGCGCCGCCCAAACCATGCGCCGCCAGGACGATTCCTTCGCCAATCGCCTGATGAGAGCCAATGTTTCATCCAAAATGCGGTCCTAGCCCTCCTGCAATCGGTAAATGGAAAAGGTCATGTGGTCTGCAACGACGCACGACGACTGGGCGATTTTCTGTGGATAACTGAGCAGTAACACGCCATGCGACGCGGGCGCGCCGTCGAGAGCCGATAAATAAAGATTGGCTGGCGTCAGCCGGCCAATCTCCTGCCTCGCGCGGTGGGAAAAACGCGCCAGGGGAAGAGCGTGCGGACCACGGCGTTGCTGGCACGATCGAGACGACTTCGAGCATCGGCGGTTCTGGCGACGGGCCTGGCGATCGCCGGCCTTTCCAGTTGCAATCTGGATTGGGAAAAGCCCGATCTGAGCGTCGCGCCGCCAGAGCAATTTCTGGAAGGCAAGCCGAAGTCCGCCTCGCCGATCGTCGGCGGGCCGGAATTCGCCGCGAAATTCGGTTCGAAGGAACTGACCGAGCTGACGGCGAAAGCGCTCTCCGACAATCTGGCGATCGCCGCCGCAATGGCCCGAATCGAACAGGCGGACGCCAACGCCCGTATTGTCAGCTCCGCCCTTTGGCCATCCGTCAGTCTCGGCTCTTCAGCGCTGCGCACGCAAGTCCCGGGAACGGTGACGAGCGACTTACCCAATTTCAATCCGGCGAGATCGATCCTGCAGGGGGCCGGCCAGCGCGAGGCGGCCGCGCTCGCCGACAATCTCGGCACGTTCAGCGCGACGCGCACGAACTTCTTCGCGCTCGGCGTGAATGCGAGCTATGAAATCGATTTCTGGGGCAAGAACCAGAACGCCTCCAATGCGGCGCGTCTTCTCGCCAACGCCTCGCGCTTCGATCGCGACGTCGTCGAGATCGCGACCCTCACCGCGGTGATGAACGCCTATTTTCAGGTGCTTGCGGTGCAGGATCAACTGCGCATCGCGGCGGAGAACGTGCGCATCGCCGAGCGCGTTCTCGGCGCGATCAACGCGCGGCTGGAGAAGGGCGCGGCGACGATGCTGGATTACGGCCAGCAGGCGGCGGTTCTCGCAGGACAGAGGGCGACGATACCGCCGCTCGAACAGGCGTTGCGGCAAACGAAGGTCACTTTGGCCGTCCTGCTGGGCCAGACGCCGGAAACGCTCGAAGTCCGAGGCGGGACTTTGAATTCGCTGCGTTATCCCAAGCTCGACGCGGGCCTTCCGTCGGAGGTGCTGCTGCGACGGCCGGACGTGGCCGAGGCGGAGGCGTTTCTCGCGTCGCGCGAATTCTCGGTGCTGCGGGCGCGGGCGGCGTTTTTTCCGTCGATCACGCTGAACGGTCGATACGGCCTGCAAAGCATCGTTTTACGCAACCTGCTCAGGCCTGAAGCGATCGCTTGGGAAATCGGGTCGAATCTCGCGCAGCCCCTGTTCGACGGCTTTGCGCTCCAAGGCCAGTATCAGCTCGAACAGGGACGGTTCAAGGAAGCGGCGGCCTTTTACCGTCAGCGCATTCTGGCGGCGCTCGCCGACACGGAAAGCGCCCTCATCGCCGTGAAGGAGACGGCGAAAAGCGTCAAGATCGGCGTCGAAGCGGTCGCCGCGTCGAAAATCGCGCTGGACGCCGTCGAAGCGCAGCTCCTCGAAGGCACGGTCGACGTCATAACGCTTTCAACGGTGCAGACCACCTTCTTCCAATATGAGTTCAATCTCACGCTGGCCCGGCTCGCATATTACCAATCGGCCGTCAGCCTCTACCAGGCGCTCGGCGGCGGTTGGTCGCCGACGACGCGCAACGCCGAGATCGCGCGCGCCAACGAGGCTTATGAAGCCGACAAGGGCCCGTGGCCGTAAAGTCAGAACGAGCCGACCGTCGATCCCAGGACAATGACGGCGACAAGCGCCAGGATCGCCCCGAGAATGGCGACGACGACGATGTCGAGGTAACTCTCCTTATGCGTGCAGCCGCATACCGCGAGCAAGGTCACGACGGCGCCGTTGTGCGGGAGACTGTCGAGCGTTCCCGCGCCGATCACCGCCACGCGATGCAGGAGCGCCGGGTCGATGCCCTGCTTCTCGGCGAGGCGCAAATAGGTTTCTCCAAGCGTGTCCAGGGCGATGGTGAGCCCGCCAGAAGCCGATCCGGTCAGGGAGGCGAGAACATTGGTGGCGATGGCGAGCGAAACGAGCGGCCCGCCCTCGATCGACAGCACCCATGTCCGAACCGCGGCGAAGGCGGGCAGGGCCGCGACGACCGCGCCGAAGCCGACGAGACTCGCCACGCTGAGCAGCGGCAGCACGGAGGCCGTCGCGCCGGCGTCGACGCTTTCGCGGATCTCGGTCAGACGTCGCCAGTTCAACAGGATGAGAGTCAGGATCGCGACGGCGAGCGCCACGATGACCGACCAGACCCCGCCAACGGCGGCGAGCGTCGTCGGCCCCCAGCGCTCCTCCGAGAGGAAGGAGTCGTCCATGCGCGGGATGACGAGAAGCGACATCACGAGATTGACGCCGACGACGACGATAAGCGGAAGGATTGCGACGAGCACATGGGGCGCGGCGCCGCGATGGCCATGCGGGATCTCGGCGAGATCGAATTCGCGGGCGACGGCCGCCCTGTCGCGAATGGCCTGGTTCTCCGTCGCATCGATGCGGACGCCCGGCTCCTCGCCAAAGCCCTCTCCCCGCCGTCTCGCGGCGCGCTCCGCGCGCCCCAGCCACCACATGCCGAAGCCGAGCATGATGAGGGCGGCGATCACGCCGAGGCCGGGCGCGGCGAAGGCGGTGGTGCCGAAGAACGGCATGGGGATCGCGTTCTGGATCGCGGGCGTTCCCGGCAAGGCCGACATGGTGAAGGTCGACGTGCCGAGCGCGATGGCGGCCGGCGCGAGACGGCGCGGCGTGCCGGCCTTGCGAAATAGCTGCTGCGCCATGGGCGCGAGCACGAAAAACGCGACGAAGAGGCTCACGCCGCCATAGGTGACGAAGGCGCCCGCGAGCACGACCGAAAGGATCGCCCGACGCGGCCCCAATTTATCGGCCATGAAATGAGCGATGGCGGTGACCGAGCCGCTATCGTCCATGAGCTTGCCGAAGAGCGCGCCGAGGAGAAATATGGGAAAAAACTGCGCCACGAAACGCGCCGCGCCGCCCATGAAAGTCACTGTCCAGTGGGCGAGCAGCGGCTCGCGGGCGAAGGCGGCGGCGACAAGCGCCGCGGCGGGCGCGAGCAATAGAACGCTCCAGCCCCGATAAGCGAACCAGATGAGCGCCGCGAGGGCAATGAGAATTCCCAACAGTCCCATTGGTCAGATTCCTTCGAGCAAAGCGTCGAGGTCAAGCGTGGAGCGCGCCCCGACGTCCGCCCCATTGAGATCGAGAAAGGCTTGCGCGGCGCGGCGTCCCTCGTCCCGCAACATGCATAAGAACTTCCACTCGGCGAGGAGCTTGGAGGAGGCGCTGAGCTGAGTCATCATCTCCGTCGAGATGCGGTGGATGCGCATGCCGGCCCATTGCGCGCCCTCCCGGTCGCCAGGGTTGGCGGCCTGGCGCAAGAGCGCGATCATGCGCAACTCCTTGAGAAGAACCGCGTTGAAAGACACTTCGTTGAGGCGGTTGGCGATTTCCGTCGCCGAGCGCGGTCTCTCCTTTCGCTCGATCGGATTGATCTGGACGAGGATCGTGTCCCGCGAAACGCATTCCCGCACCAGCGGCGTGATCGTCGGATTGCCCGAATAGCCGCCATCCCAGTAAAGCTCTCCCTCGATTTCCACAGCTTGAAACATCGTCGGCAGAC
Source organism: Methylocystis sp. NC52PC (assembly GCF_055698645.1). Classification (NCBI taxonomy): domain Bacteria; kingdom Pseudomonadati; phylum Pseudomonadota; class Alphaproteobacteria; order Hyphomicrobiales; family Methylocystaceae; genus Methylocystis; species Methylocystis sp. NC52PC. Next base: position 1,076,781 of record NZ_CP170127.1, on the reverse strand, counting down.
ACGCCGAGGCGAGAAGCGCGTCGGGGGTGACGTCGTTGTTTCGGAAGATGCGCGCGCGCCCAGTCGAAACGCTTGTGGCGGTGACGAAAATCTTTATGGGCGCGCGGGCGACGTTGTCGAAGTCGATGACCTCCGCGAGAATGCGTCGCAACGGATTGACGCCGTTCGGGTTGACGTCGTACGGCGACAAAAGCCGCGACATCAGGTCGGTCGCGACGAAGAGAGGCGAGTTGTCGAGCGTCCATCGACCGAGAAGCACGTCGACGGGGCTGCGCTGCAGAGGACTGAGGCGCGCGGAGTCGGACACGCGCCGCCAGAAGGTTTCGAGCGCCGCGCGCGCCCCTTGCGGACCTCCCTGCATATGGCCGCTGATGAGCGCCGCCGCGTTCATGGCGCCCGCAGACGTTCCGGAGATGCCTTCGATCTTCAGCCATTCTTCTTCGAGGAGGCGGTCGAGCACGCCCCACGTAAAGGCGCCATGCGCGCCGCCGCCTTGCAAGGCGAGATCGACCGAGATCGTGTCGCGTGTCATCTCTGACCTTTCATCTTCCGCAAAGGCGGACGTGGCGCAAGAAGCGAAATTCCCGCAGGCAACGATTGCGATTAGTCCTCAAGCTAAAGCGAAATTCAAGTCGCGTTCGAGGGCGCCGCTCCCCGCCCCCTTCGCATCGGCGGCAAAAGAGCCTGCGCGCCCAGCTATTCTTGACTTTAATTCGCGCTGGGTCACTATGACTGCGACGCTTGATGGCGTTCAAAAGACGAAATCCGTTATTTGACGCGGATAAGGGAGGACTTATATGGGCCTGAACCTGAAAGCTTCATTGTTTGGCGCGATTTGCGGGATGTTCCTTTTTGCGGCGCCTTCTGGCTCGGCGGTTCTTTCGGGCGTCAATGCAGATGGCCTCGACGCTTCGATCGTCGAGAAGACGGCGCACACGACCCCCGCCGGCAAGAACTGTGTCAAATGGACGCGGAGGTGGAATACCCGGCACGGGTTCGGCCACCGCCGCTGCGTTCAGTGGCGGTGACACGAAAACTTGGATCAGAGATCAATCAAGGGGAGGACGGCGCCTGCCGTCCTCCCCTTTCGTTCGAGACAAGGACCTCATTCACTTCGCGGGTGCGGGAGTGATGGCGACGCGGACTGGGTGACGACGTCATAGGCGACGCTGAGCACGACAGTCGCCGGCACAGCGAGCACCACCCCCATTGCGCCGAAGAGCGCGCCGAAGGCGAGCATGCAAAAAAGCAGCACCACCGCCGGCACGCTCAAGGATCGGCTCTGCAGAAACGGCGTGATCAGATAACCCTCGATGAAACTCGCGCCACCGATCGCGAGCGCGGCGAGCGCGGCGGTCTCGCCGCCATGCGGCAGGGCCACGAGCGCGCCGACCAGGATCGCGATGATCGAGCCAATATAGGGAATGAAGGCGAGCGCGCCGCTGATCGTCGCAAGGGCGAGCGGCGCGGGGACTCCGAACGCCCAAAGCGCCACGCCGGCGAAGACCGCATTCATGACGACGACATAGAGCTGGATCACCATCCACTGGCGCAGGGAAGCGCCAGACCGATGGAGAAACGACATCATTTTTGTGCGGTGCTGGACCGGAGTCAGAGCGACGACGCCTTCGATATGTCCCTTCGGATCGGCGGCAAGATAAGCGGCGCCGATAATCGCCAGTGCCGCAAGGGCGAGACCGCCGCCCAACGACCCGAGCGCGGCGCCGACATGCCGTGCGATCGGCGCGGCGGCCTTTGAGTAGTCGACGTCCAGGACAAGTTTCTCGACAAATCGTCCCCAGGGATGCTCCTCGACGAGACGTTCGATGAGAGCGATGGCGGCGGGGATGTCGAGCGCGACTTCATCATATTGACGGATGAGTTGATTGCCGAAGGCCATGAGCGTCGCGGCGGTTCCGGCGATGAGCCCCAATGCGACCGCCAGAAGAGAAAGGCCCGGCGAAATCCCGAACCGTCGGCCGAAGCCTTCCGCCGCGCCGCGCCAGCCGATTGCAAGCACAATCGTCGCGAAGACGATCGGGATGAACTCCGACAACCGCCAGAACAGGAACGCGAGCACGACAGCGCCGGCCGCCACAACGGCGACGGTCACCGCGCGCGCGACAAAATCGGGCTGTTCCAAATTTTTCGTGAGAAAGTTGAGCTTCATAGCGCGCCTCGAGCTCTCCGCTGGGGAATCATGAGCGCCTGCGATCGCAAAGACGCTCGCGCCGACTTAGGTTACGTCGCTCCGGGCACATATTTTTGAAAGGTCGCCAGCTATTCCGCAACCTGAATCCTGGCATTGGCCGGCGAGCGGTGTCAATAGCACGTAACGGTCGGGGGTCCTGCAACGTCGCTCCGACGCCCGCTTCGTTTCCTCGCTGCACGGCCTACAAGAACTCAGAAGCGACGTCTTCGATGAACAGGAATGGCCGTTGCGAGACCTTCAGATCGCCGGAAAAGGGCGAACCGAACAGCAGCACCAGGTATAGACTCATCGCGATCAACAGAGTGACCATGCCGCGCATGACGAGATGAATTCCATGGCTCTCTGTCGTGAAGAAGAACGTAAAGGCGATCGTGATCGCCGCCCCCACGAGCAGGACAACCCATTCCGCGGTCGGCACCCCGAAATTGGACACGCGAGTCCTGTCCAGCCGATTTTCCCAAAGGGATATGATTTCTGAAAGAAGAGCGGGGTGGACTGACTGCTGATTTGGGGTTTTGGGGTCAAGGCTCTTCACGTGGCGCGCGAGTAACAGAAGCGTATGCTGAGCTTTGGCGCTCACCTGGCCTTTTTCCATCAAAGCCCATTCCTTGTCGGCGACTTCGCGGGCGTAGGACTTTACAAGATCTTTGACCGCCGCCTGTTCACCGGGGAATTGCTCGGACAGCGAGTGAATCGACAAAAGCGCCTTGGCCTCATTTTGTACGGTCTTTTCGGCGCTCTGAAATTTCCCCATCGCGTCGAGCACGACCAATCCGAGAAGAACGGCATAGAAGGTGCCAACGAGAGAAAGATAATATCCACCGACCTCATGAGATTTCTTCAACGTCTCCGGGCCGATTGATTTCCTCACAATTGCCTGGAAAACAAGGACAGCGCCGACCGAAAGGGCGATCGCCGCCACCCCGACCGGATAGCGATCGAGAGAAACATGCGCAAACATTTTCGCCTTTACCCCGATTAATTTGTTGCGAGCCTCGCGATTCGCCGGGCTCGGGGCCAGGATTTTGCAAAAGCGGGTTTCAGGCAAGCCATGGCCATCGCTTTTCGAATACGAAATACAATCTACGTCCGACTGGAAGTGCGAAGAGGCGGGTGTGGTGCGATTGATGGTTGATTGCGCCTCCCCCTCTCACCCTCTAGCGGCGGCCCTCTCTTTCGACTGTGGCCGGCGTCGCCGAGGGTCCTCGCGATCGCGTCGGCGTCAAGCATCCTCCGGAATCGATGAGGGCACAGGGGAGAAGGTCGAATTGGGGTGCGCGGCGAGAAAGCTGCCTCCGTAATTGATTGCGGCAGACTCGGACATCGATTGGAGCAGCTCCCGCGGGTGGACGAACGACTCGTGAAAACAGGGAAAGCGCTTGGGGTCGAAAATTCGTCGGAGCCAGTCGATGACCACGACGTGGCGCTTCGATTTGCGGATGTCCGGATGATAGGTCATCCAAATGTCGAGACAGTGCCGCACCCCGATATCGACCGGTACGACCCTGGCTCCCAGAGCGAGAGCGTAACTGGGCAGGAACCCGATTCCCGCATCGCGCTCGACGGCGTAAAGAACAGCTGAGCTTGCGTTGGTGCGAACGCCCACGATGCCTTCCAGGCTGTCGACCCCCAGGCCGCGTTCATAGGCCCCTTCTTCCAAGAGCGGCGAGATTTGCTGAATGACGCGATGAAGCTTCAGGTCGTTTACAGATTTCGGCATCCCATGCATGCGTCGGTAGCCTTCCGAAACGAAGGGGTAGACATGCAGATAGCCGAGCTGAACGGCTTTCAGATCCGGTCGGCTCGGCCGCGTGAACTGGATCGAGATGTCGGCGTCCAAACGCCCGACGTCGACATGTTGCATCGTCGCCTGCAATTCGAAGGTCAGAAACCTGTTGGCCTTTTGAAATTCCAGCAGTCTGGGTAAGACCCAGTAGGTGCCGAGCCCTTCTGTGATGGCGACGCGAACGAGACCGCGCACGCCCTGCGAGGCCATTTGGGATTGCCGGGAGATGTTCAGCGACGCTTGTTCCATAGCGCGCACGTCCTCGAGAATTCTCCGGCCTTCCTCAGTCAACTTCAATCCGCCAGTCGCGCGCAGGAACAGGCGCTGCCCCATCAAGTCCTCGAGCCGCGAAATCCGACGCACCATCGTCGCGGAATCAATGCCAAGCTCCTTCGCCGCGCGACGGAAACTGCCAAGTTCGGCGCAGTTCAAAAACAGCCGCAGATCATCCCAGGACGGCGTCGGATATTCAGCCGTCGTGGGCCGATGCGTTTTTGCAGCGCGGCTATGTAATGTTTTAGGCGGCATCGTCCGGCCTCATTCAGTACATTTCTACCTAGAAATGACATTAATCCGGACCCCACACAATGACTCTCACAAGCGTGGCCTATTCTCCTGATGCGTCTGCGCAGCACTGGTTGCTCGATAATCTCCCTTCGAGCCGTCGGTTCACGGTCGCGCCGGCGAGAATCGAAGAGCTTCAGGAGCTTATGGATGTAACTTCGCAATATATTCCAGGAATTAAAACAGCGTATCGAGATATTTTAACCGTTCAGTATTTCTCGCGGAGCATTCTGGCGATCCGCCAGCAGCGCGGCGTCGTCGGCAGCATCGCCTTCCTGTTTCTCAACCAGGCGGGTTTCGAGGCCCTGGTCGAGGGAGAGTTTCCAATCTCCAGCCCGAATACGCGCCTGCTCGCTCGCGGGGATGAGAAGGCCGCGGCCCTATACGCATGGGCCATGTGTCTGCCGGGCTCGGTCATCGGCGCGATGGGCAACATCATGCATCTGCTTCGCGGGCCGGCCCATGCCGAGGCGGACATCTATGCTCGTCCAGCGACGCTGAAGGGCGAGCAATTCATGGTCAAGACGGGCTTTCGTCCGTTGGCCGACTCCAGCCCGTCGGCGTCGCTCTGGGCTTACCGCCGCGTGAAGCGTCTCTAATTGGACAAAGCAGTAGGAGGTTCTTGTGAGTTACGAGTATGCGCTCGCCGAGGACAAAATCCCCCCGCGCCGGAACCAGAAAACTTACGTGAGAGTCGCTCGCGGCCTCGATGACTTGCTTATGGTTTACGCCATCCGCTCGGCTGTTTACATCGCCGAGCAAGATTGCCCTTTCGCCGAGGAATTCGACGGCAACGACCACTGCGCCACGCATTTCATCGGCTTCTGGAACGACGAACCTGCTGGATGTCTGCGCGTTCGCTTTTTCCATGATTTCGTCAAGCTGGAGCGTCTTGCGGTTCGAAAGAATTTTCGTCCGACATCGCTCGCTTTTCAGCTTGTTCGAACGGGCCTCGAACACGCGCGGCGCAAGGGGTTTCGACGGGCCTACGGCCATGCGCGCGAGGGGCTCGAGCCGTTTTGGGCGCGCTTTGGGGCGAAGCCCATGAAAAACCGGGAGCCGTTCCGTTTCTCCGGTTTCAATTACACGGAGATGAACCTCGATCTCGAACCCTTGCCGGACGCCATCTCGATCGCCAGCGATCCGATGGTGATCCTTCGACCCGAAGGAGACTGGGAGCGTCCCGGCATTTTGGAGCTCTCCGCCCATCGTCCCTTGCATCCGACGACGGATAATGTGGTCTCGGGGCGGGTTTCATCCGGAAAGCGACAATGAATTTTCATAGAGACATTTGGACCGGTCATTCAATGCGAGCCCTTTTGATTTTTATCGCCAACCGTCCGGCCCTCCCGCGAAAAACCGGGAGGGCCTTGCAGCCGAGCAAGCTCGAAGCAAATGGCGTAACGCTGATTGAGAAGTGGGAGAACGCCGAATTGCCTCTCATGTTCGTCGAACATGCCTCGCTGGCGGCCCAAGACGTCCAGGAATGCGCGCGCGCGCAGTTCGACGCCCCGGCGACGCTCGGAAGCTGCTGGGCTTCGCGGAACGACTGTCACGAATATTCCGATCCGCTGGTCAGGCCCCGCCCGGGCGATCTCGTCTTTCAGCCACAAGGGCAGTCGCTGTTTCGCAGTTCGCGCTTCAACAGGTTCTTCGAAGATCTCGGCGGACCGTTGCTCATTCTGGTTAGCGATGATCTGGAAGGCCTTGTCATGGAGACGGCGATCGACAGCTTTCTGACGGGACATCCCATGATTGTCGTCAGCGACGCCGTGCCCCTGGGTGCGGCCGATGTCGACGAAATCTCGGCGTCGCGCTCCAATTCGCTTATGCCCCTTTCCTGCTTTGCTCGCATCGTGAAAACCGAAAAGCTTCTGCAAGAATGGACGATGCCCTGATCGCCAGGAGAGAGAGCCGCAACCGCTATTGTGCAGCTTCCACGCAGCGATCCTTCACCGCCACATGCCGCGCATTTTTGCGCCGACGTCTATTCTTACGCTCCGCGCGGACCTCGCCTCGGCGGCTTGTGGCGTGGGCGTCGGCCAGGACACGACTTCTAGCAAAGGCAGAATCTCTTCTGTTATGAAACGCGTGCGAGACGCATAGACATGGCGATCCCCGCGCGGGTGCTGGCCGTGCGTATAGAATCGTTGCGGGACGACGAGGTGAAGATCGTCTTTCGCTCTGGTCATGGCGACGTAGAGCAGGCGGCGCTCCTCCTCGATTTCCGCCGACGCTCCTGTCGCGAGATCCGACGGAATGCAGCCGTCGACCACGTTGAGGAGAAAAACTGATTTCCACTCCCGCCCCTTGGCTGAATGGATCGTCGAGAGGATGAGGAAGTCTTCGTCGAGATGGGGCGGCCCGGCTTCGTCGCTCGTCGCGTCCGGCGGGTCGAGCGTCAATTCGGTCAGAAAGCGCTCCCGCGACGGGTAGCCGCTCGCAATCTGCTCGAGCTGGACCAGATCGGCGCGCCGCGTCGCCGCGTCGTCGTAGATGCGGTCGAGCTGCCGCTCGTACCACTCCCGGCAATATCCGATTTCAGCCGGCCAACCCGCCGCGCCGGCTTTGAGATGGTCGATCAAAGCCAGGAACAGGGGCCAGTCGGCGCCGACGCGCGCGGGCGCGGTCACGGCCGCGAGCGCCGCCAGCGGATCCGCACCTTCCTTCATGCCGTCGAGAAGTCGCGTCGCCGTGCTTGGCCCCATGCCGGGCAGGAGCTGCATCAAGCGAAAGCCTGCGACGCGATCGCGCGGGTTCTCGACGAAGCGCAGCAGCGCGAGCAGATCCTTGACATGGGCCGCGTCCAAGAATTTCAGCCCGCCGAATTTGACGAAGGGGATGTTCCGGCGGGTCAGCTCCACTTCCAGCGGCCCGCTGTGATGCGATGTCCGAAACAGCACCGCCTGCTGCTTCAAGGCGGCGCCAGCCTCCCGATTGTCGAGGACCCGCTCGACGACGTAGCGGGCCTGATCGGCTTCGTCGCCGACCACGACAAGCAATGGCCGTCCGCCAGAATTCCGTTCGGTCCAAAGGTTCTTGGCAAAGCGTTCGCGCGCAAGGTCGATAACGGCGTTTGCCGCCGCCAATATCGGCTGCGTCGAGCGATAATTGCGTTCCAAAGTGACGATTTTGGCCGGCGGATCGAAGCGCGCGGGGAAATCGAGAATGTTGCGAACCGTCGCCGCGCGGAACGAATAGATCGACTGCGCGTCGTCGCCGACGACCGTCACCCCGCGTCCGTCGGGCTTCAAGGCAAGAAGAATAGACGACTGAACGGCGTTGGTGTCTTGATATTCATCGACCAAAATGTGATCGAAGCGCCTGCCCATCTCGGCCGCGAGAATGGGGTCGTTCGTCATCTCGGCCCAGTAGAGCAGCAAATCGTCGTAGTCGAGCACGTTCTGAGCCTGCTTTGCCTCGACATAGGCTTCGAAAAGCCGCTTCAACTCCTCGCGCCAACCTGCGCACCAGGGAAAAGACGTCGTCAGGACGGCGTCGATGTCCGCTTCGGCGTTGACGCATCGCGAGTAAATGGAAAGGCACGTTCCCTTGGTCGGGAAACGCCGTTCGGTCTTCGAAAAGCCAAGCTCGTGACGAACCAAATTAATGAGATCGGCTGAATCCTCTCGATCATGGATGGTGAAACATGGATCGAGCCCAATCTGGAGCGCATATTCCCGCAGCAGCCGAGCGGCGACGCCGTGGAAAGTGCCGGCCCAAGGCAGGATCGCTCCCTTTGCTTCCCTGGCTCGTCCCTTCGAGGCGAGCGCATCGCCGCAAATTCGCTCGACGCGCCGCGTCATCTCCATTGCCGCTCTGCGCGAAAAAGTCAGCAACAGAATGCGGCGCGGATCCGCGCCATTGGCGACGAGATGGGCGACGCGATGGGCGAGCGTATTGGTCTTCCCCGAGCCAGCGCCCGCGATGACGAGCAGGGGCGGGCAGTCGATCCTGCCCTGCGCCTCCAGGCCGTGCTCGACGGCGCGCCGCTGTTCGCTATTGAGTTTGTCGAGATGGCCGTGAGACAAGTGCGAATCACCCATTTGCAGGAGCATTTTGTGTCTTTTCTTGTTTTGTTCGCAATAAGACGGCGCGCTGCTCATCGCTACGCTATGGCTTGAAGGGGTCCGGCGCCCCCGGCGCGATCCTTCGCGAGTCGAATTGAAAGGGCCCGGGATGACACAGATTCACACTGTCGAAGGCACGGCCTTTGTCGTGGCGGAATTCCGCAATGAAGAGAACGGGGAACCGCATCCGCTTTATCATGACCGGTTCGTCGGCCTGTTTCTCGACGAGGAATCAAAAAAGGCGGCAGCGAATATTTCTCGGTCCTTCCCCCCGATAAGGAACAATGTGAGGCTTAGAACGCGATATTTCGACGATAAGCTCGATCAACAATTGCGACAGGGATGCCGCCAAGTGGTGATTCTGGGCGCCGGCCTCGACACAAGGCCGCAGAGGATGGCGGCGCCCGGCGTCGTCTTCTTCGAAATCGACGCCCCTGGGATCCAGGCCTTCAAGAAAGCCAGGCTCGAAGAGCGTAACATCGACCCGAATACGACATTCATAAGCGGCGACTACCTGACTGGCTCGATCATCGATCGGCTGACATGCCGTGACTTCAACGTCGCCCTTTCCACTTTTGTCATATGGGAGGGAAACAGCATGTATCTGAGCGACCAATCGGTCCGGCAAGTCCTTGCCGCCCTTGCGCGCAATGTTCGAAGCTGTACGATCTCCTTTGATTATTTGGCCGAGGCGGTGATTGAAGGCAGGACGGGCGACCCGGAGATAGCCGATGTGGTCCAGCGTTTTGCGGCGATGGGAGCGCCTTGGACCTATGGGATCAACGACCCCGAGGCGCTCGGAGCCTCCTGCGGGTTCAGGGTGATCGAGACCGCCACCCTAGCCGATCTCCATCGGGCTTACTGGCCCGGCCGCGAATTGACGTCGCCCCTCTATGATTACTACGCTGTTTGCACGGCGCAGAATCAAGCAGCGGGATAGGCGCAAAGTGCGAAAGCGCGATCAATCGCCGGCTCTAAATATAACAAAAACGAGCGCTCGCGCCTCGACGGCATAGTCAATGGCCGCCAAAGGAAAAATGCTGGTAATCGACCGTGTGTTTCCATCTTCCGCCCCATGACCACCCGCGTCGCGCAAAGGCCCGGGTAACGACGTCGCCTTCGGTTATGATCCCCAAAATGTCGCTGCGCCGCTCGTCTGGCTGGTCGTAAGCCCTGCCAGCCTCTGGGGCGGTCGAACTTCCTTCTCGGTAGGGGTTTTGCACCGGGTTGATATCGATCGCGAGGCCGAGCGCATGCTTCGAAAGCCCGCCGTGATCGGTCAGCCGGCAATTGAAGCCGCTCGTGTTGTTCGCCGCGATCGACTTGTCGTCATCAGCGTCGAAGTCGTCTATGAGACGCATTTGGAAGATGCGGAATTTGCCGCTTCTGTAAATTTCCGCGAAGATTTCGGCGACCTGCGCAGCGACCTTGCGCGCCACGACCATTTCGCCCGTTTGCGTCTCCCCGTGAAAATTCCGGTAAGGAATGCGCATCAGCACGAGATCCCCACGCTGGGCGCAGGGCAGGTCTGGCCGCCAGGACCGGCCCTGCATATAGCTCCATACATGGTCGGGTATCGGGCCATAGCTCGCCTGTGGCGTTTGGGCTTGCGTTGCGAAGGAGGCCGACATTGCTAACGCCGCAAGCAAGACGGCTGTTGTCGGGGCCTTTTCATTCCATAGCCACATGTCGCGATCTTTCCTTCGCTTGGAATCTGTCAAACACCGCTCGCACGCGCCACATTAATTCACGCTGCGCCGCTGCGAGGCTTCCACAAGACATGCCCACAGCGCACAGTTTCGGGTCGAATAGTGTTGCAATCGCCTAAAAGTCGGGCCTTATTCCATCTTCCCTTTGGGGTGGGAGTTAATGCATGAATGCTGGCGCATCAGCGGATTTTCCTCCGCAATCCGGTCAAGCGGACGGTCCCCTCGATCCCGTCGCGAGCCTCAATTTGACCTTCCGTGCGCTTTATGGCGCCAATCGCGATCAGCTCTTGGCGGAGCTTCCGCTTGCCGCGCTCACCCTGATCGGAACTGGCGAGATCTGGCGCGTCGAATGCGGCGAGCTCGTGAAGCGCTATCAGCCGGTCGAGATGCTTCCGAAGGCAAAAGGATTGATGCATGCCGTCCTCGGCGCCCACGGGACCTGGGGCCAGCTGGTGCGGCGCCAGGATGCCGACTTGGCGCTGCAGGCGGCAATGCGGCTGAACGCAGCGCTAGGCCAGGCCATCGAGCGGGTTTCCGCTGAACTGCCTGTCGAATTGGCCATTCCAGCGCGGGTCGTTTTGACTGAACTACGAGATCTGTCCGATCTCTGGTGTTCCGGCCAGGCGGCGACGCATGATCAACTTCCGGCCGCCTTACGGCGGGTCAAGGGGGAGCTCGAAGAAGTCATCAGAGCCGTTGGTCAAGCGGCTTTTGACTCGCTCAGACGTAGTTTCCAGGCGTTTCGGGACGACAGCGATCCGGACCATTGGCGGCAGTGTTTCGTCGGCGTCTGTGGCCCGGGCCAGGGCCGGCGTGATAATATCGAGATAGCAGCGGCCATGTCGGTGATGGGCCGCGAAGCCCTTGGGGTTCGCCTGCTCTATTTGGAAAATGCGCTTACGATCCCCGACGGCCTCAAATTCTTGGCGTCGGCGATCGTCGAGAAAGATCTGGGTCAAGCAGTGTTTGACGATCCCTATCGGATGTGGCGCGATCTCTTGGCCGAGGCGGCTGTCGAACATGCCGGCGGAAGCTTCTTTCCTCAGCTCGGACCGGAGCAAGCAGAAGAACGATCGGCCGCACGCTAACGACTCTCGACCTGTTCACGCCGCTCGCGTGTCTCACGCTCGCCGTCGTCCCTGGTCGGGGCCTGCTCTTAGCGTGCGATTTCCGAGACGCGGCTCTTCTCGCGCCATTCGGAGGGCGTGACGCCGCTCCACCTGCGGAAGGCGTCGGAGAAGCTCGAATGCTCCGTATAGGCAAGCGCGCCAGCGATGTCGCCGATTGGCAGGAGCGTGACCTCGAGCAGCTCCCGAGCGATTGAATAACGCACGCCTTCCAAAATGCGCTGAAAGGTCGTTCCTTCCGTTTCGAGGCGGCGCGAGAGCGTTCTCACATTGAGGTTGAGGAGCCTGGCCATGCTGGCGGTCGTTGCTTCTCCTTCAAGCAGGAGCGGTCTTACAGCGTGCTTCACGCGATCCGTCCAGACGTGATCCGAAGCGGGCGAAAGCAACGCGATGCGCTCTCTCAGCCGCGCGAGCTCCTGCGACGACGCTCCCGGGATCGGGGCCGCCATCGACGCGCGATGGAGGACAATGCCAGTCTCCTGTTGGTCGAACCGAACGGGCGACTTCAAGATGGACTGATAGGGTTCGACATCGGCGGGCCGGCGGCTCGAAAGAAGCGTCTCGACCGGCTCGACCGCCCCTTCGGTAAGCGCGTGGACGATATTGACGCCCATAGCTAAAGCAAGAGAATAGACTTGCTCGTGAGCGACGGCGGCCGGATCGTAGATGCCATAACCGAACACAAAGACGTCACCCGCTCTGCGCAGATAGACGGCGGCGCCGCGAGAGTTCGCATCCTGAAGCGCGCAGAAATTTGAAAGCGCCGAACCCAGATCCGGCGAGTTCCGCATAACCTTCCCCGCCAACCCCAACGAGCGATGATCGTGTCGCGAACCGAGAATGAGCCCCACATGGGGACACGCTGTGACATCGACGCACCGCTTTATCAACCTGCCCGCCAATGCGAAAGGCACACGATTGTCCGGGTCGTCGAAGACGCCCGTGGCTATCCCGAGGCCAGCGACAACTTCCTCAGTCCCGCGCCCGAAATCAGCGAGAAGGTCGGGAATTCCCGTCAGAGGCCCCAACCTCTGGGATGCATCCGCGGCTCTGATGCAATTGTCCGACATTCTTTAACAGTTTGCCGCAAAAAAAGTTATGGTCAAGCTGATTCTGCAAGCTGATTCTGTATGCCAACGCCGGACGCTGGAGCTCGCATCAGTGTCCGAAGCGACAATGAGAACGAGCAAGGGAGTAATCCGATGTTGAAATATACCGTGTTCGTGCTTGCTGCGATCGCGAGCCTCGCGGCGTTCGCGCCTCAAGCTAACGCCGTGGTGTGCGCGCGCGGCGTTTATCGTGCAGGATGCGCCGGTCCTCGCGGCGCGGTGGTGACGGGTCGGCCGGTTTACGCGCCGCGGGCCGTTTACCGCAGGTGGTAAGGATTTGAGGGCGCGGGGAAAATCTCGCGCCCCTGCGTCTCGCGCGGCATGCGCGAGAAGCGTTGGCGCATCGCGGTACGCTTGGGCGCCGGGGCGGACGGCCATTCCAAAGGCGTCCCTTTCCTGCTGTGACACAACATAAAGTAGCAAGGGGGCGACGCGCGCTCGGTGAGAAGCGTAATCGAAACGTTGTGCAAGCGGGTTTGAATGAATCCTTGTCCAGCATCATGACGATAAATCTACGACTGCGACCCAAACGAACTTGGAGGTTTCAATGAAAATGAAAGCCGCTCTTTGCTGCGCAATGCTGTTTGCCGCCGGCGGGTCCGCCATGGCGACGACCGAATTGTCCGCATACGCCGATAAAGATGGCTATATCGACGTCCAGGCTCTGACTTGCGACCAGCTGGCGAACACCTATCAGGAGGACGCCGACTATCTGACCGTATGGTACAGCGGATGGTACAACGGGCTTGGCAAGCATCATAAAATGAAGGTTGACCGTGCGAAGACGGTTGAACACGAGGTGATCGTGTATTGCAAGGAGCACAGAGATCAGAAGGTGATCCATGCGATGGATGAGGTCTTCAAAAAATACCGCGCGGAACACGGCATAAAGGTCGAATGATTTTTCGGCGCCTCGGCGACGCCTCCGTTCGCGACCAGGGCGGGGGCGCGTCCTCTATTTTCAGCGCAATAGGAGCGAACATCAAGGTTCGCCCGACGCAGCTACTGCAGTCTTCCCGCCCATCGCGTCGGCCAAGGCCGCGGCGCGTCCGCGCGCACTGGGGAGCAAGCCGGCCTCGTGGATCGCCGGGCAACTATGAATCGATCGCAACCCGTCGTTAGAGTTCGCAATTTCCTGTCACTTCGAGACGTGCTCCAGGAGGCCGGCGTCGACGAGCGCGAAATTCTTGCGTCCGTCAATCTCGACGGCGATCTGTTCGAATGTCCGGATGCGTTCATCAGCTATTCAGCAGGGGCGCTTCTAATCGAGGCGGCTGCCCAGGCAACGGGGTTCGACGACATTGGATTGAGGATCGGCATGCGGCAGGCCGAAGAGACCCTCGGGCTCGCGGGCTTCGTCGCGTCGAACGCCGGGACTGTCCGTGAAGCGTTGGAGATACTTCAGTCGTCCTTGAGATTGACGGACGGAGGAACGACCCTCTATTTGCGAAAAAAAAGCAAGTTCGCTTACTGGTATATTTTCGTCCCTGAAGGACCGGCAAGTTTTCGCATAGCCGAGCTTTGCATGGCCGTTTCCTTCAATATCTTCTCGCGCTTGTGTGGAAGCGGCTGGAAACCGTTGCAGGTAGACCTGCCGAGGCCGCATGCATTGGCGCGCGGCGGGCACACCGCATTCTTCCAGGCGCCAGTCCGTTTCGGGGCCGAACACGCCTGTCTCATTTTTGAAAGCAAGTTTCTGGACCAGGCTGTCGCCCACCGAAATCGGGATCTCTACGACATCCTGTCTCCCCTGCTCAAATCCGCCAAACAACGGGAGGAGAGCTTCGTGGCGGACGTGTTGCAGGTTTTACACGGCCAGATGCTTGCGGGGGAAATGACGCTCGCTGGCACGGCCGCCGCTCTGCAGATGAGTTCACGCACGCTCGTTCGACGTCTTTCGCTCGAGAACCAATCATATGGCGGGTTGGTTCGGCGCGTAAGGCTTCAGGAAGCCCAGCGCCTTCTAAAGGGCGGAAAAACTGTCGCCGAAGCCGCCCTCATGCTTGGCTACGCCGATTCGACGGCCTTCATCAGAGCGTTCCGTCGATGGACGGGAACGCCTCCCGCAAGATGGAGAGCGGAGGAAATCGAGTGAGGGCACTGTGGCATGATTGCAACGCCAAAGGCCAAATCAGAAGACGAGCTGTCTCCTTGACGGGTTTGGAGGGTTCCGTGGCGTGATCTGTCAACGTCAAGTCAATGGCTAGAGCTTAGCTTTAAGGCGGCGCACGGAAGCTGTGCGTTCGCCTACCGTTGACAGAGGATTAAGTATGAAAAAAGCTATGCTGCTGATGGCGGCTTCCCTTGCCACTTTGAGCGTCGGCGGCGCTTTCGCAGCCGATCTGCCGTCTCGCAAGGCGGAGCCTGTTTATGTCCCGCCGCCGCCTCCGCCGTTATGGACCGGGTTTTACGCCGGTCTGAATATTGGCGGCGGCTGGAGCGCCAATAGCGTCAATCCGAACCAGCTGACGCCCTACGCCTCGACAGTGAACGGTTCGCTCCATCTCCTGCCGGGCAATGGCAACGGGGGCAATAATGCCGGCGGCGTCGTCGGCGGCGGCCAGGCGGGTTACAATTATCAGTTCGGTTCGAGCTTCGTCGTCGGCGTCGAGACCGACATCCAGGGCACGAGCATGAGCTCTGGTGGCAACTCGAATTACATCGTCTATCCCGATCCGACCTCGCCCGGCAATTACCTGGTTCCGGTGTCGCCGGGGGGCAACCCGGGCATCGCCCTCAACTGGGTTGGCACCGTTCGCGGGCGCGCCGGCTTCCTCATCACGCCCACGCTGCTCGTCTACGGCACGGGCGGCTTCGCCTATGGCGGCGTCTCTGGCGGCTATTCGAACTTCTCCAACACCCGCACCGGCTGGACGGCTGGCGGCGGCGTCGAGTGGATGTTCATGCCCAATTGGTCGGCGAAGGCGGAGTATCTCTACACGGATCTCAACAGCGGCGGCCAGACCGGCTACTGGGGCTTCCAGACCGGCTACCATCGCCACCCGCAGTTCAACATCGTTCGCGCGGGCGTCAATTATCACTTCAATTTTGGCGCCCCGGCGCCAGCCGTCGCGAAATACTGATCGGCGGACGCTCAGGGTTGAGACGACAGCGGGAAGCTCGGCTTGCGCCGAGCTTCCTTTTTGCGCCTTTGAGGAGGCCGGCTTACGGACTCTGCGGAGCTGAAGTCGCATCGTTTGCGCTCTCCTCGGAGCGCGGCCGCGCAACCAACTGTTTGCTGCGCCGCCTGTTCTCGTCCCATTGCTGCAGAACCACAAAAAATGCTGGAACCAGCACGACCGCGAGGCAGGTCGACGACAGCATCCCGGTAAGCACAGTGACGCCCAGCGATCGTCGCGCATTGGCGCCGGCGCCCGTCGCAATCGCCAGGGGCAGAACGCCCAAAATGAAGGCGAAGGATGCCATCAGGATGGGACGGAAGCGGATGCGCGCGGCGTCGATAGCGGCCTCGACAATGGGCTTTCCGGCCAGTCGATGTTCGCGCGCGACCTCCACGATCAGAATGGCATTTTTTGCGGAAAGCGCGATCAGCAGCATCAAGCCGATTTGCACGTAGAGATTATTGTCGCGCCACCAGTCCCATGCGCTTTGGCCGTCCGTCTTCAACGCCTTGCTGGTTTATGTAAAGTCTAGCGCCCAGTTATGGCAAAAGCCAGCAAAGCTAGCGCTGGCCGGGCTCGCATGCCTCGCCAGGCCTGCGACACGGCGGTTTCCGGGAAACAGAACGTCGCGGGCTCATTCATCGCGTCGCGGACGACGGGCGACGGCGATCGCCGCAAACAGGAAAGCCGTGGTCAGCCCGAACAGGATCAATCCGTTGACGGCTTCGATCGCGCCCAGCAACTGCCAGCGCGGCTCGAGATACAGGGCGGCGTGGCCGTAGGCGGTGATGGCGCTGAGCGAGTAAAGGATTGCGGCGGGCAGGCTCGGAAGCGCGCCCAGAAACAAATAGAGCAGCGCCCATATGATCGCCTCGACGGCGTGCAACAACGCCGCCGCCAGCGCGAGAACCGAAATTGAGCTTACTCTGAAAAGCATCGATCGGGGGCGACTCGTCCCGCGGAAAAGCATGACGAGCGCCCGCTCCATGAGTACGAAGGCGCAAATGTGGATCACGACCGTCGTGACGAGCAGGGGCAGTCCCCACAACCAATCCAGCCCCCAATAGACGACTGTCGGGGCCAACTTGGAAACGGGCTGGTCGTGTTGAAGAGCCGCCCGCGGAGCGGGTTCCGCCAAGGCATGAACGATCTCGATCATCGGACGCGTAGCCTCCGCGGCGTGGGTTTTCGACGTCGGGGGCCCTCGATCGCCGCCGCGGGCGAGGCGCAAGCGGCTGCAAGGCGCGCCGCCTCTCCACCGAAGACAGAATCGCATTCGTCCGACAGCGACACTGCCTCGTTCACGTCGAATTGTTAAGTCAGCGCGAGACGGCGCCAAGAGAAGGCTGGCTCCCCGTCGGCGGAAACTGCGGGTTAGGAGTTCCTCCGAGGCGCTGATCGCTTCGAGGGAGGAGCCGGACGCGGTCGGCGATGATGTGGGGCGCAAAAACGAAGGCGTTGTAGCTCACTGCGGAGCCTCAATCGCGCATCCGTCGGTGAATGTGACAACGCCGGCCACGAGCCCACGTCGAGCGCCGGACAGCTGAAGGCAGAACCGAGACTTGCAGAAAACCTTGGCTGGGGCGGGAGGATTCGAACCTCCGTATGGCGGAATCAAAATCCGCTGCCTTACCACTTGGCGACGCCCCAAAGCGCCCGCTCTCCTTAATGCCGTGGGAGCCGCTTCGCAACCCGGGAGCCGTCTCGCTCGCGCCTGCCCCCGCCCCGCCTCGCCGGCGTCCTCGAAACCGGATTCAATGGCCGTTCGAGCGCTCCCCCGACAGCCGCCTCAGACGCGCCTCTTCGAGGTCCAACTCGGCTTCGACCGCATGAAGCGTCGAATCGTGGACGCAGCCGAGGCGGTGCAGGCGGAGGAGCTCGTCGCGGGCGGTCGAGACGGCCTCGAGCGCCATCTCAAAATGCGCTCGTCGCACGTCGACCAGCGCTTCCCGCTCCTCGTGGTTCTTGCGGTAGATGAAGACGCGGCGACGATATTCCTCCATCAGCCGGGGATGGAGATGCGCGCCGTCGTCGTCGACTTCAGCCTCGATCCGCTCCAGCGCCGCGGAATAGACTTTTTCCCTCGCCGCGTGGTCCCCCAGGGGCGGATTCGGGCCGACCGCTGGCGCGGTCGGCTTCAGCCATGTCACCAGCGGTCCGAGCGTCGCGCCCTGCAGCAGCACGGTGACGGCGATCACGACGAAGGTGGTCAGAATGACGAAGCCGCGCTCGGGAAAGCCGATCGGCAAGGCCAGCGCGGCGGCGAGACTGACGACCCCGCGCATCCCGGCCCAGCCGATGATCACCGGGATGGAAGGCGGCGGAGAGGGATCGCGGGCGCGGATCGCCGGGATCAGCAGGCGCGGCAGATAGGTGGCCGGAAAGACCCAGACAAAGCGGGCGGCGATCATCGCTGCGGTCACCACGAGCGCATGGGGGAGCGCCGAGGTCAGGGCGGGGCCGAAGCCGCCCAGTTCTTCGACGACCTTGCGCAGGGCGAGGCCGATCAGAATGAAGACGGCGGCTTCCATCAGAAAGACCGCCGAGCGCCAGACCGCCTGCGCCTCCAGCCGACTCTCGGCGTCGAGAATGGCGTGCTGGCCCCAGCCCATGATGAGGCCGGCGGTGACGACCGCGAGGACGCCGGACGCATGCAACGCCTCAGCGCCGAGATAGGTCGCCCAGGCCGAGAGAAAGCTCGTGATGATGATAAGTTGCGTGTCGCGCAGCCGCGCCATGAGGAAATTGACGAAAACGCCGGCGGCGGCGCCGGCGGCGAGGCCCCCCGCGGTCAATTGCGCGAACATCATCGCCGCGTCCGACCAGTCGAAAAGACCGGTCAACGCCGCCGCCGTCGCGACGCGATAGAGCATGAGGCCGGAGGCGTCGTTGACGAGGCTTTCGCCCTCCAGAATGGTGACCACTCTTTCGGGCACGGGAAGGCGCGCGAGCACCGCCTTGGCGGCCACGGCGTCTGGGGGCGAGACAATGGCGCCGAGACAGAAGCCGGCCGCGAGCGGCATCGCCGGCACGAGCCAATGCGCGACCAGGCCCACGACCGCCGTGGTGAAGATCACGGCCCCGATGGCCAGCATCATGATCGGCCGGAGATTGGCCTTGAAGTCGCGCCAGACGGTGAAATAGGCGCTCGACTGCAGCAGCGGCGGCAGGAACAGCACCATGATGAATTCGGGGTCGATCTCGAAAGGCAGCCGCTGCGGCGCAAAGGAGAGCGCCATGCCGCCGATGACATAGGCGGCGGCCGGCGGCATGCCGAGCCGCTTGGCCAGGATCGAGAGGATGACCGCCGCCACGAGCAGCGCGAGCACAATGACAAAGGGAGCGTGGGCGATCATCTTGCGTCAGCTCGCGAAAAGACAGGGCCAGGCTAAAGCAAAAGCGCCGCCAATTGAACGGCGTCAGACCCCAATCGCGCCCGCCTGCGCCGCCGCCGCGCGCAGCGCCGCAACATTGGCGGCATATTGCGACCCGCCGCCACGGAAGGCGGCCGAGCCGGCGACGAGCGCGTCGGCGCCGGCGTCCACGATCGCCGCGGCGGTCTCGGGAGTCACGCCGCCGTCGACCTGGAGGCGGATGTCGCGGCGCCCGATCATCTCGCGAATGGCGCGGATCTTGTCGAGCTGCGACGGGATGAAGGTCTGGCCGCCGAAACCGGGATTGACGCTCATCACCAGCACGAGGTCGATGTCGTCCAGGACATATTGCAGCGCGCTCTCATGCGTCGCCGGATTGAGCGACACGCCAGCCTTTTTTCCGCGCGCGCGAATGGTCTGCAGCGATCGGTGCAGATGAGGCCCCGCCTCGGCGTGAACCGTGATAACATCGGCGCCCGCGTCGGCGAAGGCGCCGATATAGGGGTCGACCGGCGTGATCATCAGATGCACGTCCAGCGGCAGGCGCGTATGCGGCCGCAGCGCGGCGACGACGCCGGGGCCGAAGGTGATGTTGGGCACGAAATGCCCGTCCATCACGTCGAGGTGAATCCAATCCGCCCCCGCAAGCTCCATGGCGCGCGTCTCCTCGCCGAGCCTGGCGAAGTCGGCGGAGAGGATCGAGGGAGCGATGACGACGTCGGGCATGCAGTCCTGAAGGCGAGTAGGGGAGGCGGCTCGAACCCCCTCCCTGGCCCTCCCCCGCGCACGGGAGAGGGACGCTAACGATCAGCGCCGCGGCGGCTTACTCCGCCGCTTTCTTCGTCCCGAACTGCGGGTCCAGCGCGCCGCTGGCGTAGCGCTTGGCCATCTCGGCCATCGGGATCGGCTTGATTTTCGAAGCCCAGCCGGCGGTCCCGAATTCCTCGTAGCGCTGGCGGCAGACCTTCACCATCGCCTCCTGGGCGGGCTTCAGATATTTGCGCGGGTCGAACTCGCCCTTGTGCTTCCCGAGCGTGGCGCGGATCGCCGCCGTCATGGCGATGCGGCAGTCGGTGTCGATGTTGATCTTGCGCACGCCGAATTTGATGCCGCGCTGGATCTCCTCGACCGGCACGCCCCATGTCTGGGGCATTTCGCCGCCAGCGGCGTTGAAGGCGTCCTGCAGGTCCTGCGGCACGGACGACGAGCCGTGCATGACGAGATGGGTGTTGGGCAGGCGACGATGGATCTCCTCGACGACGTTCATGGCGA
This sequence comes from Methylocystis sp. NC52PC, assembly GCF_055698645.1. NCBI lineage: Bacteria > Pseudomonadati > Pseudomonadota > Alphaproteobacteria > Hyphomicrobiales > Methylocystaceae > Methylocystis > Methylocystis sp. NC52PC. The sequence goes on along the minus strand of NZ_CP170127.1, from coordinate 1,056,436 downwards.
GGATCGCGCCGTCGGGCTTGCGCGTGAATTTATAGGCGCCGTGCGAGGTGCCCATGGCGATGGCGAGCGCGTCGACCTTGGTGAGGGCGACGAAATCCTCGGCCTGCGCCGGGTCGGTCAACAGCTGGTCGTGAGAAAGCTTGCCCTCGGCGCCGTGGCCGTCCTCCTTCTCGCCTTCGCCGGTTTCGAGCGAGCCGAGCACGCCGAGCTCGCCCTCGACCGAAGCGCCGACCCAATGGGCGAGATCGACGACGCGGCGGGTCACGTCGACATTGTATCGATAGTCGGCCGGGGTCTTGCCGTCGGCCTTGAGCGAGCCGTCCATCATCACCGAGGAGAAACCGAAGCGGATGGCGCTGGCGCAGGTCGCTTCGCTGTTGCCATGGTCCTGATGCATCACGATCGGGATGTCGGGATACATGGCGATCAGCGCCTCGATCATCTTGGCGAGCATGATGTCATTGGCGTAGCTGCGGGCGCCGCGCGAGGCCTGGATGATGACCGGCGCGTCGACGGCGGAGGCCGCTTCGAGCACGGCGAGGCCCTGCTCCATATTGTTGATATTGAAGGCGGGCACGCCATAGTCGTGCTCGGCGGCGTGGTCGAGCAATTGCCGCAGGGTAATCAGAGCCATAGTCGCCTCCGCTGATCTCTTAAGCCTTAATTAGGGTGCGGGCCGCCTCGGCCACGGCCTCGGCGGTAATTCCGAAATGTTTGTAAAGCGCCGAAGCCGGCGCGCTGGCGCCGAAGCCGGACATGCCGATGAAGGCGCCGTTGTCGCCGAGCCACCGATCCCAGCCGAGCCGCACAGCGGCCTCGACGCCGACGCGGGGCGCCGCGCCCAGCACCTGCGCGCGATAGCTCGCCGGCTGCGCCTCGAAAAGCTCCCAGCAGGGCATGGAGACGACGGCGGCCTTCACGCCCGTCTGGGCGAGGGCGTCGGCGCCGGCCAGCGCAATCTCGACCTCCGAGCCCGTAGCGAGGATCGTCACGTCGCGACCGCCCTCGGGCTCGCGCAAGACATAGGCGCCCTTCGCAGATAGATTTTCAGTGACCGGGCGCGACAGCGTCGGCAGGTTCTGTCGGGAGAGGCTCAGCGCCGACGGCGTATGGGCTTGCGCCAGCGCCAGCTCCCAGCACTCCGCCGTCTCGATGGCGTCGGCGGGGCGGAACACGAGCAGATTGGGCAGCGCGCGCAGCGAAGCGAGATGCTCGACCGGCTGGTGCGTCGGCCCGTCCTCGCCGAGCCCGATCGAGTCGTGGGTCAGCACATAGACGACGCGCAGGCCCATGAGCGCCGAGAGGCGAATGGCGCCGCGCGCATAGTCGGAGAAGACGAGGAAGGTGCCGCCATAGGGCGCGAAGCCGCCATGCAGCGCGACGCCGTTCATCGCCGCCGCCATGCCGAATTCACGCACGCCGTAGTGGATGTAACGGCCGGAGAAATCATCCGGGCGCACCGACCCCATGCCCTTGGTGATGGTGAAATTGGAGTGCGTCAGATCAGCCGAGCCGCCGATGGTGGCGTCGGTCGCGGCGTTGATGACGGTCAGCGCCATTTCTGAGGACTTGCGCGTCGCGACCTTCGGCTTTTCTGCGGCGAGCGCAGTACGGAAGTCGGCGAGCGGGCCGGCGATCTCCGAGGCGACGTCGCCTTTCAGAAAGGTTGCGAAGGCCCGGCCCTTCGCCGAGGCGGCGCAGCGCTTTTCCCAGGCCTCGCGCGCCCCGGCGCCCCGGCGTCCGGCGGCGCGCCAGGCGGCGAGGATCGTCTCCGGCACCTCGAAGGGCGTGTGCGGCCAGCCGAGCGCGGCGCGGGCGGCGGCGACTTCCTCCGCCCCGAGCGGCGCGCCATGGACCGATTCCTTGCCCTGCTTGCCGGGAGCGCCGTAGCCGATCACCGTGCGGCAGGCGATCATCGAGGGCCGCGGGTCCGCCTTCGCCGTCGCGATCGCGGCCGCGACCGCCTCCGGATCATGGCCGTCGACCCGTTGCGTATGCCAGCCCGCGGCGGCGAAGCGCGCGCATTGGTCCATGGAGGTCGAAAGATCGGTGGGGCCGTCGATGGAGATCGAATTGTCGTCCCAAAGGACGACTAGGCGCGACAGCTTCAGATGGCCGGCGAGGTCGATCGCCTCATGGCTCAGGCCTTCCATCAGGCAGCCGTCGCCGGCGATGACATAGGTGTTGTGGTCGACGAGATCGTCGCCGAAGCGGGCGGCGGCGAGACGCTCCGCAATGGCCATGCCGACCGCCGTGGCGAGGCCCTGGCCGAGCGGGCCGGTCGTCGTCTCGACGCCGGGCGCATGGCCATATTCCGGATGGCCCGCCGTCGGCGCGCCGAATTGGCGGAAATTCTCGAGGTCCGCCCGCGTCATGCCCGGATAGCCGAGCAGATAATGCAGCGCATAGAGCAGCATCGAGCCATGACCGGCCGAGAGCACGAAGCGGTCGCGGTCGGGCCAATTGGGCTCGCTGGCGTCGAAGGTCATGAAGCGCTGGAACAGCACCGTCGCGACGTCGGCCATGCCCATCGGCATGCCGGGATGGCCGGATTTGGCCTTTTCCACGGCGTCCATGGCGAGCGCGCGGATGGCGTTGGCGCAGGAGCGCGTGTCGGCGGTCGGGGCGGCTTCGAGTGCGTCTGACATGTCCTTAAACTTTCACGTCGCGCTCTTGCGGCGCTTGACGAGTTCGAGAATCCTCGGCGTGAGGATGAGTTGCATCGCAAGATCGAGCTTGTTGCCCGGGATGACGATGGAATTGGCCCGCGACATCCAGCTTCCGGCGATCATCGCCACAAGATAGGGGAAATCAACCCCGCGCGGCTCGCGGAAGCGGATCACGACGATGGATTCGTCGGGGGTGGGAATGGAGCGCGCGACGAAAGGGTTCGAGGTGTCGACCGTCGGCGCGCGCTGGAAGTTGATGTCGGTTTCGGAAAACTGCGGGCAGATGTAATGCACGTAGTCGTGCATGCGGCGCAGGATCGTCTCGGTGACGGCCTCCGTCGTATAGCCGCGCGCCTGGCGGTCGCGGTGAAGCTTCTGCGTCCATTCAAGGTTGATGACCGGCACCACGCCGATCTTGAGGTCCGCGTAGCGGGCGACGTTGACCTCGTCCGTGACCACGGCGCCGTGCAGGCCCTCGTAGAAGAGAATGTCCGTATTGGGCGGCAACTCCTCCCAATCGGTGAACTCGCCCGGCGGCACGCCGAGCACCGCGGCCTCGTTCTCGTCGTGCGCGTAATGGCGATAGCGGCCGGAGCCGGTCTCGCCGTATTCGCGGAACAGATTTTCGAGCTCCACCAGGAGGTTGGCGGCCGCGCCGAAATGGCTGAAATGATAGACGCCGCCGGCCTGCGCCTCGGCCATCTTCACCTTCATCTGTTCGCGGTTGTAGCGATGGAAACTGTCGCCTTCGACATAGGCGACCTCGATGCGCTCGCGGCGGAAAATCTGCTCGAAAGTCTGCTTGACGGAACTCGTGCCGGCCCCGGATGAGCCGGTGATCGAGATGATGGGGTGTTTGACCGACATGGGCGCGCTATCCGGAGAGTTCCTGTCGAGCTTGCGGCGTGACCCGCCCTTAGGTCGGCCGCGCCCGGCTTGTCGCATGCCGGACCGGCAAAGAAAAGGCTCTTGAGGCGCCGAAAGCCGCGCGGTCGGGACTTTGGTCGCCTGTCGGCGCCCGCTCGGATGAGCGGGGCCGCCTTTTTCGGGCGCGGCGAACCTAGCGTCTTGACTTGGCGCGCGGCGCCGACCTATATCGCTCGCGTTCCAGAAAGGCTGCGTCAAGACAGTCGGGGCGGAGTAGCTCAGTCGGCTAGAGCAGAGGAATCATAATCCTTGTGTCGGGGGTTCGAATCCCTCCTCCGCTACCATCGCCCGCGCAACCATCCGTCAAAGATCTGCGGCTTCGCGCTCTTCGATCCGACCATGTCGGCTGATGTCGAGACCGCCCGCGCGCGTACAAGCCCGCGCTACCGATTCTGTCTTCGGACGCAAGCATCGAAAGCGTTGTCCGCTTCCAGGCTCATTTGCGGATTTGCATAAATCCCCAAGGCGTCGGAGCCGCTCCCGCTGGCGGCCAGTCGGTGGCGTCGCGCCATCGCCTTCTGCGCTTCAAAGGCGCAGAAAGCTTGGTCGGACCCGGGAGGCTCGTGACGGACGCGCGGCAGGGCCGTCGATGCGTTGAGCGCAAAAATCAGCGTGCAGGAAAGAGTCGAGAACCGTTTCATCGGGGCCGGCGGGCTGGAGTGGACCTCAATGGATATAAACGCAACGAGGCGATGGGTCATCGCCGCGGCCGATTGGATGAGAAGGAAATGCGCTGAGGACCAGCGGGCCTTCCGAGAGCCCCTGCGCTTGATTCACCGCTCCGGCGTCGCTTGAGCGCGCCGTGGGCGGCGCCACTGTGGTCGCGCCCCGCGCTTGATTCCTGGATCGCTTATGTTTACCTGTGCGCCAAATCTCATGGCGTAAAACGGCGAAAAAGACGCTTTTCAACTGTCGCCGACCGCCTGCGCCAACGGTTTTTTCCTTTCGATTTCCGCCGGAACGACAATTGTCGACGTGATTGAATTCTGCGCCGCGGGCGAAACAGGCTCGCTTCGTTAAAGGCGTAAGAGGGCCAAGATGATGGATGCGAAGCCGGACATCCCTCAGACCATCGTCGAGGAGAACTACGTCAAATTTCAGCACGAACTGCTCGAGTTCCTGTTCGCGCACCTCGTCGACATGCGGGCGATTTTCGAAGGGGATCTGGACGCTCTGCTCATCTTCATCTCGATCTCCCGCTATTACCTGCGAGACGAACGCATCAACGCGGCGTCAGAAGAAGCGGGACCGCAACAGCATCATCATCATTTGACCCTGTCGCGCATTGCGCAGATCACGACGATACCGCGCGAGACGGTTCGCAGAAAGCTCAGCCTGCTGGAAAGCAAGGGGCTGCTCGAGAGGGGCCCGAACGACGGCTGGCGCCTCGTCGTCAAGGATGGGCGACCGGTCATCCGCGCCAGATATGAGTCTGTCTGGCAGCGGGTCATGCGCAGGCTGGTCAAGCTCGTCCGGGCGCTGAAGGAGCATGTTTAAGGGCGTAACCGCGTTGCGCGCGCGCTCCCGCCTTGAGATGCGGAAATCCTGGATAGGAGCGCGCTTCCGTTTTCTGGATAGACTACTGCTTTTCGAGCCGGATGACGTAGGCGGGGAAGTAGGGCTCAGAGGTCTTCGCGTCGTAACCCAGGGCCAATGTGACGACGCGGCCATTATCGGCGCTGGTGAAACTATATTGGCGCTGAATCAGGATCTTTCCGGAGCCGAAAGAGGCCCAGCCGCCCACGCCGCGAAGAACGCCGCTACAGGTGGTGGGATCCCATGCTGAGTATACCTTGGTCTCATCGAAAGGGTATGTCGTCCCATTGAAGAGTTCCAATATGCCCCCCAAAGGGGCGCCGGGCAGAGCCATTCTTACGGTCGCCGACATCGACACAACGCCAGAATTCTTGAAGGTCGGGAAAGTGAGGGACCATCTTTCCGTTTGTGCGCCCAGAAGCTTTCCATCTACAGAGACGACGGATCCGCCGCCCTGTCCAGCGTATTCACCGCTCGGTCTCACGCAGGTCGCGGCTGAAGGGGACGCGAACGCCAGCGACAGGATTGCTGCGCCACAAAAACGCAAGTAGCAAGTCGTCTTCATTTTTCCTCCAAGCCGAAAGCGAAACATTTCGACTTGAAGCTACGCTCAAGATAGAGGCGGCGACAGCGAAGAGAAGTTGAAACTGCAGAGCGTCTCGCTGTCGTTTCCCGAAGACGGTGTCGTGACGCGCGCCCGTCGCTTTTTCGAAGCGAGAAAACCGGTCCAGACCGTCGCCGTTGCGCGCACGTCGCGTCACTTGGCCTGCGGCGCGGGCGGCGGAATTACAGGCGTGGATTGCGGCGGAAGGTCAGGGGCGGGCTTCACGATATGGGGGTCGACGCCCGGCGCGGGCTTGATTACGCCCTTCCCCTTGTCGAGCTTCTCGCTCAGGCTTCCGCCCCTGTCGCCGCTTTCGTCGCCGGGCCGTTCATTTTGCGCCAGCGCCGGCGCGGCGCTGACGACGCAAAGAACGACGAGAAGAAGCGCGGCGCGCGTGTCCATGGGCCTCCTCCTATGCGATCGGCCGCAGCGAGAACCTGCGAAAGTCAACCCGCGTTCCGCCGTTCTTCCCTCAATCGGCGAGCGCCCTGACGCCCGCGACGAGGCGGCCGACCCCTTCGACGGCGGTCTCCGGTCGCAAGGCGCCGTAGGCGACGCGCAAATGGCAGCCTCGAGTCAGGCCAAAGGCGTCGCCGGGAATGACCGCAACGCCATGCTCGCGAATGAGCTTCGATGCGTAATCGAGCGGCGCCATCTTCGATTTCAGTCGCAGGAGGAAATAGAGCGCCCCGGCGGCGTGCGGAAGCTCGGCCAGTCCGGCCTCTTCCAACGCCGAGAGTTGGCTCTTCACCATGGCGCGCGTCTGACCAAGCCTGTCCACCTGCTTCTGCACGAAGGCGCGACCCGCCCCGAGCGCCCCGACGGCGGCGTATTGAGCAATGACGGGCGGACAGATGATCACCGTGTCCTGAACCTTTCGCATCGCCGGCTCGAGCGACTCGGGAAAGACCATCCAGCCGATCCGCCAGCTCGCGAAGCCATAGGCCTTGGACATGGAGTAAAGTGAAATCGTATGCGCGGCGGCGCACTGGATCGACGCCGGTGAGAACGGCTTGGCGCCGTCATAAGTAAAATACTCATAGGCCTCATCGCTCACATGGAAGAGTCCGCGCTCGGCGCAAAGCGCATTGACGGCGCTTAGCGCTTCTTTCGGATAAACGGCGCCGGATGGATTATTGGGCGAGATGGTGACGATCGCCCGCGTGCGCGGCGTGATGGCGGCGCGGATGGCGTCGACGTCGAGCTGATAGTTCGCGTCGGTCTCGACGAGAACCGGGCGCGCGTTGACCATAACAATGGCCATCTCGTGATTGAAATAATAGGGAACCGGGAGGATGACCTCGTCTCCGGGATCGAGAATGGCGAGCACGACGTTGAGGAACGCCTGATTGCCCCCGGCGGTGACCATCAGCCGGTTGCCGTGGCCAGGGCCCACGGCGACGCCATTCTCCGCCGCGAGCTTCCGGGACAGCGCCTCGAGCAACGACGGGACGCCCGACGTGGCCTGATATTTGTTGTTGTCGGGCTCGGCGAGGAAGCGCGCGATTTCCTCGGCGGCGGCCGGCGGGGGCCCGTAATTGACGACCCCCTGGCCAAGCGAAATCGTGCCGGGATGAGCGCGGATCAGATCGGCGATCACGGGGATGATGGGCGTCTGAACAGCCTGAAGGCGGCGGGAGTCGTGCATGAGCGTCCTGAAAGCGAGCGGCCGACCCTCTGGCAGGCTGACGCCGCTTCCCTAGCCCGAGCGTCGCGCCTTCTTCAATAGCATGCGGGCGGGCGGCCCCGTCTTCCTGGCGCGGCGCTAATGCATTCAGCTGGCGGCCTGTGGTAGAATGACGTCAAAGATCCGGCGCCGCCGGTCGCTCCTTTCACAAAAACCGCTAGGTCATGGCCACTCTCGAACCGCAGGCCGTAAAGCCGCTTTTCTCCTATCGCAAATACTGGGCGCAGCGCTTCGGGGTCGCGCCCTTCCTGCCCATGTCGCGCGCCGAAATGGAGGCGCTGGGCTGGGATTCCTGCGACGTGATCCTCGTCACCGGCGACGCCTATATCGACCATCCGAGCTTCGGCATGGCGATCATCGGCCGGCTGCTGGAGGCGCAGGGCTTCCGCGTCGGCATTATCGCCCAGCCGGACTGGCGCGACGCCTCCGCCTTCCGCGCGCTCGGGCGGCCCAACCTCTTCTTCGGCGTGACCAGCGGCAACATGGATTCCATGGTGAACCGCTACACCTCGGATCGCCGCTTGCGGCACAATGATTCCTACACGCCGGGCGGAGAGGGCGGCAAAAGGCCGGATCGGGCCGTCATCGTCTACGCGCAGCGCGCGCGCGAGGCCTTCCCGGACGCGCCCATCCTGCTCGGCGGCATCGAGGCGTCGCTGCGCCGCATCGCCCATTACGACTATTGGTCCGACAAGGTGCGCCGCGCCATCCTGCTCGACGCCAAGGCCGACCTGCTGCTCTATGGCAATGCGGAGCGTGCGCTCGTCGATGTCGCGCATCGCATCGCGAAAAGCGGGCTCGACCAGGATTTTTCAAACCTTCGCGGTCTCGCGCTGCTGCGTGACGCGACGCCAGACGGCTGGACCGAGGCGGCCGCCGACGATCTCGACGATCCGAGCGAAGGCCGCCGCCGGGGGACCGGCGAAGAGGCGGAGAAGATCGTCATTCGTCTGCCGTCCTTCGAGCAGGTGCGCGGCGATCCCGAGTCGTACGCCCGCGCCTCGCGCGTGCTGCATAAGGAGAGCAATCCCGGCAACGCCCGCCCGCTCGTGCAGCGCCACGGCGACAAGGACGTCTGGCTCACGGCGCCGCCGATCCCGCTGACCATGGCGGAAATGGACGCGGTCTATGAGCTGCCCTTTGCGCGCGCGCCGCATCCGGCCTACGGCGGCGCGAAAATTCCTGCCTGGGAGATGATCCGTCATTCGGTGACGATCATGCGCGGCTGTTTCGGCGGCTGCTCCTTCTGCTCCATCACCGAACATGAGGGACGCATCATTCAGTCGCGCTCGGAGGGCTCCATCCTGCGCGAGATCGAAACGATCCGCGATAAGACGGAGGGCTTCACCGGAGTCATTTCCGACATCGGCGGGCCGACCGCCAATATGTATCGCATGGCCTGCAAGGATCGCGAGACGGAGGCGCTTTGCCGGCGCCCGTCCTGCGTTTATCCAGACGTCTGCAAGAATCTGGACACCAGCCACGAGGCCTTGATCCAGCTCTATCGCAAGGCGCGGGCGATCCCGGGGGTCAAGAAGGTTTTCGTCGCATCCGGCGTGCGTTACGATCTCGCCGTCAAAAGCCCGGCCTATGTGCGCGAACTCGTCGAGCATCATGTCGGCGGCTATCTGAAGATCGCGCCCGAACATACGGAAGCCGGGCCGCTTTCGAAGATGATGAAGCCGGGCATCGGCGCCTACGATCGGTTCAAGCAGCTCTTCGACGCCGCGGCGCGGGCGGCGAAGAAGGATTATTTCCTCATCCCCTATTTTATCGCCGCCCACCCCGGCACGACGGATGAGGACATGATGAATCTGGCGCTTTGGCTGAAGCGCAACAAATATCGCGCCGATCAGGTCCAGACCTATCTGCCGTCGCCCATGGCGCTCGCCACCGCGATGTATCACAGCGGCTTCAATCCGCTGAAGCCGGTGCGGCGCGGCGTCTCCGAGCCGGTCGACGCGGTGAAGGGCCTGCGCCAGCGCCGCCTGCACAAGGCGTTCCTGCGCTATCACGATCCCGAAAACTGGCCCGTGCTGCGCGACGCCTTGAAGGCCATGGGCCGCGCCGATCTCATCGGGCCGGGCAAGCATCAGCTCGTGCCGGCCTGGCAGCCGGCCGGGACCGGCCGGGCGGGGGAGGGGCGTCGCGTGGCGCAGAAGGGCCGGCCGCGACCCCAGGCGCCACGGCCGTTTCTCACGAAGGGCGTCTAGGCGCCGGCGAGGCGCGCGTCATTCATGACGCCGCGCTCCCGCTTTTGAACGCGGCCGCCTGCAAGCGAACGACCGCCAGGTCGAAGAAAAAGGGCTGCTGTCGCCAGCAGCCCAAGTCGGGGGAGAACGCCCGAGGAGGGCGATGTCAGCTGAGGGAAGGGCTGACTGGCGCAACCCTATTGGGCGCCCCGGCCGCGATCAATGACGACTTGCTCAGTTTGGGCGAGGCCGGGTGAGACAAAGTGACGCAAAGGCGCCGGCCAAGTCGTTGAAGAAAAAGCCCAGCCGCCGGAACGGTTGGGGAATGGGCGCGTTAAACAGCATTGCAGCCATGGCCGCGCCCACTCCGCCGGCCCCAGGCGCCCTTCGGGAAGCGGGTTTCGACCTTTTAGGAGCCGCCGGGCGCTGCAAAGGAAGAGGCAGAACGTGAACCTCCCTTCTGAAGACGCGCAGACGCCCGAGACGGCGCAGGCGCCCCGCACCAAGCGACAGCGCCGCGCGCTCGACGTGCTGGTGATCGAAGACGAGTCCATCATCGCCAAGGACATCGAGCTGATTGTGAGCGACCTCGGCCACCGTGTGATCGGCCCGGCGCGCACGCACGAAGAAGCGCTGTCGCTCGCGCTGAAGGCGCGGCCGGCCGTCGTCGTCGCCGACGTCAAGCTCGCCGACGGCAGCTCCGGCATCGTTGCGGTCGATGAGATGCTGAAAAGCATCGACGCGGCCGTAATCTTCGTCACCGCCGTTCCCCAGTGGCTGCAGACAGGGGAGCTGGAGCCGGTGCTGGTGATCCCGAAGCCCTATTCGGTCGACGAGATCAAGAACGCCGTGTCGAAGGCGACGTCGAAGCGCTCACAGTCGCTCGACACCATCATGGCGACGAAAAGCGCGGTCAGCCGGCTCACCCGCAAGCAATAAGGGACTCCTTCGGCTATTCTCGTCTCTCGCGGCCAGAGCGTTCGCTCTCGTCCGCCATTCGGAATGCCTATATGAGAAGGCGTTGAGGGAGACGTCCATGTTTAAGAAGATTCTCGTGCCGGTTGATCTGAGCGAGCCGGACATGACCAAACTTGCGCTCGACGCTGCGCTCGCCCTGGCCAAAACCGGCTCCGAGGCGAGCCTGCGGCTCATCAATGTCCAACCGCTCGTGCCGGTGGCCTTCGTCGACTATATCCCACCGAATTTCGACGAAGAAATGCGGGAGGCGGCTGAGAAGGAGATCGCTGATCTCGCCGCCAAGGTCGATTTGCCGGGCGAGCGCGTCTCGTCGACCGTGCGCTTCGGCGCCGTCTATCCCGAGGTGCTCGCGGAAGCCGAAGATTGGAGCGCGGATCTGATCGTCGTCGGTTCGCATCGGCCGACGATGGCGACCTACCTGCTCGGCTCCAACGCGAAAACGATCGTCCGCCACGCCAAGTGTTCGGTGCTCGTCGTCCGCCAGTAGGCGTCCGTGACAGGGACGGGGGCTGCGACTAGACTCCCGTCTCATGTCCCGATTCGCCGCGCTGTCGCTTCTCACGGCTCTCGCGCTCCCCGCCGGCTTTGCGGCGGCGCAGCCGGCGCCCCCGTCCAAGAGCGCCCTCAAACAGGGCGAGGCGATCGCAAAAAACAACTGCGGGGCCTGTCATGCGGTTGGCCGGCGGGGCGCGAGCCCCAATCCCAAGTCCCCGCCGTTTCGCTCTCTCGCGCGGCGATATCCACTCGCCAATCTCGAGGAGGCGTTGGGCGAGGGGATCGTGGTCGGCCACGAGGGGCTCGACATGCCGCAGTTCCGCTTCGAAACGGGCGAAGTCGAGGCGCTTCTCGCCTATCTGGCGTCGATCCAGAAGCGCTGACGGCTCTCTTCGCTTTCCTGAAAACTTGGCAATCGCGCGGGGCGCAGACTTTGCGCCGGCGCCCTCTCTCGTCTATGAGAAAGGCTTAAACAGCCGAGGGTAAAATGTCCGCCATTCCCGATTTCGCCAAAATCCCCTTCGCCCCCGTTTCGGTCGCGCAGGAGACGCCGCCGCGCATCTGGATGACGCCGGAAGGGATCGAGGTGAAAAGCGACTACGGGCCGGCGGACGTCGAAGGCCTCTCCTTCGTCGACGGCTTCCCCGGCGTCGCGCCTTTCGTGCGCGGACCCTATCCCACCATGTATGTCGCCCAGCCCTGGACCATCCGCCAATACGCGGGCTTCTCCACGGCCGAGGACTCCAACGCCTTCTATCGCCGCAATCTCGCCGCGGGCCAGAAGGGCCTCTCGGTCGCGTTCGATCTGGCCACCCATCGCGGCTATGATTCCGATCATCCGCGCGTCATGGGCGACGTCGGCATGGCGGGCGTGGCGATCGACTCGATCTACGACATGCGCACGCTGTTCGACGGCATTCCGCTCGATCAGATGTCCGTGTCGATGACCATGAACGGCGCCGTTCTGCCCGTGCTCGCGCTTTTCATCGTCGCGGCGGAGGAACAGGGGGTCTCCGCCGACAAGCTCACCGGCACCATTCAAAACGACATTCTCAAAGAATTCATGGTGCGCAACACCTACATCTATCCGCCGGAGCCCTCCATGCGGATCGTGTCGGACATTTTCGGCTACACCAGCAAACATATGCCGAAGTTCAACTCGATCTCGATCTCCGGCTATCACATGCAGGAGGCGGGCGCTTCGGCCGATCTCGAGCTCGGCTACACGCTCGCCGACGGCGTCGAATATGTCCGCGCCGGCGTCGCCGCCGGTCTCGACATCGACGCCTTCGCGCCGCGGCTGTCGTTCTTCTTCGCCATCGGCATGAATTTCTTCATGGAGGTCGCCAAGCTGCGCGCCGCGCGCCTGCTCTGGGCGCGGCTCATGAAGGATCTCGGCGCCAAGTCGGAAAAGAGCCTGACGCTGCGCACCCATTGCCAGACCTCCGGCTGGTCGCTCACCGCGCAGGACGTCTACGTGAATTCCATCCGCACCTGCATCGAGGCGATGGCGGCCACGCAAGGACATACGCAGTCGCTGCACACCAACGCGCTGGACGAGGCGCTCGCGCTGCCGACCGACTTCTCGGCGCGCATCGCCCGCAACACCCAGATTGTCTTGCAGCAGGAGAGCGGCACGACCCGCATCATCGACCCCTGGGGCGGCTCCTATTATGTCGAGCGCCTCACCGCCGAACTCGCCAAAAAGGCCTGGGAACATATCGAAGAGATCGAGAGGCTCGGCGGCATGGCGAAGGCCATCGCGGCGGGCGTTCCCAAGCAGCGCATCGAGGAGGCCGCCGCCAAGACGCAGGCGCGCATCGATAGCGGGACGCAGGTCGTCGTCGGCGTCAACAAATATCGCCCCGAGAACGACGCCAAGCCGAATGTGCTTAAGGTCGACAACGCCGCGGTGCGCGCGGCGCAGCTCGACAAATTGAAACGGTTGCGGGCCGAGCGCGACGAGGCCACGACTCAGGCGGCGCTCGACGCGTTGACGGAAGGGGCGACGTCTGGCGCCAATCTGCTCGATCTCGCCGTGAAGGCGGCGCGCGCCAAGGCGAGCGTCGGCGAAATCTCCTTCGCGCTCGAAAAGGTCTTCACGCGCCACAAGCCGAAGGCGAACGTCATCTCCGGCGTCTATGCAAAGGAAGCCGGCAAGGACAGCGCACAGGTTGGCCGCGTCGTCGGCATGACCCGCGACTTCGAGGAAAACACCGGCCGCAAGCCGCGCATTCTCGTCGCCAAGATGGGCCAGGACGGCCACGACCGCGGCCAGAAGGTCATCGCCTCGGCCTTCGCCGACATGGGCTTCGACGTCGTCATCGGCGACCTCTTCGCCACCCCCGACGAAGTGGCGCAGAAGGCCAAGGAGGCGGACGTTCACATCGTCGGCGTCTCGACCATGACCGCGGGCCACCTGACCCTCACCCCCGAGCTGCGCGACGCGCTGGCGCGGGTGGGCCGCCAGGACATCATGATGGTCGTCGGCGGCGTCATCCCGCCGGATGATTTCCAGGCGCTGCTCGACTTCGGCGCAGCCGCGATCTTCCCGCCTGGCACGAACATCCCCGCGGCCGCCGAAAAGCTCCTGCACGAGCTTAATATCCGCTTGGGCTTCGCGCAGCGGGAGGTCGCGAAAACGAGGTGAGGCGAGCTGGCGACATTCCCCTGCTCGCGCCAAGCGGCGGGGAGGGGGCAGTGGGTGGGGGCGACGCGTAGCTGCTGGAACGCCTCAAGCAAGGCTCTAAGCGCGCGCTCGCTCAATCTCGCCCTTGCGCCTGTGCGCGCCCATCTCCAAGTGGATGCCGGCCGCCCCGCAAGCGGCTGCTCGAGGCCATGAGATGACCTTCATGTTCGACGCCGCTCTGGCGGCCCTGCGCGAGATCGTCTCGCCGCCGTTCCGCAATGTGCTCTTCAAGAGCCTCGGAATGACCTTCCTCTTCCTGGCGCTTGCCTGGGTGGGTCTCGACAGGCTGGCGTTGTCTTACGTCGCGGTGAACCATCCCTGGCTGCAGCTCGCCCTCACTTACGCGACGGGCGTCGGCCTTTTCATTCTGCTCGCGTTTCTGATCGGGCCGATCTCGGTCCTCGTCGCCGGCCTCTTTCTCGACGATCTCGCCGACGTCGTCGAAGCGGATCTTTATCCGCCGGGGCGTCGCGGCCAAGCGATCCCCGCCGCCCAGGCCATCCTCATGGGCCTGCGCTTTGCGGCGATCTCGGCGGCGGTCAATTTTCTGGCGCTGCTTCTGCTGCTCGTGCCGGGCGTCAACGCCGTGGCTTTCCTTTTCGCCAACGCCTATCTGCTCGGCCGCGAGTATTTTCTCTTCGCCGCCACGCGCTTCCGCCCGTTGGAGGAGGCGACCGAGCTGCGTCGCCGTTATGCGCCGCAGCTCTTTCTGGCCGGCCTGTTCATCGCCGCCTTCGTCGCGACGCCGGGCCTCAATGTGCTGACGCCCCTGTTCGGCGTCGCCTTTATGGCGCGGATTCACAAGTTCCTGTCGACGCGCTGACCGGCGGATCGCGCCGCCGGTTCCGCGGCGCGCGACCTTAAGCCCCGAGGCGCTGCGCCTGGTACTGGCCGGTCTTGCGATAGCGGTAGAGATAGGTCGGGACGATCGCCTCGATCGCCTGCGGCTGCACGCCGAGGCCCTGCAGGGTGCGGCCGTCACGGATGGCCTCTTCGCTCACCACATTGTCGTGCTTGAGCAATTCCACCTGATCCGTGGTCATGCGCAGGAGCTTGGGGAAGAGGCCCAGAGACGCCTTCGTCAGGAGTTGGGTCACGCGGGCGACGAGCTGGCCAGTCCCGAAGGAGAGTTTCGCGACCCGGCGCGCGCGCTCGGTGACCTTGAGCACATATTCGACCAGTTCGGCGAAGGTCTTGGTCTCTGGCCCGCCGAGCTCATAGACGCTTCCGGGCTGGGCGCGGCCGGCCACGGCGGCGGCGACGGCCTCGGCGACGTCGCCGACATAGACCGGCTGGAACCGGGTGTCCGCCCCGACGATCGGGACAATCGGGAAGAAGCGGGCCATTGTGGCGAAGCGGTTGAAGAAATCGTCTTCCGGCCCGAAGATCACAGACGGGCGCAGGATGACGGCCGACGGCGCGGCCTCGCGCATCGCGGCCTCGCCCGCGGCCTTGCTGCGCGCATAGGCGGCGCCCGAACTCGGGTCGGCGCCGATGGCGGAGATGTGGACGACCGTGTCGACGCCGGCGGCCTTGGCGGCCTCGGCGACGGCGCGCGCGCCCTCCGCCTGAACCTTGGAGAAGGTCTGGGCCCCGCCCTCCGCCAGGATGCCGACGAGATTGACGACCGCTGAGGCGCCGCGGAGCGCCGCCGCGACCGATTCCGGGTGGCGCACATTGGCCTGAACCGCCATGACCTGTCCGACCCGCCCCTGCGGCTGCAGGTGGAAAGCCAGGTCGGGCCGACGGCAAGCGATTCGAACGCGCCAGCCGTCGCGCGCGAGCGCTCGGACGACATAGCGTCCGACGAAGCCCGATCCGCCAAACACCGTCACCACGCGCCCCGCGCCCACGTTCACGCCGCTCATGCCTGATGCTCCATTCGCCGCGCCGGCCGCGCCGGCTCAATATTCGTCGCCCGTGCTCTAGCGAAATTTGGCCGCAAAGGAAATGCGCCGGGAGGCTCGGAAGCGCGTTTGGCCGGCTTTTCGCCGGCCGTCACAACTTTTGTGCGGATCGAGATTGACAGAAGCAGGGCGGCGCCCCTAAGAGAGCCCCCACATGCCCAGGTGGCGGAATTGGTAGACGCGCTGGTTTCAGGTACCAGTGGTGAAAGCCGTGGAGGTTCGAGTCCTCTCCTGGGCACCATATTGACTGGCGCGTCTGTGAGCGCCTGTTCTGCGTGGTTGCCTTTCATTTGCTTGGCGCTCATCACCATGCGACCTGCAAGGCGTTGCGCGCGGCGGCCGTAGTCCAACTGCGCCCCAGCTGATTTAGGGAGCGCCACTGGTCGGCGCGTCAGAAGACTTGCAGCAGCCGGCACAGACCCAAACGCCATGAGCAGCTATTCCGCCCTCATCCGCACCTTCAATTCCGAGCAGACTCTGGCGGCCACCCTGCGGTCACTCTCCGAGCAGTCGGCGCCGCCTTCCCAATATATCTTCGTCGACTCCGGCTCTCGAGACGCCACCTTTTCACTGTTGCCGGAGGGCGCGATCGTGCATCGCTTCGTTGGCGAGAAATTCAATTACTCCGCGGCGTTGAACCAAGGGATCGCCCATGTTTCCTGTGACAAGGTTCTGATTATCAGTTCGCACACGGCCCTGTCGGACCCGGGCGCAATCCGCTACGCGCTCGATCTGCTGGATCGCGACGAAACGATAGGCGCGGCCTATTTCGATAATGAAAGAAAGCCGCTCACGCACCAGCGCATAGACCGGTCGAATTTCAACGGCTTCAATGGCGTGTGGAATACTTGCGCCCTTTTGAGAACGGACTTGGTCCGCTCCAGGCCGTTCAGGCCGGAAGTTTTCTCGGCGGAAGATCAGGAGTGGTCGAACTGGCTCGTTCACACGCGAGCGCTGGCGGTCGCGCGGATCTCCGGAGCGGGGATGAGCAACGCCGCTAATCCTAACATCAGCGACAAACTCATGCTCAAACAGCTCAATGAGCATGTTGCAATTGCGTATTACACAAACCGGAAAATGCTGAGCTTGATTGGTCTCGCCCAAATAGCGTTGCACATCGTCAAGCCGATTCCGCCGTTCTCCTTAAAAACGCGCATTTTCTATTTTCTTTTATTAATTCGGCTCGTCGCCTGCCGCTTCGCGGAGCCGCAGCCAAAATCGACATATTTCTAGCGCCAGCCGCCTCAGGAGAGACGTTTTCCAGCAACGTCGCAGAGCAAAGCCGCCAGTCGCGGCCCATAGGCCTGCAACGAATATTTTTCCATTACCTTCTCCCTGCCTCGCACCCCCATCTCTTTTATCAGACCGCTATCGGCTAGGAGGCGACGAAGAGACAAATCCCACTCGTCCTCTTGAGAAGCAAGAAAACCGTTCAGACCGTGATCAACGATATCGGCGTTCACCCCGACCGGCGATGCGACGACAGGGATGCCGCAGGCCATATACTGAATCAGCTTATAACCGCATTTTCCTCTTGCCCATGGCTCGTCCGGGAGCGGCATAATCCCGACGTCCATTCCCTGAATCATCTCGACTTCTGCTTCCTCGGACCAGTCCAGGAACTCGAAATTGGGAGGAACCGTATCTTGGGGACCTGCGCCGATCACCCGAATTTTCAAATTCAACTCTTGAGACAGGCGGCTGAGCAGGGGAACAATCGGCAGAACAAAGCGCCAGGTCGATGGCGAACCGATCCATCCCACGACCAGCGGCCGCGCTGCAGTTGACGCTGGATTTTTTGGAAAATACACCGTCGTATCGACGACGGTTGGGATAATTTCCGCACGCCTGCAGAAGCGTTCGGCATAACTTGCGAGATAGGCGTTCCCGCAGACGCAAAGAGACGCGGCGTTCAATAAAGGCTGCAATTTCAGCCCAAGGAAGCGACGTACGACGGCGCGAGGATGTGAGTCATATTGATGAAAAATCGCATCGTCGAAGTCGTATACGATTGGCTTCCCGCTGAGCTCCGCAAGGCGTTCGAAAAAGCCAGGCATATAAGGAAAGCATTCGTAATGCACCCAGATCAGGTCGAATTGACTTGCTCTCAACAAGAGCGCCGCCCGTGACAGATACGCCGTCACGATGGACAGGACCGGCGCCGACTGTCCCTGAAAGGTGCGTTCCAAATAATCATTGGATAAAAGCGACGAATAAGACACCTCGATCCCGCTTCTCGAAAAATAGGGAACATATTGAAGAAGCCGCTGCCGAGTGCTGGCCGCCTTGTCTCCATATTTCATCAACGCCAACATCTTCATTCAGCCGGCCCGATCCCTTCAGCGTGCAATTTCATAGTAGACGGCGAGGGTTTGCTGAATAACGAACCGCTCGTCGAACTCGGCGAGCGCCTTTTCGCGCGCGGCCTGGCCTAAGCGCCGAGCAAGCGTCGGATTGTCCTGCAATTGTGCGATCGCTCGCGCGAGCGCCTGGGCGTCGCGAACCGGCACCAACAGACCATCCACTCCGTTCGTCACGACCTCACGGCAGCCCGGAACATCCGTCGTGATCAAGGGACGGGCGCACGCCGCACCCTCAATAAGGCTCTTTGGAAGCCCCTCGCGATAGCTGGGCAAGACAATCATGTCGGCCTCGGCGAGGAGCTTGGGCATGTCGGCGACATGCCCGAGCCATTCCACCAGTCCTTCGGCTTGCCAGGCAAGCAACGCTTCTTCGGGGATCGCCGCCGGGTTCCCGGGATCGGGAACGCCAGCGAGAACGAAGCGAAGCGGTCGGCCCTCCGCTTTCAGGATTCGCGCGGCTTCAACGAACTCGCCAATGCCCTTGTCCCACAACATTCGAGCGGCCAGAACCACGCGCAACGGCGCAGACGCATCAGAGTCGCCGCTCGGGGGGCGAAACCGCTGGCAATCGACGCCAGAACCACGCAAGAGGCGGATTTGCTCCAAACCGACAATGCCAGCTTTCTCGAATAGCTGCACATCGTCGGGGTTTTGCAAAATCAAGCGCGCTTTCGGCCCGCCAAACGCCACGCGCATCAAGAGCCGCAATGAAGGCCGAAGAACTCTCGCCTTAATGGAATTATTTACGAATACATAGCCCAGTCCCGCGACCGCATTGATCCGTCCTGCCTTGACCAGCCTCCCGATCAATGAGGCGTAGACCGCGCATTTGATCGTAAACCCGTGCACGATATCGGGTTGCTCCTTCCGCATCAAACGCCAAAGCCAGGCCAGCAGAGCGAGCTCGCTTATTGGATTAAGGCTCCTGCGATCCATCGGAGCCTCTATCCATCGAAAACCGAGCGACTGAAGCTTCTCGCCATAAGGGCCGGGAGGGGAGACGAGAAGGATGTCGTGGCCGCTCTCGCGCAGCGCAGCCGCCAGCGATCGGCGGAAATTATAGAGATACCAGTCGGTGTTCGCGAAGAGTATAAGTTTCAAGGGATCGGCTCGACTGTCTCGGTTTATCCTGACGCTGCTGCTTTCAAAGCGCGTCCTGCCGGAGCGCGTCGAGGCCCCCGGTCTGTGACCTCGAAGATCAAAGCCACGTCTGATATGGAACGTAGCACTTCTCGAAGAGGGAAGATCTTAGCACCCACATGAGCAGGGTCAGCCCCAAGACCATGTGTGGCGCCATATACCACCATGTCGATCGCCTGCCGGTAACCATAAACGGCAACCGCGCCAGAATGACGAGCTGTATCGCAGAGAGATAATATCCGAAGCGGTCCCCCGCGACTGAGGATAAAAAAGAAATCGGAAACACAGCAATCATTGCATATGAGAGGAGTTTGACCATCTTATAATCGGAAGGAAAAAGCTCCTTCCATTTGCGGTCGAACAGCCAAAGGAATGTGATGGCGCTTGCGGCGACCAGCGCGGTTCGGAAAGGCGCGCCGAAAGCCTCGGTGGCCGTCCCGATATAACGTCGCGCGTACATCTCGTAGAAGGTGCTGGTCATCAGGTAGTAAAGGCCGGGCAACGCGAGCAACGCGCCTAAAGCGATGCGCTTGCGGCTGAAGTCGCCGCGTATGAAGGGCGCGAGCAATAAGAAGGCGCCGGCGCTCGTGTGAAACGTCATGGCAATCGCCACGAATCCGACATACCAGCCAAGCCGCTTGTCAACAAATGCGTTGAACGCAAAACATAAAAATCCAAAGGCAAGCGATTGCCGCAGAGCCGACATGGCAAGGTTAAGAATGAGAATTGGAAATGCAAGGACCAAAAAGTTAAGAGGGTCAGGCTGTCTTCGAGCCAACGCGCCAAGTCCGACGAAAAACCCTGCGGAAGCTATAACGTTGATGTACGGGTATTCGAGTTCGAAATAATGTAAGAATTGGTTGGCGGCAAAGAATGCAGGCTCGATCCCGCTCGAAAACAATTCGTTGCGGCGTGCGGAATTGAAAATGACGAGGTAGCCGCCCCAGTCACAGCCGACCCTATACCGAAACCCGACAAAAATGAATAGTCCAAATAAACAGGCGTAATATAAAATACCGCGAAGATTTACGTTCTTTCTTGTCGATAATCCACCGAATAACAGAGCTATATACGTAAGAAAATATGTCACGGACCGCGCCTGTTGAACATCGTCATGGTCTTGTCACTCGCGAAGTGCGCCGAGGATTGGACGTGTCGTTCTAAAGACTTCAGGTGCGTATTTCAATCTTGCTGCAGACCACGACGCCGAACTTTGTCTTGGACCGGTTGCAGGGGGCGGGGCCAGCAATTCGGGCGTTCCAAGCCTTTCTAACTTGTTCGAAGGCGAAGGCGGCCATCTCTGGGAAGAACGGAGCGGCAACCGGTCAGGTCATCCGGCGCTTCGAGGTCGATGCTGGAGAAGCCAAGCTTGCATCATCAGAAGGGTCCAAAGCTGATGCCCGAGGTTATCCTTGCCAAGCTGGTGCGCGCGCCAAAGCGCCTCAGTCTTGTCTGGGTCGAAAAGACCGGTCGCCACGACCTGGTCACGCGACAAAAGGCTTCCGGCCCAATCACGCAGATTTTCACGCAGCCAACGGTCCAAGGGAATTGCAAAGCCCTGCTTTGGTCGTTCCAATAACTCTCGAGGCACATAGCGATAGAGAATGTCGCGAAGAATTCGTTTGCCGATGCGCCCATTGATCTTGGCGTCAAGTGGTAGTCGCCACGCGAGTTCCACCACGCGTCGATCCAAGAACGGGGCGCGCGTCTCCAATGAAGCGCTCATCGCAGCGCGATCGACCTTTACCAAAATATCTCCCGGCAGATAGCTGATGCTATCCATTGCCATCATCCACTCTTCAGCGCCGAGCGCCTGATCGGCGCCATTGCTGAGACAAGTTCCCGCGGCCTCCTCGGACCCGCCCAGCATGATAGCGGCGGGGTCGACGAAGGTGCTCACAAGTTCCCGATAAAGACGCTTGGCGTCGGATGAATGGGAGATAGCTGCGCCGACGCGCGACAACTTATCGACCGTCGTAATCGGAAGTCCAAGATAGGAAGCGACGGCATAGGCGCCTGATTTCTGTTTCGTGCCGGTGGACTGTAATTTACCAAGCGCCGCGCCGGCCATCTTGCGGACAGGCTCAGGAAGCACAGATGTATATCGCAAGACGTTGGGCGCAAAAATATAGCGATTGTAGCCTCCGAACACCTCGTCTCCCCCGTCTCCCGTCAATGCGACGGTGACATGGCGACGACTTAGGCGAGACAAGAGCGCTGTGGGGATTTGAGACGTATCAGCGAAAGGCTCGTCGTAAATGTTCGGGAGATCCGGCACGAGCGAGAGCGCGTCATTTTCTGTGACGATGAACTCCGTATGCTCGGTGCCAAGATGCTCGGCTACACGGCGGGCATAGCCAGACTCGTCGAAACGCTTGTCTTCAAACCCAACTGAGAAGGTTCGCACCTTGTTACGAGAGGTTCTCTGCATCAGCGCCGCAACAAGCGATGAGTCAATTCCTCCCGATAAGAAGCATCCTAGCGGAACGTCACTGAGCATTTGTGATCCGACGACATCCGTAAGGGTCGCCTCAACCATTTCGCAGAGATCGACATAGGGTTCCCGGCGTCGCTGCCGCACTCCGTCGAGGGCAACGTCTTCGAGAGACCAGTAGGGCCGGGGCTCGGCCGCATCAGATTCAGTTCCAATTGAGAACAAGTGGCCTGGTTGTAATTTACGGATCAGCCGGTAGATCGTGGCGGGTTCGGGGATGTAGGAGAACCGTAAATAGGCGGCGATGGCTTCGCGGTCGAGGCGATCGTCACAGCCCGGATACGCTAGGATCGCCTTGAGTTCGGAGCCGAAAAGAAGAGTTTGATTCGCCCACCCGTAATAAAGCGGCTTTTCACCAAGCCGATCTCGCACGAGCGTCAATCTACGGGCGGACCGATCCCAAAGTGCGAAGGCGAACATGCCGCAGGCGCTTTCGAGCGTCGCTTGCAAACCCCAGCACGCGATTGCGTTGACAAGCGTCTCCGTATCAGAATGTCCAAACCAGCCGGAGCGCTCCCCCTGGCTTTCCATTCGGCGCCTCAGTTCGAGGTGATTATATATCTCACCGTTGAGGACAATAACATAGCGTCCGGAGTGGTCTTCCATCGGCTGTGCGCCGGCCGGAGATAAATCGAGAATTGAGAGTCGCCGGTGGGCGAACGCAATTCCGGCGTCGTCGTCGCTCCAGAATCCATCGGCGTCCGGGCCGCGGTGTGCAATCGCATCGGCCATTGGCTGCAGTCGGGACCGGGCCGGACCGCCAGCCCTCAAGGAACGCGGCCCTGCATTGAAGAAGCCAGCTATCCCGCACATTTGCTCTCGACCCTTAACATAATTAGCGCACCCAACGGAGGGGCGTCCGCGACAGATTGTGACAGGCGCGTCGAAGCTGGCGTAAGGCAGAATTCCTGTCGAGGGCCGATCGTCTTCCGGGAGCGCATCTTAGTTGCTTCTGTACTCGATCGCCCGCTTAATCGCCTCGGCATAGCTCGATACGGTCTTGTCGGTTGTCAAGTGCGCTAATCCAAAGTCTCGCGCTTGGTTTCGAATTGAAGCCCGCGCAGGAAGGACCTCGTTGACAAACCAATGCGCAACCGCCTCGAGTTCATCTTGCGACATGGTTGAGATCGTTCTCGCGAATGAGGTGTTGGACAACCCGAACCGCATAGCGTTTGGGGTCCCGGCGGTAGCAAGACCACAAAGCAGATATTCACCTAGTTTGGTTGCTTGAAACGCTTGGTTGGCAAACGTGTCCTTATAGAAGCAGATCCCAAGATCTGCGACCGCCAGATAGCCGGCCACTTCCCCAGACGTAAACGACTTGATGCTCAACGTCGGAATGAGATCCGCGTGCTGGCTCCTTACATAAGTCAAGACATCCTCGGGCGAGCCGCTCATGATCAGAAACCGCGCATTCGGCGCGAGCTGCAGAATGGCTCGAAAAAGTTGGAACATTTGCGGCGGGCAATATTTCTCACCGAAAGAACCGCTGTAAACGATTATTGGAGCGAGTGGATCTATCTCGAGTCTGCGACACGCCAACTCACGTTCCGCCGGAGTTGAAGGCTTGAATTTTGTTGGGTCTCGACCATTGACTGCGACTATGTATTTGTCCTGGCGTGGTTGCGCGTCATATGTCCTGTAAATTTCGCAGGCGCGCTCAGTCCGGCCGATTACCGCCGCGGCGGCGCTTATGGCTGACCGTTCGTACCACTTTAGCATTTTGTAAGAAAGGGAGCTCGGCGACAGCTGGCCCGCATCGACCTTCTCGTCGATCGCCAAACCATCCGCGTCAAATAACATCGGCGCCCGCCCTGCAGATCGTCGCCAATCGGCGTGTAAGGTTGCGATCGCAGGCATAACGCTACGAGGTATAATGACGTCGAAATGGCCGTCCCTCCGTAATTGCAAAATCCTTTTTGAGCCCATTACGGCCGACAGATAGCTACCCAGGCCGCCGGCCGCCTTGGGCACGATCACCCTGTGATAGGCCACCCCACTTTCGTCGCAGACCTGCTCCTGGCGCTCGAGATATGCTTGAGGCCCCCATGTAAACTGCAAGACGTCAATTTCGATGTCATGAGCCCTGAGGCCCGCGAATATCGGTAGGAACAAGCCTTCCAGATAAGAGACTTGGGGCCCGTCCCATGTCACATACAAGGCTCGAACGGCCATGAAGGAAACCTGCCTCTTTTCAGTTTGCGCCCAACGTCGGACCTCTAATTAGCTAAAAGCTTCGAGCCTTGGATGCCACTGCCGCGGCGGCATGCATCTATCGGGACGCAAATCGGACGCGGAGCCGTTCGGCGGCGACACTTTGGTAAAGTTCGTCGAATTCCCTAACATAGCGGTCGGCGCTAAAACTTGTGCGCGCCACTTGCAACCCCGCCTCGCCCATGGATTTCCGTAGGGCGGGATCGCCAATCAATACGAGCAGTTTATCAGCAAGTTCGTCTGGAGCCTTAGGCGAAACAAGAAATCCTGCTTCGGAGGTGACGACGCTTGGTATCCCGCTAACTCGGGTAGCTACGACAGGGAGGCGCGCAAACATGGCCTCCAGAAGGGCAACCGGCAGCCCCTCATAGGCCGATGCGAGTGCAAAAATATCCATAACTTCAAAAAATGGGCGCGTGTTGCCTTGATAGCCAACGAAAAAGACATGTTCTGCTATTCCAAGTTCACCCGCTAAGGCGCAAAGCTTGGTTTTGTCAGGCCCATCCCCGACAATGAGCAGTTTGGATTTAGGTTCGAGAGCATGTACGCGCGCGAACGCCTTGATGAGGTCGCTGACCCGCTTATGCTCGTCGAACAATCGGCAGCAGCATCCAATTATAACGTCGTCCGGCTGGACATTGAGCAGCCCTCGCACCAATCGCATTTCCTCGGCGGTTGCTGCTGGGGGCTCCGTCGCACAATTATTGATCAGCGTAACTCTGTTCTTCGGGATCTTAATGCCATGCACCAAATAATCCCGGACGCTTGGGGACACGGCGACCATTTGATGAGTAAGTGCAGCCAATGTCCTGTAAAGGAGATGCCCTCGAAAGCGCCGACCCACGGGATCAGAGGTCTCTTCGCCAATGATTGCCGGCACCTGAGCCCACGTCCCTGTGATCGCAGCCGTCGCAACGCCTTCGTAAACTGCGCCGTGTATGATGTCTGGTTTGAATTCGCGAACGACGCGATGCGCTCGGGCATAGCGTTCGAAGTCGAAAATATTCGAAAAAACTCCTATTTCATGCACGGGGCAATCGGCGCGCGCGAATTCCGCAGGCAATGAGCCAATAGCCTGGGTGCAAATCAAGGCCTGCTCATAGCGATTCTTGTCGAGCTGTCGAGCTTTGATCAACTTCAACTGCTCGACGCCGCCAGAGCCGACGGTCTCCAGACAATGTAAAACTCTTAGCTTTCGCAACGGACGCGTTCCTTATTTCCCGCGGAGACGCGCGAGTAAAGCGCTTCGAGATCGCGGACGTATCGAGCTGGCTCGAAGCGCCCCTCAACCGTCTTGTGGGCTGCCTGGCCCATTTCGAAGAGTCTTTGGGGTCCAGCGTCCCATGCTTGGCGCAAGCCTTCGACGACGGCTTCCGTTGAGTTGTCCTCCAGAAGCCACCCTGACACAGTCGTTTCAACCAGTTCAGGCGCGTTGCCGATACGCGGCACAACGACCGGCACGCCGCAGCCCATCGCCTCGACCAATGAAATGCTGCATCCTTCAGAGAACGAGGGCTGAACGTAAATGCTGCTGCGTCGCATAAACTCGGCAGGATCGGCTTGAAATCCATAAAGCTTGACTATTCCAGTAAGCCCGTTCTTCTCTATTTGTCGTTCAAGTTCGGGACGCAAACTGCCCTCGCCGATGATCCATACCTCCAAGGGGATGCCTTGTTCGATCAACTTTACTGCTGCGGGAATTAAAACCAAAGGATTCTTCACCGGCTCGAGGCGGCCGACAAAGCAAACCCGGAATTGGGCGTCTAATTCGGGGTTCCGCGTCATTCGCTGTCGGGGCAATCTCGTCGGGCAGTTGAGGCACACAAGCTTCGAGCGAGGAACCTCATTGTTGTTCTCTAGCCAAGCTGAGACGATTTCGGAGACCCCAATAACGCGATGAGCAAGTCCGTAAACGAGACGAAACGTCAGTTTCGCTTTGGCGCCGTGCTCCGGCATGCCAATCTCTTCAGCAATTCGCACGGGGATATCTGCCAGCCATCCTGCAATTAGGCCATGAAAATTTGCTTCCGCTCCATGCGTATGGATAACAACCGGGCGATATTTCTTCAGTAGTTTAAACAAGCGCGTGAGCGCTCCAAAAGATGGGATGCGAACCGGTTGATTCAGGCAAACAACCTCAGCTCTGTTTTCCCTCAAACGTTCCGCGGTTTCGCCTCCGCCGCCAAGCGCCACAAAAACGTGATTCATCGACGCTGCGAGCAATTCCTCTGAAATCAATTCCATATGCTTTTCGACGCCGCCAAAGTGAAGCGACGTGACGACATGCATGACAGTTGGGCCGTTATCGATAATCGTATTACTCCCTATCGGATGCATATTATTCATCTACGACCCATGATGTGGACTTAGAACTCTCTGGCGCGGCGTCTTCGCCTCTCGTGATCTGTTCATAGGCGCCTTCTCGGAACAAGCGGCCATTCTTGAGCTCAAAGATCCGGTCGCAGTTGCGTAAAGTCGAGGTGCGATGAGCGACCATTAATACTGTCGTGTCCTCTCCAAGTGAGTTAATCGCCTCCATGACGGCTGATTCCGTCCCGTCGTCCAGCGCGCTCGTCGCTTCATCCAGGACCAAGACGTCGGCATTCTTGTAGAGCGCTCGGGCCAGACCGATGCGTTGACGCTGACCGCCTGAAAGTCGGACGCCTCTTTCGCCTACCTGCGTGTCATATTGAGCGGGCAGAGTTTCGATAAAATCGGCAAGCTGGGCTTTGTCCGCCGCCTCGCGTACGCGAGCTTGATCAATATCCGGAGCGTTGAGACCAAAAGCTATGTTTTCGGCGATGGTCGCATCGGTCAGGTAGATTGCTTGCGGCACATGCGCGATGCGGGCCTGCCATTCGCGGCGGTTATCGCGTGTAAGTAATTTCCCGTCGATTTCGATCCGGCCCTTTGTCGGCTCCAAAAGGCCCATTATGAGATCGAGCACAGTGCTCTTGCCGCTGCCAGTCTTCCCGACGAAACCAACGCGCGAACCTCTTGGGATGTCGAGGCTCAGTCCGGCGACGACATCCGGAGCGTCTTCGCGGTAGCGGAATCTCACATTGCAGAGTGCGACGCCTTGCTCCAACCTTGTGCGGCCAACCGGACAACGCCTTAAATATTCCTCTGGGATCGGAAGTTCGAGCATCGAAGTGACTTCCGCCAATGCGGTTGAGCTGCCGCTGAGGCCGGCCCAGCCATAGTAGATCTGCTGCATCTGCGGAAATAGTTTTTGGGCGCCCATGGCCAGAGCGCCGAGCGCCGGTATCGCGGCGGACAATCCTCCCATGCGCAAGCTCAGCCAAAACGCAAGGAAAGCAATGAAGACCATACCCATCGATTCGATGAGGTATCTGGGCGAGCCGCCGACGAAGTTATTCGCGGCTTGCGCCCGGCGATAGGCTGAATCGAACTCCCAGAAACGTCTGACGTAAATATCTTGGGTCCCGTCGATAAGAACGTCCCTAATCGCGCCAAGCCCTTCTTGAACGGCCTGAACGCGACGCGTTTCGTTTTCTGCAATGGTCTTGCCGTTGGCCCTCAATGTGCGGCCGGTGACGCGCGTGACGAGAAGGTATAGAGCCGCAAACCCAAGGCCGGCGACTCCCGCGGTCACCGGATCGATGAGAATCAGCGCCGACAGGATAGCAATGGAAATAACCAACGCCATGGTGCTTTGAACTAAAGGATTGATGACGTCGAACGCCATGGTTTGCACTTTGTTCAAGCCGGCGATAATTTGACTGGTGTTTCGCGACACGTGAAAGCTGTAAGGCTGATACAGCGTGCGACGATACACTTCCATGCCGATGTCGGCGGCCACGCCAAAAATCCATTTGGCGCTGGCCCAGGCGACAAGCATTCTTATTGCCGCGGCGCTCAGCGCTACGACGGCGAACAGCATGATGGCGGGAAGAATTGTGTTGTCGCCCTTCCAGGCGACCACGCCCAGAAGCTTCTGCAGCAGCGGGAAGTTGGGGGCCAGGGTCGGATTCGCCAACAAGGCGAGAAAGGGCATTACGGCCCCTAAGGTGGCTAACTCGGCGATCGCTCCGATAATCATGGCGGCCAACAGCCATGCAGCCTGCCAACGTCGGCGTCTGGAAAGGTGCGAGAGCAAGCGCTTTAGGCCAACGATCATTGGCGGAGAGACTTCTGCAATCGGGGCGTTCGCAGTCAAGTTTTTCTGATCTCCTCTATTTCTGCTTCTGCATGGCCTCTGTATCGCCTAGAGCAAAGAATTCGCTCGGATGAGGCGACGGCGGCCTGTCGCCGCCGACAGCTTGATGGAGGGAAAAGCAGACTTGGGACGCTTTTAGAGACGCAGGTCGGACTCGTCAGGGCGAAGAATATATTTAAGGTCGTATAGCACGTGCCCGTCCTTGCCGAAGCTTCTGATCGTCGCGCCAAGGCGCCGGAACTGATCGTGCGCGACCGCCAGAACGATTGCGTCATAAGCGCCCGCCTGCGGATCAGCGACGAGCTTCAATCCGTATTCTCTCTGGGCCTCTTCGGGGTCTGCCCAAGGATCATGGATATCCACAATCGCATTGTAATCCGCGAGTTCACGGATGATGTCGACGACGCGCGTGTTGCGCAGATCGGGGCAATTCTCTTTGAAGGTGAGGCCCATGACCAGGATACGCGCGCCCTCCACATGGATGCGCCGCTTGATGAGCGCCTTGACTAATTGGGAGGTGACATAAACGCCCATGCCGTCATTGAGGCGACGACCTGCGAGAATGATCTCCGGGTGATAGCCGATCGCCATGGCTTTGTGGGTGAGATAGTAAGGGTCGACCCCGATGCAATGGCCGCCGACAAGTCCGGGACGAAACGGCAGGAAATTCCATTTCGTGCCGGCGGCCTGCAACACCGCTTCCGTATCGATCCCCATTCGATTGAAGATGATCGCCAGCTCGTTGATCAATGCAATGTTGAGGTCGCGCTGTGTGTTCTCGATCACTTTGGCCGCTTCCGCGACCTTTATGCTGGACGCCTTATGCGTTCCAGCGACGATGATCTCGCCATAGAGCTTGTCCACGACGTCGGCGATTTCCTCGGTCGAGCCAGACGTAACTTTTTTAATCGTCGAGACACGGTGCAACTTGTCGCCGGGATTGATGCGTTCGGGACTGTAGCCGGCAAAGAAATCGACGTTGAATTTCAGTCCCGAGACAGCTTCCAGCACCGGCGCGCAGTCCTCTTCAGTGGCGCCGGGATAGACCGTGGATTCGTAGATGACGATGTCGCCCTTTTTCAGCACTTTCGCGACGGTCTGTGACGCCTTGATGAGCGGCGAGAGGTCCGGACGTTTGTGCTCGTCGATGGGCGTCGGCACCGTGACGATATATACGTTGCAATCGGCGATCTCGGCGAGGTCGGCGGAGAATTGCAATCCCCGCGCTTCGCGCAGCTCTTCGTCGCTGACTTCCAGAGTGCTGTCGTGGCCGGCTTTGAGGGCCTCAATGCGCGCTGAGTTGATATCGTAGCCTACGACTGATCGCTTTTTTCCGAATTCCACAGCCAAAGGCAGGCCAACGTAGCCAAGACCGATCACCGCCAACCGCAAGTCCTTTAAAGAATACAATGACGCTCCCTCCGGGCCTATTTCCCATAGTAGTCGCGATACCACTTGACGAACTTGTGAACGCCGTCACGAAAATCCGTCTGAGGCATATAACCAGTCAATTGCTGGAGCAATGAGGCGTCCGCCCATGTGGCTGGCACGTCGCCCATCTGCATTGGCAGATAGTTGCGGGTCGCCTTTTGGCCGAGCTCCCGTTCGATCGCCTCGATGAAATCGAGAAGCCGCACCTTGGTCGAGTTGCCGATGTTCACAATGCGAAATGGGGCGACGGGGCTGAGCGAGTCGCCCACGTGGTCTGCGGCGCCTGCAGGGCGCGGCGGGACAGCGTCGATGAGGAGGCGGATGCTTCGCACCAGATCGTCGACATAGGTGAAGTCGCGATACATGTCGCCGCCATTGTAGACGTCTATCGGCCGGCCTTCGAGGATAGCTTCGACGAATTTGAAGAGCGCCATATCCGGGCGCCCCCAGGGGCCATAGACGGTGAAAAAGCGAAACATTGTGGTGGGCAGGCCCCACAAATGCGCATAAGCGTGAGCCAAGGACTCATTGGCCTTTTTTGTCGCGGCGTAAACCGTCAGCTGAGTGTCGGCTTTGTCGGTCTCGGTAAAGGGCATATGCTCGTTCGCGCCATAGACGGAAGAGGTCGACGCCATCAGCAAGTGGCCCACCTTCAGTCTGCGAGCAGCCTCCAACACGTTGAACGCGCCAACGACATTGCTGTCGATGTAAGCGCGTGGATTTTCGAGGCTGTAACGCACGCCTGCTTGAGCTGCGAGGTGAACGACCGCGTCGGGAGAATACCTCTCAATGGCGCCCCAGAGCGCGTCATTATCTTCAAGCATCGCCTCGGTGCAGGAAAATTCCGGATGCTCCAGTAACATATGGTGACGCCGCCGCTTGAGGGCGACGTCGTAGTAGTCGGTCATGCCGTCATAACCGCATACGCTGAACCCTTCCGAGAGAAGAAGCCTAGCGAGATGAAAGCCGATGAAGCCCGCCGTTCCGGTGATAAACACGCGCCGCATGTGTAAGTATGGCCTTCCTCTTGATGCGGTCGCTTTGTCCACGCTACCGCCGTCAGGGTGAAGCGCGCCGCTTTCCCCTGCCTTTTTCTGTGGGGCCTCCCGCGGACGGGCGGCGTGCGTTACGCCGCGTCGACAGCGGATCGGTCGACATAGGCGGACACTTTGCCGCCCATGATGTCGAGCAAGACTTTCACCCGGCCGTTTGCGTCGAGTCGCTCAAGGCAACCGATCGCATTGGCGAACGGTCCGGAGAGAAGGCGAACGGATCGCCCTTCCTCGAGATCAAGATCGAAACGCGTCACGCCGCCGGCGCCAGTACGATCGATAAGCTGTTCAACGACGCCGGCCGGAACCGGCTCCGGCCGCTCCAACGCCATGATCAGCGAGGCGACGCCAATCGTGCTATTGACCGCGCGCCAACGATCTCTGTCCAAATCTAGAATAACAAATAAATAACCGGGAAAAACGGGGCTGAGAACGCTACGCAGTTTTCGCGCGTGGCGCACGGTTTTTGGCAGAAGCGGCAAGAACGTCTGGAATCCTTGCCGACGAAGATTGTTCATCGCTTTGACTTCCTGCCGCGGCAGCGAGCGAGCGACATACCATCGTTCGGATGCAGCAAGTGGGGAGGACAGGGCGCTCTGCCCTTCGCTTAGGGGCTCGGACGAGCCGCGACCGCCTTTCACCTAGGACTCCTCTCAATTTGCGAGCCTCATCGTCAACGGTACCGCAAATCCTTTTAGGAACAAGCGCAGAGCTTGCCAAGAAAAAAAGGGTCGCGGCGGATGCCCGGCGCAGGAACGAGAAAAGGGGTCTGAATCACATAGTTAAGTTCCCAGTCCCGTTGTTGCGGAGTAACTCCTCATGGCTGATTGCGACTATTCGGGGGCGGCGTGCGCAGGCGACGCGCCAAGCTTTCTACACGAGCATACGAATATCCAGCTGCGCCATGCCGGCGCCCCTTAAGCGTTGAGGGGCGCGTTCGACGCCATGCAGGCTTGGAAACCGGGTCTTTGAATTATCTGCGTCGATCTGCACGTCGCGGGAGAGCCGCCGCCGGCGGCTCGATCAACAAGGCGCATGAAAAGGCGAAAACCGACGCCAGGGCGCTGGTGCGTAGCGGATAATCCACGAGAGAGTGAATGAGCAGAAGCAGAATGGTGACGATGGACGCCTCGACAAGATACGTATCGGCCGTCACGGGGCGGCGCTCATCCATCAGGGCCCTGCGAGCGCGGATGATCAGCCAGGCAAGGAAAACGCATACCAGTAACAGCCCGCCGATTCCGGTTTCCAGCGCAAGCTCGAGAAGATCGTTATGCGCATGATTGGCGTAGCTTATGACAAAGAGATCTTTTGGCTTTTCAAACATTTGATAGGTTGGGATAAACGAGCCGAGCCCGCTCCCCGCCGGCAGAAAGGCCTCAGCGGCCAGAAAAGTGACTCTCGCGAAAACGGGCCGCTCGTCTCCGAGCGGGTCGCGTGCAAGGCGATCGAGCAGCGCCCCCAGCGAAGACCATCCAACGAAGAGGAGGGCTGCGCCGACGAGAGCAATGATCCCGCCGATGGCGGGCCGGCCCAAGCGCCACTGCGCCTCATCGATGTCATCCTCGCCGAGCCCGCCTTCAGAACTGCGGAAGAAAGCAACGGCGAGGAGCACGCATAATCCGACGAACATGAGGAAGACGCCGGCGCGGGATCGGGTCACGATCTCGACGGAAATCAGGGTCAGGAGCGCGAGGCCCGAACCGACTGCTATGGCCATTGTCTGGCGGTTTTGCGAGCGGCGGTTCGAGCGCCGCGGATTCAGCGATGCGAGCATCCACGCGGTCGTGGTCATAGCTCCACAATAAAGCAGAGCCGCGAGAAGGTTTTGATTGGGAAAAAACCCTAACGGCTGCGTGGCGTCGACAGATGCGTAGAACCGGAAAACGCTGTCGGAGCCCTGGGCTTTTTGCATCAGGCCGATGAGCCCGCTGACGACAGCGAAGGCGGCGAGGACGAGACTTAGTCGCCGTCGATCGCGCCAGTTGAGAGTCACGACCGCAAGGAACAGAGCAAGCGGCGGCAGTAAGGAAAGCGCCGACAACCAGGTCGCGTCGCGCGCCAAGCTGATTGGCGCCCATGCGAGGGGGTCGCCCAGCAGCGCGTAGGCGGACGTCAATGCATTCCGCCCCGGCAGATGGGTCCACAAAATCGGCGGGAGGGGCGCAAGTTGAAGGAGCGGCAAGGCGACGATCGCCGCGCAAAATGCAATGCTCCAGCGAAGCGGCGTCGATTTCGGGACGCCGCCTAGCCGCCAGATCGCCACGAGCATAAAAGGGACAGAGACGATCTGAAGGATGGCGTCCGAGAGGGAGCCATGCTGCGTCGCGCCGCCTAACAGCAGGCTCGCGAGAAACCCTGCCGCCGTAACGTAGAAAAACATCAGCCGCCGCCCAGTTCAAAAACCGAGCGGCGGCAAACGCCGAAAGGCGTCATTGGGCGGTGTTTTGACCGGTGACAGTCGAGGGCAGCGGCGGGTTCACGATCGGCGGAATGAACGAGCTCGAGGAGCTCTGTTGGGAAGCCAGAGCGGCTGCAATGCCGCCGCCGACGCCGATGAAGCCGGCCGGGAGCCACCAGCACGCCCCGGGATTGGCGTCGACGCTGCAGCAGAGCGGGTCGAGCGAGCCTTGGCACACCTGATCCGGGTTCTGACCCTGGCTGATGAGTTGCGCCCGGAACGAACACGGGGACTGCTTTGCGACCGTCGCCAACGCGCCGGCGGGGATGCTGATGCTGCAGCCGTCGGAATAGACGAGTTTGACGCCGGCCTTCTGTCCGACCTTGATCTTGTCGCCCGGGCCGACTTCCGCCGAGCTCTTCACGGCCGTAAATCCTTCGCCATGGCTGACGCGGACATCGCCCTTGATGTCGTTGAGGGTGGCTGCTTGCGCCGCAGTCGCGGCAAACAGGCTAACAATAAGAATTTTCAGAGTCTTCATCAACGCGCTCCTTTAGGCGTTCGCCTACGCATTCGGCAGGGTCAGCTCCCGCCTTACCGAGCTCGGTGCAAATCTTCCGCCCTATGCGGAACATGTTCCGAAGTACTGCAGCCCATCTGAGCTCGCAAGCTTGGCAGTAATTTGGACTTGGGTTTTTATTTACACGTTGCCGAAAGGCAACAGTAATAGAGCCTCTGTTCGTTAATTTTTGGAAAGCGTCGCGTGCGACGACCTCGTATATATGCGTATCGAGGAAAAAAGTTCGCTTTTGGCCGCTTGTGCGATAAAGGAGTTGATCAGGCCAAGGAGTGGCGGCTGCGCACTTGGCGTAGCTTTTGATTATTAAGGTGGTCCATGGGCGATCGGGTGCATCAGCGTTACTTTCTGTATTGCGCCAAAACCTTCCAAGTAATGGTTTTCCTGAGCCTTTCCGCGATAGTGACGAGTGGATGCAACGGCGTGCCGGGCGACGGGACGGGGTTCGACGCACAGCAGCAGCAGCAGCCGGCGTCGTCTCCCGATGCGGCTGCGGCCAAGGTGGCGGGCAAATACATCTCCACGACAACGCCGGGCAGCGCCAGCTATTTGATCGGCCCGCAGGATGTGCTTGACATTACTGTCTTCAAAGCGCCCGATCTCTCGCGGACGGTTCCCGTGGCGGACGATGGGAATATCAATCTGCCGTTGATTGGAGCAACGCCGGCGGCCGGAAAAAGTCCCTCGGCGCTCGAGAAGGAGATTCAAAAGCGTCTCGACGCCGGCTATATGCGCTCGCCACAGGTCACCGTGGTCGTCAAAGAATACAACAGCCAGCGGGTGACGCTCGAAGGAGCCGTCAAGAATCCCGGCGTGTTTTCGTTGAAGGGAAACGATACGCTCGAACAGGCGATCGCAAAGGCGGGCGGCGTGGACCGAGCGACGTCTTCCGACAGCGTGGTGATTTTCCGGACCGCAGGCGGCTCCCGCACGATGATCCGCTACGATCTCAGCGGCATAAGAAGCGGCACGGCCGAGGATCCGCCTGTTCAGCCCGGCGACGTCATCGTCGTCGAGGACTCCACTGCCAAGACCAGTCTGAATCTCGTGCTGAAAGTACTACCGGTCGCGGGCTATGCGGTGCCTTTCATCTGATGGCAGGCGATCGCGTGAGGAATAAGTAGATGACCGAGAGAGAACTGCCTGTTCAGGTTGAGCCCCAAAACCGAGGGCCGATGACCCAGAGCTCCGCCAAATGGCCGGGCGGCTACGTTTATCCTGACATGGGCGGCTATTTTGGAGAAGCGCAGGGAGAAAGCTCTGATCTCGATCTTCGCGAGATCGTCAGAGTGCTCCTCAAGAGGAAGCGACTGATCGGCGTCGCGGCGGCAATATGCCTCGCTCTCGGGTTGCTGTGGATTTTGCTGCAAAAGCCGCTCTACACGGCGACCATCAGGGTTCAGATCGATAAGAGCGCGACGAATATTCTCTCCGACAAAAACAGGGCGCCGGGCGAGATAGATTATTCAGAGGATTATCTGAACACGGAGCTGGAGCTGCTGAAGGGGCGCAATCTTGCGGAGCGCGTCGCGTCCCGCCTGCGCCTGGACCGTGAATCCAGCGCCAAGGGCGACAGCCCCAGCGATCGGTCGGAGCGCGATCATGCGGCGGGGGGGACCGTGCTGCGCGGCGTCTCGGTCAAGCCGATACCGGGAACCCGCCTGGTCGACATCAGCTATACGGACGCCGACCCTTCGCGGGCGCAAAAGGTGGCGAACGCTTACGGCGACGGTTACGTCGCCGCCAATCTGGATAAGAGGTTCCAGGCCAACGCCTACGCGAAGTCCTTCTTGGAGGACCAGCTCAAGCAGCTCAAGCTTCGGCTCGAAGAGGCCGAAAAGGCCATGATCGCCTTCGCCGAGAAGGAGCAGATCGTCGGCACGTCCGACAAGGCTTCGGTTGCCGAAAACAGCCTCTCTGCCGCAAACACGGCGCTGGGCCAGATCATCGCCGAACGCATCAAGAATGAGCAGTTGTGGCGTCAGGCGGAGAGCGCCACGGGCATCGACTTGCCGCAGCTCTTGACCAACAAGGCGATTGAAGACTTGCGATCCAGGCGCGGGCAGCTCGTCGCCGAATATCAAGAAAAGTCGCAGACGTTTCGCGCCAATTATCCCGAGATGGTGCAGCTGAGCAGCAAAATCAAAGAGCTGGAGCATCAGCTCGGCGTCGAGGTCAAAACGGTAAAATCATCGCTGAAGGCCGCCTATGAGGGCTCTTTGAGCCAAGAAAACCAGATGAAGGAGCGAATCGAAAAGCTGCGGCAGGACACGCTCGATCTTCAGAAGCGGAGCATTCAGTACAACATCCTGAAGAGGGAAGTGGATTCGACGCGTTCGCTCTATGAAAATCTGTTGCAGCGATACAAGGAAGTGGACGTCGCCAGCGGCATCGGCACAAACAACGTCTTCATCGTCGAAAGAGCTCAGATTCCATCCTCGCCGAGCTCGCCCAACCGACCTTTTGTGATGGCGATCGCCCTGGGCCTGGGGCTCGTGATCGGGGTCGGCGGGGCTTTCGCTCTGGAGCACTTCGACGACGTTGTCCACGATCCGGCGGAGGCGGAGAGGGCTTGCGGCCTCACGTTGCACGGGATCATTCCGAAGCCGCCGTCGGGCAGGTCGTTCGAAGAGGAGTCGGCCGACGCGCGATCCGCGATCTCCGAGGCGTTCAGATCCGCCTGCACGTCGCTTCAGTTTTCGACCGAGGCGGGGGCGCCGAAAACGCTCGTTATTACAAGCTCGACCCCAGGCGAGGGGAAATCCAGCGTCGCCTTCGGTCTCGCGAATAGATTTGCCGCATTGGGCGTGCGGGTTCTCGTCATCGACGCAGATTTGCGCAAACCTGCCCTTCATGAAAAGGCGCAGATCGACAACAGCATCGGCCTGAGCACCTATCTCACTCACAACTGCGATCTGGGCGAAGCCATCCGCGAGCTCGAATACACCAATATTCACATTCTCTCCGCGGGGCCGACGCCGCCGAATCCGGTTGAATTGCTGAACGGCGCTCGCTTCGCTTCCCTCGTTTCTTCGAGCGGCGAAGTGTTCGATATGGTCATCATCGACGCCCCGCCCGTGATGGGAATGGCGGACGCTCTGGTGCTCGGCAATATTGCAAAAGCCACCCTGTTCATCGTCGCCGCCGGACAGGGACGCATTGGATTGATCCGGAACGCCATCAAGAGACTGAAACGGTCTCGCGTAACTCCGATCGGCATGATCGTGACAAAATACGATCCGCGGAAAACCGGCTTCGGCGGAGATTACGGCTATGGTTACGGCTACGGATACGGGTACGGATACGGCGCTGAACCTGACAAGATCGAATCGAGAGACATAGACGCGGGCTCTGACAAGGAATCGGCGGATGACGGCTCTGCCGCCGCATGACGACGAACTCGCGGCGATCAGGGCGGCGCTGTCCTTGACGTCCCTTCCGCCGTTCCGTCGTCAACTGCGCAAGGCGGCTCTGCCGGAAGGCATGGACCTTCTGCTGAGCGTTGCGGTCGACGGCGGCGCGGCGGCCGCTGTCGCGACAAGACTTCAGCGGAGTCCGCAGCAAATCATGGAAGCGGCGGGGTTTTTCATTGAGCAGATCATGCTCGCTCCGGGAGGCGACAGCTATCGCACGCTCGGAGGATCGAGAGAGACCCCGTCACAGCAGCTGCGACAGCATTTCGTTTATCTTTGCAAATGGATTCATGCGGAAGAGCGGGACGGCTTCACGGCGAAGGCCTATCTCGTAAAAATCACTCAGGCTTGGAACAATATCAAAACGCCGGACCGGCGCGCCGCCTATGACCAGTCGCTCGACGCGCATCTTTCGCCGCAGGCCTCCGGCGACGACAGGAAGGCGCGCGGTTGGGGCGCGCAGAAATCGAAGCGCGGGTCCTCGGCAAAAGCTTCCGTTCTGCACGGACGGACGCGTATTGGCGTCCGGCGCAAACGCCGCAACCTCATCAGTCGGATCATCGCCTTCGCCATCAAACTGAAATTCTAGCGCATGTTCATGTTTGACCGAGATCGGCTTGGGCAAAGGCAGGGCTCCTCTGGGGCTATCGCTCCCATTCTCTGTTATGGGGCGCTGGGCCTCGTTCTTTGCTGGCTCATCGTGCGCAATAGCGTCGCCGCCTATCTTGCCTGGAGCGAGCCGCAATGGGCGCTGCGTTTGAACGCCAGCGAACCAACCGCGCTTTCCAGGGTCGCAGACAAGGCGATCGACCCAACGCTGAAGCAAAGCGAGGCGACAAAGTCAAAACTCTCGCCGCGAGAGCTCGACGAGCTGAAGTCAGACGTCGAGCGGGCTATCGCGCTCGATCCGCTCCGGGCTCGAAATTATCGGCTGCTGGCGCAGATCGCCGAGATGCAGGGGGCGAAGAAATTGGCCAGCGCCGCAATGGTGGCCGCCGCACGGCATTCGCTTCACGATGGTTATGCGGCTTTTTGGCTCATGGGCAAGGCGCTCGAAAACAAGAACTTCCAGGCTTCCGCCTATTACGCGGACGTCTTGTTGCGATCAGGGTCGGTTTCTGCGGAATATGTTTTGCCCGTTTTCGCCCGCATGCTGGAAAGCAAGGGAGCCGGCGGCCAGGAAGTCATCAAGCTCCTGACCGGAAACCCGCCATGGCGGGGCGTCTTTTTCAGCGAGATTTACAAATATCTTTCCGACGTCGCCGTCCCCCTGGAGCTGTTTTTGAACCTGAGAGAAACCGCGGCGCCGGCCAGTCCGGACGAACTCAACGCCTTTCAATGGATTCTCTACCAGAAGAAGCTTTATCCTCTCGCTTACTATGTCTGGCTTCAGTTCCTGCCGCCGGAAAAGCTGGAGGACGCGGGGTTCTTGTTCAACGGGCGATTTGAGGAGGCGCCGACCGGCTCGCCCTTCGACTGGCAAGCGCCTGTGGGAACGAATGTGACCGTCGATTACGCGGCCAAATCAGAAAACGAGACGGATCGCGCGCTCGTGGTTGGCTTCAATTCGGGGAGAGCCGAGTTTCCGGGGGTCTCACAATTGACCATGTTGACCCCGGGGCGCTATCGGGTCCGGGGCTCCTACAAGGGCGATCTCGAAGGGCCGCGGGGCGTGGAGTGGGCGGTCTCCTGCATGGATGGGCCCGTGTTGGGACAAAGCCAGAGGTTTCTTGGTTTGGCTGAGGATTGGCGGCGCTTCGAATTCGTCTTCGCAGTGCCCGACAAGGGCTGCGCGGCGCAAGTCTTGCGCTTGGGCCTTGCGGCGCGTTCGCCGTCCGAGGAAATTCTCTCGGGCGAGATTTGGTTCGACGACCTTTCCATCACGCCGAACTGAGAACGCCCGGCGTTCAATTGCCGCCGGGTCGTTTCTGATTTGCGAAAACCGTTTTCAGGCCGGGGATGGCGGTAAGCACTTTCGCGCCGAAGGCGGTCACCCCGCCCTGGCGACGATCGGCGGCCCGGCCGGGGCGGCGCCGGTTCTCGTAGGAGGCCGCGTAACTTCCCGGATTGAGCGCGCCGGGCGGCGGCGCCGCCTGCGACGGGTCGGCGTTCTCGAGAATTGCATAAGGCCGCAAATAGACCAGCTGCTCGGCTTCCTCGGCGCCGACCCATTTCTCCGCGGCGGCGCGGCCGGCGGCGAGATCGGGTCCCCGCCGCCGCACGCCATGCGCGTCCGACGCGAGGATGTGCACCAGCCCTTCATCGAGCATCCGCTCCGCCCAATATTTCGGCGTGCTGCCGAAAGCGCCGGTGAGCGATCCGGATGTGATTTGCATCCAAACGCCGGCGCGCGCGAGGCGCACAAACGTCTCATACTGCGCCTCGATCCATCGCAGCCGCTCGGGGTGCGTGAGCACGGGGACATAGCCAGCAGCGAGCAGATCGAAAAAGAAGGCGTCTATTCGGGGAGGCGCGACGTGATGCGGCGGCTCGACAAGAACATATCTGGTGCCTGCGAGGGACGGAATGTTCCCGCTGCGCAGACCGGCGATCATGTTGGGCGTCATATGCGCGTCTGCGCCAGCGACGAGCGTGAGGTCGATGCCAGCGTTATCGAGTTCACGCTGGAGCGCGGCGACCGCCTCGACGATCTGCGGGCCGGTATTGTCGTAAACCCCCGGGAAGATGTGCGGCGTGCAGGCCTGCACGATTACGCCTTGTGAGGCGGCGATGCGCGCCATTTCGAGCGAAAGATTGAGGTCGGCGGCGCCGTCGTCGATGCCCGGCAGGATATGAGAGTGGAGGTCGATCACAGTGGTCTTCTTCAATGATAAAATAACGCACTTGAATAATGCCGGGTCGATTTGGCCTTTATAAGGCGCGACGACTTTTGTCTTGGTCTTTTTATCTCAGGCATCGAGCGTGTTACATGCCTATACCGTTCATCCGCAATGCGAGGCGACGAAAGTGACCCGGGAAAAGCTCCATGACCTGGCGATGGCCAGTCCGATTATCCTCTGGTTCGCCGTCGGCGCCGTTGGATCGTCGCTGCGCGCCCTGGAGCTGTTCGGGGCAAAGGCGGGGACGGCGCAGATTTCTCTTCAGATCGCGACGGTCGTTTTTTTGATGGTGGCGATTGCGCTGTTTATCATACGAAAACCGCCGATAAAAAAGGCGAAGGGGGCGGGGCCGGTATCGGCGGGAGTCATCGGCTGCCTGACCCCTTTTCTGGTTCTCGTTCTGCCTCGAGCAACGCTTTCACAGTCGGCGCTCGCCGTCCTGTCTGCGCTGGGTCTGCTCGGAACGGCCGCTTCCATCTATGTGCTGTTTTGGTTGGGGCGATCGTTCAGCATTCTGCCGCAGGCGCGCGGCCTCGTGACCAACGGGCCCTACCGGTCGATTCGACATCCGCTCTATCTGGCCGAGTTTGTGATCATCGCGAGCAAGGCGTTTGAACTCGCGCCGCCTTGGGCGGTCGTGGCGCTGATGGTCGCGATCGGCTCCCAGATTGCCCGCATCCATTATGAGGAAGAGGTCCTCTCCGAGGCCTTCCCCGATTACAAGGCCTATGCGCGGCGCACGGCGCGACTCATCCCAGGCGTATATTGAGCGCCTCTTTCAGTAACGCTTCGCTCGAGGTCCAGGACGGCGCCGTGGGGCGTCTCAGCGGCGCCGGTCCCCGATCCTTCAACGCTTGAAGGCGCAAAGCTCGACTGGCGCCATCGCATCGCGTGCCGGACGGCGATGTGGTTCTGTTTTTCGCCCATCAAGGCGACCATGAGGGTGCTGAAGACGATGCGCATGTCCAGCATGAACGACGCGTGGCGGATATACCAGATGTCGAGCGCGTCCTTCTCCTCGGGCCCGATTGCCGTGCCGCCGTTGATCTGCGCCCAGCCGGTAATCCCCGGCCGGACGAGAAGACGCGTGCGGGGGTCTTTCGGTTGGTCGTGCGGCAAGAGCGGACGCGGCCCGATGAGAGACATGTCTCCTACGAGTACGCTGTAAAGCTGAGGGATTTCGTCGAGGCGGGTCGCCCTGACCAAGCGGCCGATTCTGGAAAGACGCTGCTCTTCCGGAATGCGGCGTCCCGTTCTGTCGAAGGGCGCATGGTAGGTGCGGAACTTGTAGAGCAGAAACTTCCGCCCGTGCCTGCCGACGCGTTGCTGCCAGAACAGCATCGGCGCGCCCACGTCGTAATAGGTCAAGGCGGCGACGACGGCGGTGATCGGGAGCAGAGCCGCGAGCAAGGCGCTCGCGCCGATGACATCGATGATGCGCTTGATCTCGAAATACTCGCCGACGTCGCTCATCTCCTCCACGTCATAAACGGGCGTGGGGGCCGCCTGCGGCTGAAGATTCAACGCTTCCGAAAGGCGCAGCAACGGCAGGCTTCGTGCGCGACAGCGGGCCGCCACATAGTCGGCGAGATCGCTCGCCAGGGGCGCCGAATCCGAGACCCACACCTCGTCGATCGCGACGCCGTGGACGAGATATTCCTGAATGATTTCGTCGATGTCCGCCGCATTGCCGACGACTTTCACGCCGCTGATCTTGCGTCCCATGATGGACGGGCGTCCATCCAGCGCCGCGACGACGATCGTCGTTCTCGGCCGCTGACAATCGATCAGCCGGATCGCCGCGGCGGCGAAATGATCGACGCCGACGATCAGGACGCGCCGATAGTCTGACGCCTGCGACGTCGAGGCCGACGGGCGATGCGCATGATCCTGGAACATCGTGCGGGCGATGAGCCGCGTCGCGACGAGCCCCGTCACGAGGACGAGCCCGTGAATCAGGGGCGTCGAGCGCGGAACGCCCTCCAGTCGCGTGAGCATGAAAGCGGCGACGCTGCTCAAAGCGACCGCGCAGGCGACCGCGGCGCAGAGATTGGCGGCGTCGCGAATGGAGAAGAAACGGCTTATCCCGTCGCTGATGCGGAAAAACAGAAAGCTGCACAGCGACAGAACGATGGCGATGATTGCATATTGATAGGTTTGTGGAACGACGCCTGCCGCTCCGCCGACGGCGAGGAGCGTCGGATCTCTCAGCGCAAGCGCAACGAATGGCGCCGCTATCGCCCAAACGACGTCCAGCGGCTCGAGCCGCAAGCGATAGCGGTCCCGGGATGTAGGCGAAGCCAATCGCATATATTAAAGCTTC
Organism: Methylocystis sp. NC52PC; assembly: GCF_055698645.1. Classification (NCBI taxonomy): domain Bacteria; kingdom Pseudomonadati; phylum Pseudomonadota; class Alphaproteobacteria; order Hyphomicrobiales; family Methylocystaceae; genus Methylocystis; species Methylocystis sp. NC52PC. The sequence goes on along the minus strand of NZ_CP170127.1, from coordinate 1,014,324 downwards.
CCTAATCTTCCAAGTAAGGACATCGATTGTAATCAAGCAATTGAGAGCGGGCAATATGAATTGTTGGGGCTCTTATTGCCAAGCTTAAGTACAAAGTTGAAATATACGCGTGATTTCAGGGGTTTTCAAAGCTGAATACAGTGAGTTTTTATTCCATTTTTACTGCGCGCTGACTCTTTTCTTTCCGGCAGTCAAGGTCTGGGCGCCCGTGCGGCGGCTGTGAGTGAGCGCATTTTGGCGGCCCGGGAGTGGTCGGCTGGCGAAAACTCCCTACTCTGCTCCTCAGCCAAGAAGCGCGGCGACCGCGCGAAGGGCGACTGCTGGTCCGGGGGAGCGACGCGATGCGAAAGACTCAGGTGAGCGCGCCGCCCGTCATCCTCGCCGCCGCCGCGCTGAGCGGCGCGATTCTCGCGATCCATATCTATCTGCATCTCGGCGATTACACGGCTGAGCGCGGCCTTTTGGCGTTCGCGCAGGTCGCCGGGATTTCGTCCGCCTTCGGCGCCATGGTCCTTTTGATCTTGGAAGCCGCGCGAAATGCGCTGGAAAACTGGCCGGGACGTGAGTAACGATCGCAAAAGATCACTACTGGGAAGAGCTTAATCTTTCCGAAGCATTTGTTGGCGCAAGCTCTCAAGGTCGGAGCAGGGCCGTTGGGCGCCTGTTTTGCAAGAGTCTTTGCATGCCAAGGATGCGCGCGCTTTTCCTTGCCCTGATTTTCGCGACAGCCGCCGCGGCGTCGCTCGGCCCCGCGCAGGCCGCCCGGCTCGGCTATTCGCGCGGCTCGTGTCTCAGCGAGGCCTTGCCGGCGGTCGAGGCGGTGTCGGCGTGCACAGCGGTCCTTCAGAAGTTCAAGAATAATGCGGCGGTGTTGCTGCGCCGCGGCGTCGCCTTCGGCGAACTCGGGGCGTTCGACTACGCCATCGGCGATTTCAGCCGGGCGATTCGGCTCGCGCCAGATCACGCGCTGGCCCTGAGATTGCGCGGCCTCGCCTATGAAATGCAAGGACAGGCGTCTCAAAGCCTCGCGGATTATCTGCGCCTGCGCGACCTGGGGCGATCCGATGCCGACCTCGAGGCGGCGATCCGCCGGATCACGGAGCCTCACGCCGGTTTGGACGGCCCCGCCGCGCCGGCGCCGCAACCGGCTCAGCTCCCGTCGCCGGAAGTCGCGAAGAGCGTCGCAGCCGTAGAGCCGCCCAAGCTCGCCGCCTCCGACAGATCCCGTGCGTCGGTTGCTCCCTGGGTCGCTCTGCCGGCGGCGCTCCTGGTCTGCGCGGGGGCGGCGCTTCTCTTGTGGCGCTCGCGGCGGCGCCGCGACAATTTTGCCGTCTGACGGGGGGCGGCGTTCCGCATCGCCGCGCATTGACCCTGTCGACCCACCGCCTATCTGCCCCCGACGGCAGGGGGCGATGGGGCGTGAGGGAACAAGAGCATGGCGCGGCACTGCATCTCACTGTTCGTAGCGCTGGCGCTTGGCGTTCCGTTCGCCATGGCGCAGGGCGCGGGAACCTCCGAGACGCGCGGCGGCGCGGGGGCCGGAACGTCCGACCCGCCGGGGCCCGGCGGCGGCCAGCCAGGGCGCTCGGGGCAGGGCGCGTCGACCGGCAACAGAAGCGCCCCGGCCGGTAGCCGCGAGTCCGGCAACTTCGGGTCGGGGCTCGATTGGGGCGTGGGCAGCGGGGCGGGAAGCTCGGGGATGCGCGGCCCTACGAAGTAACGGCGAGGTCGCCACTTGCCGTCTCTGGCCTCGATGTGCGGCGGCGCACATCGGGGCGCCGTCACGATCGCTAGCTTGCCGTCGTCAATCAGACAACGGAGGCGATCATGTCAGACACGCTTTATTCCGCCATGCACGGCGAATCCGCGCGCCGCCAATTCCGCATTTCGCTTTTCATGGTGATCGCATTGGCGATCGGCGCGGCGCTCATCGGCTTTGTCACGCCGTCGGCGCCCGCGCAGGACGCCGCAGCGCTCGACGACGGCGGCGTTTTCGTAGGCCGTCTGGTGGCTTCGGGCGACAGATGAGTCTGGGGTGCGGCACGGTTAGGTGAGACAGCCGGCTGCGGTAATTTGAACCGCAACCGGAGATTTGAAAGTGACCAAGGAAGAGAAGGTTAGCGCCAGGGGCCGGCGTTTTTCCGTTCAGCGCAAGATGGCGGTCGTGGCCCGCCTCCTACGCGGAGAGCCGTTGGAACTGGTGGCTCGCGAGACCAATGTCACCATCCAGAAGCTGACCGAATGGCGGGATCGGGCTCTGGCGGGGGCCGCCTCGGCTCTGAAAGAGCGCGAGCGGGATGACCGCGACGATGAGATCGCCCGGCTGAAGGCCAAGGTGGGCGAGATCACCATGGATAACGAGCTTCTCTACGCCAAGATTGACGTCCTGGAAAACAAACGCCCTTTGGCCCGCCGGAGGCCGAGGAAATGAGCCGGGCTCGTTCTCTGTCTTTCGGTCGCATCTATGGATTGTCGCGCGTGACGCGGGTGTGGGGCCTGTCGCGGGCAACCGTGTATCGATCTCGCGTGGAGACGCCTGAAGACACTCCCCGACGTCGACCCGGCCCCATTGGGGCATGTTCGGATGCCGAACTGGCGGATCACATCCGTCGCGAAATCGAGGCCTCTGAATTCCATGGCGAAGGCTACCGGAAGATATGGGCGCGGCTACGAGTCTCCAGCGTGCGCGCCAGTCCCCGACGGGTGCGGCGCGTGATGCGCGAACATGGATTGCTTGCGCCGCATCGAGTGGTGTCGGCGTCGGCCAAGACGCATGACGGCACGATCGTCACCGATCGTGTCAACGAAATGTGGGGAACCGACATGACACAAACGGTTACGACCGATGAAGGCAAGGCTTATGTGTTCGTCGCCGTCGAACACGCCAACTCGGAGGTCGTCGGCGTTCACGCCGCAAAATCAGCCAATCGGTTCGAGGCGCTGGAGCCTGTTCGACAGGGCGTGAAACGCTGCTTCGGCGCGATCGCTCCAGAAATCGCCTGCGGATTGAGACTGCGTCACGATCACGGGTCCAATTACATGTCGGAAGATTTTCAGTCCGAGGTCAAATGCCTGGGAATTGAAGCCTCGCCCTCTTTCGTGCGAGAGCCCGAGGGCAATGGCGTCGCCGAGCGCTTCATCCGGACGCTGAAGGAGAACCTGTTGTGGGTCAGGGCCTTCCGCACGATCGAGGACCTCAGGGTGGCGCTCATCGAATTCGCCGCGCGTTACAACAAAACTTGGCTCGTCGCCAGGCACGGCTACAAAACGCCCGATCAGGTGAGAGCCGAACAGCTTTCGGTTGCCAAGGCAAACATCGCAGAGCTACCCTTGGCCGCCTGAATAAGCGCAGTCGGTTGTCTCAAAACCGGGCCGCAGTACAGGCGACAGATGAGTCCGACCCTGCAGCGCGCCCGGCGCGCCGAAAGCGGCCGGGCCGGGAAGAGGCGAAATCGTTAAACGTTCCTTTCTTCGATTACCAAAACTTTACCTATTTCCAACTTTGCTTTGGGTTACGTCCCCCTTGTCCCAATGAAAGCGATTTCGACGCGCAGTTTCGCGCGACAGGGCCGCGGTGCGGCAAGCGCCGGAGGGGCGTTCCTGCGAGAGGCAAAGAACAATCATTCGTAAGAATGTGAGGAAGCCGTATGTCGCACGCCTATTTGATCGAGATTGAGCAGGATACGGTGGGGCTGATCGTTCGCGAGGCGGAGGGCTATCGCTTTTATGCGACGCGGCGTTCGCTGAGCGCGCTCCAAAGCAATCTCTTCGGCACCGCGACCGAAGCCCGCGACGCCATCATGGCGCTGCAGGACCGCCCAGAGGCGAAGCAGTCGAGCATGACGCCCCTCCACCGCGCCGCCGCGGCGGAATGATCTTTTTCAAAAAACAAACGGTAACAGGAGTGTCGTGATGACCGAGTCGACAGACAGGAAATATCTCGAAATGCGTGAGCGTCAGGCGCGCGATTGGCTGCTGCGCCATTATCAGGACATTGGCGCCCCGGCGATCGCGGCGGCGCTCGACGTTGCGGTCGGACCCGAGAAGAAGCTCGAAAAAAGCGCCCCGGAACGGCTCGGCGTAATGCCGAGCTTTCTTCTCGCCGACGATCACGCCGCCTGACGCCGCAGCGTCGGCGCGCGGATCAGCGAAGGGGCGGCGCGTATTGAATGCCGCCCATTGTCCACAGCTGATTGAGCCCGCGCGCAATGCCGAGCTTGGATTTCCGGCCGACGTTGCGCTCGAGCGTTTCGCCGTAATTGCCGACGTTCTTTACGATATTGACGGCCCAGTCGGGCGACAGGCCCAGATGCTTGCCAATGTCGCCCTCGGCGCCGACAAAGCGGCGCACCGCCGGCTTCTGGGACTTTTTGGCCTCTTCGACATTGGCGCTGTTGATGCCGAGCTCCTCAGCGTTCAGCATGGCGAAACTGACCCATTTCACGATGTTGAGCCACTGGTCGTCGCCCTGACGCACGGCGGGACCGAGGGGCTCCTTCGAGATGACGTCGGCCAGAATAACATGGTCGTTCGGCTTCTTGAGTTCGAGCCGGTTCGCATGCAATTGCGACACGTCGCTCGAGATCACATTGCACTGGCCGGAGTCGTAGGCCTTGAGAATGTCGGCAAGAAGCTCGAAGCGCACCGGCTCGAACTTCATATGATTTTGCCGGAAGTAGTCCTCGACATTGGCTTCCGTCGTCGTGCCCGCCTTCAGGCAAACCTTGGCGCCGTCGAGTTCGAGCGCGGATGTGGCCTTGCGGCTTTTCGGCACGAGAAAGCCCTGGCCGTCGTAATAGGTGGCTCCGGCGAAGACGAGACCCTGTTCGACCTCATTGGAGAAAGCCCAGGTCGAATTGCGCGACAGCAGGTCGAACTTGCCGGACTTCAAGGCTTCGAAACGCTGGTCGGCCGCGACCGGCACGAATTGAACTTTCGACGGGTCGCCGAAGATCGCCGAGGCGACGGCGCGGCAGAAATCGACGTCGAAGCCCGACCATTTGCCCTTGTCGTCGGCGATCGAAAATCCGGCGATTCCGGAGCTCACCCCGCAGATGAGCGCGCCCCGCTGCTTCACCGTATCGAGGGTCGAGGCCTGCGACGCCGCTCCAAAAAGGCAGAAGGAGGCCGTCAGCAAGGGGATGAACGCGCGAACGCGCTTGTGCAGAAGACGCATAACGACCTCTTTCAATAGCGGTAGGAGATGAAACTACAGATCCGCCGCCTGCTTGACGACGATCTTGGTGCCGATCGGAACGCGATTGAAGAGATCGGTCACGTCGCCGTTGACCAGTCGGAAGCAGCCCGACGAAACGGCGTGGCCGATCGTCTGCGGCTGGTTGGTGCCGTGGATGCGATAGACCGTCTGGCCGATGTAAAGGGCGCGCGCGCCCATCGGATTGCCCGGTCCGCCGGCCATGAAACGCGGCAGATAGGGCTGGCGCTGGATCATCTCCGGCGGCGGGCGCCAGTCGGGCCATTCCTGCTTGCGGGTGATCTTGTGCATGCCGGCCCATTGGAAGCCTTCGCGGCCGACCCCGATCCCGTAACGAATGGCGCGATTGTCGCCCTGCACGAGATACAGATAGCGGTCGGCCGTGTGGACCACGATGGTGCCGGGCGCTTCCGTGGTGCGGAAAAAGACGACCTGTCGCTCGTAAGGCCCGGAAAGCGTCTCCTCCTCCGGGCTCGGCTCATAGCCTGGCTGCTCGTCGATCTCCATTTCATCTGCCTGGGGGCTCGCCGCCGTCGCGGCGCCGAAGCCGAGCAGAAACAGCGCCGAAGACGCCACCATCAGGCGGATAGCCTTGACTGCAAATGCCATCGTCGAACCTCTTTCGGGATGGGCCTAACTGAAATATGCGACGCGGCGCCTTCGCGCTTATGTGCAGCGAACGTAGACCATCGTGCCGTAGCGCGTGGAGTTGTCGGGGCTCACCCATTTCACGGTGAAGGAATTGTCGTCGATTGTGACAATTTCGCGATCGGTCGGCACGGCGGCCGGACCCGGCGGGCCGAGATAGGTGACGCCGCTCGGGCTGCCTTTGAGCACCAGCTCCGACACCTGCGGTTCGTCCGCAAGATGCATCATCACGCCGCCGGTCGGGCCGGGCTTGATTGCATAGGCGTTGTTGCATTGGCGGCGCGCCTCCGCCTCCGTGCGGGGGCGGTCGCTGTCGCGATGGTAGGCGGCGACGCCCCAGCGGCCGACGAGGGCGCCGGGCGCGATGGTCGAGGGAATGGCGGGAACGCCTTGCGCCACGCCGGGGTTCGCCGTCTGAGGGGAATTACAGGAAGCAAGCGGCGCGGCCGCCATCCCGATGGCCAGTGAAACTAAAAGCGGACGCATATTTGAAACGCGCATGAAGACACCTCGGGACTTCGACGGCGACTAAGCCTCGACAAAAGTAACAAGCACGCAAGCGACAGGCGCGTAAAGTCATAGCATAGCTAAAGAATCATTCTAGCCACAATTTTGGTGAACGGCGCGGCGCAAAGGGCGCGCAAATTAAAACGCCGGCCCGAAGGCCGGCGTTTGAGCTCTCTTACACAGGAACAGCTTACTGCGCGCCGGCGCGGATCGAGAACTTGCCGTTGGAGCAGGTCACGTCGCCGTTGAAGACGCGGCCGGTTTCGTTCGGCTTGCCGGTCCAGACGCAATCCTTCTTGTCGTCGGTGCGGTCGACGAGCTTGACGGTGTAGGCGCCGCCGGCGACCGTGCCGTCGAGCTTGTAGGTGAGCACCGAGCCGTTATCGAGCTGCAGGTCGGCCTTGCCGGTGACCTTGTCGCCCTGCGCAGCGATCGTCCAGGTGCCCGAGGCGCGCTTGATGCCGGACGTGGCGATTTCCGTCACGTTCCACGACTCGGCGAGAGCCGGGACGCTCAGGGCGACGACCGCGGCGGCCGTGGTGAAAGCAAGCTTGATCATTCGTTTCGCTCCCATAAAATTTTGGCTGATGAGCGGCTTCGTCGGCCGCAGGGAGACTGAGGCTTAATCGAACTGCGGCCATCAAGCCTTCCTCGTTCTGCTCACAGGTTGAGCGCGAACTGCGGCACTTGGCACGAACATCCGCAGAAGGTCAAATGGTTTTGCCTCGAACGAGGTCAAGCTGCCGCCGCAAGCGACAAGGAGTCCGGCGATGACAGAGAGTTGGCGAGCGGTCGACGATTACATTGCAAATCGCCTCATCGCGCCCGAGGAGGGGCAGCACTCGACGCTCGACGCCAACAAGCGCGCCGGCCTGCCCGCAATCGATGTTTCTGCGCCGCAGGGCAAGCTTTTGCATCTGCTCGCCGCCGCGACCTGCGCCACGCGCATTCTCGAAATCGGAACCCTCGGCGGCTATTCGACGATCTGGTTGGCGCGGGCGCTGGCGCCGAGCGGCAAGGTCGTGACGATCGAATTCGAGCCGCGCCATGCAGAGATTGCGCGCGACAATATCACGCGCGAGGGCGTCGGGGAGAAAGTCGATCTGCGGGTCGGCGCCGCGCTCGACATTCTGCCGAAGCTGGCCGCCGAAGGCGGCGCGCCCTTCGATCTCTCTTTCATCGACGCCGACAAGGCCAACAATGCAGCCTATTTCAAATGGGCGCTCCAACTCTCCCGGCCGGGCGCATTAATCGTCGTCGATAATGTCGTAAGGGAAGGGGCGGTCGCCGACGCCGCCACGACGGATGACGGCGGCCTCGGGGCGCGGGCGCTCTTCGACGCCGTCGCCGCCGAGCCGCGCGTCGCCGCGACGGCGATCCAGACGGTCGGCTCGAAAGGTTGGGACGGTTTTCTGATCGCGCGGGTCAAATAAATGCGGCGGCCCCCACGCGGGTCGCGCGGGGGCGGCTGCGAACCCTCGCCGCCTCAGATTTCGCCCGGGTCGGAGGACCGGATCGGAGCCCCATCGGCGCCGTAAAAGGCGGCCTCGACGCGGCGGCCGGCGTCGTCATAACGCCAGGCGATGCGGGCGGCGCCCACGTCCTTGCGGACAGTCGGCTTGCCCTCGGCGTTGAAATAGGCCTCCTCGACCTGATTGCCTTTCGCGTCATAGGCGCGCGCCACGCGTTCGGCGCCGAGCCCCTTGCGCTTGATCGGGCGGCCGTCGGCGTCGAAATACATTTCCATCACTTCGATGCGCCCCCGCTGTGGGGCGTCGGGGTAGAGCCGCTCGGCCGAAGAGCCGACGCGGATCGAGCCTTCGAGGGGCGCGGTCAGTTTGCCATTCTGCGAGCAGCGCCGCTCGCGCGACGAGATGCGGGCGACAGCCTTGACCGGCTTTCGCTTCCGCGGGGAATTCTGATCCATGATCTGAAGTCACCTAAACGCGCTCCAGCCGGCCGCAACAGAGGCGGACACAACGGGCCTTGCGGCCCGGCTTTGGCAGAGATGATCAAGCGCAAAGCTCTCTGGAGACGCTGTCCAACGCCATGCCTCTTTCCCGCAGGGGCGGGCGAGGCCGTTCGACGCCGCTGGTCGCGGCGGGCTTCAGGCGAAGGCGGGGGGCGCGCGCGAGCCGAGCGGCGGGGTCGCCGCCTCCGATCCCGACAACGCATGCTCGAAGGCGAGGCGGGCCTCGATATAGGTGAGCGCCGGCGGGGTCTCGCCGACAAAGGCTGAGGGCGTCGTCGCGCCGCCCAGGGAGGCGCAATGGATGACGCAGCAGGCGTCGCCATGGCGTGTGGGCCGGATCGGCGCGCCCGGCGAGCCGTCGAGAGGGCCGGAGCTCTTGCCGAGGCAGATCGCGTCGGCGAAAAGCGCCGCGCCGCGAGCGCTGGTGACGGCCCCCGCCGCGATCCCCTGCAGGATAAGCAGATAGGCCACGAGCAGCGTCGCCGCTGTCGAGCCGAAATGCCTTCTCCTGTCGTTGCGCGGGATCATAGCCTCTCGAAGCTAGTGGTTGCTCCCGTCAAGGTCAATGGGCGGGGCATAATTAACGGTCAAGGTTCCCAGGGGGCAGGCGCGGCGACGCCCGCCTCGGCGCGGGAGGCGTCGATGCGGGCCCCCAGGGCGCGCAGTGCCTCGGTGACGCCGGAGCCCGTGGCGGCCGAGAGCGTGAGCAGCGGGCCCCGCGCCTCGGGTGGCGGGCCGGCGCTGGCGATCGCGCGTTTGAGGCGCTCGCGCTGCTTCTTGAGATGGTCGGGATCGACCGCGTCGCTCTTCGAGAGGGCGACGATCTCGGGCTTCTCGTCGAGCCCGGCGCCATAGGCGGAGAGCTCGCCGCGCACGGTCTTGTAGTCTTTGCCCGCGTGTTCGCCGGTGGCGTCGATAAGATGCAGCAGCACGCGGCAACGCTCGACATGGCCCAGAAACCGGTCGCCGAGGCCGTGGCCCTCATGTGCGCCCTCGATCAGCCCCGGAATGTCCGCGAGCACGAACTCCCGCTCGTCGGCGCGCACGACGCCGAGGCCGGGGTGCAGCGTGGTGAACGGATAATCGGCGATCTTTGGCTTCGCCGCGGTCACGCTCGCCAGAAACGTCGATTTGCCGGCGTTCGGCAGGCCGACGAGCCCGGCGTCGGCGATGAGCTTCAGCCGCAGGATGAGGGTGCGCTCCTCGCCGGACTGGCCGGGATTGGCGCGGCGTGGGGCGCGGTTGGTCGAGGTGGTGAAATGGGCGTTGCCGAAGCCGCCATTGCCGCCCTTGCAGATCACCACGCGCTGGCCGACCTCGGTGAGGTCGGCGATTAGCGTCTCGCCGTCCTCTTCGAAGATTTGAGTGCCGACCGGCACTTTCAGCACGGCGTCGGCGCCGCGCCCGCCGGCGCGGTTCTTGCCCATGCCGTGCATGCCGGTCTTGGCCTTGAAATGCTGCTGGTAGCGGTAGTCGATCAGCGTATTGAGGCCGTCGACGCATTCGGCCACGACGTCGCCGCCGCGGCCGCCGTCGCCCCCGTCCGGGCCGCCGAATTCGATGAATTTCTCACGCCGGAAGGAGACGCAGCCGGCGCCGCCGTCGCCGGAGCGGACGTAGACTTTGGCCTGATCCAGGAATTTCATGAAAGGCTCACGTTGACGTCAATCTGGGGCGGCGCGCGCCAAAGGCGGTATGGGCCGCGCCGCGCGAGAGCCGCGTGCGCAGGACCTTCAGCCGCGCGCCGCGGGCCGGCGCGTCGATTTCCGCCTCGCCGAGGCTTACGAAGCCGAGCTTCTCCTGCACGCGGCGGGAGGCGAGATTGCCGGGCAGGGCGTCGCAGACGATCTCGCCGAGCGAGGAGACGCCGAAAATCATATCGACGAAGACCCGCGCGGCTTCCGTCATCAGGCCCTGGCCCCAAAATTCCCGACCGAGCCAGTAACCCAGTTGCGCGGTTCCGCGAAAATCCGACCCATGCGCGCCGATGACGCCAATCGCTTCGTTGGGCCGCCGCTTGAAGGCGAGCGCCAGCACGAGCCCCTGACCCGACTCGTTTTCGGCGCGCGCGCGACGGATGAACTGCTCGGCGTCACGCAGATAATAGGGGTGCGGAATATTGGCGGTCTGCGCGGCGACGTCCGGATCGCCCGCGAGGCGCGCGATGGCGTCGGCGTCCGACATCCGCGGCCACCGCAGCCACATCCGTTCGGTTTCCAGCCTGAAAACGTCGTCGTGGGTAATCTCGGGAAACATGAAGGGCTCCAAGCGAAAGACCGAACCGGCCCCGGACGCGACAAAGGGGAAAGCGGCGGCCGCTTCCCCCTGCTGGCCCAGACGGGCCGTTTCCGGACATTTCGCCTTGGAGCCTTCAAGCTCCTTGCGGGGTCTTCAAGACGACCTGTCCGCCGGGGAAGGACCGGCGGCGGGTCGCTCGCGATCCGTCCGCCTTACTCTGCGGCCTGGGCCGCCGGCACCACGGATACGCTGGAGCGCCCGCGGCTGGATTTAAACTCGACGACGCCGTCGACAAGGGCGAAGAGCGTGTGGTCCTTGCCCATCCCGATGTTGCGGCCGGGATGCCACTTGGTGCCGCGCTGCCGAATGATGATGTTGCCGGCGAGCACCGCTTCGCCGCCAAATTTCTTGACGCCGAGGCGCCGGCCATCCGAGTCGCGGCCGTTGCGCGACGAGCCGCCCGCTTTTTTGTGAGCCATTTTCCTGCTCCGAACCGTTTCTGTTCAGCGGCGCTGAGACCGCTTGTGAATTCTGTCGTTAGATCGCGAGAATCTTGACGAGCGTCAAGTCCTGGCGATGGCCGCGCTTGCGCTTGGAGTTCTGGCGGCGGCGCTTCTTGAAGGCGATCGACTTGGCGCTGCGCGCCTGCTCGACGATCTCGCCCGACACGCTGGCGCCTGCGACGGTGGGAGCGCCGATCTTGGGGGAGTCGCCCCCGATCATCAGCACCTCGTCGAAAGTGACCTTGTCGCCCGGCGCGCCCTCGAGCGCCATGACCGTGATAATGTCTCCAGCGGACACGCTATACTGCTTGCCGCCGGTTTTGATGACTGCGAACATCTTGTTTTCCTGTGTTCGGACCCGGCTCTCGCATTTTTGCGCCTAACGCCGTGACGTTACGCGTGCGGGCCGGCTTCTTGGCAGTTGGACCGGTTGCGCTTCGCTCAAAAAGAAAACGCGGCGAGACCGCCGCGACGAAGCAGAGATTGCCTAGCGCTTCGGCCGGGCCTTGTCAATGGTCAGGCCGCGCTCGCCGCCGGCTAATAACAGTTAGCCGCCTTCATCTGCGCAAGCCAGCCCATGCAGGCGGCCTGGGCGCGATTGGCGCGGGCGGCCCGGCGTTGCGCCCGCCAATAGGCGTCGTCGTCCGCGTCCCAGCCCCCGCGATCGTCATAGCCGCGTCCATAGCCCCCCGGATAGCCTCTTGGCGGGCCCCCGCGGCCGGCGGCGTAATTCTGCTGAACGATGCAGTTGTTGTAGGCGTTGGCCAGGGTCATGCAGACGGCCACGTTCGGGCCTCCCGCCTGAACCGGGGAGGCGGCGAGCAGCGCGCCGGCGCTGGCCAGGAGGAGACGGCGGATCCTTGACATGAACTTCTCGCTTGCGGCGATACAGGCCACTGTAATCTCCTCCCTTTCTCATGAAGGGAGTCTGAACGATCACCAGCCGGCGACGCGGCGGCAGGCGGAGGAGCCGCCGTCGAATTCATAGTGGTCGCCGCAGGCGAAGGCGACCGGCGGCTCGCCCGTCTGCTCGAACATATCGTAGCCCTGCTTGAGGTTCTGCCAGAAGCCGGCCCATTGCGAATAGCCGCCGCCGCCGCTGACGAAAGCCAGCCAGCCGCCCGTGTTCCCGGTTTCGCGGGCGAGATTGGCCTCTGTCATGCGAAAGGGAAAAATATGCACCGGGATTTCCTTCTGCCCGGCGCGCAGGGCGGCTTCGACGAAATTGTAAATTTCCTCGATTCCGCGGTCGGTCATGGCGAAGCAGCCGACCGACTTGCAGGCGCCATGCACCATGACGAGCCCGCCGGTGCGGCCGTTCTGCCGGTCGAAGGCGTTGGGATAGCCGACGTTGAAGGCGCGATAATAATTGGAATGCGGATTGAGCTGCCTGGCCGAGACGCTGTAAAAGCCCTCGGGCGATTGATAATCCGCCTCTTTGAGCTTGGGGCCGAGGCGCCCCGACCATTTGCAGATCGGGAAGGTCTTGAAGAGCGCGTAGCGGCCGTTTTTCTTCAGCCACAGTTCGAGCTGACCCTCCTGCTTGAAGATGCGCACGAAGACCGGATCGCCCATGCCGAATTTCGGCGGCGGGGGCTGGAACGCGTCTTCCGGCGCGGGCCGCAGCGCCGGCTCCTGGAGGCGCGCGACCTGTGCCCCCTCGGCGGCGGCGGAAGGCGCTGCGGCGGCTGGCGCAGCCTCGGTCGTCCCTGGGGCGGCGGCGTCCTTCGCCGGCGCGAGGGCGGCGAGCTTGACAAGATCGGCCGGCCGAGTCGGCGGCGTCGGCACATCCACGTAGAGCGGCGCCGAGGTCGCGGCGGGGGCGTTCTCCGGCGCCGGCTGGGCGGCCTGGGGCCATTGCGGGAAAGACCAGGATAACGCGGGCGTCTGCTGCGCGGGCGCGGCGGCAGGCGGCGCCGGCTGCGCCGCGGGCGGGGCGGGGTCGGGTGGGGCCGGCGCCTCCAGCGCGGCCAGGTCGCGCGGCCGCACGGGCGGCAGCGGGGTTTCCGCATTGCGAAATTCGGGGGGCCGCGTCGGCGGAGGCGGGGGGAAGGACACTGACCCCTCCACGCCGCCGCCGCCGTCGAGACCGGTCGCGGCCGGCTCGGGCGCGCTCTCCGCGGGCGCCGGGGTCGCGGCGGCGATGGCCGCAGGGGGCGCCGGCTGCGCCGTCATCGCCGGGAGCGGGGCGACGCCGGGGAGCAGCATCGCCGCCGGAGCGGCCGGGGCGGTTTCGGCGGAAGCTGGGGAAGGGGCGGAGGCGGCGGGCGGCGGCGTCGCGCCGCGTCGCAGCCCCGGCAGGATGGCGCCGCCGGCGGGATGCGGCGCGCCGGGCGCGACGGCGACTTTACCGGCGCCGGCGCGCGGCTTGCCGGCTCCGGGCAGATAACGCAGCGCGCCGACGCCAAGACCGAACGCGGCGACGGCGAGCGCGGCGAACAGAAGATGCGTGGGGCGCGGCTTCATGAGCGGGCGTTTGGTTCCTCTCGACGCAGAGCCTGGGGCCGCCCCCGGTCAATGTCCCTCGAAGGCGACGAGGGTGCGCACCGGCACGCCGAGCGCCTCAATCTTCTTCGCGCCGCCGAGATCGGGAAGGTCGATGACGAAACAGGCTGCGACCACATCCGCCCCCATTTTCTGCAAGAGCCGGATCGCGCCCGTCGCGGTGCCGCCGGTGGCGATCAGATCGTCGACGAGAATGACGCGCTCGCCTTGCGCGACGGCGTCGACATGCATCTCCATCTCGTCCGTCCCATATTCCAGCTCATAGGCAATCGACACAGTCTCGTGCGGCAATTTGCCTTTTTTGCGAATCGGGATGAATCCCGAAGAGAGTTGATGGGCGACCGCGCCGCCTAGAATGAAGCCGCGGGCCTCCATGCCGGCGACCTTCTCGATCTTCATCCCCGCCCAGGGCTGAACGAGTTCGTCCACCGCCTTGCGAAACGCCTTGGCGTCGCCGAGCAGCGTCGTGATGTCGCGGAAGAGAATGCCTTCCTTCGGATAATCCGGAATCGTGCGAATGGCGGCGCGAAGCGGCATAAAATGACCCTTGGTGGCGTATTACGGCATTCTCAACCTTAAGTTGAGATCGCGCTGGCGCGCGCAGACAAGCTGCATACACTGCAACCGGGCCAAACTCCAAGGTTGTCGCCAGATGCGCCGCGCCGTCGCCTTTTGCCTCGCGCTTTTTCCTTTCGCCGCCGCCGCGCAGGGCGACGCGCCCCAGTTCCCCGCGCCGCCGCCGCTCCTGGGTTCGGCCACGCCAGTCCAACCTTTCAGTCCCGCAAGCCAGGGGAGCGCTCAGGGCGCGGGGCAGGCCGCGGGATTCGGTCCTCAGGGCTATGGCGGCTGCTACGGCTGCAGCTATTCGGGCGATTATTATGGGTCGAACGTCGCGGCCCGCCGCCCCGCGCCGCCGCTGCGCTTGCAGGGCCAATGGCGCAATGGCTGGTGGTATTATTGACGATGGGGCTATTTGCCCGCAGCGTTCAGGCGCCCCATCACCGCGTCGAGCTTTCTCAGCAAAGCCGGGTCGCGCGCTTCCGGCGCCGTTAGAATGGCGTTGTCGAGCGCGCGGTCGGAGCCGATGGGGCATGGCTCGTGTTCGGCGGGGAAATCCTTGAGCACCCGCGCCACGAGACGCGCAGCCGCGGCCGAGTTCCTGCGCACGATCTCGATCACCGACGCCACGTCGACGTGATCGTGCTCGGGATGCCAGCAGTCGAAGTCGGTCACCATGGCGATCGTCGCGTAGGATATCTCGGCCTCGCGCGCGAGCTTGGCCTCGGGCATGGCCGTCATGCCGATGAGGTCGAAGCCCGCCGCCTTGTAGTGAAGCGATTCGGCGTAGGTCGAGAACTGCGGCCCCTCCATGCAGACGTAGGTCCCGCCGACCGCGATCTCGATCCCTTCCGCGCGCGCCGCTGCGGCGATGCGCCCCGACAGCAGCGGCGCGATCGGATGCGCCAGGGAGACATGCGCCACGCAGCCGTCGCCGAAGAACGACGACTGGCGCGCGAAGGTGCGGTCGACGAACTGGTCGACGAGCACGAAAAGGCCCGGGAAAAATTGGGATTTGAACGACCCGCAGGCGGAGACGGAAATGATGTCCGTGACGCCCGCGCGCTTCATCGCGTCAATATTGGCGCGATAGTTGATCGACGACGGGGCGAGCCGGTGGCCGCGGCCGTGGCGGGGCAGAAACACCGCCTTCGTGCCGCCGATCTCCCCGAAAACCAACTCGTCGGAGGGTTCCCCCCACGGCGTCGTGACCCGCTCCCGCCGCACATTCTCGGCGCCGGGCAGTTCGTAGACTCCTGAACCGCCAATGATGCCGACAACCGCGCGCGTCATGCGCCTCTCCCTTTGACAGTCGGCGCGAACGCCCGGGCGTCAACTTATCGCCGCGGCGCGCCGGAGGCAAAGAGCAGCTTGGCTTCATGGGCGCGCGTTTTTTCGACTGTCAAAATGCCGCAGGTCGCGGGGACCGCGGCGCGCTGGCGAGACCAAGAAGGCGGCGCCGGCGAGGTCTGAAAGAAACGCGGTTCGTAGCGCGGGAATCAGGAAATTCGCCGGCGTCCCATTCCGCCGCGCGCGCCGCCGCGCCAGGCGCGCAAAGGGTTTGCGCGGGCGCGTGATTGAAAACGAGGCGCCCGACAGGGTTGCGCCGCAAAATAGGCTGTGTTAGGGGACCCTCGCCCTGGGACTGGGGCGTTGCCGCTTTCAGTTCCTGCCCCTGCAGCATCCGTCGTTTCTAGGCTGACCGCGAAAAACGCGGCGCATTCTGTAGCGCCGTGGCCGGCGTTTGGAACGGCGGAAATTTGACGAGCGATCCAAGTGGCTCAAGACGGAGTTTCGCTTTCCGGCGTCGCAGGACGTTACGCCTCCGCCCTTTACGAACTGGCGTCGGAAAAGAGCGCCACAGACGAGGTCGCCGCGGCGCTCGCCGCGTTTCAGAGCCTCATGAACGATAGCCCCGACCTGAAGCGCCTGGTGAAGAGCCCGGTGTTTACGGCGCAGGAGCAGGTCAAGGCGCTCGACGCCGTTCTCGGCAAGGCCGGCGTTTCCGGCATCGCCGCCAATTTCATCCGGCTGGTCGCCTCCAAGCGCCGCCTCTTCGTCCTTCCCGACATGATCGCCGCCTATCAGGGGCTGCACGACAAGGCCAAGGGCCTCGTGCGCGCCGACGTCACCGTCGCCGCCCCGCTGCGTCCCGATCATGAGGCGGCGCTGCGCCAGGCGCTCGCCGCGGTCACTGGCGGCAAGTCGGTCAGCCTCAATGTTCGCACTGATCCGTCGGTCATCGGCGGCATTATCGTCAAACTCGGTTCGCGCATGGTCGACGCTTCCGTTCGCACCAAGCTCAACTCAATCCGCACACGCATGAAAGAGGTCGGCTGATGGATATCCGCGCCGCTGAAATTTCCGCGATCCTCAAGAACGAGATCGCCAACTTTGGCAATGAGGCCGAAGTCACCGAGGTCGGCCAGGTTCTGTCCGTCGGCGACGGCATCGCCCGAGTCTACGGCCTCGACAATGTCCAGGCCGGCGAGACCGTCGAATTCGAGAACGGCGTGCGCGGCATGGCGCTGAACCTCGAGAGCGACAACGTCGGCATCGTTATCTTCGGCTCCGACCGCGACATTAAGGAAGGCCAGACGGTCAAGCGCACCGGCGCCATCGTCGACGTGCCCGTCGGCAAGGAGCTTCTCGGACGCGTCGTCGACGCGCTCGGCAATCCGATCGACGGCAAAGGCCCGATCAAGGCGACCCAGCGCGCCCGCGTCGACGTCAAGGCGCCCGGCATCATTCCGCGCAAGTCGGTGCACGAGCCGATGGCGACCGGCCTCAAGGCCGTGGACGCGCTGATTCCGATCGGCCGCGGCCAGCGCGAGCTCATCATCGGCGACCGCCAGACCGGCAAGACCGCCATCGCGCTCGACACGATCCTGAACCAGAAATCGCTCAACGTCGAAGGCGCGCCCGAGAGCCAGAAGCTCTACTGCGTCTATGTCGCCGTCGGCCAGAAGCGCTCGACCGTCGCGCAATTCGTGAAGGTGCTCGAGGAGCGCGGCGCGCTCGAATATTCGATCATCGTCGCCGCGACCGCTTCCGATCCGGCCCCGATGCAGTTCCTGGCGCCCTTCGCCGGCTGCGCCATGGGCGAATATTTCCGCGACAACGGCATGCACGCCGTGATCATCTATGACGATCTGTCCAAGCAGGCCGTCGCCTATCGCCAGATGTCGCTGCTGCTGCGCCGCCCGCCGGGCCGCGAAGCCTATCCGGGCGACGTCTTCTATCTGCATTCGCGCCTGCTCGAGCGCGCCGCCAAGCTCAACGACGACCGCGGCGCCGGGTCGCTCACCGCGCTCCCGGTCATCGAGACGCAGGCCAACGACGTGTCGGCATATATTCCGACCAACGTGATTTCGATCACCGACGGCCAGATCTTCCTCGAGACGGATCTGTTCTACCAGGGCATCCGCCCGGCGGTGAACGTCGGTCTCTCCGTGTCGCGCGTCGGCTCCTCGGCGCAGACCAAGGCGACGAAGAAGGTCGCCGGCAAGATCAAGGGCGAATTGGCGCAGTATCGCGAAATGGCGGCCTTCGCCCAGTTCGGCTCCGATCTCGACGCGGTGACGCAGCGCTTGCTCAACCGCGGCGCGCGCCTCACCGAGCTCCTCAAGCAGCCGCAGTTCTCGCCGCTGAAGATGGAAGAGCAGACCTGCGTGATCTACGCCGGCGTCAACGGCTATCTCGATCCGCTGCCGGTCAACCGCGTCAAGGCCTTCGAAGACGGGCTGCTGACGATCCTGCGCACGCAGCACGCCGACATTCTCGAAAGCATCCGTTCGACGAAGGATCTGCCCGCGGAGACGGAAGCGAAGCTCAAGGGCGTGGTCGAAACTTTCGCGAAGTCCTTCGCCTGACGACCATTAGGGCCCTCTCCCCCTCGCGGGGAGAGGGGGAAACGCCTCCTAAGGGCGCGAACTCTCAGCAAGAAGCACGCTCATGCCCTCGTTGAAGGATCTTCGAAACCGGATTTCTTCCGTCAAGGCGACGCAGAAGATCACCAAGGCCATGCAAATGGTCGCGGCCGCCAAGCTGCGTCGCGCGCAGACCGCGGCGGAAGCCGCGCGTCCCTACGCCGAGCGCATGGAATCGGTGCTCGCCAATCTCGCCGCCGGCGTCACCGCCGGCGGTCCGCAGCTTCTCGCCGGCAACGGCCGCGACGATGTGCATCTTCTCGTCGTCGCGACGGCCGAGCGCGGCCTCTGCGGCGCGTTCAACTCCTCGATCGTGCGTCTCGCCCGCGACCACGCGCAGCGCCTTCAGGGCCAGGGCAAGACGGTCAAGATTCTCTGCGTCGGCAAGAAGGGCTACGACCAGCTGCGCCGCCAGTTCGAGAAAGAGATCGTCGAGCTTATCGAACTGCGCGGCCTGAAGCAGATCGGCTTCGAGAACGCCGACGACATCGGCAAGAAGATCATCGCCATGTTCGAGGCGGGCGAATTCGACGTCGCCACGCTGTTCTTCTCGAAGTTCAAATCGGTCATCGCGCAGCTCCCGACCGCGCAGCAGCTCATTCCGGCCCAGATCGCCGCGAACGAGAACGCGCCCGCGCAGGAAGGCCCGCAGCCGACCTACGAATATGAGCCCGGCCAGGACGAGATTCTCTCGACCCTGCTGCCGCGCAATATCTCGGTTCAGGTGTTCCGCGCGCTGCTCGAGAACGCCGCCTCCGAACAGGGCGCGCGCATGAGCGCGATGGACAACGCCACGCGCAACGCCGGCGACATGATCCGCAAGCAGACGACCCTCTACAACCGGTCGCGGCAGGCGATGATCACCAAGGAACTCATCGAAATCATCTCGGGCGCCGAAGCGCTCTGACCGCTAAAATAGACGAGGACGTAACATGGCCGCCAACAAGCCCACGGGCCGCATCACCCAAGTCATCGGCGCCGTCGTCGACGTGAAGTTCGACGGCCACCTGCCCGAGATTCTCAACGCGCTCGAGACGACGAACCAGGGCCAGCGCCTGGTGCTCGAAGTGGCCCAGCATCTCGGCGAGAACTCCGTGCGCACCATCGCCATGGACACGTCCGAGGGTCTGACCCGCGGTCAGGAAGTCACCGACACGGGCGCGCCGATCTCGGTGCCGGTCGGCGAGGAGCTGCTCGGCCGCATCATCAACGTCATCGGCGAGCCGGTCGACGAGGCCGGTCCGGTGAAGTCGAGCGGCGTCCGCGCCATCCATCAGCCGGCCCCCTCCTACGCCGAACAGGCGACGGAAGCGCAGATTCTCGAGACCGGCATCAAGGTCGTCGACCTGCTCGCGCCTTACGCCAAGGGCGGCAAGATCGGCCTGTTCGGCGGCGCCGGCGTCGGCAAGACCGTGCTCATCATGGAGCTCATCAACAACGTCGCCAAGGCGCACGGCGGCTACTCCGTCTTCGCCGGCGTCGGCGAGCGCACGCGCGAGGGCAACGACCTCTATCACGAGATGATCGAGGGCGGCGTCAACAAGAAGGGCGGCGGCGCCGGCTCCAAATGCGCGCTGGTCTATGGCCAGATGAACGAGCCGCCGGGCGCCCGCGCCCGCGTCGCGCTCACCGGCCTGACCGTCGCTGAAGAGTTCCGCGACAAGGGCCAGGACGTGCTGTTCTTCGTTGACAACATCTTCCGCTTCACCCAGGCGGGTTCGGAAGTGTCGGCGCTTCTCGGCCGCATCCCCTCGGCGGTGGGCTATCAGCCGACGCTCGCGACCGACATGGGCGCGCTGCAGGAGCGCATCACGACGACGACCAAAGGCTCGATCACCTCGGTGCAGGCCATTTATGTGCCGGCCGACGACTTGACCGACCCGGCGCCGGCCACTTCCTTCGCCCATCTCGACGCCACGACCGTGCTGTCCCGCTCCATCGCGGAAAAGGGCATCTATCCGGCCGTCGATCCGCTCGACTCGACGTCGCGCATGCTCTCCCCGGCGATCGTCGGCGAAGAGCACTACGACGTCGCCCGCCGGGTGCAGTCGACGCTGCAGCGCTACAAGTCGCTGCAGGACATCATCGCGATCCTGGGCATGGACGAACTCTCGGAAGAGGACAAGCTCGTCGTCGCCCGCGCCCGTAAGATCGAGCGCTTCCTCTCGCAGCCGTTCCACGTCGCGGAAGTCTTCACCGGCTCGCCGGGCAAGCTCGTCGCGCTGGCGGATACGATCAAGGGCTTCAAAGGCTTGGTCGAAGGCGAATACGACCACCTCCCCGAGGCCGCCTTCTATATGGTCGGCTCCATCGAGGAGGCGATCGAAAAGGCCGCCAAGCTCGCCAAGGAAGCGGCGTAAGGCAAAGAACGTCGGAGCCGGACTCGATCCGGCCACCCGCCGTTTGCTTTTTGTGGATGGCCGGGTCGCGCCCGGCCATGACGCGCCGAACAACGGCGCCATCCCCATCGAAGACCCCCGCCGGAGACCGACATGCCCGCTTTTCACTTCGAACTCGTCTCTCCCGAGAAGCTCCTGTTTTCGGGCGACGTCGAAAGCGTCGTGGCGCCGGGCGCCGAGGGCCAGTTCACCGTCCTCAAGGATCACGCGCCGGTGATGACCACCCTCAAATCCGGCGTTGTGACGGTCGCGGGCGGCGACGGAAAGGTCGAGAAGCTTTTCGTGCGCGGCGGATTCGCCGACGTGAACGCCGCCGGCTTCACCATTCTCGCCGAGCTGGCCGTGCCGCTTGACGAGGTCGATGTCGCCAAGCTCGACGCCGACATCAAGAACGCCCGCGAGGACGTCGCTGACGCCAAGTCCGACGACGTCCGGCAGGTCGCCAGCGAAAAACTGGCGCAGCTCGAGGAGCTGCGCGCCTCCGTCGGCGCGTAAGAGCAGCTTTTTTCCATCGTCGCGGCGCTCCGATCCCTCGATCGGAGCGCTTTTGTTTTGGCGCGGGCGCAGCCTATTCGACGCCATCGCCCTCGACGGGAGCGGCGGGCTGGGTGAGTTCGGCCTCGATCATGTCGCCATGCTGGGACTCGGCCGAAAGCTCCTTGCGGCTGGCGGCGACGCTACGGATAGCCTCGCCGACCTCCGGATTGCGCACGATCAGCGACTGTAGATCGTAGGCGTCGAGAATGAGGAGCTTCGTCGGCTCGACGGCGCGAACATTGGCGGAGCGCCGCGCCTTGTGCAGAATGGCCATCTCTCCAAAGAACTGACCCGCCCCGAGCCGCACGGCCTCGTTCGGTAGCTCGATCTCCACTTCGCCTTCCGCGATGAAATACATGGACTGCGCAAGATCGCCGCGTCGCACGATCAAGGTCCCCGCGGGCACGGACTGGGCGCTCAGATAGCGCATGATCTCCGCAATGGAGCTGGCGCCCAGCGTGCGAAATAAGGGCACGCTCGCAACCATGCTCCAGGTGACGACGAATTCGCGGCGGTGTATTTCCTCGGCGAAAGCCGTCGCAACGATGCCGACCGGCAGGCCCAGCATCACATAGCCCATTACCATCGTCACCGAAGCGATCATGCGCCCGGCGACGGTCACGGGCGTGACGTCGCCATAGCCCACCGTGGTGATCGTCACGATCGCCCACCACATCGCGGCGGGAATCGAGCCGAACGCCTCCGGCTGCGCGTCCTGCTCGGCGATGTGGATCGCGCTCGCCGAGAACAGCACCGCGCCAAACAACAGGATCGCCGTCGCCACCAGAGCCTTGCGCTCCGCCTCCATCACGGCGACCAGCGTCCGAATTCCCGCGGAGTAACGCGCCAGCTTGAAGAAGCGCAGCAGCCTCAGCAGCACCATCACCCGGAGGTCTGAGGTGATGAAAAAGGAGAGGTAGAAGGGCAGGATCGTCAGGAGGTCGATGATCGCCGATCCGGAGACGATGAAGGCCAGTCGCGCCGAGACGGGCGTGCGTTCGGCGTAGGGCGTGTGTTCCGGCGACGACCACAGCCGCAACAGATATTCGATGGTGAAGCCGACGACGGCGATATATTCGATCGCGTGAAACAGCCGGTTGAATTTGCGGTCGTATTCCGGCACCGACTCGAGAACGACCGCAATGACGGACAAGGCGACGAGGGTGACGAGGGCGCGATGGACATAGCGGGTGGTCCAGTCATGCCCGCCGCCGTCGAGAATCACATGCACGCGGCGGCGGGCGCGATAATACCAGCTGCGTCCGACCGCCGTCTTCACTGCGCCGCCTTGCCCCTCAAGGCGTCTTCGACCGAGGCGAGGGCCTGATCGATCGCCGCCGCATTTGGACCGCCCGCCTGCGCGAGATCGGGCCGCCCGCCGCCGCCCTTGCCGCCGAGCGCCACGCTCGCGACGCGGACGAATTCCACCGCGCTGTATTTTTCGGTGAGGTCGTCCGTGACGCCGACGACGATTCCCGCCTTGCCGTCGGGCGAAGCGCTGGCGATGGCGACGACGCCCGAGCCGATGCTTTTCTTCGCGTCGTCGACCAGCGACTTCAGATCCCGGGCGTCGATCCCCTCGACCGCGCGGGTCAAGAGCTTCACCCCGCCAATGTCGCGCGCCTCGGGGCCAGCCCCATCGCCGCCGCCGCCGCCCATTGCGAGCTTGCGCTTGGCCTCGGCGAGTTCGCGTTCGAGCCGCTTGCGCTCGTCCATGATCTGCGCCAGCCGGCTCGGCGCGTCTTCGACAGGGGCGCGCATCAGGCTCGCAATGTCCTGCAGCGCGCGAGACTGCGACGTCAGATAGCTGCGGGCGCCCTCGGCGGTGCGCGCCTCGATGCGCCGGACGCCGGAGGCGACCGCGCCCTCGCTGGTGATCGCCAAAAGGCCGATGTCGCCGGTTCGCGCGACATGGGTGCCGCCGCAGAGCTCGACCGAGAAGGCGTGGTGAACGCCGGGATCGGGACGACCCATGGAGACGACGCGGACCTCATCGCCATATTTCTCGCCGAACAGCGCGCGGGCGCCCGACTCGATCGCCTCGTCCTGCGCCATCACGCGGGTGTCGACAGGCGCATTGTCCTGGATGATTTCGTTGGCCAGCGTTTCGATCTGCTCGAGCTCCTCTGCGGTGAGGGGCTTGGGATGGGTGAAATCGAAACGCAGGCGCTCGGGCGCGACGAGCGATCCCTTCTGCGCGACATGGTCGCCGAGAACCTGGCGCAGCGCCTCGTGGAGAATATGCGTCGCGGAGTGATTGGCGCGAATAGCCTTGCGGCGATCGTGATCGACGTCGAGTTCGAGCGCGAGGCCGGGCGTCAATTCGCCCTCTTCGAGGACGCCTTCGTGGACGATGAGGTCGCCGAGCTTTTTTAGCGTGTTTTCGACGCGGAAGCGCAGCCCCTTGCCGCGCATGACGCCGACGTCGCCGATCTGGCCGCCGGATTCGCCATAAAAGGGCGTCTGATTGAGGATGACGGCCCCGCGCTGGCCCTGCTTGAGCGCGAAGGCCTCCGCGCCGTCATGGACGAGGGCCGTGACCACGCCTTCGCTTTTCTCGGTGTCGTAGCCGAGGAATTCGGTCGCGCCGAGACGCTCCTTGAGGGCGAACCACAGCGTTTCGGTCGCGGTCTCGCCCGAACCCGCCCAGGCCTTGCGCGCCTCGGCGCGCTGGCGCTCCATGGCGGCGTTGAAGGCGTCCTTGTCGACGACGATGCCGCGCGGCCGCAGCGCGTCCTCCGTCAGGTCGAGCGGGAAGCCGTAGGTGTCGTAGAGTTTGAAGGCGGTTTCGCCCGAGAACTTGGCGCCCGTTCCGAGGCCGGCGGTCTCGTCGTCGAGAATGGCGAGACCACGCGCGAGCGTCGCGCGGAAGCGGGTCTCCTCGGTCTTCAGCGTATCGACGATGAGCGCCTGGGCGCGGATGAGTTCGGGATAGGCCTGGCCCATTTCGGCGACGAGCGTCGGCACGAGGCGCCACATCAAGGGCTCCTGCGCGCCGAGGATCTGCGCGTGACGCATGGCGCGGCGCATGATCCGGCGCAGCACATAGCCGCGGCCTTCATTGGACGGGGTCACGCCGTCGGCGACCAGGAAGGAGGAGGCGCGCAAGTGGTCGGCGATGACGCGATGGCTCGCCGCCTGCGGCCCGTTGACAGGCGCGCCGGTGAAGTCGGCCACCGCGCCGGTGAGGGCGCGGAACAGGTCGATCTCGTAATTCGAGGTCACGCCCTGCATCAGGGCCGAGATGCGCTCGAGACCCATGCCGGTGTCGATCGACGGGCGCGGCAGCGGCGCGCGGCTCCCCGGCGCAACCTGCTCATACTGCATGAACACGAGGTTCCAGAACTCGAGGAAGCGGTCGCCGTCCTCGTCAGGGCTGCCGGGCGGCCCGCCTGCGAGCGCCTCGCCCTGGTCGTAGAAGATTTCCGAGCAGGGGCCGCAGGGGCCCGTGTCGCCCATGCTCCAGAAATTGTCGGAGGAGGCGATGCGGATGATGCGGCTCTCATGGAAGCCGGCGATCTTCTTCCAAAGGTCATAGGCTTCGTCGTCGTCGTGATAGACGGTGACGAGCAGACGGTCGACGGGGAGCTGGAACTCCCGGGTGATCAGGCCCCAGGCGAGCTCGATGGCGCCTTCCTTGAAGTAATCGCCGAAGGAAAAATTCCCCAGCATTTCGAAGAAGGTGTGGTGACGCGCGGTGTAGCCGACGTTGTCGAGGTCATTGTGCTTGCCGCCGGCGCGCACGCATTTCTGCGCGGAAGCCGCGCGGGCCTGGTGACGCTTCTCGACCCCGGTGAACACGTTCTTGAACTGGACCATGCCCGCATTGGTGAACATGAGGGTCGGATCATTGTGCGGGACAAGCGGAGAGGACGCGACTTTCTCGTGGCCGTTGCGCACGAAATAGTCGAGGAATGCGGAGCGTATCTGGTTGACGCTGCTCATTTTGCGTCTCTCTGAAGGCGACCGGGCGCGCCCGGTCATATGGTGAAAACTTTGCCGGGCGGAAGGCCGTCCCGCCGACGGCCCGCGTCGCGATGGGCCGGATGCAAGCCCGCGCGCGCCGCCTGTTGCGGCCGGATATGCCAGTCCGGGAGCGTTTCGGCAATGAAAAAGGCCCGACGGGCGGGCCTTCGATCGGTAAAGTGGAGAAGGGCGCCGGATTACTCGTCGTCGTCGGGTCCGCCGGCGTCGAGAATCTTTTCGGCGATGAGGCCGGCGTTTTCGCGGATCGCCTGCTCGATGCGGCTGGCGGCCTCCGGATTCTGCCGCAGAAAGGCCTTGGCGTTCTCGCGACCCTGGCCGAGCCGCTGGCTGTCGTAGGAAAACCAGGCGCCCGACTTTTCGACGACTCCGGCCTTGACGCCAAGGTCAATGAGCTCGCCGACCTTGGAGACGCCTTCGCCATACATGATGTCGAATTCAACTTGCTTGAACGGGGGCGCGACCTTGTTCTTGACGACCTTGACGCGGGTCTGGTTGCCGATCGTCTCGTCGCGCTCCTTGATCGCGCCGATACGGCGGATGTCGAGACGGACCGAAGCGTAGAACTTCAGCGCATTGCCGCCCGTCGTCGTCTCCGGCGAGCCATACATCACGCCGATTTTCATGCGGATCTGATTAATGAAGATGACGAGCGTGTTGGAGCGCGAGATCGAACCGGTGAGCTTGCGCAGCGCCTGGCTCATCAGCCGCGCCTGCAGCCCCGGCTGCACCTCGCCCATCTCGCCTTCGATCTCGGCGCGCGGCGTCAGCGCGGCGACCGAGTCGACGACGAGCACGTCGACCGCGCCCGAGCGCACCAGCGTGTCGGTGATCTCGAGCGCCTGCTCGCCCGTGTCGGGCTGGGAAATCAAAAGCTCGTCGAGATTGACGCCGAGCTTGCGGGCGTAGACGGGGTCGAGCGCATGTTCGGCGTCGACGAAGGCGCAAACGCCGCCGGCCTTCTGGGCCTCGGCGATGACATGCAGGGTGAGCGTCGTCT
Organism: Methylocystis sp. NC52PC; assembly: GCF_055698645.1. Classification (NCBI taxonomy): domain Bacteria; kingdom Pseudomonadati; phylum Pseudomonadota; class Alphaproteobacteria; order Hyphomicrobiales; family Methylocystaceae; genus Methylocystis; species Methylocystis sp. NC52PC. The sequence continues at coordinate 988,329 of NZ_CP170127.1, read as the reverse complement.
TGCCCGAGGATTCGGGGCCATAGATTTCGACCACTCGGCCGCGCGGCAGGCCGCCGACTCCGAGCGCAATGTCGAGGCCGAGCGAGCCCGTGGAAATGGTCTCGATCTCGACGGCCTTCTGGTTCTTGCCGAGCCGCATGATCGAGCCCTTGCCGAAGGCGCGCTCGATCTGCGACAGGGCGGCGTCAAGCGCCTTGGTCTTGTCCACGGACGATCCTTCCACGAGGCGGAGATTGGCTTGGCTCACGGCTTGAAATCCTTCTGGCACGAATCGACGGACGTGGGCAACGTGCTGGAACGCTATTGTGCATGATTTGTTCTAGACGCCAAGTTCTTTTTTCGTTCTTTTATTAGGAAGAGTATGTCGAGAAGATGTGCCAACCTTAGCTAGATGTTTACGATAATGGCTCGCCGTGGGAAGGTTCTCTTGGATGAAACGCAGATTAGTCCGAGTTCAAGTTACGGTTGAGCCCATTTCTGAACAACATAGCCTCTTACTACAGGCATGGCAGGGTTATCAGATACTCTCAACTTAGGTGAGATTAAACCATTCAGGCTCGCTAATGACATACCTTCAGTCTCGGTTATCCTTAAGCCGGCGTCAGTGATCAAGTCTTTCTGCGCAGCTTGATCCGGAATCAATGAGGGGACCCAAACTCTGTGGCCATCACGTAAAACAAACTCGGCCTTGGCTTGTTCGCCCTGACTACGAAATCGCGAGGCCCACTCAGGGGAAGGCGTAGTAAATAAACATACTCCGCGAGGCCGTAGAAGGCGGCTTACTTCCTCCCAAAACTCAAGGTTATTGTAAGGGTCGCCTAAAGAACTGACGATCAAATCAAACCTTTCTGAGGGGAAGGGAACTTTTGTGGCGCTCGCCAGCAAGAGGTGCGCGCCAGCATTACTTAAGTGTTTTGAGTACGAAAGCATCTTTAGCGAGTTATCAAGTAGAAACAAACGATCTAGAGGAAGTCCCGCGAAAAGTAGCGCTGTAGCAGCCGTCGATGCGCCCGCGCCAACTTCAAGAATGGAAGCAGCCGGAAAATATGAACGAAGACGAGGAACAATAAATGCTCGGCTAAGCTCATTGAAGTTTCCACATGTCGGATGCGATTGCGAGTCGTAGTATTCTGATGCGACGACATCATAATCTGAAGTGGGGCTCAGCTTCGTTCCTCCATAATTACCAGATTGGGCGCTGCAAGACGTAATGGGGCCATTGTTCGAGCAACTGCATTTGCAAGATTTATCACCTCTGGCTCCCCTTCGAGCAACCCTGCGACCTCCGTTGCGGCACGATCATCTCCATATGCAAGCTCGCGCGTTGAGTCGATGTATAGGACGCCGACAGCTACGTTTCCATCCGCTTGGCTTCTTAGAAGCACACAAAGATCGGCCGGACGGGAGGTCCGAGAGGCACTTTGGGCCTCCTCCCGTGTCATACCCCACTCCTTTACTAACTGCTCTTCTGGGGTCCCGGGACTGAAAGCATTGCCCTCACCCAGAGACATCCCAATTCGCCAAGCGCGCCCCATGGAGCCAAAACGTTGCGAAAACCTGCGCCCCTGTTTTTTTGTTCCCTGTCGAGGAAAATAGTCGGTGATTTGATATAAATACTGCTTGAAAACGATGTCTTGCACATGGACCGTCGACCGATGGTTGCTTCTCTCAAATTCCATGCCTCGGGATTGAAGCACTCTCGGCAGAGCTCTTGTGAAAACCATTTGAAGGTGTTGGTCCAGATTCTGAACCGATGCTGAGCGAATGTACTCTTCATCTGCTTTTCGTGTTAATTCATCAATTGAACCCCTCAAGTAATCTCGAATTTTGTCCGCAACCTCCGCATTAACTTCCATTTCGACCCCACCGGCACTTATTTTTCTAATCAATTTAGGTGCCAATTTGAGCGAAGCACGAATTTCCTTAGATAGAACCCAAGCAACTACAATAATCGTGAGGGGCCATGCCAAGGCTTTAATTGCCTCGACCCAGTCACTCGGGCCGTCGTTGGTTTCCTTTATCTCCTTCGATGTGGTTTCTTTTACCTCTTTGGAGATTTGAGGGGCATTGTTGAATCCTTCAGCCCACGGAGCGCCGGTTTTAACCGACTGAGTAAGTATGGAGGGGATTGGCGCGGGCTGCACAATGGCATTTGTCCCCGGCCTCGTTCGAATGTCAGTACTCGTCGAGTTACGCGCGATCGCAGATTTCTGCGCGAAAAAAGATAAGATTACGGCCGAAAAAATCGCCGCCGCCGAGACCGATAGGGGTCCAAATCGAATGCCGAGGAAAGTCCGAATCACAAGAAAGATTGCTTCGATGGGGGAATTTTTGTTAGTTTTCATCCACACCTCTGAGTACGAAGTCTTACCTCGACCACACGTTCGCTAAAGAGCGGCATAATTTGTAGAAGTAGTTTTCCCCATGGAGGATCCGGTTGGAATGTTAATTCATGACCGGTCTTTGGGACAGCGGCTTGGCGCTCGCCCGAGCCCTGGTCGGGGTAGGGCATGAGGGCGCGCACTGAGCACGACGGCGGGCGTTGGCGGGCGATATACCGGCGAACGAATGCGACCGGGCCTCGCTGCCGCGGATTCCCGATGAGATGCTGGCTACTTCGCACCCGGTATGTCCGCTCGGCGGCTAAGGGCGTTCGGGTTCGAGGTGCTCGCCGCAGCAGGCGCGCCGCTGACGCGGGTCCAAGAGTTCGCCGGTCAGCTGCCAATATAGAGCGCCGCAATTTCGAAAATGAATTGCGCTGCGCCAGGCTCCTACTTGCCTCAGGAAAAGCATCCTAAAAGAGAAGTGCCGAGCTCATGCTAGATGGTATATTTTCTTGTTATCTCTTCACCCCCTTCGTTCTTTTCCCAAGCCTCCCGTCCTGAAGAGAAAATCGTTTTGACTCAAACTTCTCTGTAACCACAGCGCAAATGCAGCGGAACCCTGAGCGGCGCGGCCGGCGGATCGGCCCGCCACGCGGCGTCCAGCGCCTTATCCACAAGGGCGAGCGGGTCGCGCCCTAGCCGCTCCCGATATTTGCGCACGGCCGACCAGGTCGAGAGGAAGCGGACGAGACCCTTCTTCGAGTCGGCGATCGGCGTCGTGAAGGCGGGGCTCTCGCGCTCGGGGAAGGGAAAGGGCAGGGTGCGGTAGCCGCTGAAGTAATAATGCGACGTCTCTCCCCAGAACGCGCCGAGAATGTCGGTCTTGAGCCGTTCCAGCACGGCGTCGAGCGCTGGGCGGCCGGTCCAGGGCCAGTCATAGGTCCAGGCCGCAAGAACGCCGCCGGGCTTCAGGGCGCGCCGGGCCAGCGGGTAGAATTTGGCGAGGTCGAACCAGTGCAGCGAGCAGGCGCAGGCGATGAGGTCGACGGCGTCAACGAGGCCAGGGTCGTCCTCCGCGGCGGCGAGGCGGTAGTCGATATTGGGCCGTTTCGGCGCCAAGGCCAATTGCCGCGGGTCGCGCTCGGTGGCGAGCACGCGGTCGAAATGGGGCGAGAGCCCCAACGCCGCCTGGCCGCTGCCGGCGCCGCAATCCCAGGCGAGGCCCCGCGCGGGGGCGGCTTCGGCGAGCCAGGCGAAAAGCGCCTCGGGATAATCCGGTCGAAACGCTGCATATTCCGCCGCGTTCTCGCCAAAGAGCAGCGATTGCCCGTCGTCCGCCTTCACAGCCTCTCCGAAGCCTGCCGTGGTTGCGCGCGCAGCGACGCAAGCCTGCGCCACGTCGCCGCTTTTCTAAATTCGCCGCCTCGCGCCGACGAGGCGGCGAACTTATGCCTTCATGTCTCACATGCGCATGTTGAAGAGAAGCGCCTCCGCCTCGTTGACCCCCTCGAGGCGCAGTTCATCCGCTTCCGTCACGCCGACGCCGTCGCCGGCGGCGAGCCGCTCGCCATTCACGAGGAGGTCGCCGCGCGCGACCTGCACCCAGGCGCCTCGTCCCGGCGCCAGATGCAGCGTCACATTTTCCCCTGCGCCGAGACGTGTCGCATAGAGATCGACGTCGCGATGGAGGGTGAGCGCCCCGTCGCGGCCGTCGCGGGAGGCGATCAGCCGCAACCGCCCGCGCAGCTCCGCCGCGGGGAAGGCCTTCTGCTCATAACCGGGGGCGAGGCCTTCGCGCTCCGGCAAAATCCAGATTTGCAGGAAATGCGCCGGCTCGCGGTCGGAAGCGTTGAATTCGCTGTGGCGCACGCCCGTCCCCGCGGTCATGCGCTGGGCTTCGCCGGGACGCAGAACGCCGCCGCCGCCGGTGCTGTCCTGATGCTCCAGCGCGCCCTCGAGCACATAGGAGATGATCTCCATGTCGCGATGAGGATGCGTCGGAAAGCCGCCGCCCGGCGCGACGCGATCCTCGTTGATCACCCGCAAGGGCCCGAAGCCCATATGCGCCGGATCGTAATAGTCGCCGAAAGAAAAGCTGTGCCGGCTGTCGAGCCAGCCGAGCCGGGCCGCGCCGCGCGCGTCCGCCTTACGGATCGCCATCTGCATGTTTCGATCTCCTGTCCGAGACGAAACATGGTTCCCGCCAGGCCCGGCGCCAATGGCGCCGCTTCAATTGCGGGCGATGGGGCTCGGGCGGTAGCGAATGCGGTAGACGGCGCCGTTCTGGTCGTCGGTGACGAGCAGGGCGCCGTCCGGAGTCTGCGCCACGTCGACCGGCCGGGCGAGATAGGGCGTGACGCCCTTGTTCCAGCCCTCAAGGAAGGGTTCGCTTCGCCCGGCTCTGCCATCGGGCCCAACGGGCGTGAACATCAGCCTTGCGCCGAGCGGCGGCTCGCGGCCGCCGGAGCCATGCTGGGCGGAGAAGATCCCGCCCCGGTATTTCTCGGGAAAAGCCGCGCCCGTGTAGAAGATCATGCCGAGGTCGGCCGCGTGCGGCGCCTCTTCGACTTCCGGAAAGACGACGCCATCCGGCGGCGGCTCGTCGGCATATTGAGGCGTGCGGGCGTGGCCGCCGCCATACCAGGGAAAACCGAAATGCAGGCCGGCGACGGGCGCGCGATTGAGCTCGCCGGGCGGCGTGTCGTCGCCCATTTCGTTCGACTGATTATCGGTAAACCACAGCGCGCCGTCGGCGGGGTTGAAGTCCATGCCGACGGAATTGCGTATGCCGCGTGCGAAGACGTCGCGCGCTGACCCGTCCTTGTTCATCCGAACGACGCCGCCAATGCCGGTTTCGTCGTAGAGCGCCAGCTTTTCTTTCGGCGCAACGTCATAGGGCTGGCCGAGCGACACATAGAGCTTGCCGTCGGGTCCAATGCGGCACATGCGCGAGGTGTGCGCGTCGCTTTCCTCGTCGCTTGGAATGAGCGCGCCTTTTTCGACGACGACCGTCTTCTCGGGCTTGCGCCAATTGTTCTCGGCGTCGGCGAAACGCAGGATCCGGTTGCGCTCGGCGACATAGAGCGACCCTGCGTCGTCGAAGCAGAGGCCGTGCGGCCGATCGAAGTCGACGCCCGACGCGAAGAAGCCGACGGAGGACGCGCCGTCGACGCCAGGCCCCAGCACATAAATGCGGTTGTCGGCGCCCGTGCCGATGAAGATCGCCTTGCCCTGCGGCCCCACCGCGATGCTCCGCGCGCCCGGCGCCCGCGCATAGAGCGAGATGGCGAAGCCGTCCGGGAGGCGCGTCTCCTTCAGCAGGGCGTCGATGTCGCTCGCGCTTTTCGCGTGCGGCGCGGGGTTGGAAAATCGCGCGAGCGCGACCGCGCAAAGGAGGGCGAAAGAGGCGTAGGACATCGGCCGCATGGCTTCCTCCAGGAAGCTCATGAAAATCGTGGCGATGCGCCTTTGTTCCGTGCTGCAAGACGACCGAGGGCGCCTGCGACAACGAGGCGTCTCTAAAGGTCGCGCTTCATCAGCGCGCCCTAAACGGCAGATTCGCGGTTCAGGGCGACGGAAGCAGGTAGAGCGCGGCGGCCATGACGGCGCCGCAAGCGAGCGCGCTGAACAGAAGGGGAGCAATCCTTCGCAAACCCTTTGCGTCTTCGGCCGGCGTCGCGCAATGCGCCTTCGATCCGCTGAAGCGAGGCAGCAGTCGATGCGCGACGACGCAGCCGCCGAGGCCACAGATTGCGGCGACAGCGATTCCAACGGCAAGCGGCGCGGCGAGGGACATGAGCGTCTCCGATCGTTCCCGGCATCTTCGCGCGCGGGCGCTCGCCCGTCAAATCACAGGCCGAGGTCGGAGAGGCCGGGATGGTCCTTGGGACGCGGGCCGAGCGGCCAGCGATATTTGCGCTCGGCTTCGCTGATCGGCTGGTCGTTGATGCTCGCAAAGCGCAGGCGCATCAGACCGTTTTCGTCGAACTCCCAATTCTCGTTGCCATGCGAGCGAAACCAGTTGCCCGAATCGTCGCGCCATTCGTAGGCGAAGCGCACGGCGATGCGATTGTCGGCGCAGGCCCACAGTTCCTTGATGAGGCGATAATCGAGCTCGCGCGCCCATTTGCGCGTCAGAAATTCGACGATTTGCCGGCGCCCGACCGGAAACTCGGCGCGATTGCGCCAACGGCTGTCGATCGTATAGGCGAGCGAGACGCGCTCGGGATCGCGCGTGTTCCAGGCGTCCTCCGCCATGCGCACTTTTTGCATGGCGGTTTCGCGCGTAAACGGCGGCAGCGGCGGTCGTTGCGTCTCGCTCATGAGGTCCTCTCCTCTCTTGTCTCTTTCATATTGTTGCGGAACGGCAGCGCGGCTTCCTGCTCGGCGATCATGGCGTCGACCTCGAGGCGCTCGCGCCGGCAATAGTCGGCGATGGCGGCGCCGAAGCCCTTGTCGACGAAGTCATGCGCCGACCAGGTGAGAACCGGACGATAGCCCCGCGCAAGCTTGTGCTCGCCCTGCGCGCCCGCCTCGACGCGCTTGTAGCCGTGCCCGATCGCATGCTCGATCGCCTGGTAATAGCAGACCTCGAAATGCAGAAAGGGACGCTCGACGAGCGCGCCCCAGTTGCGGCCGTAGATCGCGTCGTCGCCCAGGAAGTTGATTGCGCCTGCAATATATTCGCCGCCTTCGCGCGCCATCACCAGCAGGAGGCGCTCCGCCATCGTCTCGCCGATCATGTCGAAGAATGCGCGTGTGAGATAGGGCCGGCCCCATTTACGCGCGCCCGTGTCCATGTAAAAGGCGAAGAAAGCGTCCCAATGCGCGGGCTTTATTTCGGCGCCGGCGAGACGCTCGATGACGAGGCCGGTTTGCGCCTCGCGTCTTTCCCGACGGATCGCCTTGCGCTTGCGGCTCGCCAGCGCGTCGAGAAAATCATCGAAGTCGCGATAGTCTTCGTTGGTGAAATGGAATTGTTCGCCGGCGCGCAGCGTAAAGCCCGCGGCGCGCAGAGTCTCGGCCTCTGACGGCGTCGCGAAGGAGATGTGCAGCGACGACGCTTCCAGGGCCTGTCGCAGGCCGCGCAGCGCGCCGATCAAAGCCGCCGAAGCGCCGTGGGGCGCGCCGTCTGCGACGAGCAGCCGTCGCCCGGTGACGGGCGTGAAGGGCGACGCGACCTGAAGCTTGGGATAATAGCGCCCGCCCGCGCGCTCATAGGCCTGCGCCCAGCCTTGGTCGAACACATATTCGCCGAGACTGTGCGACTTGAGATAGGTCGGCGCGCAGGCGACGAGACGCCCAGTCGCGTCCTCGACCAGCACGTGAACGGGCGCCCAGCCGGTCTTGCGCCCCACGGAGCCGGAGCGTTCGAGCGCCTGGAGGAAGGCGTAGGAGACGAAGGGATTATGGGGCGCGCCCCGTGGGTTGGCGCAGGCGTCCCATGCAGCGGCGCCGACGCTTTCGAGGGACTGAACGATACGCGCCGAGAGTTCGAGAGCCATGACCGCCGCAGTTTGACAAGTCTCGTCAGTAAATAGGAAACGCCCGGCAAAGCGCCAGCACGTCGTCGCGCGCCGCGGCGATGAGCGAGCGGTCTGTGGGATCGGCGACGACGCCTGCAATCCACGCGCCGATCTGCCGGAATTCGGCGGGGCCGAAGCCGCGCGTCGTGCCGGCGTTGCTGGACAGCCGCAGGCCGGAGGGCGCCTCGGGCGGCCGCGGATCGAAGGGGATCAGATTCTTGTTGACCGCGAGACCGGCCGTCTCGAGCGCTTTGGCGGCGACGTCGCCGGTGACGCCGGTCGCCGACAGATCGACGAGGATCAGCCCCATATCCGTGCCGCCGGCGACGATGCGCAGGCCTGCCGCGTCCAAAGCATGGGCAAGCGTGCGCGCGTTGTCGAGCACGGCTTCGTTATAGGCGCGAAAGTCGGGGCGCAGCGCCTCGCCGAGGCAGGCCGCCTTGCCGGCGACGGCGTGCAGCATCACCGAGCCCTGAACGCCCGGAAAGATCCCGGCGTTGATGCGGCTCGACAAGGCGTCGTCGTTCCACAAAACCAGGCCGCCGCGCGCGCCGCGCAGGGATTTGTAGGTCGTCGTCGTCACGACATGGGCGTGCGGAAAGGGGTGCGGATAGAGTCCTGTGGCGACGAGCCCGGCGAAATGCGCCATGTCGACGAGAAGAAAGGCGCCGACCTCATCCGCAATGGCGCGCAGACCCGCGAAGTCGATCGCCCGCGGATAGGCGGAGCCGCCGGCGACGATCATCCGCGGGCGCGTCTTGCGGGCGAGGTCGCGCACCTCGCCGAGGTCGATCGTCTCCGTGACGCGGTTCACGCCGTAATGGGCAATCTTGTAGTCGCGTCCGGTCAGCGTCGCGGGATGGCCATGGCTGATATGCCCGCCCGCCGCGACATTCATGGAGAGGATCGGATCGCCGAGTTCGAGGAGGCCAAGAAACACGCCGGCGTTGGCGTTCGAGCCCGAATGCGGCTGCACATTGGCGAAGCGGCAGCCGAAAAGTCTTTTGGCGCGCGCGACGGCGAGGCTTTCGATGGCGTCGGCGAATTGAGCGCCGCCGTAATAGCGCGCGTAAGGCGCCCCCTCGACCGTCTTGTTGGTGAGCGCCGAGCCTTGCGCTTCCAGCACCAGGCGCGAGACGATGTTTTCAGAGGCGATCAGCTCGATTCCCTCGCGCTGACGCGAAAGCTCGCCCTTGATCAGGTCGGCGAGTTCGGGATCGGCGTCGACGCCGCGGGTGAAGTAACCCTCCGGGGGATGGGGCATGGCCGCTCCAATGCGCAGACTCTTATTCACATTCCCGAATCGTTCGCGACGTCGATCGTCGCGTAGGAGCGCAATAGTCCGCGGAAAGGCCTATTCGCTCAATTTGCCGAAGGGCTCCGCCGGAAGTTTCAATCCCTTCCCAAAAGGATCGCTCGCGGCGATCCAGCAGTGGACCGTCCGATAGCATGTCGCGCCCGTGATGCGGTTCCTGTGCCAAACTCCGCCGGGCAGCGTTTCAAACAGATACGCCCAGCCGCCTACTATAGAGAGGCCAATGAACACGACGACGAATGCAAAGACGCCCCTTTTTCCGTCGAGCCAGTGCAGCATTTCATTCCTCCGCTTTTCTTGTTGATAACATACCCTGACAAAAATCCAATTGTTCCAATGCTCAATCAACGCGCTTCAAAGAGATGGCGGCCTTGGCCCGGTTGCAGGATTCGAGCGCTTGGTTAATGATAAGAGCGTCCACCAATTACGGTGATGCTTATTTCTCTCCGAGAGGTCAAAATGGCCGTCGTCAGCAGCAGCTTGTTCAAACCGGCCGGTCTTCGCGCCACCGTCTCCGTCGGGACGGCCGCGCTCACCATTTTCGCCGCGTTCTTTCTAGGGGTCGTGGCGCGTTTCGGGTTTGACCACGCGCTCCCGGCTTTTTGAGTAGGAAGTTGGGAAGAGCATGGGATTCTGATCATTGGGGCAAGCGAGACCAAGAACAGTTCGCAATTGATTTCGTCTCTCCGACAATCTTCCGGCTAGGCAGGGAAATCGCCGGAACGCCTCCGCTGTCAGGATTAGTCGGACCAGGATTTCGATGACGCCAAGGGAATGCTCCCCCACTGACGGCCCCGTCGCGCTGGTGATCCAGCAGCGAATCGCGGACGCCGACAGCGAAACCTACGCCATGCTGTTGTCTCGGATCGCCACGAGGTTGCGGAACTGGCCGGGCTTTACCCGTCAGGAGGTGGTGGCGCCGAACCCTCCAACTCAGGTTGACTGGATCGAAATCGAGTATTTTTCTTCCGCCGAATCTGCCCGCTTATGGCTGCAGAGCGGCGAACGGGCGATCCTTCTTGCCGATGCCCGGCAATATGTGGTGGGTCAGGAAGATCTTCAGCTGCTCTCGGATACGAGCCGCGGGCAAGCCCGCGTGGCTTCCGTGATGATTTCACACCGCGTTGAGCCGGAAGACGAAGGCGTCTTTCTGTCCTGGCAACATGATATCCAGGCGGCCGAAGCCAGGTTCAAGGGTTTCTTGCGCCACAAAATTGAAAGACCCTTGCCAGGCGTTCAAAGCAGTTGGGTTACAATTGTCGCCTTTGACTGCGACGCCAACCTCGAGAATTGGCTCAACTCTTCCGAAAGGGCCGCTCTTCTCATGAAGGGGGATAAATTTCAGCGCAGCATGACCGTGCGTCGAAACAATTATGGTTTTGATTTCTGGTTTTCTCCCGACGATCGTGCTCCCGAGGACAAGCATGTGATCATGAAGCAGAACATGGTTGTCCTGCTCGTGCTGTATCCGGTCGTTTACCTTTGGGGTTACTTTATCGGAGGTCCTTTGTTGGACGCCCGCCACGCCCCGCCCTGGCTGAGTCTGTTCATCGGGAATCTCATCAGCACGCAGCTCCTGGGCTGGTGGATCGCGCCTTGGGCGTTCAACAAGCTCGAGTGGTGGATGAAGCCGGACGCATCGACAGGATGGAACATCGCCGGATACGCGCTCGTCATTTTGTTGTACGGCGCATCGATGGCCCTGTACGCCGTCTTGCTGGGCGGCATAGGGTGACAGGCGCGGCCTGATCGCCGCGCCGTCGAGCGAGCTCTTCCTCTTAGTGAGAGAGCGCAGTTGATCTCAGGTCCGCCAAGGATGTTCCGGTAGATCGCAAACGCCGATGGCGCCGCCGCCGGCCTGCGCGACGGCATGATCATTCTCGACCGAGCTGCCCGACACGCCGATTGCGCCGATCATGACCCCATCGACGTCCACGATGGGAAGGCCGCCCGGAAAAGTTATAAGCCCGTCGTTTGACTGTTCGATCGCGTAGAGCGGGCCGCCGGGCTGCGAGAGCTTGCCGATCTGACCGGTGGGCATGCCGAAGAAGACTGCCGTTTTCGCTTTCTTCATCGCGATGTCTATGCTGCCAACCCAAGCGTCGTCCATGCGATAAAAGGCCTTGAGATTAGCGCCGGAATCGACAATGGCGATGCACATCTGCGTATTGAGTTCGAGAGCGCGCTTCCTCGCGGCCTCAATGGCCTTTTCTGCCTGTTCGATCGTCACATGCATTTTCGCCTATCCTCTTTACGCGTCCGGCAGGGCGACCCCAGGGGGACCTCAGCCCGCACCCAAAGCCCTTCCTAGATGGCCACTCGGGCTCGCTTTTCAACCCCTAGGCTTCGGCTGCCAAAGGAACGCCCGGCGGCTCCGCCCGATTAGTTGATCTCCAAGCGAAGCCTCTCTGTCGAATAATTGAGAAGGCTTACAAACTGGAGCGCATCTTCGGCAAGAGCGCGTCTCGCACCACCTCGATCATTCGCGATCGCATGTAGGGCAGGAAGGTAATGGTGTAGATCGCCCGCAATGACGCCAGGAAATATCGGTTCTGTTGAAAAAACGCGTAATCCGCAGCGCCCTTGTCGGCGAAATAAGCCGAGATGAAACTATCACACAATTGCAAGCCCTGATCCGAGGGCATCTTGGTGACCAACTCGCAAAAGCCGAGTTCGGGAAGCCCGTAGATCATGTAGATGAGGCCCAAGTCGAACAAATAGCTGCCGATAGACAAATCCCCCATGTCGATGATGATCGGCTCGCTGTTTCGGATCATGACGTTGCTCGAATGGAGATCGAAATGAACGCAATTTTCGCTATCGGGAATAGCGCGAAGACGCTCAAGCAGAAAATCGACGTCTGACCCCTCGAGAAAGGCGCTCGTTTGCCCGATGTAGTCCAGAAACTGGTCCTTGATGCGCGGAAAAATCCCGGGATCGCCTTTGATCGAATGCACGCTTTTCGCAATATCGGAAAGCATCCGCCCGTATTTGGCTGTGTTTAGAGGGTCGTCTTTGATGATGGCGCTGAAAAGCTCAGCATCGACCATCTCATACACGATGCCGGTTCGTCCTCCATAAGCGACGACGTCGTAGGAGAGGGCGGTCGGTATGCCGAGAAGAAAGGCAGCCTTCGCAAATTGCTTTTCTTTCTCCGCAACGCCGGGATCGACCCCGTCACGATACAATTTGACAACCGTTTCTGAGTCGAGGCGATAACAATCGCCACATGCGCCGGCGGAAATCAGTTCCGCCCCTTCGAGTGAAATCGAGCGCGGCGTCTTCCGGAGGCGCAGGATCTGATCCAAGCCAGTGACTTCGAATACGGAAAAGACCAGAGCCGAGACATTCGCCAGCGACAGAGCGTAGCCTTTGCGGGCGAGATCGCGATGCGCGATGAGCAGCACGCGAAGTCCCGCGCTGGAGACATATTCGCAGTCAGCCATATCGAGCGTGATCGCGCCGTCCGTACGCTCAATCGCCGCGGCGAGCGACGCGCTCGTTTCATTGTCTATACGCCCCGCGAGGCGCAGGACGGTTGGCGTGAGATTTTGGCAGACGACGATTTCGAGGCCCATGCGACGCGTCCTGGCGCAAGCAAGATCAATTGATGTAAATACCTCCCCGGTCAGGAAAAGTCTCCATAGAAGATGATCGAGCGCCCGGCGGTTTCTTTCTCGAACGTCCGACTCGCGGGGACGCACGGGCGTTGATTTTGTTGCTGGACGATTTTTCGACGACGGGCGCTTTCGCGTCTGGCGCGATGGCTCCTCTTCAACAATCGAACTCGGCGCTTGTTCGCTTGACGCCCGCCGCGTGCGTTGGCGCACACACGAGACGGGCGCGCTTCCCTTAATGTCTTGTTAAGGAAATGAGGGAGGCGGGCATGTTGGGCGAAAGTGACGTCGAGGGCGTGATCGTGTCGATTCTGGCGTGCGCTTTATCAGCGACGTTTCTCGGCGCCATGATAATTGGAGTGGTCAAAATCGCCACGGGGACGTGAGCGCCGAGGCCGCTTGAATTTTCCTTCTCCCGTCCCGGTCGGCGCCTTACCTTGGCCCGATGAGCGACGCCAAAGATTATCGCATCGTCGACGGCTCTCAGGGGCCGCGGCGGGATTTCCGGATCACGGTAGGCCTGCGCGAGGGCTGGGACGCGGAGGGGCGCGTCTATGACGTCTCCGAGGCCGTGCGCACCGCGCAGCGCTGGATGCGGTCCAGGGTTGAAGCGGGCAAGCCGGCCCTTTCCGGCATGTTCGCCCGCGCCGAGGTCACCTATGCTTGGCCGAAGGCGGGCGGCGGCGTCGGCTCCGACCGCGAGCCCGTCGCGATTTTCACCGGCGAGGCCGTGCACGCCTATCTCGGCGATCTCCCGGACGAAGAGATCGAGGCCATGCTGAACGAGCTCGCAACCGAGCTCGGCGCCGCGCTCGGGCAGGAGCGCCTCTATGTCGCCTTCTGCGACCGCACCTGGATTTTGAGCTGCGAATCCGAAGGGTCTTGAAGGACAGCGAGGCCGTTCCGATATGCGCGAGGCCGGCGGTTCGGGTCTTGTCGACGCGAAAGACGAGCCCGCCGAGCCTCTCGTTGCAAAACGCGGCCAAGGCCCCGCTCCTTGCAAAAAACGATGTGAATGTGTATAACATTTACATCGGCGCCGGAAGTCCGAAGGCCGAGCATCAGACTGGAGCCAACTATGAGCTGCAATCATCATTCCCGAATGTCCGCCTCACCCTGGGGGCGTCAGGGAGGGTGCGCGCATTGGAGGCCGTTCGAAGTCGCGGCCATCGTTCTCGGCTTCTTCATCTTCTGGCCAATCGGCCTCGCGCTGCTGTTCCTCAAGCTCTGGGGCAAGAGCTTCGGCTATCAGGGCGACCTGTTCTCCTTCGCGGCCGAGCAGGGCGCCAAGGTCAAGGAGGCTTTCGGCGAGGTGTCGCGCGAGGCCGCGAGCGGCGGCTGGGCGGGCCCGTCTTTCATGCGCTCGACCGGCAACGTCGCCTTCGACGAATGGCGGGAAGGCGAACTCGCCCGCCTTGAGGAGGAGCGTCGCAAGCTCGCCGAAGCCGAGCGTGACTTCGCCGAACATATCGCCGAATTGCGCCGCGCCCGCGACCGGGAAGAGTTCGAATCCTTCATGCGGGCCCGCAAGGGCGGAGCCCCGCAGTAACGCTCTCAAAGGCGGCCGGCGGAAACGCCGGCCGTTTCGTTTTCTAGGAGGCGTTGCGGCCTTGATGCTGCGAGACGCCTGCTGCGCAGGCTCCTCAGCATGAGGGGCTTCTTCATTTTGATCGTGCACTGAGGCCTCATCCTGAAGGAGCGCGCTCAGGCGCGCGTCGCGAAGGACGAGGCCGGCCCGGCAGGTCGTCAACGAGCCACTTATGTGACGCGGCCACAGTCTTCGGAAATTTCTCGGTTAACTAAATTTTTCGACGCTCGCTTAACCGACCGTCCGCCACTCTATGCGGCATGGTCCGCCGCGCCACGCTCCTCTTGCTCTTCGCCGCCGCGACGCTGGCGGGCTGCGCCGGTCCGTTCCGGCCGCAGCGGCCGGCTTGGCGCACCCAGGCGGAAAACGCCTGCATCGCGCAACGGCGGGTGCAGCCGTCGGACTTCATTGCGCTCGCCAATGAGCTGGAGGGCCCGGGCATCTGCGGCCTCACCAAGCCGTTCAAGGTGACCGCGCTGCAGGGCGGCGCGGTCGCTTTCAACGCCACGGCGACGCTCGATTGCTCAATGGTCGCGGAACTCGACCAATGGCTCGCCGATACGGTCCAGCCGGCCGCGCAGGCGCGTTTCGGCAGCCGCGTGGTCCGCATCGACTCGATGGGCTCCTACGCCTGCCGGGGCATGAACAATCAAAGCGGCGCGCAGCTCTCCGAACACGCCTTCGGCAATGCGCTCGACATCGGCGGCTTCGTCCTCGAGGACGGGCGCCAGATCACGCTGGTGCGCGATTGGTGGCGCGGCGACGAGCAGACGCGGGCCTTTCTGATGGACGTGCATCGCGGCTCCTGCGAACATTTCACCACGGTGCTGTCGCCGGGCTCCAATGCCTTCCATTACAACCATATTCACGTCGATCTCGCCCTGCATGGCCGCTCCGGACGCGCGATCTGCAAGCCCGCGCCGCAGGAGACCCTGCCGCCGCCCGAGGAATCGCCGCTGATCGCCATGCGCAACGCCAAGCCCGGCGCCGGCGACGAGACGGACAACGACACGACGGGCCGGCCGCCGCGCGCCGCCTTCGAGGGCGGCGACGGCTTTGGGCCGCTCAACGCGCCCGACGCGCCGCTGCCTCCGCGACGGGATGAGGCGACCGAGGGCGATCTAACGTCCTCGATTCGCCGGCGCTAGGGCGCAAATTCCCCGCTCGCCTCGGCCCGCTTCGAGCGCTTGTCATAGATGCAGACGATGACGCGCGGGGCCTTCGCGTCCCGCGACAGGCCGCGCGCGAGTGCGACTCCATAAGTTTCGCTGCCGAAAGGGTCAACGTGGATCGTCGCATGGTCGAGCCGCCCGGCGACGGCCTTTTCACAGCTCTTTTCCACGTCGATGCGAAAGTCCCGCCAAGCGTCGTCGCTCGCGGCTCGCACGAGCGTCGAGGAGAGCGGCAGGAGCAGTAAGACGAGAAGACCCGTGCGGCTCATCTGCGCCCGCTCATGTTCATGAGCCGCAGGATCAGCCAGGCCGGCACGACAAACACTGCGCCTGCGAGCAGATAGCTTACGAGCTCCTTCACCGCGCCGAAGCCGAGGTGATAAATCCGGTCGAAAAAGGCCTGCACGCCGCGCAGAATGTCGATGGGCCGCAGCTCCAGCCACATCAGCAGCGCGCCGACGACGAGCGAGATGAAAAACAGTCGGATGGCGACGTTGATCGGCGAGCCGCCGAGGAAATTTTCGAGCGCGTTCTTAGACGCCATAGAGGGAGATTCCGTTTCGGTTGGGCTGGAGAGGGCTAAAAAATCGCGCTCGAGGCGCGTGGGTTTCTCAAGATGCGGCCAGTTGGCGAAGGGTTCGTCGTCGGTCATCGAAGCCCCCCTGTCAATTCGGCGCTTCTTCCTTGAACAGGCGGATTATGCGTCGCAAGAAGCGCTCGGTAAAGGAGAGCGCCCGCTCGAACTCCTGCTCGCCGGGAAGCGTCGGCGGCCCCTTCGCAATCTGCGCTTGCAGCCTTGCGTTCTCGGCGCGCAGCCTCTCGATCTCGGCTTGAAGCGTCGCGCGCTCGTCGGCGCCGAGGCGGCAGACGGCGACGCCCTCCTTCGCCGAGCAATAGGAGACGGCGCCAGTGTCGCGGTTCAGGCGCAAATAGCCGCCGTTGAGCGGCTGAAGGGTGAAGCGGTCGCCTTCCGGCGCGATGATCGCCGGCGTTTCCTCCGCCTGCGCGACGAAGGGCGCGAGGGCGGTCGCCAGGAACGCAAGGCGCAGCGTGACAGGATGCATGGGCGCCGCCGACGAAGAGGAAAGACTGCCCGCAGATGGGGGCGCGCGCCGCTTGCGTCAATGGCGGCCGGCGCGACGCCCCGCTTGATCGCGGGCCCGCGCTCGGCCATAAATCTCATGCGGAGACGCCAGACGGGTCCCCGCCAAAACAGAGGCGCCAGAAGGGCTTCACACCATGTCGCGTCCCCCGCTGAATTCGCCGTTTCTATTGGGTTTCGACGAAATTGAACGCGCCCTCGAGCGCGTCACGCGCAGCGGCGCCGACGGCTATCCGCCCTATAATATCGAACGGCTCCCGCGCACGGAAAACGAGCCCGAGCGGTTGCGCATCACCTTGGCCGTCGCCGGCTTCACGCGCGACCAGCTCGATGTGTCTCTGGAGGAAAACCAGCTCGTCATCCGGGGCCGGCAAATCGAGGAGCGCGAGCGGCACTTCCTGCACAGGGGCATCGCTGCGCGGCAGTTCCAGCGCGCCTTCCTCCTCGCCGAAGGCATGCAGGTGCTGGGCGCCGATCTGGTCAACGGGCTGCTCTCGGTTGATCTGGTCCGGCCCGAGCCGGAGCGGGTGATCAAGAAGATCAACATCATCGCGCGCGACTAGTCTTCGCGCACGACCCGGGCCTGTTCCTCCTCGACGCCCGCGCCATGTCTGGCGGACGCCCCCGGGGAGGAAGGCCCATGCGCAACGCCCTGATAACGCTCGCCCTGTTTGGGTCGCTGCTGTGCGCGCCAGCGGCGCTGGCGGAAATCGACTGGTCGCGCGTGGACGCGGCGATGGGCCGCGACGGCGTCATGATCGGGACGGCGCACAGATACGAACTGCCGCGCCGCGACCTGCGCACGCGGCTCGACGGCGTCGAGCTCGCGCCGGGCCTCGTCGGCGGCTGGGTCGCCTTCCAGCAGATCGGCCGTTACGCCATGATGCGCGGCGACCTCGTGGTCGCCGAGGTCGAGGCGCCCCGGGCGGTGACGAGGCTGCTGGCGCAGGGCGTGCGAATCTCCGGCGTGCATCACCATTTGCTGCGCGCCCGCCCCGAGGGGGCGCATCTGCATGTCGCGGGATACGGCGACCCGGTCGAACTGGCGCAGGCGTTGCGCGAGGCGGTCCCGATCAAGGCTGCTGATCTTGCTGATCCGTCTCCGGACTTGACCCCGCCCGAGCTGGCGCAGATCGAGGCGGCGCTCGGGGCCAAGGCGCGAATGACGTCGGGCGCCCGGCAGTTTCTCATTCCTCGCGCCGAGGAGGTCCGCGCAAGCGGCGCGCCGGCGCCTGCCGCCCTGGGGGCGGCGTCAGCGCTGAATTTCCAGGCGCTGGGAGACGGAAAGGCGGCGATCACCGCCGAATTCGCCGCGCTCGCAAGTGAAGTGAAACCCCTGGTCGAGACATTGCACGCCAGCGGTCTGGAGGTCGCCGGCCTCTGCGATCACATGCAGGACGACCAGCCGAGGCTCACCTTCGTGCATGTCTTCGCGCAGGGCGAGGCGGTCCAACTCGCCTATGCCCTCAAGCGCGGACTCGACGTTCTGGGCGGCGACTCGGCCCTCATTCCGCCGGCGCCCGCGCCGGCGCGGGCGCTGTCATGGCGGTGAGTTTGGTCGCCGCGACGATAGCGGCGATCGTCAGCCCATAGACCACGACTTGCATCTGCGACGGCTGGTCGGCATAGCCGATGAGCGTATGCAGGACGCGCCCGGGAATGCTTTTGTCCGACAACAGCCAGGACGTGTCCCAGACCGTGTCGGAAAGCGCCGTGATTGTCCCCGCCTGCTGGAGGAAGGCCACCGCCTGCGCGGCGAGACCCGCCGCGAGCAAAGTAATCAGCGCCGTCGTCACAGCGAAGAGCCGGCGCGGCGGAATGGAGACGAGGCCGAAGAAGGTCGCGACGCTGGTCGCCGCGCCGAGCGCCAGGCCCGCGACGCCGCCGATCAGCACGCTCGTCGCCGACTCGCCGGAAGCGAGCACGCCGTAGAGGAAGAGCGCCACTTCCGACCCCTCGCGCAGCACGGCGAGGCCCACGACCGTCGCGAGCGCAAAGAGCGTGCGGTCGCCGCGCGCCACCGCCCGCCCCACGTCGGAAAGCTCCTGCGCCAACTCGCGGCCGTGGCGGGCCATCCAGATATTGTGCCAGGCGAGCATGACGACAGCGACCATCAGCACCGCCGCATTGAACAGTTCCTGCCCGCTGCCCGCGAAGGCGCGCGAAAGCTGATCCGCGAAGGCGGCGACCACCAGCGCCCCCAGGACGCCGCCGCCGACGCCGCCGGCGATGAAGCCGCGCGATCCCGGAACGCCGCGCGTCACCGCTGCGACGATGCCGATGATGAGGCCGGCCTCGATGGCCTCGCGAAAGACGATGATCAGCGCGCCCAGCATTATTCGACGACCAGTTCGCCCTTGGCGCTGTCCTCGTGGAACTCGCCGAAGAATTTGTAGCGCCCAGGCTTGAGCGCGCGCAGCTGGAAGGTCGCCTCGCTGTTGGCCGGCACCACTTTTTCGATGCGCAGGGGCTTCGACTCGAATTCCTCGGGCGTCCCATCGAGATTCTTGACGACAAGCGTCGCGGCCTTGTCGGCGGGGAGCTTCAGCTCGCTAGGGTCGAATTTGTGGTCCTTGATCGTGAGCGTATATGTTTCAGCCGCCGCGGCGCCCGAAAAACCAATCGCGAAAACGAAAACCGCCGCAGCTCGCCTGTTCATGCCTGTCTCTTTTCTGGCCGGATGCTTTTGCAAAGCAACCTAGGCGCCAGGGCAGCGAGCGTCAAAGGGTCAAATCTGGATTGTTTCCAGGGTGCCAGGCGGCGCGATGTCGCGCCGCGACGCGGGAAGCTCCGCGAAAAAAGCCGCTAGCCGGCGGGATAGCCGTGACGGGCCTTGGAGGCGCGCAGCAGCGCGGCCGCCTTCGCGTCCTGCCCAGCGGCGCAGGCGGTCGCGGCCTCGGAGATTTCCCCCTGGATCTGGCGATAGACGCTTGGATTGACGTGCCCCATCGAGAGATCGTTCTCGATCACCGATCTGTAGCGCGCGATGGGGCCCGAGCAGCCCGCGCCTTCGGGGAGCTGCAGGGCGGAGGGGGTTGGCTGCGACGGGCCGGGCGGGTCGATGACCGGCTGAGTTTGACGGGGGCCGTTGCAGGCGGCGAGCGCGGCCGTCGCCAGGCCGGCGACGAGCAGGGTCCAAAGGCGCATGTCTTCCTCCGAAAGGCGCGGGCCCAAGCTCTTAAAATCCCCGGCCGGCGGGGGCAAGGACCCTTGGCGCAAATCCCCCTTGGCGCAAATCCCCCTTGGCGCGAATCCCCCTTGGCGGGCGCAGCGGGAGGCGCTATAAGGCGTCGTAACGTGGCGCGTGGCCGGAAGGTCGCGCGCCGCGACTGTTTTACGGCGCGCGTCCCTTCCGGACGTCGGCGCAAGAACCGGGCAAGCAAATGGTCAACCCATTTACGTTCCTTCAGGAAGTGCGCGCCGAGGCGAATAAGGTCACCTGGCCCACGCGTCGCGAGACGATGATCACCACCGGCCTCGTGATTCTGATGGTGCTGTTCGCGAGCCTGTTCTTCGTCGTCGTCGACTCGGCCCTGCGCTTCCTCGTCGGCCTGCTGCTGCGCGTCGGCCAATAACTTCTTTTCACGGAGCCGGACGCGCCTCATGAGCATGCGCTGGTATATCGTCCACGCTTATTCGAACTTCGAAAAGAAGGTCGCCGAGGCGATCCGCGAAGGCGCCGCGCAGCGGGGCCTGACCGAGGCTTTCGAGGAAATTCTCGTGCCGACCGAGCAGGTCGTCGAGGTGCGTCGCGGACGTAAGGTCTCCACCGAGCGCAAGTTCTTTCCGGGCTATGTGCTCGTGAAGTGCAATCTGACTGACCCCGTGTTCTCTTTGATCAAGAACACGCCGAAGGTCACCGGCTTCCTCGGCGCCGACAACAAGCCCATGCCCATCTCCGAAGAAGAGGCGATGCGGATCAAAGGGCAGGTGGCCGAGGGCGTGGAGCGCCCCAAGCCGACGGTCAGCTTCGAGGTCGGCGAGACGGTGCGCGTCGCCGACGGCCCCTTCGCCTCCTTCAACGGTCTGGTCGAAGAGGTCGACGAGGCGCGCTCGCGCCTCAAGGTGGCGGTCTCGATCTTCGGCCGCCCGACCCCGGTGGAGCTGGAATTCGGGCAGGTCGAGAAGGTTTAGGCGGACCGCTTCGACTGCTGCGGGAGACGGCTGCCCCGGGGACAGTCCCCCGGCGTCAGGGACTCCCGCCATCCCGTCTTGGCGGGAGGGTGGCGCCATCGGCGCATTTCAGCTTGTCATACACCCGCCGCGTTTCTTCCCCAAAAACTGTGCTATAAAGCTTTGCCGTATCGACGGCGAGGGAAGGGGAGCCCCGATGAGCGAGGAGCCCGAGAATTTCACATTGGCGCTGTTGCGCAAAATCGACGCGAAGGTGGACACTCTACGCGACGACTTGTCGGTCATTCGCGACGAGATGGCGGGCATGCGCGACGTGATGGTGACCAAGGACGCGTTGCGCTCGGAGATCAATTCGTTGCGCGCCGATGTGGCGTCCGACATGTTGAACCTCGAGAAACGTCTGAGCGATCAGGTCGTGGGGCTTCGCCGCTCTGTCATGGAATACCATTCATCGGTCATTGGCCACGGCGTGCTGCTGACTGAACTCGAGGAGCGCGTGCGTCGCCTCGAGCAGCATGCAGGTTTTCCCCCCGAGCGGCATTAAGGCTGGCGCTGGGCGATCTTTTCGGCCGCGGCCGCCGCCATTCATCTGATACTTGCGCTTTTCCGCGCCTTCCCCTAAAAGCGGCGCTTCCCTGGACGGTCCCGCCGTCCGGGAAATCTTGCGTGGCGGGTCCGCCCTGACGCCAGGGGAGAACGGATCGGACCACGACCTGCAACCGGCGGGAGCGGGCGCTTTTCGAGGCGCCGCGCGCCGTCCTTCGTTGGAGAAAGCACATGGCGAAGAAAATTGCCGGCTACATAAAGCTGCAAGTGCCGGCCGGCGCGGCGAACCCCTCGCCGCCGATTGGTCCCGCGCTCGGTCAGCGCGGCCTCAACATCATGGAGTTCTGCAAGGCGTTCAACGCCAAGACGGCGCAGATGGAGAAGGGGATGCCGATCCCCGTCATCATCACCGCCTATCAGGACCGCTCCTTCACCTTCGAGATGAAGCAGCCGCCGGTCTCCTTCTTCCTCAAGAAGGCGGTCGGGCTCAAGATCGGCAAGAAGCCAGCTTCGGGCTCCAAGACTCCTGGCCGTAACGTCGTCGGCAAGGTGACGAAGGCGCAGATCAAGGAGATCGCCGAGAAGAAACTCGTCGACCTCAACTGCGCGTCGATCGAATCCGCAATGTCGATGATCGAAGGCTCGGCCCGCGCGATGGGCCTCCAGGTGGTGGAGTAAGACCATGGCGCATGTCGGAAAACGCATCAAGAAGGCCCGCGAGGGCGTCGAGCGCACCAAGCTCTATCCCATCGACGAAGCTGTGAAGCTCGTGCGCAGCCGAGCGACGGCCAAGTTCGACGAATCCGTCGAGATCGCGATGAATCTCGGCGTCGATCCCAAGCACGCCGATCAGATGGTGCGCGGCGTCGTCAACCTGCCGAACGGCACCGGCCGCACGCTGCGCGTCGGCGTCTTCGCGCGCGGCGCCAAGGCGGACGAAGCCAAGGCGGCGGGCGCCGATGTGGTGGGCGCCGAGGATCTCGTCAACATCGTCCAGGGCGGCACGATCGAGTTCGATCGCTGCATCGCCACGCCGGACATGATGCCGCTCGTCGGCCGTCTCGGTAAGGTGCTCGGCCCGCGCGGCATGATGCCGAACCCGAAGGTCGGCACGGTGACCATGGACGTCGCCGGCGCGGTGAAGGCCTCCAAGGGCGGCGCGGTCGAGTTCCGCGTCGAGAAGGCCGGCATCATTCAGGGCACGGTCGGCAAGGCTTCTTTCGACGACGGCAAGCTCGTCGAGAACATCAAGGCCTTCGTCGACGCCGTCGCCAAGGCCAAGCCCACGGGCGCCAAGGGCACCTATATCCAGCGCGTCGCCATCAGCTCGACCCAGGGTCCGGGCGTGAAGGTCGAGGTCGGGTCGATCGGTGCGACTACGGCGTAAGGGCCGGGATAGGTTGAGGTTTTGGAGCCGGCGGGAAACCGCCGGCTTTTTTTTGGCATCGGCCGCCTTGCACCCGTCATGCCGGGCGTCCACGGCGCCGCTCGTAACGCCTCTGCGCGGCGTGGATGCGCGGTACAAGCCTGGCCATGCCCCGGCAATCGCGGCATAGCGCGCTCGGTTGGATGAGCGCTCGCGTGACTTCATCGCGTCCCCTTGCCGCATGCGCCTATTCCGGGCGCTTTCCGCCTTGTAAGCGGGCGCTCTTCCCAATAGTTTGGCGGCCGCGTCATTCACCGCGCGAGACCCTGCCCCCCGTCGAGACGGGGAGCCGGAGGCTCGCGCTTTCCGCGCCGCCCGTTCTCTTTAGGAATCGCTGCATGTCCGTGCTGATCGACAAGAACACCAAAGTCATCACTCAAGGTTTCACCGGCAAGACCGCCACCTTCCATTCGGAGCAGGCGATCGCCTATGGGACCAAGATGGTCGGCGGCGTGTCCCCGGGCAAAGGCGGCTCCACGCATCTCGGCCTCCCCGTTTTCGATACGGTCGCCGAAGCCCGCGCCAAGACCGGCGCCGAGGCCTCTGTCGTTTACGTTCCGCCGCCGGGCGCGGCCGACGCCATTTGCGAGGCGATCGACGCCGAAATCCCGTTGATCGTCTGCATCACCGAGGGCGTGCCGGTGCAGGACATGATCCGCGTCAAGCGCTCGCTCTCGGGCTCCAAGTCCCGCCTCATCGGCCCGAACTGCCCCGGCGTCGTCACCGCCGGCGAGAGCAAGATCGGCATCATGCCGGGCAACATCTTTTCCCGCGGGTCGGTCGGCGTCGTGTCGCGCTCCGGCACGCTCACCTATGAAGCCGTCTTCCAGACGACCCGCGAGGGCCTCGGCCAGACGACGGCCGTCGGCATCGGCGGCGACCCGGTCAAGGGCACCGACTTCATCGAGGTGCTGGAGCTGTTTCTCGCGGACGAGGCGACCAAGTCCATCATCATGATTGGCGAGATTGGCGGCTCGGCCGAGGAGGAAGCGGCCCAATTCTTGAAAGACGAGGCCAAGCGCGGCCGCAAGAAGCCGGTGGTGGGCTTCATCGCCGGCCGCACGGCGCCGCCCGGCCGCCGCATGGGCCACGCCGGCGCGATCATTTCGGGCGGCAAAGGCGACGCCGAGAGCAAGATTGCGGCGATGGAGTCGGCCGGGATCAGGGTTTCGCCCTCCCCGGCGCGTTTGGGCAAGACATTGGTCGAGGTGCTTAAAGGTTAGGCGTTGCCGCGCCCTTCTTTGCCGCCTCGGGGAGCTTAAATTAAGGGCGACGCCGTATCCTGGCGGCGCCTAAAATCAAGCCTTCGGCGGCCGCACGCGTTGCGACGCGCCGTCGTCGGCTTCAAGAGAAGCGAGAAAATGGCGCGTCTTGAAACTGATGGCGTGGCGGGGCCCGCGGCTCCCGGCGGCCCGCGTTCTACGCAAAACCAGAACTTCGCGAGCACCTCCTTTCTTCAAGGCGCCAATGCGGCCTATCTCGAAGGGCTGCTCGACGCCTATGAGGCCGATCCCGCCTCGGTAAGCCCAGAATGGGCGAGATTTTTCTCGGAAATGGGCGTCAAGCCGGGGGCGGCCCAGCAAAATGGCCCCTCCTGGGCGCGTTCTGACTGGCCGCCGACAGCCAATGGCGAATGGGTGAGCGCGCTCACCGGCGACGACGCGACTGCGCAAGCGAAGCCCGCTCCCGCCCCCAGGGGCGCTCCTGTCCCCCCGCCCACGGCCGTCACGGCGGATGAAATCCAGCGCGCCACGCGCGACTCGGTGCGCGCGCTCATGATGATCCGCGCCTATCGCATGCGCGGCCATCTTCACGCCAATCTCGATCCGCTCGGCCTCGAGCAGCGCCACGACCATGGCGAGCTGCATCCCGAGACCTATGGCTTCAAGGACGAGGATTACGACCGCAAGATCTTCATCGACGGCGTGCTCGGCCTGCAATACGCCAGCGTCTTCGAGATGGTCACGATCCTGCGCCGCACCTATTGCGGCTCGATCGGCTTCGAATTCATGCACATCTCCTCGCCGGATGAGAAGGCCTGGCTGCAGGCCCGCATCGAGGGCCCCAAAAAGGAGATCGTCTTCACCGACGAGGGCAAGCGCGCGATCTTCAACAAGCTCATCGAGGCGGAGGGCTTCGAAAAGTTTCTGGACGTCAAATATACGGGCACCAAGCGCTTCGGCCTCGACGGCGCGGAGTCCATCGTTCCGGCGCTGGAGCAGATCATCAAGCGCGGCGGCGCCCTCGGCGTCAAGGAGATGGTGCTCGGCATGGCCCATCGCGGCCGGCTCAACGTGCTCTGCCAGGTGATGGCCAAGCCCCACCGCGCGCTTTTCCATGAATTCAAGGGCGGGTCCTTCCTCCCCGACGAGGTGGAAGGGTCGGGCGACGTCAAATATCACCTCGGCGCCTCCTCCGACCGCGAGTTCGACGGCAACAAGGTGCATCTGTCGTTGACCGCCAATCCGTCGCATCTCGAAATTGTCGACCCCGTCGTGCTCGGCAAGGTGCGCGCCAAGCAGGACCAGCATGGCGGCGACCGCCGCGTGGTGCTGCCGCTGCTCATCCATGGCGACGCCGCCTTTGCGGGTCAGGGCGTGGTGGCGGAATGTTTCGGCCTTTCGGGGCTCAAGGGTCACCGCACCGGCGGATCGGTGCATTTCATCATCAATAATCAGATCGGCTTCACCACCTATCCGCGCTTCTCGCGCTCCTCGCCCTATCCTTCCGACGTGGCGAAGATGGTCGAGGCGCCGATCTTCCATGTGAATGGCGACGATCCTGAAGCGGTCGTCTTCGCCGCGCGCGTCGCCACCGAATTCCGCCAGCAGTTCCAGAAGCCCGTCGTCATCGACATGTGGTGTTACCGGCGCTTCGGCCACAATGAAGGCGACGAGCCCGGCTTCACCCAGCCGCTGATGTACAAGAAGATCCGCGCCCATCGCACGACGCTGGATCTCTACGCCGAGAAGCTCATCGCCGACGGCCAACTCACGCGGGCCGACGCCGACCGGATGAAGGACGCGTGGCGCGCGCGTCTCGAAGCGGAGTTCGAGGCGAGCCAGTCCTACAAGCCCAATAAGGCGGACTGGCTCGACGGCCGCTGGGCGGGGCTCAAGCCCGGCTATCAGGCGTCGGAGGACGAACGCCGCGGCAAGACCGGCGCGCCGCTCGAATCCTTGAAGGAAATCGGCGCCAAGCTCACCACGGTCCCCGCCGACTTCCACCTGCACCGCACGATTCAGCGATTCCTGGACAATCGCAAGAACGCGATCGAGGAGGGCCTCGCGATCGACTGGGCGACGGCGGAGGCGCTCGCCTTCGGCACGCTGCTCGCCGAAGGTTATCATGTGCGGCTTTCCGGCCAGGACGTCGAGCGCGGCACCTTCTCCCAACGTCACGCCGTGCTGATCGACCAGGAGACGGAGCGCCGCTACATCCCCTTCGACCATATCGCGTCGAAGCAAGGACGCTTCGAAGTCATTAATTCGATGCTCTCGGAAGAAGCGGTGCTCGGCTTCGAATACGGCTATTCGCTCGCCGAGCCCGGCGCCCTCGTTTTGTGGGAGGCGCAGTTCGGCGACTTCGCCAATGGCGCGCAGGTCGTTTTCGACCAGTTCCTGTCGGCGGGCGAACGCAAGTGGCTGCGCATGTCCGGCCTCGTCTGCCTGCTGCCGCATGGTTACGAGGGGCAGGGGCCCGAGCATTCCTCGGCGCGTCTCGAACGCTTCCTGCAGCTCTGCGCCGAGGACAACATGCAGGTCGCCAACTGTTCGACCCCGGCGAATTATTACCACATTCTGCGTCGCCAGCTTCATCGCAACATGCGCAAGCCGCTGGTGCTGATGACCCCGAAGTCGCTTCTGCGCAACAAGCGCTGCGTCTCGCGGCTCGGCGAGATGGGCATGGCGTCGAGCTTCCAGCGCATCCTGCTCGATGACGCGGAGACGGCGGCGCAGCCGCAGGCGATGCTGAAGGGCGACGACCAGATCCGGCGCGTCGTTCTCTGCAGCGGCAAGGTCTACTACGATCTCTTCGAAGAGCGCGAAAAGCGCGGGATCGACGACGTCTATCTGCTGCGCGTCGAGCAGCTGTATCCTTTCCCGCTCAAGGGCCTCGTCACCGCCATGGCGCGCTTCCGGAACGCCGACGTCGTCTGGTGTCAGGAGGAGCCCAAGAACATGGGCGCCTGGTTCTTCGTCGAGCCCTATCTCGAATGGGTTCTGGGACAGGTCGGCGGCAAGACCAAGCGCGCGCGCTATGTCGGGCGCCCGGCCTCCGCCTCGACGGCGGCGGGCACCATGTCGAAGCACCTCGCGCAGCTCAAAGCCTTCCTCGACGAGGTCTTTGCAGCCTGATTCCTCTCCCCGCCTGCGGGGAGGGGCTTGCCAATAGACCAAACCTTATTGCCCGCTCGCCGCGATCGACGCGAGGGGACGCCGCCAGGGACGATGAAAGCAATGACTGAAATTCGCGTGCCCACGCTGGGCGAATCCGTCACCGAGGCGACGATCGGCCGCTGGTTCAAGAAGCAGGGCGACGTCGTGCGCGCCGACGAGGCGCTCGCCGAACTCGAGACCGACAAGGTGACGCTCGAGGTCAACGCCCCCGCCGCCGGCGTCCTCGCCGAGATCACCGCAAAGGAGGGCGAGACGGTGCAACCCGGCGCGCTGCTCGGCCAGATCACGCCGGGCGCCGCCGCCGCGGCCGCGCCTGCGGCCCCCGCTCCGGCCGCGAAACCGGCTCCAGCCGCATCCGCCCCAGCTTCCCCCGCGCCGGCCGCCCCTGCGCCGGCGGTTGCGGCGGCTCCCGCCATGCCGCCTTCGCCCGCCGCCGCCAAGATCGCGGCGGAGAAGGGCATCGACGTTTCGCAGATCGCGGGTTCAGGAAAGCGCGGGCAGGCGCTCAAATCCGACGTGATCGACTTCGCCGCCCGCGCGCCCGCCCCGGCGCCCGCGCCGGTCGTGGAGGCGCCGCCGCCCGCGCCGCGTCCGCCCGCGCCGCAGGAGGATGTCGCGCGCGAGGAGCGCGTGAAGATGAGCCGCCTGCGCCAGACGATCGCCCGGCGTCTCAAGGAAGCGCAGAACGTCGCCGCCATGCTCACGACTTTCAACGAAGTCGACATGTCGGCGCTGATCGCGCAGCGCACGAAATACAAAGAGCTTTTCGAGAAGAAGCACGGCGTGAAGCTCGGCTTCATGGGCTATTTCGTGAAGGCCTGCTGTCAGGCCCTCGAAGAAATTCCCGCCGTCAACGCCGAGATCGACGGGACCGACATCATCTACAAGCGCTTCTGCCATATCGGCGTGGCGGTGGGCACGGACAAGGGCCTGGTCGTGCCCGTGCTGCGCGACGCCGACCGCATGAGCGTCGCCGAGATCGAGAAGGGGATCGCCGTTTTGGGCAAGAAGGCGCGCGAGGGAGCCCTCGACATCGCCGACCTGCAGGGCGGCACTTTCACCATCTCGAATGGCGGCGTCTATGGCTCGCTGATGTCGACGCCCATCCTCAACGCCCCCCAGTCCGGCATCCTCGGCATGCACAAGATCCAGGAGCGGCCGGTCGCGGTCGACGGCAAGGTCGAGATTCGCCCGATGATGTATCTGGCGCTTTCGTACGACCACCGGATCGTCGACGGCAAGGAGGCCGTGACCTTCCTCGTCCGCGTCAAGGAAACGCTGGAGGATCCGGGTCGGCTGGCGCTGGCGCTCTAGGCGGGCGCAATACTTGGGCGCGGCTGAAGAATCGGCCGCGCCGCCTCTTTAAATCTTGCTCAAAGCGCCACACATCTCTCTTCAAGACGCGCTGCGCAGCAGGCGTCGACGGGCGGGTCTCGATCGGACGCCGAGGAGGAGTCGAATGGACGCTAAACAAGCCATAGAACGCAAGGCGCCCTTGCTGACGCCGGAGCAGTTCGCCAATCTGGGCGATGGCATGATCGCCTATGTGAAGGCCATGCGGTCGGAAGACGTCAATCGCCTCTACCCGCAGGCGCCGCACATCCAGCCGGGCCTCACGATTTTCGCGCTGATTGGCGCGGATGGCGCGCCGATTGTCCTCGCCGACTCGGAAGAGGGCGCGATCGGCAACGCTCGTGAAAACGACCTCACCATGGTGAGCCTCCACTAGAGCCATCTCCGCTCCGATCGGCTCGGAGCGGCGGGCTCCCATTCGCGTTGCTCGACGATAACAATTGGCGCTGCACGCCGCCGCAGGCGGGTCCAGGCGCGACAGCCTCCATCGAAGACAGGCAGGAAATTTGCTTTCGTTCCAAAGAAGGCAATCAGCCGCCATGGAGGCATTATGCCGACCACAGAACTTTTCGCCGTTTGTCACGTTAACGACGTCGCCAAGCGCGGGGCCGTAGGCTTTGTCCTCGCCCGCCGTGACGGGGACAAGACGGTCCCCTTCCCCATCATGGTCGTGAGACAGGGGAAACACTACCACGCCTATCTCAACCGCTGCCCCCATCAGGGTTCGCGCATCGATTTCCAGCCGGGTCATTTCCTCGATCAGGGGCATCGCGCCATCGTCTGTGGCAAGCATGGCGCGCTGTTCGAGATCGCCACCGGCAAATGCTACGACGGCCCCTGCACCGGGGCGGCGCTGGAGAAAATCGCCGTCGTCATCGACGGCGAGGACGTTTGCATCACCGGCGTGGTGCTCGCTGAAGAGGACGGCCTCGATCGTCTGGAAAACGACGAGGCGCCTCAGATCATGATCACTTCGGATTAGTCGCCGGCCTCCCAGCGCAGCACCGGCTTTCTCGCCGCCAGCGTTTCATCGACGCGACGTCGCGGCGCGAAGCGGGGCGCTTCGATGAAGCGCTCTTTGTCCCCCTCCCGCGCGGCCCGGGCGAGATCGCGCAAGGTGGCGACGAAGAGGTCGAGTGAGGCCTTGGACTCCGACTCCGTGGGCTCGATCAGCATGGCGCCATGCACGACGAGCGGGAAATACATGGTCATCGGGTGATAGCCCTCGTCGATCATCGCCTTGGCGAAGTCGAGCGTGGCGACGCCCGAGCCCTTCAGCCAGGCGTCGTCGAACAGGACTTCATGCATGCAGGCGCGATCGCCGAACGGCTGGGTCATCACGTCGCGAAGCCCGGCGCGGACGTAATTCGCCGAGAGCACCGCGTCCTTTGACGCCTGGGCGACGCCGTCCCCGCCATGCGCCAGCAGATAGGCGAGCGCGCGCACGAACATGCCCATCTGTCCATGGAAGGCGGTCAGGCGCCCGAAGCTCTGCGTCCCCGCCGCGTCTTCGACCAGCGTCAGCCGCTCGCCGTCGCGGCGGATGAAGGGAACGGGCGCGAAGGGCGCGAGGCGTTGAGACAGCACCACAGGCCCCGCGCCCGGTCCGCCGCCGCCGTGCGGCGTCGAGAAGGTCTTGTGGAGATTGATATGCATGGCGTCGACGCCGAAGTCGCCCGGCCGCGCGACGCCGGCGATGGCGTTGAAATTGGCGCCGTCGCAGTAGAAATAGGCGCCCGCCTCATGCACCGCGTCGGCGATCTCGACGATGTCGCGCTCGAACAGGCCGCAGGTGTTGGGATTGGTGAGCATGATGGCGGCGACGTCGGGGCCGAGCGCCTCCGTCACCGCCGCGACGCGCACGGTCCCATCCGCCGCCGCCGGCACGACGCGCACCGAAAAGCCGAGCAGCGCCGCCGTCGCCGGATTGGTGCCATGCGCCGATTGCGGGATCAGCACAACCTTGCGCGTCGCGCCCTCGCCCTTGGCGGCGATTGCGGATTTGATCGCCATCATGCCGCAGAGCTCCCCATGGGCGCCGGCCTTCGGCGAGAGGGCGATGGCCTGCGTGTTGGTCAGCGTCAGCAGCCAATGGGCGAGCGTCTGCATGAGCTCGAGCGCGCCCTGGGCGGTCGAAACCGGCTGCAGCGGATGAATGTCCGCGAGGCCTTCGAGCCGCGCCATCTTCTCGTTCAGGCGGGGATTGTGCTTCATCGTGCAGGAGCCGAGCGGATACAGCCCCGCGTCGATCGAATAGTTCTTCCGCGACAGGCGCACGTAGTGGCGCATGGTCTCGGGCTCGGTGAGGCCGGGGAGGCCGATCGGCTCCGTGCGCGCGAGGCTCCCCAGGCGCGGCGCGAAAGGCGGCGGCTCGTCGACGTCGACGCCGCTCGCCTCGCGGCGGCCGCTCTCGAAGATAAGCGCCTCTTCCTGATCGAGCCCGCGATTGCCGGTGAAGGTCGCAGGCGCTTCTTCGAAGTCGTCGATATGTGCGGGGCGGTCGAGCATCAGAGCGTTTCCTTGAGCGCGGAGACAAAGGCGGCGCGGTCTTCGTCGGCGTTGGCCTCCGTCGAGGCGACGAGCAGCAGATCGTCCAGACCGGCGCCGGGGAGCAGCCGCGAGACCGGAACGCCCGCGAGCACGCCCTTCGCCGCCATTGTCTCGACAATCGCCGCGGCGTCGCCGGGGACGCGCAGCGTGAATTCGTTGAAGAAGGTCCGGTTCAGGAGCTCGACTCCCGGAACCTTTTCCAGCATTTCGGCAAGCGCCACGGCGTTGGCGTGGTTGAGGCGCGCGAGCTTTGTAAGTCCCGCTTCGCCGAGCAGCGTCAGGTGGATCGTGAAGGCCAGCGCGCAGAGGCCGGAATTGGTGCAAATATTGGAGGTCGCCTTGTCGCGGCGGATGTGCTGCTCGCGGGTTGAAAGCGTCAGCACGAAGGAGCGGCGTCCGTCGGCGTCGACGCTTTCGCCGGCGAGCCGGCCCGGCATCTGCCGCACAAACTCGTTGCGCGTCGCAAACAAGCCGACATAGGGCCCGCCAAAATTGAGCGCATTGCCGATCGACTGACCTTCGCCGACGACGATATCCGCGCCCATCGCGCCCGGCGGCGTAACGAGGCCGAGCGACACCGCCTCCGTGAACACGGCGACGAGCAGCGCGCCGTGACGATGGCAGGCCTCGGCGATCGGCGTGAGGTCACGCAGATTGCCGAAGACGTCGGGGGTCTGCACGACGACGCAGGAGAGCGTGTCGTCGATCTGCGCAATGAGATCTTCCGCGCCTCTCGGGTCGGGCGCCATGTCGGCGACCGCATCCTCGGCGAGGCGTGAGATCGTGCGCACGACCTCGGCGTAATGCGGATGCAATCCGCCGGAGAGCAGCGCCTTGCGCCGCTTCGTCAGCCGATGCGCCATCAGAACGGCTTCGGCCGTTGCGGTGGAGCCGTCGTACATGGAGGCGTTGGCGACCTCCATGCCCGTCAACAACGCGACCTGCGTCTGAAATTCGAAAAGATACTGCAAAGTCCCTTGCGATATCTCGGGCTGATAGGGGGTGTAGCTCGTGAGAAACTCGGAGCGCTGAACGAGATGATCGACGCTCGCCGGCACGTGATGCTTATAGGCGCCGGCGCCGACAAAGAAGGGAACCCGGCCGGCGGCGACGTTGCGCGCCGCGAGCCGCGAGAAAATGCGCTCGACTTCCATCTCCGACTTGTGGGGCGGCAGATCGAGCGGCGACGTCAAGAGCGTCGAGGCCGGCGCGTCGGCGTAAAGGGCCTCGATGTCCGCGACGCCGATGGCGGCGAGCATGGCCTCTCTGTCGGCGTCCGACAGCGGGTGATAGCGCATCTTCGGGTTTCCTTGTGGGGGCTACAGCGTCTTCACAAAGCTTGCATAGGCGTCGGCGTCCATCAGGCCCTCGACCTCGCCGGGCGCGTCGACTTTGAGTTTCACGAGCCAGCCGCCTTGCATCGGATCTTCATTGACGAGCGCCGGCTTCTCGCCGAGCGCGGCGTTGACCTCGACGACTTCGCCCGAGATCGGCGCATAGACTTCGCTTGCCGCCT
Source organism: Methylocystis sp. NC52PC (assembly GCF_055698645.1). Taxonomy (NCBI): domain Bacteria; kingdom Pseudomonadati; phylum Pseudomonadota; class Alphaproteobacteria; order Hyphomicrobiales; family Methylocystaceae; genus Methylocystis; species Methylocystis sp. NC52PC. The sequence goes on along the minus strand of NZ_CP170127.1, from coordinate 955,761 downwards.
TCACGCTTTCGATGACTGCGAGTTCCGAGCCCTTCGTCACTTTTTTCCCGACCTTCGGCAGGTCGACGAAGACGATGTCGCCAAGCTGCTCCTGCGCATAATCCGTAATGCCGACGACGGCGGCGTCGCCGTCGAGGCGAAGATATTCGTGGTCCTTTGTAAAACGCAGGCCGGTCATGTCGCCTCCTTCAGGCGGTGGGTTTGAAATAGCGATGCGAAACGAAAGGCAGCGGCGCGACGTCGAGCGCCACGCGATTGCCGCGCAATTCGCTCACGACCTGCGCGCCTTTGTTGGCGTGCTTGCTGGCGACATAGCCCATGGCGATCGCCCGTTGCAGCGTCGGCGAGAAGCCGCCCGAGGTCACGTGGCCGGCGAGTTCGCCGCTGGTCGAGACCAGCATGGCGCCTTCGCGCACAGGCGCTTTGGACTGAGGCAGCAGCCCGACGCGCCGCCGCGCCGGCCCGTCCCGCAAGGCGGCGCTGATGCGCGCAAAGCCGGGGAAGCCGCCCTCGGCCCGCCGCCGCTTGCCGATCGACCAGGCAAGGCCCGCTTCGACCGGATCGATCGTCTCGTCGAGGTCGTGGCCATAGAGCGGCAGGCCCGCCTCGAGCCGCAACGCGTCGCGCGCGCCGAGGCCCGCGGGCTGGACGTCCTCATTGTCGAGCAGCGCCTTTACGAAAGTTTCGGCGTTTTCAGAACGGATCGAAATTTCGAATCCGTCCTCGCCCGTATAGCCGCTGCGCGAGACGAAGACGCTGGTCGGGCCTTCCTCGAAGGCGCGCCAGTCCATGAAGGAAAGGTCCTCGACGCCGGGGAGCAAAGCGCCGAGGACCGCGGCCGCGCGCGGCCCCTGCAGGGCGATCAGCGCGCGGTTCAACGGAAGGAGATCGAATTGGGGCAGTCTCTCACGGATGAAGGCGTAATCCTGCGCCTTGCGCGCGGCGTTGACGACGAGAAGCAGTCGCTCCTCCACGCCCGGCAGGCGCGTGGCCATGAGGTCGTCGAGAATGCCGCCCTTGTCGTTCAAAAGCTGCGTGTAACGCGTGTGGCCGGGGGCGAGGCCGACGAGATCGGCGGGGACGAGGCTTTCGAGCGCGGCGGCCGCGCCGGCGCCCGCGAGAATCGCCTGGCCCATGTGCGACACGTCGAAGAGACCCGCTTTCTGACGCGTGTGAAGCGTTTCCGAAACAATGCCGGAGGCATATTGCACCGGCATGTCATAGCCGGCGAAAGGGGCCATGCGCGCGCCGAGGCTGCGATGCAACGCGTCGAGCGGCAAGTGCGCGAGGGGCGCGGTCTGGAGGTTGGGCTCAGCCGTCACGAGGGACTCTCCGGCGTTGGGCGTCAAGCGCAGCTCGCGGACTTCCGCTCCCCGCGCGCCCCCTCTGTCCGGTGACCTGAGAGATTTCCCCACGCCGCTTCCGTCAAGAAGCCTTGCGGGTTACGCCCTTCGGTGGGCGAAGCGCCAGAAGCGCTGCGCCGCTTTCCAGAGTCTTTTCTTCACGCGGTCCTTTTGCCTGAGCGTTTCCGGGGCGGTTTCGCCTTCGGCGCCGGCGCGAATCGCCGGTCTCTCCCGCGAAGAAGTCCACACGGTCAAAGATGTGTCCGTTTGCCTGAGGCGTCAACCCGCTTCGCGCCGGTTTTGCGAGATTTGCGCCTCGGCCTGCGGCCCGGCTATTCTTTTGCACGCTTTCTCATGCATGGACCGTAGCGCCATGCACTCTCCAAACCACCCGGGCGCTGCGGCGAATGTGGCAAGAGCAACTAGACTATTTCTGGGACGGCGGAAGACGTCTCGTCATCGGCGGCTTCGACGGAGCCGAGCGTGCGCCGCCGTTCGCGGCGCGTCCCGCGCTCACCGTGGTTTCGGCGGGCGACATCGACTTCGAGACCGAGTCGACGCTCGCGGATGTGATCGACGCGCCGCGCTGGCGCGCCGGCGCCGTCGTCTTCGATATTCCGGCGGAGCATCGATTCGTGCGGCTCACAGCCGCTGACGGCGCGGCGCTGACGCTCTCTCTCGGGTCCGAGCGCGACCAGCCGCCGGGGGCCGACTACCGCCTGCTGATGACTCTCCTGCCGGAGGGCAATGGCCCCGCCGAAGCGGTCTTCCGGATCATCTCCCTGCCGGCGCGGGGAGACGTCGAGCGTCTCGCCCGCGAGCAAACTGCTTCCGCCGGGGCGCGGCTCGTCTGGGCCTTCGGCCAGCGCCGCGCCTTCGAACAGGGCGCGGATGGCGGGCTCGTGCTGCGTCTCGCGCCGGCCCGGCGCATTTTTCCCGCCTATCAGAGCCGCCTGCTGCTCGAGGCGCGCCCGCTCGAGGCGGAGGCGGCCGCCGATACCCGCGAGGCGCCCTTCGCCGTCATGCAGCACTGGGTCGCCGAGAATGGCGCGCCGCGCGTCGGCCTGCGCCTGCGCATCCCCGATTCGCTCGAGGAGAGCGCGACGCTCGTTGGGCGCGCCTGCGTCGCCATCGCGCTCAATCAGCGCCGGCGCCTGCGCGGCTGGATGCAGGAGCAGAAGCAGGGCGGCGAGCCCATCGTCGATCCGCTCACCTTCGATGACATCCGCCAGGCGACGGGCGAACCTGCAGAGCACCCGGACGCGGTCGAATCGCGCGACGCCGTCGTCGTGTTGAACCTCCTCAATCTGCTGCTCGATCCCGCGTCTCCGGAGGCCGACGGCGTCGCCGTGCGCCGCGCGCCGGAGAAGAACGCCGCCGGGCTCGGCGAAACGATCGAGATCGACTTCTACGGCGCGTCGCTCGGCGACGAGGTCGGCCTCGTCGCGCCCGCCGCGCGGCCGGGCGATCTCGGCGTCGCGCCGGTCGATCCGGGCGGGCCGCCCTTCGTGCGGCTGTTTCGCGTCGAGGCGGATGGGCTCGCGCCGCGCCGCCTCGGCGACGACGATCTGCTGCTCGACGAATTGATGCGCCGGGCCGAAAGCGCCGGGGCGCGCATGAGCACGGGCGCCGCGGCCCGCGCCTTCGCCGAGCGCGCGGCGGGGCTCAAGGGCCGGCGCGAAAAACTCGTCGCCGGGCTGAATGAGGCTTTAACCCGCGCCGGGTTTCCGCCGCGTTTGTCCGCCGCGGGTCTGTGGGACGTGTTCGAGCCGCTGCAGCAGGCGAGTTTCGCGGCGCTCGCCGCTTCCGCCGCCGCGCCCGCGCCGCTGCAGGCGGCCGGCGGCTACGGGGCTTATCGCGCCGATCCCGCCGTGGCGGCGGCGCTCGGCAGGGGAGGGCCGCTCAGTCCTCAGGCGCAGGACGGGCGGATCGGCGCGGCCGCGCGCGGCGCGCTTTCGCTCGTGGCGCGCTACGCCGCCGCCTGCGGCGCCGAGGGCATGGTCCCGCCGGGCCTCGACGCCGCCGCGCAGCTCTCCATGCTCGGCGCCTTGCTGCAGGAGGAGGACGCGCTGTCGCTGCAAGGCGCGCGCATCGGCCTCGCGCCCGATGTGGCGACGCGTCAGAGCGCGGCGCGGGCGGCGCGCATGCTCCTCGACATCAGCGCCGTCGAGCGGGCGCTCGCGCATTTCGAGAGGAGCCGCGACCCGCAAAGCGCCTCGGCGCTCGCCGATTATCTCGCCGCGCGCCGGGCCGGGCGCTGGGTCGCGGCGAGCTCCGCGCCCACGCTCGCCGCGCTCATCGCCCGCGCGGGCGTCGAGCGCGAGGAGGAACAGACCCGCGTCGTCGCCGGCATGACCGCCGCGGCCGCCGCCCCGCCGCCTCCGGCCCCGCCCGCTGCGGCGGAAAAGCCGAAAGGATTTTTCCGAAGGCTGTTCGGCGGATGAGCGATCTGGCTCATTTCGTCGAAACGGGGGCCTCGCGATAAAGCGCCGGAAACAGCGTCCGTAGACTGTCGATTTTCGGCAGGTCGTTAATGACGATGTAAGGCGCCTGCGGATGCTGCGTCAGATAGTCCTGATGGTAGCTTTCGGCCGGGTAAAAGCGCGTCAGCGGCTCGATGCGGGTGACGATCGGCGCAGCGAAGGCGCCAGCGGCCGCCAGCTGCGCCACATAGGCGCGCGCGACCTTCTCTTGCACCGGATCGGCGACGAAAATCGCCGAGCGATATTGCGTCCCCACATCCGGGCCCTGCCGGTTCAGTTGCGTCGGATCATGGACGACGGAGAAGAACACGCGCAGAAGGTCGCCGACGCTCACCTTGGCGGGATCATAAGTGACCTCGACCGACTCGGCATGACCCGTGTCGCCTTGCGTGACCCGCGCGTAATGGGCGGTCTCGCGGTCGCCGCCGGCATAGCCCGAGACCGCGCGCGAGACGCCCTTGACGCGCTGAAACACCCCCTGGACGCCCCAGAAGCAGCCGCCGGCGACGACGAGCTTTTGCAGGCCCGTCGACGCGGGGGCTGGATCATAGGCCGGCGGCGGCAGGCTGACCGCGCGTTCGGCGGCGGCCAGCGGCGTCGCCATGAGGAGCGCCATCAACAGGGCGCGCGCAACCTTTCTCATCTTACGCCTTTCCGCGCGGAACGAAGCGCAAGGCGACGCCATTCATGCAATAGCGCAGACCCGTGGGACGCGGCCCGTCGGTGAAGACATGTCCGAGATGCGCGTCGCAGCGTTTGCAGGAGACGGCGACGCGACGCATGCCGAAGGAAGCGTCGACGCTTTCGACCACATTGATCTTGGAGATCGGCGCGAAGAAGCTCGGCCAGCCGGTCCCCGAGTCATATTTGGTCTTCGAATCGAACAGCGCCGTGTCGCAGCAGACGCAGCGAAACAGCCCGTCGTCATGCGCGTCCCAATAGGGACCGGTGAAAGCGCGCTCGGTCCCGTCGCGGCGCGTGACGTCATAGGCGAGCGCCGAGAGCTGCGCGCGCCACTCGGCGTCCGGCTTCACGACCTTCTCGACCGGCTCGACGCCGAGGCTTTTGCCCGAAGGGTCGAAGGCCTCGATGTCGACGCGCGCCGCGGCGCGGGCGGGAGCGGGGAAGAGGGTGAGCGCGAGGACGCCGAAGACCGCGTCCCTGCGATTGACGCCGTCAGTGCGAGCAAAGCGAAGCAATCGAGCCCTCCGGGAAGACACATCGACCGCTCTCTTACATAGAAAGCGCCGCGCGGCGCTCAAGCTCTTCGCCTCACTTTCGGCCAAAGAGCTTTTCGATGTCCGAAAGCTTCAGCTCCACATAGGTCGGCCGTCCGTGATTGCATTGCGCCGCGCCCGGCGTCGTCTCCATCTCGCGCAAGAGCGCATTCATCTCCGGCGCGCTGAGGCGGCGTCCTGCGCGCACGGAATGATGGCAGGCGCAGGTCGCGAGCACATGGTCGAGCCGGCGCGACAGGGCGCGCGCGTCGCCGGCCTCAGACAGAAGGTCGGCGATATCCTCGACGAGCCGCTTGGCGTCCACCTCGCCGAGGACCGCCGGCGTTTCGCGGGCCAGCACGGCGCCGGGGCCGAAAGGTTCGAGCGTCAGGCCCAGCGCCGCAAGCTCCTCGAAAGCGCCGGCAAGCGCGTTCATGCGCGTCTCGTCGAGATCGACGACGACGGGGATGAGCAGCAGTTGCCGCTCCACGCCCGCCTCGGCGCGCTGTTTTTTGAGCTTTTCATAGACGAGCCGCTCATGCGCCGCATGCTGGTCGACGATGACGAGCCCGTCGAGGGTCTGCGCGATGATATAGGTTTCGTGCAGCTGCGCGCGCGCCGCGCCGAGCGGGGCGTCCTCCGCCGTGGCGTCGGCGAACCCCTCGTGGGGGCGGGCGTCCGCCGAAGGCGCGCCAGTCGAGAACGCCTGTTGCCGCGTCTCGGCAAAGCCTGCGGGCGCATAGGGCGACCGGGCGACGTCCCAATTGGCCGGCGCCGGGGATCGAAAGGCCGCGAAGCCGCTCGCGGCGCCCGAGCGCGTCAGCATGTCGATCGCCGCCTGCGCGCCGCTCGTGGCGCTGCGATGGCTCTTCTCGGCGAGCGCCTGTTTCAACGCGCCCACCACGAGGCCGCGCACCAGGCCCGGATCGGAAAAGCGCACTTCGGCCTTGGCGGGATGGACATTCACGTCGACGATGCGCGGATCGCAGTCGATGAACAGCACGGCGACCGGATGGCGGTCGGCGCTCAAGAAATCGAGATAAGCGGCGCGGATGGCGCCGGAAAAGAGCTTGTCGCGCACGGGGCGGCCGTTGACATAGACATATTGCGCCTGGGCGTTGCCGCGATTGTAGGTCGGCAGACCGGCGAGGCCCGAAAGGCGCACGCCTGAACGTTCCGCGTCAATCTCGAAGGCGTTGGCGCGAAACTCGTCGCCCAGCGCCTGCGCGATGCGCCGCGCCCCATCGGCGCCGCAGGCGGGATAGTCGAAGAGCGGGCCGCTGTCGGTCGAGAGCGAGAAGCGCACGTCGGGATGCGCCATGGCGAGGCGCTTGACGACATCGACGACGGCGGCCGTCTCGGTGCGCTCGGTCTTTAAGAATTTGAGCCGCGCCGGCGTCGCCGCGAACAGCGCGCGCGCTTCGATCCGCGTGCCGCGCGGCCAGCTCGAGGGCGACAGGCCGCGCTTTTCGCCGGCCTCGATGCGGATCGAAAAGCCATGCGGCGCCTCCCTGGCGCGCGTGTCGATCGAAAGATCCGCCACCGCGGCGATGGAGGGGAGCGCCTCGCCGCGAAAGCCGAGCGTCGCAATATGGGTGAGGTCGCCGTCGGGGATCTTCGAGGTCGCGTGCCGCTCGACGGCAAGCGCGAGATCGTGTTCGTCCATGCCGCAGCCGTCGTCGATGACGCGAATGAGCGTGCGGCCGCCGTCCTCGATCGCGACGTCGATGCGCGTCGCGCCGGCGTCGAGCGCGTTCTCGACGAGCTCCTTCACCGCCGAGGCCGGCCGCTCCACCACCTCGCCGGCGGCGATGCGATCGACGAGGATGGGATCGAGACGACGAACGGGCATGATCAAGGGGCTTTTTTTCTCACGCGATCGGCGCCAGCACCAGCACCAGATTGTCGACGCGCACGACGCGCGCGCGGACGCCGGGCATGAGACGATCGACGGCGGCGTCAGCTGAAAGCCGCGCCTCCCAGTCGAGCCCCGACCAATGGACGCGGCCCGTCGCCTTCGTCACCTCATGCGTCGTCACCAGGTCGCGGCCGATGAGGTCGCTGCTCTGGTCTTCCTGCACGTCGGCGGCCTGAAAGCGTTGCAACGGCTTGCGGCCAAGGAGCGCAATGAGGAGGCTCAGCACCGACGCGATGGCGGCGGTTTCCAGGAGTCCCGGCCGGGCGCCCGTCGCAAAGAGCGTCGCGCTCGTGACGAGCGCGCCGACGGCGACGAACATGATCGGGGACAGGCCGACCACGAGGATATCGAAAGCGAGCAGCGCGAGGCCCGCGATCAGGCTCAGCGTGGCCGGGTCGGCAAGGAGGCTCGCGTCGATGTCGATTGCCGTCACTCCTGATTGTCCCATGGCTGCGCACGGCTCTTTGGCGCCGTCGTCGTCCCGGCGTTGACCGTCTTCAGCACGGCCATCGCCCGGGCGATCCAGCCGGCGGGATCCGCGCCATCGCCCATCAGCACCAGCGCATTGCCGGCCTTGGCGAGACGACCATACTGTTCGATCGCGGATTTCGCGACTTCGAGCTGCACCGCCTGATCGCCGCCGACCTGCGTGATCTGCTGGCGCACCAGTTCGATCGCCTTCGCCTGACCTTCGGCGCGCAGGATCGCCGCCTGTTTCTCGCCCTCGGCGCGGTTGATCTCGGATTGCTTCACGCCCTCGGATTCGAGCACGGCGGCGCGCTTGTCGCGCTCGGCCTTCATCTGCCGCTCCATCGACTGGCGCAGCGACTCCGGCATCTTGATGTCCTTGATTTCATAGCGCGTCACATAAGCGCCCCAGAGCTGCGCGGCGTCGGAGACGGCGCGGACCACGCGCTCGTTGATCTCGCTTCTGTTTTCGAAAGTCTTGTCGAGCTCCATCGAGCCGATGGCGGAGCGCATGGAGGTCTGCGCGAGATTGACGATCGCGCGCTGAATGTCCTCGGCGCCATATGCGGCGTCCTTGGCGTTGATGATTTTGTAATAAAGGATGCCGTCGATGGTGACGGTCGCGTTGTCCTTGGTGATGGCGTCCTGCGCCGGCACGTCGATCACCTGCTCGCGCAGATCGAAGACATAAGCCACGCGTTCGACGATGGGATAGACGAAATTGACGCCCGCGGTGAGCGTGCGGTTGTAGCGTCCGAGCCGCTCGACGACGAGCACGCTCTGCTGCCGCACGAAACGCACCATGGTCGCGAGCGCGAGCAGCGCGACATAGGCGAACCAGAACAGCGGATTATGCAGGAATGCGAGGCCGAGGTTCAGATTATGGTCGAGAATCAGAAGGCCGACCGCGACCGCGCCAATGATGAAAAGCGGAAAGCCCATTCAAGTCCTCCGGCTGAGCGGCAAGGCAGGCGCGTGGCCCGTGTAGGCGGGATCATTGCGCCGCCGCGCCGCCGCCAATGTGCGCCGGCGCATGCGCCGCAATCTTGCGCTGCGTCGCCCCCGATCATGGAGTTTTCCGCCACCAGCTCTCCAGCGTCGGCCCGAAGATCGGCGAGCCGTAGCGCGGCAGGCGATCGGGCCGCGTCAGGTCGGCGGAGTGGGCGATCCATTGCTCGGAAGCGTGGAACAGCGGCGCCACGTAAAAGCCCGACAGCAGCACGCGGTCATAGGCGCGCACGGCGGCGACGAAATCCTCGTCGCTTTTGGCGGCGAGCACTGCCGCGATGAGCCCGTCGATCGCGGGCGAGGCGGCGCCGGCGAGATTGAAGGAGGCTTCCTGCGTCGCGCTCGACGAACCCCAGCGCATGCGCTGCTCGTTGCCCGGCGAGGCCGAGGCGACATATTGGCCGATCATCATGTCGAAATCGAATTTCTGGCGCCGCCGCTGATATTGCACTTCGTCGACGAGACGCACGCGCGCCTCGACGCCGATGCGAGCGAGCGTCGACGCGTAGCTCAGCGCCAGTCGCTCCTGATCGCGATCTTTCACCATGATCTCGAAGGAGACGGGCGCGCCGTCCTTTGCGAGTTTTCCGTCCTCCAAGCGATAGCCGGCGGCCGCCAGCAGATCGAGGGCGCGCCGCGCCATCTCGCGGTCGCGCCCGGTGCCGTCGCTCACCGGCGGCCGCCATTTGCCTTCGAGAATGTCGGCGCGCACGGCGTCGGGATAGGGCGCGAGCAAGGCCCGCTCCTTGGCGTTCGCGGGACGGCCCGACGACGACAGCTCCGATTCGTCGAAGAAGCTCTTCGTGCGGGTATAGAGGCCCGAATAGTAATTGGCGTTGACCCACTCGAAATCGAACATCATGCCGAGCGCCTCGCGCAGCCTGACGTCGGCAAAGAGCGGCCGCCGCGTATTGAAGACGAAGCCGTTCAAGCCCTTGGGATTGTCGTTCTTGAGCGATTCCTTCACGACGCGCCCGTCGCGCAGCGCTGGAAAGTCGTAGGAGGTCGACCAGCGCGTCGTGCTCGTCTCGTCGCGATAATCGATCAGGCCGGCCTTGAACGCCTCGAACAGCGAATTGCCGTCGCGGAAATACTGGATGTCGATCTCGTCGAAATTGTAGAGGCCGCGCTGGCTCGGCGCGTCGGTGCCCCAGTAGTTGGGATCGCGGCGCAACAGCACGCGCGCGCCGGGCTGGGCGTCTTCGACGACATAGGGACCGGAGCCGATCGGCTTTGCGAGCGTCGCGTCCGTGAAGGTGTCGGCCTTGGTCGCATGTTTGGGCAAGATCGGCATAATGGCCAGAATGAGCGGCAGTTCGCGGTCATCGACGCCGGTCAGGTCATAACGCACCGTGTGAGCGTCGGGCGCCTCGATGGATTTTACGAGCCCATAGGCGATCCGCTGCTGCGGACGGCCCTTCGATTTCAGGAGGTTGAACGAGAACAGCACGTCCTCCGAGGTGATCGGAGCGCCGTCCGAGAAATGCGCGCGCGGATCGAGATGGAACGTCACATGCGTGCGGGCGGGATCGATCTCGACCGACCGCGCGATCAGCGGATAGAGCGTGAAGGGCTCGTCCTGCGAGCGCGCCATCAGGCTTTGAAACACATTGCCGACGAGCCCCTGCGCCGCCGTGCCGGATTTGACGTTGAAGGGGTTGAGGCTGTCGAAGGTTCCCGGCAGCCCGACGCGCAGCCGGCCGCCTTTCTTCGCCTGCGGGTCGGCGTAGGGGAAGTGGTCGAAGTTCGCCGGCAGCGCCGGCGCGCCATGCACGGAGAGCGCATGCGTCGGCTCCGCGGCTCCGGCTGGCGCGGTCGCGGCGACGATCAGGAGGGCGGCCGCGAGGGCGCGGCCGGGCCGGCCGAAGACGCCGTGGCCGCGAATCGTATGAGACGTCATAGCCCGACCATAGTCGAACATGTGGCGGCTTGAAGCCCGCGGGCGGGCTTCATTCCGCCGCATTTGGCAAATTTTAAGGATGTCCGGCCGTCCAAAGGGACGCAACGCCCTTCGGACCCGCTGGAAATCGTCGCCGTGACGCTGTAAAGAGCTTTGCCGTCGACCAAGGCGCGACGTCGCGCCGCGGTCGAGGCGCGGTAGGGCAAGGGTTTTCACGGCGCCAGTTTTTGCGCCCGCGCGTGCGGCGCCCCCGCGACGACGAGACAACGATAATTTGCTGACGCCGGAACAGCGCCGGCTAGCAGACAAGCGAAAGGGACTTCCTCATGTCGATCCTCTTCCCGCGGTCCGCCGCGGTTGCGTTGGCGGGAGCCTTGCTGCTCGCCGGCTTCTCCGCGCAGGCCCAGCAGGCTCCGGCCCCCGGCGGCGCGCCCGCCCAGCAGCAGCCGGCGCAGCCAGCGGGTCCGATCGCCGCCAATCTGCAGGCGGTCCAGCCCGACTGGACCAAGGTCTGCGGCACGGACCAGGCGACGAAGAAGGAAATCTGCTACACGACCCGCGATTTCGGCGCGGCCGCCAAGGAAGGCGACGCCCCGCAGCCGCTGCTCGCCCTCGCCGTCTACGATCCCAAGGCGGACGACACCAAGATCATCCGCCTGCTGCTGCCGCCGGGGCTCATGTTGAAGCCGGGCTTTCGCTTCGCGATCGACAAGGGACCGGTCGAATCCGGCGCCTTCGAGATCTGCTTCCCGAACGGCTGCTTTGCTGAGGCCAAGGTCAAGAAGACGGTCATCGACGGCATGAAGAAGGCCGAGAAGATGATGATCGTGGTCAAGAACCAGGCCAACGCCGAAGTGACCTTCTACCTGCCTCTGGCCAATTTCGGAAAGGCCTTCGACGGCCCGGCGATCGACCCGAAGGTGCTCGAGGAGCAGCAGAAGAAGCTTCAGGAAGAGTTGCAGAAGAAGGCCGAAGAAGAGCGCAAGAAGCTCGAGGCCAAGGGCTCCGCCGAAAAGAAGTAAGGACGGCTTAGAAAAGGAAAACGCCCGCGTCCCCAACGCGGGCGTTTTTTTTGCATCGCGTCTGGCGGCGGGCGCACGCGTCGCCCGGACGTCTTCGCTGCGCTGTCAAACGTCGTCGGCGCAAAGAAGCGCGGTGGGTCCGGAAGCCTTCGCGACTTGCCGGATGAGGTCGTCAGCAATGCGGGTTAGGGCGCGGCTCGGCGTCCGATCTCTCAATGCCGCTTGGGCGCGCGCATCCGATAGACGCCGTCGTCGTCGCGCTCGAACGTCTCCTCGACCTGGGGATGGCGGACGGGGTCGCCGGAGGTGTCGGGCAGGAGATTCTGCTCCGAGACATAGGCCACATATTCGGTTTCGGCGTTCTCGGCGAAGAGATGGTAGAAGGGCTGGTCCTTGCTTGGCCGCAGCTCTTCGGGAATCGAGAGCCACCACTCCTCGGTATTGGCGAACACCGGGTCGACGTCATAGATGACGCCGCGGAAGGGGTAGCGTCGATGCTTCACGACTTGCCCGATCCCGAATTTTGCAACGCTCTTTCTCGGCATTCTTCCGACGCCTTAACGCGGTTTTTACTCGTCTCTCTGGTAACGCGCCGCGCCCGGCGCCGTCAACGGCGCATTCACGCGCCGCCAAACGGGCCAATGACTCAACAAATAACTTCGCGCTAGGCCTGCAGCGCCGCGACCCCGGGCAGGGTCTTGCCTTCGAGCCACTCGAGGAAGGCGCCGCCGGCCGTGGACACGTAAGAAAATTCCTGAGCGGCATGGGCCTGATTGAGCGCCGCCACCGTGTCGCCGCCGCCGGCGATCGACAACAGCTTGCCTTCGACGGTCAATCGCGCCGCCGTTTGGGCGACGGCGCTCGTGCCCTCTTCGAAGGGCGGCAGTTCGAAGGCGCCGAAGGGGCCGTTCCAGACGAGCGTCTTGCATTTGGCGAGAAGCGATTCGACATGGGCGACCGACTTCGGCCCCACGTCGAGAATCATGTCGTCCTGCGCGACATGGTCGACCGAGACGATATGCGACGGCGCATGCGCCTCGAATTTCTTGGCGACGGTGGCGTCGACGGGGAGAACCACCGTGCAATTGGCGGCTTTGGCTTTCTCGAGAATGTCGCGCGCCGTCGCGGCGAGGTCGTGCTCGCAGAGCGATTTGCCGACCGCCTTGCCTTGCGCGGCGAGGAAGGTGTTGGCCATGCCGCCGCCGATGACGAGATAGTCGACCTTGGCGACGAGATTGCCGAGCAATTCCAGTTTGGTCGAAACCTTGGCGCCGCCGACGATCGCCATCACCGGGCGCGCCGGGCTGGTCAGCGCCGATGAAAGCGCCTCCAGTTCCGCCTGCATGGTGCGGCCGGCGATGGCGGGAAGTTTATGCGCCAGCCCCTCGGTCGTGGCGTGGGCGCGATGCGCCGCCGAGAAGGCGTCGTTGACGAAAATGTCGCCGAGTTTCGCTACGTCATCGGCGAAGGCGGGATCGTTCTTTTCCTCGCCCTTGTGGAAGCGGGTATTTTCGAGGAGCGCGACCTCGCCGTCCTTCAGGCCGGCGACGACGGCCTCGGCGGGCGCGCCCACGCAATCGTCGGCGAACGTCACCTTGCGCTTGAGATAATGTTCGAGCGTGGGGAGCGTGTGGCGCAGCGACTCCTCATCGACGCGCTGCCCCTTGGGCCGGCCGAAATGCGAGAGCAGCACGACCTTGCCGCCCTTCTCGGCGATCTCATTGATCGTCGGCAGGATGCGCTCGATGCGGGTTGCGTCGGTGACCCGGCCTTCCTCCATCGGAACATTGAGATCGACGCGCAGGAGCACGCGTTTGCCTTTGACGTCGACGTCATCGAGGGTGCGGAAGGCGGTCATCTGCGGGCTCCACAATCGTCGTTTACAAAAGCGACGCGGGCCGAAAACGGCCCGCGTCAAAGGTCGTCGTCAGGAGCGCTTCAGATCAGCGACCCGATCAGCGCCGCTGTATCCGTCATGCGGCCGGAGAAGCCCCATTCATTGTCGTACCAGGAGAGGATGGAGACGAGATTGCCGTCCATCACCTTGGTCTGGTCGAGGTGGAACGTCGACGAGGCCGGGTTGTGGTTGAAGTCGATCGAGACGAGCTTTTCCGTCGTATAGGCGAGCACGCCCTTCATCGGACCGTCGGCGGCGGCGATGATCGCCGCGTGGATCTCGTCCTTGGTCGTCGGCCGCTTGGCGATGAACTTCAGGTCCACGGCGGAGACGTTCGGCGTCGGCACGCGAATCGCGAAGCCGTCGAGCTTGCCGTTGAGCTCCGGCAGGACGAGGCCGACGGCCTTGGCGGCGCCCGTCGAGGTCGGGATCATCGACAGCGCGGCGGCGCGGGCGCGGTAGAGGTCCTTGTGGAAGGTGTCGAGCGTCGGCTGGTCGCCCGTGTAGGAGTGGATCGTCGTCATGATCCCCTTCTCGATGCCGATCGCGTCGTTCAGCACCTTCGCCACCGGCGCGAGACAATTCGTCGTGCAGGAGGCGTTGGAGACGATCAGATGGTCCTTCGTCAACTTGTCGTGGTTGACGCCGTAGACGACCGTGAGATCCGCGCCGTCGCCGGGGGCCGAGACAAGCACGCGCTTGGCGCCCGCGTCGAGCAGCAGCTTCGCCTTGTCGCGCGCGGTAAAGAGGCCCGTGCATTCCAAAGCGACGTCGACGCTGAGATCCTTATAGGGAAGCTCCGCCGGGTTCTTGATGGCGGTGACCTTGATTGGGCCGCGACCGACGTTGATCGTGTCGGCCTCGACCTTCACCTCGTGCGGGAAGCGTCCATGGACCGAATCGTAGCGCAACAGATGGGCGTTGGTCTCGACCGAGCCCAGGTCGTTGATGGCCACGACCTCGAGGTCCGTGCGGCCGGTTTCGACGATGTAGCGAAGGATGTTGCGGCCGATACGCCCGAAGCCGTTGATGGCCACTCTGACGGTCATATGGAAAATCTCCTTGTCGCCGCCTGTTTCGCGAGAAAGGCGGCTCTCGCCCTGCTGCGTCTGCGCGCCGCGCGCCGGGCCGTGATGTCGAGGCGAGCGTGTGATAGCACCTCGCGTCCCCCTGTCAACGCGTCGGCGCGCCGCGCGCGGGCCGCGAAGGCGGGCGCCCGGGGCGTTTCTCCCCGCGGCTTCCGTCCAGGCGGCTTCGGAAAGGCCCGATTCATGCTACCAACGTCCTGCGGCGAATCGGCAAGCGCCGGCCGCAACCTCTTCCGCCGCGAGAAATAGGGCGCCGCCCGGCGATGACGCATCCAGAAAAGTCCGCGGAAAAGCTCGACGCCGCGCTTGCGCGCCTCAAGGCCGCGCTGGAACAGCTCGAGCGCACGGTCGCCGTGCGGCTCGAGGACGATCTCTCCAGCGCCGAGCTCGAGGAGGAGCTCGCCATCATGCAGGACGACCGGGGGCGCCTCGCGCTCGAACTCGACGACGCGCTCGCCCGCGTCAGCGCTTTGGAAAAAACCCGCGACGAGGTGCTGCGGCGCCTCGACCACGCGAGTGCGGGGGTCGCCGCCGCGCTCGAGACCGCCGTCGCAGCGCGGGGGGAGGAGTAGCGCCATGGCCGCCGTCCTGGTCAATATCGCCGGCCGCGCCTATCGCCTCTCCTGCGACGATGGCGAGGAGCCGCGGCTCGAGGAGCTCGCGCGCTACGTCGAGGGCAAGATCCTGAATATGAAGGACAGTTTCAAAGAGATCGGCGAGCAGCGCATCGTCGTCATGGCGGCGCTGGCCATCGCCGACGAGTCCATGGACTGCCGGGGCAAGGCCGAGGCGATGGAACGCGAAGTGACAACGTTGCGCGCCGAGCTCGACGCAACGAAAAAGGCCGTCGCCGCGCTCGAGGAAAAAGTTGCGAGCGCCGTCGACGACGCCGCGCGGCGGCTTGAGCAGCTGCATTCCGATTTACAAAAGCCGGCGCCGCTCGAGGATTTTCCGCTGTAGGCGGAAGGCCTCCAACCGCGCCGATCTCGCCTGAGGGGCCGCTCTTACTTGCCCCAGTTTTCGACGCTTTGATCGCGCTTGGCCTTCTGAAGGTCGTCGGCGAAGGTCGAGTATTGGTGATTGAGCTTCTCGGCCGTCATCGCCACGCCGCCATCCGACATGATGGCGATCTTCATCTGCTCGGTCGCCATGCGATCGAGTTCGTTGATCCATTGATTGACGTGGGTGAGCAGCTTGTCCTTGCGCTCTTTTTGAATCGGCCCCGGGGTGGTGTCGCCGGCGAGGGCGATCTCGGCTTTGGCGTCCTCGATCTGTTTGTCGAGATCGGCGACCTTCGCGTCGTCGTGTGCGGCCTCGGCCTCCTTTTTCGCCTTTTCGAGATTATCGAGGCCGTTCTTGAGCCAGCTCGACTGGATGCTCAGCAGCGAGTCGCGCGCGACGCCGGTGAGATTGAAGCCGTTGGGGATCGGGAAATAAGGGCCGAGCTTGGCCGCCTGCGCCGGAGCGGCGAGGCCGAGCGCGCCGGCGACGAGCGCCGCCGCCAGGGCGGACCGCAGCCCCACCGTTTTGGTGACAAAAAACATTGATTTCACTCCCCTGTGGGCGCGCCGGTTTGCCTTGAGGCGCGCTTGTCATTGGGCAGAACTTGGGACATCCCCGCCAGTCTTGCAAGACCGCAGGGGGCCGTGGGCGCCGGTGACGACCGAGCCGGCGTCGCTTGACGCAAGCGGCCATTCGCGCGACTCTCCGCCCCGCCGGGGGAGCCCCGCCCGGCGGCGCTTGCGCGCCGTCACGGGGCTGAGAGGCTGCGGGGGCGTCATGAGGCGCCGGGCGCGGCGACCCTTCGAACCTGATCCAGTTCCAATGCTGGCGGAGGGATGGTGACCAGCTTTTCGAAATTGGGGCGCGGGCCATGCGCGCGCGGGTGATCGGGGCCGGCGTTGCCGGGCTCTGCGCGGCCTTTGCGCTGGCGCGCCGCGGCGTCGCGGTCGAGCTCGTCGAGCGCCAGGAGGCGCCGGGGCAGGGCTGTTCGCGCTTCGCCGGCGGCATGATCGCGCCCTGGTGCGAGCTGGAAAGCGCCGAGCCCATCGTCGCGCAACTCGGAGAGGAGGCGCTCGGCTTCTGGACGCGCGACATTCCCGTCGCGACCGTCGCCGGCAGTCTCGTGATCGCCGCGCCGCGCGAGCGCGCGGAGCTTTCTGACTTCGCCCGCCGCACGGCGCGCTTCGAGCGGCTCGACGCCGGGGGCGTCGCGGCGCTCGAGCCAGACCTTTCCGGCCGTTTCGAACAAGCGCTGTTCTTTCCGCAGGAGGCGCATCTCGATCCGCGCGCGGCGATGCAGGCGCTGTCGTCGCGCCTCGCCGCGACGCCAGACGTCGAGACCCGCTTCGGCGTCGAGGCTGAAAACCTTGCGTCGCCCCCGGACTGGACCCTCGATTGCCGGGGGTTCGCGGCGCGTGACGCGCTTCCTGGCTTGCGCGGCGTCAAGGGCGAGATGCTGGTGCTGCGCAGCGACGAGATTTCGCTGTCGCGCCCGGTGCGCATGCTGCATCCGCGCCGACCTGTCTATGTCGTGCCGCGCGGCGAGGGGCTGTTCATGGTCGGCGCGACCATGATCGAGAATGAGGAGCGCGCGCGCGTGACGGCGCGCTCGGTGGTGGAGCTCGTCAATTCGGCCTTCGCCATTCACCCCGCCTTCGCCGAGGCGGAGATCGTCGAAATGGGCTCGGACGTGAGGCCGGCCTTTCCCGACAATCTTCCGCGCCTTATCCGGCGCGGCCGGACGATCTATATCAATGGGCTCTACAGGCATGGGTTCCTGCTGGCCCCGGCGCTCGCGCGCCGCGCCGCCGAGGTCGTTCTCGACGGAGCCTATTTCCCGGAGGTCATGGATGCGGATTCAGGTGAACGGGCGACCGCGTGACGTGTCGGCCACGACGCTCGACGCCCTGTTGCGCGAATTGGGCTATGAGGACCAGAAGGTCGGCACGGCGCTCAATCAGGAGTTCGTGCGCGACAAGGATCGCGAGAAAACCCAGCTGCAGGAGGGCGACGCCGTCGAAATCGTCACGCCGCGGCAGGGAGGTTGAAGGCTTTTTCCATGGGCGCCGCCGATCCTCTCACCCTCTATCAGGCGCCGCTGCGCTCGCGGCTGTTGCTGGGCACGGCGCGTTATCCGTCGCCGGCCATCCTCGCCGAGGCGGTTCGCGCCTCGGCGTGCGAAATCGTCACCGTGTCCCTGCGCCGCGAGGCCGGCGGCTCGCGCGCCGGCGAGAGCTTCTGGGGGCTCATCCGAGAGATTGGCGTGCGGGTCTTGCCCAACACGGCGGGCTGCCGGACGGCGCGCGAGGCGATCGCCACGGCGCAAATGGCGCGCGACGTCTTCGAGGCCGACTGGATCAAGCTCGAGGTGATCGGCGAGGAAGATACGCTTCAGCCGGACGTTTTCGGCCTCATCGAGGCGGCGCGGGCGCTGTCTGCGGAAGGCTTCAAGGTCTTTCCCTATACGACCGACGATCTCGTCGTCGCCGAGAAGTTGCTCGACGCGGGCTGCGAAGTCCTGATGCCCTGGGCGGCGCCGATCGGCTCAGGGCGCGGCGTCAACAACGCCTTTGCGCTTCGGGCGCTGCGCGCGCATTTCCCGGGCGTGCCGCTCATCGTCGACGCCGGACTTGGCGCGCCCTCCCACGCCGTCGCGGTGATGGAGATGGGCTATGACGCGGTGCTGCTCAACACCGCCGTCTCGCGCGCCGGCGACCCCGTCGCCATGGCGCGGGCGTTCGGCCTCGCGGTAGAAGCCGGCCGTCTGGCGCATCTTGCAAAGCCGATGACGCCCCGCGACATGGCTGAGCCCTCGACGCCGGCGCTCGGCCGGCCCTTTGGGGACGTCGCCTGAATGCGCCGCCCGGCGCAACGCCTCCATTCCCTTTCGCCTGCTATGGCTTGCCGTAGAAGGAGCAGCAGTTGACCGTATCGAACCTCGATCCGTTCTATCTTATCGTCGATCGATCGGACTGGCTGACGCGCCTGCTGCCGCTTGGCGTGAAACTCGTGCAACTGCGTGTAAAAGACCGTTCGGGACCCGAATTGCGCGCCGAGATCGCCCGCGCCCGGGATCTCTGCCGGGCGGCGGGAGCGCAGCTCGTCGTCAATGACTATTGGGAGCTCGCCATCGAGGAGGGCTGCGACTTCGTTCATCTCGGGCAGGGCGATCTCGATACGGCCGACATTGCCGCGCTGCGCCGGCATGGGGTGCGCTTGGGCGTCTCGACGCATGACGACGCCGAGCTCGAACGCGCTCTGGCGCTTTCGCCCGATTATGTCGCGCTCGGTCCGGTCTGGCCGACGCTGCTCAAGAAGATGGATTTCGCGCCGCAAGGGCTCGATCGGCTGGCGGCGTGGAAAAGGCGCGTCGGCGAGATTCCGCTCGTCGCCATCGGCGGGTTGACTCCGGGGCGCGCCTGTCTCGCGCTCGCCTCCGGCGCCGACAGCGCCTGCGTGGTGACCGACGTCTTGCGCGCGACGGACCCCGAATCGCGCACGGTGGAGTGGGTCGCCGCCACCGCGCCCTGGCGGGAGGCGGGCGAATTGGTCCGCCCCTTCGCGGCGGATTACCCCGGCGCGAGAATCCTGCCGTCGCCCAATCACGGTCCACGCGCACGGTCCGTCTCCGCGCTGGTTCTGCATTACACCGGCATGCCGAGCGCTGAGTCGGCGCTCGAGCTCTTGTGCTCGCCCATTCACGAGGTTTCGGCGCATTACGTCGTCGAGGAGGACGGGGCCGTGTTGCAGCTCGTGCCGGAGGCGCGACGCGCCTGGCATGCCGGCGTCAGCTCCTGGGCCGGCGAAACGGACATTAATTCCGCCTCGATCGGCGTCGAGATCGTTCACCCCGGCCACATTGATCCGCACCCGTATCCCACCCCGCAGATCAACGCCGTCATCGCCCTTTGCCGCGATATTTGCGCGCGTCGCGCCATTGCGCCGCAGCGGGTTCTCGCGCATTCCGACATTGCGCCGCGCCGCAAGATCGATCCTGGCGAGTTCTTCCCCTGGGACGCCCTCGCCGCGGCGGGCGTCGGCCGCGACATTGCGCCCATGCCCCCGGATACGGGTCCGGCGCTCGATCTCGACATGGCGGGCGCAGCCGTGTCGGATCTTCAACGCCGGCTTTCGGCTTTCGGCTACAAGGTCACCGAGACCGGCGTCTATGACGAGGACACCGCCGCCGCCGTCTCCGCCTTTCAGCGTCACTTTCGCCGCGCGCGGGTCGACGGCCGCGCGGACGCGTCCACCCTCGACGCGTTGACGCGGCTTCTCGCTCTGTCGGGAGCAGATCATGTCTGAGCGCAGGAAACGCGCGGTCGTCGTCACCGGCGCGTCGACGGGGATCGGCGAAGCCTGCGTCGCGCTGCTGGTCGAAAGCGGCTTCTTTGTCTTCGGCTCGGTGCGCAAAGACGCCGACGCCGCGCGGCTGCAGGCGCGTTTCGGCGCCGATTATGCGCCGCTCCTGTTCGACGTGACCGACGGCGAAGCCGTCGCCGCCGCAGCGCGCGAAGTCGAGCAATGGCTCGACGGCGGGACGCTCTTCGGGCTCGTCAACAACGCCGGCGTCGCCGTGCCGGGACCGTTGCTGCATCTCGACATCGAGGATTTCCGTCGCCAGATCGAAACCAATCTGACGGGTCAATTGCGCGTGATACAGGCCTTTGCGCCGCTCCTGGGCGCGCGCCGGCCGCAGGGCGGCCCGCCCGGCCGCATCGTCAATATGAGTTCGGTCGCCGGGCGACACGCCTCGCCTTTTCTGGGCGCCTATAACGCCTCGAAATTCGGACTCGAGGGCATGTCCGACGCCTTGCGGCGCGAATTGACCGTCTATGGGATCGATCTCATTCTGATCGAGCCGGGCATGATCGCGACTCCGATCTGGGAAAAAGCCGATCGCGCCGATGTCAGCGCTTTCGAGGGCACCATTTACGAGCCCGCGGCGGGTCTCGTGAAAAAATGGGCGGTCGAAGGAGGCCGCGCGGCGCCTGGCCCCGAGACGGTTGCGCAGGCCGTGCTGCGCGCGCTGACGGCGCCGCGGCCCCCCGTCCGCATACCGGTGCACGCCGGAAACATGCTGGGCTTGCTTCCGGCGCGGCTCGTGGACTGGTTGATCGCCTGGCGGCTCGGCTTCCACGACATTCGCAGGGGGCTCGCCGCCCGATCCACAGGAGAGAAGAATGGCCTCTGATCAACCAGCGCCGCATGGCGTCGTGTGCTGGAGCGAACTCGGCGTCCACGACGTCGCGCGGGCCCAGAAATTCTACGCCGAGACGCTCGGCTGGCGTTTCGAGCCGATGCACATGCCGGACATGACCTATTGGATCATCTGGTCCGGCGAGGCGCGGGTCGGCGGCATGTTCGAAATGAAGGAAGCGGTTTTCGAGAACGTTCCCGAACACTGGCTGACCTATATCGCCGTCGACGACGTCGACGCGCGTCTGGCCAGGGCCGTCGCCGCGGGGGCCAAAATCTGCAAGGACGCGTTCGACATCCCGGGCGTGGGGCGCATGGCGGTGCTGGCCGAGCCGGGCGGCGCCATTGTCGCATGGATGACGCCGCGGCCCGCCGGCTAGCCGCTTCCCGCGCTGCGCGACCCCACGCGCTCAGAGCCGCGTGGCGGGGTCCACATGCGTAAGGGGCCGCAGGAATTGGCAGGCGATCTCGCCGTCGCGCACGCGAACGACTTTCGCCGCGGTGGCGCCGATGAGAACCTCGTCGCCGATGCGCACATCGTGTTCGCTGTCGAGCGCGACGCCGGAGGTGGAGAGGCTTCGAATCCGCACGACATGCTCATCGCCATTCGGCAGGGTGAGGATGCTGATCTCATTCTCCGGCGTGATGCGTTCGTGGCGACGGCGATCCTTGGCCTCGTGCCGGTTTACGCGCCAGGCGAGCTGGCCCGCGAGTTTCTCGCGTTTGCGCGGCGTCAATTGCAGGCTCATGTCGAAGCCGATCTCGGTGAGGCGGGATATGGAGCCCGTCAGCCGGCCGAGCTCGCTGAGATAGATGACGACTCTTGCGCCGACCGTCGACACCACGGGCGCGAAGAGCGAGGCCTCGTCCGCCGACATCTCATAGGTGTGGCATTCGTATTCGCCTTTCGATCCCACGAGCATGTATCGGCCAGCAAGAGAGATTTTCACGCGCGCCGGGTCCTTCCGACGCTCGGCCTGGCCGTTTGCATGAGGGAGAATTGCGTCCATCGTCGCCGCACCGAATCTCGCGCCCGCGCCGAGGAGGACGGGCTTGTGAACGGCACGATAGCTGAAAAAACTGCCTAAACCTTTACGGCAGGCCTCGCCCGCTGCTTTGCAGCAAAAAATGCGTCGCGGCGCAGGGAAACATTCGGCGCTACGGCGGGGACGGCCCGGTCCAAGGCCGTCGCCGGCGGCGGCTTTTGCGGGCCCTTCTCCTCGCCTATGCTCTTCAAAAAAAGAGGAAAGGCCATGCTCGATAAATTACCGCCGTCGCTTCTCAAACCCATCGGCCTGACGCTCGGCTGGGCCTTTCTGCTGATGTCGATCCTGGCCATTCCCTTGAGCGTCGTGACCATGATGCGCTGGTTTTCGCTCTCCTGGTGGCTGGCCCTCCCCGGCGTTTTTCTCGTCAGCATCATCCCTTACGCCGGGCGCTTCGCTTATCTCGGCCTGGCGCTGATCGGCGCCTGGTACGTGATCGACGCGGGCTTCAGCCTCCGGGGCGCCGTTGGTCCTTTCATCGACTGACAACGTCAGTCGCGGGCGCAGGCTTTCGCGAAAAGACCGGCGTAAAAGGACGGAACTTTCGACCACGACTGCGTCGCGGGATAGACGCTCCGCGTCGCGCCCGCGGCCATATGGCCTTCGCGCCAGTCGCCGCCATCGGACCGGTAAGCATGTTTCTCGCAGTCGAAAACCACTTGCTCGATCTCCGACAGGCCTTTCTCGGAAAGCTTGAAGCTTGCGGCTTCGCGGGCCTGCGGATCATAATCGGTCAGCGCCCGCACCCTGACCGATCGGTCGGCGAGGGTCTCGCGGGACGTTGCGTCGAGATAGACTTTGGAAAAGTCGTCCTGTCCCACGAGTCGCCACTCGGCGGCGGCGGGGGTCGACAGCAACAGTAAGGGAAGAACGAACGCGCGCCGTGTCATGAAAGCCTCCTCGGTCATTGAAGACGCACAGCGCAAAGGGCTCGTCGATGGTTCCCCGCGACCCTGAGACGGCGCCGCCGCTCGCCTCGCTCGCCGATCTCGTCTCGGCGGTCTTCAACGGCGCGCCGACGCCCGAGGCGGCTGCGGTCTATAGCGCGCAGCTGACTGCGCTTATTTCACTCTACATCTGCTTCGTCGCTGTCTTCCTCATCGGCGTCTATGTGCGCGCCGTCAAGGGACGGCGCGACATGCGCGACGCGCCGCGGACGTTCAAGATCTGGATCGCTTATTCGCTGATGTTCGCCGTTCTCGTCGTCGCGGCGAATGTCGCCTGGTTCTATTTTTCAGCCTGACTCTCAGTCCGGGACTTTCACGCGCGCGGCGCGGCGGCGATTTTCGGCCGCCGCGCGGTCGAGCTCAGCACTCGCCGCCTGCAGCTCGGCGGCCGTCTTTCGTTTTTCAGGCCTCGGCGTAAAGGGCTGGTAGTCCATTCGCTCGGGGCGGGACTCGCGCACGAAGTCCGGCGCGGCCGGGGGCGGCTTGCGAATGCCGAGCGCATCGAAAACCCCGCCGATGAGCTGACCGCCCGTGGCGGGCGGCGCCTCTTGGGCGGCGGCGGGGCTCGAGAGAGTGATAAGAGCGGCGGCGAAAAGGTGACGGAACTGGATCATGGCGCGATCAAGCCCAAGGATTTGGGCGGGAAAAGGGCTATTTAGACCCAACCGGCGATCTCGCGTCGCGCCAGCGTCTCGATGAGCGCGACGCCTTCGTCGCTGTCGTTGAGGCAGGGCAGGCGGGCGAATTTCTCCCCGCCCTTTTCGAGGAAGAGCTCGCGAATTTCGACGCCGAGCTCCTCGATGGTTTCGAGACAGTCGGCCGAAAAGCCGGGCGCGACGATCGCCAGGCGCTTGACGCCGCTCTCCGCCAGCTCGGCGACGACGTCGCTCGTATAGGGCCCGATCCATTTGGCCGGGCCGAAGCGCGACTGGAAGGACAGGCGCAACCTGTCTTCCGCCATGCCGAGCGCCGCGCCCAGTAGGCGCCAGGTCTCCTCGCAATGCTGGCGATAGGGATCGCCGCGATCGACTTGCGCCTGCGGCAGGCCGTGGAAGGAGGCGAGAACGACCTCGGGCTCGAAATCGAGCGCCGCGAGACCGCGCCGGACGCCTGCCGCCAAGGCGTCGATGTAAGCGGGATCGTCGTAATAAGGCGCGCCGATGCGCAGGGCCGGCTGCCGGCGCATCCGCATGAGCGCCGCAAAGGCGGCGTCGGCGACCGAGGCGTTGGTCGAGGCCGCATATTGGGGATAAAGCGGCAAGAGCGCGATGCGCTCGCAGCCCTTGGCCATGAGCGCCTCGATCTGCGAGGCGATCGAGGGCGATCCGTAGCGCAGGGCGTAATCGACGATGACCGGCGCCTTGCCGTCGAACTTGCGAACCGCGAGCCTTTCGGCCTGGCGCCGGGTGATCGTTTTCAGCGGCCCCTCGCCAATGTCGTGGTTCCAGATCGACTGATAGGCCTGCGCCGATTTCTTCGGCCGCGTATTGAGGACAATTCCGTAAAGGATCGGCAGCCAGAGCGGCCGCGGCAGGTCGACGACGCGCGGATCGGAGAGAAATTGCGCCAGATAGCGGCGCACCGAAGGGGGATCGGGCGCGTCGGGCGTGCCCAGATTGACGAGCAGAAGTCCGACAGGCGTATCCAGCGACGTCACGGGCGCATCCTTTCGAAAGCGGCGCGTTCGTCCTCGGCCATGTGGAAGCTTTGCGCCGGCCCGGGAAAGGCGCCCGCGCGCACCTCGGCCGCATAGGCGCCGACCGCCGCGCGCAGCGCCGCGCCAATGTCTGCATAGCGCCGGTTGTGCTTGAAGTCACGCGTTGTCACGCCGGCGAGGTCGTTGACGACGAGAACCTGCCCGTCGACGTCGGGCCCCGCGCCGATGCCGATCGTCGCCGCTCTCACGCTGCGCGAAATGCGGGCGGCGAGCTCCCGGGGGACGAGCTCCAGCACCAGGAATTTCTGCCCGGCCGCGTCTCCGGCAAGGGCGTCATCCAAGAGCTTGGCGGCCGCGGCGGCCGTTTTGCCCTGCCGGCGCTTCACCTCCTGATGCTGCGATTCGAGCCCCAGATGGCCGCAGACGTCGAAGCCCGCCGCGGTCAAGGCCGCGACGACGTCGGGCTGCGCGCCCTCGAACTTGACGCAGTCGGCGCCCGCGTCGCGCAGCAGGCGGGAGCTCGTAAGCGCCTGTTCGGGCGTGTCGTAGGTTGCGAAAGGAAGATCGCCGATGAGATAGACGTCGGGCGCGCCCCGGCGGACGGCGGCGATGTGATGGGCCATGTCGGCGAGCGTCACCTCGCGCTCATGGGCGTAGCCCAGCACATTCACCCCGACGCTGTCGCCCACGAGGATAATGTCGACGCCCGCCTCGACCTCGATGCGGGCCGTCGGCGCGTCATAGGCGGTGACGAGGACGATCTTTTCGCCGCGTCGTTTCTTGTCGAGAAAGAGATCGGCTTTCGACACGCAGGGCTCCCGCTGTCGTCAGGCTTGGCGCCGCCCCGGCGGAGCGACGCGCCTCCGTGGCGTTGTTTAGCGCGCGCCGGCGTTTTTGCAGGCGTGGGGCTGGCCGGGGACGCGGATGCCCTCGAAGTCGCCGCATTTGTCGCAGGCCGAGAGCGCCAGGGCGAGGCCAAGAAGCGTCAGAACCATCGCCAATCTGCTTTTCATGCGCTCCCCCGCGGCCAATTGCGCGCGGAACATAGCCTCGCGCGCCGGCGGCGACAAGAACGGGAGCCTGCGCAGCGGCGCGGGCGCTTGCATCCTGCGCAAACCCGCGTATAAGGCGCGCATCGCGAGGTTCCCGGCCGGGGGCTGAACGGAAGCGTCCGTCAAGGGCGAGGGGTCTCCCGTCTTCCCGTGTCTCCGCCTTCGAACTCATTTCCTCTCGAGCCTTTCCCATCGGCTCGAAGGGCTTGGCGCCGGAACGGCTCGCGGCAACGGAAAGGCGAAAATCCATGCCTCTTTATGAGCATGTCTATCTCGCCCGTCAGGATATTTCTCCCCAGCAGGTGGAGGCTCTGACCGGGCAGTTCAAGAATGTCGTCACGTCGCTCGGCGGCACGGTCGGCAAGACCGAGTATTGGGGCGTCAAGTCGCTGGCCTATCGGATCAAGAAGAACCGCAAGGCCCACTTCACGCTGTTGAACATAGACGCCCCGCCGGCGGCGATCGCCGAGCTCGAGCGCCAGCAGAGCATCAACGAAGACATTCTCCGCGTCCTGACCTTGCGCGTCGAGGAGCTGGAGGAAGGCCCGTCGGCGCAGCTGCGCAAGCGCGACGACGACGACCGCGGCGAGCGCCGCGGCGGCCCGGGCGCCCCGCGCGGCGACCGTCGCCCCCGTCGTGAGGAAGGCCGCGCTGAAGGAGACGCCGAATGAGCACTGCGCCCCGCCGCCCCTTCTTCCGCCGTCGCAAGTCCTGCCCGTTCTCGGGCGCCAATGCGCCCAAGATCGACTACAAGGACACGCGCCTGCTGTCCCGCTACATCTCGGAGCGCGGCAAGATCGTGCCGTCCCGCATCACGGCCGTTTCGGCCAAGAAGCAGCGCGAACTGGCCCAGGCCATCAAGCGCGCCCGCTTCCTCGGCCTTCTGCCTTATGTGATCCGCTAAGGCGCGAGACCGCGCTCGCCCTCGAGAGGGGCGGCTGCTGACGACCCCCGGCGCGAGCTGGGGGTTTGTTTTTGGGGGCGCCAAAACAAAACCCCCGCCTTGAAAGACGGGGGCGAGTTAAGGCGTTTCCGCCTGAAAAAGCGCGTCAGGTCAATCGTTACTGCAGCGTCTTCAGCCAGTCGTCGATATTGCGCTTGGCCTGGTCCTTGCCGATCCCGTATTTCTCCTGGATCGCGCCTTCGAACTGCTCGCGATTGCCTTCCATCCGATCGATATCGTCGTCGGTCAGCTCGCCCCATTTCTCCTTGATCTTGCCCTTGAGCTGCTTCCAGTTGCCTTCTACGCGATTCCAGTCCATGACGGCCTCCTAGCCGGTTGGCGGGGAGCGTGAGGCGCCCGCCCGATGCGGCTTAGAACGCGGGCTTCGCCCGGTTGTTCCCCCGGGCTGCGGCTTTCGCGGAGGCGAACAACCGCCACAA
Source organism: Methylocystis sp. NC52PC (assembly GCF_055698645.1). NCBI lineage: Bacteria > Pseudomonadati > Pseudomonadota > Alphaproteobacteria > Hyphomicrobiales > Methylocystaceae > Methylocystis > Methylocystis sp. NC52PC. Next base: position 929,131 of record NZ_CP170127.1, on the reverse strand, counting down.
TTTCGATTTTTCATGCCCGCGGGTCCGCCGGACGACGCCGGCGACGGATATGTGCGCTCCCGTCCGGCGGTGTTGGACGGTCGAACGCCAGCATGAGCGAGTAGGCATGAATCAACGAGGCGACGACAAGGAACTCAAGGCCGCTTTCGCTGAGTTCAAGGAACTCCTGCGGCGCGAAAACGAGCCGGTCGGCGCGTCCCAGGCGCCCGAGGTCAGTCTCGAGCCGCGGCTCGACGCCGGCCGCGCGCCGGGCCCGGCGCCAGGTCTTCACGCGCAACCTTTGGCTTTGGAAGCCGAGCCGCGCGCGCCTGCGTCCCCCCTTCTCGGCGATGGCGACGATTTCGGGAGCGAGACGTTCGCCCCGCCCGAGCGCGCCCGCCGCCGCAAGCTGGTCTATCTTTCTCTCGCCATCGTCGCCGCAGGCCTCGCGGGGCTCGGCTGGACGATCGCGAAGGGCCCGCGCGTCGGCGAGCCGTCGGAGATCGCCAATATCGCCCCTGACGAGCCGGCCCCGCTCGCGTCGGACGCCGATCAGGCGTCGCTGGAGGCGCCCGACGCGGTCGGGGAGGCCGCTCCCGAGGCCGGCGACGCCGCGCCGGCGGAAAAGGCCGACTTGACCCCGCAGACCCCGGCGCCCGAGGCCCCGTCCAAACCCGCCCCGGCCCCCGCGGCGGGCTCGACCACCGCCGCGACAGCGGCGGCCGCGCCGACCGCCGTCCCGCTTCCGGCCGTACCGGTGGAGACGCCCGCGCCCGTGACGGCGCCAAAGCCCGCCGCCGCCGCCGCCCGGCCCGCCACGGCGGCGCTTGCGCCAGCCCCGACGGCTCCGGCCGCCGCCGCCTTCCAAAAGCCCGCCCCGGCCGCGGCGACGGAGGCGCCCGCCGAGAAGACGGCGGCCCTGCAGCCGGCGAACGCCCCCGCCGAATCGGCGCCGCCAGCGGCGGATCCGGCCAAGCCCGCCGCCAAGCCCGCGAAAGCGGCGAAGCCGAAGCAGCCCAAGGCGTCGCAGACGGCCGCCAAGCCGCATAAGCCGGCGTCGGAAGCGCCCGCCCCGGTCGAGGAGGTCGCCCTTCCGGCGCCGCCTCCCCCGCCGCCGGCTCCCGCGCCGAGCGACAGCGGCGGCGGCGCCTTCGGCTTCGTCAAGCGCACGGTCAACACGGTCGGATCGACCGTCGGATCGACGATCGGCACGATTGGCCGGGCGGTGATCCCCTAAACGGGGCTTTTGCATCGGGCGTTGCGAGGCGCTCCGCGCGCGATGGCGCGACGGCCGGCGTTTGCCAAACGCGCCGCCCCGTCGCAAGCTGCCAGAGACGGGGCGCGCGGACGCGGGCGGCTTTTCGATTTGAGCCCCGTCGCGGCGCAAGCCGGCGCGTTCGAAAGATTCGGGAGCACCGAATGGCGAAGCCAACCCAGGCCGACGCAGAAGCGGCCGTGCGCGTTCTGATCGAATGGGCGGGAGACGATCCAAAACGCGAGGGACTGATCGACACGCCGGCGCGCGTCGCGCGCTCCTATCGCGAGCTGTTTTCCGGCTATGAGATTGATCCGCGAGACTATCTCAAGCGCACCTTCGAGGAAGTCGGCGGCTACGACGAACTCGTGATCCTCAAGAACATCCGCGTCACGAGCTTTTGTGAGCATCACATGCTGCCGGTGACCGGCCGCGCCCATGTCGGCTATCTGCCGACCAATCGCGTCGTCGGCATCTCCAAGCTCGCGCGCGTCGTCAACGGCTTTGCCCGGCGGCTGCAAATCCAGGAGAAGCTCACGGCCGAAATCGCCGAGGCCATCCAGGACATTTTACAGCCGGCCGGCGTCGGCGTGGTGATCGAGGCGGAGCACAACTGCATGACGCTGCGCGGCGTGAACACCCCGGGCTCGTCGTTGACGACGAGCCGTCTGCTCGGGGTCATCCGCGACGATGCGCGCACGCGGGAGGAGTTCCTGATGATGGTGCGCGACGCCTGACAGCGTCGCGGCGGCCTGCGACCCGGCCACACGCCTGGCCAGGAACAACTCGTTGCGCGTCGCGTTAACTCGCCACTTGCATATCCTTGGAGGCGGCAATGGCTGAGGAACGGAACATTCAGCGCCAGCAGCATAATGGGCATGGCGCCGGCGACGTGAGCGGCGTCATCGCGGAACAGGCGTCGACGGCGGCCGAACAGATGGGTCGTGTGGTTCAGCAGGGCGTCGGGCGCGCCAATGCGGCGCTCAACGCGGTGACGGAGAGCAGCGGCAGGGCGGCGGAGCGCACCGGCGAAGTGCTCGGCAATTTCCGCTCTGCGATCGAGACCTCGGCGCGTTCGCAGCCGACGACGACCGTGATGCTGGCGGCGCTCGCGGGCTTCGTCTTCGGCGCGTTCTGGAGGATGGGAAGCCGGTAGTCATGTCCTCCAGCCTCGCGTGGTGACGTCATGTTCGAGCCGATCATAAAGAGGGCCGAAAACGCGGTCGGCGCCACGATCACGCGCGTTTCCGGAAATGCGATGGCGGCCGTCCCGCTGCTCATCGCTTTCGGTTTCGCGACCGCGGCGGCGGCCTATTGGGCGACGGAAAGCCTGGGGCCGCTTCTCGGCAATCTGGCGGTTGCGGGCGCCTTTGTCCTAATCTCGTTGCTCGTCTACGCTCTTGCAAGACGACGCGAGGCGCAGCAACAGGCGCGCGCCAGCGAAGAGTTGGCGGCGCTCACGGAAGCGTCGCCCTTCGCCGCCATTTCGCGCGCCATTCAGTCCTCGAACGCCACGCAGGCCCTGTTCGACCTCGCCAAGAGCGCGGCGCCCGTTGCGGCGAAGAACGCGGCGCGCGTCGCGCTGCGGGAGGCTCCGCGCAACTTGCCCTTGTTGCTTGGCGCTGGCGTCGGATTGATGGTGGCGTCGCGTCTCGTGAATGCGATGACCAACGGACGCGGCCGTCATTAGGTGAAGATCGCGTCAGGTGAAGATCGCGTCACGCGCGCCCGCCTCACCCTCCGACCGGGGGTGAGGCGCGTCGCTTTGAAACTTGTCAGCTCCGCGCGCCCGCCGTTCGTCGAAACCATTCGACCGCGTCCTCTACGGCAAGTCGCGCGGGGCGCGTCTCGTAGCCGAGTTCGCGACGGGCTTTCTGGTCGTCGAAGAACATGCGGGTGCGCGACATTCTGAGGCTGTCGCTATGGAGAAAAGGCTCGTAGCCGATGAGGCGCGCGCCCCACTCATTGACATAAGCGAAGGGCATGAGCGGGCCCGACGGCAGTTTGAACCGCGGCGGCGCGCGGCCCGTGACGCGCGAAATCTCGGTCAGAAGGTCGCATAGCGTCACGTTCTCGCCGCCGAGAATATAGCGCTCGCCGATTCGGCCGCGCTCCATCGCGGCCAGATGGCCGGCGGCGACGTCATCGACATGCACGACGTTCAGGCCGGTTTCCACATAGGCCGGCATGCCGCCGCGCACGGCCTCGGCGACGAGCCGGCCGGTCGGCGTCGGCTTGACGTCGCCCGGCCCGAGCGGCGCTGCGGGGCAAACGATCACGGCGGGGAGGCCATCTTCCTCGATCATCCGCTCGACCAGCCGCTCGGCGACGATCTTGCTCTGCTTATAGGCGCCGATCGCCTTTTCGGGGGAAAGCCGATTCGTCTCGGTGCAGAGACGGCCATTGGCGGCGGCGAGGGTGGCGACGCTGCTCGTATGGACGATGCGCTCGACGCCGGCGCGCAACGCTTCGCGCATGACGATCTCGGTGCCGCGCACATTGACGTCAAACAGCGTCTCGGGCTTCGGGGCCCAGAGCCGGTAGTTGGCGGCCACATGGAAAACCCGCCGCACGCCCGTCATGGCGGCGCGGACGCTCTCGACGTCGGTAATGTCGCCTTCCGCGATCTCGCATTCCGCCGGGATGTTGTCCGTCTGGCTTGTTGGGCGCGCCAGCGCCCTGACCCGGGCGCCTTTCGAAATCAAAAGCCGCGCGAGGGCGCCGCCGATGAAGCCGCTTGCGCCCGTCACCAGAGCAATATCGTCGTCAGTCATTTCTTCCCAGCGCCAAAGCCGCGTCAAAGTCAAATGGCGCTGTGACGCCCCACCGCAAAGCCCGCGCAGTGAGCTTACAGAGGCGCGCAGGCCTTTGCGAGCTTCGCCGTTACCGGCGCGAAAAGCCAAGCTCTCGTCTGGCTTTTCGCAGGCCGTTGTCGCCTGCGTCAACAGATAATAGGCTTCTCGCGGCGAAAAGGACCGAGCTTTCCGGTCCAAAGGGCTTCGGGCGGAGAGGTGCGGGCATGTCCCAGAAGATCGAGATCTCGCGCGCCGGCGCCGTTCTGCGGCTCGTCTTCAACCGGCCCGAAAAAAAGAACGCGCTCGACCGCGAGGCCTATCGGGGCCTGATTGTGGCGCTCGACGCCGCGGGCCGGGACGAGACGGTGCGGGCCGTCGTCTTCGCCGGCGCGGGCGGCGATTTCACCGCGGGCAACGACCTCGCCGACTTCCGCGATTTTGTCGATAAGCCCGAGGCGTTTCCGGCGCTGCATTTCGTGCGCGCGATCGCCGCTTTCCAAAAGCCGATGGTCGCGGCGGTCGCCGGCGACGCGATTGGCGTCGGAACCACCCTGCTGTTTCATTGCGATCTCGTCTTTGCCGCCCCGCAGGCGCGGCTGCGCATGCCCTTTATCGACCTCGGCCTGGTTCCGGAGGCCGGGGCGAGCCTCCTGGTCCCGCAGCGGCTCGGCATGGCGAGGGCCGCGCAATATTTGCTGCTCGGGGAAGGGTTTTCCGGCGAGGAAGCGCATCGTTTCGGCCTCGTCAACGGACTCGCGCCGCCCGAGGGCGTCCTCGACGCCGCCATGGCGGCGGCGCAGGCGCTGGCGGCGAAGCCCGTCGAGGCGCTTCTCGCCTCGCGCCGCCTGTTGCGCGGCGACCCCGCGGAGATACTGGCGCGCATCGACGCGGAGGCTGCGCTGTTCGCCAGGGCGCTCTCGTCGCAAGAGACGCGCGCGCGGCTCGCGGCTTTTTTTGCGCGCAAATAGAGCCTATTTGCGGGTTCCTGACGGGGAGGCGAGAAGCATCATGTGTGGGCGTTACGCCTTGACCTCGGCGCCGGAGGCGATCCGGAAATTGTTCGGCTATGCCGACACGCCCAATTTTCCGCCGCGCTACAATATCGCTCCGACCCAGCCGATCGCCATCGTCGCCTCGGAGCGCGGCGAAAGCGGGTCAGCGCCGCGCTTCAGGCTCGCGCGCTGGGGCTTCGTGCCGGGCTTTGTAAAAGATCCGCGCGACTTTCCGCTCATCATCAACGCGCGCGCCGAGACAGTGGCGGACAAGGCGAGCTTTCGCAACGCCATGAAGCGGCGCCGCTGCCTCGTGCCGGCCGACGCCTATTACGAATGGCTGAAACTTTCCCTCGGCGGGCGCATCCAGCGCAAGCCCTATCTCTTCCGCCGCGTCGACGGCGCGCCGATGGGCCTCGCCGGTCTATGGGAGACCTATGCCGGCGCGGATGGCGCGGAAATCGACACCGCCTGCATTCTCACGACCGACGCCAATGGCGCGACGGCCGCGATCCACGACCGCATGCCCGCTATTCTCGAGCCGAAGGATTTCGCCCATTGGCTCGATTGCGACAACGTCCGTGCGGAGGAAGCGGCGGGGCTGCTCAAGCCCGCTCCCGACGACGCGCTCGAATTTTTCGAAATCAGCCCGCAGATCAACAAGGCGACGAACGACGGCGCGCAATTGCAGGAGAGGCTGGCGCCGACGCTGTTGTGATCAGAGCAGCTTGCCGGGGTTGAGCACCCCGTTGGGATCGAGCGTTTTTTTCAACGCGCGCATCACCTCGAGCGCCACCGGGTTCTTGGTCTCTGCGAGCAGTTCCCGCTTCAACCGGCCGATGCCATGTTCGGCGGAAATCGACCCTTCGAACGCGTCGACGAGCCCGTGAACGAGCGCGTTCATCTCGTCCCAGCGCGCGAGAAAGGCGGCTTTGTCGGCGCCTGCGGGCTGCGAGACGTTATAGTGGAGATTGCCGTCTCCCATATGGCCGAAGGGGACGGGGCGCGCCTGCGGGAAGCGCGCCGCGATGCGCCGGCCCGCTTCGGCGATGAACGCCGGAATGCGCTCGATCGGCACGGAAATATCGTGCTTGATCGAGCCGCCTTCGCGCTTTTGCGCTTCCGACATGCTCTCGCGCAGCCGCCAGAGCGCCGCCGCCTGATCGAGCGAATGGGCGAGCGTCGCGTCCTCAACGAGCTCCGCCTCCAGCGCCTCGGCAAGCGCCAGATCGGCGACGCGCTCCGCCTCGCCTTCGGTAAAGCCCGCGATCTCGAGGAGCGCATACCAAGGGGCTGGCGCGGCGAGCGGGTCCCGCGCGCCGGGAATATGGCGCAGCACCAGCTCGAGGCCAAGCCGCGACATGATCTCGAAGGCCTGTAGGCCGGGACCGGCGCGCTCTTTGACGAAATTGAGAAGCGCGAGGGCGTCGTCGGGACTGTCGAGTCCGAGAAAGGCGACCGCGCGCGAGCGGGGGCGCGGGAAAAGCTTCAGCGTCGCGGCGGTGATGACGCCGAGCGTGCCCTCAGAGCCGATGAAAAGCTGCGTGAGATTGTAGCCGGTGTTGTCCTTGCGCAATTTGCCGAGCGTCGAGAGCAGGCGGCCGTCGGCAAGCGCGACTTCGAGCCCGAGCGCCAGATCGCGCGCCGCGCCATAGGCGAGCACATGCACCCCGCCGGCGTTGGTCGCAAGATTGCCGCCGATGGTGCAGCTGCCTTCCGAGGCGAGCGAAAGCGGGAAATAGCGGTCGGCGGCTTCGGCCGCTTCCTGCGCGCGCGCGAGCGTCACGCCCGCTTCGAGAGTCATCGCGTCAGACGCCGGGTCGACGTCGCGAATGCGATCGAGTTTTTGTAAGGAAAGGACGATTTGTCGGCCGCTCGCGTCGGGCGTCTGGCCGCCGACCAGGCCAGTATTCCCGCCCTGCGGCACGACGCCCACGCCCTGCGTATTGCACAGCGCCAGCACGCGCGCGACTTCTGCGGCGGTCGAGGGTTTGATCACAGCTAATGCGCGGCCGCGATAGAGGTCGCGCGGTTCGGACAGGAAAGCGTCCATATCCGCCGGATCGGTCACAACGGCGGAAGCCCCGACGATCGCCTTCAGGCGATCGCAGAGATCGGGCGCGTCGAACCAAGCACTCTGAGACAGAGAAGGCGCCCTTTTCGGTTACGAGCCCGTCAGTAACGGTGGCGGCGGGCTTTCGCGTCTTTCTTGCGGGCGTAGACGTAAGCGCGCGCGGCAGAGGGCGCGCTTGCGAGGACGACACTGCACAATGCTGCGGCGATTAGCGCATTCATCATGACCATCTCCTTCCAGTTCCGGAGACCATCGGGTCCCCGCCTACACCGGACCATCTCGCAAATCCTATGCCCGAATTTTTTGTGCGGCAACGGGCTTTGCTGTTGGCGCGGCCAAATCCTGTCCGTTTCTTCCCCCTTGAGACATTCTCGTCACAGAAGCGTTGCCCAAAAATTAACGGTTTCACCCTAAAAGGCTCCGTTTTGCCTTTTTCTGGCTGGAGCTGCGCGAAAATGCCGCAACGATTTCGACATGGGGAGCGTAGCGGAATTGGTCAAGCGGCGTGATGCGCTGGGCCCTGAAGCCCGCGTTGACTAAAACCGCGGCGTCCCGCGCGAAACTTTGTGCATTGCAAGAAACCGCCACCGCCAGCGGCGTCGACGACTGGGCGATTTCCTTGGCCTGCGCCGGCGCCCCGGCGCGGGGCGGGTCGAAAACGACCGCGTCGAAGGCCGACAGCTCTGCAGCCGTGAGCGGCCGGGCGAAGAGGTCGCGAACCTCGCATTCGAGCGGCTTGAGGCCGGAGGCGGCGCGGGCGGCGGCGCGCATGGCGTCAACCGCCGGCGCGGCGCTGTCGTAAGCAGCGACTCTGCTCTGCTCGGCGAGGCGCAGCGCAAAGGCGCCCACGCCGCAGAAAAGATCCGCCACATGCTTCGCGCCGCGCGTCGCCTCCAGAACCCGCGCGGCGAGCGCCTCTTCCCCGACCGCGGTCGCCTGAAGAAACGCGCCGGGCGGCAGCTCAACCTGGACCCGGCCGACGGCGACGCGGGGAGTCCGCCGCAAGGCGACGAGCCGGCCATGATTGGTCAGACGCGCGAGATCATGAGCCTCCGCGACGCCAATCAGCGCGCGCATTTCATGTTCTTCCAGCGGTCCCGCGCCTCGCAGATCGACGTCCATCCCGTCGAGCGTGGCGGTCACGGCGATATCGAGCGGCTTGCCGCGGGCGCTGAGAATTTGCGCGAGGGCGCGGGCGGCGGGCAATGCGCCGGAAAGCTCAGGAACGAGCAGCGGGCAGGCCTCGATCTCGACAATCTTGTGCGAGCGCGCCGCCATGAAGCCGACGCGCGCCGCGCCCTGATCCATGCGCGCGTGAAAGGTCACGCGACGGCGCCCGGCGCCCTGCGCGTCGACGAGCGGATCGACCGCGAGCGACAGGCCGACGTTTTTGAGCGCCGTCTCGACAAGGCCGCGTTTCCACGCCCGGTAGGGCTCGTCGCGCAACGCCTGCACCGCGCAGCCGCCGCAATCGGCGTAATGCGGACAGATCGGCGCGATACGGTCGGGCGACGCGGCGACAATTTCAGCGAGCCGCGCCTGCTCGCCGTCGATCTCCGCCAGCACGGTCTCGCCAGCGAGCGCATAAGGCACGAAGACGCGCGCGTCGCCGTCGCGGGCGACGCCCTCGCCGCGATGGCCGAGACGGTCGATGACAAGCCGCTTCATGGACCAACCGCCTGGATAAGGAATTCTCGATTGCCGTCGCCGCCGGCGATCGGCGAGGGCGTCAAGCCCATGACGCGCCAGCCGAGCGCCTCAATATCATGGCGCGCGCGGGCGCAAACCTCGGCGCGAATCCCTTCATCCCGCACCACGCCTTTTTTTGTCGACCCGCGGCCGGCTTCGAACTGCGGCTTGATGAGCGCGACAAGCTGCGCCTGAGGCGCGGCAAGCGAAAGCACATTCGGCAGCAGCGTCGAGAGCGAAATGAAACTGGCGTCGATGACGATGAGCGTCGGCGGTTCGGCGAGTTGCGCCAGCGTCAAGGTGCGGGCGTCCTGGCCTTCCATCGAGGTGACGCGCGCGTCGCGCCGCAGACGCTCGTGCAACTGGTCGTGGCCGACGTCGACCGCGACGACATGGCGCGCGCCGCGCGCCAGCAGCACGTCAGTGAAGCCGCCTGTCGAGGCGCCGACGTCGAGGCAGAAGCGGCCCGCGGGATCGACGCCAAATAAGTCGAGCCCATGCGCGAGCTTGACGCCGCCGCGCGAGACCCAGGGGTAGGGGGCGCGGGCGACGATCTCGGCGCCCTCCGCAATGGGCGTCGCGGGCTTTGTCACGACGCGCCCGTCGACCGTCACGAGGCCGGCCTCGATCGCCTCGCGCGCCTTGGCGCGGCTTTCAAAGAAGCCCCGCGCATGGAGCGCCGCATCGGCGCGCTTCGCGTTCATCATTCGCCCGTCTGCAGCAGCGTGCCGGCGCGGCGCGCGCTTTTCAGGAAGCGGCTGAACCACAGCGCCGCCAAGAAAAACAGAAGCACGTCGAGCGCGGCCCCCTGCGCCAGAAGATCCCAACGCACCACGCGGTCGAGCAGCACGCCGCGCAGGCCCTCGAACACATAGGTCGGCGGCAGAGCCCAGGAGATCGGCTGAACGACCGGGGGCAGCACGGAGACCGGATAATAGACCGCGCCGAGCGGCTGGATGGCGAACATCAGCGCCCAGACGAGGCTCTCGGCGCCCATGCCGTAGCGCAACAGCAGACCTGAAATGAACAGGCCGATCGCCCAGGCGAACACCAGAAGGATCGCGAAGAAGGCGCCGAGCGCCACGCCCAGCGCCCAGAGATTGAAGCCGAAGAGCCAGATGGCGATGAAGGTCACGGGTAGCGTGCTGATCGTCAGACGAATGAAGCTCATCGCCATCAGCGCGGTCGCGAATTCGCTCATGCGCAGCGGGCTCATCAGCAGATTCGCGAGATTGCGCGACCACATTTCTTCGAGAAAAGAGAAGGAAAAGCCCTGCTGCGCGCGCAGCAGAATGTCGAGCAGCAGCACGCCCCCGACCAGCGCGCCCGCCGCCATCTCCACGCCGCCGATGGACTGACCCGCGTAGTTCTTGATGAGATAGGTCTGCAGAAAGCCCCAGGTGAAGAGCTGGACGATCGGCCAGTAGATGATTTCGAGCAGGCGAAAGCCGGAGGAGCGCAGCACATAAGTGTAACGCAGCATCATCGCGCCGACGCGCTGGAAGGAGAAGCCCGCGTTCATGACGCCGCTCCCGCGCGCCCGCGTGCGACGTCGAGAAACACTTCTTCGAGATTGGCGCGGCCATAGCGTGCAAGGAGGCGCGCGGGCGAGTCGTCGTCGACGATGGCGCCTTCTTTGAGCATCAGCACGCGGTCGCACAGGCGCTCGACTTCGTTCATGTTGTGGGAGGCGAGCAGGATGGCGCAATTATGCGTGGCGCGATGCGCCTCGAGCCGGCCGCGCACCCAGTCGGCCGTGTCGGGGTCGAGCGAGGCCGTGGGCTCGTCGAGCAGCAGGAGCTGCGGATCGTTGACGAGCGCCTTGGCGATGGCGACGCGCGTCTTCTGCCCGGCGGAAAGCCGCCCGGTCTGGCGGTCGAGGAAGTCGCGCAGCGCCAGGGCGTCGGCGAGCTCTTCGATTTTCGCTTCGACGTCGGCGACGTCGTAAAGAAGGGCGAAGACGCGCAAATTCTGCCGCACGGTGAGCCGGTGCGGCAGATCGACATAAGGGCTCTCGAAATTCATGCGGCCGAGCACCTCGTAGCGCTCGCGCGAGAGATCGCGGCCAAAGACGCGAATCTCGCCGGCTGTGGGCTCGATCAGCCCCATGACCATGCCGATCGTCGTCGTCTTGCCGGCGCCATTGCCGCCGAGGAGGCCGGTCACGGAGCCCGGCGGCAAGGCGAAATCGAGGGGGCCGACGACGCTGCTTTTGCCGTAGCTCTTCGACAGACCGTGAACCGAGAGCGCCGGTTCGTTCATTGAGGGGGACATGACGAAGGTTATGGCTTCTCGGGGCGGTCCCGGCAAGGGCGCGTTATTTCTGGCAGACGGGACAGTGAAAGGTCGAACGCCCCGACTGCACGCTGCGTAAGACGGTCCCCTTGCAGCCCGGCGTGGGGCAGGCGGCGCCTTCGCGGTCATAGACCCGGAAGGAATGCTGGAAATAGCCGAGCGACCCATCGGCCTGGCGATGATCGCGCAGCGAGGAGCCGCCGGCGGCGAGCGCGGCCTCCAGCACGTCGCGGATCGCGCTGGGCAGGCGTATGAGCGCCGCGCGTGGACGCCCGGCGGCCGTCACCAGCCGGCCGCCCGCCAGAAGCGGCGAAACGCCCGCCCGATGCAGCGCCTCGCAGACATAGATATTGCCAAGCCCCGCGATCAGCCGCTGATCGAGCAGCAGCGCCTTGACCGGAGCGGCGCGTCCGCGAAAGGCGCGCGCCAGAAAGCCCGCGTCGAGTTCGGCGCTCAAAGGCTCGGCCCCGAGCCCCTGAAAAAGTTTGTGGCTGTCGAGCTCGGCGGTGGCGATGAGCAGCATGAAGCCGAAGCGGCGCGGGTCGTTGTAGGTGACGCGGGCGCCGCTCTCCATGTGAAAGACCACATGGTCATGCGTCGCGCTCTTGTCGCGCGGATGGTGAAAGACGCCGGCGATCTCGCCGTCGATCCGGAACGAGCCGCTCATGCCGAGATGCATGACGAGCGTCTCGCCGCCGTCGAGGTCGGCGAGAAGATATTTCGCCCGCCGCCGCAAGGCGAGGACGCGGCGCCCGGAGAGCCGCGCCGCGAAGTCCGGCGGGAAGGGGAAGCGCAAATCCGGGCGGCGCTGCTCGACCTTTGCGATGCGGGCGCCGGCGAGCGTGGGCGCGAGGCCGCGACGCACGGTTTCGACTTCGGGCAGTTCGGGCATGGAAGGGCGCCTCTCCGCGCGGGGCGCTTTCGCCGCTGTCGCGCGCCGCGCTATAAAGCGCTTTAGCAAATCGCGAGAGGCGCATGAAGTTCGATGAGGCCGAAATTGTCGAAGCGCTGCGCGAACGCCTGCCCGAGGCGCTGGCGATCTACCTCTTCGGCAGCGTCGCCAGCGACGAGGCGGGGCCGGAGAGCGACGTCGATCTCGCGGTGCTGAACGACGGCAAGCTCGATCCCGTGAGGATCTGGCAGATTGCCGGCGACCTCGCCGCTCTCGTGGACCGCCCTGTCGATCTCGTCGACCTGCGCGCCGCCTCGACCGTGCTCCAGCACCAGATCGTGACAAGGGGCTGCAGGCTCTACGCGCGGGACGCCCGGGCCGATTTTTACGAAGCCTTTATTTTGAGCGAGAAGGCGAATCTCGACGCCCGCAACGCGGGGCTCATGGAAGACATCCTGCGGGAGGGCCGGGTCTATGGCCGATGAGGTCCTCGTCAACAAGGCTGCGGCCATCGAGCGCTGCGTGAAACGCGCCCGCGACGAATACGCCAAGGGGCCGGACAGCTTCGCGACCGATTTCACCCGCCAGGACGCCGCGGTCCTGAACATCCAGCGGGCCTGCGAGGCGGCGCTGGACATGGGGCAGCATGTCATCCGCCGGGACCGGCTCGGCGCCCCGCAGAGCGCCCGGGACGTGTTCAACTTGCTGGAGGCCGCCGGCCGCATCCCCCCGGAGGCCGCCGAGCCCATGCGGCGGATGACAGGGTTCCGCAATATCGCCGTCCATGATTATCAGGCCTTGCTTCTGCCGATCGTGGTGGCGGTCATCACTCGGCATCTGGATGATTTTCTGGCGTTCAGCGCCGCCCTTCTGGGCAATGAGGGGTAAAAGCGCCCGCCCATAGCCATCCCGGCCGGGAGAGGCTATACCCTCCCCGTCTTTCCATGTCAGGCGAGCGTTAAATGACCGATTCCCATTCCGATCGAGAGGGTTCGACCCATTTCGGCTATTCCGAGGTGCCGCTTACGGAGAAGCAGCATCTGGTGGACGACGTCTTCCACAAGGTCGCCCGCCGCTACGACGTGATGAACGATCTGATGTCCGGCGGCCTGCATCGGCTGTGGAAAGACACTTTCGCCGCCAAGGTCAACGCCCGCAACCGCAAGGAGTTTCGTCATCTCGACGTCGCCGGCGGCACGGGCGACGTCGCCTTCCGGATCGCCCGCCAGTCCCCCGCCGACGCCGAGATCGTCGTCCTCGACATCAATGGCGACATGCTCGAGGTCGGCCGCGACCGCGCCCGCGAGAAGGGCATCGGGGAAAAGCTCGACTTCGTGCAGGCGAACGCCGAGTCGCTTCCCTTTCCGGACAACCATTTCGACGCCTATACGATCGCCTTCGGCATTCGCAACGTGCCGCGTATTCAGACGGCGCTCGAGGAAGCCTATCGGGTGCTCAAGCCCGGCGGCCGTTTTCTCTGCCTCGAATTCTCGCAGGTCAACGTCCCCGGCCTCGACAAGATCTACGAAGCCTATTCCTTCAACGTGATTCCGGCGGTCGGCAAGCTCGTCGCGGGCGATGGCGAGCCCTATCGTTACCTCGTTGAATCGATCCGCAAATTCCCGGCCGCGGACGATTTCGAGCGCATGATCCGCAAGGCGGGCTTCCGCCGCACCGGCTATGAGCGCCTCACCGGCGGCGTCGTGGCGATCCATTCCGGCTGGAAATACTAACGACCAGGACGCTTCTTTGCTTCTCCAGACCGGCAATCTCCTGCGACTGGCGCGCGCCGGCTATATTTTGGCGCGCGAAGGCGTCTTCACCTCGCTCGATCTCAACCTGCTGCCGCCCCCCGCGGTCCCGCTCGTGCGTCTCGCCAATCTCGTCGCCAGGGGCAGGGGCGAGAATGCGGGCGAGGCCCTCGTCCGCGCGCTGTCGCAGATCGGCCCGTCCTATGTGAAGCTCGGCCAGTTTCTGGCGACGCGGCCCGACGTCGTCGGCGGCGAGATCGCCGACGCGCTCACCGCGCTGCAGGACCGCATGGCGCCCTTCGGCCAAGCCAAGGCGATCGACATCGTCGAAAAAGCGCTCGGAAAGCCGGTCGAGGAGATTTTTACCTCCTTTGGCGAGCCCGTCGCCGCCGCCTCCGTGGCCCAGGTGCACATGGCCACGGCGGTCTACCAGGGCAAGGAGCGCAAGGTTGCCGTGAAGGTGTTGCGCCCCGGCGTCGAGGGCCAGTTTGCGCGTGATCTACGCGACATGTATCTCGTCGCCCGCGTCGCCGAACGCTGGTCGGCGGAAGGCCGGCGGCTGCGGCTGATCGAGGTCGTCGATACGCTCGCCCGCACGGTCAAGCTCGAGACGGACTTTCGTCTCGAAGCGGCGGCGGCCTCGGAATTCGCCGAAAACGTCGCCAAGGACCCCAATATTCATGTCCCCCATGTCGATTGGGACCGCACCGCGCGCGAAGTGCTGACGCTCGAATGGATCGACGGCGCGCCCCTCTCCGATCTCGAGCGCGTGGCGGCGGAGGGCCACGACCTCAAGAGGCTCGGCGCCCATGTGCTGCAGTCCTTCCTGCGCCACGCCATGCGCGACGGCTTCTTCCACGCCGACATGCATCAGGGAAATCTTTTCGTCGACAAGCACGGACGGCTCGTCGCCATCGACTTCGGCATCATGGGCCGGCTCGGCGAGAAGGAGCGGCGGTTTCTGGCCGAGATTCTCTACGGCTTCATCACGCGCGACTATCGGCGCGTCGCAGAGGTGCATTTCGAGGCCGGCTATGTGCCGGCCAAACATTCGACCGAAGAATTCTCGCAGGCGCTGCGCGCCATCGGCGAGCCCCTCCACACGATCAACGCCGCGGAAATTTCCATGGCGCGGCTGTTGACCCTGCTTTTCGAGGTCACGGCGCTTTTCGACATGCGCACGCGCACGGAGCTCGTGCTGCTGCAAAAGACCATGGTCGTCGCCGAGGGCGTGGCGCGCACGCTCGATCCCAAGCTCGACATCTGGAAGACCTGCGATCCGGTCGTGCGGACCTGGATCGAGGAGAATCTCGGGCCAAAGGCGAAGATCGAAGACGCGGGCCGAAGCATCGCCGAACTCGCCAAGCTCGCGACGCATCTCCCCAAGACGCTCGCTGACGCCGAGACGGCGATTTCCCGCGTGTCGCAGATGGCCGAGGTCGGCGTCGATCTTTCGCCGGCTTCGCTCGACGCGATCGCCGAGACGCGGCGGCGCTCGGACTTCCGACTGCTTGCGGGCCTGACGGCGCTGACGCTGCTCGCGGCGTGGTTGTTCGGCTAGGATAGCCGTAGGCAATGGCGAGGGCATATGAAGCTTCGCAGTTTTTTTCTCGCCTTTTTTCTCACGCTCGTCACCCTCGCCGGCATGAATCTGGTGCTCGGCTTTTTTCTGGGAAAGGCGGATGAGGCGCGCATCGAATCCGAGCGACAGAAGGACAAGATTACCTCGCTCTCCGAGGACCTCGTCATTTCTTCGCAATGGGCGACGCGCTTTGCGCGCGGCTATGTCGCCACCAAGGATCCCAGGCGGCAGCGCTGGCACAGTCAAATCGCCGGCATCCTCGACGGCAAGATTGCGCGGCCGAGAGACTATGGCGTCGAATATTGGGACCTGGTCTCCAGCGGCCTCGCGCCCGAGCCCGACTTGAAAGCCGAGGGATTGTCTCTGGAGGATCAATTCCTGCAATTGAACCTCACCGTCGAAGAGTTCAATCTGCTGAAGAAAGCCGAAGCGCTTTTCGCTAAAATGGCGGCGACCGAGCGGCTCGCGATGCATGCGGCGAATGGCGAATTCGACGACGGGACTGGCGCCTTTTCGAAAAGGGGAAAGCCCGACGCCGTTATGGCGGACCGGCTGCTTTACAGCGACAGCTACGTCAAGGACAATGGCGAGCTCGCAAAGCTCGTCCATGATTTTACCGACAAGGTGAAAGCGCGCTATCAGAAAATCCTGGAGGCTCAGGAGAAATACGCGACGCAGCTGGTTCGTCTGAACGTTTACGTCGCGGCGGGCTTTTTCACGATCATCCTGGCCTGCGTTCTCTTCCTGCGAAGCCAGTTCATGGCGAGAACGCGACGGCTGATGGCGGCCGTCAAGAAGATCAGCGGCGGCGACCTCGGGGCCGAAATCGACATCGGGGGCAAGGACGAAATCGCCGAATTGGCGCAGGCTGTCGGCTCGATGGCCGGCAATCTGAAAACCGCCTTCGAGAAGCTCGAGGAGAGGGTGATCGTCTCCGAGCAAACCGCCGTGGAATTGAACAACGAACGGCTTCGTTCCGAAAAGCTTCTTCATAATATCCTGCCCGCGACGATCGCACAGCGCCTGCGGGGCGGGGAAGAAGTCATCGCCGAAGTTTATCCCGAGGTGACGGTTTTCTTCTCGGACATCGTCGGCTTCACCGATCTTTCCGCCAGACTGGGCCCGCATGAGACGGTGAGCCTTCTCAACGCCCTCTTCGAAAAGTTCGACGAACTCGTCGAGAAACACGGCGTTGAAAAGATCAAGACCATCGGCGACAGCTATATGGTTGTGGGCGGCGTTCCCAATCGCGATCCGTTGCACTGCCAGCACGTCGCCGAATTTGCTTTGGAAGCCATCGGCTTCGTGCGGGAGTTCTCGACGAGCTATCCCTTCCCCGTCGAGATGCGCATGGGCATTCATACCGGCACTGTCGCCGCCGGCGTGCTCGGCAAGAAGAAATTCTCCTATGATCTCTGGGGCGACGTCGTGAATGTGGCGAGTCGCTTCGAGTCGTCTTCGATGGTCGACAGAATTCACGTGTCGGAGGCGGTTAGAGTTCGTCTCGCCGATGATTTCGTCTTTCAAGACGCCGGAACCGTTGACCTGAAAGGCAAGGGCGTCACGGCGTCCTATTACCTTCTCGGCAAGAAGAAGGACCTCTCCGGCGTGGTCGAATTCAGGAAGCAGCAAGCGCCGCGCGAGGCGGACGCCGACAGATAAAAAGGCGCGCTGGCGAGCTATCCGCCAGCGTGAAACGCTAGCTTCCGCACATTGGGGGTGATCGGTTCTTCGAGGAAGAAATCGAGCACGGCCTCATAGGCGGGGTCGACCGAATAGGGCGTAAAGTCCGTCACGCCTTCCTCGGCGAGCACGCGCACGTCGATGAAGAAATTGCCGGTGCCGCCGCGAGACGGGCGCGTGAGAATGGCGTGCGCGGCGTCGGCGACGATCTCCGGCTTGCGCGCGCGCTTGATCACTTCTTCGCCGCCCAAGAGATTGCCGACCGCGGCGGTGGCGATCGCGGTCTCGGGCCAGAGGGAATTCACCGCGACGCCGTCTCGCGCAAGATCGCGCGCCAGGCCGAGCGTCACGAGGCTCATGCCATATTTCGCCATCGTGTAAGCGAGATTAGGCGCGAACCATTTGGGATTCAGATCGAGCGGCGGCGATAAGGTGAGAATATGGGGGTTTTCCGCCTTGCGCAGATGCGGCAGGGCGAGCTTGGCGCAAAGATAGGTTCCGCGCGCATTGATCTGATGCATCAGATCGAAGCGCTTCATCTCGAGCTGATCGATCCCGCGCAGATCGATGGCGCTGGCGTTGTTGATGAGAATGTCGACGCCGCCAAAAACCGCCGCCGTCTGCGCGAGGGCGGCCTCGACCTGATCGTCGAAGCGAATGTCGCAGGAGAGCGCCAGCGCCTTGCCGCCGGCGGCCTCGATTTCCGCGGCGGCTGTAAAGATCGTGCCGGGAATCTTGGGGTTCTCCGTCACGCTCTTGGCCGCGACGGCGATGTTGGCGCCGTCGCGGGCCGCGCGTCTGGCGATGGCGAGGCCAATGCCGCGGCTCGCGCCGGTGATGAAAAGCGTCTTGCCCTGAAGCGATCCAGACATTGGCCTTGTCCATCAAAGAGGCTTACGCCGGCAAAGCGCCGATTCGCAGGCTCAGACGCTAAAATGTAACGGCGCCCTTACGCGGCGACCTGCGCCGGATAGCCGGCTTCGGTGATGGCCTTGGCGAGCGCCGTCGGGTCTTTGGGCGTGGGCGAGACTTCGACCTTGCCGGTGGCGAGGTCGACTTTTACGTCAGCGCCGGGCTCCATTGTCTGTACGGCCTTGGTGACATGTTTGACGCACATGCCGCAGGTCATGTCCTTCACATTGAACGTGGTCATGGTTTCCTCCTTGCTGTTCTCGTTGACCGGGACGGGCGCCGCTGCAGGCGCCGGCGTTTCATGGGTGGCGGGCGGCAGGGGCGCCTCGGCGACGACCGGGGGCTTGAAGCGGCGCAGACGCAGCGCATTGGTCAGCACGAAGACGCTCGACAGCGCCATGGCGCCCGCGCCCAGCATGGGCGAAAGCTGCATGCCGTTGACGGGATAAAGCGCGCCCGCGGCCACGGGAACGAGCAATGCGTTATAGCCGAAGGCCCAGAACAGATTCTGCTTGATGTTGCGCATCGTGGCGCGCGAGAGCGCCAGCGCCGCCGGAACCTTGGCGAGATCGCCCGACATCAGCACCACGTCTGCGGCTTCGATGGCGATGTCGGCGCCCGTGCCGATGGCGACGCCAGCGTCCGCCGCGGCGAGCGCCGGCGCGTCGTTCACGCCGTCGCCGACGAAGGCGACTTTATTCCCTTCGCGCAGCCGCTCGAGCGTCGCGACCTTGCCGTCCGGCATCACGCCCGCCACGACTTCGTCGATGCCGAGGCGCCGGGCGATGGCGTTCGCCGTGCGCGCGTCGTCGCCGGTGATCATCGCCGTCCTGACGCCGATGGCGTGCAGCGCGTCGATGGCGGGCCTGGTCGTGGGCTTCAGTTCGTCGGCGACGCAAATAATCGCGCGCGCCTTGCCGTCGACCGCGACATAGAACGGCGTCTTGCCTTCTTCCGAAAGCGCGGCGGCGCTTTCGTCGAAGGCGCTCGTGTCGAAGCCGAGCGAAGCCATGTAGCGCGCCGCGCCGATCGCGACCTTGCGCCCGCCGACGACGCCGGCGACGCCCATGCCGGAAACGGATTCGAAATCGGCGACGGCCGCGACCTCGAGCCCCCGTTCCTTCGCCCCGGCGACAAGGGCCGCGCCGACGGGATGTTCGGATTGCGCCTCGACGCTCGCCGCGAGGCGCAAAAGTTCGTCGGCGTTTTCGCCGGGCGCGGGCACGAGGTCCGTCAAGCGCGGCTTGCCGAAGGTCAGCGTGCCGGTCTTGTCGAAGGCGATGAGCGTGACGTCCTGCAGCGTCTGCAGCGCTTCACCCTTGCGAAACAGCACGCCGAGCTCCGCCGCGCGCCCGGTGCCGGTCATGATGGCGGCGGGCGTGGCGAGACCCATGGCGCAAGGGCAGGCGATGATGAGCACGGCGACCGCGCTGACCAGCGCATGGGTCAATCGCGGTTCGGGGCCAATGAGCATCCAGACGACGAAGGTCGCGGCCGCCACGGCGAAGATCGCCGGCACGAAGACGGCGGTGACGCGGTCGACCATCGCCTGAATGGGCAGCTTCGCGCCCTGCGCCTGCTCGACCATGCGGATGATGCCGGCAAGCGTCGTGTCGGCGCCGACGCGGGTGGCGCGGAAAGAGAAAGCCCCCGAGCCGTTGACCGTCGCGCCGGTGACGGTCGCGCCGACGCCTTTCGAAACCGGCGCGGGCTCGCCCGTGACCATGGATTCGTCGACATAGGACGCGCCGGCGGTCACGACGCCGTCAGTCGGGATTCGCTCGCCCGGGCGCACCAGCACGATGTCGCCGACATGCACGTCGTCGATATCGACATCCACGGTCTCGCCATTGCGCTCGATGCGCGCGGTCTTGGGCTGCAATCTGGCGAGCGCGCGGATCGCTTCCGACGTGCGTCCCTTGGCGCGCGCCTCCAGAAAGCGGCCGAAGAGGATCAGCGTGACGATGACGACCGCGGCTTCGTAATAGACATGCACGGCGCCGGCCGGCAGCAGATCGGGCATGAAGGTCGCGACGAGCGAATAGAGATAGGCGCTGAGCGTGCCGACCGCGACGAGCGCATTCATGTCGGGCTGCCGTCTGATCAGCGCCGGTATGCCTTTCTGGAAGAAGACGAGGCCGGGGCCGAACAGAACCAGAGTCGCGAAGAGGAAAGAGAACTGACGGATCAGCTCGTCGCCGATGGTCGCCATGGCCCAGTGATGAACGGCCGGGATCACATGGCCGCCCATTTCGAGGATGAAGACAGGCGCCGTCAGCAGCGCGGAGACGATGAGATTGAAGCGCAGATGGCGCATCTCCTCCTCGCGCCGCGCCCGCTCGCGGTCGGCGCCGCCGGCGTCCGTCTCGATTCTGCGCGGTTCGTAGCCCGCTTCCGAGACGGCGCGGCGCAGCCGGTCCACGAGGCCGGGGCCGGAGAGCGCGCGGACGCTGGCGCGTTCGGTCGCGAGATTGACGCTCGCCGTCAGGACGCCCGGAACCGCCTTGAGCGCCTTTTCGACATGGGCGACGCAGGACGCGCAGGTCATGCCGCCGACGCCGAGCTCGATCGTCTCGACGACGGGCTCATAGCCGGCGTCGGCCACAGACTTCACGAGCGCGGCCGGATCGGCGCCCGGGGCGAGCGAGACGTCGGCGCGCTCGGTCGCGAGATTGACGCTGGCCGAGGTGACGCCGGGCGTCGCCGCCAACGCCTTTTCGACATGGCCGACGCAGGAGGCGCAGGTCATGCCGCGCACGTTGAAATCGAGTTCGGTTCCCGCGCTCATGCCAACTCCGTAATTGCCAGCGAAGTCTAAAGCCAACGGCGCGTGCGCGCCACATAGGCGAGGTAGGCGTCGCCGAATTTGGCCTGCAAATGCCGTTCCTCCGGCTCGATCGCCAGTTTTTGCAGGGCGAAGGCCAGCGCCGGCGTCAGCAGCACGGTGAAGGGCGAGGACAAGAGCAGGCCGAGCCCGAGCACAATGGCGACATGCGAGACATAGATCGGATTGCGCGAGAAGCGGAACGGTCCCTCCGTCGCCAGACGCGAGGCGGCGCGGTGCGGGAGGATGGTCGTATCGAGCCGCGCGAAGATCGTGGCGCACCAGACGTCGTTCGCCAGCGCGAGCGCGACAAGGAATGCGCCGAGCAGCGCCGCGCCGGGGAAGGCGACGAGACCCGCGAGGGCGCCGCCGGTCAGCCAATCGAGCGCGCGGCCGGCGAGGAGCGCGCCGAGGATGAGGAGGGGCGGCCAGGGCGCGCGCGCCGGCGCGGCGTCCCCTTTCGATTCTGCCATGGACCAAGCTCCGTGCCGGTCTAACATCGCGACGCGCGAGCCGATTTTCAAGCTCGCGGCGAAGCTCGCGCCTTTCTTGACTTGACGCGCGCGCCGGCCTTTACCAATCGCGAGACACCTGCCGGAGAAAGACGTGGCGTCCATGCTCGAGCGGTTTCAGGCGGACCTCGCCGGCCTCGCCGCGCGCGACCGGCTGCGCGCGCTTGCACCGCGCGCGGGGCGCGACTTCGCCTCGAACGACTACCTAGGGCTTGCCGAATCACGCGAACTCGCCGAGGCGGCCGCCGCGGCGCTCGCGCGCGGCGTTCCCGTCGGGGCCGGCGGCTCGCGGCTGCTGCGCGGCAATCATCCCGAGCACGAGGCGCTCGAAGACGAGGCTGCGCGCTTCTTTCACGCCGAGAGCGCGCTCTTCTTCGGCGCGGGCTTTTCCGCCAATGAGGCGCTGCTCTCGACTTTGCCGCAGCGCGAGGATGTCATTTTCCACGACGCGCTCATCCATGCGAGCGCGCATGACGGCATGCGGCTGTCGCGCGCGCCGCATGTTTCCTTCCCCCATAATAATGTCGAGGCCCTTGCGGCGGCGCTGGCGGATTGGCGGGCGAAGGGCGGCCTGGGGCGCGCCTGGATCGTCGTCGAGAGCCTTTACAGCATGGACGGCGACAGGGCGCCGCTCGATGATCTGATGTCGCTCGCCGAGCGTGACGAGGCCTTTCTCATTGTCGACGAAGCGCATGCGACGGGCGTCTATGGGCGCGGGGGCCGCGGCCTCGCGGCGCGTTTCGAGGGCCGCGACAATGTCATCACCGTGCACACCTGCGGCAAGGCGCTGGGCGTCTTCGGCGCGCTCGTGTGTCTTGCGCGGCCGCTGCGGGATTTTCTCGTCAACCGCTGCCGCAATTTCATTTTCGCGACGGCGCCCTCGCCGCTCGTCGCCGCCTGCGTGCGCGCCGCGCTCACGATCTGCGAAAGCGCCGAGGACCGCCGCGCCGCCTTGCAGGCGCGCGTCGCTCTCGCCGGGCGGGAGCTGCAGGCCCTTTGCGGCGTCGCGCCTTCGGGGACGCAGGTGCAGCCGGTGATCGTCGGCGCCGATGCGCGGGCCATGGCGCTCGCGGCGGCGATGCGCGCGCGCGGCTACGACATTCGCGCCATCCGCCCGCCGACCGTGCCGGAAGGAACGGCGCGGCTGCGTCTGTCACTGACGCTCAATGTGACCGAAGCGCAGATCATCCAAATGGCGCGCGACCTTTCGAAAGAACTTGCGCAATGAGCCGGACCTTTGTCATCGCTGGAACGGATACGGGCGTCGGCAAGACCTGTTTCTCCGCCGCGCTCGTCGGCGCGCTCGGGGCGTCGTACTGGAAGCCGGTGCAGTCGGGTCTCGAAGACGAAACGGATTCACAAATCGTCGCGCGCCTTTCCGGCGTCGCCCCAGACCACATTCTCCCAGAGGCCTGGCGCCTGAAGCTTCCCGCTTCGCCGCATATTTCCGCACGCGCCGAGGGGATTGAGATTGATCCCGACCGGCTCGCGCCCCCCGACGTCGAGGGCCCGCTCGTCATCGAGACGGCCGGCGGCGTTATGGTCCCGCTCGCCGACGACGTCCTAACCGTTGATGTGCTTGCCCGTTGGCGCCTGCCGGTGGTTCTCGTGGCGCGCACCGCGCTCGGCACGATCAATCACAGCCTGCTCACGATCGAAGCGCTGCGCCGGCGGGACATTCCGCTCCACGGCGTCGCCTTCGTCGGCGACGAAGAGAAGGGCCCCCAGGAGACGATCCTGCGCATCGGCGCCGTGCGCGGGCTCGGACGGCTGCCGCGACTGGAGCCGCTCACGAGGGAGACGCTGCGCGCGGCCTTCGACGCGGCCTTCGCCGTCGAGGATTTCATATGAGCCTCGTCGCCCATTCGCCTGTCTGGCGCCCGTTCACGCAGCACGCGCTGCAGCCCGGCGCCTATAAGATCGTCCATGCGGAGGGCGCCTGGCTCACGGCGGAGGACGGGACGCGCTTTCTCGACGCCATCTCTTCCTGGTGGGTGATCACCCACGGTCATCGCCGCCCGGAGATCATGGCGGCGATCCGCCGCCAGACCGAGACGCTCGACCAGATCATCTTCGCCGGCTTCACCCATGAGCCCGCCGAAGCGCTTGCGCGCCGTCTCGTCGAGATCACGCAGCCCGGGTTGGATTACGTTTTTTATTCGGACAGCGGCTCGACGGCGGTCGAGGTCGCGATCAAGATGGCGCTGGGCTTCTGGCGCAATCGCGGCGGGGATCGTCGGCGCATCGTCGCGCTCGAGCACGCCTATCACGGCGACACGGTCGGCACGATGTCGGCCGGTGCGCGTTCGGTCTTCAACGCGCCTTACGAGCCTTTGCTGTTCGACGTGGCGCGCGTCCCCTTTCCGTCCTCAGGCGCCGAACAGGAGACGCTCGACGCGCTCGAATCGCATTGCCGCGCCGGCGCGGCGGCCTTCATCGTCGAGCCGCTGATTCTCGGCGCGGGCGGCATGCTGACCTATGGCGCGCCGACGCTCGCCGAGATGAAGCGCGTCTGCGAGCGGCACGAGACGCTTTTCATCGCCGATGAAGTGATGACGGGCTTTGGCCGCACGGGGTCGCTTTTCGCCTGCGAGCAGGCGGGGGTCGTTCCCGATATCGCCTGCTATTCGAAGGGCCTGACCGGCGGCGCCGTCCCGCTCGCCGTCACCCTGTGCCGGCGCGAGATTTTCGAGGCGCATTATGCGCAAGATCGCGCGCGGGCGTTCTTCCATTCGAGCTCCTTCACCGCCAATCCGATCGGCTGCGCGTCGGCGCTCGCCAATCTCGACGTGTGGGAACATGCCGACGCCCGCGCGCGCCTCGCCAATCTCGGGGCCATGCAGGCCGAGCGCGCGGCGCGATTTGCGCAGGATCGCCGCTTCTCGGCGGTCCGCCGGCTCGGCACGATCGTGGCGCTCGATCTCGACGTTCCGGAAAGCGGCTACGCCGCGACGCTCGGCCTCGACCTCATACGCTTCTTCAATGCGCGCGGCCTGCTGTTGCGCCCGCTCGGCGCGACGGTCTATGTGCTGCCGCCCTATTGCGTGACCGGCGCGGAGCTCGATTTGGCCTATGACGCGATCGAGGCGGCCGCCGATCAGTTTGCTTCGCGCGCGCGCTGAATTTCGTTTTTCACGGATCGCCCTCGGCCTTCGTCGTTATGAGGGTCGGCGCGCGCCTCGAATTCTTCCTTGAGCGCGCGGCGCAGGATCTTGCCGACATTGGTCTTGGGCAGGCTGTCGCGAAACTCGTAAAACCGCGGCGCCTTGTAGCCCGTGAGGCGCTCATGCGCGAAGCGACGCAGCTCCTCTGTCGTGAGGCTGTTGTCGCGCGGAACGACAAAGGCCATGGGCGCTTCGCCGGAATGCGGGAAGGGCACGCCAATGACGGCGACTTCCTTGACCTTCGGATGTTCGATGAGCGCCGCTTCGACTTCGTTGGGATAGACGTTGAAGCCCGAGACAAGGATCATGTCCTTCAGGCGGTCGACGATCTTGAGCATGCCGTCCGGCTGCATGATGGCGATGTCGCCGCTCTTGAACCAGCCGTCGGGCGTCATCGCCTTGGCGGTCTCGTCGGGGCGGCGCCAATAGCCCGGCATCACCTGCGGCCCGCGCACCCAGAGTTCGCCGCGTTCGCCGAGCGGCGCAATCGCGTCGTCGGTTGTGCGGATCGATATTTCGCTCGAAGGGATCGGATAGCCGATGCCGCCGGTGAACTCGGCGATGTCCGGGCGGTTGACGGTGACGATCGGCGAGGTTTCCGAGAGGCCGTAGCCTTCGATGATCGGCTTGCCCGTCAACGCCTTCCATTTATGCGCGACCACTTGCTGCGTCGCCATCCCGCCCGAGATGTTCATCTGCAGAGCGGAGAAATCCACTTTGCCGATGTCGCGGTGGTCGGCGAGCGCGGCGTAAAGCGTATTGACGCCCGAGAATATCGTGAAGCGCGATTTCCGCATGGTGGCGACGAGGCCCTTCAGATCGCGCGGATTGGCGATGAGCAGGCAGCAACCGCCCGTGCGGATCAGCAGCATGCAGCAGGCGGTGAGCGCGAAGATGTGATAGAGCGGCAGCGCCGTCACCATCACATGCGGGCCGCGCGCCTCGAGATACCAGGCGAGCCAGGCCCAGGTCTGCGCTACATTTGCCGTGATGTTGCGATGGAGCAGCTCGGCGCCCTTGGCGACGCCCGTCGTGCCCCCCGTATATTGCAGAAAGGCGGGGTCCTCCGGCCCGACGTCGACGGACTTGCGGTCGGCGGCGGGGGTCTTCAAAACTGCCGAAAAGAAAACCGCGCCCGGGAGCCGATAGGCGGGGACCATCTTCTTGACGTGGCGCGAAACGAAATTCACGACGAGGCCCTTGAGCCCCATCAGGTCGCCCGCCGTGACGATGATGGCGCGCTCGATCGCCATGCCCGGCCAGGCGCGTTCGGCCGTATAAGCGAAATTCTCGAAGACGAAGAGAAAGCGCGCGCCCGCGTCGTTGAGCTGGTGCTCGAGCTCGCCGGGCGTATAGAGCGGATTGACGTTCACCACGACGCCGCCGGCGATCAGCGCGCCGAACAGAATGGCGGGATAGGCGAGGACATTGGGCGACATGATCGCGACGCGGTCGCCTTTCTGCAGCCCCTGCGCCTGCAGCCAGGCGGCGACGCTGTCGGCGGCTTGCTCCAGCTCCCGATAGGTGAGCTGCGCGCCGAAACTTTCCATCGCGGGACGGTCCGCGTAGTCCGAGGCGCTCTTTCGGAACATCTCGACGACCGTCGAAGTGGCGGAGGGGTCGATGTCCGCCGGCACGCCGGACGGATAGGAGGCGAGCCAGGGCCGCGCCGCATAAGGGTCCTGCTGTCGCTCCGGGGTCGTCATTCTCGCCTCGCTGTCGAAATCAAAAAAATCGAATCGCTTCCATGAGTGAAGATAGCGCGACAGGGCCGCGCGGAACGCAACCGACGCGCCGCGACATTTGCTGCGATGCGAAATTTAAGCGGCGCCGCGCGACAGGCCGAGGCCGAGAAGCAGCGCCAGTCCGAAGCCGAAAACGACGAGCGCGGCGCAAAACTCGGCCAGCCGGGCGATGAGCGTGGTGCGTCGCGCGCCTGGGCCGCTGACGCGGAGCGCCATGTCCTTCGCATAGACGGCGACGGCCGCGATCGCGCCCGTCGTCAACGCCGTGCCAGCCGACATGGCCATGACGGCGCCGGCGCCTGCGGCGAGCATCCCCTGCGACAGCGTGAAGACCAGGACCAGAATGGCGCCCGAACAGGGTCTCAACCCCGCGGCGACGACGGCGCCGAGAGCGTCGCCCCAGCGAAAGCCCGGTCCCGAGAGCAGAGCGGGATCGAGCGCATGGGCATGGCCGCAACCAGGGCCATGGACATGGCGCGGGTCGTCGATCGCCTCGCAAACGAACCGCCCCGAGCCGACCGGCGCGGGAGCCCGCAGGAAGGCCAACAGGCCGCGACCCTTGGTCCAGACGAGTCGCGCGCCCAGCGCCGCGATGGCGACATAGCTTGCGATTTCGACGAACTCCGCTGCGCCGGTCATCTGGCCGGCGGTTGCGTTGAAGACCAGCGCCGCGACGGCCACGAGGAGAATCGCGACGAGCCCCTGCAGCAGGGCGGCGAGCGCCGCCAGCAAGAGGCCGCGCTTGAGCTGGACCTCATTGGCGACCATGTAAGACGTCAGCACCGCCTTGCCGTGGCCGGGCCCGGCGGCGTGAAAGACGCCATAAGCGAAACTCGCCCCTGCGAGCGCGAGAAAGGCGGAGGGGCCCGTCGCGAGGGCGCGCGCCGCCGCTTGCAGTTCGGCATGGAACTTGTTCTGCCAGGCGAGGACAAGTCCGGCGAGGCCGCTCGCCGCGCCAACGGTTTCCTGCGCGCCAACCCCGAACGGATGGCGCTGGGCGAGGGCCGGATCATGGATGAGAAGAACCAGGGCCGCCGCGATGGCGGCAAGCGTCCCGAGCCCTGGCCTCACGGGCAGGCCACGACGGCGCGGGTCGCGAGCTTCACGCCGAAATCGGCGCCCGGCGACATGTTCTGGAAGAAAGCCTCGCTGAGCTTCTGATTGTCGGTGGCGACGAGCGGGGCCGGCTCGACGAGACTCACCGAGCAGCCCGTCGGCGCCTTGGCCAGCTTGACGGGGTCCTTCTTTTCGAGACCGAAGGAGACGAAATAGGTCGGGTCGTAGACCTGGAACGAGAAGGGCTTCTTGGCCGTCGCCGGCGTCTCGAGCGGCAAAAAGAAGTGTAACGTCACAATCTTCTTGTCATTGGCCTCGAGATAGACCTGCTCGGGCGCCTTGAAGGCGGCCTTGCCGTTGTTTTGCTTGGCGTAGGTGAAATAATCGAATTCCGCGAGCGACTCGACATTCGTCTTGGCCAGCGGCGCGAGCTCGTCCCGCGTCGGCGGCTTCCCGTCCTTGCCGAGCCCCTGCACGGCGAAGGCCGAATACATTTCGTCGAATTCCCAGGCGTGGCGCACGCCGAGGATCTTGCCCTCGGGGTCGAAGACAACCTCGCTGCGCACGGCGACCCAGACATGCGGATGCGCCTCGACCCCGGCCATTCCGGCCAGGACGAGGAGCAGCGCAATCGGAAGGCTCCAGAAGCTCATATCCGTCCCGCCTAGGGCTGGAAGTCGGCGAAAACAGGGCGCGGCCGCCCGGTCGAAACCCTGTGTATCCGAGCTTCTGGGTTCTTGAAAACGTCAATCGCTCTGGCTTAGAGTGCCAAGGGACAGGAGCCGCGCCCCGAGGGCGCCCCGGGCGAAGCGATCGCGAGGGGAGGGGCGGAAGGCGGCTGACACACCATGCGGTCCGAGCCTCATCCGGGCTCAAGTGCTCGTTCCTGGTCGTTTTATGCGTTCTGGCGCACCACCCAAGCGCGCATCGCCGTTTCGCGCAGGAGAGTTGTTGAATGGCGGATTTGGTCGCCGGCGACGTTACCCCCGGCTCCGCCCTCGGCGAGGCCAGGCTTTCCGATCGTTTCGACCTCGCCCGGGACCGCGTGCTGATCACGGGCACGCAGGCGATCGTGCGCCTGCTGCTGATGCAGAAGGAGCGGGACCGCCGCGCGGGGCTGAACACGGCGGGCTTGATCACCGGCTATCGCGGATCGCCGCTCGGCGGCGTCGACGCCCAGATGCACAAGGCGAAGCCGCTCTTCGACGCAAACAATATCCTGTTCATGCCGGGCCTCAACGAGGACCTCGCCGCCACCGCCATCTGGGGCGCGCAGCAGGCCGAGATGCGCGGCGAGGGCAAATATGACGGCGTCTTTTCCATCTGGTACGGCAAGGGACCGGGCGTCGACCGCAGCGGCGACGCGCTGCGCCACGTGAATCTCGCGGGGACGTCCCGCCATGGCGGCGTGCTGGCGCTGATGGGGGACGATCACACCGCCGAATCTTCGACGACAGCGCATCAGTCCGACTTCCATTTCGTCGACGTCATGATGCCGATCCTCTCGCCCGCCGGCGTGCAGGAAATTCTCGATTACGGCGTTTACGGCTTCGCCCTGTCGCGTTTCGCCGGCGTGTGGGTCGGCCTGAAACTCTTGAAAGACACGGTCGAGTCGACCGCCTCGATCGACGGCGCGCTCGACCGCGTGCGGCCGATTATCCCTTCCGATTTCGTCTTGCCGGCGGGCGGGCTCAATATTCGCCCGAGCGACCCGGTGCTCGCGCAGGAAGAGCGATTGCAGGAGAGCAAGCGCGACGCCATGCTCGCTTTCATCCGCGCCAATCGCTTGAACCGCATCATCGCCTCCGGCGGCGCCAACCCCAAAATCGGCGTCATCACCGTCGGCAAGTCCTATCTCGACGTGCGGCAGGCGCTCGACGATCTCGGGATTGACGAAATCAAGGCAAATGATCTCGGCCTGCGACTTTATAAGATCGCCGCGCCCTGGCCGCTCGAGCCCAAAGGGGTCATCGACTTCGCGCGCGGCCTCGATCTGATCATGGTGGTCGAGGAAAAGCGTTCGCTCATCGAAGTGCAGCTGCGCGAGACGCTCTACGGCACGCCGCATCAGCCGGTTTGCATCGGCAAGAAGGACGAGCGCGGCGACTGGCTGTTCCCTGTCAAAGGCGCGCTCGACGCCAATGACGTGGCGATCGCCATCGGCCGTCGTCTCCTGAAGTATCACGCGTCGGAAGAGCTCGAAGCGCGCGTGCGCCGTCTCGAACGGCTGCAGGACCGGCGCAAGACGATGACCGACGTCACCGTGCGCGTGCCGCATTTCTGCGCCGGCTGCCCGCATTCGACCTCGACCCACGTGCCCGAGGGGTCTCGCGCCTATACGGGCATCGGCTGTCATTATATGGCGCAATGGATGGGCCGCTCGACCGAGGGCTACACCCATATGGGCGGCGAGGGCGCCAATTGGATCGGCGAAGCGCCGTTCTCGACGCGCCGCCACATGTTCCAAAACCTCGGCGACGGCACCTATAATCATTCTGGCTCGCTCGCCATCCGCTTCGCCGTGGCGGCCGGGACGAACATCACCTTCAAGATTCTCTACAATGGCGTCGTCGCCATGACCGGCGGCCAAAAGCACGAGGGCGGCCTCACCGTCGAAGCGATCGTGCATCAGGTCGCCGCCGAGGGGGTGAAGAAGATCGCGCTCGTCTCGGACGAGCCCGGCAAATATCCGCCGACGATCGCCTGGCCGCCGGGCCTCACCCTCCATCACCGCAACGTCATCAACGAGGTGCAGCGCGAGCTGTCGCAGACGGAGGGCGTCACCGTCCTCATCTACGACCAGACCTGCGCGACCGAGAAGCGTCGTCTGCGCAAGCGCGGCCTGATGCCCGACCCCGACGCGCGCGTCATCATCAACGAGCTCGTCTGCGAGGGCTGCGGCGATTGCGGCACGGCGTCGAACTGCGTCGCGGTGCAGCCGGTCGAGACCGAATTCGGCCGCAAGCGACGCATCGATCAGTCCGCCTGCAACAAGGATTTCTCCTGCCTCGAAGGCTTTTGCCCGAGCTTCGTGACGGTGCGCGGCGGAAGCATGAAAAAGGCGCCGCTGCCGACGAAGGCGGACACACACGGCCAGCCCGCGCTGCCGGAGCCGAAGCTCGCCGAGCTCGGCGCGACGCCTTTCGGCGTTCTGATCGCAGGCCTCGGCGGCACGGGCGTCGTTACTGTCTCGGCCATTCTCGGCATGGCCGCGCATCTCGAGGGCAAGGGCGTCGGCGTCATCGACATGGCCGGCCTCGCGCAAAAGGGCGGGGCCGTCTATTGCCACGTAAAGATCGGCCGCACGCCCGCCGACGTTCACGCGATCCGCATCGCGGCGGGCGAAGCCAATCTGCTGCTCGGGTGCGACCTCGTCGTCGCCGGGGCCAAGCAGGTGCTCGCCGCGGTGGAGCAGGGCAAGACGGCGGTGCTCGTCAACAGCGCCGAGGTGTTCCCCGGCGACATCGAGCGCAATCCCGATTTCGTGCTGCCATCGGAGGAGATCAAGCAGGCGATCCGCCGCGCCGGCGGGCCGGAGTCGATCTTCATTGACACCACCGCGCTCGCCCAGGCGCTGCTCGGCGACTCCATAGCCGCCAATATTTTCATTCTCGGCTACGCCTGGCAGAAGGGCTATCTGCCGCTCTCCGAAGCGGCGATCCTGCGCGCGATCGAGCTCAATGGCGAATCCGTGCCGATGAATCACTCGGCTTTCCTCTGGGGCCGCCGCGCCGCGCATGACATGAAGAGCGTCGAGGCGGTCGTGCAGTCGCTGCGCCGTCCGACCGAAGCCAAGCAACGCTCGAAGACGCTCGAAGAAGTCATCGAGCGCCGCGCCGCTTTTCTCGTCGACTATCAGAACCAGGCCTACAGCGCCCATTATCGCGCCCGCGTCGAGGCGATCGCGAAAGTCGAGAAGGCGCGCGCGCCGGGCTCGACCGAACTGACCGAGGCGGTCGCCCGCTATCTCTTCAAGCTGATGGCCTTCAAG
Source organism: Methylocystis sp. NC52PC (assembly GCF_055698645.1). Taxonomy (NCBI): domain Bacteria; kingdom Pseudomonadati; phylum Pseudomonadota; class Alphaproteobacteria; order Hyphomicrobiales; family Methylocystaceae; genus Methylocystis; species Methylocystis sp. NC52PC. Next base: position 897,940 of record NZ_CP170127.1, on the reverse strand, counting down.
GACGAGTTCGAAGTCTCGCGGCTTTATACGAGCGAAGCATTCCAGCGCCAGCTCGCCGAGACCTTCGAGGGCGATCTCAGGCTCGAATTGCACCTCGCGCCGCCGATCCCGTTCCTGCAGCGCAAGACCGACTTCGGCGGCTCGCGCAAGATCACCTTCGGCCCGTATATGTTCACGGTGATGAAGGCGCTCGCGAAACTCAAATGGATGCGGGGCCGCTGGTTCGACGTCACCCGCTTCAACAACGACCGCATCGTCGAGCGCAAACTGCTCGCCGATTACGAGGCGCTGATCGACGAGATCCTCGCCGCGCTGACGCCCGAAAATCACGCCGCCGCCGTGGCGCTGGCGCGCCTTCCCGAGAAGATACGCGGCTTCGGCCATATCAAGGGGCGGCATATTGCGGCGGCCGAGGCCGAGCGGGCGCGACTCCTCGCGGACTTTCGCAGCCCGGCGGCGGTAAAGCTCGCCGCAGAGTGAGGCGCGGATCTTTGTGCAATGAAGGGGACGGCGAGGCCGGGCGGGGGGCCGCCCGCCGGATTCTGCTCCTCGGCGGCACGAGCGAGGGCCGCGCCCTTGCCGCGCGTGTGGCCGCGCTTCGCTATGACGGCGTGGTCTCGCTCGCCGGCCGCACCAGCGCGCCGCTCGTCCAGGCGTTGCCGACGCGCGTCGGCGGATTCGGCGGCGTCGAGGGGCTGAAGCGCTATCTTACCGAGGAGCGCTTCACGCATGTGGTCGACGCCACCCACCCCTTCGCCGCGCAGATCTCGGCGAACGCCGGCGCGGCCTGCGCGGCGCTCGGCGTCCCGCTCATCGCCTATGTGCGCGCGCCGTGGGCGCCCGAGCCAGGCGACCGCTGGATCGAGGTTGCGGACAATAAAAGCGCAGCCGCGGCGCTGGGAGAAACGCCGCGCCGGGTGTTTCTGACAATCGGGCGGCAGGGCGTCGCGGACTTTCGCGACGCCCCGCAGCATGATTATGTGCTGCGCGTGATTGAACGACCCGACCCCCGTGAGCTGCCGCGAAGCTGCGAGCTTATCTCCGCGCGCGGCCCCTTCGCCTGCGAGGCGGAAATCGCGCTCCTGCGCGAAAAGCGCATCGACATTGTCGTGACCAAGAACAGCGGCGGCGCCCTCACTTACGCCAAGATCGAGGCGGCGCGGGCGCTGGGCCTGCCGGTGGTGATGATCGCGCCGCCGGCCCGAACGGACGTCCCCGTCGCGCATGACGTCGAGGCCGTGCTGGCCTTTCTGGCGTCATGAGCCGCAAGCTGATGATCCAGGGCACGGGGTCGGACGTCGGCAAGTCGCTCGTCGTCGCCGGGCTCGCGCGCGCCTTCGTGCGTCGCGGGCTCAAGGTCGCGCCGTTCAAGTCGCAGAACATGTCGAACAACGCCGCCGTCACGGCCGACGGCGGCGAGATCGGCCGCGCCCAGGCCTTGCAGGCGCGCGCGGCGCGGCTGGCCCCGAGCGTGGATATGAACCCGGTCCTGCTCAAGCCGCAGGGCGCCAATGGCTCGCAAGTGGTGGTGCGCGGCCGCGTCGCCGGCCAGGCGACGGCGCGCGACTACCAGAGCTGGAAGCCGCGATTGATGCCCGCCGTCATGGAAAGTTTTGCAGGGCTTTGCGCAACGGCTGATCTCGTCCTTATCGAGGGCGCAGGCAGTGCGGCGGAGATCAATCTGCGCGCCAACGACATCGCCAATATGGGCTTCGCCCGCGCCGTCGACGCGCCGGTCGTGCTCGTCGGCGATATCGACCGCGGCGGCGTCATCGCCCAGCTCGTCGGCTGCCAGGCGGTGCTCGACGCAGACGACGCGGCCCTGATCGAGGGCTTCATCGTCAACAAGTTCCGCGGCGACGCCGCGCTGTTCTCGGACGGCATGCGCACCGTCGCGCGGCGCACCGGCTGGCGCGCCCTCGGCCTTCTACCGTTTTTCGAGGCTGCCGAGCGGCTGCCGGCGGAGGACGCTTTCAGCCTGCGCGGGCGGCGCGCCAATGAAAAACGCGGCGTCGTCATCGCGGTTCCGCTGCTGCCGCATATCGCCAATTTCGATGATCTCGATCCTCTGAAGGCCGAGCGCGGCGTCGATCTGCGATTCATCGCGCCGGGCGAGCCCATTCCCGCCGCGGCCCGCCTCGTAATTCTGCCCGGGTCCAAGGCGACGATCGCCGACCTTGCCGCGCTTCGCGCCAATGGCTGGGACATCGACCTTCTCGCCCATGTGCGGCGCGGCGGGCGTGTCTTCGGCATATGCGGCGGCTATCAGATGCTCGGCCGCGCGCTCTGCGATCCATTGGGCGTGGAAGGCGACGCCGGCGACGCGAAAGGCCTCGGCCTTCTGGACATTGAGACGACGCTGACGGAGACTAAAACGCTGGTGGAGGTCAGGGGGCGCGCGCTCGCCTTCGATGCGCCGTTTCATGGCTATGAGATGCATGTCGGCGCGACGCGGGGCGCGGCTTGCGCGCGGCCTTTGCTGCGCTTCGACGACGGCCGGCTCGACGGCGCCATGTCGGGCGACGGCCTCGTCATGGGCGCTTATGTGCACGGGCTTTTTGCCGACGACGCGTTGCGCGCGGCGTTTCTTGCAGGGATCGGCGCGGAGACGTCGCCGCTGCGCTTCGAGCAGTCGATCGAGGAGACGCTCGATGCGCTCGCCGCGCATTGCGAAAGCCACCTCGATCTCGGCGGGTTGCTGGAGATCGCCCGATGACGGCGCATCATCTCGCGGCGACGCCGCTCGCGCATGGCGGCCGGCTCGACGCCGCGCGCCGGCGCTATCCCCACGCGCCGCAGCCCTGGGTCGATCTGTCGACCGGGATCAATCCGCGTCCCTATCCGCCGCCGCCGCTCGCGCCAGAGGTCTTTGCGCGTTTGCCCGATGAGGACGCCGTCGCGGCGCTCCTGGTCGCCGCCCGCGCCGCCTATGGCGCGCCGGACCGGGCGGCGATCGTCGCCGGCGCCGGCGCCCAGGCCTTCATCCAGCTGCTGCCGCGCGTCTTCCCGGCGCGCCGCGTCGGCGTTCTGGGCTTTGCCTATGCGGAGCATGGCGCCCGCTGGTCCGCCGCCGGGGCGGATGTCTCCACAGTCTCGCGCTTGGAGGATCTCGCCGTTTTCGACGCCGCCGTGATCGTCAATCCCAACAATCCAGACGGCCGATTGCTGTCCCCGCAGGAAATCGCGCCGCTGGCGCGGGAGATGACGCGCAAGGCCGGCACGCTCGTCCTCGACGAATCTTTCATGGATTTCTTTCCGGAGCAGAGCGCCGTCTCGCTTGCGGCGCAAGACGGCGTCGTCGTGCTGCGGTCGTTCGGCAAAGCCTATGGGCTGGCCGGCGTCCGGCTTGGCTTCGCCATCTGCGCGCCTCCCCGCGCCGCGGCGCTCAGCGCTAGCGTCGGGCCCTGGGCCGTTTCGGGACCGGCGCTCGCGATCGGCGCAACGGCGCTCGCCGATCTCGACTGGCGGCGGAAAGCGGCCGCGGCTTGCGGCGACGACGCCGCGCGTCTCGACGCGACGCTGGCGCGCGCCGGTTTCGAGCTTTTGGGCGGGGTCTCGCTGTTTCGCCTCTACCGCCATGAACGGGCCGGCGACTGGTTTACGCGGTTTTGCGAGAAGGGCGTTCTCGCACGGTCCTTTCCGGAGCGGCCCGACTGGCTGCGATTTGGCCTTCCGCCGGACGAGGCCGCGTGGCGGCGCCTCTCCGACGCGCTGGAGATCGAGTAATGGTTGGGGAAAAACCCCTCCCGCGGCCATTAGCCGCGGACGAGGCGGCGGAAGCGATCGGCCCCACGGCGCCCTTCAACGCGGCGGAGCGCGCCGCCGTCTATCGCGCGATCTACACGCGCCGCGACGTGCGCGACGAGTTCTTGAGCGACGACGTCCCCCAGGCCGTTCTCATGCGGATTCTCGACGCCGCCCATCATGCGCCTTCGGTCGGCTTCATGCAGCCTTGGAATTTCATCGTCATTCGCGACCGCGACGTTCGCGGGGCGGTGCATGAAGCTTTCCGGCGCGGCGCGGCGGCCGAAGAGCAAATCCTCGATCCGGCGCGGCGCGCGCACTATCGCAATCTCAAACTCGAAGGCATTCTCAAGGCCCCCGTCAATATTTGCGTCACCTGTGACCGCAGCCGTCACGGGTCGACGGGGCTCGGCCGCACCCAGCAGCCCAACACCGATCTCTTGAGCACCGCCTGCGCCGTGCAAAATCTGTGGCTTGCCGCCCGCGTCGAGGGCGTCGGGGTCGGCTGGGTCAGCATCATGCGCGAGAGCGAAATGCGCGACATTCTCGGCATTCCGCAGGAAATCGCCGTCGTCGCCTATCTCTGCGTCGGCTTCGTGGAGCGCGCTTACGTCAAACCTGAACTGGAGGTGAAGCGCTGGGCGTCGCGTCTGCCGCTGGAGACCCTGGTCTTCGAAGACCGCTGGGGACGCTCTTGCCCCTCCACAAAGCTGCCTTAATTCCTTTACCAAATAGTAACCGGCGAGCAATTCCTCTGTTGTGAACGCCATCTTAAGCGTCGCAAAAAATGTCGTTTGCGATCGTGTTGGCAATCGGGGAATCATCGCGACGCTCCATCTCGAGGAGCTGCGGAGACGCATGACCATGGCGCCGGCGATAATCGATCAATATTTCGACAAAGCTCTTCCGATTCAGAATAATACTGTGCTGACCGTCACCGAGGTGCCGGACTGTGAGGAGAAGCTGTTGAAGCTTCTCGAAAGCGCCATGCTGCGCGGCTTCGACAATCACGCGCGGCTCACCGAGATCCATCTGCCGATGGAGCGCTTCCCCTTCATGGATTCGAAGTTTTGGCACGTGCCGATCGAGGATTGCGGCAAGGCGCAGGTGTTGCGCTTCTTCTTCGAACATCCCGACGCCGAAGCGCATTAGGCGTCGTTTGAAGCGGAGCGGGCGGCGGCTTCAGGCGGTCGCCGCGCCTTCCTGCGCGCCCGCTTCCGGCTTGGGGGCGCGGCGCAATTTGCTCATCAGCAGATAGATGACCGGCGTCGTGTAGAGCGTCAGAATTTGGCTGAGCAGCAGGCCGCCAATAATGGTGATGCCGAGCGGGCGGCGGAGTTCCGCGCCGATTCCCGATGCAAAAGCGAGCGGCAGGGCGCCGAACATCGCCGCGAGGGTCGTCATGAGGATCGGCCGGAAGCGCTCCTTCGCCGCCTCCAGCGCCGCGTCGTGAATTGAAAGCCCGCGCTCGCGCTCCGCGGAGAGCGCGAAGTCGACGAGCATGATGCCGTTCTTTTTCACAATGCCGATCAACAGCAGAATGCCAATGAAGGCGATCACCGTGAATTCCACGCCGAACAACTCGAGCGACAACAGCGCGCCGAGCCCTGCGGAAGGAAGCGTCGAAATGATGGTGATGGGATGCACGAGACTTTCGTAGAGAATGCCGAGGATGATATAGACGGCGAGCAGGGCGGCGAGGATGAGCGTCGCCATGCCGCGCGCGATCTTGCGGAAGTCGGCGGCGTCGCCCGCAAAGCCCGCGTGCAGGCTGCTCGGCGGATTGAGCTCCTGGATCATCGCTTCGATGGCGGCGGTCGCGGCGTCGAGCGATGAACCGGGCGCGACATTGTAGGAAAGGGTCACCGCCGGCAACACGCCCTGATGGTTGACGACGAGCGGCATGGCCCCGCGCTCGATGCGCGCGAGCGAGGTCAGCGGAATTTGCACGCCGGTCGAGCTCGACACATAGACGCCGGCGAGATCGCGGATGTCGCGCTGGCGCGACGGCGGCGTCTCGAACACGACCCGATACTGGTTGCGCTGCGTGTAGATGATCGTGTCCTGGCGCTGACCGAAGGCGCTGTTGAGCGCAGCGTTGATCGCCGCGATCGGCACGTTCATGCGCGAAGCCGCGTTACGGTCGATAACGACCGAGGCGCGAAGTCCGCCCTGCTCCTTGTCGGACGTCACGTCGACGAGTTCGGGGAGTTGTTTCATGCGCGCCAGCACTTTCTGGCGCCATTCCTCCAGCTCTTCGAGCGAGGCGTCGGAGAGGGTGAACTGATATTGCGATTTGCTCACGCGCCCGCCGCTGCGCAAGTCCTGCGAGGGCACCATGTAGACGCTCAAGCCCTCGATCTTGGCGAATTCCCGGCGCAGGCGGTTGATGACCTCCCGGCTCGACGCTTTGCGCACGCCGACCGGCTTCAGCGAGACGAAGACGCGACCCTGATTTCCCGAGGCCGTGAGCGGACCGGCGCCGATGAAGGAGCCGACGTCGGAGACGTCCGGGTCCGCGAGCAGGACTTCGGTCGCCCGCCGTTGCAGCCGCGACATTTCTTCGAAGGAAACGTCCGGCGAAGCCTCCGTCGTGCCGTTGATGAGTCCGATGTCGTCTTGCGGCAGGTTGCCCTTCGGAATGGTGCGGTAGAGCTGCACGGTCCACAGCACTGTGACGAGAATGACGACGAGCGTTATCCAGGGATGGTCGACCACGGGCCGCAGCGTGCGCGAGTAGAACTCGACGATCCGATCCAGCCCGCCCTCGATCCACCGATCGAAGCGGGTCTGATGCTTTTTCTCTCGCGCCGGCAGCCAGGCGCAGACCATCGGCGTCACGGTCAGCGACACCACCGTCGAGATGACGATGGTGAACGCGAGCGTCACGGAGAATTCCCGCAGGAGACGCCCCATCACGCCTTCCATGAACAGGAGCGGGATGAAGACGGCGACCAGCGACAGGCTGATCGACACCACGGTAAAGCCGATCTGTTTTGCGCCGATGAGCGCCGCCTCCAACCGGCTCAGGCCTTTTTCCCGATTGCTCTCGATGTTCTCGATCATGACGATGGCGTCGTCGACGACGAAGCCCACCGCAATGGTGAGCGCCATGAGCGACAGATTGTCGATCGAGAAGCCCGCGAGCCACATGGCCGCGCAGGTGCCAACGAGCGACAGCGGCACGGTGATCCCCGCCGCAATGACCGGCGTCGCGCGGCGCAGGAAGACGAACACCACCATCATCACCAGCGCCACGGAAATGGCGAGCGTGAACTGGATGTCGTGAATGCTGGCGCGGATCGTCTGGGTGCGGTCCGCGAGCACATTGATCTTGATGCCCGAGGGCACCCATTCCTGAAGCTGCGGCAGCAGAGCCTTGATGTGATCGACGGTCTCGATGACGTTGGCGTTGGGCTGTTTGGTGACGATGACGAGCACGGCCGGCTTGCCATTGTACCACCCCGCCGACATGCGGTTGCGCACGCCGCGTTCGACCGACGCGACGTCGCCGAGCTTCACAACCGCGCCGCCCCGCGAGGCGACGACGATGTTGCGATAATCCTGCGGAGTCGAAAGCTGGTCGGTCGTGCCGAGCGTGATCTCTTGCGTGGTTCCCGCCAGCGCGCCGACGGCGGAATGCGCATTCGCGGCGAAAAGCGCCCGCGCCACTTCATTGACCCCGAGATTCATCGCCGCGAGCCGCGCCGAATCGACCTGCACGCGGATCGCCGGCTGTTCGGCGCCGGCGATGCGCGCTTCGGCGACGCCCGGCACCTGCGAAATGCGCTGAGCGATAACCGAGTCCGTCGCGTCGAAAACGACGCTCGTCGGCAGCGTGTCGGAGGTGAGCGCCAGCACCAGCACTGGCATGGTCGACTGGCTGGCCTTGCGAAAGGTCGGCGCCGTCGGCAGGTCGCTCGGCAGATCGACGAGCGAGGCGTTGATCGCCGCCTGCACGTCGCGCGCCGCGGCGTCGATGTCCTTGTCGATGTCGAACTGGGCGATGATCTGCGTCGAGCCGAGCGAACTGGTCGAGGTCAATTCGTTCAGCCCGGAGATGCCGGAAAGACGCCGCTCGAGCGGCGCGGCGACCGAGGCCGCCATGGTTTCGGGGTCGGCGCCGGGGCGCGAGGCGCCGATGCCGATCGCGGGGAAGTCCACGGCCGGAAGGCTCGCAACCGGCAGAAAGAAATAAGCGACGGCGCCGATCAGAAACAGCGCGGCGGCGAGCAAGGTAGTCCCGACCGGCCGGCGGATGAAGGGTTCGGAGACGTTCACTCCGCCGCCTCCCGCCGGTGTGGCGGCTCTTCCGCCTGCCCGGGCGTTTCGGCGGGCGCCTCCTCCGGCGTTCCGCCGAGCAGCCGCTGACGCAGGCGCTCGACCTGAAGATAGAGCACGGGCGTCGTGTAGAGCGTCAGCGCCTGGCTCACGAGCAGGCCGCCGATGATCGAGACGCCGAGCGGAATGCGCAGCTCGCTCCCCGGCCCATGCGCGAGCGCGAGCGGCAGCGCGCCGAACAACGCGGCGAGCGTCGTCATCATGATCGGGCGAAAGCGCAGTTGCGCCGCGCGCACGATCGATTCCTGCGGCGAGAGCCCCTCGAGACGCTCGGCTTCGAGCGCGAAGTCGATCATCATGATCGCGTTCTTCTTCACGATGCCCATCAGCAGCACGATGCCGATGAGCGCCACGATCGAGAGGTCGATGCCGAGCGCCAGCAACGCGAGCAGCGCGCCGACGCCGGCGGAGGGCAGCGTGGTGAGCACGGTGAAGGGATGGGCGAAACTCTCATAGAGCACGCCCAGCACGACATAGATGGCGATGACGGCGGCGAGGATCAGCCAGGGCTCGCTCGCCAGCGACTTGTTGAACTCCGCGGCGTCGGCGCTGAACACGCCCGTGATGGTCGGCGGCATGCCGATCGCCTTCTCGGCCGCGGCGACCATTTTCACCGCATCGCCGAGCGCCACGCCCTTGGCGAGATCGAAGCTGATGGTCGAGGCGGGAAACTGGTCCTGGTGCGCGACGGAAAGCGGCGCGGCGACGTTGTCGATACGCACGAAGGTCGCGAGCGGCGTCTGCGGGCCGCCGCCGACCGGCGCCACATAGAGCTTCTCGAGCGCCGACATGTCGCGCAGATATTGCGGCGCCGCCTCGAGGATCACGCGATACTGGTTCGACTGCGTGTAGATCGTCGAAATCTGGCGCTGGCCAAAGGCGTCGTTGAGAACATTGTCGACGTCCTGCGCCGAGATGCCGAGTCGCCCCATCTTGTCGCGGTCGATGCGCATCAGCCCGCGCAGGCCGCCGTCCTGCGTTTCGGCGGCGACGTTCTTCAGGCCCGGCGTCGCGCGCAATTGATCGAGCAGGCGGTTGGACCAGCGCAGCAGGTCGCCGGAGTCCGCCGAGGTCAGCGTGTATTGATACTGCGAGCGGCTCGGCCGCGTGGTGATCTGAATATCCTGCACCGGCTCGATGAACAGCGTGGCGCCCGCGACCTTCTCGCCGTCCTGCTTCAACCTGTCGGCAATCTCGTCGGCAGTGGCGTCGCGCAGGTCGCGATTGCGCAGGGTTACGGTTAGGCGGCCGACATTGGTCGTGGCGTTGAGCGCTCCGACGCCGAGCACCGAGGTGACGCCGGTCACGTCCGGATCCTTGCGAAAGGCCTCGGCGACCTTCGCCTGCAGCGCCTTCATGCGTTCGAAGGAGGCGTCGGGCGAGGCCTCGAGAACGACGCTGAGCACGCCCGTGTCCTGCCGCGGCAGGAAGCCTTTCGGAATATAGGCCCAGAGCGCCACGGTGAGCGCCAAGGTGCCGGCGGTCAGTATCATCATGAAGCGCTGATGGGCGAGCGCCCAGTCGAGCGAGCGATAGTATTTGTGGTCGAGCCAGAGCGACAGCCGTTCCCACCGCGAATCGCCGCTTTCGGGCGCGGCGCGCAGCAGCACGGCGCAGAGCATGGGCGTGAGCGTCAGGGAAATGACCGCCGAAATGACCACGGCGATCGACAGCGTCAACGCGAATTCGCGGAACATGCGGCCGACGATGCCGGTCATGAACAGGAGCGGGATGAAGACCGCGATCAGCGAGACCGTGAGCGACACGACGGTGAAGCCAATCTCCTTGGCGCCGTCGAGGGCCGCCTGTAGCGGCGTTTTGCCGTGCTCGATATTGCGAAACACGTTTTCGATCATCACGATCGCGTCGTCGACGATGAAGCCGGTGCCGATGGTCAGCGCCATGAGCGACAGATTGTCGAGCGAGAAGCCGGCCGCCCACATCAAGAAGAACGTCGCGATGATCGACAGCGGGAGGCTGACGCCGGCGATCAGCGTCGCGCGCCAGCTGCGCAGGAACATCAGCACCACGGCCACGACCAGGCCCGCCGCGATGACGAGGGTGAGCTGCACCTCGTGGATCGAGGCGCGGATCGTGTCGGTGCGGTCGTTGACGATGTCGAGCCGCATGCCGGCGGGCAGTTCGCCCCGCAGTTTCGGCAGCGTCTGCTTCACGCGTTCGACGGTGGCGATAATATTCGCGCCGGGCTGCCGCATCACGTCGAGAATGATCGACTGCTCGCCGTTGTGCCAGCCGCCGACGCGGGCGTTCTCGAGGCCGTCCCGGACGGTGGCGACGTCGCGCAGCATCACCGGCGCCTTGTTGCGCCAGGCGACTATGATCGTCTCGTATTGCTTGGCTTGCAGGATCTGGTCGTTGGCCTCGAGCGTATAGGACTGGCGCCGGCCTTCGAGCGATCCCTTGGCCCCGGCGTTGTTGGCGGCGGCGACGGCCTGGCGCAAATCCTCCATGCCGATGCGGTTCGCCGCGAGCCGCGCGAGATCGGCCTCGATGCGGATCGCCGGCCGCACGCCGCCCTGCACGGAGACGCGGCCGACGCCCGACACCTGCGCGAGCTGCGGCGCGATCAGCGTGTCGGCGAGGTCGGAGAGATCGCGCAGCGTCGCGGTCTTGGAGCCGAGCGTCAGCGTCAGCACCGGCGTGTCCGCCGGGTTCACCTTGGCGTAGACCGGCGGATAGGGCAGGTCGCGCGGCAGCGTCGAGGCGGCGGAATTGATCGCCGCCTGCACGTCTTGAGCGGCGGCGTCGATGTCGCGGCCGAGATCGAATTGCAAGGTGATCTGCGACAGCCCGAAAGAGCTTTGCGACGACATGCTGGTCAGCGACGGGATCTGCCCGAACTGCCGCTCGAGCGACGCCGTCACCAGCGAGGCGATGGTGTCAGGATTGGCGCCGGGAAGCTGCGTCGTGACCTGGATTGTGGGGAAGTCGACCTGCGGCAGCGGCGAGATCGAGAGGCGCATATAGCCCAGAATGCCGAAGAGCAGCAGCGCGAAGGCCATGAGCGAGGTCGCAACAGGCCTCTTGATGAAGGGCGCCGATACATTCATGTCGCGTCAGGTCACTTTCCGGGAGAACCTTCTCCCTTTGCGCCGTCCCCTCTTGCGCTATCCCCTTTTGCGCCGCGTCGCCGGCGCCCGCCGCCCTCGGGCTCCTTCTGCGGCTCGGCGGGCGTCGCCGCCGCCGTGGCGGGCTCCTCGACATGCGCCACGCGCACCTTCGCGCCGTCGAAAAGCCGCGCGAATCCGCTGGTCACGACGGTTGCGCCGGGCTCGAGCCCCGAGGTCAGGACGACGATGTTCTCATCCTGCCGTCCTGTTGTGACGCTTTTCATATGGGCGCGGCCGTCGTCCCCCAAAACATAGACGAAGGCGCCATTGGGTCCGCGCTGAACCGCAGGGCTCGGCGTCACGACGGCGTTGCGGATCGTGTCGAGCATCAGCCGCACATTGACGAACTGCCCCGGCCACAGGCGCAGATCCTGATTGGAGAAGGTGGCCTTCAGCTTCACCGTTCCGGTCAGCTGATCGATCTGGTTGTCGATCACCGAGAGTTCGCCGCTCTCGAGCGTCGTGGCGTTGTCGGCGCCGAGCGCCCGAACCTTGGCCGGGCCGGCGGCCTGCGCCTTCTGCACGGCCGGAAGCGCCTGCTGCGGCAGGGTGAAGACCACGTAAATCGGCTTCAGCTGGGTGACGACCACGATGCCGCCCTGGTCGGAAGGGTGCACGATATTGCCCACGTCCACGAGCCGGATGCCCACGCGTCCGTCGATCGGCGAGCGGATCGTGGCGTAGTCGAGGGTCGTCTTGGCGTTGTCGATCGCGGCCTGATCGGCGCGCACCTGCGCCTCGAGCTGCGTCACTTGCGCCTTCTGCGTGGCGTATTGCTGATGGGAGAGAAACTTGCCGGCGACGAGCTTCTCGTATCGCGTCAAATCGACGCGGGCGTTGGCGAGATTGGCCTCGTCCTGCGCTTTCTTGGCGACCGCCTGATCGAAGAGGGCCTGGTAGAGGGCAGGGTCGATCTCGGCGAGAACCTCGCCCTTCTTGATGTCCTGGCCTTCGGTAAAAGCGAGGCGCAGAAGGCGGCCGTCGACCTGGGTGCGGATCGTCACCGTATTGAGGGCCTGCACGGTGCCCACGGCGTCGATCGTCACCGGCACGTCCTCGATCCGCGCCTTCGCCGTCGCGACGCTCACGGCTTCGTCCCGCCGCCGCCCGTCGGGGCCCTCGGCGCTTTCGGCCGCAGGCTTGTCGCCTTGTCCAAAACGCAGACCGCCTTGCCACGCCCAGCCGGCGGCGAGCGCCAGCGCGAGCGCTCCAATGGCCATCAGAACCCGCCGGTCCGCGCGGATCATGGAAAGATCCCTTTATCGGCCTCATAGGCCGCGTTGGCTTGTGCGATCTCGGCGTCTCTCGTCGTGGGAGACCAGCCGCCGCCGAGCGCCTGATATAGGCTCGTCGCAGCTTGAAAGTAAGTGAGCCGCACCACGGCGAGCTGATCCTGCGCCTGAAAAAGCGTCGTCTGCGTCGTCGAGAGGGTGATGATGTCGATCGTGCCCTCCTGCAGCCGCACCTCCGCCACCTCGAGGGCGCGCGCGGCCGCCGCGGCGGCGGCGCCCTGCGCCTTTAGGGCGGCCGCCTGCTCCTTCACCGCGATCAGCGCGTTTTCAGCTTCCTGGAGCGCCGTCAACACCTGCTTGCGGTAGAGGGCGGCAAGCTCGGCGTAGCGCCCCTTCTGGTTCTCGTACTGGCCCTGGATATTGAAACCGTCGAAGATCGGCTGGGTGAGATTGGCCGCCGCCTGCCAGGCGACCGCCTCGGGCCGGAGCAGGTTGTGCAGCAGCGCGCTCTGCACGCCATATTGCCCGGTGAGCGTAATCGAAGGGAAAAAGGCGGCGCGCGCCTGCAGCACCGAAAACTCCTGCGAGGCGAGCCGCGCCTCCGCTTCGGCCACGTCCGGGCGGCGCAGCAGCACTTCCGACGGCAGGCCGGGCGTGACCCGAGGGAAAGTCAACTTCGTCAGCGATCCGCCCTTGACGTCGACGCTTTCGGGCGTCTGGCCGATCAGCACGGCGAGCTGGTTCTTGGTCTGCCGCAAGGTTTGCTCGAGCGGCGGAATGGTCGCCCGGGCCTGCGCGAGCACGCTTTCCTGCTGCGCGACGTCGAGGGCGCTGGCGACGCCAACCTCGAAACGCGCCTGAATGGCGCGGAAGACGCGCTCGGCGATGGCGACGTTGTTATGGGCGATGCGCAGCCGGTCCTGCGCGGTGAGGACCTGGAAATAGGCGTTGATCACCGAGGAGATCGTCGAGATTTCGACCGTGTCCCGGTTGAAACGGCTGGCGTTGGCGAGGAGCCGCGCGGCGTACGAGGCGTCCTCGTTCTTGCCCCAGAAGTCGATCTCGTAGCTCGCCGTCAGGCCGAGCTGAAAGAAGCCGAATTCCCTGGCGCGAAAGCCGGTGAGCGGCGTCTGCTGCGACGAGCCGGTCGCCGTCGAGGCCGGGGTGATGTTCGATCCGGCCGAGGCGACGTTCGTCGTTGTGCCCGGCACGCGCGTCGTGCGGGCGATGTCCTGCATCGAAATATTCGGCCACAGCGCGGCGCTGGCCACGCGCGCCTGGGCGTCGGCCTGGGTGATGCGCGCGGCGGCGGCGGCGATGTCGAGATTTTCGCCCACCGCCTGGGTGACGAGCTGCATCAGCTCCTTGGAGCCGAATGCGGCGGCGAAGTCCGGCCCGCGCGGGATGGCGGTGGCGTTCACGGGCTTGGCTTCGCGAAATTTCGGCGGCGGCGGAACCGCGATGTCGGGCTTCTCCCATTCGAGATCACAGCCCACGAGCAGCGCGGACGCCGCCGCGATCGAGACGGCGTCGAGCCGCATGCGGCGCAGAAACCGGAATGCCTCGACGGCCGTCAACAGAAGCTCACTCCATCTTTCGGCGACGAGACATTCGCCTCCGGTCGCGGCGGTTCGTATGACGAACGCCTGTCGCCGGTCGGATTTGGTCCTGAATGGCGGCGTATAGGCCAGAGTTGGCGCGCATCCAAATCAGCAGGCGCCAAAGCTGGCCCGCCGGCTTCCTGACGTCAAGCTTATCCTGTTAGTAATTTCACTTCAGAAAATGCTTATTGATCCGCGTCTTCCGGCGCCTTCACATGGGCCGGCGCCGCCTTGGGCGCGACAGTCTTGGCCTCCGACGCTTTCGCGGCCTTGGCCGTTTTTGCCGCCTCGGCGCCCGCCGTCGGTTTCGACGCGGGCTTGGCGGGTTCGCCCGGCTTGGCCTGGGTAGAGGCCTTGTCGACCGCCTTGCCGTCTCCCTTGCCTTCCTTTTTGGCCTCTGCGACAGGAGCCTTGCTCTCGGTCTTGCTCTCGGCCTTGCCTTCCGACTTGCTCTCCGCCTTGCCCTCCGCCTTGTCCTCGGCTTTTCCGTCGGCCTTGGCCTCGGGCTTCGGCTCGGCTTTCGGCTTGGGCGGACCGGAGACGCGCGTCCAGGTCTCGCTCTGGCACAGGAACGCCATCAGGCACCCTTGCAGGGTGAACTGGTTGGGGGACTCATAGGTGATCTTGCCCGTATAGGTCTTGCCGTCCTCCGGGTTGAAAAGATCGCCTTTCCAGCTGTTTGGCCCGGTCTTGGCGGCCGAGCGGAGCACGACGGGCGGCGGGCTGCCGTCGAGCATCGGAAGCACGCCCTTGGCGCAGAGCTTCCCGGAACAGTCGTAGAATTCGAGCTTGTCGGTCGGATGGCCGTCGCGCACCCAGACCCCATAGATGGGGTCGGCGGCGAAACTCGCGACGGGCGCGAAGAGGGCCGTGGCGGCGGCAATGCTCAGGATAAGTTTGTTCATGGCGCCGTTTCCCAAGTTGAGGTGGCCCTTAGCGAAAATAGCGAAATGCAGAAAGCCGCCTTTCGTCAAGTCGCGTCGGGCGCGCCCGGCGTCGCATGACGCGGCGGACCTAAAAAGGCGGGGACGATAATGAAGGCGGCGAGCAGCGTGAAAAACAGCGAGATCGTCAGCAACTCGCCCATGCTGGCGGTGCCTGGATGGCTGGACAGGAACAGGCTGCCAAAGGCCGTTCCCGTCGTGAGCGAGCTGAAGAAGATGGCGCGGGTGAGGCTCGACGCCAGCATGTCGACGACGCCCTTCCGCCAGGCGATGACGTAATAGATGTGGAAGGCCACGCCGACGCCGAACATCAGCGGCAGAGCGATGATATTGGCGAAATTCAGCGACACCCCCAGCATTTCCGCAGCCTGAAGGCTCATGATCCCGGCGAGCACGAGCGGGCCGAGGGTGAGCGCGACGTCGATTGCATTGCGCAAAGCTACGGCGAGAATAAGGAAGACCGCGACAAAAGCGAAGATGCCGGCTTCCAGGAAGGCGCGGGTGACCGTCTTGCCCGCCTCCGAGATGATGATGGGCGCGCCGCTCGATTCGGGCGCCACGGCCAGCATGGCGTCGGCGAATCTGCCCATGACCACGCGGTCGTTGCTGTCGCCCTTGGGGGTGGTCTCCAGCCGCACCAGGCCGTCGGCGGAAATCCAGTCGGCGCGCAACTCCTCCGGGAGAGTGTCGGGGGTGACGCGCTGGGCCTGCAAGGCGTCGCGCATCTGGCCCAGAAGCTTCTCGAAGCCGGCGAAAGCCGCGACGCGGGCCATCTCGCGGGTCTGCGGGCCGGCCTTGGCGAGGCCGTCGAGCGTCGCGGCGAAGCGCAGGACGGGAGCCTGCGGCTTCTTGGCCACGGCTGCGCGCAGCGCCTTCGCCGCGGCCGCAAGCGCCTTCATCGTTTCGGCGTCGCTCGGCGCGGGCTTGACCTTGGGATAAAGCGCGCCGCGCAGCTCGGTGGCGGCGCGTTCGATCAGCGGGAGCTTTTCATCCTGTTCGGCGGGAATGAGGGAGAAGACCGAGTCGACGTGGTCGACTTCCGGCAGCGCCAGGATCTTTTGTTTGAGCTCGCGCGCCGCCTCGAGCGAGGGCGCAAGCGTCTCGATCTTGTTGGGCGCGGTCTTCGGGTCCTTGGAGAGATCGAGGAAGGTTGCGACCGATTCGACGCGCTGGTCGCGCAGATTCATCGGATTCGAGTCGAAATGCAGCCGCATCAGCGCCGGCGTCCCGGCCAGCACGATGGCGGCTGTGGCGATCAACACCAAAGGGCGGTGATGGGCGATCCAATGATCGACCGCGGCGAGCGAATGAGTCGCGATCGGCACATGCTCCGCCGGCGGATGCAGAAGTTTGATGGCGGCGGGCAAGAAGGTCAACGTCGCGAAATAGGCGATGATCATGCCGACGCCGGCGATGAGGCCGAGCTCCGCGACGCCGAGAAACGACGTCGGCAGGAAGCAGAAAAAGCCCGCGAGCAGGGAGACGGCGGCAAGGGTCAGCGACACGCCGATGCCTTGAGTCGCATGCAGCAGCGCCGGCTCGAGATCGCCGTGGCCGTGTCGCTCCTCGCGGTAGCGCGTGGCGAATTGGATGCCGAAATCGACGCCGAGGCCGATGAACAGGGCGGCGAAGGCCACGGAAATCAGATTGAACCGGCCAATCAGCAGAATGCCCGCGCCCGAAGTGATGGCGAGCCCGGCGAGCAGCGTGACGAGCACGGCGAGGATGAGCTTCGGCGAACGCAGGGCGGCGAAGAGAATGAGCGAGACGACGACGAGCGTGCCGGCCGTGTTGAGCGCCATATTCTCCGAGAGCGTGGCGAATTCCTCGTCGGCAAGCGGCACGTCGCCGGTGAGGCGGAAGGCGTAGCCGTTCTCTTTGGTGAGCCCCAGCTCGGCCGCAGTCTTGCGAACGACCTCAATTGCTTGCCCGCCCGGCTGCAGGGCGGTGAAGTCGAGGACCGGATTGATGAGGACGATGCGCCGCGTCTCCGGCGGCGGGCCGAGGGGCGCGGATTCCTTGCCGCCCGCGAGCAGCTTCTCCCAGTCCACCTGAGCCGGGCGCCCGGCGAGCGTCGCCTCGAAAGCCTGGGAGAACTGGTCGAGTCCCGCAAGATACAGGGCGGTGGCGCGCTCGCTGCCCGCCGCCCGCTTCTGATTGGCGACGAGAACGCTCGAGAGCCCGCGAAGAGTTGGATCCTCGGCCAGCGGCGTCAGCACGTCGCGCTGGCCGATCATCATGCCGACCGTACGCTCGACCTCGGCGAGGTCGAGATAAAGCAGGCCGTTTTTCGTGAAATAAGCCGGATCGTCCGGGCGCCACACGCGGGTCAGCAGGGGCTTGCCCTTGAGTTCGGCGGTGAGCCGCGACGCGGCGTCGTCGGCCGCCGTCGGGTTGGGGGCGTCGATGACGGCGACGATGGAATTTTCGAGCTGGGGAAAGGCGCGGTAGAGCGCCATCTGGTTTTTCCGCCAGCTGACGTCCGGGGAGAAAAGATTCGCCGTGTCGGTGTCGATCGCGAAACGCTCGACGGTGAGGTAAACGCCGCCGGCGGTCAGTCCGAGCGTAAAAAGAACGACGGTCCAGGGCCAACGAAGACAGAAGGCCACCAGTTTTTCGAGCATTTACCTGACCCCGAACCTGCATTGAGACGAAAAAAACGACATTCTTCTATACGCGCGCCCCGTCGGCGCACCAAGCCGCCAAGCCTCGGCAGCCTGGGTAAATCGCATCAAATCCTTAACGTTAAAGATAGCTTAGCCACCACAGGTCCTGACGCCGGCGCTTGACGTCGGCGAACCAGCGACAAACCGGATAGAGCGCCGCGACGACAAGCGCCCACGCCGCATAGGCGCCGGCGAGGCCCAGGCCGAAGCCCGCCGGCGGCGCCCCCGATTTGGCGAAGTCGCCAATGTCGGCAAGGCTATAGCCGCGCGCCGCCGCGAGCGCCAGCGCCGCCGCGACGCCGACATAGAGGTGCAGGACATAGAACAGCAGCGGCGTCCGGCCGAAGGTGACGAGGACGCGCCCCGCCGCGCCCCGCACGGATTCGAGCGCCGGCAGGACCAAAGCCGCGCCGCCCAGGGTCACGAGCAAATAGAGCAGGGACGGCGGGTATTTGGTGACGTCGAGAAAGGAGAGAAGGGTGAAGACCGCGTCGCCTCGCCCCTTCCAGGGCGTGGGGTCGCCATAGACATTCGACGCGCGCAAAAGGGCGAAGGCGGCGAGGGCGGCAAGCCCCGCCCAGCGCAGCGTCGCGTCGCGCGTCGCCGGCGCGCGCTGGAAAAGCGGCCCGATCCCATAGCCGAGCAGGACGACGCCGATCCAGGGCAGAGCCGGGTAATAGACGACGCCGGGGATCCCCAGGGGCAAGGCGCCTTTCTCGTGCAACAGCCGCCACCACGGGCCGAAGGCTCCGAGATCGGCGGCGTGGATTCCGTCCAGAAGGTTGTGGCCGAGGATGATCGCCGCGCCGATCGCCAATACCCCCGTCGTGGGCAGGCGCGAGAGGACCGAAAGTGCGACGAGCCCGCAGCCGATCCCCCAAAGCGTGCCGAGCATGATCCGCCCCGGCCCGCCCCAGACCGGACTGATCAGAAAGGCGTCGAGCAGAATGAGCCAGACGCCGCGGGTGGCGAGAAACAGGGGCAGCGCGCGCGGGTCCTGACGGCGCGCCCCATAGAGATAGGCGCCGACGCCCGCGAGCAGCGCGAAGGCCGGCGCGCAGAAATGGGTGATAAAGCGCGTGAAGAAAAGAAAAGGATAGGTGCGGTCGAGGTCCGTGGGGCTGAATCGCAGAGCGTCGGCGTCGAAAAAGTCGCGCATATGGTCGAGCGCCATGAGGATCATGACGAGACCGCGCAACCGGTCGATCTCCGGCAGGCGGGGATCCTGTCTGGGGTCCCAACCCGCGCCAGCAGTCATCCGAGCGTCGCCAGGCCGGGGAAGGCTTCGAGCAGCCAGAAAGACATTTCCTGCACGCCGCCAGTGAGGAAAGCGACGCCGGTGAAGATCAGCAGGACGCCCACGACCTTCTCGACCTTGCCGAAATGTTTGCGGAATCGCGCGACGAAGGCGAGGAAGCGGCCAAGCGCAAAACCCGCGGCCACGAAGGGCAGGCCGAGGCCCAGCGAATAAGTGGCGAGCAAGGCGGCGCCGCGTGAGACCGTTTCCTGCGTTCCGGCGACGGCGAGGATCGCCGCCAGGATCGGCCCGATGCAGGGCGTCCAGCCGAAGGCGAAGGCGAGGCCCATCACATAAGAGCCGAACAGTCCCATCGGCTTGGTGATCTCGGCCCGCTTCTCCCGATACAGCAGGCTGACCTTCAGCAGGCCGACGAAGTGCAGTCCCATCAAGATGATGATGGCCCCCGCCGCCCAGGAGAGAATGTGCAGATTGGCGCGGATCACCGCGCCGAAGGCGCTCGCCGTCGCGCCGAGCGCCACAAAGACGGTGGTGAAGCCAAGGACGAAGAGGATCGCCGAGAGCAGCACGTCGCGGCGCGCCTTCGAGCGGGTCTCGATCTCGAGATCCTCCATGGAGACGCCGGCGAGATAGGTCAGATAGGGCGGCACGAGCGGCAGCACGCAGGGCGAGAGAAAAGACAAGAGCCCCGCCGCCGCCGCCGCAGGAAAGGTGACGTCCGCCGCCATGGTGATCCTCTAAGGAATGGTCGACGCGTTATTGCCACAGGCCGCGCCTCGGCGCAAAGGCGTCGCTCCGCGAGCGCCGCGCGACGTCCAGACCTCGCCTTCGCGGAAGGACAGGGTGGACCTGTCAGTTTTATTAAAATTGGCGCTTTTACGCGCCAGAGAGTGAATTAAGCTCCAATCGACAGGGAAAACGAAGGAGCATGGAATTATGATCCAGCATAGCCGCGCGTCAATGCTCAAGGCGTCGATGTTTATTGCCGGTGGGCTTGCCTTTTTTCTTATCGTTATGCATCAGGCCTCGCAGATATTCAGGTGAAGCTGAATAAACCCGGCGATTATTACTCTCCCGGTCGCCGGGTTTTCCTTCAATGCGCCGGGCCGATCGCGACGGCGCTGGGCGCCGCTTCGGCGTCCTCTCGCCGCTGAAAGCGCCGGGAGAGCGCTTGGCCGAGGCCGATCACTCTGAGTTCGATGCGAAAAAGGCCCAGGCAGAACAGGATTGTCCCGGCCAGCAAGGCGACCTGTTCGGCGGCCCCGAGGTCGCTGAAAACCGGGCCGTTGCAGAGCTGCTGCCAGAGATAAACGGAATAGCTGGCGCGGCCCAACGCCCCGACGACGCCGATCGAGAGCAGCTTGCGCAACACGCCGCCCGCCGCCCCCGACAGCAGCACGAGGACCGGAATGGCCCCGACATAGGCCAGGCGATACCAGGCGATCAGCTCCGCGCGCGCCGCTTCATCGGCTCCGAAAGCCGCGATGACGCTCCTCGGCGCAAACACGATCAGCGCGGCCAGCGCCAAGGCCGGCGTCCGCCAATTCGGGAAGAGAGCCTCGATCGCCCCGCCCTGTTTCGCGGCGGCCCAGCCTGCCGAAAAGAGCCCATAGGCGACGACGCAGCCGATCTTGCCGATCCACCAGACGGTGAAAACGAACGGCAGGGCCGCAAAGGCGAGGGCCGCCGCAGCCAGGGCCGGGCGCGGCGCTTTGCCGAGCGCCGACCAGGCGAAAGCCAGGGGAAAGAGGCAGTAGAACTGCTCCTCGAAAGCGAGGCTCCAGGTATGGCCGACATACCAGTTGCAGGACGCGCCGGGCGCGGTCGAATTGCACAGATAGAGGGCCGCGCTGACGATGTTTTCGGCGGAGACGTCGATGAGGCCGGCAAGGCCCAGCGCCGCCAGCGCGCCAAGATAGAGCGTCAGCGGCGGCGCGATTCGGAAAAAGCGCCGCGCATAGAAGGCGGGGGCGGAAAAGCCGCCGGTCGCCGCGACCTCCCGCAGCGCGGTCAGACTGACGACATAGCCGCTGATAAAGAAGAAGATGAAGACGCCCGTCTCGCCATATTGGGAGACCACGCCGATCGCGCTTTGCTCATAAAAGGCGCCGATCTCCTTGTTCATGCCGAGGTGGTCGGCAAAAACGAGAAGGATCGCCACCGCGCGCCATCCGTCGATAAAGGCAAGTCGTTCCGCGGCGCGCATGATCATTCCAACGGCGCCGTCGGGCGCGATTCGGGCCAGAGCCCGACAGTTTCAGATCATGAAACCCGTGTGAAGCTTGCGCCGCTTTAAAAACGGTCGACGCGATAGGGGGCGGGATCGGTGAAGGGCGTTTCGCCCGTCATCATTTCGGCGAGGAGGCGCCCGGTCACCGGCCCGAGCGTCAGGCCGTGATGGGCGTGGCCGAAATCGAACCACAGTCCCTTGTGGCGCGGGGCCGGTCCCAGAACCGGGAGCATATCCGGCAGGCAGGGGCGGGCGCCTTTCCAGGGGGCCCGGTCGAGCGCCGGCCCGAGCGGGAACAGCGTCCGCGCAATCGGCTCGCAGCGCTCGATTTGCACCGGCGTCGGCGGCGCGTCGCGGGTCGCGAACTCCGCGCCGCTCGTCAGCCGGATCCCCCGGTCCATCGGCGCCAGCAGATAGCCATTGTCGGCGTCGAGGATCGGGTGGTTGAGCGTCGCGCCCGGCTGCGGCGCGTAATGCATGTGGTAACCGCGCTTGAAGCCGAAGGGCATCTCATAGCCATAGCGGCGGAAAATCTGATCGGACCAGGGGCCGAGCGCGAGCACGGCGTCGGGCGCCGCAAGGCGCCCCTCCGGCCCCGCGACGCTCCAGCCGCCGTCCGGCTCCTGTTCGAGCGTCAGGGCGTCGGCCGAGACGAAACGCCCGCCGCGGGCGAGGAAGAGATCGGCATAGGCCTTGGCGAGCGCCCCCGGATCGCTCACCGAGGCTGTGTCGAGATAGTGGACGGCGCCCGCGACCTTGGCGAGATGCGGCTCGCGCGCGGCGACGCCCTTCGAATCCAGAATGTCGATCTGGAGGTCATAGGCGCGCAGCTTCTCCGCGTCGGCCACGCCCAGCGCCAGGGTCTCGTCGCTGCGAAACAGCTTGATCCAGCCCGTGTAGCGGATGAGCCGGCCAGCCCCCGCCTGCTGGATCAGCGCCTCGTGCTCGATCAGGCTGCGCTCGATCAGCGGACGCCGGCCGGCGATGCTTTTTGCCACCCGCTCCGGCGAACTCGCGCGCCAGTAGCGCATGAGCCAGGGCGCGACCGAGGGCAAAGCGGCGACGTGATAATGCGCTTCCGGGAGCAGGTTCAGCGCATATTTGACGAGGCGCTTCGGGTCGCGCGGGAAGAGATAGGGGAAGATCGACGAGCGTTCGATCAGGCCGGCGTTGCCAAAGCTCGTCTCGAGACCTGCGCCGCGCCGGTCGACCAGCGCCACGTCCCGCCCGCGCGCCTGCAGATGCAGCGCCGCCGAGACGCCGACCATGCCTGCCCCGAGAACGATCACATCCGCCTTCTGCATGCCGCCTCCCATGATCTTCATATGGTCGGCGCGACGCCCCGACGCCACACCGCCGTCCTGCGCGAGCGAAGCAAACCGGGGGCCGCTCAAAGCGAGGCTTCAGCCGAAAAGCGAGGCGAGATAATAGGCTGCGCCGGCCGCGAGCCCGCCGACGAGAAAGGTCTGCAGGCCGGATTTCACAGGATCGGCGCCGGTGAGCCGCCCTTTGACCGCGCCGAAAACAAGCAGCGCGACGCCGGTAAAAAGAGCGGAATGGAGCAGCGCGCGGCGGATATCGTCCTCGACGATGTAAGGCGCGAGCGGGATCAGACCGCCAATCGCGTAGGCCGCGGCGATCGTCGCCGCGCTGACCGGCGCGCGCTTGGGGTCGGGCCGCTCCAGCCCCAGCTCGAAGCGCATCATGAAATCGACCCAGCGCTTCTTGTCCGCGGAGAGCGCCGAGACGACCGTGTCGACCTCCGGCTTTTCGAGCCCATATTGGGCGAAAATCTCGCGCAGCTCACGGCGCTCCTGGTCTGGAAGTTTTTCGACCTCGGCATATTCGCGCTTCTCTTCGGAGTGGAAGTGCTCCTGGTCGCTGCGCGCCGCGAGATAGCCGCCGAGCCCCATGGCCGTCGCGCCGGCGACGATTTCGGCGAGCCCCGCCGTGACGACGACGCGCGTCGAGGCGATCGCCGCCGATATGCCGGCCGCGAGGGCGAAGGGCACGGTGAGCCCGTCCGCCATGCCGATGACGACGTCGCGCACGGTCTCCGAATTGAGGAAATGCCGCTCGACATGTTCTCCCGACGCGTTTCTGGCGCGCCGCCGGCCGAAGAGCAGGGTGCGCAGTTCGTCGGTCCCAAGAACCCGCTCGAGCTCGACAAAGGCGAAGAAGGGGATGAGCCCGACCGTGGCGATGATCGCCGTCATGAGGATGGCCTGCAGCGAGCCGTCGCCGATCGTCGGGATCGCCTCCCGCACGGTCTTGCCGTGGAAGACGCCGATGAGCGTCTCCTCGACGACATGGAAGGCGACGAGAAGCAGGCCGAAGATCGCCGCTTTGATCAGCGCCGGGACTGCGACGGGCGCATCCCTGTTGGGCTCGCCGAGATGCAGCTTCTGTCCGATCAGGATAATCTTGGCGAGGGCGAGGGCGTTGATGAGCGCGAGGCCCTGCTGATAGGTCAGCAGATCTTCGTTGAAAATGACGGCCTTGTGGAGGGAGAAGAGGGTCAGCAGCACCCAGAGGTAGAGGAAGATGACGAGAAGCTGCCGGCCTTCCTCCACGACCCCCGCCTTGATGCGCGCCAGGCGTTCCTGTTCCATTCCGGCCTCCCCCGGGCGCCGCCCGCCCCGCGATGGATATATCAAGCGGACGGGCCGAGCGCATACAAAAGCGGGGCCGGTCGGCGTCGGCGACAAGCCCCCGAGACGGCCGCGTCCGCCGAGACGTCCGCTGCGGGGGCTCCTCAGGACGATCCGTACTCAATGAATTAATGCGAAAAAGCGTTTCTTGGCGAGGAGCCGCCGAAGGCGGCGTCTCGCTGCATGAGAGGCGTCGGCGCCTGTTTCGTCCCGCCCGCTTTGCGCTTTCTTCGTCACTGTGATAGCGCCCGCGCGAGCATGTTCACCCGCGCGACGAGAGCACAGAGCCCATGATCCCCCGCTATTCCCGCCCCGAGATGACGACGATCTGGGAGCCGCAGACGCGCTTTCGCATCTGGTTCGAGATCGAGGCCTATGCCTGCGACGCGCTCGCCGAACTCGGCGTCATCCCCAAGGAAAGCGCCAAGAACATCTGGGACAAGGCGGATTTCGTGCAGTTCGACGTCGCCCGCATCGACGAAATCGAGCGGGTGACGAAGCACGACGTCATCGCCTTCCTGACCCATCTCGCCGAATTCATCGGGCCGGACTCGCGCTTCGTGCATCAGGGCATGACCTCGTCGGACGTGCTCGACACCTGCCTCGCCGTGCAGCTGTCGCGCGCCGCCGATCTGCTCATCGCCGACGTCGACGCGCTGCTCGCCGCGATCAGGAAGCGGGCTTTCGAGCACAAATTCACCCCGACCATCGGCCGCTCGCACGGCATTCACGCCGAACCCGTGACCTTCGGCCTCAAAATGGCGCAGGCCTACGCCGAATTCTCCCGCGCCCGCGAGCGTCTCGTGCAGGCTCGAAAAGAAGTCGCGACCTGCGCGATTTCCGGAGCGGTCGGCACTTTCGCCAATATTGACCCGCGCGTCGAAGAATATGTCGCCCATAAGATGGGCCTCGTCCCGGAGCCCGTTTCGACGCAGGTCATTCCGCGCGACCGCCATGCGGCCTTTTTCGCGACGCTCGGCGTCGTCGCCTCCTCGGTCGAGCGGCTCGCGACCGAGATTCGCCATCTGCAACGCACCGAAGTGCTGGAGGCCGAGGAATATTTCTCGGCCGGGCAGAAGGGCTCCTCGGCCATGCCGCATAAGCGCAATCCGGTGCTGACCGAAAATCTTACCGGCCTCGCCCGGCTCGTGCGCGGCATGGCGATCCCCGCCATGGAGAATGTGGCGCTCTGGCACGAGCGCGATATTTCGCACTCCTCGGTCGAGCGCATGATCGGGCCCGACGCCACCGTGACGCTCGATTTCGCGCTCGCCCGGCTCACCAATGTGATCGAGAATCTGCTCGTCTATCCGGAGAACATGCAGAAAAATCTCGACCGGCTGGGCGGGCTCGTCCACTCGCAGCGCGTTTTGCTCGCGTTGACGCAAAAAGGCGTGTCGCGCGAAGACGCCTACGCCATGGTGCAGCGGAACGCCATGCCGGTCTGGCGTGGGGAAGGGGAGTTTCGCACGCTGCTCGGGCAGGACCCCGACGTCTCCGCAAAACTCTCGCCAGCGGAGCTCGACGAGCTCTTCGACCTCTCCTACCACTTCAAACATGTCGACACGATCTTCCGCCGCGTCTTCGGCGCGGCGTGAGGCGGCTTCACTTTTGCGCGTGTGATCGCCGCAGCCATCCGGGCTTCTTCAGGAGCTCGGCGCCGGCCTCTATCTCGGAATAGCCGAGCCGAAGCTCTCTGGCGAAGGCGATGAGCGCCCAGGTGAACAGCGCCATCGCGAGGATGAACAGCGCGCCGGCGCCATATTCGTGACGGAAACGGAAGAAGGCGGCTCCAAAGCCGAGGATCACCAGAAAACTGGTGACGACGCAGCTCGCGACGCCCAGATAGATCGAACGGTGCACGAGCTTGGCGCGCCTGCGCAGGATTGGCAGCTCGACCTTGCGATGCGCGCGGGCGTCTTCCTCGCTCATTTCGGCGATGTCGCGGGCTCGATCGACGATGCGATCGAGGCGGGAAATGAGGACGCTGAGCAATTGCGCTTCAGCCGCCAGCAGGAAGGCGGGGCCCGTCACCTGAGAGATCACGCTGGAGAGCTGCTCGATCGAGGGCGTCAGAAATCCTAAGGTCATGGCGGCGCAGCTCGGGAAAGGCTTTCGCTATCTTATACTGGTCTTCGCGGCTGGGCTAATTCCGGCGCGAAGTGGCGCCGCCCGCATTTTTCTTCCAAACCGCGGGGCAAAGCCTTAAACAGCCCTCCATGATCTGGCTCGTCTTCGCCCTCCTCACCGGCGCCGCCGTCATGGCCGTGCTCGCGCCGCTCGCCCTGCGCGGCGAAGTCAGGGACGCCAGCGCCGCCGACGTCGCCTTTTTCGAGGAGCAGATCGCCGAGATCGAGCGCGAGCGCGACGAGGGCCGCCTCGACGCCGTCGAGGCGGACGCCGCCCGCACCGAGGCCGCGCGTCGCTTGCTGCGCGCCGAGGCTGCGCAAAAGGCCGCGCCGGCCCGCTCGCGCCAGACGGCGCTGATTGCGGCGCTCGCCGCCATCGTGATGATTCCGGCCGTCGCCGTGCCCCTTTATCTGCGGCTCGGCAACGCCGCGCGTCCCGACATGCCCTTGACCGCAAGGCTGGACGCCGCGCCGGAGAAGGGCGATCTCGCCGGCGCCGTGGCGCGCATCGAGCAGCACTTGCGCGAGCATCCCGAGGACGGCCGCGGCTTCGAGGTCGTCGCGCCCTATTATCTGCGCACCGGCCGGGGAGAGGCGGCGATCAACGCCTATGAGCAGGCCTTGAAGCTGCTCGGGGCGACGCCGCAGCGCCACGCCGCGCTCGGCCAGGCGCGCATGGTCGTCGCCCAGGGCCAGGTGACGGCCGAGGCGAAAAAGGAATTCGAGGCGGCGCTCGCCATCGATCCATCCTTCTCCATGGCCCGCTTCTATCTCGGCATCGCCGCCGAACAGGCCGGCGAAAAGGACAAGGCGATCGACCTCTTCGCCAGGATGGAGGCCGACGCCCCGGCGGACGCGCCTTACCTTCCCGCCGTCAAGCGACGTCTCGCGGCGCTGCGCGGCGAGACGGAGCCGGCGCCGCCGATCGCGCAGGCGCCGGGCGGCGAGCAGGGCAAGGCGATCGCCGCCTTGCCGTCCGGCCAGCGCGACGCGATGATCCGCGGCATGGTCGACCGTCTGGCGGCACGGCTCGAAACGCAAAGCGACGACGTCGAGGGCTGGCTTCGGCTCATCCGCGCCTATAGCGTCCTGTCGGAAGCCGAAAATGCGAAAAAGGCCGTCGCGGACGCCCGCAAGGCGCTCGCCGGCAAAGACGCCGAGGTCGCCCGCATCGAGGCGCTGGCGAAGGAATTGAACATCGGGGGGTGAGCCCCTCTCCCGCTGGGCGGGAGGATGGCGGCCCCCTGCATGAGCAGGGTCGGGCAAAGGCCACAACCGCCAAGAGAGCGACATGACGCGAAAAGGCAAAAGACTGACGCTGATTATCGGGGCGCTGGCGGCGCTCGGCCTCGCCGCCGGGCTGATCCTCTTCGCGCTGCGCGACAATATCGTCTTTTTCTACACGCCCTCCGAGCTTGCCCAGAAACACGTCGCCCCCGGCGCGCGGCTGCGCATCGGCGGGCTCGTCAAGGAGGGCAGCGTCGTCAGGAACGGACGCGACATTTCCTTCACCGTCACCGATCAGACGAAAGACCTCGCCATCGCCTATACGGGCCTGCTGCCGGATCTTTTCCGCGAGGGGCAGGGCGTCGTCGTCGACGGCCAGTTGCAGTCGAACGGCGCTTTCAAGGCCGACAGCGTCCTCGCCAAGCACGACGAACGCTACATGCCCCGCGACGTCGCGGACGCCCTGAAGAAGCAGGGCGTGTGGCAGGGAGAGAAGAAGTGATGGTCCTTCGCTCCTGCGACGCAGGCCAGCGACAAAGCCCTCCAGGCGTCGATGGCCCGGCCAAGCCGGGCCATGACCGCCAAGAATCGCGACCTACTGGTGCAGCCGCTCATGATCGTTGAAACCGGACATTACGCGCTCGTTCTCGCCTTTGCGCTGGCGCTCGTGCAATTCGTTCTGCCCTTCGCCGGCGCGCGTCTCAATGACGTCGGGCTGATGCGCGTTGCGCAGCCGACGGCGATTGCGCAATTCCTGCTCGTCGCGCTCGCCTATGGCGCGCTCACTTATGCGCATGTCGTTTCGGACTTCTCGCTCGTCAACGTCATCGAGAATTCCCACTCGCTGAAGCCCTTCATCTATAAAATCTCCGGCGTCTGGGGGAATCACGAAGGCTCCATGCTGCTGTGGGTGCTGGTGCTCTCGCTCTGCGGCGCCCTGATCGCGATGTTCTCTTCAACCATGCCGGACAAGCTGCGCGCCGACGCGCTCTCCGTTCAGGGCCTGCTCGGCGCGGCCTTTCTGCTCTTCATCCTGCTCACCTCAAATCCCTTCGCGCGCGTCGATCAGCCGCCGTGGGAGGGCCGCGACCTCAACCCGATCCTGCAGGACCCCGGCCTCGCGATTCATCCGCCGCTGCTCTATCTCGGCTATGTCGGCTTCTCGATCGTCTTCTCCTTCGCCGCCGCGGCGCTGATCGGCGGGCGCATCGACGCCGCCTGGGCGCGCTTCGCGCGGCCCTGGACGCTCTTCGCCTGGGTGGCGCTGACGCTCGGCATCGCCATGGGCTCCTATTGGGCCTATTACACGCTCGGCTGGGGCGGCTTCTGGTTCTGGGACCCGGTCGAAAACGCCTCCCTCATGCCCTGGCTCGCCGGCACGGCGCTGCTCCACAGCGCGGCGGTGATGGAGAAGCGCGAGGCGCTGAAGGTCTGGACGATCTTCCTTGCGATCCTCGCTTTTTCGCTGTCGCTCCTCGGCACCTTCCTCGTGCGTTCGGGCGTCCTCACCTCGGTGCACGCCTTTGCGAGCGATCCCGACCGCGGCGTCTTCATCCTCGGCATTCTCGTCTTCTTCATCGGCGGCGCGCTGGCGCTCTTCGCGCTGCGGGCGGGCGCGCTGCCCGTCGGCGGGCTGTTTTCGCCGATCTCGCGCGAGGGCGCGCTGGTCGTGAACAACCTGCTGCTCTCGGCCTCTTGCGCGACGGTCGTCATCGGCACGCTCTATCCGCTGGCGCTCGAGGCGTTCACCGGTGAGAAGATTTCTGTCGGCCCGCCCTTCTTCAACACCGTGCTGATTCCGATCGCCTTGCCGCTGGCGCTGTTGATGCCGATCGGCCAGATGCTCGCCTGGAAGCGCGGCGACCTGCCGGCGGCGCTGCAGCGCCTGCGCGCGGCCTTCGCAGTCGGCGTCTTGGCCGCGGCGGCCTTGGGCGCCCTCTATGGGACGCCGTTCCTGTCCATCGTGACGGCCGGCGTCGCGGTCTATCTCGTCATCGGCGGACTAAGCGACATCGCCCAGCGCGCCGCCTTCCGCGCCGCCTCGATGGGCGCGGTGTTCTCGCGCCTGCGCGGCCTGCCGCTCTCCGCCTGGGGCACGTCGATTTCTCACGCCGGAATGGGCTTGACGCTTCTCGGCCTCGCGGCGACGGGGTGGGGCGTCGAGAACATCGTCGCGATGAAGCCCGGCGATTTCTATGAGGTCGGCCCCTACAAGATCGGGATCGAGGCCCTCTCCCCGCGCAACGGCCCCAATTACTCGGAAATTTACGCCGTAATGGCGGTGCGCTCGGGCGACCGGACGATCGCCCAAATCGAACCGGCTAAGCGCTTCTATCAGGCGAGGGCCATGCAGCGCTCCGAGGCCGGCATCGTCACCTTGGGCCTGGGGCAGGTCTACGCCGCCATCGGCGACACCCACCCGGACGGCACGATCGACGCCCGACTCTACTGGAAGCCTTTTGTCACCCTGATCTGGATCGGCGCGCTCGTCATGGCCTTCGGCGGCGCCTGCTCGCTGGCCGACCGACGCTTGAGGATCGGCGTGGCGCGGCGCGCCAAGGTCGCGGCCCTGCCGGAGGCGGCGGAATGACGAAGGCCCCCTCCGCGTTCCTCGCGCTCGCCGTCGCCGCGGCCCTGCTCGTTGCGCCGGCCCATGCCGTCACCCCCGGCGAAAGGCTGCCCGACCCGGCGATGGAGGCCCGCGCCCGAGCCATCACCAGCGAATTGCGCTGCCTCGTCTGTCAGAACCAGTCCGTCGACGATTCGGACGCTTCCCTCGCCAAGGATCTGCGCGTGCTCGTGCGCGAGAAGCTCAAGGAGGGCTTGAGCGACGCGCAGGTGAAGGACTATGTCCACGCCCGCTACGGCGATTTCGTGCTGCTGCGCCCGCCGCTGAAGCTCGACACCCTTCTGCTCTGGACCGCCCCGCTGCTGGCGCTTCTGGCGGGCGCGGCGGCCCTGTTCGTCGCGGCTCGCCGGCGCGCGGCGCCTGAGGGCCCCGCCGCCCTCACCGAGGCGGAGCGCGCCCGGTTGAAGGCGCTGGGCGTCGCCGACGAAGCGCGCGAGGACGAAAAGACGCGCCCCCTATGAAAGCGCGCGGCGCTGCAATATAGGGGGCGGAGCCTTATCGAGCCGCCCCACGCGGCGGCAAGCGAGAGAAGCGGACCATGGCCGAACATTCCACGCCCCATTTCCACAATACGCCCGGCGTCGCAGAGATTCGCGTGGGGGCGAAGGAATTCATGTGCATCGGCGCGCTGCCGCCCTTCGACCATCCGCATGTCTATATCGACATGGGCGCCGACACGCAGGCGGTCTGCCCCTATTGCTCGACGCTCTTTGTCTTTGACGCGTCCCTGCACGGCGCCGCCGAGCCGAAAGAATGCGTCTATCACGCTGAAGAGCCGGCCTGAGGCGGTCGCTCCGGCGTGAGCGCCCCCATCGTCATTGCGGGCGCCGGAATCGGCGGTCTGAGCGCGGCGCTCGCCGTCGCGCGCGCCGGCCGGCGCGTCTTGCTCGTGGAGCGGGCCGCCAGAATCGAGGAGGTCGGCGCCGGCCTGCAGATCGCGCCCAACGCCGGCCGCATCCTTGCCGGCCTCGGTCTCGAGGCCGCGCTCGCCCCCGTGGCGCTGCAGCCGCAGGCGATCAACGTCCGGCGCGGGCGCGACGGAACCGTTCTGGCGCGGCTCGATCTCGCCGGCGCCCGCGCCCGCTATGGCGCGCCCTTTCGCGTCTACCACCGCGCCGATCTCCAGCAAGTCCTGTTGGACGCCGCAAGCGCCCACCCGGCGATTGAAATTCGGACCGGCGCGCGAGTCGGCGATTTCGACGATCGCGACGGGATGGTGCGCCTGCGGGTCCATGGGGAGGCGGGCGTCGAGGAGATCACGGCTTCCGGCCTCGTCGGCGCCGACGGGCAGCGTTCGGCCGTGCGCGGCCATCTGCTGCCGACCGAACGCGACGCGCCTTTCTATTCCGGCCTCACCGCCTGGCGCGCGCTCGTGCCGGCCGAGGCCGCTTCCGCCGCGCTGCGCGCCAGCGAGAGCAATCTCTGGCTGTTGCCGGGCGCCCATGTCGTCCATTATCCGCTGCGCGACGGCGCGGTCATCAATGTCGTCGTGATCGTTTCGACCCCTCGCCAGGGCGACGGGGCGGCCATTCTTTCCCTCGACGGGGCGACGCTCGCCCGGACGATGGAGCGCTATCGACCGGCGCCGGAGCTCGTCGCCCTCATCGAGGCCGGCGCAGCGTGGCGTCACTGGCCGCTGTTCGCCCGTCCGCCGCTGAAATTCTGGAGCAGGGGCGCCGTAACGCTTCTCGGCGACGCCGCGCATCCGATGGTTCCCTTCCTGGCGCAGGGCGCGGCGCAGGCCATCGAGGACGCCGAGGCGTTGGGGCGCGCCTTTCTCCAGCTCGGCGTGCGCATCGAGTCCGCCTTTTCGACCTATGAAAGGAACCGCCTCGCCCGCGCCGCGCGCGTCGTGCGCGCATCGCGGCGGCAGGGCGACTACTTCCACCTCGGCGGGCTGGGCGCGGCGGGCCGGGACCTCGCCATTCGCGCCCTCGGCGGGCGTGGCATGCTCTGGCGCAACGATTGGCTTTACCGCTAGCGAATCGATTGTGATGAAAGCGCAACAAGCGCTTTTTTCGCTTCGTAGACAGTGGCCAAGCCGCGCTCGGATTGTTAGGAAATCGTCAAGACAATCTGGAGCGGGGCTGAATTCCTTGCGATTCGGGGCGACAATTCTGGTCTGGGGCGCGGCGTCGCTCGGGTTCGTCGGCGCTGGCGTCGCCGCCGATCTGGTTCCGCCGCCAAAGACGGACGCCCGAGGCTGGATCGTGACGGTCAGCGTCATTGGCGCGATCACGCCGAGTTTTCCGGGGTCCGGCCAGGTGCGGCCCTATCCCTTCCCCTCCGTCTCGTTCCGGCGGGTCGGGGAGCCGGAGAGCTTCTCGACGCCCGACGAGGGCTTCGGCCTCGATCTGATCGACCTCGGCTATCTGAAAGCCGGCCCGGTGGCGAACTTCGTGTTTCAGCGCGGCCAGCGCGACGGGCTGTTCGGCATGCGCCGGGTCGGCCTGACCCATGAGATCGGCGGCTTCGTCGAAGTTTATCCCTTCGACCATTTCCGCGTTCGAGCCGAGATGCGGCAGGGCGTCGACGGGCACAAGGGTTTCGTCGCGGCCTTTTACGCCGACGCCTATGAGACGCTCGGCCCGTTCCGGCTCTCGGTCGGCCCGCGGCTGAATTTCGGCGACAACGCCTACGCGAACGCTTACTTTTCGGTCACGCCCCTGGAGGCGACGCTGAATGGGCGGTTGACGCCCTATTCGGCGACCGGCGGCTTCACCGCCGCCGGCGGCATGGCGACGGCGCGCTACGACATCAACGAATTGACCAGCGTGTCGATCTATGGCGGCGGCCAGCGCCTGCTCGGCAGCGTCGGCTCGAGCCCCATCCCCAATGTGATCGGCTCGCGCAACCAGTTCAACGCCGGTCTCGCCGTCTCCCGCTCCTTCATCGTGGACCCAGCGGCCTATCTGCCCGAGGCGCCGCAATTGCCCAAGGTCTTCTGACCGGGACCCGCCGGCTCCAGATTTTCGCCACATCCGCGCCACAAGAATTGACGCCCTCCCAGCCCGTTAACCAGTCGCCGGCCGCGGCGTTAACGGACGCCCGCCCAAGTCGAGATCAAGAAAAGCGCATCGCCTCCCGCCGTCCCGGCGGTTCTCGACAAAGCTATTGAAAATCAGCTATTTGAAGGAAAGCATCGAATTTTATGCTTTTTGGTCGCATAAAATTATACTTACCGTAAAGCCGCGCAGTTCTGAACGAAATCGTGTAAAATGCGGCAGAATTACTTTGATGGACAGCAAAACTGGAACCCTATTCTCGCCTCATCGAATGGAGGCGGGTCATGCGGGGCGTGGTCGTCAAAACGGTTGTGGCTCTTGGATTGAGCGGCGCGGCGCTGCTCGCTCAGGCGGCGACGAGCTTCGCCGGGACGGAGCTCTCGAGTTATGCGGCGCTCGGGCCGGAGACGAGCGTGCCGTTTGGCTGGGTGGATTTCTGCAACCGCTATCGCGGCGAATGCCCAGAGGAGACGACGGCCCCTCACGACATCGACTTCACCGCCGCAGCCCTGCGCAAGATCGCCCGCATCAACGACTGGGTGAACAAGACCATCGCGCCCGTCACCGACAAGGATCATTGGGCGGCCGTCGACGCCTGGGACTATCCCACCGACGGCAAGGGCGACTGCGAGGATTACGCCTTGCTCAAGCGGCGCATGCTGATCGAGGAGGGCTTTCCGCGCGAGGCGCTGCTCATGACGGTGGTGAAGGAAAAGAACGGCGACGGCCATTCGGTGCTGACGATCCGCACCAATCGAGGCGAATACGTCCTCGACAATTTGACCGACGAGGTCAGGCCCTGGACGCAGACGCCGTACCGCTTCGTGAAGCGCCAGTCGCAGGAAAACCCGAATGTCTGGGTCGCCATTGGCGCGCCGACGACCGCCCCCGCCTATGTGGCGAACGAACGCTGAAAGGTTTTCGCGGCTTGGCGGACAATAATCATCGCTCGCAGAACAGGCCGGCGCGGCGCGCGCGCCGGCCCCGCCGTAAACCATAAGTTAAGAACCCCTTAACGCAGGCCTTGGCAAAGCCGCCCCACTCGTTAAAAATTCCTTAACGACGGGTTGGCGGTTAGGGTTGCGTTAAAATGTGTGTCCTGCGTGAGGCTGCAAAGATTCTGGTTCTTGGCTGTATCGCCTCGGGCGCCGCGTTTCCGGCCGCCGCCGGCAATCGTTTGCCCGTTTCTTCCCTCTCGCCGCTCGGACCCGAGACGAGCGTGCCCTTTGGCTGGGTGGATTTCTGCCAGCGCTACGGGGGCGAATGCGACGAGGCGCAGGGCGCGCCGGAGGCGATCGATCTGACGCCGGCGGCGTTCCAGAAGATCGAGAAAATCAACGCCGGCGTGAACGCCAAGGTCGATCCCGTCGCCGACGCCGATCACGGGGGCGTCCCCGACGCTTGGGATTATCCCGGCGACAACAAAGGCGATTGCGAAGATTATGCGCTGCTGAAGCGTCGGATGCTGATGGAAGCGGGATTTCCGCGCGCCGCGCTGCTGATGACGGTCGTCAAGGACGCGCATGGCGACGGCCACGCGGTATTGCTCGTGCGCACCAGCCGCGGCGATTTCGTGCTCGACAATCTCGCCGACGAGGTGAAGCCCTGGATGCGCGCCGGCTACCGCTTCGTCAAGCGGCAGTCGCAGGAAAACCCCAATGTGTGGGTGTCGATCGGCGCCCCGACGAGCGCGCCGATGTATGTGGCGAAATAAGCTCCCGTCAGGAGACGATCTCGACCAGCCCCTTTACATAACGCCGCCCGTTCTCGACGTAATGCTTGGCTGACTCGAGATGGGCCGCCCGCGATTCCTCGCCCAATTCGCGCAGGATTTTCGCCGGCGAGCCGACGATCAGCGAATTATCGGGATATTCCTTGCCCCCCGTCACCAGCGCATTGGCGCCGACGAGGCAGTTCTTGCCGATCTTCG
The DNA here is from genome assembly GCF_055698645.1 of Methylocystis sp. NC52PC. Lineage (NCBI taxonomy): Bacteria > Pseudomonadati > Pseudomonadota > Alphaproteobacteria > Hyphomicrobiales > Methylocystaceae > Methylocystis > Methylocystis sp. NC52PC. The sequence continues at coordinate 863,222 of NZ_CP170127.1, read as the reverse complement.
CGCCATTCAGGATGGTCGCGCCCATGCCGATCAGGCTGCCGTCGCCGATCGTGCAGCCGTGCAGGATGACATTGTGGCCGATCGTGCAGTCGGCGCCGATGTCGAGCGGGTAGCCCATATCGGTGTGCAGGATGCTGTTGTCCTGAATATTCGTTCGCGCGCCGATCGTGATCCATTCGTTGTCGCCGCGCAGCACGCAGTTGAACCAGACATTGGCGTCTTCCTGCAGTTCGACGCGGCCGATCAGATGCGCGCCCGGCGCGACGTAATAGCGCCCCGAACCGGGCAGGCGCGGCGCGACGCCGTCGAGCGTGTAAAGCGGCATTTAGGTACTCCTCCAAGGTGTCGGGCCGACATTGCCATTTCCGTCGGCGCGTTTTCAAGCGACGGGCTCTCTCCCCGAGTCCCTGGCGCAAGGCGCGAGCGGTTAGAACGCCGAGCGGCGCCTTGGCGTGGAGAAGCCGCAAATTCGCTAAGCCGCGAAGATCGTATATAAACAGACGTGCGCGCTTCGCATCTGTCACGGGGCCGAGAAACGCTCTAAGCAAGTCATCGCCTGCCGCGAAGGCGGCGGCGAATCGGAGGATCGGACCTGAACGGCGGTTTGCGCGATCGGATGCGGCTCGTGGGCGCTTTCGCGGCGAAGACATTCGCGCGGCGCGCGAGCGCGCCCTATCACATGGTCAAATCCATGGCGATTGCGCCGCCCGAGCGGCTGCGGATCGCCCCGCCCGACGTTCGGACGGCCGATCCGACCGTCGCGGACGAAATCTATGCGGGCTATTTCTCCTTTGCCGGCAAGACGGCGCAAAGCTACGGCGCGTCGCCCTTCGCGCTGACGCCGCCCTCGCCCGCCTGGCGGCGGGCCCTCACGGGCTTTTCCTGGTTGAGGCATTTGCGCTCGGCCGATAAGGCGCTCGCCCAGGCCAATGCGCGGGCGCTCGTCGCGGAATTTCTCGCGATCAAAAGATTCTCGCCCGAAGATCCGGCGCTGGAGCCCGCCGTGGCGGCGCGGCGGCTCATGTCCTTCTTTGCGCAATCGCCCGTCCTGCTGGACGGCGCCGAGCCGGAATTCTACGACGCCTTCATGCAGGCTCTGGCCCATGGCGCGCGCCTCCTGTGGCGTGCGCTCGCCACCGGCCGGGCGGAAGGCGCCGACCGCGCCTTTTGCGCCATCGCGCTGGCGGAGTTCGCCGTCTGCGCGGATACGGGCCGAAAGATCGCGCCGCAAGTGTCGCGCCTCCTGTCGGCCGAGCTCGAGCGTCAGGTCTTGCCCGACGGGGGGCATATCAGCCGCAACCCTCAGGTGGCGGTCGATCTCCTGCTCGATCTTCTGCCGCTGCGTCAGGTTCTCGCCGCGCGCGGGCTGCAGACGCCCGCCGCCATGATGCGCGCCATCGACCGCATGATGCCGGCCCTGCGCATGATGCAGCATGGCGACAACTCGCTGGCGCTGTTCAACGGCATGGGCGTGACCGAGCTCGATCGCGTCGCCAATGTGCTCGCCAGTGAAGATACGCGCGGCGCGCCGCCGCTGAAGGCCCCTTATTCGGGCTATCAGCGCCTCATTGCGCAGGATGCGGTCGTCATCGTCGATTCAGGGCCGCCGCCGCCGCCGGAGTTCTCTCGCGCCGCGCATGCGGGCTGCCTCTCTTTCGAATATTCGCTCGGCCCGGAGCGGGTCGTCGTCAATTGCGGCGCGCCGTCGCCCCCGCATGAGGATTTGCGCGACATGGCGCGCGCCACGGCCGCCCATTCGACGCTCGTGATCGACGACCGCTCCTCCGCCCGCGTCGCGCCGAAGGACGCGCGCGGCGGGCGCGGCGGTCGGATCGTCGCGGGCCCCCGGCATGTCGAGGCGGAGCGGCGCGACGCGTCGAGCGGGACGACGCTCATGCTGTCGCACGACGGCTACGCCCGCGATTTCGGCCTCGTTCACGCTCGCGAAATCGTGCTTTCCGCCGACGCCGCGACCCTTTCCGGCTGCGACCGTCTGCGCGCCGCCGAGGGCGGACGCCGGGAGGCGGGGGAAATTGAATTCGCCGTGCGCTTCCACCTGCATCCGCGTGCGCGCGCGACGCCGCTGGGGGAGGCGGTGGAAGTGGCGCTGGCGAGCGGCGAGACCCTGATTTTCGAGGCCGAGGGCGCCTTTCCGCAGCTCGACGAGAGCATATTTTTCGCCGCGTCCGGCGGCGCGCGCAAATGCCTCCAGATCGTGCTGCGCGGAAAGGCCGCGCCGGGGGCGGAGGTGAGCTGGTCGTTCCAGCGGGTCTGACCGGTTCCGCCGCCTGTGGATGTGTGGTAAGCGCGGCCCATTCCACAAGGAGGACTTCGCAACATGCCGGTCGATCAGCGTAAAGTCGCGCGAGCGCTACTCTCCGTCTCCGACAAGACGGGGCTCGTCGAATTCGCGCGCGCGCTCGCCGGCCATGGCGTCGAACTCGTCTCGACGGGCGGCACGCGCAAGGCGCTCGCCGACGCGGGCCTCGCCGTCAAGGATATTTCCGACCTCACGCATTTTCCCGAGATGATGGACGGCCGGCTCAAGACGTTGCATCCGAAGGTGCATGGCGGCTTGCTGGCGATCCGCGAGAATCCCGAGCATGAAGCGGCGATGCTGGCGCATGACATCCGCCCGATCGACCTTCTCGTCGTCAATCTCTATCCCTTCGAGGCGACGCTCGCGAAGGGCGCGCCCTTCGATGAATGCGTGGAGAATATCGACATCGGCGGCCCGGCGATGATCCGCGCCGCGTCGAAGAACCACGACGACGTCGCCGTGGTGGTCGACCCTTCCGATTACGCTGCGGTCATCGACGAAATGGCGGCGACGGGCGGCGCGACGCTGAGCGCGACGCGCCGGCGGCTGGCGCAGAAGGCCTTCGCCCGCACCGCGGCCTATGACGCGGCGATCTCCAATTGGCTCGCGCAGGAGATCGGCGACGCCGCGCCGCCGGTCCGCGCCTTCGGCGGGCGACTGTCGGAGCCGATGCGTTACGGCGAAAATCCGCATCAGGCGGCGGGCTTTTATCTTACCGGCGAGGCGCGGCCCGGCGTCGCCACGGCGCGGCAGGCGCAGGGCAAGCAGCTCTCCTACAATAATGTCAACGACACGGACGCGGCTTTCGAATGCGTCGCGGAATTCGATCCCGCGCGCGCGGCCGCCGTCGTCATCGTCAAACACGCGAACCCTTGCGGCGTCGCGGAAGGCGCGTCGCTGGAGGAAGCCTATCGCAAGGCGCTGCGCTGCGATCCGGTCTCCGCCTTCGGAGGCGTCGTCGCGCTCAATCGCAAGCTCGACGCTCAGGCGGCGCGCGAGATCGTAAAGGTCTTCACCGAGGTGATCATCGCGCCGGAAGCCGAAGACGAAGCGATCGAGATCGTCGGCGCGAAAAAGAATTTGCGCCTGTTGCTCACCGGCGGCCTGCCGGACCCGCGCGCCGCCGGCCTCGCCTATCGCAGCGTCGCGGGCGGCTTTCTCGCGCAATCGCGCGACAATGCGGTGGTCGACGACATGGCGCTGAAGGTCGTGACGAAGCGCGCGCCGTCCGAACAGGAGCTCGCCGATCTGAAATTCGCCTATCGCGTCGTCAAGCATGTGAAGTCCAACGCCATTGTTTACGCGAAGGACCTGGCGACGGTGGGCGTCGGCGCCGGGCAGATGTCGCGCGTCGACAGTTCGCGCATCGCCGCCCATAAAGCCGCAGAGGCGGCGCAGGCGGCGGGATCGAGCGAGAGTTTCGCGAGAGGGTCGGTCGTCGCTTCCGACGCCTTCTTCCCCTTCGCTGACGGCCTGCTCGCCGCGGCGACGGCCGGCGCGACCGCCGTCATTCAGCCGGGCGGCTCGATCAACGACAAGGACGTGATCGCCGCGGCGGATGAACAGGGCCTCGCCATGGTCTTTACCGGCGTGCGGCACTTCCGGCACTAGCGCAGGCGTCCCTGTCTCGGATAAGGTGCGCGCAATATTTGTATTCTCGGGAGTTCAACATGCGCCGCGCCGTTTTTCTGTCCCTCTGCCTCGCTGTGTCGACGGGGCTCGCCGCCGGCGACGCCGCATGGGCGAAATCCCGCAAGGCCGGCGTGCGCGTTGCGCCTCAGGCGGCGGCCGATCCCAACGCCATCCCGCTGCCCAAGGATTTGACCAGCAACAAGAACTGGCTCGATGACGGCGCCGGCAATCCGGCGACGGGCAATCTCCAGCCCGACGCGCACAACAACGACAATTATTTTCTCGAACAGCGCAATGGCTATGATCCGACCTGGTACACCGAGGCGGGCCAGCTTTTCGACGGCAACTGAAGGGCGCCCCCGAGTCCGTCGTATCTCGCCGGACTCGCCCTTCCCAAAATGCGATCGACCTAACAGAGCCGCCCCTCTGACCACCGCGTAATTAATCGCAATAGCGCACGCGGCGGAAGCCGACGACGTCGCCGAAGTGATTGTAGATCGGGCGGCGCGTCGTGTAGCAATCGCGATAGACGACGTCGGGACCATAATAGCCGCCCGTCATGGCGCCGCTGGCGACCGCGCCCGCGGCAAAGGCGCCGAGTCCGATGGCGGCGGCCGCGCCGTCGCTCATCGCGGCGGCGGGAGTGGCGGCGGCGCTCGACAGGCCGGCGGCGACAAGGGCGGTAAAGGCGATCTTCTTGAACATGGCGCTCTCCTCTTTCAGACGTTTCGCTCGGCGGTTTGCCTTGCGAATGAGGAGAAGCTAACGGGCTTCGTTCTCGGCGTTTGTGCGATGGGGCACAGGGCGAGGATTACGCGGCGCTCTGCGCCAAAAGCTTTTGCTGATGGTCGGTCAAGAGCCCGTCGATGATCTCGTCGAACTCGCCTTCCATCACGCGATCGAGCTTGTAGAGCGTGAGATTGATGCGGTGGTCGGTGACGCGGCCTTGCGGGAAATTATAGGTGCGGATGCGTTCCGAGCGGTCGCCGGAGCCGACCTGGCTCTTGCGGTCGGCCGAGCGCTCCTGATCGAGCCGCTGACGCTCGGCGTCATAGAGGCGCGAGCGCAGAAGGCTCATCGCTTTCGCCTTGTTGCGATGCTGCGAGCGCTCCTCCTGCATCATGACGACGATGCCGCTCGGGATATGGGTGATGCGGATCGCCGACTCCGTCTTGTTGACGTGCTGGCCGCCGGCGCCGCCCGAGCGCATCGTCTCGATGTTCAAATCCTTGTCGTCGATCGTAATGTCGACGTCTTCCGCCTGCGGCAGAACGGCGACCGTCGCGGCGGACGTATGGATGCGGCCCTGCGTCTCCGTCTCCGGCACGCGCTGCACGCGATGCACGCCCGATTCGAATTTGAGGCGGCCATAGACGCCGCGCCCCTGAATCTCGGCGACGATTTCCTTGAAGCCGCCGAGCGCGCCGGGACTCTCGGAGACGAGCTCGACGCGCCAGCCTTTCAGCGCGGCGTATTTCTGATAGGCGCGGAAAAGATCGCCGGCGAAGAGCGCCGCTTCGTCGCCGCCCGTGCCGGCGCGCACTTCGAGAATGACGCCCTTCTCGTCCGCTTCGTCTTTCGGCAGCAAGGCGAGCTGCAAGGCTTTCTCGGCCCTTTCGAGCCGCTCCCGCGCCTCGCCGATTTCGGCTTCGGCCAGCGCGCGCATATCGGGGTCGAGCGCGCTGTCGGCGAGCATGGCCTCGAGGTCGTTTGCCTCGCGCTCGGCGTCGCGATAGGCGCGGATCGCCTCCACGACCTCGTCGAGCGTCGCGCGCTCGCGCGAGAGCGCGACAAAGGCCTGCCCGTCGGCGCCGCGCGACAGTTTCTCGCCGATTTCCTCATAGCGGCGCATGATGAGATCGAGCTTGTCTTGTGCAAACATGTCTGGTCTTCGAGAACGGGAGAGGGGCGCGTCTTTTGGAGAAAGGCGCCGCTACAAGGGCACGCCGCGCGAGAGGGCGAAATCGCGCAGCTTTTCGCGCAGCGAGGGCGCGCCGTCGTCGGCGGCGAGCAATGTCGCGAGATAGACCTGCGCCTCGTCGAGATCGAGGCTGAGGATCATCGACTTCACCGGGCCGATGGCCGAGGGCGACATTGAGAGCGAGCGATAGCCGAGCGCGAGCAGAGCGAGCGCCTCGAGCGGGCGACCGCCCATCTCGCCGCACAGCGTCACGGGCGTTCCGGCTCGGCCGCCCGAGTCCGCAATGCGCTCCAGCGCGCGCAGCACCGGCGGCGAAAGATTGTCGTAGCGCTTGGAGACCCGCGTATTATCACGGTCGGCGGCGTACATGTACTGGACGAGATCGTTCGAGCCCACCGAGAGAAAATCGGCGCGTTCGGCGATGAGATCGAGTTCCCACAACAGAGAGGGCACTTCAACCATCGCGCCGAGCCGCAGCGTTTCCGGTTCGCCATAGCCATGGCGCCGCAGATGTTCGAGCTCGCGCAGGGCGATCGCCTTCGCCGCTTCGAACTCCGCGACATTGGCGATCATCGGGAACATGATGCGCAGTTCGCGGCCCGCGCCGGCCTTCAGCATCGCGCGCAGCTGCATGCGCAACAGGCCCGGGCGGTCGAGGCCGATGCGGATGGCGCGCCAGCCCAGCGCCGGGTTTTCCTCTTCGATCTTCGCCATATAGGGAAGGATCTTGTCGGAGCCGATGTCGAGCGTGCGGAACGTCACCGGGCGGTCAGGCACGGCGTCGAAGACGCCCTTGTAGAAGCGATACTGGTCGTCCATGCGCGGAAAGCGCGAGGCCAGCATGAATTGCAGCTCGGTGCGAAACAGGCCGATCGACTGTGCGCCGGTTTCATGCACATGCGGCACGTCGATGGCGAGGCCGGCGTTCATGTGCAGCGCGATCTCGACGCCGTCCTTCGTCACGGCGCGCACGTCGCGCAGCTTGGCGTATTGTTCCTGGCGCCGGGCGCGCAGCCGCGCCTTTTCGGCGTAGGCGCTCTGCACGTCGGGCTGCGGACGCACATGCACCTCGCCGGTGGACCCGTCGACGATGATCGGATCGCCCGTCTCGACGAGATCGATGATCCCCGGCACGAGGCCGACCGTCGCGACGCCGAGCGCGCGCGCGACGATGGCGACATGGCTCGACGGGCCGCCTTCTTCGAGCACCAGCCCCCGCAGCCGCGCGCGGTCGTAATCGAGGAGGGCGGCCGGCCCCATGGTGCGGGCGACGATGATGGCGTTTTCGGGAACGCTGTCGCGATCGGCGACATAGCTCTGGCCGGTCAGCTGATGCAGCAGCCGATTGGCGATGTCGTCGAGATCGTGCAATCGATCGCGCAGATAAGGGTCGGTCTGGCGCTGCATGCGCGCGCGCGCGTCGCTTTGCACGCGCTCCACCGCCGCCTCCGCCGTGAGGCCCGACTTCACCGCCTCGCGCAGGCGACGCACCCAGCCGCGGTCATAGGCGACCATGCGCACGGTCTCGAGAACGTCGCGATGTTCCCCGGCGCCCATGCGGTCGCCATGCGCGACAAGTTCGTCGATCGCGGCGCGCATGGCGTCGACCGCCTGTTCGAGGCGGATCAGTTCGCGCGTGAGATCCTCGGCGACGAGCTGCTTCACGACGACGCGCGGCTCATGCAGCAGGACATGGCCGAGGCCGACGCCGTCGCACATGGGCGCGCCTTTGAGCGTCGCAGGCCGGTAAAGGGCGAGGTCGCGGGGGTCTTCGATCGCCTGCAGCTCGCCCGAGGCGATGAGCTCGGCGAGCAGCATCGCCGTCGTCTGCAGCGCCTCGACTTCCTCCTCGGAATAGACGCGGCGCACCTTGTTCTGCACGACGAGGACGCCGAGCGTCGAGCCGCCGCGCAGGATCGGCACGCCGAGGAAGGAGTGATAGGCTTCTTCGCCCGTTTCCGGCTTATAGGCGAAGGCCGGATGGTCCTGCGCCTCGGAGAGCGCCAGCGGCTCGGCGCTGCGGGCGATGAGGCCGACGAGGCCCTCGCCGGCGTGCATCGTCGTCTGGTGCACCGCTTCGCGGTTCAGGCCTTCGGTGGCGTAGAGTTCGAGCCGCTGGTCGGCGCGCAGGACATAGACGGAACAGACCTCGGCGACCATATTGGCGGCGATCTGCACGACGATCTTGTCGAGACGCGTCTGCGCGCTCACCGGCTCCGCGCTGATCTCGCGCAACCGGCGCAGCAGAAGGCGGGGACCGCCGAGAGCGCTACGCATCCTTAATCATTCCCACCCACAAGGCGACGCCCGCGGCCGGACCGTCGCGAAACTGCCGTTCGCCCTTTGTCGGGAAATCCGCGCGCGCCGCGCTGCCGACGCCCTGAAAGCGTATATTGGCGGCCTTCGCCCTCCGCAAGCGCAGCCGACCTCCCCTCGCAAAGACCATACCGCATTTTCCCCTGGTTTGAATCGAGCTTGCGGAACAGGCTGGGAAGCTCTAGTGCTTTAGGCGTCCGCCGCTTGTGGTCCCGCCGGGCGGGCGCCCCGAAGAACCAGGGCTTCGGGCTGAAGGACAACCTTGGGCTGCATTTTCGCCCCGCATTTGTCGCGCCCTGGCCGCGATCCGTAGCTAAGAACGACCGCTCGACAAGAGAAGAGCCAGCCAGCAGGCCGCAGCCGAGAAGAGAATGTGCGTCTTCACAAGCTTCTGATCGCCCTATTCGCCCTTCTGGCCACGACGACCGCAGCCCTCTGCGTTGAATCGGTGCGCGTCCCGCAGGGCGCGCGGGCGATCGACCTCACCCATGTCGTCGAGAAGCATTCGTCCCAGACCGACCGCCTGCAGGTGTCCACCGCGCCCGGGTCGGACGGCATTGTGCGCCGCATCGAAGTCGGCGCCCGCGAGGCCGGCAGCCGGCCGAACTGGATCGTCTTCGCGCTCACCAATGACACCGACGAGCAGATCGAGCGCCTGCTCGTCGCCCCGCATTTCCGGCTCCAGGGCTCCGGCGTCATCTGGCCCGACCTCGGCTCGACCCGCATTTCCGCGATTACCGCGAGCCAGGGCTTCCCGCCCGAGGCGGAGGATTCAGCCGACGCCGACGTCTTCCGCCTGACGCTCGATCCGGGAACGACGGTCACCTATGTCGCCGAGCTGCGCACGCCCAACCTGCCGCAGCTCTATCTGTGGGAGCCCGAGGCCTATAAGGACAAGGTGACGAGCCTGACGCTCTACAAGGGCATCGTCATCGGCATCGCCGGCCTGCTCGCCCTCTTCCTCACCATCGTCTTCGTGGTGAAGGGGGCGGTGATCTTCCCGGCCGCCGCCGCGCTCGCCTGGGCGGTGCTCGCCTATGTCTGCATCGATTTCGGTTTTTGGGACAAGATCTTCGGCTCGGACGCCAACACCGACCGCATCTGGCGCGCCGGCGCCGAGACGGTGCTCTCCGCGACGCTCGTCGTCTTTCTGTTCGCCTATCTCAATCTCGCCCGCTGGCATGTGCGCGCCTGGCATGTCGCGGCCCTTTGGCTGCTGATCCTCCTCGATCTCGTCGGCCTTGCCCTGTTCGACGCGCCCGTCGCGGCGGGCGTCGCCCGCATCTCGCTCGCAACGATCGCCGTCGTCGGCTTCGTTCTGGTGCTTTATCTCGCCTCGCATGGATTCGAGCGGGCGATCATGCTCATCCCGACCTGGTTCCTGCTCGTCGTCTGGGTGGCGACGGCGGGATTCGCCGTGGCGGGCTGGATGACGAACGACCTCGTCTCGCCGGCGCTGGTCGGCGGCCTGGTGCTCATCGTCATGCTGATCGGCTTCACCGTGATGCAAAACGCCTTCGCGACAGGCGGCCTGTCGCATGGCGCGATCAGCGACGTCGAGCGCAAGGCGCTGGCCATGACCGGCGCCAATGAGATTGTCTTCGACTGGGACGTGCCGGCCGACCACATCTATGTGAGCCCGGAGGCCGAGGCGGCCCTTGGCCTCGACCGCGGCGGCCTCGAGGGCGCCGCCTCCTCCTGGCTCGATCTGCTGCATCCCTTCGAGCAGGACCGCTATCGCGCCTGTCTCGACGCCCTTCTGGAGCAGCGCCGCGGGCGCATCAATCAGGAGTTCCGCCTGCGCGCGGCCGACGGCCATTATCTCTGTTACCGCCTGCGCGCGCGCCCGGTCGTCGGGCCGGACGGGGAAGTTATCCGCGTCGTGGGCACGCTCACCGACGTCACCGACGAACGCAACGCCCAGGAGCGCCTGCTCCACGACGCCGTCCACGACAATCTGACGGGACTCCCCAACAAGGAGCTGTTCTTCGACCGGCTCGAGGCGGCGCTCGTCTTCGCGCGCATGGACAAGGACGTGCGCCCGACGGCGCTCGTCATCGACATCGACCGGTTCCGCCAGATCAACGAGCAGGTCGGCGTCGCCATGGGCGACAGCATTCTGTTGACCGTCGCGCACCGTCTCACCCGCCTTCTGCAGCCGCAGGACACGCTGGCCCGGCTGAATGGCGACACTTTCGCGATCATCCTGGTTTCCGAGACGCATCCCGACCATGTGATCACGCTGGCGGATTCGGTGCGGCGCTCGCTGGCGACGCCGGTGCGCTTCGCCGACCGCGAGATCGCGCTTTTCGCTTCGATCGGCATCGCCCTCTACGACCAGCAGACGCATCCCGGCGCGAGCGACATGCTCGACGACGCCGAGATCGCCATGCGCTTCGCCAAGCGCACGGGGGGCAATCGGATCGAGGTGTTCCGCCCCTCGATGCGCGTGCAGCGCTCCGACCGGGTGACGCTCGAAGCCGATATGCGCCGGGCGCTGGAGCGCGGCGAAGTGAAAGTCTTCTTCCAGCCGATCGTACGGCTCGAAGACCGCACCATCGCCGGCTTCGAGTCGCTCTTGCGCTGGGATCACCCCAGGCTCGGCCTTCTCGAGCCGGCGCAATTCCTGCCCGTCGCAGAGCAGACGGGGCTCATCATCGATTTTGGCCTGCTGGCGCTGGAGCGAACGGCGCGGGAGCTCGCCGCCTGGCAGCGGGCGCTCGCCGTCGATCCGCCGATCTTCGCCTCTGTCAACGTTTCCTCGCGGCAATTGCTGCGTCACGACCTGCTGCGCGACGTGAAAAGCGTGCTGATGCGCCACAATGTCGTGAAGGGCAGCCTCAAGCTCGAGCTGTCCGAGGGGCTCGTGATGGAGAATCCCGAATATGCCGCGCAGATGCTGGCGCGCGTGAAAGAACTCGGCGCCGGGCTGGCGCTCGACGATTTCGGCACGGGGTATTCGTCGCTCGCCTATCTCCAGCGCTTCCCCTTCGACACGATCAAGATCGACCGCTCCTTCGTGAAACAGAGCGGCAAGGGCGCCCGTCCCGTCATCCTGCGCTCGCTCATCGCGCTGGCGCAGGACCTCGGCATGGACGTCGTGGCGGAGGGCGCCGAGACGGAGGCCGACGCCATCGAGCTCTATCAACTCGGCTGCGGCTATGCGCAGGGCTACGCCTTCGGGCGCCCGATCAGCGCGCAGGAGGCGCGGCGGCTCGTCGGCGCCGCGCCGGAGGCGGCGGCGTAAGGGTCTCGCGAAAAGGCCCGTGGCGCGATAGGTTGCGTGTGAACGCAAAGCGAAGCACTCCGAAAAGTCCGTGAGGGGCGGGGGACCGTCCAATTCTCGGCTCGAGAGGATATCGCTTCGCCTCCTCTCAACGACGGCCGCGCCATCACGTCGAATGAAAAGAACGCCTCCCGCTTCCAAACCCGTCGAAGAAATGACCGCCCGCCAGGCGCGGGCCGAACATGCGCGGCTCGGGGAAGAGATCGCCGAACACGACCGGCGCTATTATCAGGAAGACGCGCCGGTCGTCTCAGACGCCGATTACGACGCGCTGCGCCAGCGTTACGAAGCGCTGGAGAAGGCGTTTCCCGAGCTCGTCTCGGCGGAGTCGCTGACCAAAAAGGTTGGCGCCAAGCCGTCGGAAAAATTCGCCAAGGTGAAACACGCCGCGCCGATGCTTTCGCTCGGCAATGTCTTTTCCGATGAAGAAGTCGAGGATTTCGTCGCGCGCGTGCGCCGCTTTCTGGGCCTGCCGCAAAGCGCGCCGCTCGCCTGCACGGGCGAGCCGAAAATCGATGGTCTGTCTTGCTCTCTGCGATATGAAAACGGCCGCCTCGTTCAGGCCGCAACGCGCGGCGACGGCTATGAGGGCGAGGACGTCACGGCGAATATTCGCACGCTCAAGGAAGCGCCCGAGAGGCTTCACGATGGCGCGCCGCGGATTCTGGAGGTGCGCGGCGAGGTCTATATGACGCACGCCGATTTCGCCGCGCTCAACGAACGCCAGAAGGCGGCTGGCAAGCAGATTTTCGCCAATCCCCGCAACGCCGCGGCGGGCTCCCTGCGCCAGCTCGACGCGCGAATCACCGCGGAGCGGCCGCTGCATTTTTTCGCTTATGGCTGGGGCGAGGTCAGCGCGTTGCCGGCGACGACGCAATGGGGCGTGCTGGAGGCGTTCAAGGCCTTCGGCCTCAAGGTCAATCCGCGCACGCGGCTCTGCCGGAGCGTCGACGAAATGCTGGCTCAATATCACGCGATCGAGGCGGATCGCGCGCGGCTCGGCTACGACATCGACGGCGTCGTCTACAAGGTCGACGACATTGCGCTCCAGGAGCGGCTCGGCTTCGTCTCGCGGGCGCCCCGCTGGGCGGTGGCGCATAAATTCCCGGCCGAGCGCGCGACGACCATTCTGCGCGACATCGAAATTCAGGTCGGGCGCACCGGCGCGTTGACCCCTGTCGCACGGTTGGAGCCGGTGACGGTCGGCGGCGTCGTCGTGCAGAACGCAACCCTCCACAATGAGGACGAGATCGCCCGCAAGGACATTCGCATCGGCGACACCGTCGTCGTGCAGCGCGCCGGCGACGTCATTCCGCAAATCGTTGAGGTCGTGACCGAGAGGCGGCCGCCGCAGGCCAAGCCCTATGAATTCCCGCAAGTCTGCCCGCGCTGCGGCTCGGCGGCGTTGCGCGAGATCGACGAAAAGACCGGCGAGGCCGACGTCGTGCGCCGCTGCACCGGCTCGCTCGTCTGTCCCGCGCAGGCGGTGGAGCGATTGAAGCATTTCGCCTCGCGCAACGCCTTCGACATCGAAGGGCTCGGCGACAAGCAGATCGAGTATTTCTATCACGAGGGGCTTATCCACACGCCCTCGGATATTTTCACGCTGGAGGAGCGTGACCGCAAAAGCCTGACCAGGATCAAGAACCGCGAGGGATTCGGCGAAACCTCGGTCAAAAATCTCTTCGCCGCCATCGAGGCGCGGCGGCGCATTCCGGTCAATCGCTTCATTTATGCGCTGGGCGTCCGCCATATCGGCGAGACCAATGCGCGCCGACTCGCCCGACATTTCGGCGATTTCGAATCCTTACGCGAAACGGCGCGGGAGGCGGCGCCCGGCTCCGAGGCGCGCGCGCGGATCGACTGCATCGACGGAATCGGGCCGGCGGTCGCCGAGGCGCTGCACGACTTCTTCGCCGAGCCGCATAATGAGAAGGCGCTCGACGCGCTGCTCGCGCAGGTGCGGCTCGAGCCCATGCCGGAAATTGCGTCGTCGTCGCCGGTCGCCGGCAAGACGGTGGTGTTCACAGGCTCCCTCGAGCGTCTGACCCGTGACGAGGCGAAGGCGCAGGCCGAGCGCTTCGGCGCCAAGGTCGCAGCGTCGGTGTCGAAGAAAACCGATCTCGTCGTCGCGGGTCCTGGCGCGGGCTCCAAGCTTGCCAAAGCGGAGGAACTGGGGATCGAGGTGATCTCGGAAGACGAGTGGTTCCGGCGGACGGGGCAGGGGTGACGCTCTGGACCCTACTCGGCGCGCTTCGCAGGGAAGGAAGGATACGGCTCGCCTCTAGCTTGGCGCCCCCTGTCTTGTGTCAGCGTGCGGTCGTGCGGTTCATCGTTGTGGACGGTCAGACTGACCATGTTTGCGGCGACTTTGCAGACGTGGAGTTAGGCACGGCGTCGAACGGGGACAGGCTGGAGAAGCTCTGCAAGGCGGCCGCGCGCATCGCCTTCACGGATGAGTGGTAATGAAGGGGGCCACGTGGTGATGGCTTCGATGATGAGGGACGGCATGGTGCCATGGATGATGTGCGTGAGGGCGCGAGTGCCGCACACCATTCTGCTTGCCCGGAGGGACAACCCTCACGTGCCCTTGTGGCAAGGCATGACGAGCTGAAGGGGCGAGAACTGTTGGGTTTATGACTTGGTGCTGCACCATCGGATTTACATACTGCGCTCGCGCGGTTCCCAGCGACATTAATCCGCAACCTAAACAGATAATCGCTCTCAGCATCGCAGCCCCAGTTCCTTACAGGGTTTCTCCTCGCATGTTAGGTATCACACCGGCGTGGGCGGAAGCTAGGCTCAGGACTCATTGATTGAGATAGAAGGCGACGGCGGCTGCGATGCAGATGGCGCCCGCCGCCAAAATTAATAGGTCCTGACCCTACACTAGCAGTCCTCATCCTGAGGAGCCGCCAAAGGCGGCGTCTCGAAGGACGAGGGCTGCGCGCCGGCCGGCGAACTGCGGGGCCGCTTGCCGAGAGCATGCCGCCGGTCCATCCGGCCCCTCGTCCTTCGAGACGCCCGCTACGCGGGCTCCTCATCCTTCGAGACGCCCGCTACGCGGGCTCCTCAGGATGAGGGTCCTTGGAGTGCGATAGTTGATAGCGCAGCTTCGACAAGCAGTCCGAGGCGCGGCAAAAGGCGATCCCTTTAGACGAAAGGAGGCCCCGCGAAGCGGGGTCGGTGGGGGAGATGCTCACACCGCCTTCGCGCCCGGCGTGTCGTCCTTCTTGTAGGCCGTGCCGAACACGTAATCCCACCAGATCGCGTGCACGCCGAAGCCTTTCTCCGCGTCGCGGAAATGATGCAGCATGTGCAGCCGCTTCACCAATTTTCCGAAGTCGGAGGTCGGCTGGCTGTGATGCGTCCAGTAATGCACGCAATCATAAGCGACATAGCCGGCCATGAAGCCCGCGAGCACCGGCCAGGCGAAGGTCGCGCCGAACAAGAGGCGGGTGATCGCAAGTGCGATGAGCATGATCGGCCCCGACAGGAGCGGGGGCATCACGAGCCGCAGCGGGTCGTTCGGATAGATGTGATGTACGCCGTGGATCAGGAACTGGAACCGCGGCCCGAGCCCGAACGGCAGCGGAAACACCGTGTGAAACAGATAGCGGTGGCCGAAATATTCGGTCAGCGTCCAGGCGACGTAGCCGATGACGAGTCCGAGCAGCAGCAGTCCGATCCCCATCGACGACAGCGAATAAAAGACGAGCCCCAGAATGATCGGCGTGTAGACGATCACCGGCGTGAGGTGATGCACGCGCGAGAGCTTGTCGAGCAGGTCGTTTTCGAAGAGGCGGGGCGAGGCGTCGAGCGCGTCGGTTCTGATGTCCTGGGCCATGTTAACTTACTCCGCCGCCGCGGCGACCGTGGCGTCCCGCTCCGCCGCCTGCGCGACATTTTCGGAGCGCGTGCCGAGCGAATAGGTCGGGTCGAAGATGAAAGTGACGAGCAGCGCCACCCAGGAGCGGTGGCACCGCAACGTGTCATAGAACTCCGGCGCCATCGCCCTCAACTCGGGCAACCGCGTCCATGGAATTTCGTGAAAATCATGGTGCTCGTTGTGATAGCCGATATTGAGCGCCAGTTTGTTCAGCGGCCCATAATAGTCGAAGGTTCCCTGGTCGGGGCCGAAGGCGAAATGCTCCTGAAGCCAGCGCGCGCTCAAGGGATGCAGCCCGCCGACCGAAAACCAGAAGGACAGGAACAGATAGAGCAGCGCGTTGGGGCCGAAGGCCCAGAGCATAAAAAGATCGAAGGCGATGATGACCGCGATGTTGATATAGGTCCATTTGCCCATGATCGGCACGGTTCCCTTCAATCGCGACAGCCGCGCGAGCTGGATGGCGGGGAAGCCGAACAGCCACGCCGCCTTGCGCCAGGCGCTGTCGCCGACCCATTCGACTTCCCAATGGCTCGGGATGTCGGCGTCGTAGTCATAGGCCGAGAGATGCGAATGGTGCTTGATGTGGTAGCAACGAAAGCCCATCGCGGTCGGGAAGGCGTTGGGCAGATCGGCAAGGATCGCCGTCCATTTATTGGCGAGTGGGCTTTCGAACACGCAATTGTGGATCGCGTCGTGGATGATGACGAAATTGGCGTGATTGGCGAAGGCGCCGACGCAAATAGCCAGGATCAGCGACAGCCACCAATAGGAGAGACCGAGCCAGCCGAGCCAGGCGGCGATGAGAAACTGGCCGAGAAATATGCCGGCGGTGATTTTGAAGGTGACCGGGTCACGCCCGAAAAGCGCGCGCACCTGCGGATATTTCTCGAGGATCTGCCGGCGGCGCTCGACATGCGAGCGGTCGGCGCCCTGGGCGGTGACCGAAATGCCGTTCATGGCGATGCTCCGAATTGCTTCTCGTAAATGCGGTGAACCTTGTCGACCTTCCCGCCGAACATCTCGATTGGCCGGCGCATCGCCATATTGTCCTCGAGCACCCAGCCCGCCTCCAGATGCTTGATCGAGGCGGAGGCCCCGCGCCGGCGCATTTCCTCGATCATCCCGAGCAGTATGGCGCCGCCGGTGGCGCTGTTCTGCAAGGCCTTGCGCGTGCCGAGGAGAACGATGCGCGCGGCGTTGAACTTGTGATTGCGCATGCGCGAAATCAGTTTGGGCAGGCCGAAGGGAAACAGCCTGCCGTCGAAGTCGGCGACGATCTCGAAGAGATTGGGCAGCGCGATGACGAAGGACTGCGGCTTGCCGTCGAGCTCGGCGACGATGCCGAATTCGGGCGGCATGACGAGGTTGAGCGCGTCGGCCGTCGAGTCGAATTCGGCCTTGGTGAAGGGCACGAAGCCCCAGTTGCCGCTCCAGCCGTCGTTGAACAGTTCCTCCATCAGCGCGGTCTCGCCGGTCTTGAGCTTGCTCTTGTCGAGCGGGCGCAGCGTCAGCCGATCGCGCCATTCCTTGCGGCTGGTGATGCGCGGCTTTTCGTTGAGCAGGGTCTCTTCGATGGCGAAGCGATAGGAGAGGAGGTCCTTGGCCTTGCCATAGCCCAGCGCCTCCAGATGGCGCGAGAGATAGGGCGGATGCCAGGGCATGAAGATCATGGGCGTCGCTTCGAAGCCCTCGACCAGCAGGCCGCATTCGCCGTTGATCGTCGGCGAGAACGGGCCGTTGATCCGGGTCGCGCCCTTCGCCTTGAGCCAGGCCTCGGCGGCTTCGGTCAGCGCCCGCACGACCTCGGGGTCATCGATCGCGTCGAGCGCGCCGAATTGCGCGGGGCTCGCGCCGACGGGCGTGATCCCGGTCTTATAGACATGCGCCGAGATGCGGCCGACCCATTCGCCGTCGCGGCGGGCGAGGAATTTCTGATCCTCGACGAGCTTGTAATGCGGGTTGAGGAAATGCGCGAACAGCGTCCAGCGCTCGACGTCGAGCGGCGGGGCAAAGCCCGGCGCGCCCTTATAGAGAAGGCGCGGCAGCCTGCAAAAGGCTAGAAATTGCGAAAGCCCGGAAACTGGAACGATCTCGATTCGCGCCATGTCCCAAAGTCCTACTCTGCAAAGGGTCAGCGACAAAGCGTCAAGATGACGCGGCGGCGGGTTTTGAATTTTGAGACGTAGAACTTCAGGGATCCAGCAATGAGGGCGAGGCTTTTTGGGGCGTCTGTCCTCTTATCAGCGAGGCGGCCTCGTCCTTCGAGACGCCCGCGGCGCGGGCTCCTCAGGATGAGGCCTAAGTCTTTGTAAAAAAGTCTTTCATTGCAGGAGCCCCTCATGCTGAGGAGCGAGCGAAGCTCGCGTCTCGAAGCACGAGGGGCGCTATGCGCCGCTCGCCCACTTACAACGGGGATGTAAATCTCATCACGACTCGACCGGGGCAAAATCAAATTGAGACACTGCCCGGCGGCGCGCGCCGGGATCAAGCCGCGGCGCCCGACATGGCGGCGGCGACGATGCGCTGCGCCTCTTCCGAGACGGGCGGGATCTCGCGCAGCGCCTGGATCACGCCGCGAATTTCGACCTCTGTATGGTTGGCGGAGAAGAAGAAGCGCAGCCGCGGTCCGTCCTTGGGCACGCCGATGCGCACGACCGGCGGCACGTAATATCCCTTCTCCAGAAGGTGACGCGCGGCCCACATGGTTTCGAGATCGCTGTCGAAGAGGATCGGCACCACGCCGCGCCCGATGGCGGGCCCGGTGGAGAAGCCGTTTTCATGCGCGACCTGACGGAACAGCTCAGCGTTTTGGGCGAGCTTGTCGATGCGCCAGGTCTCTTCCTGCATGAGGGCGAGGGCGGTGCGCGCCGCGGTGAGGACGACCGGCGAAAAGCCGACGCTGTAGACGAAGCCCGGCAGGGTGAAGCGGAACCATTCGATCACTTCCTTCTTGGCGCAGACATAGCCGCCGCAGGAGGCGAGGCTCTTCGACAAGGTGCCGACGAGAAGATCGATTCGCTGCGGATCGACGCCCTGATGCTCGGCGAGGCCGCGGCCCGTCTCGCCGAGGACGCCGAGCGAATGCGCTTCGTCGACCATGAGCCAGATCTTGTATTTGTCCTTGATCGCATAGAGGCGCGGCAGGTCGGCGGTGTCGCCGTCCATGCTGTAGACGCCCTCCACCACGACGAGGACATTGCGATACTCCTCGCGATGGCGCGCGAGCAGATGCTCGAGATGATCCATGTCGTTGTGGCGGAATTTCACGACATGCGCCGGCGCGCCCTCGGCGCCGTAGACGATGCTGTTATGCGCGAGCTCGTCGATGAAGATGGCGTCGCGCTTGCCGTTCATCAGATAGGCGATGGTCGTGACATTGGCGAGGTAGCCGGAGACGAGCGCCAGCGCGCTCTCCATGCCGATGAATTTGGCGATCTCCGCCTCGAACTGCTTGTGCGTGGTGCGCTCGCCGCCGACGAGCCGCGACGCGAGCGCGCCAATGCCGAGATGGTCGACCTCCTGCTTCGCCGCCTCGCGGATGCGCGGATGGTTGGCGAGGCCGAGATAGTCGTAATTCGCGAAACTGACGAAATGGATCCCCTGGGCCTCGAAGTCCGCTTTCAGCTTGTCGATCTGGGCGAAGAACGGATTGTTGAATTCGAGGAGAGCGTTGCCGGCAAGGCGGAATCGCCGCGACGCATAATCCGAGAGGCTTCTGTGTCTCGTCACTGAATTCGCAGTCCCTAATGGCCTGGCGCGCCGCGCGCACATGTTTCGCGAAGAATCAAAAGCGCCGCTGAAGGCGCCCTGGAGTGATCGCGTCCCTTATCACTCCGAGCCCCCGCGCGCCAGTGCGCCTGTTTTCCGGGGAGCCTGGCGTCGGGGAAACGGACGCCATGGCGGCGCCTATGGCGCTTTGGCGCGGCTTTCTCTATTGGCTTTCGCCATGGAGACAAGCCCGCATCGCCCCCACGCCGACCGCCAGACCGTCCCGCGGCTCAAGGTCGAGAATCTGGCCGTCGCCCGGGGGGGCCGGCCCGTGCTCTCGGGCGTGAATTTCTTGCTCTCGGGGGGCGAGGCGCTTGTCGTGACGGGCCGCAATGGCGTCGGCAAATCCACGCTTTTGCGGGCGATCGCCGGCCTGCTCCCGCATTCGGGCGGAACGGTCGCGCTCGAAGGGGCCGGGGAAGACCAGGAGCTCGCCCAGGCGACGCATTACCTCGCCCATGCCGATGGCATGAAGGCGGCGCTCACGGTCCGGGAGAACCTGGATTTCTGGGGGAATTATCTGGGGCGGGCGGAAGATCGCCGCAGCCGTCCGGTCGCCGAGGCGCTCGCCGCGGTCGGGCTCTCGCATGCGCTCGACGCGCCTTTCGGGGCGCTGTCCGCCGGGCAGAAGCGGCGCGCGGCGCTGGCGCGGCTGCTCGTCGCCTTCCGGCCGCTGTGGCTTCTCGACGAGCCGCTGACGGCGCTCGACCGCGGCTCGCGGGAAAAATTCGCAGCCGCCATGCGCGCGCATTGCGCGCTTGGCGGCCTGATCGTCGCGGCGACCCATGAGCCGCTCGGGCTCGAGGAGGCCGGCGAACTGGCGCTCGGGGCCCCACAGTGACGGCCCCGCTTTCCGCCCTTTTCCTGCGCGAATGGCGCATCGCGCGGCGCGTCGGCGGCTCGGGAGCGATGGGCGTCGTGTTTTTCCTCACGCTCGTCGTCATCGTGCCCTTCGCGGTGGGCCCGGACCCGAACCTGCTGTCGCGCATCGGCCCGGCGATCCTGTGGATCGCGGCGCTGCTCGCGAGCCTTCTGGCCTTCGACCGGCTGTTCCAGGCCGACGCCGAGGACGGCTCGCTCGACCTGCTGCATCTTTCCGACACGCCGCTCGAAGTCGCGGTGCTCATCAAATGCGCGGCCCATTGGGCGGCGACGGGCCTGCCGCTCATCATCGCCGCGCCCTTCCTCGGACTCATGCTCCAGCAGGAGCCCATGGCGCTCGCCGGCGTCGTGGCGACGCTCTTCGTCGGCACGCCGGCGCTGACCCTCGTCGGCGCGATCGGCGCGGCGGCGACGGTCACGGTGCGCCGGGGCGGCCTGCTCATGGCGCTGCTGGTGCTGCCGCTGACAATCCCCGTGCTGATTTTCGGCGTCTCCGCGTCGGAGGCGGCGACGGGCGGCGCGGTTCCCTTCCTGTCGCCCTTTGCGATCCTCTGCGCGATCAGCCTCGCGGCGCTGGCGCTCTGCCCCTTCGCGGCCGCGGCGGCGCTGCGGAATTTGGGGGAATAGCCTCTCGTCGGCTAATCCCAAACCGGCGCGCGCTTTTCCAGAAACGCCGCAATCCCCTCGACGGCGTCGCCCGCCAGCATGTTGTCGACCATGACCGCGCTCGCGAGGTCATAGGCCTCGGCGAGCGGCTTCTCCCGCTGGGCGTAGAAGGCGCGCTTGCCATAACGAATGGCCGCCGGCGACTTCGCGGCGATGACGTCCGCCAGCGTCCGCGCCCCGGTGCGCGCGCCATCGGGCGAGACGCGGTTCACGAGCCCGATGCGCAGCGCCTCCTCTGCGCCGATAGGGACGCCGGTGAGCAGCATCGCCATCGCCTGTTTCGGCGCGACGGCGCGGGAGAGGGCGACGGCGGGCGTCGCGCAGAACAGGCCGATGTCGACGCCCGGCGTGCAGAAGCGGGCGCGGGGGCCGGCGACGGCGAGATCGCAGCTCGCGACGAGCTGGCAGCCCGCGGCGGTCGCCATCTCGTCGACAGCCGCGATCACGGGCTGCGGCAGCGCGACGATCTGCTGCATCAAGGCGGAGCAGGCGCGCATTGTCTCGGCGAAGAAGGCGCGGCCGCGGTCGGGGTCGTTGCGCCGCGCCGTCAGCTCCTTCAGATCGTGGCCGGCGCAGAAGGCGGGGCCTTCGGCCGCAAGCAGCACGACGCGAACGTCAGGGTGCGACGAGATTTCATCCAGGCGTTTCGAGAGCGCGGCAAGCATCGCACGCGACAAAGCGTTGCGCGACCCAGGACTGTTTAGCGTGAGCGTCGCGACGCGGTCTCGTATCTCGATCAGGACGGGCTCGGTCGGCGGGATCATCGTTGGGCTCTTGAGACTGAAACGGCGGAGGAGGCCTTTTGGTCTCCTCCGCCGTCAAAGATCAATACAACCCGCCCGTTCCGGTGCCGACGCGCTGGTCGACGTCCTGCGTGTTGACCTGGCGCGGGCCGTCGCCGCCGCCGGAGTAGGAGTCGGGCGGGGCGGTTCCCGGCTTGAAGGGCCAGAGCTCGCCGCCGCTCGCGGTGCGCAGGCCCGAGCCCGGATTGACCGAGATCAGCTTGATGCCCGGCGGCACGCGGAACGGCGTATCCGGCTTGTCCTTCAAGGCGACCGTCATGAAGTCGCGGAAGATCGGCGCGGCGAAGAGCGCGGCCTGGGCGTGGCTGCCCATGGAGCGCGGCCGGTCGTAGCCGATATAGACGCCAACGCAGAGATCCGGCGAAAAGCCGACGAACCAGAGGTCCTTCGCCTCGTTGGTCGTGCCGGTCTTGCCCGCGAGATGCTTGCCGACCGCCTTGATCGAGACGCCCGTGCCGCGCTGGATGACGTGCTCCATGATCGTCGTGATCTGATAGGCCGTGAGCGGGTCGAGCACCTGCTCGCGCTTGTCGATCAGCTTGGGTTCGTTCTGATTGTCCCATTTGTCCGCGTCGCAGCCCAGGCACTGGCGCTCGTCGTGGCGGTAGATGGTCTTACCCCAGCGGTCCTGCACGCGGTCGACCAGCGTGGGCTTGATGCGCTTCCCGCCGTTGGCGAGCATCGAATAGCCGGTGACCATCTTGAGCAGCGTGGTCTCGCCCGCGCCGAGCGACAGCGAGAGATAGGGCCCCATCTCGTCATAGACGCCGAAACGCTTGGCGTATTCCGCGATGAGCGGCATGCCGACGTCCTTCGCCAGACGCACGGTCATCATGTTCTTGGAATGCGCGACGCCGTAGTCGAGCGGATGCGCGCCGGTTCCGTGGCCGCCTTCGAAGTTTTCCGGCGTCCAGTAGCTGCCGTCGGCCTGCTGGATCGAGATCGGCTCGTCGAGGATCGAGGACGAGGGCGTATAGCCATTGTCGAGCGCCGTGGCGTAGACGAAGGGCTTGAAGGAGGACCCCGGCTGGCGCAACGCCTGGGTGGCGCGATTGAACTCCGACTGGTCGAAGGAGAAGCCGCCGACCATGGAGAAGACGCGGCCCGTGTAGGGGTCCATCGCCACCATCGCGCCGGAGATTTCGGGGATCTGACGCAGGCGGTAGCGGCCGGGACTGCCGACGAGCGGCTCCACATAGATGACGTCGCCGACGGCGAGCGCGCTCTTGGGGCTGCGGCCCGTCCAGCGCATGCCTTCGGCGGTGAGCATGCCCGTCTCGCGCTCGCGCGCGACCTCGCCCGAGGCCTCGCGGCCGGGCTGGAGGCCGATGCGGGCGCCCGCGTCATTCAGGTCGAGCACGACGGCGAGCCGCCAGGGCTTGATGTCGCCGAGCGAGGGAATGTTGGCGAGCGGCGCGCCCCAGTCGGACGAAACGTCGATATGGTTGATTGGACCGCGAAAGCCATGCGCCTCGTCGAAGCGCACCAGGCCGTCGGCCAGCGCCTTGCGGGTCCAGGCCTGCATCTTCGGGTCGAGCGTGGTGCGCACCGACAGGCCGCCCTCGTAGAGGCCCTTTTCCTTGTAACGGTCGAGCAGCTCGCGGCGCACTTCCTCGGCGAAATAACCGGCGACATAGGTGTTCGGCGACAGCGCCCGCGGGTTGACGCCGAGCGGCTCCGCCTTGGCCTTGGCCGCTTCCTCATGGGTCACGACGCCGTCGGCCTCCATGCGGTCGATGACGTAATTGCGGCGCTCGATCGCGCGGTCGCGACGCTGGAAGGGATGATAATTGTTCGGCCCCTTCGGCAGAGCGGCGAGATAGGCGGCTTCGGCCAGCGTCAGCTCGTTGACCGACTTGTTGAAGTAATTGAGCGCGGCGGCGGCGACGCCGTAATTCCCCAGGCCGAGATAAATCTCATTGAGATAGAGCTCGAGAATGCGCTCCTTCGAATAGGCCGCTTCGATGCGGAAGGAGATGATCGCCTCGCGGATCTTGCGCTCGATCGAGCGCTCGTTGCCGACGAGGAAGTTCTTGGCGACCTGCTGGGTGATCGTCGAGGCGCCCTGCACATGGCGGCCGCCTTCGAGCAGCACGCCCACGGCGCGCAGCACGCCTTCGGGATCGACGCCGGTGTGGGTGTAGAAATTCTTGTCTTCCGCCGAAATGAAGGCCTGCTTCACGAGCGGCGGGATCGCCGAACTCGGCAAAAACAGGCGGCGTTCGCGTGAATATTCGGCGAGGATCGAGCCGTCGCTCGCGTGCAGCCGCGTCGTCACCGGCGGCTCGTAGTTCTGCAATTGCGCGGTGTCGGGCAGATCCTTCGAATAATAATAGATCAACCCGGCGCCGGCGACGGCGACGATCAGGAAGACGATCGTGCCCGTCGCGAAGACAAAGCCTAGAAATCTTGCGAGAAGTCGCATGAAAATCTTCCTCTTTGGCGGCCGGCCGACCGCTCCGTTCGGCGCCTGCCTGTATATGGCGCCCGCCTGTCCCTTTTTCAGGGAGCTTGAGCCGGGCGCGCCACGAGGCGCATCCGCGCCGCTTCGGGCGCTTGTTTCTGACTGGCTCGCTTAATCCAACACGGCGAACGCCGTCCATCCCTGCCGCGCAGCCCTGCCTTAGCATTGCCCGCGTCCGTCGATCCAGTGGCTTCGGTCCCTCGCCGCAAGCCAGATTCGGGCCGCCGGGCAGAGCCCCCGCTCCGATCCGGCCGAATGCCCAATTGACCCGATTTTGTGTTTTATTGTGGGCGCGGCTTCTCGGGCGCGCGCGCCTCGCGGGAGCGGGCGGCGAAAAAGGCCTCAATCGCCTCGGCCGTCTTGCCGGCCGCCTGGTCGCGCCACTCGGGCGAGGTCAGCCGGGCGAGATCCTTCTCGCTCGACAGATAGCCGAGCTCCAGCAAGGCTGATGGAATATCGTAGGATTTCAGCACGACGAAGCCGGCGGAGCGCGCCGGATTTTTGTTGAGGCTGCCGGCCTCCTTCCAGCGGGCGATGAGCGCCTGCGCAAATTGCGCGCTGAAGGCGCGCGTCTCCCGCTGAGCGAGGTCGACCAGAATGTCGCCGACCTGTTCGCTCGCCTGCGCGCTGTCGACGCCCGCCGCCTGATCCGCCAGATTTTCCTTCTCGGCGATTCGCGCCGCCTCCGCGTCCGACGCCTTGGCGGAGACCGTATAGACCGTCGCGCCCTCGACATGGCCTTCCGCCAGCGTGTCGGCGTGGACCGAGAGGAAAAGCGCGGCGTTGTGGCGATGCGCGATGCGCACCCGCTCGTTGAGCGGGAGGAAGACGTCCTCCTCGCGGGTCATCACGGCCTTGATCCGCCCGCCCTGCTCGATCTTGGCCTTGAGGGCGCGGGCGAATTCGAGGACGATCGCCTTCTCCTGCTCGCCGTGCTTGCCGGTCGCGCCCATGTCCACCCCGCCGTGGCCGGGGTCGATCATCACCACAGGCTGGTCGGAGGGCGTCGGCGCGGCTTCCGCGACCGCGGCCGGCTCGGCCTTGGCGGCGACGGCGCTCTCGGCGACAGACGCGTTGAAGCTTGCCTCCGTCGTCGGGGCGAGGTCGATGACGAGGCGGCCCCCCTCGGCGCCCGCCTTCACGACCCGCGCGGGGGCGAGGAGGTCGACCACGACGCGGGCGCGTCCAGGCGCGAACTGCCCGTATCGATAGGATTTGATGAGCTTCGAACCAGCGGCCGAGCGGCCCTCCCTGGGGTCGATGCGAAACGCCACTTCGGGCAGATCGACGATGACGCGCGGCGGATTGGCCACGGGGCGCGCCTGCGCCTCGACCGCGCCGGTCATGTCGAAGACGAGACGGGAATGGTCGTGGGCCGTCTCGACGCGGCTCGAATAGGCCGTGACGGGCTGCGCCGGCTCAGCCGCCGCGGCGAGGCCGACGCCGGAGAACGCAGCAGCTCCCGCCGCCGCGCAGAGAAAGCGCTGGCCGGCCTTTCTCGAGCGGGGAGGCGGGTGCGTCATGGTCAGGGATCCTGCAAGAGATCGAGGCTCGCTCTCAATATAGGCGATTCTTCGAGCCTGTCCGTTAAGGCTTCGTTAACTTCCACAACCTTGCGCCGGCCTTGCCGAGCGGCCCATCGGCGGCGCTTGCGCGTTTCGCGGGCGCCCGCTATGAAGGAGCGGCGCTCCCTGGGAGTCCGCTGGCGTGCGCCATTACCGGCGCGCCTTGCAAGTCCGGCCAGCGGCTTTTCGGGATGGGCTGACGTTTCTGAAACGTCGCCAGCGGCCTTCAGGCCCAATGCGACGGATGCGCGCCGCCTTCAGGCGGTCGCGAAAGGTTTTTTGACGATCTCATGGCCAGGACCATGATAAGCGCAGCAGCGGAGGTTCGCCTCGCCCGGTTCGACCGCGCGATGCGTCTCTGCTCACGCCGCGCGCGTCCCGGTCCGTTCCCCGGCGCCTGCGCCGCGGGCGATGTTCCGGCTCGAGATCGTCATCTTGTCCGGCTCTGCGTCGAAACGTCGGGCCTGCGCCCGCGTGCGGCGTCAAGCCAAGCCTATCTCAACGCCGGTCCTCGCGCCGGCCAGAGCGCTACAGGCCGAAGGCCTTTCCCCTTTTCTCGCACAACAAGCGTTCGCGCCCTCGGGCCTCGCCGAAAAGCGGCCGCCGCGTCCCTGACTGGACCGCGGCGCCCTCCGCCGGCCGCCGCGCGCGCAGCGCCCCAAAGAGTCCCACATGGCAAACAAGATGCTGATCGACGCCTCCCACCCGGAGGAAACCCGGGTGGTGGTGCTGCGCGGTAACCGCGTTCAGGAATTCGACTTCGAGGCCGCCGACAAGAAACCGCTGCGCGGCAATATTTACCTGGCGAAGGTGACGCGGGTCGAGCCCTCGCTGCAGGCCGCCTTCGTCGATTACGGCGGCAACCGCCACGGCTTTCTGGCCTTCGCGGAAATCCACCCGGACTATTATCAGATCCCCGTCGCCGACCGTCAGGCGCTGCTGGAAGAAGAGAGCCGCGCCCATCGCCAGGACGAGGAAGAGGAGCAGCCGCATCGTCCGCACGGCCGTCGCCGCTCCCGCCGCCGTCAACCCGAGGCCGCCGAGAAGCGCGCCGGCGCCGATGAGACGCTGGTCAGCGAGGCCGTCGACGTCGAAGCGCTGATCGAGGCGGCCGGAGACGAGCAGCCGGCCAGCGAGGAGACGGCCGCCGAATCCGTCGTCGCCGCCGCCGAGGACGAGCCGCGCCCGGAAGAGGCCGAGGCCCCGACCGACGTCGAGGTCGAGGCCGAGGCGGTCGAGGCCGTTGAAGCCGTCGGGATCATTGAGCCCGACGAAGGACATCACACCATTTCCGTCGATCCGGCGGGCTTCGGCTCCGTCGAGGAGGGCGCCGCCGAGGAATTCGCCGAGGCGATCCCGGAGCCGGACCACGAATTGAAGGCGCGTCGCCAGGACGAGCGCGACGAGGAGCGCGAGCGCGCCCGCGACGAAGCTGAAGAGGCGGCCGACGAGGGCGAAGAATTGGCCAGCGCGGGCGAGGGGCTCGAGGCCCGCGCGCCGCGGGCGCCGGCTGACGAGGACCACGACGACGAGGAGCACGACGAGGAAGAACACGTCGAGCACATCGGCGGCGACGCCATGGACGAGGCCCCGTTCAGGGTCGTGCGTCCCCGCCGCCAGTACAAGATCCAGGAAGTCATCAAGCGCCGTCAGGTGCTGCTCGTTCAGGTCGTGAAGGAAGAGCGCGGCAATAAAGGCGCGGCGCTGACGACCTATCTGTCGCTCGCCGGCCGCTATTCGGTGCTGATGCCCAACACCGCGCGCGGCGGCGGCATCTCCCGCAAGATCACCGACGGCGCAGATCGCAAGCGCCTCAAGGAAATCGTTCACGACCTCGAAGTGCCGGAGGGGATGGGCGTCATCCTGCGCACCGCGGGCGCCACGCGCACAAAGGCTGAGGTCAAGCGCGACTTCGAATATCTCCTGCGGCTGTGGGAAAGCGTGCGCGAACTGACGCTGCGCTCCAGCGCGCCGACGCTCGTCTATGAGGAAGGCTCGCTAATCAAGCGCGCCATCCGCGACCTTTATGGCCGCGACGTCGAGGAGATCGTGGTCTCGGGCGACGAGGCCTATCGCGAGGCCAAGGACTTCATGCGCATGCTCATGCCGAGCCATGCCAAGAACGTGAAGCAGCACCGCGAGCCCTACCCGATCTTCGCCGAGGCGGGGGTCGAGGCGCAACTCGACGCCATGTTCTCCAATCACGTCACGCTGAAATCCGGCGGCTATCTGGTGATCAACCAGACCGAGGCGCTCGTCGCGATCGACGTGAACTCGGGCCGGTCGACGCGTGAGCACAATATCGAGGACACGGCGCTGCGCACCAATCTCGAGGCGGCGGACGAAGTCGCCCGCCAGCTGCGCCTGCGCGACCTCGCCGGCCTGATCGTGGTCGATTTCATCGACATGGAGGAGAGCCGCAACAATCGCGCCGTCGAGCGCCGGCTCAAGGACGCGCTGAAAAACGACCGCGCCCGCATTCAGGTCGGCCGCATCTCACATTTCGGCCTTCTCGAAATGTCGCGCCAGCGCATCCGCGCGGGGGTCGTCGAGGGGTCGACGGTTCCCTGTCCGCATTGCGCGGGCGCGGGACATGTCCGCTCCACCGCCTCGATCGCATTGCATGTGCTGCGCGTGCTGGAGGAGGCGCTGATCAAGAGCGCGGCGCATGACGTGACGCTGCGCACCCGCGGCGCGGTCGCGCTCTACATCCTCAACCAGAAGCGCGCGCATCTGCATTCGCTGGAGAGCCGCTTCGGCGTGCATATCACCGTGGCCGCCGACGATACTCTGACGGGCGCCAATTACCACGCGTTGGAGCGCGGCGAACTTGCGAGCGGGCCGCGCGTCCCGACCGCGCCCGCGCCGCTGCGCGTCGATTCGCTGCGCGCCGAACCGCTCGAGGAAGAGATCCTCGAAGAGGAGGCGCTGGCGGAGGAAGAGGCCGCCGCCGACGGAGCCGAGGAGGAGCGCGCCGAAGGGCGTCGCGACCGCCGCTTCGCGGGCGAAGAGGGCGAGGAGGGCGCGCCGCGCGGGCGCCGTCGCCGTCGTCGTCGCGGCCGCGGCGGCGCCAACGGCAGTGGCGAGGTTTTCGCGCCCGGCGCCGAGCAGCCGTCCGACGAGGGCCTCGCGCTGATGGCCGAGATCGAGGGCGCGCCGGCCCCGCGCGAGCCCCGCGAACCCCGCGAACCCCGCGTCGGGCGGGGGCGCGGTCCGGGCCGCTGGCGCCGGTCGGCGCCTCTGCCGGACGAGTTCCGCGATCCCTCCGCGCTCTTCCCGCTCGACGGGGGCGAGGCGGAAGCTTTCGTCTCGCCGCGGGAGGCGCATATGCCCGACTTCGCCCCCGCGCCGCAAATCGTGACGCCTGCGCTCGAGGCCGCGGCTCCCGAGGCCCCGGCCGCCGAAGCGCCGGCGACGGTCACAACGGCGGCGACGCCCGCCGCGGCGGAGGCGGAAATCCCGCCTGCCGCCGAAGCCGTCGTCCCGGAGGCGGGCCCCGCTCCCGACGCCGCGCCGGCGGCCGCTGCGCCAGAAACGCCGGCCGAACAGCCGACGACCCCGCGCGAGCCGACCCAGGTCGTCATCACCGCGGCCGATCCGAAGACCCCAAAGAAGGGCGGATGGTGGCAGCGCGTCCGCGGGCCGTTCAACGAATAGGCCGGACGTTCACTGGAAACACGCGAAACCTCGAGATTCCCTCTCCCGCGAAGCGGGGGAGGGGCAGGGACGGGCTAAAGACGCGCCTGCGGCAGCCAGGCTGCGAGCCGCGCGACGCCTTCGGCGACCTCCGCTTCCGAACCGGCATAGGAGAAGCGCGCCTTTGTCGCGCCGCGCTGTGGATCGAAATCGAGGCCGGGGGTCGCCGCGACCCCCGCCTCCGTCAGCATCCGTCTGCAAAACGCCATCGAGTCGCCGGTGAAGGCGGACACATCGGCGTAGATGTAAAAGGCGCCGTCCGGCGGCGCGAAGCGGTCGAGGCCCATCTGCGGCAGCCGCGCCATGAGCAAGGCCCGATTGCGCGCATAGGCCGCGCGGTTCTCCTCCAGTTCGTCAGTAGCGTCGAAAACGGCGAGCGCCGCATGTTGCGAAATCGTCGGGGCGCAGATGGCGAGCGATTGCTGCAAGCGCTCGAGCGGCCGCATGAGTTCTTCGGGCGCGACGAGCCATCCGAGCCGCCAGCCGGTCATTGCGTAATATTTGGAGAAGGAATTGACGACAATGGCGCTTTTTGAAAAGCGCAGCGCCGTCTCGGCGGGGACCGCATATTCGAGCCCGTGGTAAATTTCATCTGAAATGAAGACGATCCCCGCCGCCTCGCAGAAGGCGCAGATACGGGCGAGCTCCCCGGCGTCGATCATGGCGCCCGTGGGGTTGGCCGGGCTCATCAGCAGCGCGCCGTCGAGCGGCTTTTCGCGATGCGCCGCCTCCAGTATGGCGGCCGTGGGCGCGAAACGGGTCGCTGCGTCGACCGGCAGCGGCGCGGCTTCTAGGCCGAGCGAGGAGAGAAGATTGGCGTAAGCCGGATAACCCGGCGCCGTGACGGCGATGCGCGCGCCGGGATCGAAGGCGGCGAGCAGTGTCAGCATGAAGGCGCCAGAAGAGCCGGTCGTCACGATCACCCGGTCGGGCGGGACCTCGACGCCGTAGCGCGTCTGGTAATGGCGCGCGATGCGCGCCCGAAGCGCCGCCTCGCCCATCGCCTCGCCATAGCCGAGCCGTCCGGAGGCGAGGGCCGCCTCGGCGGCGGCGCGCGCGAGCCGGGGAACCGGGGCGCCGGGTTCGCCAAGCTCCATATGGATGATGCGCCGGCCCGCGCGCTCCAGGCGCCGCGCGTCGCGCAACGTCTCCATCGCCATGAAGGGCGCGACGGCGGATCGGCGGGAGGGACGCAGGCGCGACATTTTTCAACCTTTCGATTGCAGATGGCGGGATCGATAACGATTTGGCGCTAGCGAATGTCTCTAAGGCGCCGCGACTTCCAGCGCGAGTTTTCGCATCTCCCACAGAAAGGCGCTTGGGCATGAAGGCGCTTATGAAGGCATTTGGACATGTATGAATTGGGCGCCGCCGCATTGATCCAGCGGCTTGCCTATGCGCTGGCCATCGGGCTGCTCATCGGCCTCGAGCGCGGATGGGACGCGCGCGCCGAGCAGGAGGGCGAGCGCACCGCTGGCGTCCGCACCCATGGCCTCGCCGCACTGCTCGGCGGCGTCTGGGGCGCGGTGGCGCTGGAATTCTGGCATGACGCCGGCGTCGTCGCGCTGGGTCTCTCCTTCCTGCTCTTCGGCGCCGCCATGGCCGTCTTCCGCTATCGCGAGACGGAGCACGACAAGACGTTCGGCGCGACCTCCGTCGTCGCCATGATGCTCGCATATGCGCTCGGGGCCTTGGCGGTCGTCGGAAATGAGGTGGCGGCGGCGGCGGGCGCCGTGGCGACGACGATCCTGCTGGCGGCGAAGGGGCTGCTGCACGAATGGGTGCAAAAACTCACCTGGGAGGAGTTGCGCTCCGGGCTCGTGCTGCTGGTTATGAGCTTCATCCTGCTGCCCGTCCTGCCGAACCGCGCCATCGACCGCTGGGGCGCGGTCAATCCTCACGAATTGTGGCTGATGACGGTGCTGATCGCCGCCGTCTCCTTTAGTGGCTATGTGGCTGTGAAGATCGTCGGCTACCGGCGCGGGATCGCCGTTGCGGGCATGGCGGGCGGACTCGCCTCCTCGACGGCGACCACGGCGGCCATGGCGCGACTGGCGGCCGAGAATCCCAAAGACGTGGGCGTGCTGGCCGCCGGCGCCCTCTTCGCCAATGCGATCATGGGGCCGCGCGTCCTCGCCATTCTAAGCGTCGTCAATCCGGCCTTCGGCCTGCGTCTCGCGGCGCCGCTGATCGGCGTCGGCGTCGTGTATCTGCTGGCGGGCGGCTTTCTGATGTGGCGCGGCGCGGCGTCCGGCGAGCGCGAAGGCAATCCCGTGGCCGGCGCCAATCCGCTGGATTTGCCGGCTGTGCTGAAATTCGGCGCGCTGCTCGCCGCAGTGATGGTCCTTTCCAAGATTCTCACGACCTTCGCCGGCAGCTCCGGGGCCTATGCCCTGGCGCTGGTGTCCGGCGTCGCCGACGTCGACGCCATTTCGCTGTCGATGGCCCGGCACGGCGAGCAGGAGGTCGGCTGGACGGCGGCGGCGTTCACCGTTCTGCTCGCGGTGCTGAGCAATACCCTGTCAAAGGTGGCGATGGCCTGGGCCATGGGCGGGACGGCGATGGGGTTGCGGCTCCTCTTCGCTTCCATCCTGGCGCTCGGCGCCGGCGTGGGGGCGCTCGTTCTGATTCCGACGCCGCAAGGACTATAGCGCGCGTTCGTCGAGCGCCACGGCCTTGACGAGGGCGAAGGCCTCGGCGCCGCTCGTGAGCTTCAATTCGTCGAGCGCGAGCCGCGTGACGGCCGCGACGAGCCTGTCGCCGCCGCTCAACTCCAGTGTGACGAAGGCGAGGGCGCCGTCGCCGGCCTCGATCCGGGCGATCCGCCCACGCAAAATCGTGCGCACACTGGTGTCGGCCGGCGGAGATTTCGCCAGCGCGACATCCGTCGCGCGGATCGCGACGCGCGCCTCCCGGATGTCTGGAAGACGCGCGGTGACGAGAATCTCTCCGGCGGGATGGGCGAGGCGGGTGACGCCATAGGCCGGATCGACAGAAGCGACGCGCGCCGACAGCGTATTGACGAGCCCGAAACGCCCGCCCGCGATGAGCCGGCTCGCGCCCGGCAGAACGTCGAGCGGCGGACCCTGCGCAACGACACGGCCGCGATCCATGACGACGGCCTCGTCGGCGAGTCGGGCGATCTCCTCCGCGGAATGGGAGACGAGCACGATCGGCGTGTGGAACGCGTCACGCAGCCGTTCGATCAATCCCATGATTTCCTGCCGCCGCGCATGATCGAGGGCGGCCATGGGCTCGTCCATCAACAAGAGCCGCGGAGAGGCCAGTAGCGCGCGCGCGAGCCCGATGCGCTGACGCTCGCCGCCGGAGAGCGTCGCGGGGCGACGGTCGAGGAGATGGCTGACGCCGAGCGTCTCGACGATCGCGTCGAAGGGCGCGGTGCGCTCGGCGCGCGGCGTGAAGAAGCGCCCGAAAAGAATATTCGACCGGACGCTCAGATGCGGAAACAGCAGGGCGTCCTGAAACACGACGCCGACGCGCCGCTTCTCGGGCGCCAGAAAGACCCGATGCGCCGTGTCGACGAGCGTGACGCCGTCGACGACGATTCGCCCGGAGTCCGGCCGGGCGATTCCCGCGAGGAGATGGGCGAGCGTCGATTTGCCGGCCCCCGACGGGCCATGCAGCGCGAGCACGCGCGCGCGGCTTTCAAAGGCGCAGGCGAGTTCGAACTCTTGCCGGCGCAGGCGAACGTCGAGCGCGATCATTTCGAGGCGCCGAGCCGGGACTGAAGCGCTTCCGACGCGAGCAGCGCCGCGACGGCGATCGCCGCGGAGATGGCGGCGAGCCGCAGCGCCGAGGCGTCGCCGTCGGGCGCCTGCAGCAGCGCATAGATCGCGGCGGGGATGGTGCGCGTTTCGCCGGGAATGCTGGAGACGAAGGTGATCGTCGCGCCGAATTCGCCGAGCGCCTTGGCGAAGCCGAGAATGGCGCCGACGAGCACGCCATTGGCGGCGAGAGGGAAGTCGACGAGCGCGAAGCTCCACAGGCGGTTGGCGCCGAGCGAGCGGGCCGCCGACGACAGCCGCGGGTCGACGGCCTCGAAGGCCAGCCGCACCGGCCGCACCATGAGCGGAAAGCTCATCACGGCGGCGGCAAGCGCAGCGCCCGTCCAGCGGAAGGCGAAGACGAGCCCGAAATGGTCGGCGAGAAACGCGCCGATGGGGCCTCGCCGTCCAAACAGCAGCAGCAAAGCGAAGCCGGTGACGACCGGCGGCAAGACGAGCGGCAGGTGAACCGCGGCGTTAAGCGCCGCCCGGCCAGGAAAACGCCAGCGGGCCAACGCATAGCCAACCAAGACGGCGACGGGAAGAGAGGCCGCGACGGCGACGGTCGCGACCTTCACGCTAAGGGCGATGGCGACGAGATCTTCCGCCGTCAAATCGAGCAAGCTATCGCCATCCGCTTCGAGGGGCCTGTCTCAAGGCGCCGCTCGCAAGAAACATGTCAGACGGCGGCGGAGATCCATCGGCTCAGCTCGCCTTTCGGCGCGGCGCCGACCTTTTGCGCGGCGGCCTTGCCGTCCTTGAATAGAATCAGCGTCGGAATCGAGCGGATGCCGAGCTTGCTGGCGACCGCCGGGTTCTCGTCGATGTTGAGCTTGACGACCTTGACCTTGCCCTTCATCTCCGCCGCGATCTCCTCCAGCGCGGGGGCGATCATCCGGCAGGGGCCGCACCACTCGGCCCAGAAGTCGACGACGACGGGCTCGGCGGACTTCAGGACTTCCTGCTCGAAAGTGGCGTCGGTGATTTTCTGCGTGGACATGAGAGGTCTTTCGTTGCGGCCGGGGGTGGCGGGCCAATTGCGGGACAAAGGTCGAATTCGAAAGGGAACGTAGGAATGGGCGAAACCTGCGTCAAGCAGCGGCCGGAGCCGGGACAGAGCCTTGCGCCTATCGGTTGAGAGAGAAGTTCTATAATGCCCCCTCAAACACAAAGAGCGGGGACGGCCGGGCCGCACCCCACTCTTTGGCACCCTGTCCTTTAACCGGAATCCACGCTCGGTCTCGAAGTCTTTTGCGCTCCGATAACCGCTTGCATCGGCTCGTCTCTCGAACCAGTCGCAAGCTGCGTTTTCTCCGGCGTCCTCCCCGACTTGGACCGTTGCTGGGAATAGAAAGCTAAACGCTTTAAACGCTTAGGCTTACCCAACCAACTTGGCGAGGGGGACATTATGCCAAATCCAAAGGGCTGTCACCCGAAAAACGAGCAGTCTGGCGAATTTTCGAAAAGGGCGCCCCAGGATTGGGCAGCCCGTCGAGAGCCGTCTCGAAAGGGCACAAAACAAAGGGCGCGGCTCTTCGCCGCGCCCTATCGAAGCTCTTCTGCCACGCTTCGTTACAGCGGGATGTTGTCGTGCTTCTTCCAGGGGTTCTCCAGCTCCTTGTGACGGAGCAGCGCCAGCGCGCGGGCGATTCGCCGACGTGTCGAATGCGGCATGATCACCTCGTCGATATAACCGCGCTCGGCCGCGACGAAAGGCGAGAGAAAGCGATCCTCATATTCCTTGGTGCGCTGCGCAATCTTCCCCGGATCGCCGAGATCGGCGCGGAAAATGATTTCGACCGCGCCCTTGGCGCCCATCACGGCGATCTGGGCCGTCGGCCAGGCGTAATTGACGTCGCCGCGCAGATGCTTCGACGACATCACGTCATAGGCGCCGCCAAAGGCCTTGCGCGTGATGACCGTCACTTTCGGAACCGTGGCTTCGGCATAGGCGAACAAAAGTTTGGCGCCATGCTTGATGAGGCCGCCATATTCCTGCGCGGTGCCCGGCAGGAAGCCGGGAACGTCGACGAACGTCACGATCGGAATATTGAAGCAGTCGCAGAAGCGCACGAATCGCGCCGCCTTCTTGGAGGCGTCGATGTCGAGCACGCCCGCGAGCACCATCGGCTGATTCGCGACGAAGCCGACCGTGCGCCCCTCGACGCGGCCGAAGCCGACGACGATGTTCTTGGCGTGCGCCTCCTGAATCTCGAAGAAATCGCCCTCGTCGACAACCTTCGAGATGAGCTCCTTGATGTCGTAGGGCTTGTTGGGATTGTCGGGAATGAGCGTGTCGAGCGACATGTCGAGCCGGTCGACGTCGTCGAAGCTCGGCCACTCCGGCGGCTCTTCGGTATTGGACGAGGGCAGAA
Organism: Methylocystis sp. NC52PC; assembly: GCF_055698645.1. Taxonomy (NCBI): domain Bacteria; kingdom Pseudomonadati; phylum Pseudomonadota; class Alphaproteobacteria; order Hyphomicrobiales; family Methylocystaceae; genus Methylocystis; species Methylocystis sp. NC52PC. The sequence continues at coordinate 827,851 of NZ_CP170127.1, read as the reverse complement.
AGTCGATGAGCCGGCGCATCTGCAGCAGCGCCTCGACGTCATTGTCATAGGCGCGGTCGGCGATGGAGCTCTTGGTCGTGTGCACCGAGGCGCCGCCGAGTTCTTCCGCCGTAACGGTTTCATTGGTGACGGTCTTCACCACATCGGGACCGGTCACGAACATATAGCTCGTGTCGCGCACCATGAAGATGAAGTCGGTCATCGACGGGGAATAGACGTCGCCGCCGGCGCAGGGGCCCATGATGACGGAGATCTGTGGAATGACTCCGGAGGCCATGACATTGCGCACGAACACTTCGCCGTAACCGCCGAGCGCCGCCACGCCCTCCTGAATGCGCGCGCCGCCGGCGTCGAAAATGCCGATGACCGGCGCGCGGTTTTTGAGCGCCATATCCTGCAGCTTGATGATCTTCTGCGCATGGGTCTCGGAGAGCGAGCCGCCGAACACGGTGAAGTCCTTGGCGAAGACGAAGACCGCGCGGCCGTTGACGGTGCCCCAGCCAGTGACGACGCCGTCGCCCGAAGTCTTCTCGCCCTGGTCCATGCCGAAGTCCGTGCAGCGATGCGTCACGAACATGTCGAATTCTTCGAAGGAGCCCTGATCGAGCAGAAGCTCGATGCGTTCGCGCGCGGTGAGCTTGCCGCGCGCATGCTGCGCGTCGATGCGCTTGTGGCCGCCGCCGAGGCGCGCCGAAGCGCGGCGCTGTTCGAGCCCCTCGAGAATATGTTTCATGTCCAGCCCTGCTTCTTTTCTCTGCTTATTGCGCCGCGCGCCTTGTTTAGAGTTTGCGCGATCCGAGCCGCCAGCGCGCAATGTCCTTGCCGCTCAGCATGTAAAGCTGATCCGGCGAGGTGCGTTCGGCGAGATTGACCAGTTCCGGGGAGACGCCCATGTTGCTGGCGTAGCGCGCGAGCATGTCGCGCATCCCGCCGTCGTCATAATTGCGCTCCCTCACGAGCCCTTCCGAAAAATCGAAGCTCGTCGAATAATTGAACATGCGGTGAATGCCAACGCGGCTTTCCGGCGGAATCACCCGCCGCTTGCCGCCCATCAGCGCATAGACGCACGCCGAATAGCAGCGTCCCGAGACCAGCGCCATTGCATCGCCCGCCTGCGCGGCCGGGCGCGCCACCACGACCGCCATGCCCAGCCGGCGCAACGCCTGTCCGAACTCCATCGAGGCGACCACTTTGCCGCCCGGCGAGTCGAGCAGCAAAATGCCGTGCAGATTGCCGGAGCCGACATTCTCGCGGACGAAACTGACGAAGGCGTCCGGCGTCCCTTCCGCGATCTCGCCCTGCGCGGCGATCATTTGCGGGCAGCGCGCGCCGCAATTCTCTCCATTGACGCCGACGACCCGAAAACTCATCTCCTCGGCCCGCGCCGGGCCCGAGAACAGCCATGCCTGAGCCAGAAGGCTGAAAACGCATAGAGTCAGGGTCTTCAGTCTCGTCATGGTCGCGGGCGCCTCGTCTCTCCGGATGGACGTCAAGCCTAATTCCTCATCAGCGCGCGGCAAAGGACTTTCGCATGGCGCCCGCGAAAACTGGTGGGCGGTGAGAGGTTCGAACTCCCGACATTCTCGGTGTAAACGAGATGCTCTACCAGCTGAGCTAACCGCCCGCGCCAGCTTCGAAACAACGCAATCAAAGACGGGCTCGGCGTCGCCTTGCCTGTCGTCGCGCGCCCTCGCGGCCGCGGATTGCGCGCCTCGAGGCGGCGGCTGGGTTTTAAAGATGGCGCGCAGCCGTGGCAAGCGCCGAGCGCTTCAAACCGGAACGGCCGCCGGATTTCACCCGGCGGCCGTGCCCGTAAACTCACGGCAAGATTTTATTTGGTCTTGTTCAGCTCGGTCTTGAGCGCGGCGCCGGGCTTGAAGCGGGCGCTCTTCGAGGCGGGAATGTCGATCTCGTCGCCGGTCGCCGGGTTGCGGCCTTTGCCGGCGGCGCGCTCCTTGACCGAAAAAGTGCCAAAGCCGACAAGGCGCACTTCATCGCCGCTCTTGAGCGCATTGGTGATGCCCTCGAGCACAGCGTCGACCGCCGCCGCCGCCGCCGCCTTGGACGTCTCCGTCTCCGCCGCGACGTGCTCGACCAGTTCCAATTTGTTCATGGCCTATTCCTTTTATTGACGCGCTGCGGGGCCGGCGATCAAACGCTTACAAGCGGCGGTCTCGAATCGTCGGCGCGCAACGACGGCGAGTGTTGGTGCCGAATTCTAGGAAAAGCAAGGGATTCGCCGGTCGGCCCTTCAAAAAACCCCGGAAAACCGCGGGAATCGCCGCGTGCACTGCGAAAAAGTCGCGAAAATATGGCGTTTCTGACAAAGTTGCCGCGACAGGGACACAAAAAAAGCCCCGTCCGGGGGGACGGGGCTCGCTATTCTCAGGCCGCCTGGCTCAGTGGGCGCGAACGCCGGCGTCGTCCTCCGCCAAGGCGGCGGTCCGCTTGGAGAGCGCCGCGGTGTCCTCCTCCCAGACGATGGGGGTCGGCTGGGAGATGAGGGCGTGCTGGAGCACTTCCTCCATGCGAGCCACCGGCACGATTTCCAGCCCGTTCTTCACGGCGTCCGGAATTTCGGCGAGGTCTTTGGCGTTCTCCTCTGGGATCAGCACCTTCTTGATGCCGCCGCGCAGCGCCGCCAGCAGCTTCTCCTTCAGGCCGCCGATCGGCAGCACCCGGCCGCGCAGCGTAATCTCGCCGGTCATGGCGATGTCCTTGCGCACCGGGATGCCCGTGATGATCGAGACGATGGCGGTCGCCATCGCCACGCCGGCCGAGGGCCCATCCTTCGGCGTCGCGCCCTCCGGCACGTGCACGTGGATGTCGCGGCGGTCGAAGAGCGGCGGCTCGACTCCAAAGTCCACCGCGCGCGAGCGCACATAGGACGCCGCCGCCGAGATCGACTCCTTCATCACGTCGCGCAGATTGCCCGTGACCGTCATCTTGCCCTTGCCGGGCATCATCACGCCTTCGATCGTCAGCAGCTCGCCGCCCACCTCAGTCCAGGCGAGCCCGGTGACGACGCCCACCTGATCCTCGAGCTCGGCCTGCCCGAAGCGGAACTTCGGCACGCCGAGATAATCGGCGATGTTCTCGGCCGTGACGACGATCTTCTCGGTCTTCTTGAGCAGGATTTCCTTGACCGCCTTGCGGGCGAGATTGGAAACCTCGCGCTCGAGATTGCGCACGCCGGCCTCGCGAGTGTAGCGGCGGATGAGCTCCAGGAGCCCGTCATCGGTCACCATCCATTCCTCGGGCGCGAGCCCGTGCTTGTGGACGGCGCTGGGCATCAGATGCTTGCGGGCGATCTCCAGCTTCTCGGCCTCGGTATAGCCGGCGATGCGGATGATCTCCATGCGGTCCATCAGCGGCGCCGGAATATTGAGCGTATTGGCCGTCGTCACGAACATCACATTCGACAGGTCATAGTCGACCTCTAGGTAATGGTCGTTGAAGGTCTGGTTCTGCTCGGGATCCAGCACCTCCAGCAAAGCGGAGGAGGGGTCGCCGCGGAAGTCCATGCCCATCTTGTCGATCTCGTCGAGCAGGAAGAGCGGGTTCGAAGACTTCGCCTTGCGCATCGACTGGATGATCTTGCCGGGCATCGAGCCGATGTACGTGCGGCGGTGGCCGCGAATCTCGGCCTCGTCGCGCACGCCGCCGAGCGACATGCGGACGAATTCGCGTCCCGTCGCCTTGGCGATCGACTTGCCGAGCGAGGTCTTGCCAACGCCGGGCGGACCGACGAGGCAGAGGATCGGGCCGGTGAGCTTATTGGCGCGGCTCTGCACGGCGAGATATTCGAGAATGCGCTCCTTGACCTTCTCCAGGCCGAAATGCTCGGCGTCGAGCACGTCCTGAGCCTGCTGGAGGTCGCGTTTCACCCGCGAGCGCTTGCCCCACGGGATCGACAGGATCCAGTCGAGGTAATTGCGCACGACGGTGGCTTCCGCCGACATCGGCGACATCTGGCGCAGCTTCTTGAATTCGGCGACCGCCTTATCGCGGGCTTCCTTCGAAAGCTTGGTGTTCTTGATGCGCTCCTCGAGCTCGGCGAGATCGTCCTTTCCGTCCTCGTCGCCGAGTTCCTTCTGGATCGCCTTCATCTGCTCGTTGAGATAATACTCGCGCTGAGTCTTCTCCATCTGGCGCTTGACGCGCGTGCGGATGCGCTTCTCGACCTGCAGGACCGAGATTTCGCTTTCCATCAGCGACAAGCATTTCTCGAGCCGTCTGGCGACGTTGAGCGTCTCCAGCACGTCCTGCTTGTCGGGGATCTTGACGGAGAGATGGGAAGCGACCGTGTCGGCGAGCTTCGACGCGTCGTCGATCTGCGTCACCGCGCCGACAATCTCCGAGGAGACGCGCTTGTTGAGCTTAACGTAGCTTTCGAATTCCGAAACGACCGAGCGGCCGAGCGCCTCGACCTCGACTGGCGAGCCCGCGTCGTCGGCGAGCGCCTCTGCGTCCGCCTCATAGAAATCTTCGGCGCGCGAGTAATTGCGCACGGCGGCGCGGGCGACGCCCTCGACGAGCACCTTCACCGTGCCGTCTGGCAACTTGAGCAGCTGCAGAACGGAGGCGAGCGTGCCGATCGGATAGATGGCGTCCGTCGCCGGATCGTCGTCGCCGGCGTTCTTCTGCGTGGCGAGAAGGATCAGACGATCGCTCTTCGTCACTTCCTCGAGCGCGCGGATCGACTTCTCGCGCGCCACGAAGAGCGGCACGATCATATGGGGAAACACGACGATGTCGCGCAGAGGAAGGACGGGGTAGCTCTCGACGGCTCCCGGCGTAATGGCGTCGCGCTTTTCGTTACTCATCTTCGTGTCCTGCTTTCCTTTGCGCATCCCGCTTGGCGGCAACGCGAAAATGCGAGCGATCAGTATGCGTCCAGAACTAGCAAGACTTAGGCCGCAATCTTCGACCGGCGATCTCTAGTCAGACCCTGGCCGCCTGGACGCTCGCTCTTTCGTCCACGCGCCATCACTGAGGCAGCGGCGTTCAAGCCCAAACGGCCCCGTTAACGCAGGAAATGGGATACACGAACAACTGATTCAAGGATGGCCCTGGCGAGCCGGCCCCGGCGGGCGGGCCGCCCAGCCAGGCGGCGGCGCGCGCAGGTCAGGCGCTGGCGCCGCTTTTTTCGTTGCGCTCCGCGTAGATATACAGGGGACGCGCTTTCCCTTCAACGACTTCCGGGCCGATCACCACCTGCTCGACGCCCTCGAGGCCCGGCAGGTCGAACATGGTGTCGAGCAGGATGCCCTCCATGATGGAGCGCAGGCCGCGCGCGCCGGTGTGGCGCTCGATGGCCTTGCGGGCGACGGCGGAGAGCGCGTCGTCCTGGAAGGTCAGCTCCACGTTCTCCATCTCGAAGAGGCGCTGATACTGCTTGACGAGAGCGTTCTTGGGCTCGGTGAGGATTTTCTTGAGCGCTTCCTCGTCGAGATCCTCGAGCGTCGCGATCACGGGCAGGCGGCCGACGAATTCAGGGATCAGGCCGAACTTCAGCAAATCCTCGGGCTGAACCTGACGGAAAATATCGCCGGTGCGGCGCTCGTCCGGCGCCTGGACGGTGGCGCCGAAGCCGATCGAGGTCGAGCGGCCGCGCGCCGAGATGATTTTCTCTAGCCCGGCGAAGGCGCCGCCGCAGATGAAGAGGATGTTCGTCGTGTCGACCTGCAGGAACTCCTGCTGCGGATGTTTGCGTCCGCCCTGCGGCGGCACCGATGCGACGGTGCCTTCCATGATCTTGAGCAGCGCCTGCTGGACGCCCTCTCCCGACACGTCGCGGGTGATGGAAGGATTGTCGCTTTTGCGCGAGATTTTGTCGATTTCATCGACGTAGACAATGCCGCGCTGGGCGCGTTCGACATTGTAATCCGACGCCTGCAGCAGCTTCAGGATGATGTTCTCGACGTCCTCGCCGACGTAGCCGGCCTCGGTGAGGGTCGTCGCGTCGGCCATGGTGAAGGGCACGTCCAGAATGCGGGCAAGCGTCTGCGCCAGCATGGTCTTGCCGACGCCGGTCGGGCCGATCAGCAGAATGTTGGATTTCGCCAGCTCGACGTCGCCGTGCTTTGTGGCGTGGTTCAAGCGCTTGTAATGGTTATGGACCGCGACCGAGAGGACGCGCTTCGCCTGCGCCTGGCCGATAACGTAATCGTCGAGAACCTTGCAGATCTCGCGCGGGGTCGGGATGCCGTCGCGCTGCTTGACCAGCGAGGATTTGTTCTCCTCGCGGATGATGTCCATGCACAGTTCGACGCATTCGTCGCAGATGAAGACCGTGGGGCCGGCGATCAGCTTGCGAACTTCGTGCTGGCTCTTGCCGCAAAACGAGCAGTAAAGCGTATTCTTGGAATCGCCGCCGCCGACTTTGCTCATGATTTTCTCCTGATGAATCAACCCGCCGGGCGAATCGATCCAAACATGTGATACCGGCTTGGGCCTAACAAAAGGTGGAAGCCGCCCCTCGATGGCCTTCCACCCCTGCCGGTCCTGACAAGGCGCCCCCGCCGGGCGCGCCCAAAACCCGCGCGGGCCGCTCGCTCCCCCGCGCAAGCGCCTAGTCTATTTTAGGCCTGCCCGAATTTGCAACCTTTCCGCAATTTCAGGCCGAGTGCAAGATCGGCGCCCGTTCGGCGCCGTCGCGACGCCAGATCCTCAGGTCAGAATTTTTCGGACCCGGTTGAGCCGCAGCCGGAAGGCGTCCGGCATGCCGCTGCCGAGCAATGGCCGCAAATACATCCTGAAAGCGTCCGTGACATCGGTGCCGCAAGGGGTGATGAATTCGTCCGGCATCACTTTTGTTTTTGCGGCGATTTGTTCAAGAGGGGTCAGCTGATAGTCGACTGAATAAAAGCCCGTGCGATGGATCGTGACCGAGCCGTCGCAATCTCCCCACAGGGCGTATTGGACGGCCTTCTCGCCGACCTCGCGCGCCTCGCGCTGGTCCACGTCGGAGACGCAGCCGACAAAGCTGCGCTGAACATAGCCGAAGGTGTCGGCCCGCACGCGCTTGAAGCCGAGCTTGTCCTTGACGAGCTGGGTCAGTTCATCGGCCAGCGCGCCGCCGCCGAGGTGGACGTTGCCATGCGCGTCGCGCTCGACCTGTTGGGCGAGTTTTTCGGCGATCGGCACATGGTTCTCGTCGCTGATCCCTTCCGAGACGGCCACTACGCAGCGGCCGTATCTCTCCATGGTCGCCTTCACGTCGGCGAGGAACTTCTCCACGGAGAAGGCGCGCTCCGGCAAATAGATGAGATGGGGACCATCGTCGGGAAACTTCTTGCCGAGCGCCGAGGCGGCGGTGAGGAAGCCGGCGTGGCGGCCCATGACGACGGCGATATAGACGCCCGGCAGCGCCCAATTGTCGAGATTGGCCCCGGCAAAGGCCTGCGCCACCCAGCGCGCAGCCGAAGGGAAGCCCGGCGTGTGGTCATTGACCATCAGATCATTGTCGATGGTCTTGGGGATGTGGATGGCGCGCAGCGGATAGCCGGCGTTTCTGGCTTCCTCCGAGACGATGCGGACCGTGTCCGAGGAGTCGTTGCCGCCGATGTAGAAGAAGCAGCCGACGCCATGCGCGCGCAGCACCTTGAAGATTTCCTGGCAATACTTCAGGTCGGGCTTGTCGCGCGTGGAGCCGAGCGCGGACGAAGGCGTGCAGGCGACGAGCTCCAGATTATGGGTGGTCTCCTGGGTGAGATCGACGAAATCCTCGTTGACGATCCCGCGCACGCCGTGAAAGGCGCCATAGACGCGCTCGACCTCGCGGAACTTGCGCGATTCGAGCACGGCGCCGACGAGCGACTGATTGATGACGGCGGTGGGTCCGCCGCCCTGTGCGACGACGACTTTGGAAAAATCGATTGACACGCGAAGCTCCTGTCGAGACGCCGGTTTCTATGGCCACGCCGGCGGCGGTCGCGAGGCCCAGCGGAACGCTCGCCGCGCGCTTCTTATTACCAAATGGACGCCATTTCCACGAGAAACAGGGGAAGAAGCCGAGCGGCTAAACGAGCGGCTTGAGGGCGCGCCCGAGCTTGATCACCCGGCGCATTTCGCGTCTGGTGAAATCCGCGAGAGTGAGCGCTACGGCCGCGCGCCCGTTGGAGACGGCCATGCGCCATTCGGCCCGGTCGGTCCTCTCGACCCAGCCCCGCGCCTGCAGGGCGGCGAGCTTGCGCCGCACCGTTTCGCGCGGCATGCCGGTCTGGGCGGCGATCCGGCTCGCGGACAGCGATCGCCGCTCCGCCCCGGTTGAGGTCTGGCTGTCGCCTTCGGCCACGCGATCGCGCAAGTAACGCTGCGCGACGATGGTGAAGACGAGCATCTCATGCAGGTCCCCGTCGAAGACCGCGCAGCAATCGGACAAATGCGCAGCCATGAAGTCGACGAAATGGAGGTGGAAGACCGCCCAATGCGACCGCATGATGCGATCGACAATGGTGTCCATGTCCTCCGCAACGACATGATCGTCCATCCGCACGCCCTCGAGTCTCGGTGGCTTCGCCACGCCGACGCCGGGCGTCAAGTATAGGGCGCCCGGTTGTTGGGAGCCTAGCAGACCGTATCGCTTCGGGCTGTGCGCTGACGCACGGCGGTTCGAGTGGCGGGGAGCGGGCAAGCGCATGCGCAGACGATCGCGCGGAGCCGCTCGCCTCGCCCGGAGGCTTCGCTCTCGCTAAACGAGCTGGCCGTGGCAGTGCTTGTATTTCTTGCCCGAGCCGCAGGGGCAGGGCTCGTTGCGGCCCACCTTGCCCCAACTCGTGGGGTCGGCGGGATCGCGCACGGGCGCCGGCGCGAGCGCCTGGGACGAAAAGTCCACGCTGGCGAGACGCGCGTTCAAGTCCTCGAGCGCCGTCTGTTCGGCGCTGAAGCCGGCCGACAGCGCCACCGGGCTGGGATGCGACATTTCCATCGGCGGGAGCTCCGGGGGCGCCGACGGCGGCGCCTCGAAGCTCACTTCGACGCGCATGAGCTGCGCCGTGACCTGCTCGTCCCAATGGCTCATCAGGCCGCGGAACAGGTCCAGCGCCTCGGATTTATATTCGTTCAGCGGGTCGCGCTGCGCCATGCCGCGCCAGCCGATGACCTGACGCAGATGGTCGAGCGCCACGAGATGCTCGCGCCACAGCGTGTCGAGCGACTGCAGCACCACCTGCTTTTCGATCATGCGCATCAGCGGCGCCGTGTTGCGCTCCACGCGTTCGGCGTAGGCCGTGTCGGCGGCTTCGAGCAGTCGCTCCTTGAGCTCCTCGTCGGCGATGCCCTCTTCCTTCGCCCAGTCGGCGACGGGGGCGTCGAGAGCGAGCTTCGCGCTGACGTCCTCGGCAAGGCCCGCGACGTCCCAGGACTCGGCGTAGGCGTCGTGCGGAATGTGGCGGGAGACGAGATTCTCGACCACCTCGGCGCGCATGTCGGCGACCTGCTCCTCGACGCTCTCCTCGGCCATGATCTCGCGCCGGCGCTCGAAGATCACCTTGCGCTGGTCGTTCATGACGTTGTCGAACTTGAGGATGTTCTTGCGGATGTCGAAGTTGCGCGCCTCGACCTTGTGCTGCGCCTTTTCGATCGCCTTGTTGATCCAGGGATGGACGATCGCTTCGTTCTCCTGCAGCCCGAGCTTCACGAGCATGGAGTCCATGCGCTCGGAGCCAAAGATACGCATCAGATCGTCCTGCAGCGACAGGAAGAACTTGGAGCGCCCGGGGTCGCCCTGGCGGCCGGAGCGGCCGCGCAGCTGATTGTCGATGCGGCGGCTCTCATGGCGCTCGGTGCCGATGATGTAGAGGCCGCCCGAAGCGAGGGCCTTCTCCTTGAACCTGGCGATTTCCTCGCGGATTTCCGCTTCCTTGGCCTCGCGCGCGGCGCCCTCGAGCCCGGCGCATTCCTGCGCCACGCGCATCTCGACGTTGCCGCCGAGCTGAATGTCGGTGCCGCGGCCGGCCATGTTGGTGGCGATGGTGACCGCGCCCGGCACGCCCGCTTCCGCGACGATATAGGCTTCCTGCTCGTGGAAGCGCGCGTTGAGCACGGCGAACATCTTCGAGGGCTCGCCCGAGCGCGCCGCCGCGTAAAGCTCCGACAATCCCTTGGGATCGGCGAAGTCGATCATCTTGTAGCCCTGCGAGACCAGGAATTCGGCGAGCTGCTCGGATTTCTCGATCGAGGTGGTGCCGACGAGCAGCGGCTGCATCCTGGAGCTTGCGTCCTTGACCTCTTCGAGGATGGCGTGCAGCTTTTCCTTCGCCGTGCGGTAAACCTCGTCGTCGTCGTCGCGGCGCTGAACCGGGCGGTTCGTCGGGATTTCGACGACGTCGAGCTTGTAGATCTCGGCGAATTCATTCGCCTCGGTCGCGGCGGTGCCGGTCATGCCGGCGAGCTTGTCGTAGAGGCGGAAATAATTCTGGAAGGTGATCGACGCGAGGGTGACGTTTTCGGGCTGAACCTGGACGCGCTCCTTGGCCTCCAGCGCCTGATGCAGCCCTTCCGAATAGCGCCGGCCCGGCATCATGCGGCCGGTGAATTCGTCGATGATGACCACCTCGCCCTTGCGGACGATATAATCCTTGTCCTTCTGGAAGAGCTTATGGGCGCGCAGCGCCTGGTTGACGTGGTGGACGAGCGTGACGTTATGGGCCTCGTAGAGCGCGCCCTCGGTCAGCGCGCCGACCTCGACGAGCAGCTCCTCCATATGCTCGTTGCCGGCGTCGGTGAGGTGAATCGTGCGCTGCTTCTCGTCGAGCTCGTAATCCTCTTTCGAGAGCTTGGGGATGAGCTTGTCGATCGTATTGTAGAGGTCGGACTTGTCGTCGATCGCGCCCGAAATGATGAGCGGCGTGCGGGCCTCGTCGATCAGGATCGAGTCCACCTCGTCGACGATCGCGAAGTTGTGCCCGCGCTGAACCATTTGCGCGAACTCATATTTCATGTTGTCGCGCAGATAGTCGAAACCGAATTCATTGTTGGTGCCGTAGGTGATGTCGCTCGCGTAAGCGGCGGCGCGGCCTTCGTCGGAGAGATCGTGCACCACGCAGCCGACGCTCATGCCGAGGAAGCGGTAGATCTGACCCATCCATTCGCTGTCGCGCTTGGCCAGATAGTCGTTGACGGTAACGACGTGGACGCCCTTGCCGGCGAGCGCGTTGAGATAGACGGCGAGCGTGGCGACGAGGGTCTTGCCTTCGCCGGTGCGCATCTCTGCGATGGCTCCCTCGTGCAGCACCATGCCGCCGATGAGCTGCACGTCGAAATGGCGCTGGCCGAGCGTGCGCTTGGCGGCCTCGCGGACGGTCGCGAAGGCCGGGACGAGGAGTTCGTCGAGGGTCTTTCCGGCGGCGAGCTGCTCGCGGAATGCGACGGTGCGCGCGCGCAGCTCGTCGTCGGTCAGGGCCTCGAGTTGAGGCTCGAGCGCATTGATCGCCTTGACGTTCGGCGCATAGGTCTTGAGGCGGCGGTCGTTTGCCGTGCCGAAAATCTTCTTGGCGAGGGCGCCGAGCATTCCCGCGAACCTTTCTAAGATGGCGCGCCGCCATCAGCCTGCGCCAATCCGGGCGGCCGCGGCGGAGCGTCCTAATTCTTTGGAAAATCAACCACTTGCGACAGCGCCCGGGAGTCCGGGCGTCAAGGCCGGCGCGGCATTTCCGCCGGACAGATAAGGGGAGGGGCAACCCTTGTCAATGTAAGGCGTTCCGGGCCGCAGAGCCTTCTCGGGCCGGAGCCGGCGAAGGCGCTCGGCTCCAAGCGACATTCCCACTGTGAGACGATTCGCCGCGGAAGGCCGGTCCCGCGGCTCGCTTGACCGTGCGGCGGCCCCTCTCTAGCCTCCGTTCTGGAACCAAAGGCGGCGGCGGTGGATCCATTTTCGGGACGTGGCGGATTTGCGCGCATGTTGGCGGCGATTGTCGCCGGCCTGCTGCTGCTGCAAGTCGCATTCGTGGGGGCGCCGGCGCTGGCGGGTGACGCGGGCGTCATCTGCTCGACGCCGGAAGCGTCCGGCGGCAAAGGCGAGCCCGCGGCTCCCCATCGGCGTCATACGCTTTGCTGCGTCCTGCATTGCGGGGCCGTCGGCGCCCCGCCGCCACATCCGCAAGTCTCGCTGATTGCTCCTGCCGAGCTCTCGACCGCGCTCGCGTCGCCGGCGTCGAACGCGGCTCCCGCCCCTCGCTTGGAGCCCAAAGGCGCGCCACAGTCTCCACGCGCGCCGCCTTTTCCCACGCAGTCCAGTCCTGCCTGAACGTCGTCGCCGGTAGGGGCTTGCACGCCTCGACGCAGGGACGCAGCGGTCATCGTCCAGGCGACGCTGACCGAACCGCAGGAAATCCAGACGCCAGCCAACGCTGAGGCGACGCGGACTTGTCGCGCCTCGCGTCCGGCGCGCGCCGATGACCGCGGTGCGGGACACTGATTTCACGCCGAGCAACATCGTCACCTTCTATATCTCTTATCCGCTGTTCGCCGCCCTCGGGCTGGGAGCCTTCTTCTATGCAAAGACCCGCCTGCCTTTTTTCGCCAAAGGCTATTCGCTCGCCTTCCTCATCCTGGTCGTCGGCGTCTTCATGACGATTCCGAACGTGGGCTTCAATGAGTGGGGCCATACGTCATGGTCCATGGACGAGGGCTTCGCCGGTCCGCTGCATTGGGGTTTCGTCTTCTTCGGATGGATGTCCCTCGCAGTCTTCGGCGTGACGCTTCAAATCCTCGCCCGCATCCGGGCCCTGCTCGGTTCTGAGGTCATCGAAGAGTTGCGCCGACGCTGATCGGCAAGGTGCGCAAGAACCCCGCGCACATTGCCGGGGCCGGCGCCAGCGGTCAGCGCGGCGCCGGCCTTTCCCATCGCGCGCGTCATGCGCGCCCTTGAGCTTCGCGCGGCCTGGACTCCTCATAACCGCGCGGGGACTCCCTCCTCCAACTTGCCCCGCCTGTTTCGACAGGCGGGGTCTTTGTTCGACGCGCGGACGAGCCCCAGGCAGAAGTGGGCGGCTAGGGAGCCTCGGTGATGGCCCGGAAGGGCTTAGGGATCCGCTCGCTTTTCAAGAGCCGCGAGAAAATCTGCAGGCCGCCCGGCTCATTGCCATTGGGGTGCACCAGCACAATCGAGCCCGCCCGCGGCGGGGGCCCGAGCGCAAGCCAACTGTCGGCTCCGAGCGCAACGAGATGGCGCTCCGAGACCTTCTCCAGCAGGGTCCGGTCCGAAACGAGGCCGGGGAAGCGGAAGAAGACGGAAGGGCTTTCGCCATGGGCGATGAGCAGCTTCTCGGTTTCGAAAATCTCGGCGTCGAGGTCGACGCCGGGCCGCAGAAGATAGTTCTGTCCGTTCTTGAGCCCGGGGACGTAAGGGTGGGTGTAGGAGTGGTTGGCCCAGACAATGTCGAGCGCGCCCGAGCGGCGCTTTTCCTGAAGCCAGGCGAAATCCGCGTCGTGATGGGCGATCCAGCCGCCGGAGACGGCGAGGGTCAGGGGCGTCCCCGGCCCTTGGGCAGCAACCTCCTCGATGAAGGCCCGGTCGAGCGGCTTTTGGCTCGGGCAGAGGTCGCCCGTGACATAGGCCCCCTCGCCCTTGCCGTGGATCAGCCCGGCGTTGACCAGCGCCGGCGGGCGGTCGGGATCGGCGGGCGGGCGCACGGCCTTCATGAAGCGCGTTTCGGCCTGTTCGGCGTCGGTCGTCGCGGCGCAGCGCCAGCAGGCGGCGTGTTCGAGCGACGTCTCGAGGCTTTGCGGATCGACCGTCAGCAGCAGGTCGTCGCCATCGACCGCCATGCGGCGCGTCGCAAGGCGCATCTCATGACCCCGGGCGCAGCTTTCGAAGACCGGCGTATAACCATTCACCCGCGCCCCTGTCGCGCCGGCGACGGGCGGGACGACCGCCGGCCGGCAATCCTCCTCGGCGCGCGCCATTGCGGCGCTCGCGAGCGATGCGCAGAATAAGAGAAGGACGGGCCTCAGTTTCACAAGCGCGATGTTTAGCAGAAACGCAGCCATGGAAAAGCCAAGCCTCGAGGTGGAATTGGTCGAATGCGCCGAACTCGCCGCCCGCCTGGGGGCGGAAATCGCCGCGCGCTATGGTCCGCGCGAGGAGACGCCGCTCTCTGTCGTCCTGCGCGATGGCGGCGGCGCGCTCGTCGCCGGGCTCGATGGCGCCACCCATTGGCGCTGGCTTTATATCAGGCGCCTGTGGGTCGCGCCGTCCCGTCGCGGCGAGGGGCTCGGGGCGCGACTGATCGAGACGGCGGAACGCGCCGCCCGCGACCGCGGTGCCATCGGCTGCTATATCGATACTTTCGACCCGCGCGTCGCGGCTTTCTATATGCGGCAGGGCTTTTCGCGGGTGGGAGAGATCGCGGATTTTCCGCTCGGCGGGCGGCGCATCTTCTTGAGCAAGCGGCTCACGCCGGAGGCGGCGGGCGACGCCCCCTCCCTGGCCCTCCCCGCTGAAGCGGGAGAGCACGGCCGGGAGGGTCGGAAGGGGAAGAACGCGACATGACTGAGACAGTCTCCGCCATGGTCCTGCGACGCCCGGGGACGCCGCTCGTGCGGGAAGAGCGTCCGCTTCCGACCGCGGGCCCCGGCGAAGTTTTGCTGCGCGTCGAGGCCTGCGGCGTCTGCCGCACGGATCTTCACGTCGTCGACGGCGAATTGACGCACCCAAAACTCCCGATCATTCCGGGCCACGAGATTGTCGGGCGGGTCGCGGCGGTCGGGCCGGGCGTTACCGGCTTCGCGCTCGGAAGCCGCGTCGGCGTGCCCTGGCTGGGGCGCGCCTGCGGCCATTGCCCCTATTGCGCCAGCGCGCGCGAAAACCTTTGCGACGATCCCCTCTTTACCGGCTATACGCGCGACGGCGGCTACGCCACGCATACCGTCGCCGACGCGTCCTTCAGTTTCCCGCTGCCGGAGGGCGTTGAGCCCGCGGCCCTGGCGCCGCTGCTCTGCGCCGGCCTCATCGGCTGGCGCACGCTGAAAATGGCGGGGCCGGCGCAGGCGATCGGCGTCTATGGCTTCGGGGCGGCGGCGCATATCATCGCGCAGGTCGCGATCCTTCAGGGCAGGCGCGTGCACGCTTTCGTGCGGCCGGGCGACGCCGCCGCGGCGGCCTTCGCCTTGTCGCTCGGCGCGGCGAGCGCGCAAGGCTCAGACGCGCCCGCGCCGGAACCGCTCGACGCCGCGCTGATCTTCGCGCCGGTCGGCGCGCTCGTCCCGCAAGCGCTCGCGGCCGTGAAGAAGGGCGGCGCGGTCGTTTGCGGCGGCATCCATATGAGCGACATACCGAGCTTTCCTTACGCGCTGCTCTGGGAGGAGCGGCGGCTGCTCTCCGTCGCCAATCTCACCCGGGAAGACGCGCGCGAATTTCTCGCTCTGGCGCCGACGCTGCCGTTGAAGATGCACGCCACGCCCTATGCTTTGGCGCAGGCCAACGAGGCCCTGAGCGATCTGCGAGACGGGCGCCTGCAGGGGGCGGCGGTGCTCGTGCCCTGAGGCGTCACGGCTGCCCTCGCCAAGCGGGCAGAACGTCCCGAATTTGCGCCACGATCGCGGAAAGCTCACGCGCCGCGTCGATCGTTTCCCAGGCGATCGCGCCCGTCTCCTTCTTCATCTGCGCCGCCAGCACCTCCGCCGTCGCGTCCGAGACGTCGTTGACGCGGCGCTCGACGCGCGCCCGTCGCTGCGCCAGATCGACGTCGAGCCAGAAGCCGAAGAAGGGAACGCCGGCGGTCGCGGCCGCCGTCTCGATCGCCGCGCGGTCCTGCGGCCGGTCGAAGACCGCCTCGACGATGACCGGCCAGCCGGCCCTCGCGACGCGGGCGGCGGCGGCGAACATTTCCTCATAAACCCGCTTAGAGACTTCGCTTGTGTAAGCTTGCGGCGGCAGCCGGTCGGCAGGCGCGGCGTTGAAGAGCCGCTTGCGAATCCTGTCGCTGTTCAAAATTCGCGCGCCCGGCGCCGGCGCGAAGCGAGGGGCGAGCGCCGCCGCGACGCTGGACTTGCCCGAGCCGCTGAAGCCGCCGATCGCGACTATGGCCCCCTCGCTGCGGCGGAGCACGGCGCGGGAGAGGTGGAAGAAGGCGCGCGCCGTTTCAGCGTGACCCTGCGACGCCTCGACATGCGCGCGGATCGTCGCGCGCAGCGCCATGAAGAAAGGCAGGAGCGGCAACCCGTCGGCTTCGCTTTCGCGCCGCGCGTCCAGATAGCGGTTAAAGGCGACATTGGCGAGCGCGGGCAGGCCCACGCGCCAGAGATCCATCAGCAGAAAGGCGATGTCGTAAAGGACGTCGATCGTCGAAATCTCGTCCGAGAACTCGATGCAGTCGAAGGGCGTCGGTTCGTTCTCGAACAGACAGATGTTGCGCAAATTCAGATCGCCGTGGCAGGGCCGGACACGGCCCTGGGCGCGGCGCGCGTCGATGCGCCCGGCCTGCGCGGCGAGCGCGTCGCGCAAGGCTGCAAGATGCGCGTCGGTTTGCGCCGCGTCGGCGGCAGGGGCCTGCCCCAGGCTCTCCGCCATGCTGTCGACGATGCGCCGCATCGCGTCCGCGCCGCCATGGACCGTGTCCGGCGCCGCCTCGTCATGCGATCCCGCCACGCGTCGCGCCAGCGTCTCGATCATCTCGCCGGTGAGGCGGCCCGTGCGCGCCATATCCTCGAAGAGCGCGTCATCGGCGAAGCGGCGCATCTCCACGACCGCGTCGATAAATTCCCCGGCGCCGTCGAGCGCCAGCGCGCCGTCGGGCTCGCGCGTGACGCGCCGCACGCCGAGATAGAGCCCGGCCGAAAAGCGCCGGTTGAACGCGACCTCCCGCGCGCACATCTCGAGGCGCAGGGCGCGCGTCGAAAAATCCAGATAGGGCAGACGCACGGCGCGCTTGAGTTTGTAGACGCGGTCGGCGCCCAGCAGGACGATCGAAATATGCGTCACGATCCGCCGCGGCGCGCCGAGCGTCGTTGAGAGGAAATCGACGATTTCCTGCTGGGGATCTCGGTCAGTCATCGCTGAATTGCTCGAAAAAAGCGGTCTTGGCGAAATGCGCGAGGATGGCGTAGCCGAGCAAAAAGAGACCGATCGCCGGCCAATAAGACCAGGGCAGGGGCGTAAAGCCAAAGATCGCGGCCAGAGGCGAATAGGGAAGGCTCGCGCCAATCAGGCAGACGACGATCGTCGTGAGCAGCAGCGCATTGCTCGCCCGGCTCTCGATGAACGGGATCTTGCGCGTGCGGATGATGTGAATGATGAGCGTCTGGGTGAAGAGCGATTCGACAAACCAGCCGGTTTGAAAGAGCTGGGGCTTTTCCCACGCGTTGAAAGCGACGAGCATCAGGATGAAGGTCGCATAGTCGAAGATCGAACTCACCGGCCCGAGATAGAGCATGAATTTGGCGATGCCGCCAATGTCCCATTTTCGCGGGCGCGCCAGAAATTCCTCGTCGACGTTATCGGTCGGGATGGCCGTCTGGGAGAAATCGTAAAGCAGGCTATTCGTCAGAATCTGGATCGGCGTCATCGGCAGGAAGGGCAGGAAGACGCTCGCGCCGAGCACGCTGAACATATTGCCGAAATTCGAGCTCGCGCCCATGCGCACATATTTGAGGATATTGGCGAAGACCTTGCGGCCCTCGAGCACGCCGTCGTTCAGCACGGCGAGGCTCTTTTCGAGCAGAATAATATCGGCGGATTCGCGGGCGATGTCGACCGCCGTATCGACCGAGATGCCGACGTCGCCGGCTTTCAACGCCGGGCCGTCATTGATCCCGTCGCCGAGATAGCCGACGACATGGCCTTGTCTGCGTAGCGCCGCGACGACGCGCGCCTTCTGCGGCGGCGACAGCTTGGCGAAGACCGTCACGTTAGAAACGCAGGCGGCGAGCGCGGCGTCGTCCATCGCGTCGAGGTCGGCGCCGAGCAGCAGGACGTCGATGTCGAGGCCGACGTCCCGGCAGACCTTGCGCGTGACGATGTCATTGTCGCCGGTAAGAATCTTCACGGCGACGCCGCCCTTGCGCAGATCGGCGATGGCGCGCGCGGCGCTCTCCTTCGGCGGGTCGAGAAATGCGATATAGCCGAGAAGCGTCAGCTCTCTCTCGTCCGCCGCCGTGAAGACCGACTGCTGCGGCGGAACCGTGCGATAGGCGACCGCGATCACGCGAAAGCCGTCGGCGTTGAGTTCGGCCGTCTCGCGCTGGGCGGTTTCGAGATGTGAAGGATCGAGGGCGCCGCTTGCCTCCGCGGTCTCGAACCAGCTGGCGACGGCGAAGATCTCTTCGACCGCGCCCTTGCAGATCAGCAGGCGTTCGCCGTCGTCGCTTTCGACCACGACCGAGAGGCGGCGACGGTCGAAGTCGAAAGGAATTTCGTCGATCTTTTTGAAACTATGGCGAGGCGCGAGTCTTTCCTCGATCTCCGCGTGCTGAAGAACCGCGACGTCGAGCAGATTGCGCAGCCCCGACTGGAAATGGCTGTTGAGATAGGCGAACTCCAGCACCCGGTCGAAGTTCCGGCCGTAGATGTCGAGATGGCGCTTGAGGATGATGCGGTCCTGGGTGAGCGTGCCGGTCTTGTCGGTGCAGAGCACGTCCATGGCGCCGAAGTTCTGGATGGCGTTCAAGCGCTTGACAATGACCTTTTCGCGCGAAATGGCCATGGCGCCCTTGGCGAGATTGACCGTGACGATCATCGGCAGCATTTCCGGCGTGAGGCCGACGGCGACGGAAATGGCGAAGAGAAACGCCGCGAGCCAGTCCCCCTTGAAATAGCCGTTGATGAAAAATACAGCCGGCGCCATCACCGCCATGAAGCTGATCATCAGAAGGGTGAACTTCTTCACGCTTTCGTCGAAGGCGGTCGAGTCGTCCGCTTCAGCGATCCGGTCGGCGATCTCGCCGAAAAGCGTGCCCGCCCCCGTGACGAGAACGACCGCCTCGCCATAGCCGCTCACCACATTGGAGCCCATGAAGGCGAGACAGGAGGCCTCGAACGGCTCATGCGCCTGCGCGGCCGCGGCGAATTTTTCGACCGGCATTGACTCGCCGGTGAGCGCCGATTGATTGATGAAGAGATCCTTCGCTTCGATAAGCCGCACGTCGGCGGGGATCATGTCGCCCGCCGCGAGGCGCACGATGTCGCCGGGGACGAGCGCTTCAAGCGACGTTTCGACGAAGGGGTCGCCGCCGGAGTCGGGGCGACGCACGGAAACGTGGGTGCGCACCATGGCGCGGAGTTTTGCCGCAGCCGAGTTGGAGCGATGCTCCTGCACGAAGGCCAGCAGCACGCTGAGCACGACGATCGCCGAAATGACAATCGCGGCGCGCTGGTCGCTCAGCGCGAAGGAGGCGGCGGCGAGCGTCAGCAGCAGACCGTTCAACGGATTGAAGACATGCCGCGCCAAGAGCCGCAGGGCGCCGCCCGCCGCCTCTCGCGCAACGCGGTTCGGCCCGAAGCGCTTCAGCCGCCGCGCCGCCTCGGTCTCCGAGAGCCCTTCCGGGGAGGCGCGGAGCTTGCGGAACAGCGCGTCGAGACTGACCGAGGAGGCTTGGACGAGCCTTGCGCGCGCGGCTTTGTCTTCATGGGGGCGAAAATTCATCCCGCTCCTCTTGGGGGCAGATGGCCAAGCTCACGTCCAGGGTCACTGCCGGCCTGCAGGATAGAGAGCCGTCTCAATGGGAAAGTCCAGTGATCCTGTGACCGCCGAACGGGTCATCGTCAACGGCGAGCGCATATCGGCGGGGACCGGCGAAGGTCGCGGCGGCCCGTCCGGGCCTCCTCGTCTCTAAGCCTTGCGGCGTCTGCGGAGCGCCGAGAGCGGCAGGCCAATGACGCTGCGAAGGCCGCCGATGTCGAAGGCGAAAGCGAGCGCGCCATACACGCCCGCGCCCACGACGAGCTGGAGGGAGAGACTCGTGGCCCCGGGCGGCAGGGCGCGTAGCGGCAAGCCCGCGCCGATCATGACCGCAGTCGCGGCGATCGCGCCGAAAATGTCTCGCGCGCGCGGCCACACGGGCTCGAGCAGAAAGAGCATCGTCACCAGAGCGATGAGCCCGCTCATGCTCGAAATGGATTGCGCCGCGGCGAAGCGCGCGGCGCCCGGCGCCGGCGGCAAGAGCGCGAGGGACAGGAGGTTGGCGATCACCGCGACGAGCGCCGCAATGACGAGCGGCGCGAGACGATGCGCGAGCTGAAAGGCGGTGGCGACGCCGTAATTCAGCATGCCGAAAGCGAAGAAGGCGGGCGTCATCAGGGCGAAATAGGCGGCGAAGGCCCCATGGAACGCCCGCGGCGCGAACAGCGCCTCGAAGCTCGGCAGAATGAGCCAGGCGCCCGCGACCGCCGGCAGCAGCAGGGCGAAGACGACGCCGAGATTGCGCGAAATCTGCGCGCGCCCCGCGTCCGCGCCGAGCGTCGTCTCCCGATCCACCGCAATCTGAAACAAGACGACGTCGATCGCGGAGCCGACCGCGCCGACGACGCGGACCCCCGTCTCGAAGGCGAGCGACAGAAGCCCCACTTCCGCAAAGCCGTCGAGGCGCGAAAGCAGCGCGCGGTTGGCGAGCGGCACGCTCTGATAGAGCACGGCCGCGAGTATGATTGGCAGCCCATAAGCGAGATAGCGCCGCAGGCGCGCGGCCTCGGCCTTGTGAAAGCTCGTTCCCGGATCGATGAGGGTGCGGCGAGCGACGACGACGGCGCCGGCGACCGACGCCATCATGCCGATGAGCGCCGCTTCGGCGGAGCGAAAGACGAAGGCCCCGCCGACCGTGAAAATCAACGCCAGGCCGTTCTTGGCGATCACCAGGGCCCCATAGGCGCGGTTTTGGAAGCGGGCGCGTAGAAGAGCGGCCGAGACGTCGAACGAGGCGTTGGAAAGCGAGGCGCCCACGGCGAGCGCCGCGAGATCGGGCGCAATCTGCAGGCGGGGGCGCAAAATCCACAGCGAAAAGGAGAGAAGAACGGCGAAACCGGCGAGCGCCGCGAAGGCGGCGTCGAGCGTCGAACGAATCTCGGGGCGTTCGTGTCGGTCGCGCTCGGCGTAAAAGCGCGTCGCGGCGAGGCGCAGCCAGTCGAAAACGAGCGTCTGAAAAACGACCGCGACGGCCAGCGCCAGCATGAAGCGGCCATATTCGGATGGTCCCAGCGCCTTCGCCACCATCAGGGCGACGGCGAAGTTCATCAGGCTGTTGAGAAGAAAGGGCGCCATCATCTCCATGGCGGGCGCCCCGGAGGGGGGAGCAGAAGCGTCAAAGCTGGAATCTCAGGCCGACGAGATAGACATTCGCCGTGTAGTCGGCGTTGGGGAAGGAGCTGTCGAGCAGCTCGTGCATGTAGCTGGCGCGAAGCGAGACGCTGCGGGTCACCTTGTATTCGAGCTTCGCGCCGAGATTGGCGCCGCGTTCGCGCACATCCGTTCCCTGGTAGTTGTTGACAAAATAAGCGCCGGTGAGCGTGACGTTGAGATTGCGCAGGAGGTCGTGCGAGAGGGTGGCGCTGATCGCGCGAGAGAGCGCGCCGCTCGCATAGGCGAGAGTCGTTTCGTTCATGCTCGTGGTCCCGCGCAGGGTCACGGTCGTCAACGCCGAGGGCGTGTAAATCAGCGCGGCGTCGATCACCGGCCCGCGAAGCGGCGGCAGGCGTGGATCGACATAGTCGCGTTGCCCGTAGCCGCCGGAGATCTCTCCCCTGACGAGCGACGTGACATTGACGTCGGCGCCGCCGCGCAGGATGTAGCCTTTGCTGTCGCGATAGAATCCATTGGGGTCGACGGGGGAATCGTGCACGCGCCGGTCGATCGTTCCCTCGACGAAGGGCTTGAGGTCGGGCGTCGCCTCATAGGCGACGCGCGCCAGGACGCCGTAACCATTGTAGCTCGTGCTCGCCAGATTGAAGGTGGAGCCGTCGGAATATTGCGCGTTCTGGTACCAGACCCGGTCATAGGTTCCGCGCAGCGAGACAGCGAACCGCCCGAGTTTGAGCGTCGGCCCCGCCTGCGTCCCGAAACCCAGAACCACCGGGCGGTTGATCACATAGACTCTGGGCTGGCCCGACGCGAGCGTCGGCGCGCCGGGGCGCAGGGTGTCGAGCGACATGCGACCGCGCAGGTCGATGGCGACGTCCCGGGTCACGTCGTAGCGCGCCGCCGACTCGCCGGTCGCGTCCGGTCGGCTGGCGCTGGCATAGTTGAAATATTCCGAGTAGCCGCCGCGCAGTTCGCCTTCGAGGCTATGGCGGTCCCAGTCGGATTTGACCTTCACGCCGCCCTCGCCGCGCACGAACGGCGACGGCCTGTGATTATAGCCGGGGGCGATGCGGTTGGGATTGTCGTCATAGCCGCCGCTCGCCTGAACGTATGGGAAGATCAGGGTCGATCCCACCGGGACGCCGAGGGGGTCGAACGGGTTCTGCTCCAGTCCGGGCTTCGGCCTCCCGGCCTTGGGGGCGGACGACGTCGCAACGGTCGGGGCCGGCGCGGCGCGCGCCGTCGCCGGGCCCCGCCGCAGGCTCTGCCGCGCGGCATAGGAGGTTCGATAGGGCTCGAGCGGCGGCAGCGGATTTTTGGGCGAGAAGACCGGCGGATAGGCGACGCGGGGCGGCGGATAAGGCTTGGGGAGTGGCGGGCGCGGCTTGACGAAGTTGGCGGCGGTGGAGTTGGGCGGATCGCTTTCCCGGATGGGGCCGCGCAGCAGCGGCGCAGGCTGCGTCGGGATCGAGACGGGCTCGTCGGTCCGCGCCCGCGCCGCGGTTGACGGCGCCGCCGCCGCTGTCCCGGCGAGCGCCGTCGACGCCGCGCAGAGCGCGGCGACGGCCATCCGGCTGCGCGGGTGTTGAGGCGGCACGTCATCCCTCGCCAAGGCGCGCGAAAAAAAAGCGTAAGCGCAGCCTTAGCGTTAGGGGCCTATGGTTAACGCAACCTTACCGGCGGAGCTACTCCATGCCGAGGGCGGAGAGGTAAAGACCGAGAATCTCTTCTTCTTCCTCGCGCTTGTGCTTGTCCTGCCGGCGCAGCGACACGATCTTGCGCATCACCTTCGGGTCGAAGCCCGTGCCTTTGGCCTCGGCGTACACATCCTTGATGTCGTCCGAGATGGCGCGTTTTTCCTCCTCGAGCTTTTCGATTCGCTCGATGAAGGCGAGCAGATGGCCGCCGTCGACGGCGTTGGTGTCCATGTCGTTATCCTGCGAAGATTGCGCCGGAAGCCGCGTCGCGCCCGCCGGGAGTGGCCGCGAGGCTTGCGACAGCTTCTTGACCTCGTCAAGGCGCGCGTCCGCCTAATCCCCATAATCCCAAGCATGGACCTTCGCGCTCCTGCGGCGCGGCGGCCTTGAAAGCCTTTCGCGCGCGTCCGACATTGGATCGACGCCAGGCCGACTTCGGCCCGCGCGCAGTCTGGAGCCAAGACATGAGCGGCGACTTTCGTGGGGATTACCCGGGCGGCGCGCCCTATTCGCGCCCGCAGCCTCAGGCCCCCTACATCCCGGCGGCGGCGCTCGAGGGCGTGCGCACGCGCCGGATCATGGCCGTGGGCCTCGATCTGATCCTGGTCTCGGGACTCTCGGTGGCGCTGTTCTTCACGCTCTTCATCCTGAGCTTCGGCATGTCGGCGCTGCTGCTGCCGCCGATCTTCCCGCTCGTCGCGTTCTTCTATAACGGGCTCACCGTTTCGGGCTGGCGCATGGCGACGCCCGGCATGGCGTTCATGGACCTGGAAATGCGCACCATGCAGGGCGCGCCGGTTCCCTTCCTGCAGGCGGCGGTCCACGCCGTGCTTTTCTACGTGACGTGGATGTTTCCGCCGCTGTTCCTGACCTCTTTCGTGACCCGCGACAAACGCTGCCTCCATGACATTTTGGCGGATGTGATCGTGTTGAGGCGCTCGGCCTGAAAAAGAGACATTGGCGGGCCGCCGGTCGCCGCCCTATTCTCGAAAGAGCGAGCCAGCGAACGAGACGAGCGTGACCAGAGAACCTCGTGATGCGCCACAATTTTATCTCACCTCGCCGGCGCCCTGCCCCTATCTGCCGGGCCGGGCGGAGCGCAAGGTGTTCACGCATCTCATCGGCCTGCGGGCGCCTGCGCTCAATGATTCTCTGACCCAGGCGGGCTTCCGTCGTTCGCAGACCATCGCCTATCGGCCGGCCTGCGAACATTGCCGGGCCTGCGTCTCGGTCAGGGTCAAGATTGCCGACTTCATCGTCTCGCGCGGCCTGCGCCGCGTGCAGCGGCGCAACGCCGACGTCATGGGCGAAGCGCGCCCGGCGCGCGCGACGCCCGAGCAATATGCGCTGTTCCGGCGCTATGTCGGCGCGCGCCACGCCGATGGCGGCATGGCCGACATGAGCATGGTCGATTATCAGATGATGATCGAGGACAGCCATGTGGACACGCGACTCATCGAATATCGGCTGCCGGCCGACGCGCCCGGCGCCGACGCCGACCGCCTCGTCGCCTGCTGCCTGACGGACCGGCTCGCCGACGGCCTGTCCATGGTCTATTCCTTCTACGAGCCCGACTTCGAGCCGCGCTCGCTCGGCGCCTTCATGATTCTCGACCATATGCGCCGGGCCGAGGCCGCGGGGCTGCCGCATCTCTATCTCGGCTATTGGGTCGAGGGCTCGCGCAAGATGGCCTATAAGGCGCGCTTCCTGCCGCAGGAGCGGCTCGGTCCGGAAGGCTGGACGCGGATTGGGTGAGGGCGCTTTACTTTTTGTGAACCATGCGCCCAAAGGCTTCGGTAAGGTAACTTTTTTGCAAGTGCTGGTAAGCGATTGTCTCTCACGAAGAGGCTCGCCATGCTGGTTTTTTCGATTGCATTCGCCTTGCTCGGCGTCACGGGGGCGATTTTGCTGAACGCCCGGCGCCGTCTCCTTGCGCTCGACGCGAGCTGCGCGGCCGCGGCGGCCGAAGTGGAGGTGCAGGCGTTGCGGCTGCACGCGCTGTTTCCGGCGCTCGTCGGCCTGATGCGCGCCTTCGCGCCAGAGGAGCGCGTGGCGATCGACGCCGTCGCTCTGGCCTATGCCGGCGCCCGGCGCGCGCATTCCCCACAAGCCAAGCTCTTCGGCGAAACCCGCCTCACGGACGGCGTCCACGCCCTCCTCGGCCGGGCGCAGGCGGTTCCGCACATCCACAATCTCGAGGATTTTCGGGAGCTTCGGCAGCGGATGGACGACGCCGAGCGCACGCTCGCCGCGGCCCGCCGGAAGCTCAAGGCGACAACCGACGCCTATAATTCGGCGCTCGGCCAATTCCCCGAGAGCCTTTTCGCGAAGCGGCTGCGGCTCGCCCCGCGAGTCTTCTATGACATTGGCGTCGACGAGTCCGCTGAGGAGGCCTAAAGTCAAGACCAAGTTTTTTCGGCCGCCCCGCGGGCGGCCACAAAATCGCCGGCTGTTGGAGCTTTGTTAAGGTTAACAGCCGCGAACTTGAAAAACCGAATCGGCGCTGCGCCGCCGCGCCGCCTTCATATTCTCTCCGCAGCCGCGGAACTGACTGCGACTGGAGCGACTCGTGAAAAAATTACCGATTTTGCCGCTTTCTCTTACGCTTGCGCTGGGCGCGGCGCTGCCCGCGCGGGCCGAGACCGGACAGGCCGAATGGGCCCAGCGCTACGACGCCGACGCGCGTCTGACGGTGTCGCGCTCGACGACGCCCATTCTTTCTGAACAGACGGTCGCGGCGACCGAAGCCGCGATCGAGCGCTACCGCCAGATCGTCGAGACGGGCGGCTGGCCGGCGGTGCCCAATCAGACCTTGCGGCTCGGCTCCAACGGCGCGGCCGTTTCGGCGCTGCGCCGTCGCCTGATCGTCTCCGGCGACATTGGCGCCGAGACCGGCACGAGCCCGATTTTCGATTCTTACGTCGAGGCCGGCGTGCGCCGTTTTCAGGCCCGCCATGGCATCATCGAGACCGGCGTCGTCAACCAGCAGACGCTCGCGGCGCTGAACGTTCCCGCCGAAACCCGCCTGCGCCAGCTCGAGACCAATCTTGTGCGCCTGCGCAGCTTCTCGCACGAGCTCGGGGCGCGTTACGTCACCGCCAACATTCCGGCGGCGCAGGTCGAGACGATCGAGAACGGACAGGTCGTCACCCACCACATCGCCGGCGTCGGCAAGATCGACCGTCAATCCCCGGTGATGCAGACCAAGGCCTATCAGGTCAATTTCAACCCGTTCTGGACCGTGCCCGCCTCGGTGATCCGCAAGGATCTCATCCCCAAGATGCAGGCCGACCCCAATTATCTGCACGACAACCACATCCGCGTTTACAACAAGGAAGGCCAGGAGCTGCAGCCGGAGCAGATCAACTGGCGCTCGCTCGACGCGCTCAATTACAAGTTCCGCCAGGACATCGGCGGCGACTTCAACTCGCTCGGCGTGGTGCGCATCGACATCGCCAATCCTTACGGCGTCTATATGCACGACACGCCGGCCAAGGGCGTCTTCGGCGACGATTTCCGCTTCGTCTCGTCGGGCTGCATCCGCCTCCAGAACGTGCGCGACTATGTGGCCTTCCTGCTGCGCGAGACGCCGGGCTGGGACCGCGACGCCATCGACCGCGCTATCGCCTCGGGCGAGCGCATCGACGTCAAGATCAACCCGGCGGTCCCGGTCTATTGGGTCTATATCACCGCCTGGGGCACGCCCGACGGCGTCACCCAGTTCCGCGAGGACATTTATCAGCGCGACGGGCTGAACACGGCGCAAATCCAGGCGCCCGACTATTCCCAGGCGCAGACGCCGGCGCCGACGCCGGTCGCGCAGCAGGCGGCGGCCCCGCGCGGCGGACGGCTGCTGCCGCGCGACGAAGAGAACTGATCGAGCTGCGGCCCCGCCTCTAGCGGGAGGGGCCGCCTCGCGGCAAACGCAAGCGCGGGCGTCCTCCTTAAGGGCTCCTACCGCGTAATGAGCCGCGCGCCCCGGTGGAAAGTGAAATAGGCGGCGATCCAGCTGATCGCCACGAACAGCCGGCTGCGCAGATTGACCAGAAAATAGACGTGGACGACGCTCCAGAAGAGCCACCCCACGAAACCCGTCAGCTCGAGGCGCCCGAGCTTCACAATGGCGGACTTTCGGCCGATCGTCGCGAGATTTCCATGATCGCGGTAGCGGAACGGCTTTCTGGGCCTCTCGCCGCGCAGGCGACGGCGGATGGCGCGGCCGGCGTACCAGCCCATCTGCTTGGCCGAGGCCGCGAGCGCCGGGACGGAAACCCCGTCCGGTCCCGCGACATGGGCGAGATCGCCGACGACATAGACGTCGGGGAATCCCGCGACCGTCAGCTCGGGGCCTACCGGAATGCGCCCGGCGTCGTCGCCCGCGACGCCGAGCCAGTTCGCCGCGGGCGAGGCGCGCACGCCCGCCGCCCAAAGAACGACGCCGGCGGGGATTTCCTCACCTGCGGCGACGACCCCGGCGGGGCGCACCTCGGCCACGGCGGCTTCCGTCCGCACCTCGACGCCCATGCGTTCGAGCGCGCGGCGGGCATAGGTCGACAGCCGCTCGGGGAAGGCGGAGAGGAGCCGCGGTCCCGCCTCCAGCAGGAGGATGCGCGCCCGCGCCGGGTCGACGCGATGGAACTCCGGGGGCAGGGTTCGTCGCGCCAGCTCTGAGATGGCGCCGGCGAGCTCCACTCCCGTCGGTCCGCCGCCGACGATGACGAAGGTCAAGAGCCGCGCCCGCTCCAGCGGGTCGACGCTCGCTTCCGCCTGTTCGAAGGCCGCAAGCAGGCGGCTGCGGATCAGCGTCGCGTCGTCGATTGATTTCAAGCCCGGCGCGAGCCGCGCCCAGTCGTCATGGCCGAAATAGGAATGGGCGGCGCCGGTCGCGATAATCAGAAAGTCATAGGCGATGTCGATTACGCGGGTCTTGACGGTCTTTCGCGCCGTATCGATCCCTTCGACGGCGAGCATCAGCACGGTGACGTCCGGACGCCCTCGCATTACATAGCGGATCGGCCAAGCGACGTCGGGCCCGGCGAGGGCGGCCGTCGCGACCTGATAGAGCAGGGGCTGGAAACAATGGTGGTTCTGGCTGTCGAGCAGCAGGATCCTGGCGCCGCTCCCCTTCAGGGCCTGCGCCGCGGCGATTCCCGCGAACCCGCCGCCGATAATGATGACGCGGGGCGGGCGGTCGGTAAAAGTCATGGGCGGGCGTCCCGGGATGCGATCCCGCAACAGCTAGCCCGCGAAAGGCGTCTGAAAAGTCTTTTTTCGAAGAGGGTGCGCGCGGCTCAGCGTTGACGAGCCGCCTCCGCCGCCTCGTCGGGCAGGCTGGCGACCGGGGAGGAAAGCGCCGATTTCTGCCGCTCGGCGCGCCACACGCCGCCGCACATGTCGGTCGAGGAGGACCAGGCGCCCGAGCCTTTGGCGCCCTTCAACAAGCCGTGGAAACGCACGACGTGCTGGCCTTCGCCGGTGAAGCGCGCGACGATATTGCCGGTCTCGTCGACATAGCCCCAGCTTGCGACGCGGGAGCCCGTCGATTCCGCAATCCTGTTGTCGGCGACGGTCAAATCCGAGGGGATCAGCGTCGGACACTCGCCGACGGTCGTGGTCGCCTCGATGCTCCAGGAGCCATTGGGATCGGTTGGTCCCGTCGCCGCCGCGGGCGCGGCCGGCTTGCGATGCGTGTGGGGCTTCGCCAGGGCGCCGCCCGCCGCGAGGGACGCCGCCACGGCCACGACAAAAAATCTCATTTGGCCTCCTCCAGCGCGCGCTGCAGCACGTCATACATGTCGCAGCCGACGTAGATGAATTCAGTGACGCCCGCGTTGCGCAGCGTCTCCTCCAACTCGCCCGGCCGCCCGGCGGAATAGAGCTTGGCGCCGGCGCCTTTCAGCGCAAGCGCGGCCGGCGCCGCAGCATCTGCATAAATCCGATCCGACGCGCACAGGCAAGCGAGTTTTGCGCCAGACGCCCGGAAAGCGGCCGTCAAATCCGCGGTCGACTCCGTCTCGGGGCCGAAAACGGCTTCGATTCCGCCGGCTTCGAAGAAGTTCTTGGCGAAGTTGGCGCGCGCCGTGAAAGCTGCGACCGTGCCGAGATTGGCAAGGAAGATTTTCGGCCGACTGCCGCTTTTCTGGGCGCAGGCGTCGGACTCGTCGCGCAGCCGCTCGAAGGGCTGAGAAAGGCGGTGGGGCGGCAGCGGCGCGGTCTTGATCGCGCCGGCGGGCGCTTCGGCCGACTGGCGCGACGCGTCGAAGGGCGAGAGGACCTCGAGCGGCTTTTCGTGAATGTCGGGGAACTCATTGGCCCCGATCACCTTTTCTTTCGCGCGGGCCGCTCGCTTGGCGCGTTCGCCGGCGGTCGCCGCCACGCGGCCCTGGAAGGTCCCCTTTTCGAGCGCCGCCGGCAGGCCGCCGTCGGCCTCGATCTCCTGGAAGGCGGCCCAGGCGCGCGCGCAGAGCTCCTCCGTCAGGGACTCGAAGCCGCCCGCCCCGCTCGTCGGGTCGTCGACGACGTCGATATGGGACTCGTCCTGCAAGACGAGCTGCGTGTCGCGGGCGAGGCGGCGGGCGAAGCCGTCGGCGGCGCCGGAAGCCTGGGTGAAGGGCAGGACGGTGATCGTGTCCGCGCCGCCAACCGCCGCCGAGAAGGTCGCGAGCGTGCCGCGCAAGATGTTGTTCCAGGGGTCGCGGCGCGACATCATCCGCCAGGCGGTTTCGGCGAAGATCAGGACGGGCTTGGGAGAAAGTCCGCAGGCTTCCTCGACGCGGGCCCAGAGGCGGCGCGCGGCGCGGAACTTGGCGACGCCGAGAAATTCGTCGGCGTCGGCGGCCAAGCGCAGCGCGATGAGCGACCGCGCCGTCTCGACGTCGAGGCCATTGTCGGTCAGCGCGCGCAGATAGGCGACGCCGGCGGCAAGGGCGAAGGCGAGCTCCTGCGTCTCCGAACCGCCTGCGGCGTGGATCACGCGCGCGTCGGCGACCGCCACGCCCGCCCCGAAGCCGGCTTTGGCGATCGTCTTCACCGCCTCGGCGAAGCTCTTCGCGCCTTGCGCCCAGGGGGCCGGCGCAAAGCCGTGCAGCGCCTGCAGGCCGAGCGGATCGACGCCGAAGGAGATGCGCGTGATCGACGGCTCGATGTGATGGCTGTCGACGTAGCGCATGATCGCCGCCGCGGCGTTCGGCGCGCGCGGGGAGGCTTCGACGAGCAGGGGGATGCCGTAATCGAGGCGAACGTTCTCGAGGAGATGCGCGATCGTAGCGTCGCCGTCGCTCGTCAGGCCCGCCCCATAGGCGCCCTGCGATCCGGCGAAAACGATATGAAGGCCGTCGGCGCCGCCTTCGAGATCTTCGAGCGCAAGCTTGTTGGCGGCCTCGGCGTCGGCGAGGTCGACGCGCCCGAGGATCGACCAGCGGCCCGGCGTGCGGCGCAGCGCCCGCGGCCCGGCGTCCCTGGCGCGGGGGTAGAGCGGGGCGAGGGCCGCGCCGTCATAGGTCTTCGAGACGAGCGCGTCGAAGGAGCCGCCTTTCAGGGCCTTGTCGACGAGTTTGCGCCACTGCTCCTCGGTCGGCTGTGGAAAAACCCCGGCAATGGCTGTCTCATTGGCGCTCATGTCGTGCTGACCCCTCATGTTTTGCGGGGCCTTTTGCCACGAAGCGCCGGCTGGGGGAAGCGGCGCGCCGCCGCAGGGCCCGGGCCGGGCTTTATTTTCGCGCCCAAAACCCGTAACCAAGGCGCACCCGCGCGCCAGGCGGGTGGCGCGAGGACCGCCTGCCTGCGTCAATGCGCCGCGCGCGGCGCAAAGCTTGAAAAAGCGCCGCGCGAAGGACCTTGCTCTTTCGCGGGACCGTGAGACCCAAACGGAGCCATTTCGTGACCGATCAGCCCCAAGACCTTTCCAAGCTGAAGGAAGACATCATCGAAGTCATCGCCTCCGAGGGCATGGTCGACCGCAGCAAGGTCACGCCCGATGCGACGATCGAGAGTCTGGACCTCAAGTCCGTCGACATCGTCATGATCCTCACGGCGCTCGAGGAGAAGTTCAACGTCTACATTCCGATGGATGGATCGTTGCAGGAGGCGAAGACCGTCGAAAGCCTCATCGACGCCATCGCCCAGCACATTCAGAAAGAGCGCGAGACCCAGTAAATGCCGGCTTCGCGCGGGGGAGACCGAGGACGCAGGGTCGTCGTCTCGGGCATGGGCGCCGTCTGCGCCTCGGGCGTCGGCGCGCGCAGGCTGTGGGAAGCCGCGCGCGACGGCGTCTCGCAAATCCGTCCCCTCAAGACGGAGCGCCCCTATGACGGGCGCATCAAGATCGCCGCGCAAGTGCCGGATTTCGATCCCGCCGCCTACATCGAGCCTGCCGTCCTGCCTTTCTGCGACCCCTTTACGCAATTCGCGGTGGTCGCGGCGGACGAGGCGATGGCGCAGGCGGGGCTCAGCCGCGCCGACGTCGCCGGGCCGCGCACCGCCGTCATCATGGGCACGGGCATCGGCGGGATGACGACCATCGAGGACGGCATCTACAAATATTACGTCGAGCGCACGCGGCCCGACACGCTGAGCGTGCCCAAGCTCATCCCCAGCGCCATGCCGACGACGATCAGCGCGCGCTTTTCGGCGCTGGGTCCGACCTTCGCCGTCGGCAGCGCCTGCTCGTCGGCGAGCCAGTCGGTGGGGATCGGCCTGCAGATGATCCGGGCCGGCATGGTCGACAGGGCCATCGTCGGCGGCGCCGAGGCCTGCGTGATCAACGCGACGATCCGCGCCTGGGAGGGCCTGCGGGTGATGACGCCCAATCTCTGCCGCCCCTTCTCCAAGGGCCGCAACGGCATGTCGCTGGGCGAGGGCGGCGCCGTCTTCGTGCTGGAGACGGCGGAGGCGGCGCGCGCCAGGGGCCATGCGCCGCTCTGCGAACTCGCCGGCTACGCCACGACGAGCGACGCCAAGGACCCGGTGCGGCCGGACCTCGACGGGGCGTCGAGCTGCATTGCGCTGGCGCTGGAGGACGCCGGGCTCGCGCCGCGCGACGTGCATTACGTCAACGCGCATGGCACGGCGACCCACGCCAATGACATCACCGAGTCGGAGGCGATCCTGCGCGTCTTCGGCGATTACGGGCGCGACGTGCCGGTTTCGTCCACCAAGCCGATCCACGGCCATGCGCTGGGCGCGAGCGGCGGGCTGGAGCTTGCGATCACCATCGAGGCGCTGCGCGCCCAAACCGTCCCGCCGACCATCAATTTCCTCGAATTCGATCCGAGCTGCCCGATCGACGCCGTGCCGAATGCGGCGCGAGCGCACAAGATCGACGCGGCGATGTCCAATTCCTTCGCCTTTGGCGGCATCAACGCCGTTCTTGTGGTGCGGCATGCCTGAGGCGCGATCGATCCTCGGACCTTTCCGTTTCCGGGTCGACCCGGAGCGTGCAGCCGCCTTTGCGCGCGAGATCGGCGACGACGGGGCAAGCGTGCCGCTGTCCTATCCCGCGGTTTGGATCGCCGATCCCAGGCTGTTCGATCCGGTGCGCGCGTTATGCGCCGCGGAGGGCGTCGTGCCGGTGCACGAGTCGCAGAGCTTTTCCTTCGCGGCCCCGCTGCGCGCCGGCGTCGATTATGACGTGACGGTCGCCCTGCGCCGCGATGAGACGCCGCCGCGCCTGATCCTCGACGCGACGATCGCCGTCGAGGGCGCCGCCATCGCCAAGAGCGAGACAATGCTGCGTCTCGTGCCGCAGGCGAGTTTCGGGGGCGCGGCATGAGCGGCGAGATCGCCGTTGGCGACAAGCTGCCTGAAAGCGTCATCGGCCCCTTCGACGCCGCGGCGCTGACGCGCTATGCGGACGTCTCGGGCGACGACAATCCGCTGCATCTCGACGACGCGCTCGCGGCGAAGATCGGCCTCGCCGCGCCGCCGGTGCATGGCATGAAGCTCCTCGCCGCTTTCGAACCGATGCTGAAAAACTGGCGCGGGGATTTGCAGCTGGTCGGGCTCTCGGCGAAGTTCATTCAGCCGATCCTGCGCGGCGAGACGGTGACGCTCTCCGGCCGGGTGCTGCGCGCGTCGCGCGACGAGATTTTCGTCCGCCTCTTCGCTCATGGCGCCTCGCGCACGCCGGGGATTATTGGCGAGGCGACGCTACGGCGGGAGACGCCGACATGACGGCGGCAGGTGGATCTTGTCCACGCTCCAAGGGGATTGATTGTTTCGCCGCTCCAATCCCTCTCCCTTACGGGGAGGGTGGCGCGCGAAGCGCGACGGGTGGGGTTCAAGCCGCCACGACTGTCGTTGCGGCCTTACCCCACCCGACCCCGCTGCGCGGGGCCACCCTCTCCGTAAAGGGGAGGGATAAGCCGGCGCCAGCGATGTCGACAAAGCCGCGCGGACGGTTTTGCGGCGAGGCTTTCGGCCCCTCTCGCCCCGGCCGGCAAGAGGGTTTCCGGTGACGCAGCGCCTGCTCATCACCGGCGCCTCGTCGGGCATCGGCCGCGCTCTGGCGCTCGCTTATGCGAGAGACGGCGCGAGCCTTTTCCTGCTCGGCCGCGACGCGGCGCGGCTCGAGGCGGCGGCCGAGGCCTGCCGCGCCGCCGGCGCCGCCGAGGTCGAGGCCCGCGTCGCGGACGTGCGCGACCGCGCGGCGATGGCGCGGCTGGTCGAAGCGGCCCATGCGGCGCGGCCGCTCGACATTCTCGTGGCCAACGCCGGGGTGGCGACGGGCCTGTCGCCGGGGCAGGTGCTCGAGACGCCCGACGCGGTTCGCGCCATGATGGCGATCAACGTCAACGGCGTCTTCAATACGGTCGAGCCGGCGATCCCGGCGATGTGCGGGCGCGGCGGGGGCCAGATCGCGATTGTCGGCTCCATGGCGGGCGTGCGGAGCCTGCCCTATTCGCCCGCCTATTGCGCCGCCAAGGCCAGCGTCCACATGTGGGCCGACTGCCTGCGCGGCCGGCTTGCGCCGCATGGCGTCAAAGTGAGCCTCATCGTGCCGGGTTTCGTCGAGACGCCCATGTCGGCGCGCACCAAATCATGGCAGCCAGGGGCCATTTCGGACGCGAGGGCGGCCGAGATCATCAAGCGGGGCCTCGACCGGCGCCGCCCGGTCATCGCCTTCCCCGGCTACATGTATGTCGCCATGCGCTTCTTCAGCCTGCTGCCGCCGGCGCTGGTCGACGGGGTCATGCGGCGTTTCCATGTCGAGGTGCCCGAATCTCTCGAGCGCGGCGAGGGAACGTGAATCCTGCCGTCATCCTGACATGGGCCGCCGCCCTCTATTGGCTGGCGGCGATGGCGCTTCTTGTGATTTCGGTCGTGGGCACGATTCTGCAGCCGCGCATCGCCGCGCGCCGCGCGACGCGGCGCGACCAGCCGCCGGTCTCGATCGTGCTGCCGGTCAAGCTTCTCGAAGATGGTTTCGAGCGCACGCAGGAGTCGGCCTTCGCGCAGCTCTACCCGGCGTTCGACGTCGCCGTCTCCTCGACCGAGGCGGAGTCCCCAGCCGTGAGAAAAATGCGGGAGATCTTCGCCCGCCACCCCGAACGGCCGGCGCGCCTGCTGCTCTCCACCGCGCGTTTCGCCGCGAGCCCCAAGGTCGATAATCTCTACGCGCCCTTCATGCAGGCCACACATGACGTGATCCTCATGAAGGACGCCAATGTGATGCTCGAGCCCGAGGCCTTGGCCGAGCACATGCGCCAGCTGACCGCGGAGGTTGGCCTCGTCTGCGCCATTCCCTATTGCGCCAAGCTCGACAATTTCCCCGCCCATGTCGAGGCGGCGATCATCAACGGCCCGCATGCGCGCATGCTGTTCCTCGCCTCCTGCCTCGGACAAGGGCACGGCGTGGGCAAGATCATGCTGTTTCGGCGTTCGGATTTTCTGCGGGCGGGCGGTTTCGACGCGATCTCGCACACTGTCGGCGAGGACAATGCGCTCGCCAAGGCGATGCGCCGAATCGGCAAGCGGCCGGTTTTTTCGCACTGGCCGGTGCGCCAGGAGCTCGGCGCGCGCGCCTTCGCGGACGTTTATCACAGACAAGTGCGCTGGAGCGTGATTCGCCGCAACGACGAGTTGCTGTCCTTCCTGCTGGAGCCGATTTGCCAAGCTTTTCCGGCAGTTATCGCAGGAGGGCTGGCGGCGCCGCTGATTGGCGCGCCGCCTGCCGCGGGCGTCGTCGCCACCTTTCTGGCGTGGTTTGCGCTCGAGACATTGCTTTCCATGGCCAAAGGATGGCAGTTATCTCTAGCGGCGCCAGCGGTTTTTATCGTCCGCGAGGCAATGATGCTCGCGGTCTGGGTGAACGCCTGGATGACCGACCGGGTGGTCTGGGCGAGGGACAAGGTCCACGCGCGCGTCGCGGCGCCGCCGGCGCCTCCCGCGCAAGAAGAAGGATAACCTTTTGCTGCTCGGACTCCTCCAGTTCCTGGTCGACGCGGTCGCCTATTTCTGCGTCTTGATCCTGGTCGCCATCGGCGTCGGCTATCTCGTGGTCATCGGCCGGTTTCTCTATGATTGGCTGCGCGGCGCGCGGGACCCGCAGGCGCCGACGGTTGCGGACGCGGACCTGCCGCATGTTCTGTTGCAGATCCCCGTTTTCAACGAGCCGCTTGTCACCGAGCAATCCTTGCGCTGCGTCGCCCAGCTCGACTGGCCGAAGGATAAGTTGCGAATCCAGCTTCTCGACGATTCGACCGACGAGACGACCGCCCGCGCCGCCGCCGTCGCCGAGGAATTGCGCGCCGATGGGACGGTCATCGACCATGTGCGGCGCACGGATCGCTCGGGCTTCAAGGCCGGGGCCTGCGCCCATGGGCTGACCCTGACCGACGAACCCTTCATCGCCATGCTGGACGCGGATTTCCGTCCCCCGGCGGATTGGCTCAAGCGGACCGTGCCGCTGTTCCTCACCGACCCGCGCGCCGGCTTCGTTCAGTCGCGCTGCGAATTCCAAAATTATGAGACAAATTGGCTCACGCGGGCGCAGGGGCTTATCCAGGACGGCCATTACATGGTCGAGCAGCGCTCCCGCGCGCTTGCCGGCTGGCTGTTCCAGTTCAACGGCACGGGCGGAATCTGGCGGCGCGCCACGATCGAGGACGCCGGCGGCTGGTCCGATTATTCGCTGTGCGAGGACCTCGACCTGACCGTGCGCGCAGAACTTAAAGGCTGGCGCGGCCTCTTCGTCTCCGAGCCGCCGATCCCCGGACAGGTGCCGGACGGCATCCGCGACTTCCGCCGGCAGCAGCGGCGCTGGTCCAACGGCTTCGTTCAGGTCGCGCAGAAGACGATCCTGCCGATCTGGGAGGCCCCCTGGCCGCTCGCCAAGCGGGTGATGGCGATTTCGCTCATCGCGCACCAGATTTTCTTCCCGGCGGCGGCGATCGGGCTCATCGCCTTCGTCGTCGGGGCGCTGTTGCACGGCTCGTTCGAGCCTTATTTGGGGCTTCTCGAACTCGTCGGCGTGATGACGCTGCTGGTGGCGCTCGGCATTACGCTCGCCCCCTACCTTGCGCTGAAACGCGGCACGGTGGCCGATTACGCCAAGACCGTGGGCTCGGTGCCGCCGCTGTTCATCTATCTCGCCTTCGCCAATGGCGCGAAGATCCTGCAGACGCTGCGGGGTCGCAAATCGACCTTCAAGCGCACGCCCAAGCAGGAGACGGCGACGGCCGACGCGGCGACCGTGGAGGTCGAGGCGGAGTAACGGGAGACGCCGGAATGCGGCCGAGCGCGAATTGGCGAATCTGGACCGCCTCGGGTCTGGCGAGCCTTGCCGGCCTTTACGGCCTCCCAGTGCGCGCGGAGGGGCCGCTGATGATCGTCGGCTGCGCGGAACAGAGAGGGTTCTCTTTCTATGACGAACCCGGCCACCAATCGGACCGTCCGTATATTCTGCTGCGCAACAAAGAGGACTCGAAGGAGTTTTTCCGCATCTACGCCGACGCCGCCGCGACCAAGACGCAGCCATGGCCTTTTGCCGGCCCCGTGACGGCGGCGATTGTCCCGCAGCGGACGTTCGACTGGATCGCGGGTCTGGCGCGCCCCATCGTCGTCGAGGCCCGGCGGTCGAGTTTCACCACGATCATCATCCGCACCGCCGTCGCAGCGGAGAGATGCCCCTGAAAGCGGGGTTTCACTCGAGGCGCGCGGGGGCCTCGAAAGCGCCCTTGTCGGTCACCACGGTCACTGTCGCGTCCGCGCCTTTCGGATTTTGGCCGGCTGAGAACAGCGTCAACAAGAACCCTGCGCCGTCGGACTTGCTCTCGATGAAGAGCGGCTCCTGAACCTCCGCAAAAACGTCCTGCGCCTTGCCGGGACCCGCGACGCTCAGCCGCCAGGCGCCGTCGGCGGCCTTGCTGATCGAGAGCCGCTTCCCGGCCTCGGCGGCGCCGATCTTGGCCGGCACGCGCTTTTCCGCGGCCGCGATCGTCGCGGCGAAAGGAGAGGCGCCGGCCTGCGGCAGGGCGAGGGATAGCTCCGCCTTCGCCGGCAAACAGATCTTGCCGCAGGCGGCGTAGTCGAGCCTCATGGCGAGCGTCACCGGCGCCTTCGGATCCTTCGGGGTGATTGTCAGCGGAAAGACGACGCTCTCGTCATAGCCGGCGACGACGGAGCCCGCTTCGTCGATATGTTTCGGCGCGGGAAAAGCAGTTTCGACTTTTGCAACATTCGTCGATTTCGAGAAATCGAAAACCGGCGGCGTGCCGGCCTCGCCCGGCTGACGCCAATAGGTGACCGTCTTGGGCGCGAGAGCGATTTCGACGCCGGCGCGATAGGCGCCGCCCTGTATCGGGCCGGCCGAGAGCAGGCGGACGGCGGAGATGGTTCCTTTCGCGGGGGCCGTCGCGAAGTCGGAGTCGGCGGCGCGGGCCGGGCCGACGGCCAAGGCGGCGAGGGCGATGAAAGCGGCGGAACCGGCGCCGCGGACGGACTTGAGCGTGAGATTGGGCATGGTCTTTGACGATTGATTGGACCCGATCTTCTTTCACGCCGCTTGTTAAGGGGGCGTTGCGGGCGTAGCATGACCCTATGAGCGGACTGCACAGGAAGCAAGAAGCGGCGAGACCGGAACGATTCGTGGAGAGCGGCGGGCGCCGGTTTCTTGACGGACAGCTTTTGGTCGCCATGCCCGGGATGGCGGACGAGCGCTTCGCGCGCTCGGTCATTTATCTCTGCGCGCATTCGGAAGACGGCGCGATGGGCATTGTCGTCAATCAGCCGTCGCGGGTGAAGAACTTCCCGGAATTGCTGGTGCAGCTTCAGGTGATCGCCCCGCAGGAGCGCATCAGCCTGCCGCGCGGCGCGGAAGAGATCCAGGTGCTCTCCGGCGGACCGGTTCAGACGGATCGCGGCTTCGTGCTGCATACGCCCGACTTCTTCCTCGATAATTCCACGCTCCCCATCGACGACGGCGTGTCGCTCACCGCCACGGTCGACATTCTGCGCGCCATCGCCGCCGGAGAGGGGCCGAATCGGGCGCTGTTGGCGCTGGGTTATGCTGGCTGGGACGCCGGCCAGCTCGAAGACGAAATCCAGCGCAACGGCTGGCTCCACTGCCCTGCGGATCCGGCGCTGCTGTTCGACCGGGATCTTCCCAGCAAATACACGCGCGCGCTGCGGTCCATGGGCGTCGATCTGGAGCGGCTGTCGTCGAGCGCGGGTCACGCTTAGGCGGCCCCAGCCTTCTCCTTACTCTTTGCGTGACCGCTTTTCCTTCCGGCGCGGAGAGCTTGGACAAGCCGGCCATGACGGCTGGCGGGACGCGCCCCTTTTCAGCGCCTTGCCCGGCTTCGCGCCGGGCAATCTGGGACCATTAGCCGGACCCTCACGGCGCCGGATTGCTGTGCAGCTGGTGAATCGCGTCGATACGCTTCTCTATCTCGGGCGTGATTGCGAGCCGCATCGAGTCCAGATCTGTTCTAAGCTGCGCCATCGTTGTGGCCCCGATGATGTTCGACGTCACGAAGGGCCGCGACGTCACATAGGCGATCGCGAGTTGCGCCGGATCGGCCCCGAGGTCGCGGGCGAGCGCGAGATAGGCGTCGATCGCCGCCGCCACCCCCGGCTTTTCATAGCGCTGGGCGCGTTCGAAGAGCGTCGTGCGCGCGCCGGGCGGGCGGGCGCCGCCCTGATATTTCCCGGTGAGATAACCTTGCGCGAGCGGCGAATAGGCGAGCAGCCCGACCTGTTCGCGCTCGGAAAACTCGGCGAGCCCCATCTCGAAGGTGCGGTTGAGCAGGTTATAGGCGTTCTGGATCGAAACGACGCGGGGGCCGTGTCCAAGCTCGGCGGCGCGCAGAAAGCGCGCGACGCCCCAGGGCGTTTCATTGGAGAGGCCGATATGGCGGACCTTGCCGGCCTTCACCAGTTCGTCGAGCGCCGCGAGCGTTTCCTCGATCGGGACCTCGGCCCGGCTGGACGGGCGCCGATAGGTCGTGCCGCCAGCGCCCCACAGCGGCAGGGAGCGGTCGGGCCAGTGCAACTGATAAAGATCGACGTAGTCGGTCTGCAGGCGCTCCAGCGAGCGCTCGATGGCGAAATGAATGTTCTGGCGGTCGAGGACGGACTTGGCGCCGTCGTCGCGCAACCAGCTTGCGTCGCCTCGGCCGGCGACTTTCGTCGCGATGATCACCTTGTCGCGGTTCTTTCGCGCCGCGAGCCAGGAGCCGATGATGCGTTCGGTCGATCCCTGCGTCTCGGGTCGCGGCGGGATTGAATAGATTTCCGCCGTGTCGACGAAATTGACCCCTTGCGCAAAGGCGTAGTCGAGCTGCTCATGCCCTTCCGCCTCCGTATTCTGCTGACCCCAGGTCATGGAGCCGAGGCAAATCGCCGAAACGGAGAGATCGGTGCGTCCGAGTTTCCGGTAATCCATCATCTCAACCTAACGTAAAAATTGACTCGATTGCAGCGCGAGCCGCAGCTCGAAGCTGTGAAGCTGGGTGAAAGTCGGGAGGAGCCAGTTCCGGATCGCCGCCCGCACGACGAGCGACATGGCCGCAGGCGGTTCACGCAGGAAGTTGGACAGCGAGAACTCGGGATTGTCGAGAAACCTCACGATCGGCCGCTCGAGCTTGGGAATGACCAGCCTGCCGCGCGCCCGATAGCTGGCGAGCGTCTCGCGCGCGTCGAAGCCCAGCGGCGAGGCGCCCTCGTTGTGAACGACGCTCACCCACAGGTCCGGCCAGGTCGTAGTGAGGAGGCGGCAATTGTTCGCCGCCATCTGCGACATGTCGGCCTGGAAGAGAACAATGGGCATGACCGCGCTGCGCGCCGCCTCCTCCAGAAAGCCGATTTCCGCGATGGTGGCGAAGAGACGATCGAAGGAGCGGCTCCAGACGTCGACGATTTTCGGCCGTTCGTCAGCGATCAGCAACTGGTCGAAAAGCGCGATCTGGCCGCGTACGTCGTAGATGTCGACGATCCGCGACAGCTCGGGAAAGCGTTGGGCATAGGACGGTTCGCGGGCGTCCGTGTCGAAACCGTCGACCGGAACGCCGCGCGAAAGGTAGTAGTCGGTCAGCAGGCGCGCGGTGGTTGTAACGCCAGTGCGCGAATGGGGCGAACAGACGAAGTAGACGAGCGTGCGGCGACTCATATGACCCTCGCGGACGAGGCGGCGCCGCCTTCGCCTTACGCCTTGGCTGCCCCGTTGATGAGGTCGAGAAGGCCGACCCGCTCGAATTCATCCGCGACCCGAGCGAGCCAGGTGCGGACATAACCGCGCAGGACGAAAGAGTGATCCGCGGGCTCGCCATCCGCCGTCTGATTGGCGATGAAGACCGAATAGGGCGCTCCCGCCAGCTCGACCTGCTCATAGGCGAGTTCGCCGAGCTTGGGGATGG
This sequence comes from Methylocystis sp. NC52PC, assembly GCF_055698645.1. NCBI lineage: Bacteria > Pseudomonadati > Pseudomonadota > Alphaproteobacteria > Hyphomicrobiales > Methylocystaceae > Methylocystis > Methylocystis sp. NC52PC. The sequence continues at coordinate 787,069 of NZ_CP170127.1, read as the reverse complement.
TGATTTCGCCCGTCGTGGTCACTTCCTCGAAGTAGCGCGCATGGGTCTGCGGGTCCCATTCGAAGAAGGTCGTGTCGTTCACATGGTTTTTCACCATGAAATAATTCGCGTCCGTCATATAGGGCGCGATCTCCGCGATCTCGTCGAGCGAGGCGATCGACGGGCCGATGACGTGCAGCAGGATGAAACGGAATTCACCCGCCTTCACCGCGTCGAAAAAGCCGATTTCGTCCAGGGCCTCGAGCGCGGGGCTCAGCCCGCCGGCGCGCACGTCGATGACGCTCACCTTTGCTTGCGCCGAGTTCAGCGTATCGATGATCTTCATCTGATCGGCCGTCGAGGTCAGATCGACGATCATGGTCTCGTCCGGATGGAACCGGTGAAGCGTGCCGCGCGGCGTCTCCGTGTCGAAGGCGCGGGCCTCGATATCGTTGAGCGACAGAAAGTCGAGGATGGCCCGCGCGATCGTCGTCTTGCCGACGCCGCCCTTGTCCGCGCCCACGACAATCACCGCCGGCCGGACATCGGCGACGGGGGCCTTCGAGGCGGCCGCCTTGGGCGCGGGCTCACGCCGCGGCTCCGGCTCCGGCTTCGGAGACGGCGTTTGTTTTGCGGGTTTTATTGGTTTTTTTACCATGCGGTCTCCTGTGGCGCTTGAGCGTCGGCCGCTCGTGGACCCCTGATTCTTAGCAAACATATTTTAACCTTGCTTGTCATGCCCCAGCTTTCCCAGGCCGATTATACCGATGATGGATGTGAAATAAGTGATAGGGCGAATTTTGAAAGTGAATTGACTTCCGGGCGATTTAAGGTATCTAACCGTTCGAAATACAGAACGCCACAGCCGAGGGCGGCGTCGTTTCCGCAAATCGAAAAACGAGCGCATGAGTATTGCATTGGACATTGTCGACACGCGCGCTGCGCCGCTGGAGCCCGAGACGCCGTTTCTGCGCGTCGAGGACCGCAATGGCGTCGTTCATGAGCTCGCGGCCGTTGAAGGCTGGAGACTTATGGAAATCCTCCGCGATTACGGCATCGGTATGGAGAACACCTGCGGCGGCGCGCTCGCTTGCGCCGAATGTCACGTCGTGCTCGACGCCGTTTCCGCCGCCCGCGTGCCGCCGCCGCGCGAGGACGAGCTGGAAAAGCTCGACGAATTGCCGATGCTTTACGAAAATTCTCGCCTGAGCTGCCAGATCATCTGGTCGGACGAGATGACGGGGCTGTCGCTCAAACTGGCGCAGGAGACGTGATGCCGGCGCTCAAACATCCACAGATTTTACTGGCGTCCAATCTCGCCGACGGGGAGGTGGTGTTTCTCGGGCCCTCGGGCTGGGAGCGCGATCACGTCAAAGCGCGCGTCGCGCACGACAAGGACGAGGCGGCGGCGCTGGAGGCCTTCGGAAAAGCGGAGATCGCCGCCAATCGCGTCGTCGACGTTTATCTCGCCGACGTCGCCGTTGGCGCGGACGGCGTTCCGGCGCCGCTCCATTACCGAGAAAAAATGCGGGTCAAGGGACCGAGCGTGCGCCTCGATCTCGGCAAGCAGGCGGCGGGAGGCGCATGATGACCGCACATGATCCCAGTCTCGCCCGGCCCAATGCGCCGGTCACGACCTATCGCTACGACGCTTTTGACGCCGCTTTCGTGCGCGAGCGCGTCGCGGAATTTCGTGAGCAGGTGCGCCGGCGCCTCGAAGGCAAGTTGACGGAAGACGAGTTCCGTCCGTTCCGTCTGATGAACGGCCTCTACCTTCAGCTCCACGCCTATATGCTGCGCGTCGCCATTCCCTATGGCACGCTGACGGCGCTGCAGATGCGCCGCCTCGCCGATATCGCGGACAAATATGACCGCGGCTACGGCCATTTCACGACTCGCCAGAATCTCCAGTACAATTGGCCGAAGCTCGTCGACACGCCCGATATCCTCGAGGCGCTCGCCGAGGTCGAGATGCACGCGATCCAGACCTCCGGCAATTGCATTCGCAATGTGACCGCCGATCATTTCTCGGGCGTCGCGCCGGATGAAATCGAAGACCCGCGCCCGACAGCCGAATTCCTGCGCCAGTGGTCGAGCGCGCATCCGGAGTTTTCGTTCCTCCCGCGCAAATTCAAGATCGCCGTCACCGGCGCGGCGCAGGATCGCGCCGCGATCATGGTTCACGACATCGGCCTGGCGATCGTGAAGAACGACGCGGGCGAGATCGGCTATAAGGTGGTCGTCGGCGGCGGCCTCGGACGGTCGCCCTTCATCGGCAAGGTTATTCGCGACTTCGCGCCGCGCGCCGATCTCCTCGCCTATCTCGAAGCCATCATGCGCGTCTATAACCGCTTCGGCCGTCGCGACAACAAATACAAGGCGCGCATCAAGATCCTCGTTCACGAAAAGGGGATCGACGAGGTGCGCGCGGCCGTCGAGGCCGAATTCGCGGCGATGGACCGTTCCGTCTTCGCCTACGATCCTGCAGAATTCGACCGCATCGCCGCGTTTTTCGCGCCGCCGCCCTATGAGACGCTGCCGGCTGACTCGCAGAAGCTGCGCGCCGCCCGCGTCGAGCATCCCGCCTTCGGCAATTTCGTCGAGGTGAATGTCGGGCCCCACAAGATTCCAGGCTACGCCGTCGTCACCGTGTCGCTGAAGCCTATCGGCGGGATTCCCGGCGACGCCACATCGGCGCAGATGCGCGCGCTCGCCGAGGCGAGCGAGCGTTTCGGCTTCGGCGAATTGCGCGTCTCTCATGAGCAGAACATCATCCTGCCGCATGTGAAGCAGGACGATCTCTTCGACCTTTGGAAACTGCTCGACGCCGCCGGCCTCGCCACGGCCAACGCCGGGCTCGTCTCCGACATCATCTCCTGCCCCGGCCTCGATTACTGCTCGCTGGCGACGGCGCGCTCGATACCGATCGCACAGGCCATCTCGAAGCGCTTCTCGGATCTCTCTCGCCAGCGCCGCATCGGCAAGCTCGGGATCAAGATCTCCGGCTGCATCAACGCCTGCGGCCATCATCACGTCGGCGCGATCGGCATTCTCGGCCTCGAAAAGAAGGGCCAGGAGTCCTACCAGATCACGCTTGGCGGCGATCCGACCTTTTCCGCGTCGGTCGGCGAAATTCTCGGCCCCGGCGTGACGGCCGAGCAGGCGCCCGACGTGATCGAGCATCTCGTCGATTTCTATCTGGCCGAGCGCCAGGAAGGCGAGACTTTCATCGAAACCTGGCGGCGGATTGGCCATGCGCGCTTCAAGGATGTGCTGAGACGGGAGGGCGAGGATGGCGCTGATATCTGACGGCCGCTTCATCGACGACGTCTGGCGCCGGCTCGCCGAGGAGGAGGCGCTGCCCAAGAGCGGCAAGGTCATCGTGTCGCTCGCGCGGCTCGACCATGCGATCGAGGTTCACGGCCCCGGCGTCGATCTGGGCGTCATCGCGCCCAACACGACGGAGCCCGCGGCGCTCGCCGACGCGCTGCCAAAACTGGGCCTCATTTCGATCGTTTTCCCGGCCTTTGCCGACGGGCGCGGCTTTTCGCTGGCGCGCCTTCTGCGTCGCGCCGGTTTTGCGGGCGAATTGCGCGCGAGCGGGCGACTGCTCGCTGATCAATATGCCCATGCGCTCGGCTGTGGCTTCGACACGGTGGAAATCCCCGACGACATCGAGGCGCGGCAGGACGAGACGCAATGGCGCGCCGCGCGCGACGCGCACGCCCGCACCTATCAGCGCGGCTATGTCGCGCCGGGCTCCATTCTCGACGCGCGGCGAAAGGCGGCGGCGCAATGACGGCCTCCATTCCCGAGATTCTCGCGCCGCGGCTGCTGCCGCTCGATCTCGATCACCGGCTGCAGCTCGTGCGCGAACTCATCCCTGGCCGCATCGTCTTCACGACGAGTTTCGGCATAGAGGATCAGTTCATTACCCATTCCATCTTCACCCAGGGTCTCGACATCGACGTCGCGACGATCGACACGGGCCGCCTCTTTCCCGAAACCTATGCGCTTTGGGAAGACACGGAGGCGCGCTACGCCCGCCGCATCCGCGCCGCCTATCCGCCGACCGAGCCGCTCGAAAAGCTCGTCGAGGAACAGGGCGTCAACGGATTCTACAAATCCGTCGAGGCGCGCAAGGCCTGCTGCCATGTGCGCAAGGTCGAGCCGCTCGGCCGGCTTCTCCATGGCGTTTCCGGCTGGATCACCGGTCTGCGGGCCGATCAGTCGGCGGCGCGGGCCGACGTCGCCATGATCGCTTTCGACACAAACTACAGGACGATCAAGATCAACCCGGTTCTCGATTACACGCGCGACGCCATCGCCGCCGCGACGGAAGAGTTCTCCATCCCCGTGAACGCGCTGCACGCACAGGGCTTTCTCTCCATTGGCTGCGCGCCCTGCACGCGCGCCGTCAAGCCCGGCGAGGACGAACGCGCCGGCCGCTGGTGGTGGGAGCAGGACGACAAGAAGGAATGCGGCCTGCATGTCGGCGAAGACGGAGTTCTGCGCCGCGGCTCGGCCCCGAAATCGCCGGAGGCGTTCCAATGACGGCGCTGCCCACACGCTCGCTCGGCCATCTCGACCGGCTCGAAGCGGAAAGCATTCACATCATGCGCGAGGCCGTCGCCGAATGCGAACGGCCCGTGATGTTGTTCTCGGTCGGCAAGGATTCCATGGCGATGCTGCATGTCGCCATGAAGGCCTTCTACCCGTCGAAGCCGCCCTTCCCGTTGATGCATATCAACACGACATGGAAGTTCAGGGAGATGATCGACTTTCGCGACCGCATCGCGAAAGAGTGGGGCCTCGAGCTTATCGAATACATCAATCCCAGGGGGATTGAGATGAACATCAGCCCCTTCGTTCATGGCTCGAAGCTTCATACCGAGATCATGAAGACCGAGGCGCTGAAGCAGGCGCTCGACAAATATAAATTCGACGCGGCCTTTGGCGGCGCGCGCCGTGACGAGGAAAAATCGCGCGCCAAGGAGCGCGTGCTGTCCTTCCGCACAGCGCAGCATCGCTGGGATCCAAAGAACCAGCGCCCGGAATTCTGGCGTCTCTACAATACGCGCAAGGCGCCGGGCGAAAGCCTGCGCATTTTCCCCATGTCGAATTGGACGGAAGCGGACATCTGGGACTATATAGCGCGCGAGAACATCCCCGTCGTGCCGCTCTATTTCGCCAAGGAACGGCCCGTCGTGCGCCGGAGCGGCACGCTGATCATGGTCGAAGACGACCGCCTGCAGCTCGAGCCGGGCGAGGTCGTGGAGCACAAGAAAGTGCGTTTTCGCACCCTAGGTTGCTATCCCCTGACCGGCGGCATTGAGAGCGAGGCGGAGACGCTCGACGAAATCATCACCGAAATGCGCGAGAGCCGCTCCTCCGAGCGGCAGGGCCGCCTCATCGACCATGACGGCTCGAGCTCGATGGAACAGAAAAAGCAGGAAGGGTATTTCTGACATGCAGGGCGTCGAGCTCATCGAAGGCGCCGCCCAGACGGCCGTCGCGCGTGTTCCAGCCGACAAGCCGCTGCTGCGCTTCATCACCTGCGGCTCGGTCGACGACGGCAAGTCGACGCTGATCGGACGCCTGCTCTATGACGCCGATCTCGCGCCCGACGATCTGATCGCCGCGCTCGAGGCCGACTCGAAGAAGCACGGGACGCAGGGCGACGATCTCGATTTCGCATTGCTCGTCGACGGCCTCGCCGCGGAGCGCGAACAGGGCATCACCATCGACGTCGCCTATCGCTATTTCGCGACCGACAAGCGCAAGTTCATTGTCGCCGACACGCCCGGCCACGAGCAATATACGCGCAATATGGCGGTCGGCGCCTCGACGGCGGATCTCGCCATCCTGCTCGTCGACGCGCGCAAGGGCATCCTGCCGCAGACGCGCCGGCACAGCGTCATCACCTCCATGTTCGGGGTGCGCCATGTCGTCGTCGCCGTCAACAAGATGGACCTCGTCGACTACAGCGAGGAGACCTTCCGCAAGATCGAAGCGGATTTTCGCGACTTCGCCAAGCATCTGCGCTTCGCCTCCGTCTATGTCCTGCCGCTCGTCGCCAAGGACGGCGACAATCTGGTGCATGGCGCCAAGACCATGCCCTGGCACGACGGCCCGCCGCTCTTGACCTATCTTGAAGGCGTAGCGGTCGAGGACGTGATGCGCATCGCGCCCTTCCGCATGCCGGTGCAATGGGTGAACCGCCCCAATCTCGACTTCCGCGGCTTCTCCGGCTTCATCAGCGGCGGCAATATCCGGCCCGGCGACATCGTCCGCATTCTGCCGGCCGGGCGCGACACGCGCATTTCCCGCGTCGTGACTTACGACGGCGATCTCGACAGCGCAGTCTCGGGCCAATCGGTGACGATCACGCTCACGGAGGAAATCGACTGCTCGCGCGGCGATCTGTTGAGTTCGCCCGTGTCGCCGGCGAAGGTCGGCGACCGGCTGGAGGCGAAGTTGCTGTGGCTCGTGCGCGAGCCGCTCTCGATCGGCAAGAGCTATCTCCTGAAGATCGGCGCGAAGACGACGCCGGCCAATATTACGGCGGTCGACGCGCGCATCGAGATCGAAACGGGCCTCGCGGCGCCGATCCCTTCGGACGAGACGCTGGCCTTCAACGAGATCGGCGAGGCGAGACTCTCGCTCGAGACCGTCGTGGCCTGCGATCCCTATGTCGAGAACCGCGAGACGGGCGGCTTCATTCTGATCGATCGCATCACCAATGAAACCGTGGCCGTCGGCATGGTGAAGACGGTCGCGGCCTCGGATCGTCGCGCCGAGACGCCGCTCACCGATCTGAGCTACGCCTCCATGGAAGGCGTCGCGATCGAGCGCGAGAGCTACCGCCCCGCGCCGAAGCGCAGCCTCGCCAAGGCTGTCACCTGGCTTTTGCCGGCGGGCGTCTCGACCTTCTTGGTCGTCTACGCCTTTCTGGAAGACGCCGCCCGCGCGGCGGAGATTGCAGGCGTGCAAGTCGGCGTGATGTTTGTGCTCTATTATCTTCATGAGCGCATCTGGACGCGCTACGCTTATGGCCTGGAGAGCGACAAGCCGCCGCCGGCGAATGATCCGGGGATCTAAAATTTCAGCCGCTTCCCTCCCCGCAAAGGGGAGGGCGAGCGCATTCTCAATGCGCTTCGTCCCAATTATGCGCGGCGCGCGCGTCGACTTTCAGCGGCACGCTGAGGTCGACGGCGGGGAGCGGCGCCTGCTCCATCACCCGGCGCGCGATTGCAATCGTTTCCTGGGCTTGCGCCTTCGGCGCCTCGAAAACGAGTTCGTCGTGCACCTGCAGAAGCATTTGCGCCGCAAGGCCCGCCTCGGCGAGCGCGGCGTCCATGCGCGTCATGGCGCGGCGGATGATGTCGGCGGCCGCGCCCTGGATCGGGGCGTTGATCGCCGCGCGCTCATAGAAGGCGCGGTCAGAAGGGTTGGCCGACGCCATGCGCGGGAAATGCAGCGCGCGGCCGAAGATCGTCGTCACGCACATTTTCTCGCGCACGATCTTTTTGGTTGCGTCCATGTAGTCGCGAATGCCGGGGAAGCGCTCGAAATAGCGCTTGATATAGGCGCCAGCCTCTTCGCGTGGGATGGAGAGCTGATTGGCGAGGCCGAAGGCCGAAATGCCGTAGATAATGCCGAAATTGATCGCCTTGGCGCGGCGGCGGACCTCCGGCGGCATGCCCGCGACGGGCACGCCGAACATTTCGGAGGCCGTCATGGCGTGAATGTCGATATCGTCGGCGAAAGCTTGTCTGAGTTGCGGAATGTCGGCGATATGCGCCAGCAGGCGCAGTTCGATCTGCGAGTAATCGGCGCTGATCAGCACATGGCCAGGGCTCGCGACGAAAGCCTTGCGGATTTTGCGGCCCGCCTCGTTGCGCACGGGAATGTTCTGCAAATTCGGCTCGGATGACGAGAGCCGCCCCGTCGTCGTCGACGCGAGCGAATAGCATGTGTGGACGCGGCCGGTTTCTTTGTTCACGAAGCCGGGCAGGGCGTCGGCGTAAGTGCTCTTGAGTTTCGACAATTGGCGCCAGTCGAGGATGCGACGGGAGAAGTCGTTGCCTTCGCTCGCCAGATCTTCGAGCACGCTCGCCGACGTCGACCAGGCGCCGGTCGCGGTTTTCTTGGCGCCGGGCAGGCCCATCTTGCCGAAGAGAATATCGCCGAGCTGTTTCGGCGAGCCGAGATTGAACGCTTCGCCCGCGAGGTCGAAAATCTCGGCCTCCAGACGCGCCATGTCCTGCGCGAACTCGCCCGAGAGCCGCGACAGCATGTGACGGTCGATCGTTATCCCGCGCCGCTCCATGCGGGCGAGCGTTTCGACCATCGGCCGCTCGAGCGTCTCGTAAACCGCGGTCTTATGCTCCGCGGCGAGGCGGGGCTTGAGCGCGCGCCACAGGCGCAGCGCAACGTCGGCGTCCTCGGCGGCGTATTCCGTCGCGCGATCGAGGGGCACGCGCGCGAAACCTTTGAAGTTGCGGCCCGTCCCGGCGACTTCGCCGAAGGTGAGATTTTGATGGCCAAGATGTTTTTGCGCCAGTTCGTCGAGGCCGTGATTGTTGCGGCCGGCGTCGAGCGCGTAAGAGATCAGCATCGTGTCTTCGATCGGCGCGACCGCGACGTCGTAGCGGGCGAGCACGAGCAGATCATATTTCATATTGTGCGCGACCTTGAGGGTGGCGTCGTCCTCGAAAAGCGGCTTCAGCCTGTCGAGCGCGGTCTCGAGCGGCATCTGGCCGGCGACGAGCTCCGCGCCGCCAAAGAGATCCCCGTCGCCCGCCTCGCGGTGCTGCAGAGGGATGTAACAGGCGCGGCCGGGCTCCAGCGCCAGCGAGACGCCGACAAGCTCGCAGCTCATCGGATCGAGCGAGGTGGTCTCGGTGTCGAGCGCGACAACGCCGGCGGCGAAGGCGTCCGCGACCCATTGGTCGAGCCGCGCGGGCGACAGCACCGTCTCATAGGTCGAGCGGTCGATCTTGGACGCGAGAGCGGCCGCCTTGCGCGCGGCCGCGAGCGTCGAGGGCGCGAAGGCGGCGGCGGCTTTCGCGGCTTCGGGTTCGGCTGTGCGCGTCGGCGCGGGCCGGGGCGCGTCGCTCACCTCGCCGTTGCGCGCCCGCCAGCCGGCGGCGCCGACGAAGTCGGGGTCGGGCTCGACCTCATGGACATCGACGCCATAGAGCTCGCCGACGCGGCGGGTGATGGTCGTGAACTCCATCGCCTGCAAAAATGCGATCAGCTTTTTCGCGTCCGGCTGATGCAGGCCGAGGTCCTCGAGCTTGGTTTCGAGCGGCGCGTCGCGCACGAGCTCGACGAGCTGCTTGGAGAGGCGAATGAGCTTCACCGCCTCGGGATCGGTCAGGGCTTCGCGGCGCTTGGGCTGCTTGATGCCGGGCGCCTTCTCCAGAAGCGTGTCGAGATCGCCATATTCATGGATGAGCTGGGCGGCGGTCTTGACGCCGATGCCCTTTGCGCCCGGCACATTGTCGGTCGAGTCGCCGGCGAGCGCCTGCACGTCGACGACCTTATTGGGCGGGACGCCGAAATAATCGACGACCTCGGCTTCGGTGATCAGCCGTTCCTCGCGCGAGCCCTTTGCGCCCGCGGTTCCGGAAGCGGGATCGTACATGATGACGCCCGGCCCGACGAGCTGCATGAGGTCCTTGTCGGCCGAGACGATGAGAACGTCGGCGCCCTTTTTGCGAGCTTGCGCCGCGTAGGTCGCGATCAGATCGTCGGCCTCATACATGTCCTGCTCGATCGGCGTGAGGCCGAAGGCGCGCACGGCGGCGCGCATGAGCGGAAACTGCGGGACGAGGTCTTCCGGCGGCTCGGTGCGGTGCGCCTTGTAGTCCGGATAGATGTCCTTGCGGAAGGACCTCTCGCTCTTGTCGAAGATGATGGCGAGATGGGTGGGCTTCGCCCCCGCCGCGCCCTCGCGCACGAATTGCAGAAGCTTGGTGCAGAAGAGCCGCACTGCGCCGGTCGGCAGGCGGTCGGAGCGATAATTGTATTTGGCGTCCTGGCGGATCGACTGGAAATAGGCGCGAAAGACGAAGGACGAGCCATCCACGAGGAAGACATGGCTGCCGGGGCCGACGGGTTTGTGCGTGAGGGTCATGGGTTCATTCTAGCGGGAATATGCCGATGAAGGCCACGATCTCTTCCCTCCCCCTTGCGGGGAAGGGATGCGGCGCGCGATCGGCGTCGGGCGTTACCCCAGCCGCCCGAGCGCCGCGGTGAGCTTCTCGATGCGCGCCAGCGCTTCCTCGCGGCGCTCCTTGTGCTCTTCGATGACGTCCTCGTCGGCCTTGGCCATGAAGCCGGGATTGCCGAGCTTCGCCTCGACCTTCTTCGCCTCGCCCTCGAGCTTGGCGATTTCCTTGGCGAGGCGGGTCTTTTCGGCGGCGAGGTCGATCACGCCTTCGAGCGGCATGGCGACGACGCCGCCGCGCACGATGATCTGCGCCGAGGATTTGGGCGCGGCCTCGGCGAAGCCGATGCGGGAGAGACGCGCGAGCTTGCGGATCGTTTCATCCCAGCGCGAGGCGCGCGCCTGCACTTCGGCGTCGGCGCCGATCAGCAGAAGCTCGGTCTCGCTCGTTAAGTTCATCTCCGCGCGCAGCGAGCGGATTTCCGAGACGAGGTCGACGACCCAGCCGATCTCGGTCTCAGCGAGCGCATCCTCGAGCCCGTGGAGGGATGGCCATTGGCTCAGCGCCAGCAGGCTCTCGCGCTTGGGCCCCTCGGCGCCTTTGATCGCCCACAGCTCCTCGGTGATGAAGGGCATGAAGGGATGCAGCAGCGCGTAAATCTGGTCGAGCACGAAGGCGGTCGTCGCCCGCGTCTCGTCCTTGGCGGCGCCGTCGGGGCCGGTGAGCAGCGGCTTCGACAGCTCCACATACCAGTCGCAGAAGACGTTCCAGACGAAGCGATAGGCGGCGCCGGCCGCCTCGTTGAAGCGATAGGCGTCGATGGCGGCGGAGACCTCCTGCGCCGCGCGCGCCGCTTCGCCGACGATCCAGCGGTTGAGCGTGACCTGATTGGCGCGCGGGTCATAGCCCGAGACGCGCGCGCAGCCGTTCATCTCGGCGAAGCGCGAAGCGTTCCACAGCTTCGTCGCGAAATTGCGGTAGCCTTCGACGCGCTGGGTCGAGAGCTTGATGTCGCGGCCCTGCGCCGCCATGGCGGCGAGCGTGAAGCGCAGCGCATCGGCGCCGTATTCGTCGATCAAATGCAGCGGGTCGATGACATTGCCCTTCGACTTCGACATCTTCGCGCCCTTCTCGTCGCGGACGAGCGCGTGGATGTAGACGTCGCGGAAGGGGATCTCCTTCTTGAAGTGCAGGCCCATCATCATCATGCGGGCGACCCAGAAGAAGATGATGTCGAAGCCCGTGACGAGAACATTGGTCGGATAGAAGCGCGCGAGCTCCGGCGTCTCGTCCGGCCAGCCGAGCGTCGAGAACGGCCACAGCGCCGAAGAGAACCAGGTGTCGAGGACGTCTTCGTCGCGGGTGAGCGCCACATTCTCGCCGGTGCGCGCGCGGGCGGCGGCGTGGGCCGCCTCTTCGCTCTCCTCGACATAGACATTGCCGTCGGCGTCGTACCAGGCCGGAATGCGATGACCCCACCACAGCTGGCGCGACACGCACCAAGGCTGAATATTGTCGAGCCACTCGAAGTAGGTCTTTTCCCAGTTCTTGGGCACGAAGCTGGTGCGGCCCTCGCGGACGGCGGCGAGCGCCGGCTGCGCCAGCGTCTTGGCGTCGACATACCATTGGTCCGTCAAGCGCGGCTCCAGCACGGCGTTGGAGCGGTCGCCATGCGGGACCATGTGCTTGTGGTCGTCGATCCCGTCGAGCAGGCCGCGCTCTTCCATCATCTCGACGACGCGCTTGCGCGCGACGAAACGATCCTGTCCGTCGAGTGCGGCGACAACGGCCGCGAGTTCGTCTGAGGGCGGCGTCCCCTCGTGAAACTCGGCGTTGGCGGCAAGCATCATGCGCGCCTGCGCGTCGAGCACATTGACGAGCCGCAGGCCATGCCGCTTGCCGACCTCGAAATCGTTGAAGTCATGCGCGGGGGTGATCTTCACCGCGCCCGTTCCCTTTTCGGGATCGGAATACTCGTCCGCAACCACCGGAATCAGACGGCCGACGAGCGGCAGGCGCAGCTTCTTGCCGACCAGCGCCTTGTAGCGCTCGTCTTCCGGATGCACGGCGACGGCCGTGTCGCCCAGCATCGTCTCGGGGCGCGTCGTGGCGACGACGATGAAGTCGCCGGTCTCTTTGCCGTTGTCGTCGACAACAGGATATTTGAAGCGCCATAAGTGGCCCTTCACTTCCTGCTGCAGCACTTCGAGATCGGAGATCGCCGTGTGCAGCGCCGGGTCCCAATTGACGAGGCGCTTGTCCTTATAGAGCAGCCCGTCGCGATAGAGCTGCACGAAGACTTTCACGACTGCGCGCGACAGGCCGTCGTCCAGCGTGAAGCGCTCGCGCGACCAGTCGCAGGAGGCGCCGAGGCGCTTCAACTGCTCGACGATCTGGCCGCCGGACTCCGCCTTCCATTCCCAGACGCGTTCGAGGAATTTCTCGCGGCCCATGGCGCGGCGGCCCTGCTCTTGCCGCTCCATGAGCTGGCGCTCGACCACCATCTGCGTCGCGATGCCGGCGTGATCCGTGCCCGGCTGCCACAACACGTCCTCGCCCTTCATGCGGTGGTGGCGCACGAGAATGTCCTGCAGCGTATTGTTGAGCGCATGGCCCATGTGCAGGCTGCCGGTGACGTTGGGCGGCGGGATAACGATGGAATAGGGCGCGGCCTGCGCGCGTTCGGGACGCCCGGCGCGGAAGGCCTGGGCCTCTTCCCAGGTTTCGCGGATGCGGCTCTCGATGGAGCGGGGGTCGAAGGTTTTTTCCATGGTCATCGGTAAAGCCGAACGCCTCAGTTACAAAAATCCCTCCCCTTTACGGGGAGGGTGGCCCGGCGAAGCCGGGTCGGGTGGGGTATAGGCCGCAACAGCGAGAAACTCGGAGCCGGACCCCACCCGGCTCGCTCCGCTCGCCACCCTCCCCGCTAAGGGGAGGGATGTGAGCGGAGAGATCGTCAGCGATCAGGCCAGCGCCTTCAGCGCGCTCCTGCCGGCGTAAATCGCCGCGTCGCCCAGCTCTTCCTCGATGCGGATGAGCTGGTTGTATTTGGCGGTGCGGTCGGAGCGGGCGAGCGAGCCGGTTTTGATCTGGCCGCAGTTCAGCGCCACCGCGAGATCGGCGATCGTCGAATCCTCGGTCTCGCCGGAGCGATGCGACATGACGCTGGTGTAGCCGGCGCGATGCGCCATATCGACCGCCGAGATCGTCTCGGTGAGCGAGCCGATCTGATTGACCTTGACGAGGATCGAATTGGCCGTGCCGGTCTTGACGCCCTGACTCAGGCGGGTGACGTTCGTCACGAAGAGATCGTCGCCGACGAGCTGCACCTTCTTGCCGATGGCGTCGGTGAGCTTCTTCCAGCCCTCCCAATCGTCTTCGGCCATGCCGTCCTCGATCGAGACGATCGGATAGTTATTGGCGAGCTTGGCGAGATAGGCGACCTGCTCGTCGATCGAACGCGTCACGCCCTCGCCTTCATAAACATATTTGCCGTCCTTGAAGAACTCGGTCGCGGCGCAGTCGGAGCCCAGCATCACGTCGACGCCCGGCTTGAAGCCCGCGGTCTCGATCGCCTTCATGATGAAGTCGAGCGCCGCTTCGGCGGAAGGAAGATTGGGCGCGAAGCCGCCCTCGTCGCCGACCGAGGTCGAATGGCCGGCCTTCTTCAACGCGCTTTTCAGTGTGTGGAAAATCTCCGCGCCCCAGCGGATCGCGTCGCGGACGTTATCGGCGCCCGTCGGTAGAACCATGAATTCCTGGAAGTCGATCGGGTTGTCGGCATGGACGCCGCCATTGACGATGTTCATCATCGGGGTCGGCAGGACGCGCGCCTGCGTGCCGCCGACATAGCGGTAGAGCGGCAGGGCGGAGGCTTCCGCGGCGGCCTTGGCGACGGCGAGCGAGACGCCGAGAATGGCGTTGGCGCCGAGGCGCGACTTGTTCGGCGTGCCGTCGAGCCGGATCATGGCCTGGTCGATGCCGACCTGGTCCTCGGCGTCGAGGCCGAGCAGCGCGCCGGCGATCTCGTCATTCACATTGTCGACGGCCTGCAGGACGCCTTTGCCGAGGTAGCGCTTGGGATCGCCGTCGCGCTTCTCCACGGCCTCATGCGCGCCCGTCGAGGCGCCCGAGGGGACCGCCGCGCGGCCGGAAGACCCGTCTTCGAGCGTCACATCGACCTCGACGGTTGGATTCCCGCGCGAGTCGAGAATTTCACGGGCGTGGATGTCGATGATCTCGGTCATGTGAAGGGCCTCTTTTGGGTGCGCCGCGGAGCAGCGCCGCCTTTTAGCCTTATTAGCCGGCGCGGGAAAGCCTTGGCGCGCGTTATGAGCGGCATTTCGGGACGCCCCTGCCGCAGGCCGGCGGGAAAGCGGTTGACTGGCGCGGGTCGGGGACTACCTTGAGCTTTATCAAGAAAAAACGCGAGTCGGCCGAGCTTTGCTCAGCGTCACGCCGAAAAAGACAAGAGCGGGAGAGAAACATGACGTTCGACAGGAGAGCGCGGGCGCTCGCCGCGGCGGCGATGTTGACGGCCAGTCACGGCGCTTTGGCGCAGACGGCGGAACATACGGCGGCGGTGAAAGCCATGTTCGACAAGTCCCCGGTTCGGGCGGGAGCCTGCGCCCCGCTTTCCGAGGATTTCATGGGCTGGCCGGCGGCGCTGGCGCAGCGCTGCGACTATCCGCAGGGCATCGCCTATATTCTCGACGTCAAGCCCGAGACCATGGCCAAATGGATCGAGACGAGCTGCGCCGCCCATGAGTCGGGCGTCGCCGCCTGTTTCGACCGCATGCTCAAATGCGCGGGGGAAAAGTCCAGCGCGACCTTCGTCATCGGCGGCAATCTGGCGGCCGCGCGCAAGGGGGCGGTGACCAATCTCTTTTTCCGAAATGGCGTCGTCGTCGCCGCGCCCCAGAACGGCACGGCCGAGCCCGTGCCTGTCGCCGAACAGGAAAAGCTCGCCCGCCTGCCCGAATCGGCGATCGAGGCCATGCCGGGCGGCGGCGCCGTCGCCTTCTGGCATACGCAACCGTTTCAGTTCGCGGTCAAGGCGATCGACCTCGGCGTGCCGGCCGAGATGAACACGCCCGACCGGCGGCAGAAATGGCTGGAGGTCATTCGCGCCGAAATGCAGGCGGCCCTGAAGTCCGACACGAACCGCTTTCTTTCGGGCTGGATGACCGCGCATCCGATCACCCTGCGCACCGGCGAATGCGCCGACGATCGCGATCCGTGACGGGGCGTCTTCCGGGTTGACGGATTTCCTCGTCCTTCGAGACGCCTGCTTCGCAGGCTCCTCAGGATGAGGAAATCCTTCTGTCAGCGTTGCTTCCTTCATCCTTCCTTTCTTCGTCCTTCCTTTCCGCCGGCCACGCCGCCGCGCGCGTCCTTCTTGACGGGCGGGCCGCAGCGTTATCTTTAGCCTTCCATGACGAAGATCCACGAAGGCGCGTCGCTTCTCGGCGTGCAAGCCAAGCTCCCCGCTTCGCCCGACGAGGCGAAGCTCGATCTCGTGCCCAATCCGCACAAGGGCGTCGCTTATCTGGTCCGCTTCACGGCGCCGGAATTCACCTCGCTCTGCCCGGTGACCGGCCAGCCCGATTTCGCGCACATTGTCATCGACTATGCGCCAGGCGAATGGCTCATCGAGTCCAAGGCGCTGAAGCTTTATCTCGGAAGCTTTCGCAACCACGGCGCCTTTCACGAAGACTGCACGCTGCGCATCGCCCGCGATCTCGTCGCGGCGATGACGCCGCAATGGCTGCGCATCGGCGGCTATTGGTATCCGCGCGGCGGCATGCCGATCGACGTGTTCTGGCAGACCGGCGCGCCCCCCGAGGGGCTGTGGCTGCCCGATCAGGGGGTGCCCCCTTATCGCGGGCGGGGGTGAGTCGCGCCTTGAACGAGACGCGCCACTTCTGCGCGCAACACCGGCAGGACTTCCGCCTCGAACCAGGGGTTTTTCTTCAGCCAGCCCGTGTTGCGCCAGGAGGGATGCGGCAGCGGGAAGAGCAGCGGCCGCCCGCCCTGAAACTCCCGCCAGCGCGCGACGATCCCGGAGACGCTGGCGCCTCTGGGCAGAGCGTGGCCGAGCCGGGCGAAGTGGTAGTCCTGCGCATAGCGGCCGATCGCCAGCACGGTCTCGATCTGCGGCATGGCCGAAAACAGCGCGTCGTGCCAGAGCGTGCGGCATTCGGGGCGCGGCGGCAGATCGCCGCCCGCCGCGTCATTGCCGGGAAAGCAGAAGCCCATTGGCGCGATGGCGACGCGCGAGACGTCGTAGAACGTGTCGCGATCCACGCCCATCCATGCGCGCAGCCGTTCACCCGATGGATCATTGAAGGGAATGCCGGTCTGGTTGACGAGATTGCCGGGCGCCTGGCTCGCGACGAGCAGCCGCGCGGTCGGCGAGACCCGAAACACCGGACGCGGGGCGTGCGGCAGGGGCGCGGGGGCCTGCGCGCAATGGCGGCAGGCGCGAATCCGCGCCGACAATTCTTCCAACGTCTCGGGTCTGTCGCGCCTCATGTTGCGCGTCAGGCGGCCGCGCTCGGCCGCGCCGCCACGTCCGATCGCCACCGCGCCAAATGCGCCAATTCTCCCGGGACGTCGACGCGGGCGAGCGGCGACAGCTCCAGCGCGACGAAGGCGGTGATGTCGGCAATGGTGAAGGCGTCGCCCGCGACATGGCGGCGCGCGGCGAGTTCGCCGTCGAGCCAGCGCATCGCGTCCACGGCCCGCCCGCGCTGAGCCTGCGCAAAGTCCGGGAACTGTGGCTGCTCCAGCGCGGCGAGCCGCGGGTGGCTGTGGCGGAAGGCGTGCGCCACCGGCATGAACAGCTCGAACTCCATCCGCCGCTGCCACATGTCGATAAAGGCCGCCTCGCGGCCGTCGCGCCCGAAGAGCGGCGGCTCGGGATAGAGGGTTTCGATATAGCGGCAGATCGACACGCTCTCCGTCAATACGGCGCCGTCGTCGAGCACGAGCGCCGGCACGCGGTGGAAGGGGTTGATGCGCGCGTAGTCGTCACTCTTGTGCTCGAGCGCGAGGAGATTGATCTCGCGGGTGGGGATGGGGACGCCTTTTTCCGCGAGAAACATACGAACCCGCTTGGGGTTGGGCGCGCGCGGCGTATCGTAGAGCAGCATTTTCGAAGTCTATCATCGCCACAGCGGCCCGTTCAATTTAAACCCTGCCGTGAGCGCGCCGTTAATGTTTCCGGGCGATTATCGCGCTTCGCCGATTTTGACGGCGGTCCTGCATGCACAGTTGAGCATGAGCGAAGTCACCGCTGAGATGATTGAACGCGGGCGCGGACTCGATCCCCAGGCCGCGACCAGGAAACGCCGCATGGGCGCGCACATGCGCGCGGCGCGCGAGCGCTTGACGACCTCCGACACGGGACACAGGGGCACGGATCTCGAATTGCTGCGCGCCTATGCGGAAGCGCGGAGCAAATCCGCCTTCGGCGCCGCCTGTCTCATTCTGATGCTGGCGCTTCTCGCCCTGTTCTGGGTTCCGGCGACGAAGACTCTCGTCTGGCTCGTCCTGGCGCTTTCGAGCATGGCCCTTTGCGTCAACATGGCGCGGGGCCTCGCTGGACTCGAGGACACGAAGGTGACCGTCATCGAGTGGCGCAGGAGATTCGTTGTGACCGAGCTCCTGCACGGCTTCCTCTGGGCCGGCTATGCGGCGGTGTTGCTCAGCGTCAACGACCCGAACGCTCGCACGCTCGTGGTTGTGATGCTGCTCTTGTCCTCGGCCTTCAACACCATGGTGACGGCGACAATTCCCGCGGCCGTGTATGCGGCGATCGCGCCGAGTTCGCTCGCGGCCGTCGCTTACATCACGCTCGTCAATCGCGCCGGCGCGGACACGCTCGGCGTGCTGCTCGCCATGGTCGCGGCGGCGCAGTTGTTTTTCTACACTCTCGCCAAGCGCTTCCATCAGCTCGCCTCCGAAAGCCTGTTCTTCCGCGCCGAAAAGAACGAGCTGATTGCGGAGCTCGAGCAGGCGAAAGCCAATTCCGACGAAGCGCGCCGCCGCGCCGAGGAGGCCAATCTGGCGAAGTCGCGCTTTCTGGCGACGATGAGCCATGAGCTGCGCACCCCCTTGAACGCCATCCTCGGCTTTTCCGAAGTGCTGAAAGGCGAGCTGTTCGGCGCGCACGCCAATCCCGCTTACCGGGATTATTGCGAAAATCGCCCGTGAAAGCCCGGATTTATTGGACATTGCTGTTAAGCTTTGAGCTTCGTTATACAGTCTGTTGCCAGCGTCGGGGCAGCGTTCAAACGACGCCGCCTCGGTCCTTGCCCCGCGTCCCTCAACACGCGTCGGCTATGCCCCGGCGCTGATCCTTGGCGAAGCGGCGGGCGTCATCTGGGACTCAGGGATTCGCGCGCGCCTGTCTTCGTGCCGCGTGACTTTCTGCGAAAACAAACGCTTCCTTAAGAAATCAAGCGCCTGATACGTCCTGCAACGTCAGGTGCTCCTTTCTTAACGCCGCAAATTTAAGAATAGTAAAGCAGCTTGGCGTTGCGCCAATGTCAAATCAACCTAATAGACAAGGTAAAATGGTTTTGGATTTTGCCTATCCTGCCATTCTGATTGGCAGCTTCTCAGCTGCTCTCATATTTTTGTTATCGACCGCTGTATGGTTACTCCGAGAAATCTTAGTTGAGCTTCGTGAAATTCGCGAGACGATACGGAACACCGCATTATCGGACATAGAGCTACGCCTTTTTGGGAATGACGGCGATTAAATGTCGAACATGGCCCCCGAGGTAAGGCTGGCAGCCGTTTGAGCCAATGGGCGTTGGCCGCCAGCCTCGGCACTGCGGAGATGCAGACAGTGCAGCTCTAATTTAGAGCCACCCATCTTGACGCCATTGTGGGAAATACGGGTGCGCTACGGCTCCCCGAGCATGGTGCTCCGGCCACAGAAGGATGTAGCCGCCCGCCACTAAAATTTTCCTGAAGGTAAGCTATTGCGACAAAACCAAAGACGCCCATCGAGGGCAGGCGGTTGCCTGCTTGCAGCGCCCGCACCCGCTGGAACAAGCCAAGCAGGGCTCGCGTTGCAGGGGCGGCGTTGGGGCTTTGTCCAACAAGGGCCTAGACCGGGCCGAGGGAGTTCCGCTGATGACGAACTCACGCAAGACAATTACTGCGGCGCTGGCCGCCGCGATGACAATCACTACGCTGTCGATTGCGACTCCTGCTTCCGCATGGGGCCGCTATGGCGGCGGTTGGGGACACCGCCATTGGGGCTCCGGCTGGGGTTACCGTCATGCCGCGTGGCGTCCGACATGGGGTTATGGCCGCTGGGGCTATGCCGGTATGCGTCGAGGATGGGGCCGCTGGGGCTTTGGCGGCATGGCTCTCGGCGCAGCGGCAAGCTACCCATACAGCTACGGCTATTATGGCTCCGCTTATCCATCTGCGTGCGAAAATTATGGCTCGGGGACTTACGGCTATTCAGGCGCAAGCTATTCCGCGCCTGTCGCGAGCGAGGGCTATTACTGTGCAACCTCGGAGAAGACTTGCTTGCTCAACGAGCCCGGATGGCTTGGGACTGGTTGTTCCTGCAAGGTTCCCGGCGGCCGTGCGCGGGGGATAGTTGAATAAATAGCAATAGGCGGCTCACGACAAAGAAGCTGCGGCCGGGAAGAAGTCGGCCGCAGGTCGAGAGCGACCCCGCCGCAAGCGCCAGCGAAACGGGACGCCCCGACCGTGGATGTATCGGCGGGGCGTTTTTATGCTGCGGGCCGCTCGAATGCGCGGGTTAGTAACCGTCTGAGTCGTCGTTCGGCACCTGAACGGCAGGAGGGGCGGGTCTATCCGGAACATCCACAGAGTAGCCTTCGTCATATGGAATAGGCGCTGCCTCCGCGCGGGGAGGTTCGGAAGGGGGAAGGGACTGGGCATTGGCAAGAACCGCGCCCGCAAGGCTCGCTCTGAGCATAAGCCGCATCATGGTGAATCTCCCTGTCGTGCCGGACACCACCCGACGACAACGCGCCACATGGCGCGACCAGACGCCCAGTCAACCGAGAACATGTGCCAGCTCTAGGGAGGAGCCGAAGCCCTGTTTGTCGCATCCCAGCACCCCCCCGTCTTGGGTGGGGGCGCTCCGGCGCGAGTCCAAAAACAACCGTCGCTCATGCCCCGGCGCTGACCCCCAAAGCGGCGTGGCAGGCGCTCTAGACCGATGCCTTAATTTTTCCTAAAGGACCCGGTTCAGTTGGGCTCGATGTGGCTGTTCCAGCCCCAAACGCCGGAGGCTCGCTATGTCGAAAGAAGTCATGTCAACCGCGTCAATGAAGGCGGAAGTAACCGAATACGCCAAACTGTTGAAGCAGTTGCACGACAAGATTTTGGCGCAACTCGATTCGAAGAACGCAACGAAATCCGACGACTTCATAGCAAAAATGTCTTCCGCTACGCCGTCTTAAAGAGACGACGCTGCGCCATTGCGGTTGCACCATCTGAGGGCCAATGGCGAGCGCCACAGGGACCGCGTGAGAAAGCGGCCCGCCCCTAAAGGGTCCAGAAAGGGACGAGCCGCTCGCTGATCGCCTGAAATACGCCTTGAAACGGTCCGAGCCTAGCCGTGTTTCAGCGATGGTTAAAGCTAAGCCATTGATCTAGAACTCGGTTCGTGAAAGCGTGTGGCTGTTTGGCAACAGGGTATTTTCGCGCGCGCAATGCGCTGGCGCACATACGAGACTTTCCGGCCCTATCAGACATGCCTGTCGGTCACGTCCCTGCGAAAATGGCGTGCCGACGGGAAGTCGCCGGAAGACCCTGAAACCCCTACCGGCGGCTTCCTTTTTTCGCATCTGCGCCATCTTGCGCGAGTCCGGGAAGTCAGTAGAGGCGGCTCGCCGGAGAGCTAGGCCAACGAGCCGCCAGCCGGGCGTGGAAGTCGGCGAACCCGCACAGCCTCGGCGGCTCTATAGACGCAAGGTGACGCGGCGAGATTGCGGCGCACCGGAATCACTGAAGCGCCGGAACTTACCCGCCCATTGCACGGAACGTCGTGCTGGCTATTTTACCGTTAAGAGATTGTTAAGCATTCATGCGTCGCATGGTCATGCAAGGTCGGGCAATTTCATCCGCAGCGTCAGCAGCGTTGGCAAAACCAAGCTTGGCGTTACACCATTATAACTCCACGCGCTACGCGCCCGGACCATGTTCGGTAGCGAGCCCCTCTCGTGCCTGTAAAATATCAAGCAACGTCTGCATCGCCTCGGGCAGCGGTTCGAGAATCGCTTTGTCATATAGAGAGCGAAGGCCGCTCGCGATTTGTCGCTCAACGAGCGCCTTGTCTTGCGGCGTGAGTTGCTGCTTTTTCATGGCCCGAACAGGGGTTCGATTGTTTATGAGAAACAGTTGACGAAGATGATTTCGTAGATGACTCGATACGATGCAATGCGACGTTTTGAGGCGGGCCGTGCATACTTGCGCCCACTTCACCCTTCCCCTTCCGCTGTTACCTGTTTGCCCGTGTGTGCCGCCCGTGCCCGCGTTTCTCACGGATTCCTCGCCCCTGTCGGGCACGCTAGCGCAACGCCAAAAACGAGGGGTCCCCACCCTACCGGCCACCCTCGTTTCGCGCACCACGCGGCTTCCCTGTGGCGATAGCTATGCCGCTATAAGCGGCGGCTCGGGCGTGTTGCGGCACTAATCAAAAGCGGAGTAATGGCAACTCTTCGGACTGGCGCACCCGTAGCCAATGAAGGTTCGCGCCGCCAGCCCGACTAGTCTGCTTACGCAGAAGTTAGCAAGCGTAATAACGACCGCCGCTCGCGCAATGCGGGAAAATACGGATGTCGTCCGCTCGCCGCCACGCCTTTCAAGCTGGCAGGCAAGGGCTACCGTGTTTGTGTTTCAAGAGGGTTTTTCAGGGGCAAGCGACGGCTCGCCTGCTAACATCGCCTTCGGGCGGGCCGTCTATTCCTAGCTAGATAATGAAGAACCGCTGTCTGAGGTTTTCCCGATTCGAATGCGAGGCCGCTGAAGCGCCTCCCCTCTTATCCATGCCGCAACGAGCTTCTATCGCTGCTAGTTTATCAAGCAATGCCCGTATTTGATCGGGCAATGGCTCACAGATGACTGGGCCAAAGAAGGATCGAAGGGCGCTCCCCAATTCGCGCTCAATGAGCGCCGTATCTTCAACGCCGGGAGTAGACATAGCGCCACCCTCTTTGTTTCTCTCGGACCTTTCAAATCAACGTGAGGAAAATGGTTTCTGTGCGGCAATTTTCGCGTTAACGACAAAGGGAAGCGGTTGGGTCTTTGGTCAACGGCGAAAGAAGGGGTGCGCCCCCATTTACTCTTGCGCCCCGCCTTCGTCCTCCGACGTGCCTTCGACAACTTCGGCCAGCGCCAGCCGCATCAACAACAGCGCGAAATCGCGAGGCAGTGCCTCTTCGGCAATCCTCTCGTGTGAAAGCCGTAAAGCGACGCCAAGCGCGTGCTGAATTGCCAGAGCGTCCCTCGACTCGGTCTGGGCCACAACGCTGAGTTTCCGGGACGGCATGATCATACCCTTATTTTTGCTTTACTCGCTTAACTTGCCGCTCGACAGGATCGTTCGCGCCGATTTGCATTTTTTCGCGTCAATCACAAAGACGAGCGGCAGAAAAAGCAAAGTTCAAAAAGCGGGCCTGAATCGAATCAATGCCGTTCACAAAGTTTCTCTGTGTGCTGTGCGTGCGCGCACATACGGGCTTCGTAGCGATTAGGAGACATGCGACGGTCGGTAAACGCCCCCTGCCATACGGGCGCGCCGACACGAAGCCGCCGGAGTATTGAAACCCCTCTCGGCGGCTTCACCTTCGTTTTCTCGGAAGCGAGCCGAGCGCGTGCTGGCGCGGATCACGGCGCTGGCGGCCTAATAGTCGCGGCGAACACGCGCTCAAACGCGGTGTAGCAGAATACGCGGCATTGGCGATGGCATTGGCGGAGCAAAACGAAGCCAGGGAATGACCTTGCCGCCCGTCCCATGCCGTTCATGGATTCCTCGCCGCAGCGGCGGGCGCTGGCGCAGGGGCGAAATATGGGAGGGTTAACCTATGCCCGGTCCCTTTCGCGTACCACGGGGCTTCCCATCTGGTAACCTGGCAGGAGAAGTTAAAGCTGGCCGTCGCCTTTAACATGACGGTGAGGGGGCACGGAAGCCCGCGCGACTTAGGACTTGCGCGGCCGCGAGGGCCGGAACGTCGCCCTACGCCCGCAACATGCTCGCGGTCAATTGCTCTGGGAACGTCATGAGCCCGATGCCGAATTATAGATTGATTACAATAGGAAGCCCCTCGCGTCGATCTCTCGCGACGCCCCACTTGAACGCGCTTGCGGGAAAGGTTCAAGCTGTTGCGGCGCGCCAAAAAAGGCGCAAACCTCGGGCGGAACTACTCTGAGCTTTTCATTGAGTGCTGATATCGCGAGGGAGACAACTTCCGCGATGTTAAGCCCAGGAAATTCACCCCAGCCCACCCCCAGACAGGCCGAAAGCTGTTCAAGTTCGTTGGCCGCGGAGTCGGTCGGTTGTAATCGAATGTTCTGCGCCGAAACGCCCAGAGCCCGGGCGAGGGCGTCCAGCGGCGACTCCCCCTCGCGCCAGCCTCCGACGTGATAGGCTAGAATAGCGCGTTTACAGTTGCGCCATTCGTGGTCGATATGAGGCCAATCTGATGCAAACATGGCCCACCCCCACACGCCATCGTCAGCGATATTTCCTGCGCCCCGTTTATTGGACCGCCGCGCCAACTAGGGTTGACCGGATGGCAAAGGAGGCAAAGACTCAATGTGCTGGCCAACGCCCGCGTAGCTTTGGTTCCCGACTTGAGTGACCGTCGTATCGTTACTGAGGGAGCTGCCTGCCTTGCCAATGGCGACTTGTTGGACGCCGTAGAAATTAACGCGGCTGGTCTGGGTGGTGTTGTCGGTGTTGTGTTGGCCCAGCGACACCCCGGCCTTGGCGCTCAAAAGCGGGTTGTTTCCGAAGTTGACGCCGATGAAGCTCGGCTTGACGCTGATGAAATCGCCCGCGTGCGCCTGGCCGACGCCGATGCAAGCAAGAACGGGAATAAGCCAATATTTCATTTTCTATTCCCCCGCTTTCGTCGTTGATGGCGATGACAGATCGCCATTCAATCGCTTTTGGAGGTGAGATCGCGGCCATATTGACCGCGATCTACTTCAAGACCGCAGAGCTATTCTCACGGAGCGCCGAAGTTCAGCGGAACCTGAGCCTGGATCACCGCGGCCTTGTTGATGGCCGTGCCGCCCTTCGAGGTGTCGCCAATCGACTGTTTGACGCTCGCCTTCTGCGAAAGATCGCCATGGTATTGGTTCACCGGGACCTGTGCCTGCACGACGAACGCCTTGTTAAGCGCGAAGCCGCCCTTCGAGGTGTCGCCAATCGACTGTTTGACGCTCGCCCACTGGCTCAGATCGAGCGCAAAGGCGAAGCTCGTTGAAAGGACCAGAATGGTGGGAATGAGAAGGAGCTTCCTCATGAGCAAATACTCCATGGTTTGTACGAAGCTGCCTTTCGGCGCTTCAGGTCAGGAAATAAGGCGGTACGAAGGCGCTGCCAGGCGCCTTTTAGGATGGGTGTTCAAAAGGATTAAGTATCTTTAGGATTAAGTATCTTTACTGATTCCCTGTCATCTTCACGCTCTATCGTGGCGGCGGCGTTCTTCTATGCCGTGGCGATATCGTGATCGCTTTGAACCGGCGATGAGGGGCAATCTTATTTGTTACTAGGAGGAACGGCTAAGCGAGTTCAGCGTCGTTCGCTCACCAAGCGATAGGGCGAGCCCCGCGCAATCTAATGGATCACGCGGGATTCTGAGCGACGCGATAGGAGGTACAGGCAACCATGTCCGCGCCGCTGTTCGAATTGAATCGCCGGGGAAAGCTTCGACAACCTTCCCCCGGCGCTTTCCGCCATGGGATTGCACAGGCGACCGCTCCATAGCGAAGCGAAAGATAGGGACCGATGGAATGCGCGCATCCGCCGACTCCACCGGCCCCCGGCTCGCGCCGGAACCACAGCGCACTGTGAGAACCGTGTGGTTGGCGCGTCTCGCTTTGGGAAGAAGAAGGAGAACCAAAGCGAGGAACTGAAAAAACCGCCGGTCCCATATTTGCCGGATGCAGACAGCAAACAGGAACCGGCGGAGTCGCCCGCCCATGCGGCCACACGTTCGAACCGATGGCGGGAAAGGCTCATTCGGCGGCGTCCTTCACGATGAGCGACTCGCCGCGATCTTCGATCAAAGTTTCCTCCACTTCGAATGTCGCCAGCGGATCAACGCGCAATCTTGCCCACCAATCTGCTACAGCCCTTCCAACGTCGTCTCTGAGCTTTAGGCCCCCGCGTCTGTCGTAATCGCCCATCGGGTCTTCGCGCAGCGCCAGTCCAACTTTCGGCGACATGCTGATTTGACGCATTCCGCCATCGCCGCAATAGGGTCTGCCACTAATATCGACCACCCCCGGCGTGCGGCGCATCTGGCGAATGGCCATGTGTCTAATTTGATTCCATAGTTTGCGCACGTCCATCAGGCGCGTAAGGAATTCATCGCACATGGCTTCCGCTTCATTTATGAAAACGCCCTCGCGGCAACAATCGAGATTGTAGTCGGCTTGCTCTGCATTGCGACGGGCTTCCAGCGCTTCGGCTTCAAGCACCTTGATCGAGTCGCGAACCCCATCAATTTTTTGGTCGAGATTATCGCGCGCGCGCTTTGCCGCCGTGAAGCCCTCCGGCTCTGACAAATGCGCGTCATCTTCGCTTTCGAGCGCCTGTTTCACGAGATTTGCGCGCGCGGTTGCTATTTCTGAATCGAGCGTATCGAAGTCAGCGCGCTTCGCCATGAGCGCCCCTAGCATTTCATGGGCGCGGGCCAGCACATTCTCGGCACGATGCAGTTGGTCGAGCGCCTCGCTATATGCGTCGATGGACTCACGTAGTTGCTGGCGGGGGTTATTCCCCATGGTTATGCCCCTTTGTTCCAAATCTTGTCACTGGCGGCGCGCATCTGTGCTGCGATTCTCTCATTGCGTTCGAACTGCGACCGCGTGAAAGCTTTCGCATCGGCGGCGTTGCGTGCTTGCTTCGCCTTCAATTCGGCGGAGACGCGGGCCTTATCGCCAGCCATGTTTACAGGTTCAAAGCGCCCCTCGGTTTCTTTCGAGCGTTCATGTGAACGCGCCACGCTTCTCTTGAAGTTTTCGCCGGACGCTTGTTCGTAGGGCGCGGAGGCTTCTTCCACGATCTTGCTGGTTTCGTCGCGGCGCTTCTCTTCCCGGCCGGGATTGTGCAAGCCTTCGAAGTTGTGCTCGATGCTCACATGCTCGCCCTCATCGGTCACTTGCACGTGCTTTGCGCCCCCGTTCAAATCTACAACTTCGAGTCGCCCCGCTGCATCCCACAAGAGCGCCACGCCGCTCTTATGCCCACGCGTGATTGCATCGTTTACGCGGCTGCAATCTTTCGAGTAGCGCCCATTGGCGCGGGCTTCCGCTTCGAGCGCGAGGGCGGTTTCCTGCATTGCGCGAACGTGTTTGAGAGTGTCGAGAGGCATGGTGCGGTTCCTTCTACAGTTGAATGTTTGCAGCGATTTGCTGCGGTTGGTCGGAGTCGTCAGGCAAACGATGATCGTCGTGCGTTGATGGCTGATCGTCTTTTGTTGACTCGTCGTGTTCTTGCGCTGAATGTGATTCCTGCTTTTGTCGTTCGGCTTCGAGGCGTTCTTGTTCTTCCTTTCGCCGTTGTTCTTCTCTCATGCGGCGCTCTTCCCACAACGTTGGCTTAGAACCATACGCACGTAGGAACATGTCGAGGCTAAAGCCATCGGCAGACATGCCGCTTGCTAAGACAAGCGCCCCCAGTGCGCTATTGGCCACGTCATCGTGTGCGTTTGCACCATAGCCGGGAGGATGATCAATCGAATCGCGACCGCCGCGCGCCACACGTCTTTCGAGTCCACAGATTTGCGAGATAAGGCGCTTATTATCGAGTAGCTCGATGCGCCCCGAATTCAGCAATGGCAAGGCGTCGCGATACAAGTCCGACTTGCTCTTTTCAGATGGTTCAACCGTGACGCCGTGATTGCGGAACAGTTCGGCGGGGAATTCGCCCGCGTAGCGGTCGCTCGTAACTGTGTTGATATTGTAGGTGTGCAATATCTGGCAAATCTCTTCGATCACACGCGCAGGCGAGAACGGCGGGCGGAATTCCCGCACACAAGCAAGCGTGCAAATCTGAATGTCTAAATCCATTCGACTTGTGGCGATTCCTAATGTAAACGAGTCAGAATGCCCACCAGAGGGGTCAACCATAGCCACGTAGGTTTGATCAAACCGATAGGGAATCTCATAGACGCCGCGCAGCACGCAGTTATTTACAACGTCTGCATCTACATAACTCGAAATATCATTGCGGAATTCGGCGAGATACTCGCTTTTTGCCGCCTCCAAATCTTCCTCTATCGCTTCATCCACTGTTGCCTGTGGGAACGAGGGATTCATAACAGTTGTCGGCGCTTTCCAAACGAGGATGTTTGAAGAGTCCTTGGCGAAGTGCTTTTCATATGCGCGCCACAAACTGCCTTTGCGCGCGTAGGGCGACGAGGCGCAAATCAACATCGCCGTTGG
The DNA here is from genome assembly GCF_055698645.1 of Methylocystis sp. NC52PC. Lineage (NCBI taxonomy): Bacteria > Pseudomonadati > Pseudomonadota > Alphaproteobacteria > Hyphomicrobiales > Methylocystaceae > Methylocystis > Methylocystis sp. NC52PC. Next base: position 759,233 of record NZ_CP170127.1, on the reverse strand, counting down.
AATCATCGCCATAGCAGGACGCAGGGCGCGAATGATTTCAGTGTCGCTCACCACGGCGTCATCGCCAGTCCCGACGAAGGCCAATTCGTCGATTAGACAGCCGCAAACGCTGTAACCGCGAGTCGTCGAGAAGGATGCAGTGTGAACTTCAATCGTCACGCGGTTGTTTAGATCGAAGCTTTCAGCACGTTCATTCAAAACCATTTTTACTAACGCGGGCGTTTGCAATATGCCCCTGATATAACGCATGATGGTGCGCGCCTGTTTGCGGTCTGCGGCAATGACCATCAGAGTTGCGCGCTCGCCGATATTCAGGAACGGTTTGTAATCGAAGAAGCAGGCGAGATAACACGCCGTCGTCGCCATCATGAATGACTTCCCGGCGCGTCTGCCGCAAATTAAGTATGCCTCTTTAAATTGTTTGGTCGGCGGAGTCGTGCGCCCTGTGCATTGCTGATAAAGTTCAATGTCGCTCTCTGACATTGGCAGACCGAACATGGCGCGTTGCGCCGTTTTCCATGGTCCCCATGATGGATTCTTAAAGAGCGGCTGCCATAGATCAGGGTGCTCCATAATTTGCACAATATCCATCATGACGCGCCCCCATCGCCATTGAGGATTTCGGCAAGGCTCGGCGTCACGTCGCGGGGCACGCGCTTAATGCCGACTGTTTCGAGCAGGCGGCGCATTCCATTTGAGACTTGCGCAAATGTCACAAGGTCAATCTTCTTCTCGCCACTCGCCAGCGCCGCCTCTTGGGCTTCTAATTCGACTTGAAGTGTCGCAGCACGGCGAATGATCGCGATTTCCGCTTGGCTCAAATGTTCATAGCCGCCAAGGTCGGAACAATGCAGGGCGACAATATCCCGATAGCGCCGACTCCATGGGGAGCGGCCATCAGCCATCAGCACTTTCGCGCCGTTGGTGATCCGGCTCGATGCGGTCGGTTTGCGCTTCGCGATAACCGGCCTTTCACTGTTCGGTTTCGGTTTCCAAGTAGTCGGGTTAGCGCCGTGCATTTTCTACCTTGAACTTTTCAGCGTTCACAGCGCCCGGTTAAGCCCCGCTCTTTCAGCGCTCGATTTCGAGGGGAATGAACCCTGCGGGCTATATGACGGGCTGTATAATAACTACTCAGGATATGCCGAAGGTTCGCAGAATCAAGCGAATTGAGACGAATGCGGAATATGATGCATATTCGGAGTCGTCAAAAGACGCTGGACAAATTGATAAGGTTTAGCAACGTCGACCACAGTGGCGTTTATGCTTCGTCTTTCACCTTGTGGACTCGCGTTGGCGCGGCGGGCTTTCGAGCGCCAGATTTTTTCTGGCGAGAGCTTGTCTTTATCTTCGCTTTTCCCGCCCATCGGGGCAACGCTACGCGGACCTAGGCCCCGTAGACCGTGCGCTAAGGCCGCAGGGAAGGCCGCTGGATAGCCCCGGCGGGTTGAGAGCTAGCCCTGTGCCCCTCGCGACAGGAACCGGCCTCCATCGCGAGCCCCTCAAATCTCTGCCCCTAAGTTTACGGCTGTAGTTTCTGCACTTTTTTCCAGAACACCCTAATCGAATGCGCGCGTGTGTATATGCGCGCGCACACACACACGATCAGCGGTAACTGGCAGAAAGTGCAGAAACTACAGCCATAACCTTTGCAAGGGGCATATTAATGAAAAGGGGCGCGGCGCGCAGCCCTTCGAGGGGCTTGTGAGTCAAACGCCCAAAAACAGAAGCCGCCCGCAACACGACACACGACGCCACAACGCATGTTGCGCGCGCCTTGCAACAATCATGAGACCAAATATTGCGCTATCACATAGGCGTGGGTTTCAACTTCAATCCTGCGAATCCAATCCCTTTCTCTTTTCTTTCTTCCTTATATCCGCGCTTTTCAAACCACGCCTTGAATTCCTTTCTCTTACCAACCCATTCGCCCGCTCTTGTCGCCCATTGGGTCCACGAATCGAACAGACCCTGAATCGGTTCAAAACCTTTCACGTCGAGTTCGATGCAATCCTTGAACCATTCCGCGACTGAGTCTTGATCCTGCATATATTCGGCGGTCTTCTCGATAACGCATTGCGGGGGCTTCAATCCGATCCGTTGCCACTCCATGCAGCCGTCAATCATCTTGGCGAGAATGCCGGGGCGTTCCGCTTTCAACTTTTCCTCTAACATCTTGTCTCTTTCTTTTTCGGGAATAACCACGTCGAACGGCCACATTTGCATACGCCCTTTGATCGCTTCGTCTACCGTCCGCAATGAAGGTTTGTGGTTGCCGATGATAAACAGCTTGAATTGCGGCTGATAAGTAAAAAAGTCTTGCCGCATGAAGCGCGCCTTGATCGGATCGCCGCCGCTCAGCAACTTGATTTTTGCTTCCGCCCATTGGTGGCCCTTCTCAACCTCAGAACAGCGCACGAATCGCGCGCCGCGCAATGAGGCTAGATCAGTCGGGTGTTGCTCATGTTTGCTGACGATAAATGTCGTAATGGGGGCGACGACGCTGTAATCATTCATTAAGCCGCCGACTGTATTCAGCAATACGCCCTTACCATTGCGCCCCTCTCCATATCCAAAGCAAATCACGTGCTCGTTTACGAGTCCGGTGAGCGAATAGCCGAACACGCGCATGGCGTAGGCGATGAATTCCTGATCGCCTTTCATGATTCTATCTATGAAGCTGTCGAACAGCGGCGTCGGACAATTCCAGTCCGGGGCGACTTCTGTGATCTTCGTCATATAATCATCGTGACAATGCTCGCGCAGTTCGCCGGTGCGCAAATCCACGACTCCGTCGGGCGTATTCAACAGCCAAGGGTCTTTATCCCATTGATCTACGGTAGAGGCGACTGGCGGAATGCTTTGCGCCAGTTTGCGCACCGAATGGATTGTGGCGCTGCTTAACAACTTCGCAGAAAGCTTTTCTGCATTCTTAGTGTTTTGTTGCCCGATTCGATCCGCTTTTTCGTAACAAACGACGCGGATATACTGGTCAATGACGCGTCCTGTATCATCTTCGCGCCAGCATACGCCATCCCAAACGAACCATTTGCCCCACGCCTCTACGTAGCGAAAAGACTCGCCATGGAGTTGCACAACTTCCTGCGCCAGCACGTCTTCGGCATAGTCGGGGACAAAATCATAGTTGTCTATCAGACGACCATCGCGTTCAATTTTTGGTTGATAGTCCACAGCTTCCTCCAATAACTCTAAAAACTTCGTGCGCATGATTTCCCGGTTTGCCGTTGTATGGTTCCAAACGAGCTTGTCGCCGAACAACTGCAATGACATTTCTTCTACCCAATCCGTTACGTCGAACTTGGGCCGATGTTTTCGGAAGCGCACGATTTTGATGGAGGGGCAGTAGGGGCTTAATTGTTCGGCGATGGTCTGCACATGGCGCACGCCGTCCCTATCGTTGTCTTCGAACAAGATAGCGGGATGGCCTTTACAGGGCTCATTGAGTTCGAGCGCCCAACCTTTCAGTTCGCCTTTGCTATTTACGTAAGTCGCGCCGCAACTATTGCAGGTTGCGAGGAAACCAAGATCAATAAGCGTGTCGGCGTCTTTCTCGCCCTCGCTAATGTAGAAGACTGCATCGGGGGCGGCCTTCGATAGCACCGGAAGATTGTAGAGAACCTTCGGCCCCTTTGGAGCGCCGGGCGACCAGTTTCGTGGATCATTCGTATCAGGAAGCATCGTAACTTGTTTGTAGTGAAACTGTGGGAACTGTTTTTGATCAGTCCGTTTCACCATTCCGTAAGGCGTTCTGTCCGCTTTCGGATAATAATAAACTTCGAGAAATTTCATGTTCTCGTCATAACGCTCGCCACACGGATAGCCGTCACGGCTCTTGCGCCCGCGACTTTTACGAGCGCCGCCCCCGAGAGGATGCGGCTTGCCGTTAATTTCTTGATCGCCAGCGCCCGGCGTAGTATTTTCTTCCTGACCTTCTAGCCGGGGGTCTTTCTCAGCGCCCGTCCCGTGATCGCCATCATGGGGCGGGTTTTCTTTTCCGAATTCATGCTCAGCCATTGGAGTTGATCCATCGCCGCCGGGCCTCATTGCGCGGGGCGTAACGTTCACTTCACACGGCGCTGTGCGCCGGGGCGTTGGTTGGGGCCGGTTACATTGGCGTTTTCCGTTCTGGTTTGAGTCGAAAGACAAAAAAACGATCAACGTTTGTCGATCATTTCTTGTCTATCTCTTCCTTCTGCGTATCGGATTAGCTTTGATCCATTCCAATCCTTCTTTCCTCTTGTGTTTGCTTCATGGAAGAGGCGCGCAGCCGAAACCGCGCGCCCCGATGTCGGTTATTCGCTGATTTCTAGCGACAGCAGAAAGGCGACGATTTTCTTCTCCACCGCAATTCGCAGCGACATGTTGCGCAACTCTATCTCGGTGAGAGAAGCAAGATAGTCTTCGTCTGTAGGACCCTTTGTAAGCAGGACGGCCAAATCTGCGATGACTTCCTTGGTTTGCGCATTCATCACAAGATGAAGGGCAAGTTCGTTAATCGCTTCGGCGAGGGTCATGAAGGTGTTCGACCTTGCCTGAGCGATTTCTTTTTCTGTCATAGCCATCATTTTGCCTTTTCTCCGTTGTTATGAAGCACAGCCGCTTTCACGAAACGCACCAATGCGATGCGTTCGGCAAAACGTCAGAATTACTTATTCATCGGCAATTTTAAGCTTCAACATTCCAAATTTTCCGAGTTCAGAGTCGCATATCGCAACGCCCATCTGTTTGGGCGTTAAATCGCTATTCGATGCGATGCGTTCGAAGACCATGCGCGCCAAGCGTTCATCGTTCATGCGGTCGATAATCGCAGCGGGAAGCGGAAGATATGCGCGGATGCGCCGATTCATCGTTACGCGTTGAACCGCGACACAAAGGACAAAATTTGACTCGATCTTTTCGCCGGTCAGAGCATAAGCGGACGCTTCTTCCTTCGACGCCAAGCGCATTCGATAACGGCGCGTGCGATGCGTCTTAAAATATTGGCGATCAGGAATGCTCGGCGGGATTGCAACGCCGCAGATTGTGGCTTCAAGGGCGTTGCGCATGACTCATCCTCCCTTCCGGGCGAAGCGCCGGAGCGGCAATGGGCGCGGGCAAAGCGATCCTTGCGGCCCTGTCGGGGGCGCATGGCGCAAGATTGCGGGTCTGGTCGGGGTTGGGGCGGGGCGCTGGCGAAAGGCGCTCAGAAGCGCGCTATGGGCCTTGCCGTCGCGGGGATTCTGGAATATTTTGAGCATCGTGAGCCGCCTTTCTCCAAGGGCCGGTTTCCATCCGCCGCCAAGCGAATGTGCCCCCGCCCTGACCGGCGGGGGTTTTCTTTTGTTTAGACTTCGGTTGCTGTCTCGGCGACGATGCAGAGCCACTCGTTTCGACTCATGCCTGCCGCTTTTGCCGCCGCGTTGACCTTCTTTATGATCGAAGTTTTCATGCGCACCTGAAAGTTCACGCGGGCGCATTGATCGGGGTCGCGGTGTCGGGGCTTCTGCGTTTTCTTTTCCGCAGTCAAAGCAGAAGTTTCCATTTTTCGTGTGCTCCTTTTTGGTAGCACCACGCAATTAGGGAACACCCACGGCGAAGGGAAGAGACGAAATCTCAATGAATTTCAGGCTGCAACGGACCGCGCGCCATAACGCGCTATCGCGTATAGTGCGCGCTAGTAGAAAATATTGTCAGCGGCCAATCGCGCCGCCGCCCGATCCGCGACCAAGCGCCAGTGCGAGGGGCGCGCGTCGCCTGCATTCTTGAATCCGCTCTGCGGCCGACGGTAAGGCAGATAGCGCACGTCAAGCGCCCCGATAGGCACAACAAATCCGCGCGGGTCCGTCCAGAACGATGGCGGGAGTCCAACGGCAATCGGCGCAACCTGATCGTTGCCCCACGCGGGCTTATTGGCTTGGTCTAACGTCGGGTCGCATAACCAATTGCATTCGACCGCGACGGCGACATGCCCGTGCCACATGCCGGGCTCGGGGGCGCGCCTGTCCCATGGGTCGCGGCCTAAAAGCGTGCCCACGAATGTCCGATCCGTTCGATGATGGATGCTCGCCTCAACCCGCAGGACGTAAGAGCGCAGCCCATAGAACCGCAGGATGTGGTTGAGCGCGTGCGCCGAGAGGATGCAGGTGTCGCGCGCGCCAGTGAGCGCGAAGGCTTCGGCGTTGACGGCCTCGGTCGCGGCTTGAAGGAAGGTCCGGTCGGAAGCGGCTAATATGACGCCATGCGCCCAAAGCGCCGATTGCATGAGGGCGATGGGCAGATTGCCCGATGGCCGACAATCAAGGTCAAAGCCCCAATCAAACAAGCCGCCGCGCTCAATTGGAAAGAAGCGCGCCTTGAGCGCAGCGCCATGAACGGGATTGTTGAAGTCGGGGCAAACGCAAGCGTCATCTGAGACGCAGCATGTGCCGACCTTCCACCACCAGCCCGGCAATGTCGTCTCGACAAAGCGAACCGCCGCATCAAGAGAGCCGGTGACGTGCTCAGCCTTGACGTTGAACGCCCGGCATATGTCTGCCGAAAGCTTCACATTTGGCGCTGTCGCAGACTTCACGCGCTTTCTGAGCGCTTTTATAGACTTGACGGTGATCAATGCTGCGAAACCCAGAAAAACGAGCCACAGAACTGCGTTCTGACAGCGTTCATGGAAGTGCGGGTAGGGTAGTCAACCCCGCTTTTCGGGGCTATTCGACTCGATCCAAAACCTTGGTCTCTACTTAAGCCGGCGGCGAGGGGCGCGGGTCACTCCGCCGCCTGTGCGTCGTCATCCTCATAAAGATGGAAAGCTTCGCGGACGGCCTCGGCTAGGCCGTAGTCCCAATCATGAGCCACGTTGTAGACGCGCTCTTGCGTCTCGCGATCAAAGCCAGCGCCGACAAGCGCCCGAACGATCACGTCGATGATGCGCTGCTCTAAATCCTGCCGCGCCTGTGCGAGGCGCGCCGCTTTTTTCTCGGTTTCCGCCTTTTGCTCTTTCTGCTTGGCTTTCGCTTTCTTTTCCTGTTCGCGAAGCTCGTCAGCTTTGCCTTGAATGATCCGGCCTAGTTTCAGCCCGTTGTGCTCAGATTTCGCTTCCGCAGCGAGCGTTTTCTGTTCCTTGACGGGAAGAGTTGCGAGCCGGTCGTTGGCCGCCTTTGAAAGCTTTATCTGCGCTGCAAGCTGCGCCAGTTCCGGCACAAGGCCGCGATAGGCGGTCGGGATCGTGGCGGCGTTGACAGCTTTCGCCTGTTGCTCTGGGGCTAGGTCCGCAATGGTCGCGGCGGCGCTGATCGAAAGGTCGCCGTGCTGGACTGCCTCCTTCAAAACAGGCGCGCCCTTCTTCTGAACCTTGACGGCGCGCGCAAGAGAGCGGGGCGAGGCATTCACGAGCTTGGCTGCATCCGCCTGAGAAACCTTTTGCCGATTGGCAGAAGGTTCAAGGTCCGTCCGCTCGCCTTGCCGCATGTCCGCCAGTTGCGCGCCGATCATGGCGCGTTGGCTTTCGCTAAGATGGCGGCGGTGCAGGTTCTTACTGATAATAAAGGCGAGAGGGTCTTGCCCCTCGGGCAGGGGCTCCATACGCGGCGCTATGCCCAATTTCTCACAAGCGCGAAGCCGGTTGCGGCCATCGAGGATGACCTTCTCGCCTTCATAGACGATGGGCTCGGTCTGCCCGTTGACGCGCATATCCTCAACAAATTTATCGAAAGCTTCGCCTTCGAGAAGCGGGAACAGCGCCGCCGCCGGATGAATTTTGCGGTCGTCATTTTTCATTTACCGCCTCCGCTTCGCCAGCGTCATCGTCATCGTCGCGCTTCGAGAATGGCGGCGGCACGGGCGGCAGTTCGACCGGGCCGGCGTCGAGCAGGGAGAGGCGCTCCGCCTGATAGGCGTCAACCACGCTATCGAGCCAGCCGAGCGCCCTGCCGCCGGGGACGGCGGGAACGCCCGGCGGGAAATGTCCCGCCTTGATCAGCTTTCGCAGCGTTGTGTCGCCGATCCCGAGACGGCGCATTACCTCGGTCTTTGTAATAAATGCAGGCTTGGTTGAAGCTTTCTTTCTGGCCGACATGGGGGAGCTTTCCTTGAAGCGCACGAATGGCGCGGTTTCCCGCTTTTGCGCCCCGTTTTGCCCCTCTTGCAAGTAAAAAATCCAAACGGTAGCCTGTCAGTAAAGTAAAACGAAAACAAGCGGCAAGTAGTATCAAACAAACAAACTAATTTTTTTAATTGCGATGGCCCAACGATTACTTGGATTCTAAGCTCTGTCGCTGCACTGGCGATGCGGTCCCTTGGGCGGGGGCCGCATCGAATTTCCAACCTTTAGCCGAACTTTCCGACAACGACGTTCTCACCGCCAACGCCGCCCGTCTCGCCGCCGACGTAGCGCGCCCAATCTTCGAGCAACAGGGCGCGCTTTCGCACGGCCGGGGAGCGCCGATAGGCGTTTCGGGAGTCGTTCCCGACCTTATGGGCAATCGTCAACTCGGCGATTTCGTCGGCATAGTCCGTCTCGTCGCCCGCCCAATCTCTTAGGCTGGTGCGGAACCCGTGTGGGGTCGCCTCTTCCTTGGTGACGCCCAGCGTTTGGCGCAGCAAATTTTCAAGCGTTTTAGGGTTGATCGCCTGCCCGGCGATGCGCCCCTGAAACACGTGCGCGGCGGGGCGTGGCGCATCCTCCGGCGCGAGGCGGTCGAGGACGGCCATGGCGGCGGCGCTCAGCGGCGCGATGTGCTCGCGCCCGGCTTTCATGCGCGCGCTCGGAATGCGCCACAGGCGGGCCTCGCGATCTATTTCGCCCCACGTCGCATCGCACACTTCGGCGATGCGCCCGCCGGTCAGGATCAGGAATTCCAGCGCCAGCGCCGCGACGCCTTCAAGTTCGCGCAGGCGCGCCATGAACGCCGGAACGTCCTTGTAGGGCATGGCCGCGTGGTGTTTGACGGTTCGAATCCTGCCATGGCTCGGAAGGATCACGGCGAGATTGCCGCTCCATCGGGCGGGGTTGTCACTGGCGCTCCGGTAGCCGTGGACTTCCGCATAGGTCAGGATCGTTTCGAGGCGAATGCGCAACAATTTGGCGACGGTCGCCTTGGTCTCCCAAATGGGCGAGAGCACGGCCAAAATGGCGGCTCTATCGACGGCCGCCACGTCGGTCGCGCCGATGGTCGGATAGACATAGGTTTCCATGGTCGAGATAAAGTTGCGCCGCTGCTTGTCTGTCTTCCACTCGCCGCTCTTGGCCGCATAGAACCGCTCGGCTGCTTGCTTGAAGGTGACGATCTTCTTCTGTGCGGAAGCGGCTTGCGCGGCCCGGAGAGCGGCGCGCTCGGCGATAGGGTCTATCCCCTGCCTTATCTTCTCTCGCGCCTCACGGGCCTTGTGACGGGCCTTGGCGAGCCCGACTTCGGGATAGGGGCCGAGCCCATGCCCCCGGCCTTTCTTACCAAAGCGCAGCACCCAAGATTGGCGCGTGGCGCTCGTCACCTTCAAGCCAAGTCCGGGCACTTCCGCGTCGGGCAGGCGGTCGCCGGGCTTCGCAGTTTTGAGCTGCTTTTCGAGCCCCAAGGCGCTCGTGATTTTTGGCTTCGTTTTATTGCCGGGTTTTAGTCCGTCGCCGGGCTTGAAGGTCATGGTCTGGTCCGCAGGTTCGAGGGCTTTTCCTTGCACAGCCTATTATACAGCCGGGCAACCGATGGCACGCGCGCCATTGCGCGCCTTGCTGGACCCTCAATATAGGCGGAAACGCAACAAATGGAAGGAAAAACGGCTGCTTTAACGCGGGATCGCGCGCCATTGGGAAACCTAGGAGCGGACTTCCGGGATTATTCCGCCGACATTCATTCGAGCGGTCAGCATCTGCTCATGCTGATCAACGAAATCCTCGATCTGTCGCGAGTCGAGGCGGGCCGATACGAACTCAAGGAGGAGAGCGTCTCCTTGGTCAATATCGCGCAGGATTGCCGACATCTGTTGATGATTCGCGCCAAGAAGCGGGACATCACGCTCATAGAGGCGGTCGAGCCGAGCCTGCCGCGCATCTGGGCGGATGAGCGCGCCGTGCGGCAGATCGTGCTCAATCTCCTGACCAACGGCATTAAATTCACGCCGCAAGGCGGGCAGGTGACGCTGAAGGTCGGCTGGACCCGGGCGGGCGGCCAATATATCGCCATTACCGATACCGGGCCCGGCATCCCGGAAGAAGAGATCGCCGTCGTCATGTCGTCCTTCGGCCGCGGCTCGCTTGCGCAAAAAAACGCCGAAGAAGGCACCGGCCTCGGTCTGCCGATCGTCAAGGGGCTCGTCGAGCTTCACGGCGGGCAGTTCATGCTGCGCTCCAAGATTCGCGAGGGCACGCAGGCGATCGTCGTGTTCCCGCCGCAGCGGGTGATGAACGCCCTGCCGAAGTTCGAAACCCAGGGACGCGCCAGCCGGCCCGCCGCCTGAACGAGAAAACCTCTGACGGCGAGCAAAAACTGCTCTAGGCTGCCGCGTCATGACGACCCATGACGCACATCCCGCGCCCGATTCCGCCGCGCTCGTGCTCTTTTCTGGCGGGCAGGACTCCACCACCTGCCTCGCCTGGGCGCTCGCGCATTTTGCCCGCGTCGAGACGGTCGGCTTCGACTATGGCCAACGCCACCGCATCGAACTCGATCAGCGCAAAAGACTGCGCGACGGGCTCGCGGCGTTGTCGCCGCTCTGGCGCCAAAGGCTCGGCGACGACCACACAATGACCATCGAGGCGCTCGGCGCCATCTCGGACACCGCGCTCACCCGCGACGCGGAGATCGCGTTGCGCGAGGACGGTTTGCCCAACACCTTTGTCCCCGGGCGCAATCTCATCTTCCTCGCCTTCGCCGGCGCGCTCGCCTATCGCCGCGCCGTTTCCGACATCGTCGGCGGCATGTGCGAGACCGATTTTTCCGGCTATCCCGATTGCCGCCACGAAACGATCCGCGCGATGAACCGGGCGCTTTGTCTCGGCATGGCCTCCGACATCGAAATCCATACCCCCCTGATGTGGATCGACAAGGCCGCGACCTGGCGCCTGGCCAAGGATCTCGGGGGCTGGGGCCTCGTCGAATTGATCGTCGAGGAGAGCCACAGCTGTTACCTCGGCGAGCGCGGCCGACGCTTCGACTGGGGCTACGGCTGCGGCGAATGCCCGGCCTGCACGTTGCGTGCGGCCGGCTGGGCGAAGTTTTTCGCCGCTACCCCGGCTTGACCGCCCGCAGCCACGTAATGTTATAACATGCATGTTATAACATTACGTGGGTGGGCGCTTTGCTGTTACGTCACGCTCTTGGCCGCGCAGAGGCCCCGAGGCCCGCGTCACAGCTCGTAAGATGCGCCGTCGCGGGCCTTTTTGTGCTCATGTCCTATGCGGCGGCGGCGCAGCAGTCGCTGCCCACGATCGAAGTCCGGACCGCCAAGCGCCACACGGATGCGAAGACCCCGCCCGCGCGGAGGCCTGCCGCGCTGCGCCAGCCGCTTGTCGCTGCGCTCCCGCCCACGCCCTCGGCGCCGCGTGACAGTCTGCCGATCGTCGCCGATCGCTTCGGGTCGACATTGGTTGTGCCGCGGGAGGAGCTCCGCCGCTTGCCCGGCGCGACGCTCGGCGACCTGCTCTTCGACAAGCCGGGCGTCACCGGATCGGGCTATGCCCCGGGCGCCGCAAGCCGCCCGATCGTGCGCGGGCTGGATAATTACAGGGTGCGCATCCAGGAGAATGGCGTCGCCGCCAGCGGCGTCTCGGAACTGGGCGAAGACCACGCCGTCCCGCTCGATCCGCTCGGCGCAAATCGCGTCGAGGTGATTCATGGCCCGGCCACGCTGCGCTGGGGCGCGGCCGCGATGGGCGGCGTCGTCAACGTTGAAAACAATCGCATCCCGGACCATCCGCCCTGCGCTGACGCGGCCCTGTTTCGACAATCCGGCTGCGCAGCGGCTGAAACCCGCGCGGCGGCGTCGACCGTCGACGGCGCGCTCGAAAATGCGACGCTTCTGGACGCCGGGCGCGGCGCGTTTCTCCTCCACGCCGACGTCGCGGGTCGACGCGCCGGCGATTACGCGATTCCCGCCTATCCCTATCTCTTTCCGCCCGACCCGCCGCCGCCGGTCTATGGCCGCCAGCCCAATTCGGCCATGCGCATGGGCTCGGCCTCGCTCGGCGGGACTTATCTTTTCGACGCCGGCTACGTCGGCTTTTCAGTGACGCAGTTTTTCACCCGCTACCACATTCCCGGCATAGAGCCGACGGCGACCAATACGCGGATCGACATGCGCCAGACGCGCGTCGCCTCGAAAGGCGAATTGCGACCGCGGTCGGCCTATGTCGATACGATCCGCTTCTGGATGGGCCTCGGCGACTACCGCCACAACGAGCTCGCAAATGTCGATGGGGTCGACGGCGCTCAGCAGACCTTCACCAATCGGGAGCTCGAAACCCGCGTTGAAACCCTGCTTCAGCCGGTCGCGCTGCCCTTCGGGACGCTGAAAACCTCTTTCGGTTTCCAGGGCGCGCATCAGTTCTTGCGCGCGCCGGGCGTCGACGGCGGGCTCTTCGACCCCAACCGCACGAAGAGCGTCGCCGGCTATCTGTTCAACGCGCTCGCGTTCAACGCGGCGCAGCGTCTCGAAATCGCCGGTCGCGTCGAACATGCGCAAATCAGCGGAGCCATGCCGGATTTCCGGGTCGACCCCGGCTTCTCGACACCCCGTGACCGACAGTTCACGCCGGTCAGCGGCGCGTTCGGCTTTCTTCAAGATCTTCCCGGCGACATGGTCGCGAGCCTCTCGGCGCAATATGTTCAACGCGCCCCGCGCGCGCCCGAACTCTTTTCGCGCGGCCCCCATGAGGCCACCGGCACCTTCGACGTCGGCGATCCCAATCTGAAGATCGAAGCGGCGAAGACGGTCGAGATCAGCCTGCGTCGGGCGCCCGGGCCGCTGCGTTTCGAGGTCAATCTCTTCTACACGCGCTTCGATAACTTCATTTTCCGCAATCTCACCGGCGAGAGCTGCGAGGCGACCGTCGCAAGCTGCACGCCCTTGGGCGAAGGCGGCGATCTCGCGCAGGCCTTCTATGCGCAACGCAACGCAGTCTTTCGAGGCGGCGAATTCCAGGGCCAGCTCGACGTTGCGACGCTCGCGGGCGGGACCGTCAGCGTCGAGAGCCAGTTCGACGTGGTGCGGGCGAGCTTCACGGGTGGCGGAAACGTGCCGCGCATCCCGCCCGTGCGGCTCGGCGGCGGTCTCGTCTGGCGCGACGCCAATTGGCTCGCCCGGGTCAATCTGCTGCACGCCTTTGCGCAGAATGCGATCGCCGAGACGGGCGAGACGCCCACGAAAGGCTATAATCTGCTCAAGGCGGAGCTGAGCTACCGGATGGTTTTCGGCCCGAACGATCCGCTCGGCCGCGAGATGACGTTCGGCCTCGCGGGCAATAATCTGCTCAACGCGGACATGCGCAACAGCGTCTCGTTTCGTAAGAATGAGGTGTTGCTGCCCGGCGCCAATCTGCGGCTTTTCGCCAATATCCTGTTCTAGACGCGGCTTCGAGACTTGATCGGCGGCGCGAAATTTGGCATAGGCGTCGCCAACGAGGCGCTGGGCGTATCCCGGCCTGTCTTCTATTGCCGAGGATAAACACATGAAAGTCCGCAACTCCCTGAAATCCCTGCGTTCGCGCCATCGCGCCAACCAGATCGTGCGCCGCAAGGGCCGCGTTTACGTCATCAACAAGGTCCAGAAGCGCTACAAGGCCCGCCAGGGCTAAAGCCCGTCCCGGCCTTCAGCCATTAGAAAAAGACCGCGGGACATTGTCTCGCGGCTTTTTTTTACGCCGCAGGGGCTTGGCGGCGGCTCTCGGCGGCGGCTCTTGCCGGGGGCCTGGCGGTCACGCCCCCATCAGGGCGCGCACATGCGCCGCGACGCTTCGGCCAAGCCCTTCGAGGTCATAGCCCCCTTCGAGCAGCGACACGACGCGGCCGCCGCATTTCCTGTCGGCCACGTCCATCAGGCGCTTGGTCGCCTCGCTGAAATCCTCCTCGGTGAAGCGCAGGCCCCCGAGCGGGTCGCGCTCATGGGCGTCGAAGCCCGCCGAGATCAGGATGAGGTCCGGGCTGAAGTCCCGCAGCCGCGGCAGGACGCGTTCAAGGAGCGCCTCCTGAAAGACATCGCCCGTCGAGCCGGCGCGCAGCGGGGCGTTGACGATGGTGTCGTGCTCGCCGGTCTCGTTGTAGCCGCCGGTGCCGGGATAGAAGGGCGCCTGGTGGGTCGAGCAAAACAGCACGCTCCCATCCGACCAGAAAATATCCTGCGTGCCATTGCCGTGGTGCACGTCGAAGTCGACGATCGCCACCCGCTCGGCGCCATGGGCGGCCTGCGCGTGGCGCGCCGCCACGGCGACGTTATTGACGAAGCAGAAGCCCATCGGGTTGCGGGCGCCCGCGTGATGGCCGGGCGGCCGCGCCGCGACGAAGGCCGTGTCCGCGTCGCCGCGCATCACCCTGTCCACCGCCGCGACGGCGCCGCCCGCCGCCCGCCAGATGGCTTCGAGCGTCTTCGTGCACATGACCGTGTCGCTGTCGAGCGCCGCATAGCCCTCGCGCGGCTGCGCCTCCTCGAGCGCCGACAGATAGCTTTGCGGATGCACGCGTCGCAGCGCCTCGACGGGCGCCCGCGGGGCTTCGGCGCGGGTCAGGACCTGGAATGCTTCAGCTTCGAGTTCGCGCTCGATGGCGCGCAGCCGGTCTGGACGCTCCGGATGGCCCGGGCCCATCTCATGCTCGAGGCCGCTCGCATGCGTGAACAGAAGGGTTCTCACCAGCCCGCCGCTCTACTGGCCGCCACTGCGGACCGCCTTTTATTGGGCCGTTTTTCGACAAAGTCCATGAAAATTGAAAGACAGCGGTTTTTGCCACGGCCGTCATGGCCGGGCTTGTCCCCCGGTTGTCCCTGCCTTTGGGGGGCCGCGATTGCGCGCCTTCGCCCGCCGATCCGCTGCAACCAGAGGATGTGCGCGTGGCCCATAGGCCACACCTCCACATTATTGGCGATAGCAGGGCGGCAGGCGGATTAAACGGGGCGGGTTCGTGGTAAGGAAATTTTCAAGAAATCTGATTGCGGCGGAAAGGAGCGTGCTGATGAAGTGGAAAACTATGGCTGCGATGTCGCTAACCGCTCTCGCTCTGGCGGGTTGCTATAGCGGCGTCCGGGTGCCCGACCCCAAACTCTCGGCGCGCGACGCGGAATTTCTGGCGCTTGCTCCCAAGGCCCAAATCAGCTCCGAATTCGACCGCTATCTCGTTGATTACAAGACGAACGAACCGGTGGGGTCGATCGTCGTCGATTCGAGGGCGCATTTCCTTTACTACGTCATGCCCGGCGGCAAAGCCATTCGTTACGGCGTCGCGACGGGGCAGGAGGCGATGGGCTGGACCGGCCGCGCCTATGTGGGCGCCATGCAGGAATGGCCGCGCTGGATCCCCCCGAAGGACATGCTCGAGCGCTGGCCCCATCTGCAGCCGACGGCCGACGCTGGCGGCCTGCCCGGCGGCCCCGACAATCCGCTCGGCTCACGCGCGCTGTATCTGTATCAAAATGGGAAAGACTCGCTCTATCGCATCCACGGCACCAATGAGCCGGAGAAGATCGGTCAGGCCGTGTCCTCGGGCTGCATCCGCATGCGCGACATCGACGCGATCGACCTTTATAGCCGCGTCAAGGTCGGCACCCAGGTCGTTGTGCTCTAACCGAGCGAGCTGACGCCGATTGAGCCCTTCCCCTTCGGGGAGGGGCTTTTTCGTCTTTGGCGCGGGGGCGATCCACAACAATTTTTCGAAGCTCGGCCTTTATTTGCGGAACGGTCACGCTCGAACTGCGTTATCGGGGCAAGACGGCGTCCGGCTGGTCAAGACAGAGCCGGGCAAGCGGCGATTGCAACGCAAGTCATTTGACGGGGCGGGGAGGAAAAATGAAAAAGGCCATGGTGTTTGGAATATTTGCCTTGTTTTTGGCTGCAAGCTTTGCGAGCGCCGCGTCGATGATCAAGCCGGCCGACACTGACAAGGATTTTTGTTTCGGCTATGCGATTTGCGAATGAGCCTCAGGCGCGCGGCTTCTGACGCATCATGTCCCGCAGCTGCGCGACCCAGCGCAGAACGTCTCCCCCGTTCGTTCTGACGAAAGCGGTCGCCGCGGCGGGCAGTCGGGCGACTGATTTTAATGCGCGCAATTTCAGTGGCTTCACCAGCAGGGAGGCCCAGGCGCGCGCATCGAGGACGATCGAATAGAGACGGGCGAACCACGGCATTTGCAGGAGCTTGTCGCGGCATATGTCGAAGAGGAACGCTTCGACGCCGAGGGTGAGCGACTTCACCAGGAAGATAAACAGAACGCCGAGGAAGACGTGGCCCTTCGCCAGCAGCGCCAGCGCGGCGACTTTGAAGGGCAGGACCCCCAGCATCGGGACGGCGAAAAGCGCCAGCGTCATCGGCGGCGACAGTTTCTCCACCACGCCCGCGAGCCAGGGCTCGATGCGCTCAAGCCCCAGCGCCCGTTCGAGCTGGCGCAGCCAGTCCCGCACATGGTCCCAGATCCAGCTCTCGATGAGGAAAATCACCGCGAGCGCGAACCAGAAGGCGCGGATCAGCAGAGGTTTCAGTCTGTCGACGAACGCGTCGAAGCGTCCCATGCAATCGTTCCTTCCAACGGGCGGATCGTAGCGCTCGCAACCATGTAGGCGCCCGGGAGCAAGACCCCAAGGCGGGCGGACGCGGCGCGCGTCAAATGTGAATCGCCCGCTTGGCGACCGCGAGCGCCGCCTCCTTCATCGCTTCCGACATGGTCGGATGGGCGTGGCAGGTGCGCGCCAGATCTTCGGACGAGCCGGAGAATTCCATCAGCACGGCGGCTTCCGCGATCAATTCGCCGGCGCCGGCGCCGAGGATATGGACGCCGAGCACGCGGTCGGTGACGGCGTCGGCAACGAATTTCACGAAGCCGTCGGTCTCCCGCATCGAGCGCGCGCGGCCATTGGCGGAGAAGGGGAATTTGCCGACGGCGACATCGAGTCCCTTGGCCTTCGCCTCTTCTTCGGTGACGCCGATGGACGCCACCTCGGGCGAGGTGTAGACGACGCTCGGAATGACGTTGTAATTCACATGGCCGGCCTGGCCCGCGAGAATTTCAGCGACGGCGACGCCTTCATCCTCCGCTTTATGCGCGAGCATCGGGCCGCGAACCACGTCGCCAATGGCGTAGACCCCTGGAACATTGGTCGCAAAATGGTCGTCGATGACGATGCGCCCGCGTTCCAGAGCGACGCCCGCCTCCTCGAGCCCCAGTCCCTGCGTATAGGGAATGCGACCCGTGGCGATCAGCACGACGTCGGCCTCGATCTTGTCCGACGTCGCGCCGTCGACCGACGCGTAGGAGACGACGACGCCCGTCCCTTCGCGCGCGACGCCCGTGACCTTCGACGACAATTTGAAGGCGAAGCCCTGCTTCTCCAGTATTTTTTGAAAGCGTGCGGCGACTTCGAGGTCGAAGCCGGGCAGCACGCGGTCGAGATATTCGATCGCGGTCACCTGCGCGCCGAGCCGGCGCCAAACCGAGCCGAGTTCGAGCCCGATGACGCCCGCGCCGACGACGACGAGCTTTTGCGGAACTTTCTCCAGGGTCAGCGCGCCCGTCGAGGAGACGATCGTCTTTTCATCGACCGCAATCTCCGCTCCAGCCGCGTCACGCAGCGGCGCGACCGCCGAGCCGGTCGCAATGACGATATTCTTGGCGTCGAGCGTCTGCGCCCCGCCGTCCGACCCTCTGACCTCGACCTTTCCGGGGCCGGCGAGCCGACCGACGCCACGAATGCCGTCGACCTTGTTTTTCTTGAAAAGAAAGGCGACGCCGTTGACGTTGGCGCCCACGGTGTCGGCCTTGTGCTTCATCATGGCCGCGAGATCGAGCCGGGGCGGATCGACGATGACGCCGAGCGGCGCGAGGCCATGCGCGGCTTCGTCGAACATATGCGAGGCGTGCAGCAGCGCCTTGGACGGAATGCAGCCGACGTTGAGGCACGTGCCGCCATAGGTCGCGTCCTTTTCGACGACGGCGGTCTTCAAGCCCAGTTGCGCCGCTCGGATGGCGCAGACATAGCCGCCCGGCCCGGAGCCAATCACTACGAGATCATAAGTCATGAAGGCCGCTCTTCAAAAATGGCGCCGAAGCGTCAGCCTGCCGCCCAGGCGAAAATCGCGATGCCCAGAACGCCGATCGCGGTCTGTCCGAGCTCCAGGCTGCCCCACAGGTCGATGACCTTGCGGGCCTCATGCGCCGCATCGGCGCCGATGAGCCCGAGGATGCGGTTGTTGAGCGGCACAATCGCCCAATAGGTGTAGGGCCACGAGGCGAGCATGACGAGGGCGCCGAAGAGCCAGCGCAAATCATTGAGCTCTCGATAGGCGATGAAGCCGAAAAGAGCGGCAGCCGCCGCCAGTCCCGCGAGCACGATGAAGCCGCGATGGTCGGAGGGCTCCCACTCCTTGATCAGCGCGTCGTCGCTCAAGGCCAGACGCGCAGGCTGCTCGACATAATTGACATAAAGCGACGCGCCGGTGAAAGCGCCCGCCGCCGCGAGCGCAAGCGAACCAATGATCATCTGTCGTTCCCTCGTGAAGTCTTCAAGCCGATTCGATCGCTTCCTCGTCGCAGACGACGCGGGCGTTGGCTTCGGCCTCGGCGGCGACGTCGACCTTCAGGGCTCGGACCGCCTCCTGTTCGCGCGCGCGATCGGTGAAGTGGTCGAAGAACATCTTCATCGTCCGATCGATGCCGTGTGAATTGATCCGCCTCGTATCCTCCCGATAGAATCGTCCAGCGTTCGGCGAGACGTTCACGAGATCGTAAGACGGGAAATAAGCGATGTTGGGCCGGGCCCGCACCACTTCGTCGGCGGCCGCGCGCAGGATCGACTTCACGGCCGTATTCGATACGATGACATGCCTGTCTTCATACGTCGCGATAATGCCGACGGGCGAGACGCTGAGAACAATGCGAACCTTGGGATTGACGGCCCGGATGCGGTCCACGGCGGCGAGAAAGTCGCGAACGACTTCGCTCACGGTCATATTGTAAAACTCGTAGACATTTTCGTCCCAAACGCCGCCGGCGACGCCGGGAGCGAGTTGCAGAATCGCGCCGTCGGCCTTGTGTCGCCAGGTTTCGGTGTGACCGAAGGTGAAGACGAAGACGTCCATCGTCTCGAACATGTGACGCACGGCGGCGAAATGGCTTTCGCGATCCGCGTGCATCTCCTCGAGCGTCTCATAGGCGTCGGGTTCGATTCGCGGACGGAAGGGGTCGACGAAGCGGCCGTCCTCGGGACGATTCCAGAAATCGAGCGTCGGCTTGAAGTCGCCATAGGCGCGTTCGATGAGCTGACGAAATTGCGCCGTCGTGTAGATATTGCCGTAGCGGCAGGAATACATCGAATAATTGCGACGCAGCGCCTCTTCGGCCGACATCCCCTGCGGCGGCTTTTCCGCGAGGTAATAGGTGTAGCCGCTGGTCTGGAGCCGATGGGCGATTTCCTGCGCGAAGCAGCTTCCGGCGGTGGCGACCCTGTCTTCGCGGGCGATCTTGAAGGGCGCGGAGAGCAGCGGGTCGATCGCGAAGGGCGGCAGGCCGGTCACAGCCTTGCGCCAGAAGCGATGGTCGGGTAGGGAGCTATAGGGATTGTCCGCCACGGGGCAAACTCCTGATCGCGATGTGAATAAGTCGCAAATGGCGCTTGGCGTCGTGTGGCGCGCCATCCTTCGTCAGCGGACCATAGACGAAGGCGCCGCCGCTTGTCACCAGCCGGGGGCCGGCGGGCGACGCGCCCAAGCGGCGAAGCCGGTGAATGACGCAGATGTTCTCCCAGATCGAGAAACAGATTTCCAAGTCCTGGATTCAATATGCGGTCGAGCCGCGAATCGCCAAGCTGACAGGCCGCCAGATCCGCACTACCGGGCCACGCATCGCCGTCATGGGCAATTGCCAAGCCTTTGGCGTGGCCTATGCGATGAAGGTCATGGACCCGAGCGCGACGGTTCATCATTTCTCGGCGATCGGCCGCTCTCGCTTCGCCAATTTCGATGTTCTGGTCAAGACGCTCGACACCTATGATTACGTCTTCTCGCACGAATTCCTCTCGGGCCATCTGCGCGGCCCTGGCGATTCGGCGGAGCTGCGCCAACGCCTGCCGAAAGTGACGCGCCTTCCCGCAGTGACCTTTGCGGCCTTTCATCCCGATCTGATTTACATCCAGGAGCCCACGCAGCCGCTGCACGGCTTCATCTTCGGCCCGCTCGGCCCCTATCACTCGGCGATCGCCGTCTTCGCCTATCGGGCCGGTCTGTCGCTCGAAGAAACTCGGGCGATGTTCAATGAAAATGTGTTCCAGGCTTTGGGCTATCTGGACATCTGGAACGACGCTGCGCGCGAGCTGCTCGAATCGACGCGCAACGAATTCGACGTCGACCTTTCGACCGACCTCATGAAATGGGCGCGTCGCGGCGTCTTCATGTACAGCCTCGTGCATCCGATGAGCTATGTGCTCTTCGATCTCTCCAAGCTCATGTGGGAGAAGGTCGGTCTGAAGCCGCCGGCGACGGATTTCAGCTATTATCAGATCTATGATCTCGCGCGCGCCGAGATCTTTCCCGTCTATCCGCCGATCGCCAAGCTTTTCGGCGTGCAGGGCGGCTATCTGTTCAAGCTGCAGAATCATCACCTCGCCAATGACGTCGGCGACTTCTTGACGCTGCCGCAATATCTCGCCGCCTGCTTCCGCACCTATGAGAAAGAAGGCGCCGAGCGTCTGGGCAATCCGCGCGTCGACGCATGGCTTGCAGACGAGAGCACGAAAAAACTGCTGATTGGACTGGCGCGGGAAAATCTGAAGGCCGGCCGCCTGCCGACGCTCTGAGCGGGGAAGTCTCTCCCCGCTTGCGGGGAGAGGGTCGAGCGGCGCGGTTTGCGGCGCCGGCTTACGCCTCCACTTGCTCCATCTCGCGGGTGAAAGCGCAAATTCGCGGGGCGATCTCGCGGCGGAAGCGCGAGCCGTTGAAGACGCCGTAATGGCCGACGCCTACCTGCAAATGATGCGCCTTGCGCGCCGCGGGAATGCCGGAGCAGAGGTCCTGCGCGGCAAGCGTCTGGCCGACGCCCGAAATATCGTCCTTCTCGCCCTCGACGGTGAGCAGCGCCGTGTGGCGGATGGACCGCAGGTCGATGAGTTCGCCGCGATGGCGCAGAAGCCCGAGCGGCACTTCATGCTTGATGAAGACGCGCTCGACCGTCTGCAGATAGAATTCCGCCGTCAGATCCATTACCGCGAGATATTCGTCGTAGAAATCGCGGTGTTTTTCGGCCGAGTCGCCGTCGCCCTCGATGAGATGGTTGAACATCTCCACATGCGCGGTGACATGGCGCTCGATGTTCATGGCCATGAAGCCCGAGAGCTGCAGAAAACCAGGATAGACGTCGCGTCCCATGCCGGCGTGGGGGAAGGGGACGGTGTGGATGCAGTGGCGGCGGAACCAGTCGATGCCGCGCTTCTCCGCGAGCTTGTTGACCGCGGTGGGATTGACGCGCGTATCGATCGGACCGCCCATCAAAATCATGGATTCGGGCGCCGCCGGGTCGTTCGCCGCCTCCATGGCCGCGACGGCGCAGATCAGCGGCACGGAGGCCTGGCAGACGCCGAGCGTATGGACCGGAACGCCGTCATCGGCGAGGAAACGCATCATCTCTTCGAGATAATCGATGTAATCGTCGAGATCGAAACTGCCCTCGACGAGCGGGACGGTGCGCGCGTCGGTCCAGTCGGTGATGTAAACGTCGTGGCTCGGCAGGAAGGCCTCGACCGTCCCGCGCAGCAGCGTGGCGTAATGGCCCGACATCGGCGCGACGATGAGGAGCTTCGACTGTTTCGGCGCCGCGTCCGCGAATTGCCGCTTGAAATGCAGCAGGCCGCAGAACGGCTTCATCCAGACGTGCTCTTCGGCGACTTCAACCTCGACGCCGTCGACCTTGGTCGTGTCCAGGCCAAACATCGGCTTGCCGTAGCGGCGCGTCATGCGCTCGAAGAGTTCCGCGGAGGCCGCGATGCTGCGGCCGAGCGAGGTGTGGTAGAGCGGGTTGAGCGGGCTCTTGATCGTGTGCAGCAGCGCGTCGGTCGCCGCACGCGCCGGCGCAAAGGCCAGATGCAACATTTCGTAAACGTGGTACGACATCCGATCCATATTCAGAGCTCTCCGCCACTCCTATCCATGTTGCACTGCACAAAACTCTTATAGCCAACTTGTTGCGGAAAGGAAAGGCTGACGCGCGCGCCCTGACCCCGCACATAATGTAAGTCGAGTTCGGCCGCCTGAAAAACAAACTATTTAACGCCCGCGGCGACCCCGACGAGCAGGATAAGCCAAAACACGGCGGCCGATAGTTTGTAAATCGTCAACGCGCGAAAAATATCGGCTGTGGTCGCCGCCCGGAGCCCTTCGCCGAGCACGGCGCCGTCCACTGTCGCGCCGCGATAGGCGCGCGGGCCGCCGAGCGCGAGGCCGAGCGCCCCGGCCATGGCGGCCTCCGGCCAGCCGGCGTTGGGCGAAGCGTGTTTGGCGGCGTCGGCGCGGGCGGCGGCGAAGGCGCGCCACCCCGAAGCGCCCGGCGTCGCTGCGGCCGCAGCGGCGATCAGCCCGGCCGCAATGCGCGCGGGAACGAGGTTGAAAAGGTCGTCACAGCGCGCCGCCGCCCAGCCGAAGGCGAGATAGCGCTCGGATTTATGGCCGATCATGCTGTCGGCGGTGTTGACTGCTTTGTAGACCAGCGCGCCCGGCAGGCCGAAGAGGGCGAGAAACAGCGCCGGGGCGACGACGCCGTCCGAGAAATTCTCCGCGAGACTCTCGATCGCCGCGCGGGCGACGCCGGCCTCGTCCAACTCGGCGACGTCGCGGCCAACGATTTTGGCGACTTCCCGCCGCCCTGCGTCCAACCCGTCGGCAAGCTCCCGCGCCACCGCCGCGACATGGTCGTAAAGGCTTCTCTGGGCGAGGAGGGCGGAGGCGAGGAGGGCGGTGAGAAGCGCGCCGTAAGGCGCGGCGCCCAAGAGGCGCTCGATGACCTCCCCGGCGGCGAGCGGGGCCGCGACGATCAGCAGCAGCGCCGCCACGCCCTTGCCGCGGCGCATCGGGAAAGGATCGGCGGCGCGGTTGAGCCTTCGGTCGAGCGTTGCGATGAGCGCGCCGATCCAGGTGACCGGATGGCCGATGCGCTTGAACAGGGGCTCGGGGTAGCCGGCGACCGCTTCGATCGCAAGCGCCGCGACGGCGACGCCGAAGCTCATTCGGCGACGTCTCCGCACGCGCCGCAGCCCTCATGCTGAGGAGCGCCACAGGCGCGTCTCGAAGCGCGAAGGCGGCCGGCCCCGGCCCCCCGTCCTTCGAGACGCCTGCTTCGCAGGCTCCTCAGGAAGAGGGGCCTCATGTGCGCGACGCCGCCCGCAGCCGTCAGGAGAGCAAAGATCACCGACCGAACAGGCCGGTGACCGAGGCCTTGGCGAGCGCGTTCTGATTGATCGTGAAGCCGGCGATGGCGGTGCGGCCCTTGCCTGCGTCGCCGATCTTGTCGGTCTTCAGCGCATAGACGGTGATGACATAGCGATGCGGCTTGCCGGGCGGCGGGCAGGGGCCGCCGTAGGACTTGTCCCCGAAGTCGTTTTCCAGATGATGCGCGCCGGGCGGCAATTTCTTGCCCGAGGCGTCCCCGGCGCCCTGTTTGAGGCCGCGCACGTCCGGCGGGATGTCGACCACGAGCCAGTGCCAGAAGCCGGCGCCGCCGGTCGGCGCGTCGGGATCGTGCATCAGCACGGCGAAGCTTTTCGTGCCGGCGGGCGGATCGGTCCAAGTCAGTTCCGGGGAGAGGTTGGCGCCCGTGCAGCCGAAGGAGTCGTAGACATGTTTCATGTCGATCCTCTGGCCGTCGGCGATGTCGGGGCTTTTCAGTTCGAAAGCCTGCGCGCCGCCGGCTTCGGCCGTCGCGAACGTCATCAGTGCGAAGAAGGACGTCAGGCTGCGATTCATGGCCAAGCTCCTTTACATGAAATTCGGCGCCCCTTTTAACGGATCGCCGACCCTGTGTCGCGTGGGCCGCGGCGACTTGCTAAACATGGCGCATGACTGACGCGCCAAAAGATCGCCCGTTACGTCGGGGCTGGACGACCGGCGCCTGCGCCACGGCCGCGACGCGCGCGGCTTTCGAGTCGCTCGTTTCGGGCGCGCCGCCGCCCGATCCGGTCGAGATCGCGTTGCCCTCGGGCCGCCGGGTCGCCTTTGCGCTCGCCGAGTTTTCACGCGCCGCGGATTTCGCGCGCGCGGGCGTGGTCAAGGACGCGGGCGACGATCCCGACGTCACCCATGGCGCCCTTGTGCGGGCCACCGTGCGTCGGGCGGCGCCGGGGGCGGGCGTGTCCTTCCTCGCCGGCGAAGGCGTGGGCACGGTGACGCGCCCGGGCCTCCCCGTGCCGCCAGGGGAGCCGGCCATCAATCCCGTGCCGCGTCAGATGATGCGGGAGACGATCGCCGAAGCGGCGCAGAATTTCGGGGTCGGCGGCGATGCAGAGGTCGAGATTTCCGTTCCCGGCGGCGAAGAAATGGCCAAACATACGCTCAACGGGCGCCTGGGGATCGTCGGCGGCCTGTCGATCCTCGGCACGACGGGAATCGTCACGCCCTTTTCCTGCGCCGCCTGGATCGACAGCATTCATCGCGGCGTCGACGTCGCGCGCGCCAGCGGGTTGACGCATGTCGCCGGAACGACGGGTTCGACGTCGGAAGCCGCCGTGCAGGCGCTCTATGGCCTGCCCGAGGCGGCGATGATCGAGATGGGGGATTTCGTCGGCGGCCTGCTGAAGTATCTGCGCACGCATCCCGTCGCGCGCGTGACGATCGGCGGCGGCTTCGCGAAGATGACCAAGCTCGCGCAAGGACGTCTCGATCTGCATTCGGGCCGCTCCAGCCTCGATCTCGCGCGCCTCGCCGAGACGGCGCGCGGCGCGGGCGCCGATGAGGAGACGACCGCGCGCATCCATCACGCCAATAGCGGGCTCGACGCGCTGCTCATCGCCCGCGCCGAAGGGGTCGATCTCGCCGCGCCCGTCGCGCGCGAGGCGTGGAAAACCGCGGCGCGCGCGCTCGGTTCCGGGGAGATGGAGTTGAACGTCATCGTCTTCGACCGCGACGGCGCCCTCTTGGCGCAAACGCCTTTCAGGAGGGCCGGCGATGTCTGACAGAGAAGGGGATAGCGCGAACTCCTTCCTGACCTTCGTCCTCGGCGGCGCGCGCTCGGGGAAAAGCGCCTATGCCGAAGGCCTGATCATGGCGCATCCGGCGCCGTGGATTTACATCGCCACGGCGGAGGCCTTCGACGACGAGATGCGCATGCGCATCGACGCCCATCAGGCGCGGCGCGGCGGCAATTGGCGTACGACCGAAGCGCCGCAGAACTTGCCGCGAGCGATTGGGCAGGCGTCCGCAGAGGCGCCCCTGCTCATCGACTGTCTCGGCATCTGGCTCTCCAATCGCATGCTGGCGGGGGCGGACCTCGCCGCCGACCGCGCGGCGCTGATCGTGGCGCTGATGGCGCGTCGTGCGCCCACCGTGGTGGTGTCGCCGGAAGTCGGCCTTTCGATCGTGCCGGAAAACGCGCTCGCGCGCGCTTTCCGCGACGCCGCGGGGCTCCTGCATCAGGAGGTCGCGCGCGTTTCGGCGCAGGTTGCGCTGGTGGTGGCGGGCTATCCGGTGAAGGTGAAGTAGCGGCTCCTCGCCGACAATGCTTCGACGCGGCCTCGCCCTTCGAGACGCGCGCTTAGGCGCGCTCCTCAGGGTGAGGCCTAATTGAAGCAGATGAAACAGCCCTCATGCTGACCTGGGGACTCAAGCCCCCGCCGCCGTCAGCCCCTTCTCGAGATCGGCGAGAATGTCGTCGATATGTTCGAGGCCAATCGAGAGCCGCACATAGCCGGGCGTCACGCCGCTGGCGAGTTGCCCCTCTTCGGCGAGTTGCGAATGCGTCGTTGTCGCCGGGTGAATGGCGAGGCTGCGCGCGTCGCCGATGTTGGCGACATGGTAGAACATCTCCAGCGCGTCGATGAAGCGGCGGCCGGCTTCGAGCCCGCCTTTCAGTTCGAAACCGATCAGCGCGCCATAGCCGCCCTTGAGATAGGCGTCGGCGCGCCGGCGCGCTTCGCCTCTCTGCTGCGAGGGATGGATGACTTTGGTCACTTCGCCGCGCTTGCTCAGGAAATCGACGACCTTCTGCGCATTTTGCACGTGGCGCTCCATGCGCAGCGTCACCGTCTCGATTCCCTGCAAAGTGAGGAAGGCGTTGAAGGGCGAGGGCGCCGAGCCCAAATCGCGCAACAGCGTCGCGCGCGCCTTGAGGACATAGGCCACGGGCCCGAGCGGCTTCACCGCTTCGACCCACACGGCGCCGTGATAGCTGGGGTCGGGCGTGTTCAGCGCCGGCTGGCGCGCGGGGAATTTTTCCCAGTCGAAATTGCCGCCGTCGATGATCGCGCCGCCGATCGAGGTGCCATGTCCGCCGAGATATTTCGTCGTCGAATAGACGACGATCGCCGCGCCGTGGTCGAGAGGGCGCGCGATGATCGGCGCAGCGGTATTGTCGACGATCAGCGGAACGCCGTAGTCGCGGCCGATCGCGGCGACTTCGGCAATTGGAAAGACGGTGAGCTTGGGATTGGGCAGCGTCTCGGCGTAATAGGCGCGCGTGCGATCGTCCGTCGCGCGGCGGAAATTCTCGGGGTCGGCGGGATCGACGAAGCGGACCTCGACGCCCTGGTCTCTCAGCGTATTGGCGAAGAGATTCCACGTGCCGCCGTAAAGATCGGTCGAGGAGACGACATTGTCGCCGACGCGCGCGATATTTTGCAGGGCGAAGGCCGAGGCCGCCTGTCCCGAGGCCAGCGCCAGCGCCGCAACGCCGCCCTCGAGCGCCGCGAGGCGCGCCTCCAGCACGGCCGTCGTCGGATTGCCGATGCGCGTGTAGATGTGGCCGAGCTCTTTCAGCGCGAACAGATTTGCGGCGTGTTCGGTGTCGCGGAACTGATAGGACGTCGTCTGAAAGATCGGCACGGCGACGGCGCCCGTCGTTTCATCGGCGCGCCAGCCTGCGTGCAGCGCAATCGTTTCCGCATGTTTCGATTCGACAGCCATGGCAATCCTCCCGCCGCAGCTTTCGTAAACGAAAAGCGGGCGCGAGGCGATATTTTCTTGCCGGCGCGACGGCCTCGCCCATCTAGCCCGTGGGGGGCCAATCCGGCCTGCCGCGCGCGGTGGGTCAGGAGCGAGAGCCATGCAAAAAATTCTCGTGATCTCTGCTTTTCTGTCGGCGGGCGCCGTCGCGCCCGCGCTCGCGGTGGATCAGGGAGATCCCAACCCGCCGACGTTTGAAAACGGCCAGCCGGTCATGCCGAAGGGCGCGCAGGCGACGCCGGAATTTCGCCAGGCCGAGGCGCAGGACGCCCCGGTGCAGGGGTCGGGCGTGATCCCCAAATCGACCACGCAGCCGTCCGTCGGCGAGACGTCCGGTCCCGCGGTGGGGACGCATGTCGATCCGCCGACCGTGGTGCAGAAAGACAATCCGGCCGCGCAAATGCATGCGTCGCCCACAGGCCTCGCGGGCCCGAGCGGAACCTCCGCCGGATCGCCCGGCATCGAAGGCAAGGCGGGAACTCAGGCCGGCAAGGAATGGCTGCCGCCGGAAGAGATTCGCAGCAAGAAGCCTAGCAGCTGAGCCGCGGCGCGCAGGCCAGGGCGAAGGCGTATTCCAGCGCAACATCCTCCAGCGCCTCGAACCGTCCCGAGGCGCCGGAGTGACCGGCGCCCATGTGCGTGTGCAGGAGCGCCGGTCCGCCGCCGGTCATGGCGGCGCGGAGCTTGGCGATCCATTTGAGCGGCTCCCAATAGGTCACGCGAGGATCGGTCACGCCCGCAATCGACAGGATCGCCGGATAGGCCTGAGCGCGAATATTGTCATAGGGCGAGTAAGCGGCGAGACGGTCGTAAACCTTTTCATCCGCCAAGGGATTGCCCCATTCGAGCCATTCCGGCGGCGTCAGCGGCAGATCGTCCCGCAACATCGTGTGCAGCACGTCGACAAAGGGCACGCCGGCGATGACTCCGGCGAAGAGCTGGGGCGCCTCATTGGCGACGACTCCCATCAGCAGGCCGCCGGCCGAAGCGCCCTGCGCGACGATCGCGCCTTCGCGCGTGTAGCCGGTTTTCACGAGATGCTTCGCCACGGCGATGAAATCGGAAAATGTGTGGGGCTTCCGTTCGAGCTTGCCGTCCTCGTACCAGCGCCAGCCCTTCTCGGTTCCGCCGCGCACATGGGCGAGCGCGTAAACGAAGCCGCGATCGACGAGCGAGAGCACGTCTGAGTCGAAGCGCGCGTTGAGCGCGTGGCCATAGGCCCCGTAGCCATAGAGCAGCAGCGGCGCGCCGCCGCGCCCGGGCGTGAAGGTCGCGCGATGCAGCAGCGTGACGGGAATCGTCTCGCCATCCGCCGCCGGCGCGAAGAGCCGTCGCGTGACGTAATTCTTCGGATCGTGTCCCGAAGGGATTTCCTGACGCTTGCGCAGCACGCGGGCGCGCGTCTTCATGTCGTAGTCGTAGGTTTCCTGCGGCGTCGTCAGCGAGCAATAGGTAAAGCGCAGCCTGTCCGTGTCGAATTCGAGGCCGGGCTCGAGGCCGAGCGCGTAAGCCTCCTCCTCGAAGGCGATGGCGTGCTCCTCGCCGCTTGTCAGATCGCGGATCATGATTCGCGGCAATGAATTCTCGCGCGTCATCCACACGAGGTAATTGCGGTAGACGGTGAAGGCGACGATCATGGCGCCGTCCCGATAGGGGACGACGTCCCGCCAATGGGCGCGCTCGGGCGTCGCGAGCGGCGCGACGGAGATCCGGAAGTCGTCGGCGCCCTCGGCGTTGTTCATGACGTAGAGAACATCGCCGTGCGGCTCGACATCGTAGCGCAATTTGGGTTCGCGCCTGGCGACGAGTCGCGGCGGCGCGTCCGCGTCCGCGAGATCGACGAGCCAGCATTCCGAGGCGTCGTGGCCGCGGATCGAGACGATGGCGAAGCGGCGGCAGCGGCTTTCCTCGAGCTCGACGAACCAGGCGCCGTCCGGCTCCTCGATGATCAGGCGGTCGGTAGCGGGGTCGGCGCCGACGTGGTGCCGAAAGACCTGCGCGGTGCGATGATTCTCGTCGACCCGCACGTAGTAGAAGGCTTTGGAATCCGCGCTCCAGACGATCGAGCCCTCGGTGTCGGTCACGACGTCCGACCGGTCCCGGCCGTCGGCGAGCGCGCGGGTGCGAATGGCGTAGAGCTCGGAGCCCTTGTCGTCGACGCTCCAGGCGAGCTGCGCGTGGTCGGGCGAATGGGCGGCGTCGCCAATGTCGAAGAAGTCATGGCCCTTGGCCAGCGCCTCGCCGTCGAGCAGGATCGTTTCCGCGCCGCCGTCGCGCGGGGCGCGGCAGGCGATAGGGTGTTCGGCGCCTTCGCGGAAGCGTCCGTAATAGGCGTAGGGCCCGTCGGGGTCGGGAACGTCGGCGTCGTCCTCCTTGATGCGGCCGCGCATCTCGGCCACCAGCGTCTTGCGCAAGTGGCGAAGCGGCGCGACGACCTGCGCGCAATAGGCGTTTTCGGCCTTAATGAGCGCGGCGATGTCCCCCGGCAGTTTCTTTGGATCGCGCAGCACCTCGCGCCAGTTGTCGGCGGCGAGCCAGGCGTAAGGGTCGTCGAGCACGCGCCCGTGCGTCGTCATTCGAAACGGGCGCCGCTCCGCCACAGGGGGCGTCGCCGAGAAATCGAAGGCGGCGCCGTCAGTCTTTAGAGCTTCAGCCATGTCGTCCCCGCCAGAAGGCCCGCGCGGCTCGCGCGCAAGCATTTCTCAAGATTTTCGTCGTTAGCCTTACCATCCGGGGCCTCGGATTTTCGAGTGGAAACCGCCATGAGCATCCTCACTCCCCATTTCAACGCCGGACCGCCGCGCAAGGTCGGCGGCAAGGGCTTTATCGCGCATCTTGTGAAGGGCTTCGCCCCGAACCTCGTCTTGATCCGACTGTCTCTGTCCGCTCTTGCCGGGGTTCTCGCCTTCCACTTCTGGAAGAACGGCCGGCGTTAGGCAAAAGCTTTGCAATTGGCCGTCCGGGCGCCGCAGCAAGACAAGGTCTTGGAAATGTCATAGTGTCCGCCCTGGCCGCGTTCGACGAACGTCGGCCGGGGAGAGTCCGAAGCCGTGCGGCCGGCTTCTAAGAACAAAAGAGACGTTATGTATAAGAGCATCAAGATCATCTTGTCGGCGGGCGCCGTCGTTGCGCTCTCTGGCGCGTCCGCATTTGCCGAAACCGTCTGGAAGCCGCCGGAGGAGGTCGCGCCGAAGGCCGCCGCCGAAGCCGCGCCCGCTCCCGCCGCCGCAACTAGTCAGGCCTCGCCGCAGTCCCCCGCGGACAAGGAAAAGGCCTGCGCCGAGCAGGCCAAGGAGAAGGGCCTGAAGGGCAAGGCGAAAAAGCAATTCAAGGCCGAGTGCGTGAAGTCCTGAAGATAATCGCAGAAGGCGCATATGAGGAGGGCGGGCTCGAAGCCCGCCCTCAGCTGAATCGACAAGCCTGCGAAGCGGCCTCGCCCCGGCCCTCAGTAAACGCGCTCGATGCAGAAATCGACGACTTCGAGCAGAGCGTCCTTCCACGGCGACGACGGGAAGATTTCGAGCGCGTCGCGCGCGATGGCGCCGTAATGGGCGGCGCGCTCGATCGTATCGTCCAGCGCCTTGTGCTTCTTCACCAGACCGCAAGCTGTCTCGACGTCGTCGTCGTTGATCTCGCCTTTCTCCAGCGTGCGGCGCCAGAACTCACGCTCCTTCTCATTGCCGCGGCGGAAGGCGAGCACGACGGGCAGAGTGATTTTGCCCTCGCGGAAATCGTCGCCGACATTCTTGCCGAGCTTGGCGGAGGAGCCGCCGTAATCCAGCGCGTCGTCGATGAGCTGGAAGGCGACGCCGAGGTTCATGCCGTAGCTGCGCGCCGCCGCCTCGTCGGCCTTGGGCTTGCCGGCGAGCATCACGCCGACTTCCGCCGCGGCGGCAAAAAGCTCGGCGGTCTTGCGCCGGATCACGCCCATATAGGCGTCTTCGGTCGTCGTCGTGTCCTTGGCGGCGTTGAGCTGCAGGATTTCGCCCTCGGCGATGACGGCCGCGGCCTGTGAGACCACGGTGAGCGGCGGGACCATGCCGGGCTCGACCATCATCTTGAAGGCGTGGCCCAGCAGGAAATCGCCGACGAGCACGCAGGTCTGGTTGCCCCAGAGCATGCGCGCCGCGATCTTGCCGCGCCGCATGTTGGATTCGTCCACGACGTCGTCGTGAAGCAGGGTCGCCGTATGCATGAATTCGATGCCGGCGGCGAATTTGAGGTGGCCGTCGCCCTTGTAGCCGCACATGCCCGCGGTGGCGAGCACGAGCATCGGGCGCAGGCGCTTGCCGCCGGCGGAAATCAGGTGGTTCGCCACTTCCGGGATCGTCGTGACGTCCGAGCCC
Source organism: Methylocystis sp. NC52PC (assembly GCF_055698645.1). Classification (NCBI taxonomy): domain Bacteria; kingdom Pseudomonadati; phylum Pseudomonadota; class Alphaproteobacteria; order Hyphomicrobiales; family Methylocystaceae; genus Methylocystis; species Methylocystis sp. NC52PC. Next base: position 727,573 of record NZ_CP170127.1, on the reverse strand, counting down.
ATGCGTTGGATGATGAGCTGATTGGTGCGCTCGAGGTCCGGGCGGATCAGGTCGAGCAGGCTGTCGAGGCCCGCGGCCTTTTTCTCTTCGAGCGGAATAACGATACCCACGGACCCCCCTACGGCCTGACCCTGAACGGCGGGGCAATTTACGGCCTTGCGCCCTTACCGGCAAGTCGACGCCTCGCCACGGACCGCGCCCGGCCTGAGCGGAGGGTTATGGACGCCTTGCCGACCACGCGGCGGCCGTGTGACTAATCGCCCATCATGAGCGGGGACGACATCGACGGGTTCATGGAGGGGCGGCTGCGGCTGCGGCAGGGCCGCGGCCATCGCGCCGGCCATGACGCGGTGTTGCTCGCCGCTGCGACGCCGCGTGACGTCGACGGCCTCATTCTCGACATTGGCGCCGGGGCCGGGGCCGTCGGGCTCATGGCCGCGATCCATGCGCCCGAGGCGCGGGTCGGCCTGGTCGAGATCAATCCGCAGAGCTGCGCGCTGGCGCGTGAAAATATCGATCGCAACGGCCTTGCCGCACGCGTCAGCGTCTTTGAGGCGGACATCCTCTCTGCGACATCACGTCGCGCCGCCGGTCTCGTCGACGGGCGCGCTGCGCTGGTTCTCACCAACCCGCCGTTTCACGAGGCCGCGCGTGTGCGCGTGACGCCCGATGCGGCGAAGGCCCGCGCCCATGTCGCCGCCGCGCCGCTCTCGGAATGGGTGCGCGGCGCGCTCGCGCTGCTGGCCCCGGGCGGGCGATTCGCGATGATCCATCGCGCCGACGCGTTAGCCGATTGTCTCGCCGCCGTGGCCGGGCGGCTGGGCGGCGTGGCCATTGAGCCGATTTATTCCCGCGCCGGCGCGCCGGCGACCCGCATCCTGCTGCGCGGGGTGAAGGGCTCGAAGGCGCCGCTGGCGCTGCTGCCCCCGCTGACCCTCTGACGGGCCGGTCACCGACGTCCGCTGATCGAGATGGTCGCGCCTTCCTGCCGCACCATCGAATAGAGCCGCGCCGCGTTCCAGGGCGACAGCCGCACGCAGCCATGCGACGCCGGTCTGCCCAGCGCCCGTGTCGCATAGGTGCCGTGAATGGCGTAGCCGCCGTTGAAAAAGATCGAGTGCGGCATCGGCGCGTTGTCGTATTTGGCGGAGTAATGCATCGGCTGCAGCGCCTTGGCGGAGAAGACGCCGCGCGGCGTCCGGTAGCCGGCCCTGGCCGTTGAAACCGGCCAGCTGTAGCTGCCGCGCGCCGAATTCACATACATGCGCTGGCTGCCGAGATCGATGTGGACATTCACCCGCGCCGCGGCGCTTTGCACGCTTGCCGCGACGAACAGGGAAGCAAGAAAGAGGGCGTTGATACGCAAGGCGACCTCCCGCTTGGAAGTGAGATCCTCACAAGCGGTACATATGCGGCGTTGGCGCGACGTCCACGGCCGCCGCGCCGAAAACCGCACGGGCGCAATCACATACGGGCGACGACCACCAGCCGGCGCACCTCGCCGCGCTTATAGGCTTGCAGAAAGGCGTTGTAGTCGCGGAAGGAGACGCAGCCGTTGGAGTCGCCGTTCGGTCCCAGCATGAAGGTGTGGGCCAGGAGGCCGGCGCGGCCGTAAACCGAGCTGTTGATCGGCGTGAGCCGCAGCGCCTCCACGCCGTGGAACAGCGCTTCGCGCGGCGACAAGGCGTAGACGCTCGGCGGCGTCGGGCCGCGCATGCGCACATGCACATAGCGGGGATCGTCGAGATATTCGCGCAGGCCCGAATGCGCTTCGAGCTTGCTGCCGTCCGGCATGTAAACCGTGTGGGCCGAAATGTCGTAAACCGCGGTTCCGGCGCCGGCGCGGGGCGCCGGGCCGACCGCGTCGTTTTGAGCGGGCGCGGCGGGCGCGGCAGGATTGGTGAGGCCGCCGAAAAGACCGCCGGTGGTCTCGGGCGCGGCATAAGCGAGCGCTTGGGCCGGCGCCTGCTGCGGGCGGCGGGCGTTGCGGCCGGTCTGACCCGCATCGGGCTGCGCGGAGGGCGGCGGCGGCGCGCCGGCGCCGCCGAAGATCTTTTCGAAGAAGCTGCGGTTATCCGCCGGGGCGGGAGCCGTCGCGGGCTCGGCCAGGGCGGCCTGGCGCTCCGGCGCGGGCGCCGCCATGCGACTGGCCAGAATCTTGAGGTCGGACGGCCGGCGCGGCGGCACGGGAACGGTGTCGGCGTCGGGGGACGCGCCTTCCGCCTCGGCCATGAGCTGCGGTTCGGCAGTCGGCGCAGCGGGCTCGGCTTTGGGGGCCTCGAGCGCGGCCGTCGTTTCGACCTTCTGCCCAGGCGCCGCGGCGGTCTTGGCCCAAGGGCCGAGGCCGACGACCAGCGGCCCGTAAGGGTTGCCGGTCGGCGCCGCCAGCGTCTCGGCCGAGGCCAGCGCTTTTTGTCGGTGGGCGTGCCAGCCGATCAGAAGGCTCGACGACAGCGCGGCGCCGCCAAGCGCCACATAAGCAAAGAGCCGGCCGCGCTCTCGTGACAGGAAGCCATGTAAAATCTGGGGTTTCGTCAACATCCGCCCTCGGAAGTACCTTGCGTGGCGCGCCTCGCGGGGCGCCCAGCGGATCCGAATCACGCGCCGGGGCCGACTCAGCTGGCGCGCAAGAACGCCGCAGCAACACTCTGGAAAAGCATCGCGGCCTTGCTTGGGCTTGAATTAGGCGAATTCTTGGCCGTCCCCGGACAGCTTGGCGCAAGGCGCTATAGCGTGTCCAGGCAAAAAGAACTAGTTAAATCTGATAGTTGCGTTCTCGTTGTCTGCTTGAATTGAGGCCGCTGACAGAAAAACGCGCCGTTTCGGAAAGACGGCGCGTCGGACGCGGATCGCCTAGAGATGCGCGACCACCGCCAGTCGGCGCACCTCGCCGCGCTTATAGGCCTGGAGGAAGGCGTTGTAGTCGCGAAAAGACACGCAGCCATTCGAATCGCCGTTCGGCCCGAGCATATAAGTGTGCGCGAGCAGACCGGCCCGGCCGAAAATCGCCCCCTCGCCGCCGACCGGGGTGAGGCGCAACGCCTCGACGCCGTGAAACAGCGCCTCCCGCGGCGTCAGCATATAAAGATGCGGCGGCGTCGGCCCGCGCATGCGCAGATGCACGTAGCGCGGATCGTCGAGATGCTCGCGCAGGCCCGAATGCGCTTCGAGCCGTGCGCCGTCCGGCATGTAAACGGTGCGGGCGGAAATGTCGTAGACCGCGGTATAGCGATCGAAGCGCGCAGCGGGATTGGCGGGGGCGACGGCGCTGCGCAATCCGCCGAACAGCCCGCCCGTATCCGGCGTCGCGGCATAGGCCATGACCTCGCGATTCGGGCGACCCGGCGTCACCGCCGACGCCGTCTGGGGCGCGCCGCCGAAGAGGCGCTCGAAGAAGCTGCGCCCATCGGCCGGCGCAGCGGGAACAACGGTCGAGCCCGAAGCAGCCCGCGCCATCTGGCGCGCGGGCGCCCGCGGCTCGTCCTGGGCGAGGGAGGGCGCTTGCTCCTTGGGCGGTTCCGGCTTCAGCGCCACGGAGAGCTCCGCCGGACGCCGCGGCGGCGTCGGCGCGTCCAGAGTCGCGGCCTCCAGCGCGGCCGCCTTCTCTGTCTCGAGAGCGGCGGGCCGCGCCGGCGGGGTCGGCGCCTCTGCCGCCTGCCAGGGCTGATCGGCCGATTGCGGCTTCGCCTCCGCTCTTGCGATGAAGAGGTTTTGCGCTCTCATGCCGGCGCTGCGGGGCGCAAAGGCGGTGGGCGCATGCGGACCGATGTCCGCAAGGAGGGAGCCGCGCAGACCGGCGCCGGCCGGCTCCAGCTCGGCGACGTCGAGGGTCGGCTCGGGCGGATTTTCGGCGAAGGAGTAAAGCAGGCCGCCGGTCATCAGGGAGAGGACGACGCCGCCGAGCGCCGGCGCGATTTTGTGCGCCCGCCGCGGGGCGCGAACACGGGGAGACGACACATGGTTACGCATGGGCTAACGCTAGCGCGCATGACTTTCGGAATGGTTTCCGAGCGCTTTCGCAGCCGGATCGACTTTGCTTCAAATTGGAACGACTCGCGCAGCCATTGACCGCAGGCGGCGGCGCCCGTAACTGCTTCTGCGCCGCGACAGGAAGCCCGCATGACCCCGATTGCCGAAGATCTCTCCCCCACGCGCTCCTTCCAGGGCCTGATTCTCACGCTTCAGAAATTCTGGGCGGCGCAGGGCTGCGTCATTTTGCAGCCCTATGACATGGAGATGGGCGCCGGCACCTTTCATCCGGCGACGACGCTGCGGGCGCTCGGCCCCAGGCCCTGGCGCGCGGCTTACGCGCAGCCGTGCCGGCGCCCCAAGGACGGGCGTTATGGCGAGAACCCCAACAGGGTGCAGCACTATTACCAGTTCCAGGTGATCTTGAAGCCGTCGCCGGCCAATCTCCAGGATCTCTATCTCGCCTCGCTCGCCGCAATCGGCCTCGACGCAACCCTTCACGACATCCGATTCGTCGAGGACGACTGGGAGAGCCCGACGCTCGGGGCCTGGGGGCTCGGCTGGGAATGCTGGTGCGACGGCATGGAAGTCTCGCAATTCACCTACTTCCAGCAGGTGGCGGGCTTCGAATGCGCGCCGGTGTCGGGCGAACTCACCTATGGGCTCGAGCGCCTCGCCTGCTATCTGCAGGGCGTCGACAGCATCATGGAGCTGAACTTCAACGGCCGCGACGGCGCGGAGAAGGTCACTTACGGCGACGTCTTCCTGCAGGCGGAGCAGGAATATTCGCGCCATAATTTCGAGGCCGCCGATACGTCGAAGCTGTTCGAGGACTTCAAGGACGCCGAAGCCGAGTGCCGGCGCCTGCTCGATTTCGGCGCGGGCTCCGGCGACGAGCGGCATCTCATGGCGCTGCCCGCCTATGACCAGTGCATCAAGGCGAGCCACGCCTTCAATTTGCTGGACGCGCGCGGCGTGATCTCCGTCACCGAGCGGCAGAGCTATATTTTGCGGGTGCGCGAGCTGGCCAAGGCCTGCGGCGCCGCCTGGCTGCGCACGGCGGGCGGCGGCGCCAACGGCTGACGCCGTCGGAAGACTGGAAAACCAGGGCCCCCCTCGAAACCGAGGGTTTTGGCGGCGTTCCCGCATGCGGCGCGCGGCGTCCAATCGGGCGCACGACCACCACAAAATCAAAAAAATTGCGGGGCGCGTTGAACGAACGTAAAAGTTGTGCGTTTTATTGTCGCGTTCTAGCTTGAACCGGACGAATCGTTTCCCATGTCTAAGCTTCAAACGAGCGCAAACGTTGGGGTTCGTGCTGCGCGTCGGCGCACGGCGAGGAAGCTGTGCGCCATGCAACAAACCGGGTGAGAGGCTGGCGCCCTGCGTCGCACGACGGCGCGTCGGCGTTGTCCCCATCCTCTGACACGCGGGGTTCGGTCATTGACCGGGGGCATGGTTTGTTCTAGCATTGTTCCTGTTTTGCTCTGGTAGGCAGGCTGTCATGCGTCGTGATCACGGTTTTTCGCCTTTTTTGCCGCCCCGTTCGTCGAACGGTCTGACGCCACGCGGTCAGGAGCTCGATTCGCTCGCCGAGGCGAATGTCCTGCGCGGCCGCTTCTTCTCCTGGCGAGGCGTTTCGGGCCGGCGTTATGTCTGCTCCGTTTTCCAGCGAGGAGAGGAAGGTTTCATTTCCGACCTCGACGGCGGCGTCGTCATTGGCGTGGCCCGGGGCGGCGGCTCTCTTCGTCCCTTATGCGTCCTTGTGGCGCGTGACAACGGGACCAAGCCGCCGCTCGCCCGTCTGGCGCGAGAACTCGGCGTCGACGAGTGGCATGTCCATTTCTGCGCCGGGGACGCAACCGCGCGCGATCTTTCGGGGTCGCTTCTCAACTAGAGCGGCTCTGATTCCAAAGGGGGCGCCTGAACCCCGATAAAAAGGGAGCCGCGATCTCGGTTGCTCGGATCGGCGAATGCTCCGGCGGCGTGAGCGTAGGTCGCGTTTCGTGCATGGTCGTCAGGTCGTCGTTGTGTGAGCGTTGCTGCCTTGCGTGTGTCGTCGTTGCGTGAGCGTGGTCGAGCGTGCGAGTGCAAGGCGTCTTGTAAAATGCGGGTTGCGTGTGTGTCCTAGCAGCCGGGGCTTGCCCCGGCCTTTTTTTGCTCGCGCGAGAATGATGGGCGCCTCAGATGTCCTGGCCGGCGGAGGCCGCGGGGACCGTCCGGCAGGAGCATTGGTCGAGCCGGCGTACGATTTCGGCGAGATCGGCGTCGTGAATGTCGAGCTGCATCAAGTGCTCGTAGGTGTTGCGCACATAGGAGGGGTTGTCGCCGGTCAGTCCCACGCCTTCGGCGACGAGACGGGTCATTTCCTCAATGGGCAGGCGGCCGGCGTATTGGCGGTGGCTGCGGTCGACGACATAGGCCAGCGCGTTGACGCAGCTCCCTTCGGCGAATCGCACGCCCACCGTCTTTTCGAGATAGACGGCCGTCACGAGCTCGCGTTCGCGCAGATAGCGGACGGTGCGCTCGCGGTCCCGGGCCGCGACGCGGAAGGCCACGCCCTGGCAGCAGCCGCCTCTGTCGAGACCGAGGACCAGGCCCGGCCGCTCCGGCGTGCCCCGATGGACGTGAGAAAAGATGCAGAGGGAGCGGTGATAGCCATGAACCCAGGCGAGGGCGCTTTCGACGTAGTCGAAGCCGGGGCGCCACATCAGGGAGCCATAGCCGAACACCCAGAGATCCTCGTCGCGGGAAAGCGTCTCCAGCAAGCCTGGTCCCCATCTGGAGCATGAAGCCCACCGGCGAAGACGAGTGGTCCGCGCCGCCCGTCGACTCTTTCAAGTCAATTCCTGCAATGCAACAGGAAAAGGCGGCGCGCCGCGGCCAAGCGAGCCCAAAGAGTCGCGCCTCGCGTCGCTTCCACAAGATATTGCGAGCGTTTTCTTGCTTTCACCCTTCTTTTGTGGCGCTCTTGACGCATGAAATTCGAACGCCTGAGACTTCTGGGGTTCAAGAGCTTCTGCGAACCGACCGACTTCCTGATCCACTCCGGCCTCACCGGCGTGGTCGGGCCGAACGGCTGCGGAAAGTCGAATCTCGTCGAAGCCCTGCGTTGGGTCATGGGCGAAAACTCGTATAAGAACATGCGCGCGTCCGGCATGGACGACGTGATTTTCTCCGGCGGCGGGTCGCGCGCCGCGCGCAATTTCGCTGAAGTCGGCCTTGTCCTCGACAATTCCGCGCGTCTCGCGCCCGCGGGCTTCAACGACGCCGACCAGATCGAAGTCACCCGCCGCATCGAGCGCGAGCAGGGTTCGACCTACCGAATCAACGGCAAGGAAGTCCGCGCCCGCGACGTGCAACTGCTGTTCGCCGACGCCGCGACCGGCGCGCGTTCGCCGTCGCTGGTCCGGCAGGGCCAGATCGGGGAGATCATCTCGGCGAAGCCCCAGGCCCGACGACGCATTCTGGAGGACGCCGCCGGCGTCGCCGGCCTGCACTCCCGCCGCCATGAGGCGGAGCTGCGGTTGAACGCGGCTTCCGAAAATCTCACCCGTCTCGAAGACGTGCTGAAGCAGGTCGAGAGCCAGGGCGACAGCCTCAGGCGCCAGGCCCGCCAGGCCGCGCGCTACCGCGAAGTGGCGGCGAAGATTCGCCAGAACGAGGCGCTCGTCGCCCTCGTCTCCTATCAGATCGCCGCCGACCAGCTGCGCGACGCGGCGCAAAAGCTCGAGGCCGACATTCTCAATGTGCAGGCCCGCACGCTGGCGCAGGCCGAGGCGGCGAAGCTGCAGGCCATCGCCGCGCATGAGCTTCCCAAGCTGCGCGACAAGGAGGCCGAGGCCGGCGCCGCCGTGCATCGCCTCGTCGCCGCCCGTCAGGCGCTCGAGGCCGACGAGCAGCGCGCCAAGCAGCGCATCTCCGAGCTGGCGCGCCAGATCGAGCAGTTCATGCGCGATCTCGAACGCGAGAAGGCGCTGATCGAGGACGCCGCCGAGGTCGCGGAGCGGCTCGAAGAGGAGCGCGCCGAACTCTTGGGCGCCGATCTGCAGGACGACGACCGCGAGAGCGAAGCGCGCGAGCGACTGGCGGAAATCGAGGCGACGCTCGCCGAGACCGAATCGGCCCTCTCCGACGTTCAGCAGCAGCTCGCCGGCGTGAACGCCCGGCGCGGCGCGATCGAATCGGCGCTGCGCGACGAAAACGGGCGCGTCGCCCGCTTCCAGGCGGAAGTCACCCGGCTCGACACGGAATTTGCGCTCATCGCCGGGCAGGGCGGCGGCGCCGAGGAGGCCCAGCGCCTCGCCGAAGCGTTTGAAATGGCCGCCGAGGAGGCGCAGGCCGCCGACGAAGCCGCACAGATGGCGGAAGAGGCGCAGCGCGAGGCGCGCGAGGCGGAGGCCGCCGCCCGTCACCCGGTCGAGCAGGCGGCGCTCAAGGCCCAGCGGCTGGAGACCGAGGTCCGCACGCTCGAAAATCTCCTTCACGCCGGCGCAGGCGGCCTGTGGGCGCCGGTCGTCGAAGCCATGACGGTCGAGAAGGGTTATGAGACGGCGCTGGGCGCCGCGCTCGGCGACGACCTTGACGCCTCGGCCGAAACCTCTGCGCCTGCGCATTGGGCGCTCACCGCCGACGCGGGGGATCCCGCCTTGCCGAACGGCGTGCGTTCGCTGGGCGAGATGGTGGAAGCGCCGCCGGCGCTGCGCCGCCGCCTCGCGCAGATCGGCGTCGTTCTGCGCGCCGAGGGCGAGAGCCTGCGCAAACTGTTGAAGCCGGGCCAGCGCCTCGTCTCGAAAGAAGGCGATCTGTGGCGCTGGGACGGCTTCACCCAGGCGGCCGAGGCGCCGACGCCGGCGGCGCGCCGTCTTACTGAAAAGAACCGCCTCGCCGAGTTGCGCGCCGAGGCGGCGCGCGCCCGCGCCGAGGCCGACGCCCTCGCCGAGGAACTGGAGAGCGCCCGCGAGGCGACGCGCCTCGCGACACTGGCCGACGCCGCGGCCCGCGACGCCCAGCGCCGCGCCCGCGCCCGTCTCGAAGAGGCGCGGGAACGCCATACCGCCGCCGAGCGGCGAATGGCCCAGATCGGCCAGCGCCTGTCCGCGCTGGAGGAAGCCAAGGCGCAGACCCTCGCCAATCTCGACGAAGCGGCGCAGAAGCGCGAATCGCTCGCCGCCGAACTCGACGGCCTCGACGAGCCGGCCTCGCTCGCCGGCGCGATGGAAAGCCTGCGCGCCCGCGCCATGGTCGAGCGCGCCCAGGCCGGCGAGGCCCGCGCGGCGCTGGCGACGCTGCGCAACGACGCGAGCGCCCGCGCCGCCCGCGTCGCGGCCATCGGGCGCGAGATCGCCTCCTGGGCCGAGCGCCGCGACCGCGCCCAAGATCGACTCGGCGAATTGGAGGAGCGTCTCGAATCGGCGCGCGAGGAGCAGGAGCGCCTGGCCGAGGCGCCCGACGCCTTCCTCGATCAGCGCCGGGCGCTGATGAACGCCCTCGAAGACGCCGAGGCCGCGCGCCGCGACGCCTCCGACGCCCGCGCCGAGGCCGAGACGCGGCTCGCCGAGGCCGACCGCGCCGCCCGCGCCGCGCTCGACGCAATGAGCGCCGCGCGCGAGGAGAAGGCCCGCAGCGAGGCGCAACTCGAGGCCGCGAGACAACGCGCCGCCGACGTCGAGCGCGCCATCCAGCACGATCTCGAAACGACGCCGGCCGCGCTCGCCGGTCTCGCGGGCGTGGCGGAAGGCGACGAACTCCCCGACATCGCCGAGGTCGAGCGGCGGCTCGAATCCTTGCGCGCCGACCGGGAGCGCCTCGGCGCCGTCAATCTGCGCGCCGAGGAGGAATTGACCGAGATCGACGCCCAGCGCGAGAGGATGGTCGCGGAGCGCGACGATCTCGCCGAGGCGATCAAGAAGCTGCGCGCCGCCATCGCCAGCCTCAACAAGGAGGGCCGCGAGCGCCTGCTCGCCGCCTTCGACAAGGTCAACGCCCATTTCAAGGAGCTGTTCACGCTGCTTTTCGACGGCGGCTCGGCGGAGCTTCAGCTCGTTGAAAGCGAAGACCCGCTGGAGGCCGGCCTCGACATTCTCGCCCGCCCGCCCGGCAAGAAGCCGCAGACCATGACGCTACTCTCCGGCGGCGAGCAGGCGCTGACCGCCATGTCGCTGATCTTCGCAGTGTTTCTCACCAACCCGTCGCCGATCTGCGTGCTCGACGAGGTCGACGCGCCGCTCGATGATTCGAACGTCGAACGCTTCTGCGACCTGCTGGAGGAAATGCGCAAGAAGACCGACACGCGATTCGTGACGATCACCCATAACCCGATCACCATGGCGCGCATGGACCGGCTCTTCGGCGTGACCCAGGCCGAGCGGGGTATTTCGCAGCTCGTCTCGGTCGATCTGGAGCAGGCCGAGAAATTCGCGCTGGCGAGCTGAGCCGCCGGCCGCGGCCGTCACCGGCTCACTGTCTTTGACTGCCCGTCCCGCGGCTGCGCCGGCGCCGGCCTGCCGCCGGTGCGTTCGAGATCGGCGATCAGCCGCTCCATTTCTGAAATCTCCTGCATTTGATCTGTGACGATGCGCCGCGCCAGCTCCCGCACGCGCGGGTCGCGCAGTTGCGCGCGCTCGGCCATGAGGATCGCGGCGGAGTGGTGCGGGATCATCGCGCGCAGAAAAGTCATCTCGTGCACGCCGTCCTGGGTGCGAACCAGCCAGGCGGCGGCGGCGAAGACCGTGATCGCAGCGGCGACGATCACCGAATTGGCGGGGCCGCTGCGATAGACGTCGGGCGAGAACGCAACGAGCGCCGCCGCGACGGCCGCGCCGGCGGCCACGGCCATCCAGAGGCGGCCCGCGCTGAGCCAGATATGATCGGCCTGGTAGACGTTGAGATAGCTCACGCAGAAAATGACCAGGGTCGCGACCGCGATGATAAGGGCGAGACGCGCATATGGCATGGGTTCCTCCCTGTCCCCGCCGCGCGGCGGGACCCCGTGCCGATAACCGTGCAGGGGCCGGGAAGGTCCAAGAGGTCTCGGCCCCGAAACGATCGGCCGCGATGAGCGCGGCGGCTCCGCACGAATGGGGGCGCCTTTCGCAAATGCACAAACTTTCAGCCGCGCAAATCGTCGCAACAAATGGTTTTTCCATATAAATCAAGATATTTGCGCAAAAGCGGCGCGCCTTGACTTAAGAGTGGCCGCTCAATATGTTGCGCGCGGCTCGAAAGGGCCTGGCCGCGAGGCTGGGGTTTTTCGATCAGCCGCTCCCGAAAGCCGGATAAATCCCCGAACCAAGCCGTCCCGGCCATCGTTCATTTTGCGCGCTCACGCAGGGCGCGACGGAGAGAGCCGATGACCGACGACGACAAGCGGGACGCCGAACAGGACGCGCTGAATGCGCGGCTCGAGAAGCTCAACGCCGCGCTGCGTCAGCGTGACGAGGAGCGACTCGCCAAGGAGGCGCCGCCGCCCGAGAGAAGGGGCCTGTCGCGGGCGTTGAGCGTCGGGCTCAACGCTTTTTCCGAATTTGTGGGGGCCGTGCTGGTGGGCGGCTTCGTCGGCTGGAAGGCGGACGAATGGCTCGGCACCAAGCCCTGGCTGATGATCGTCTTGCTCGGTCTCGGCATAGCGGCTGGCTTTTGGAACATTTATCGCGTGGCGAAGCCGAAGGACTGAGCCGTTCGCGAATTGGAACAGTCATCAGGCGCGGCGTATGCGCCTTCAAATCGAGGGCCGGGCGGAAACGTCCGGGCAGGGACGATGAGCACTGAAGCAGCGGCCGCGCCGAATCCGATCGAACAGTTCGAACTGCACCGCTACTTCCCGCACGAGATCGCGGGCGTCGAGACCTCCTTCACCAACGCTTCGCTCTACATGCTGCTCGCCGCGCTGGGCGTCGTGCTGCTGATGGTCATCGCCACCTCGCGCAAGGCCATTGTGCCGGGCCGTTTCCAGGCGCTCGCCGAAATGCTCTACGAGTTCGTCGCCAATACGGTGCGCTCGACCGCGGGCAAGGAAGGGATGAAATTCTTCCCCTTCGTCTTCTCGCTGTTCTCCTTCATCTTGATCGCCAATCTGATCGGCCTCATCCCGTATACTTATTCGGTGACGAGCCAGATCGTGGTGACCGGCGCCTTCGCGCTGCTCGTTATTCTGCTCGTGACCTTCTACGGCTTTTACCGGAACGGGCTGGGCTTCATTAACCTCTTCGTGCCGCATGGGGTGCCGCTGCCGGTGCTGGTGATTCTCGTGCCGATCGAGATCATCTCCTTCCTGTCGCGCCCGGTGTCGCTGTCCATCCGTCTCTTCGCCAACATCCTCGCGGGCCACGTAACGCTCGCGGTGTTCGGCGGCTTCGTCGTGCTGCTGCTCGCGGCCGGCGGCGCCTATGCGGCGCTCGCGCCGGTGCCGCTGCTCGCGATCGTCGCTCTTTATGCGCTGGAGCTTCTCGTCGCCTGCCTGCAGGCGTTCGTGTTCAGCGTTCTCACTTGCGTCTATCTCAACGACGCGATTCATCCGGGCCACTGATAAACATCCAACAATAAAAGTCGCCCCAATACACTGGAGAAAACTATGGCTACTGAAATGCAGCTGGTTGGCGCGGGTCTCGCCGCGATTGGCACCGGCGCCGCGGCGATCGGCGTCGGCCTCATCTTCGGCAACTTCGTCAATGGCGCGCTGCGCAATCCGACGGCCGCCGCCTCGCAGTTCACCAACGCGATCATCGGCGCGGCGCTCGCCGAAGGCCTCGGCATCTTCGCCTTCGTCATCGCGCTGCTGCTGTATCTGAAGGCCTAAAGGCTTTCTCCGACCGCGCGAGGCGCGCTGCGACAGCGTGCGCCTCGCGGCTTCTCAACGCCCCTCGCAGAGGCGCGTTTTTGCGTTCCATCCGCAGCCGCGTCGAAGACTTTGGATATGTCCATGGCGATCATCTCTCCCGCCTATGCCGCCGAGGCCGAGCAGGAAACCCAAGGAACTCACGAATCCGTGGGCGCGCCGGGTGGCGAGGCTCATCATGAAGGCGTCTTTCCGCCTTTCCAGACCGAGAATTTCGCGCCGCAGCTCATCTGGCTGGTTCTGATCTTCGGCGTTCTCTACATTCTGATGTCGCGCATCGCGCTGCCGCGCGTCGGCGGCATCATCGAGACGCGCGACGCCAAGATCGCCGCCGACCTCGACGCCTCGCGCGACATGCAGTCGAAGGCGCAGGCCGCGGCGCAGGCCAATGACGAACATCTGCGCCGCCGGCGCGAAGAGGCGCAGGCCATCGGCCGCGAAGCCCAGCAAAAGATCGCCAATGAGGCCGCCGCCCAGCGTACGCGCGCCGAGGCGGACGCCGCCGAAAAGATTCGCGCGGCCGAAGAGCGCATCGGCGCCGCCAAGACCGCCGCGCTCGCCAATGTCGAGCAGATCGCGCTCGACGCCGCCGCCTCGATCATCGAGAAATTGACTGGCGTTCCCGCCGAACGCGATCGGCTCTCCGCCGAATACCAGTCCGTGAAGCGCTAAAGGAGACGCGTTCCATGCATTTCGACGCGGAATTCTACGTCGCCGTCGGCTTCACGATCTTCGTGCTCGTGCTGCTGTGGGTGGGCGCCCATTCGAAGTTCGCGGCGCTGATCGACGCCCGCATCAACCGCATCAAGGGCGAGCTCGCCGAGGCGGAGCGCCTGCGTACGGAAGCCGAATCGCTGCTCGCGTCCTTCGAGAAGAAGCGCGAAGAGGCCGAGGCCGAAGCGCGCGCCATTGTCGCGCAGGCGAAGGAAGAGGCGGAGCTGATCGCCGCCGAGGGCAAACGCCGTCTCGACGAGTTCATGGCCCGCAGCGTCAAGCAGGTCGAGCAGAAGATCGCCCAGGCCGAGGCCCAGGCGGCCGCCGAAGTGCGCGCCGCCGCCGCCGACGCCGCCGTGAAAGTCGCCGAAGGCGTCCTGGCCAAGGGCGCGCCGGGCAGGGACTTCGTGACTGCCGGCATCAACGAGGTGAAGTCGCTCGCCGAGCGCGCGCGCTATGTGTCGACCTGAATCGCTCAGGAGCGTGTTAAGATCATTGAAGGCCGGCGTCAGCGCCGGCCTTTTTTGCGTCCGCGCGCCGGCTTGTCGGCGGCGTCGGCTAAGCCTTCCGTGAAGCCGACGAGAACTTCGTACTCTTCCTGCGCCTTCCCGTTCGCCGGCGCCGACAGCGGCTCGGCGAGAAGACTGAAATCGGCGCGCGTCCCGTTGGCGGGGATGACGGCGTTGATTCGATAGTTCTTCGAGGAGACGATCGAATCGTCCTTGGTCTGGCGCAGCGCGACCCGAATGGTTCCGCCGTAAGAGCCAGGCGCGCCGGCGGGGCCGAGCATGGCGTCGCCCTCGACGCCGACGCGGATGACGATCTGGTCGCCGTTGAGGATGCATTCGCGCGCGATGTTCTTGATCGATACCTGGTGATGCACGCTCGCCGCGTCCGCGCCGGCGGGCGCGCGCAGCATCTGCGCGCCGTCCTCCGCGACGATCACGGGACAATCGGTCGTGGCGCCAGGCGTTTGCGGCGATTCCTTTTTGCCGCCGAGGGCCTCGGGCCATTTGGGGAAATCGAAGGCCGTCGCCTCCTGCGCGCCGGACGCCGCCAAGAGGACGAGCGCCGCCAATCCAGCAAAACCCTTGTTCATTCGTGTGAGCGCTCCTCTCGAGGGGCCGCCGTTTATCATGGCAGCTTCGCGAAACCTTCCTTGAAGCCCTGCAGCGTCAAGGGCAGGCCAATGCCTTCTTCCGGCACCTGATGAATGATGAAGGTCGCCATCTTGCCGTTTTTCAGCTGGTCGACGAGCTTGTCGTCCATCATCACTTCGGCGACGCAGCCGGTTGGCAGACATTTGACAAAACCGGCGCGCCCAATGTCCGTTTGGTCGATTTTCAGACCAAGGCCGTTCGGCAACAATACGCCGAGCGGCGCGACCACGCGCAGCAGGCGGCTCTTGCCGTCGCTGGTCTTGAGCACGATCACCACCAGATTGACGTTGTTCTTGTCTTCGGCGACGACGCTTTGAACCAGCGCGCATTGTTCGGCGGCCGCGCCGGCGGGCGTCTCGCAGCGAATCTCCCAGTCGCCATATTTGGATTTGACCACGCCCTGGGCCAAAGCGGCGCCGCCAACGGCCGCGAGCGCGGCTCCTAAGATGCCCGCGACGAGATGTCGCAAGGGGCCAGGGGACGTCGCGGCGCGCAGAAGACTCATGATCTCTCCAAAAAGCAGAGGGGCGTTCCTGCGCCGACTATGTGCGGAAAAAAGGCCGCATCGCGGCGCGCCGTTGCCTAGCAAATCGAATGAGCCTGTCAAGCCGCCGCCACGCGCGCGCCGCGCCGCGCACCTTGCGGGAATCTTTTCAGCGCGACCATTTGTCAGCCGCGGTACGGCGACGCAGCAATTGCGTGTGGCTTGCGTTTGTGGTTGAACCGGGCCGGGTCGGGCAAAAGCTTGCGGCGGCGAAAGCGTGCTCGAAAATTGCATGAAACGAATGACACTGTCTGACGAAAAGGTGCGAAAGGCGACCTGCATGTCCACGGGCAATCGAAACTTCCTTTCTGTCGGCGCGCTTGCGGCGGCCGTCGCGCTTCCGGTCGTCCTCTTCGCCGGCTTCGCCTACGCCCAGGTGGAGGGGCAGCCAACGCCGGGCGGCATCGGCCTGCCGGCGACCGTGACCGAGGTCGGCCGCGAGACGCAGTTCTTCTACAACGGCATCCTGCTGCCCATCATCACCTTCATCGCGCTGTCGGTTCTCGGCCTGCTGCTCTATGTCTCCTGGCGCTACAATGAGCAGGCCAGCCCCGTGCCCTCCAAGCTGACGCACCACACGGGCCTCGAGATCGTCTGGACCCTCATCCCCATTCTGATCCTGGTCTTCATCGCCATCCCGTCGTTCCGCATCCTCGCCCATCAGGTCGAGATTCCGGAATCCAAGCTGACCATCAAGGTGACGGGCAATCAGTGGTACTGGTCGTATAAATATCCGGAGGATCAGGGCGGCGGATTTGGCTTCGACCAGCTCATGAAGCCCGATGCCGAGCTGAAGGAGGGCGAGCCCCGCCTGCTCGCCGTCGACAATGAGGCCTATGTGCCGGTCAACGAGGTGGTGAAGCTGCAAATCACGGCCGCGGACGTCATTCACTCCTTCGTGATCCCCGCCTTCGGCGTACGTATGGACGCGGTGCCGGGCCGTTTGAACGAGACTTGGTTCAAGGCCGAGAAGGAAGGCGTCTATTATGGCCAGTGCTCGAAGATCTGCGGCAAAGACCACGCCTTCATGCCGATGGCCATCCGGGTCGTGAGCCGCGAGAAATACGACGAGTGGCTGGCCGAGTCGAAGAAGAAGTTCTCGGCCGCCGAATCGCGCACGCGCCTCGCCTCGAGCGAGCAGGCTCGCTAACCCGACGCAAGACAACATAAGACATCGAGGACAAAACGATGGCGAGTTCGACTGCCGCAGCGCATGACCATCCGAGGGGCCTGCGCCGCTTTCTCTTCTCCACGAACCACAAGGACATCGGCACGCTCTATCTGATCCTTGCCGTCATCGGCGGCGTGGTCGGCGCGCTCATGTCTGTCGCAATTCGCGCGGAGCTCATGTATCCGGGCATCGGCGTATTCCCGGGACTCGCGCAGCTCATCAATCACGCCGACCCGTCGATGGGCGCCGACGCCGGCAAAAATCTCTACAACGTCTTCATCACCGCGCATGGCGTGCTCATGATCTTCTTCATGGTCATGCCCGCGCTGATGGGCGGCTTCGCCAACTGGTTCGTGCCGATCATGATCGGCGCGCCGGACATGGCCTTTCCGCGCCTCAACAATATCTCCTTCTGGTTCCTCGCGGTCTCGCTGATCCTTCTGGTGCTGTCGATGTTCGTCGAGGGCGCGCCGGGCATGATGGGCTTTGGCGGCGGCTGGGTCTTCTATCCGCCTCTGTCCTCGAACATCGGCCATCCCGGTCCGGCGATGGACTTCGTCATTCTGTCGCTGCATCTCGCGGGCGCGTCGTCGATCCTGGGCTCGATCAATTTCATCACCACGATCTTCAATATGCGCGCGCCCGGCATGACGCTGCACAAGATGCCGCTCTTCGCCTGGGCCATGCTTGTGACGGCCTTCCTGCTCGTTCTGACGCTTCCGGTTCTCGCCGGAGCCATCACCATGCTGCTGACCGACCGCAACTTCGGCACCATGTTCTATGATCCGGCCGGCGGCGGCGATCCGCTGCTGTTCCAGCATCTGTTCTGGTTCTTCGGCCATCCGGAAGTCTATGTGCTGATCCTGCCGGCCTTCGGCCTCATCAGCCATATCGTGTCGACCTTCTCCAAGAAGCCGGTCTTCGGCTATCTCGGCATGGCCTACGCCATGGTCGCCATCGGCTTCCTGGGCTGCATCGTGTGGGCGCACCACATGTATACGGTCGGCCTGTCGCTCAATGCGCAGCGCTACTTCGTCTTCGCCACCATGGTGATCGCGGTGCCGACCGGCATCAAGGTGTTCTCCTGGATCGCCACGATGTGGGGCGGTTCGATCACCTTCCGCGCGCCGATGGTCTGGGCGATCGGCTTCATCTTCGTCTTCGTCATGGGCGGCGTCACGGGCGTCGTGCTGGCGAATGCGAGCGCCGACCGTCAGCTGCACGAAACCTATTTCGTGGTGGCGCACTTCCACTACACGATGTCGCTCGGCGCGGTCTTCGCCGTCTTCGCGGGCTTCTACTACTGGTTCCCGAAGATGACGGGCTATCTCTACAACGAGACCCTGTCGAAGGCGCACTTCATCGTGTTCTTCATCGGCATCAACCTCACCTTCTTCCCGCAGCACTTCCTCGGCCTCGCCGGCATGCCGCGCCGCTACATCGACTATCCGGACGCTTTCGCGCTCTGGAACTACATCTCGTCGATCGGCGCGTTCATCGGCGTGCTGAGCATGCTGATCTTCTTCTACGCTGTGTATGAAGCCTTTGCGCGGAAGCGTGAGGCGGGCGCGAATCCGTGGGGCCCCGGCGCCACGACGCTGGAATGGACGCTGCCTTCGCCGCCGCCCTTCCACCAGTTCGAGGTGCTGCCGCGCATCTCCGGACCGGGCCACCAGTAACAGACGACAACAGCCGGCGCGGGTATGACCCTGCGCCGGCTGCCGCGATAACCGCGGCCTACTCGTTCCTGTCAGTGTCAAGAGCGACGGCGATGAGCGACGCATCCTATCTCGACGACGGCCAGAGCCCGCGCATTCCGGTTGCCGCGCCGTCCGATTATTTCCGGCTCTTGAAGCCGCGCGTCATGTCGCTTGTCGTGCTGACGGCGCTCGCGGGGCTTCTGCTCGCGCCGATGCCGCCGCATCCGTTCATCGTCTTCACCGCGCTTCTCGCCATCGCTGTGGGCGCGGGCGCGTCGGGCGCGCTCAACATGTGGTTCGACGCCGACATCGATGCGGTGATGACCCGCACGCGGCTGCGCCCGATTCCCGCCGGCCGCATGGAGCCCGAATCGGCGCTCGCCTTTGGCCTCGTGCTGGCGCTGTTCTCGGTCTTCACGCTGGGCTTCGCCACCAACTGGCTGGCGGCCGCGCTGCTCGCCTTCACCATTTTCTTCTACGTCGTGATCTATACGATGTGGCTGAAGCGTTCGACGCCGCAAAACATCGTCATCGGCGGCGCCGCCGGGGCGCTGCCGCCGATCGTCGGCTACGCCGCCGCGATGGGTGACGTCTCGCTCGCGAGCGTGGTCTTGTTCGCCATCATCTTCGTCTGGACGCCGCCGCATTTTTGGGCGCTGGCCATCCTCAAGCATGAGGACTACGGCCGCGCCGGCGTTCCGATGATGCCCAATGTCCATGGCGCCGACCGCACGCGGCTCGAGATCCTGATCTACTCGCTGCTGCTCGCGCCGCTCGGCGTCCTTCCCTGGCCGATGGGCTTTGCGACAGGCGTCTATGGGGTCGTCGCGATCGTTTCGGGCCTCTATCTCGTCTGGCTCGCGGTGCGGGTCTATCGCAAACGTGAGGGCGACGCAGCGCGCCGCGCGTCATTGCGGCTGTTCCTGTTCTCCATTTCCTATCTGTTCCTGCTGTTCCTCATTATCGTCGCCGAGCGCGCCGCGCATCTCGCCGGATACGTCTAAGCGGGACAAAAGGGAAAACACATGAGCAGCCAGCACAATGAGACGAGAGGCGGCCGGGCCGAGGACGGCGTCGTGCTGACCCCCGAGCAGGCGCGCAGCCGGCGCGCCCGCAACATCGCCATCGGCGTGGCCGTGGCGCTGCTCGCCATTCTGTTTTACGCGATCACGGTGGTCCGGCTCGGCGGCGCCGTCGCCAGTCGGGCAATTTGAGATGACCGGGTCGGCCCCAGAAAAGACGCGTCGCTCTCCGCGCGCCGTCGCCGCGGCGCTGGTGATTGGCTCTCTGGGCATGCTCGGGCTTTCCTTCGCCTCCGTGCCGCTCTACCGCGCCTTTTGCGCCGCGACCGGTTTCGGCGGCACGCCACAAGTGGGAAAAACCGTCGCCGCCACACAGGGCGAACGCCATTTGACGGTCCGCTTCGACGCCAATGTCTCGCGCGATCTGCCCTGGCGCTTCGAGCCGGAGGTCGCGAAAGTTTCCCTGCGCACGGGCGAGACGACGACGGTCTATTACAAGGTCGCCAATCTCTCCGACAAGGAGACGAGCGGCCAGGCCGCCTACAACGTCAGCCCCGATCAGGCGGGCGCCTTTTTCGTGAAGGTGCAGTGTTTCTGCTTCGACGAGCAGCGTCTGGGCCCGCATCAGACGGCCGAATGGCCGGTCGTTTTCTATCTCGATCCCGCTCTCGAATCGGACGAAACGATGCGCCGGGTGCAGGAAATCACCCTGTCCTATTCCTTCTATCCGACCAAATCGCCGGCGAAGACCAGCGACGCGGCCGGGCAGAAGCCAAAGTCCTGACCGCCGGCGACGCACGGCGGGAAGCGTATAACCTAAGAACACGCCGGGCGACCGGCGCATGACGAGGAAAACTAAAAATGGCCGACGGACACGCGAAACCTCAACACGATTATCACCTCGTTGATCCGAGTCCGTGGCCGATCGCCGGCGCCTTCGCCGCGCTCGCCACCGCCATCGGCGCCATCATGTGGATGGCGCAGCACAAGGGCGCGCCGATCTACGGTCAGACCTGGGGCGGAACGCTGTTTTTCGCGGGCTTTGCCGCGATCCTCGCGGTCATGTACGGCTGGTGGAGCGACGTCGTCCGCGAGGCGCAGGACAAGGGCGATCATACGCCCGTCGTCCAGCTGCATCATCGCTACGGCATGATTCTGTTCATCCTGTCCGAGGTGATGTTCTTCGTCGCCTGGTTCTGGGCCTTCTTCAACTCGAGCATTTTTCCCGACGACGTCTGGCAGGTGACCCGCACCGAACTGTTCCAGGGCGTTTGGCCGCCGAAGGGCGTCGAAGTGCTGAGCCCGTGGAAGTTGCCGCTGCTCAACACCGTTATCCTTCTAACCTCCGGCGCGACGCTGACCTGGGCGCATCACGGCCTGCTCCACAACGACCGCGACCAGCTCAAGAAAGGCCTGATCGCTACGATCGCGCTGGGCCTGCTGTTCACGGCCATCCAGGGCTATGAATATGCCCATGCGCCTTTCGCCTTCTCCTTCGATCCGGCGCATCCGGCGGCGACGAATTACGGCTCGACCTTCTTCATGGCCACGGGTTTCCACGGTTTCCATGTGATCGTCGGGACGCTGTTCCTGATCGTGTGCCTCGCCCGCGCCTTCAAGGGCCACTTCAAGCCGGATCAGCATCTCGGCTTCGAGTTCGCCGCCTGGTACTGGCACTTCGTCGACGTGGTCTGGCTGTTCCTGTTCTTCTGCATATATGTTTGGGGGAACTGGGGCGGCGCGATGGAGTAAGGCTCCGCGAGCAACCTCACGACCGGATTGAGACGGTCACGGCGCCGCCGTGGCCGTTTTCTTTAGCAAGCGAGCTTAGAATGGCTGAAGAGCAGGTTTATCCGCCCGCGCAAATCTACATTGACGGGTTGCTCGGCAAGTGCCCCCGCTGCAGCAAGGGACATATGATCAAGGGGCTTCTGCAGGTCGCGCCGCAATGCGAGGTCTGCGGGCTCGACTTCTCCTTCGCCGACACCGGCGACGGGCCGGCGATCTTCGTGATGACCATCGCCGGCTTCATCATTGTCGGCCTCGCCTGGTACATCGAGGTTGTTTATCAGCCGTCGTACTGGATCCATGCGCTGATCTTCCTGCCGCTCTCGGTGATCGTCTGCGTCGGCCTGCTGCGCCCAACGAAGGGTCTGTTGATCGCCCTGCAATATTTCAACAAGGCGGAAGAGGGCCGGCGCGAATCATGAGGAGCGGCGCGCGGGCGCTGTGGGGACCGGCGGTCGCGACCGCGCTCGTCTTCACGCTGCTCCTCGGCCTCGGCGTCTGGCAATTGCGCCGCCTCGGGGAGAAAGAGGCGCTCATCGCCCGCGTCGAGGCGCGCGTCCATCTCGCGCCGAAGCCCGTCCCGCCGCGCAGCGAATGGGCGTCGCTTGCGCCCGCCGACTATGAATTCGCTCATGTGGCGGCCGAAGGCAGTTACCTTCCGGGGCGAGACGCGCTCGTCTTCATGAAGCCGCCGGAGGGCTTCGGCCTCGAGCCGGGCTATATGGTCGTGACGCCCTTCGCCCTCGCCTCGGGCGGCGAGATTCTCGTCGAGCGCGGTTTTATTCCGGCGTCACGGGCGAATGACGCCGCAGGGCGCGCGCCGCCGGCGGGCGACGTCACGCTCACCGGCCTTCTGCACGCCCCCCAGCGCCGCAACTTTTTTACGCCTTCGGATACGCCGGACCGCTTCACCTGGTTCACGCGCGATCCCGACGCCATCGCCGCCCGGCTGGGCCTCTCGGACGCCGCGCCCTTCACGCTGGCGCTCGAACGCCCCTCGAGTGCGGGGCCGAGCGGCTTGCCGCGCCTCGTGCCGGCGACCCCGGAATTCGCCAACAACCATTTGTCCTATGCGCTCACCTGGTTCTCGCTGGCCGTGGCGCTCGTGGTGATCTTTATGATTTTTGCCCGCGCCCGTCTGGCCCGCGACGGCTAGATCGCGCACACGCCAATGCTTGCGAGGCGCGCGAATATGCTATGAAAGGCGCCGACGCGCGTCCTCGCGTCGCCTGCCCGAATGGATCGAGACAGTTGCGTTATCTTTCGACGCGCGGAGAAGCCGCGCAGCTTGCCTTCGAGGATGTTTTGCTCGCCGGCTTGGCGACGGACGGCGGTCTTTACGCGCCGCTCGCCTATCCGCATGTCGCGCCGGGCGAGATCGCGGCGCTTGCCGGCGTTCCCTACGCCGAGGCGGCGGCGCGGCTCATCGCGCCTTTCGTGAGCGAGGCGGCGTCGGAGGCGGGGCTGCCGGGCCAGGCCGAGGCGGCCTATGCGAGCTTCCGCCACCGCGCCATCGCGCCGCTGACGCAGATCGCCGACAACCTGTTCGTCCTGGAGCTTTTCCACGGGCCGACGCTCGCCTTCAAGGATCTGGCGATGCAGCTTCTCGGCCGCATGATGAACGACCTCCTGGAAAAGCGGAATCTGCGCGCCACCATCGTCGGCGCGACCTCCGGCGACACGGGCGCCGCCGCGATCGAGGCGTTTCGCGGCCTGCCGCGCGTCGACGTCTTCATCCTCTATCCGCATGGGCGCGTCTCGGAGGTTCAGCGGCGGCAGATGACGACCGTCGCCGACGACAACGTCCACACGATTGCGCTGCAAGGGACCTTCGACGACGCGCAGAACATTCTCAAGCGGCTGTTTCGAAACAAGCCGTTCCGCGAACGGGTCGCGCTCGCCGGCGTCAATTCGATCAATTGGGCGCGCGTCGTCGCACAGATGGTCTATTATTTCACCAGCGGCGTGGCGCTCGGCGCGCCGCATCGACGCATCTCCTACGCCGTGCCCACCGGCAATTTCGGCGACGTGCTCGCCGGCTATATCGCCAAGCGCATGGGCCTGCCGGTCGACCGGCTGATCGTCGCCACCAACGCCAACGACATTCTCGCCCGCGCGCTGGCGACAGGGCGATACGAACCGCGCGGCGTGACGCCGACGCAGTCGCCCTCGATGGACATTCAGGTTTCCTCCAATTTCGAGCGCCTCCTGTTCGACGCGACGGGCCGCGACCATGCGGCGGTGCGCGCGGCCTTCGCCTCGCTCGAGCAGTCGGGCGCCTTCGAGATCCCGCCAGCGCCGCTCGAGGCCATTCGAGCCGAATTCGAGGCGCTGTCGGTCGGGGAGGCGCAGACCACGGCGGAAATCGCTCGGACATGGCGCGAAGCCGGCTATGTGCTCGATCCGCATACGGCGACGGGCGTGCGCGCGGCGCGCACACGGCTCGAAAAGGACCCCGCGACGCCGGTCGTCGCGCTCTCGACGGCGCATCCCGCGAAATTCCCGGAGGCGATCGAGCGGGCCATCGGCCACCGGCCGCGATTGCCCGAGCCGCTTGCAGCGCGCCTCGAGGCGCCGGAGCGTTTCACCGTTCTCGAAAACGACGAGGCGCGCGTCGCCGCCTTCATCGCCGAGCGCGCCCGCGCGGCGCAAATTTGAGCGTTACGGGTTGGACATGGCTCTCTTTGGCGTCATTGGCCGTCGCGACATGCCGATCCGGGGCGAGGGGGTGTATCTGCGCCCCTCGGAGATGCGCGACTATGTCGAATGGTCGACGCTGCGCGAGAAAAGCCGGGCGTTTCTCACGCCCTGGGAGCCCATCTGGCCCGCGGACGACCTCACCCGCGCCAGTTTCAGATATCGTGTGCGCCGCCACGCCGAGGAAATGGCACGCGACGAGGCCTATTCCTTCTTCGTCTTTCGGGAGGAGGACGACGCGCTCATGGGCGGCCTCTCCTTCGGCCATGTCCGCCGTGGCGTCTCGCAGGCGGCGACGCTCGGCTATTGGATGGGCGAGCCCTACGCCGGCAAGGGCTATATGACCCGCGCGGTGCGGGCGGCCTGCGCCTATGTTTTCGAGCGCCAGGGCCTGCACCGGATCGAGGCCGCCTGCCTCCCCAATAACGAGCCCTCCAAGCGTCTTCTGGAGCGGGTCGGCTTTCGGCAGGAGGGTTATGCGCGGGCCTATCTGAATATCAACGGGCAATGGCGCGACCATCTGCTGTTCGCGCTTCTGGAGTCGGACCCCATCCCACCGGGAAAACCTCGCTAACCATACCCTATTTTTATTGCTGAGTTTACGTCTCGCTTCCTGTAGCTTCGCCATATTCCGGCAGACTCGGGAAGCGCGTCGTGATCCTCGACGATATTGAGACGACTCTCGTGGGCGGCGCCGCCGTCGCCCGGCTCGATCTGATGCAGACGGCGCGGCTGATGCTCGATCTGGCGCAAGCCCCGGCGCGGCCGGAAGGGCCCTATTACTTCACCTCGGTGAATGGCGAAGTGCTGGCGCGCCGGGTCTTCGACACAGAATTCGCCCGGTTGATCGACAACGCCGACTCGATTGCCGCCGACGGCCAGCCGCTGGTCTCGGCTTCGCATCTCTTTTCGCGAAATCCGTTGCCGGAGCGGGTCGCGACAACCGACCTCTATCCGGTCGTCGCGCTGCTCGCGCAACAGACGGGCGCGAGCTTCTATCTTCTCGGCGGGAGCGAAGAGGCGAACCGCGCGGCCTTCGAGGCGACGCGGCGCGCGGCGCCCAATCTGAAAATCCTCGGCCGTTCGCACGGCTTTCTGGAAGGGCGGCGCCTCGCGGAGAAGGTCGACGAGATCAATGCGCTCGCGCCCGACATGCTTTGGCTCGCAATGGGCGTTCCGCTCGAGCAGCATTTCGTGCGCGACTATGCGCCCCGCCTGAAGAATGTGAAGATCATCAAGACGTCGGGCGGGCTGTTCGACTTCATCGGAGGGACGAAGCGGCGCGCGCCGAAATGGATGCAGCGGCGCGGGCTCGAATGGGCGTTCCGGCTCGGGCTGGAGCCGAAGCGGCTCGCCAAGCGCTATCTGACGACAAACCCCGTCGCGGCGTTCCTGTTGTTGACGCAGACGCGTTGACGAGGTTTCCCCGAAGCGGGCTTTAACTGATCCGCCCTGCGAGCCGTCCCCACAGCGCATTGCCGGCGTTGAAGACGTAATCCAGCCGTGCGCTCGTGACGCTCTGCGCGCCCTTGCCGATCAGCCAGTCGGCCAGCGCCGGCGCGTGTTTCGTCGGGCAGGCGAAGGTCGCCGTCTCGCCTTGGCGCTCGCGCAGGCGCGCGCCGAAGGTTGCTTCCGCCGCGCGCAGCGTCTCGTCGGAGAGGGGCAGGGCGGCGCGCACCTCGCGAGTCGTGCGGGCCGCCTCTTCCGCCGCGATGCGGGAGAGGATCACCCGCGCGGCTTCGCGCGCCGTCTCGCTCCAGGGCGCGGCCAGGGAGGCGACGAGATTGGCCTGGGAGCGCAAAATCACGCCGTCTTCCAGCACCTTCAGCGCATTGGCGGCGAGGGTCGCGCCGGTCGTCGTAATGTCGACGATGAGATCGGCGGAGCCCGCCGCGGGCGCCCCTTCGGTGGCCCCGGAGCTCTCGACGATGCGATAGTCGCCGACGCCGTGCTGCGCAAAGAAGCGGCGGGTCGTGTTCACATATTTCGTGGCGACGCGCAGCCCGCGCCCGTGCCGGGCGCGAAAGCCGTCGGCGATGTCGGCGAGATCGGCCATGGCCCGAACGTCGATCCAGGCCTGCGGCGCGGCGACGACGACATTGGCGTGGCCGAAGCCGAGCGGCGCGAGCAACTCGATTTTGCTGTCCGGGTCGGCGATTTCTTCGCGCACCAGATCTTCGCCGGTGATCCCGAAATGCGCCTCGCCGCGCGCCAGGCGGCTCGTGATTTCGGAGGCCGAGAGAAAAGCGACTTCGACGCCGTCCAGCCCGGCGATGGCGCCGCGATAGTCGCGGGCGCCGCGCCCCTGAGTCAGCTCGAGACCGGCGCGGGCGAAGAAGGCGTTGGCGTTTTCCTGAAGGCGGCCCTTGGAGGGCGTCGCGACGATGAGTTTTTGCGTCATGCCGCGCCCCGCGCTTCGGCGGCGCGCGCCAGCCGGTCGATCCAGACGGCGGCGCCCACGGCCGGAATGTCCGCCGTCGCGCCCAAGGTCTTGAGAAGCCGGTCGTAACGGCCGCCGCCGATGACGGGCTCGCTCGACGCCGCCTGCCGCGCCTCGAAAACGAAGCCCGAATAATAGTCGAGTTGCCGGGCGAAGCTCGCCGAGAAAACCATGGCGTCGAGATCGAGGCCGCGCGCGGCGATGAAGCTCGCGCGCGTGTCGAAGCGGTCGAGCGCTGCGGCGAGATCGAGCTTCGCGTCCTCGGCGAGGCGGCGCAAGGCCGCCGAGGCGATGTCGGGCGCGCCCTCGACGACGAAAAAGGCTTCGGCCAGCGCGCGTTTTTCCGGCGAGATTCCGGCCCCCTCCGCGAGCGTCGCCTGGTCGAGAAAGCGCTCGGCGATCTCCGCCGCGCTGCGGCCGCCGACCGCCGTAATGCCGGCGATGGAGAGAAGGTCTTCGACGAGCCGCCGCGCGTCGGCCGGATCGGCCTTGGTCAAGGCGGCGAGTACGCCGGCCTTTTCGGCGCCGTTGCGCTGCGGCGGCGTGAAAATCTGCGACAGCGACTGGCCGCGCGCATGGCCCTTCTCGACGCGACGGCGCCACACCGGCGGCAGATCGAGCCCATCGAGAAAGGCGCCGACCAATCCGGCGTCGCCGATGCGCACGGCGAGGTCGCCGGCGCCGGCGGCGCGGGCGGCGTCGAGGGCGGCGCCGAGAATTTCCGCGTCGGCCGCCTCCCGGTCTTCGCGGCCGAAACTCTCGATGCCCGCCTGAAGAAATTCGCCTTCTCCCGCCGCGCCGTGCATGGGCGCGCGAAAGATCGATCCGCCATAGGCGAAGGCGGCGGCCCGCCCGGCCTGCGGCGCGGCGAGATAGTCGAGGCAGACCGGAATCGTGTATTCCGGCCGCAGGCACAGTTCGGCGCCGGAGGCGTCGGTGGTCAGATAGAGATGGCCGCGAAAATCCTCGCCCGAGCGGTCGAGAAAGACGCCCGCCGGCTGCAGGAGTTTCGGCTCATGGCGGGTGAATCCGGCGCGCTCGAAATGCGCCAGGACGGCCGCAAGTCTGTCGGCGCCTTGTCTCTCCGGGGCTTTCTCTGCGGCGGTCACAATCTTCCTTCCGATTTTGGCGCTTTCTTTAGCAAGCGCCCGCCCCCTGCGCACCCGCTTTCCGGCGGAAAGGTGAATACCCCCGTGGATTTTTTGCCATGGCGCGAAAAAGCCGCGTCCCGGAGGACGCGGCTCGGTTTTCTAGGCGTATCTCACGGGCCCGTCAGCGCCGGTGCTCCCACCCCCGGCGGGAGGCTTCCGAATGGCCCCTGGGGTCGCCGCGCCAGCCTCGGTGCTCGGCCCCGCGCTCCTGGCCGCCGCCTCGCGCCGCGCCGCGTTCCTCACCGCGCTGTTGCCCGCGCTCCTGCCCGCGCGCCATGGCGCCCCGGTCTTCTTCGCCGCGGGCGCCGCCCCGCTCCTCTTCACGGCCGCGCGAACGGCCGCCGCCGCTTTCGCGCTCTTCCCGGCCGCGCCGCGCCGCCTGGGCGTGCCGCTCGGGCTCTCCATGCCAGCCGCGTTCGCCTTCCCGGCCGCCGCCGCGCGCAGACCGGCGCTCGTCATAGGCGCCTTCCTCGCGCTCAGCCCAGCCGCGGCCCTCTTCGCCCTCTCTCTCCCAGGTCGACCGCTCCTCCATGCCGCGGCCCCCTCGAGCGCCGCGCATGCCGCGTCCGCCGCTCGGCGGGCCCGCCCAGACTTCCTCGTCCTGGGCGAGCGTCACATGCAGCGCCTTGGGTTGCGGCAGCAGAAGCTCCTGGGAGAATTCATCCATCAGCTCCTCGCGCCGCGCCGCCATGCGCCGCCCGAGGGCGGCCGTGTCGACGCCGCCTTCCTGCGCCTTGTTGAAGATGCTTTCGGCGCTCTTTTCCTCTTCCTGGACGTGGTGGCGAACATATTCGCCGAGCACCGACACCTTCGCGTCGAACATGGGATCGGCCGTTGGGGTTCCCATGGCGATTTCCGCGATGAGAATCTTCGCCGTATCGTGCTCCACCTGCGCCTCGTCGAGGAGCGGGTCGTCGACGTGCTCGCGGCAAGCGGGGTAGAAAATCTCTTCCTCGAGCTCTGCGTGAATCGTCAGCTCGAGGCAGATCTGCTGCGCGAGCTTGGCTTTCTCGGCGCGCCGGCGCGCCTGCTCATATTTGTCGAAAAGCTGCTCGACCCGGCGGTGGTCGGACTTGAGCATTTCGATGGCGTCGGTCTTTTGCCCGCCGTCGCCATTCGACCGCTCGCCTTTGGCGGACACATTCTCTTTGTCCCATTCGCTTTGCTTCGCCATGGGGGTGCCTCGAGTCCTGCTGGGAATTGCCCCTTACAGCCGCTTCGGGCGTAACGCTGACGGCGATTGGCCTGTTCCAGACGGTTAAGGTCGCGAAAGGGCGAGAGGTCACTCCTTGGGGAGCTTTCCGAGCAGTTGCTCGAGCGAGTCGGAGCTGACCGCTTTCGGCGGCGAATAGGGTTCCACGACCGAGGCGACGAGGGAAATGGCGACGACGGCGGCGGCCCCGAAAATCGCCTGCGCCAGAAGCTGCGGCCGCGCGCGCTCGAGATGCGCCACGGCGAGGCTGACCTGAGTGATGAAGGCGATGATGATGACCGCCGCCCATTTCCGGTCGTCCGGATAGGCCGCCGCGACGGCGAGCCGCTGCTCGCGCGCCGAGCGCAGCTTCATGACCGTCTCGATCAGCACGCGCTGAAAGGCCGGCTCGATTTTGGCGCTGCTCGCGACGCGCGTCAGCGTGTTCAGCGCGCTTTCGGCCTCGGGTGATTCTTCGCCATTTTCCATGGCTTTCCATTCAAGGCCCACGACGGCCTCGACATAGTCGCGGATGGCGCGGGGCAGAGCGGCGGCGTCGACGCCGTGGTTATCGCTGAGCGCCCCGAGAGTGACGAGCTGCTCGTGCTCCTGGGCGAGCGCGCGATAAGCCATGCCGTTCACCTCCCAGACGTCATGGGACAAGAAGGTCATCAGCAGCCCGAACAGCGTCGCCGGCACGCCGACGAACGGCGGCACGACGCCTTTGAGGGTTTGCACGAAGGGGGTGACGGGCGAGGCGAAGCTGAGCCAGGCCAGAAACAGCGCGAACGCGCCGAAGGCGCCCGTCAGCGTCAACGCCATGGCCTCCGTCGACTGCGCCATCCAGAGATGAATGATGCCAATGTGTTCGAGCACGCCCGCCCTCCCGCGAATCGCCGATCGCGGCATTTGGGCGCCGAATAGCCGGCGGCGCCAGCGCTTACTCAGATCGGAGCGGGCCAGAGCGGGCCGTCCGGCTCCCATTGCTTGGCGGGGCCGCGGGGCTGCCCCTTGCATCGCGGCGCATCCTCTGCCACATAGGTCGCGGGAGGTTGGCGTTGGACGTTTCACTCGCCAACCGGGTCAGGTCCGGAAGGAAGCAGCCCTAACGAGCTTGAGCGGGTCTTCGTCCAGCCTCCTACTTTCCGACAGGCGCGCAGCGCAGGGCCTCGCCGCTTCTGCCCGCGCCTTTTGTCTTTCTGGCGGCGCGTAACGCATGGACCAGGAGCACGACCAGCCGAGGTCATCAGTCGAGGACGCCGGACCGTCGCTGTTCGGCGAGGCGGCGCCTGCGGCCGCCTATCGGGTTCTCGCGCGCAAATACCGGCCCGTGACCTTTGCGGACTTGATCGGCCAGGAGCCGATGGTGCGCACGCTCGAAAACGCCTTCGACCTCGGCCGCATCCATCAGGCCTATCTGCTGACCGGCGTGCGCGGCGTCGGCAAGACCACGACCGCCCGCATTCTCGCCCGCGCGTTCAATTACGAATTGCCGGCGACGGATGGCCGCCCGGCGATCAACCAGCCGACGATCCACATGGATGCGCTGGGGGCGCATTGCCAGGCGATCATCGATTCCCGCCACGTCGACGTCCTGGAAATGGACGCCGCCTCCCATACCGGCATCGACGACGTGCGCGAGATTATCGATAATGCGCGCTACCGGCCGGTCATGGCGCGCACCAAAGTTTATATCATCGACGAAGTGCACATGCTCTCCAAGGCCGCCTTCAACGGCCTGCTGAAGACGCTCGAGGAGCCGCCCGAGCATGTGAAATTCATCTTCGCGACGACGGAAATCGACAAGGTGCCGGTGACGGTGCGCTCGCGCTGCCAGCGTTTCGACCTGCGCCGCATCGACGCCGGCCTGCTCGCGGCGCATTTGCGCAAAATCTGCGAGAGGGAACAGGTCGCGATCGATCCCGACGCGCTCGCCATGATCGCGCGCGCCGCGGAAGGCTCGGTGCGCGATGCGCTGTCGCTCCTCGATCAGGCCATCGCCTATGGCGCGGCGCATAGCGCGAGCGGCGCGATCTCGGCCGACGATCTGCGGCTGATGCTCGGCGTCGCGGACAAGTCGCGCGTCATCGATCTCTTCGAGGCCACGATGGCGGGCGACGTGGCGACGGCGATCGCGCTGCTGGAAGATTTGTACAACGGCGGCGCCGATCCGGCGCAGGCGTTGCTCGAAATGGCGGAGTTCGCCCATCTTGCGACGCGGCTCAAGCTCGCGCCCGAAACCGCGCAATCCGCGGCGCTGACGCCCGAGGAGCAGCGGCGCGGGCGCGACGCCGCGGAGCGCCTGTCGGTCCCGGCCCTGACGCGTGCCTGGCAAATTTTGATGAAGGGCGTCGACGAATTGCGCGGCTCGCAGCGTCCGCTGCAGGCCGCCGATATGGTCCTGGTGCGGCTTGCCTATGCCGCCGATCTGCCGACGCCGGGCGAAGCCTTGAAGCAATTGGGCTTCGGCGCCCAAGGCGCGGCGCCGGCCGCCGCCGCCCGGGCGGGCCCGCCGCGCGGCGCGCCTGTGGCCACCCGCGCCGCGCCGCAGCCGCAGGCGGCAAGCGCCGCGAGGCCGGTTCTGGCGCAGGCCTCGGCAGCGCCGGCGGTCACGATCGCGAGCTTCGACGCCCTCGTCGCCCTGGCCGAGGAGAAGCGCGACATTCGCTTGAAAATCGCGCTCGAGTCGGAGGTGCGGCTGGTGCGTTTCGAGCAGGGGCGCATCGAGTTCGAGCTTGCCCCAGGGGGCGCGCGCGATCTCGCCTCGCTGCTGACGCAGAGATTGCAGCTTTGGACCAATGAACGCTGGATGGTGTCGGTCGTCGCCGCGGGCGGCGCGCCGACGCTGAAGGAGACGCGCGAGGCGGAAGAGCGGCGCGTCCGCTCGGGGCTCGAGGCCGACCCGGTGGTGGCGAGCGTGCTCGCACATTTCCCGGGGGCGCAGATCGTGGCGGTGCGCAGCCGCGACGACGCCGCCAGCCAGGCTCCCCGCCTCGCCGAGGAGGCGACCGAAGTGCGCTATGACGAGGCGCCCTATGACGACCTGGCGCCCGAGGAGGATTGAGGAGAAGCACCGATGATGGACTTTATGGGCCTGATGAAACAGGCGCAGCAATTCCAGGCCAAGATGGCCGAAGCGCAGCTCGAACTCGAAAACACCGAGGTCGAGGGCGAGGCCGGCGGCGGCCTCGTGAAAGTCAGGCTCACCGCGAAAGGCGCGCTGAAGGCGATTTCGATCGACCCGAGCCTGGTGAAGCCCGAGGAGAAGGAAATTCTCGAGGACCTTATCGTCACCGCCCATATGCAGGCCCGCACCAAGGCCGACGAGGTCATGGCGGAGAAGATGAAGGCGATGACCGGCGGGCTGCAGCTGCCGGCGGGCTTCAAGCTGCCCTTCTGATTTCCTAATCGCCGCAGGGCTATTGATTTCCTCTCTCCGCTTGCGGGGAGAGGGAGCAGGCGGCGGCCGCACCCGAATTGAAAAATGGCCGAACGCGTCGCGGGTCCTGAAATTGAACGTCTGGTGCAGCTCCTGGCGCGGCTGCCCGGACTCGGGCCGCGTTCGGCGCGCCGGGCCGTGCTGCATCTCATGCGCAAGCGCGAGGAGCTGCTCGCGCCGCTCGCCGACGCCATGCGAGTCGCGCAGGAGCGCATCGTCGCCTGCTCGGTTTGCGGCAATCTCGACACCAGCGATCCCTGCACCATTTGCCGCGACGCAAGGCGGGACGGCTCTATCCTCGTCGTCGTGGAGACAGTCGCGGATTTATGGGCGCTGGAGCGCGCCGGGCTGCTCAATGCGCGCTATCACGTGCTCGGCGGCGTATTGTCGCCGCTCGACGGCGTCGGGCCGGAGGATCTGTCGATCGCGGCGCTGATCGAGCGCGTGCGCGGCGGCGAGGTTTCCGAGATCGTCCTCGCCGTCAACGCCACCGTCGACGGACAGACGACGGCGCATTATGTCGCCGACCTGCTGGCCCCCTTCGGCGTGAAGGTGACCCGTCTGGCGCATGGCGTTCCGGTCGGCGGCGAACTCGATTATCTCGACGAGGGGACGCTGGCCGCGGCGCTGGCGCGGCGCACGGCCTTCTGATCTCCCTCATCGACTGCAGGCTACTTCGCCGGCGCCTTGGCGGCGACGATCTTGTCGAGATCGGCGACGCTGAGTTCGCCCGTATATTTCTCGCCGTTGACGAAGAAGGTCGGCGTCGAGTTCACCCCGAATTTCTCCGCGGCGCGGGCGCGCACGTCGGTGATCTTTTTATAGAGGTCCTGATCCTTGAGCACCGCCTCGAATTTCTCCTGACCAAGGCCCGCCTGCTTGAGGACATTGGCGAGCCCGTCGAGCGGCTGGTCGACAAAGGCCCAATTCTTCTGCTGGGCGAAGAGAAGGTCGACCATTGCGTCACGCTTTTCGCCCATTTCGCGCGCCAGCATGAAGGCGGCGGTCGCGAGCGGATCGAGGGGGAATTCGCGCAGGATGAATTTCACCTTGCCGGTGTCGATGTAGTTCTTTTTCAGCGTCGGATAGACGTCGCGATGGAAGGCGGCGCAATGGCTGCAGGTCATCGAGGCGTATTCGACGATGGTGACGGGCGCATTGGCGTCGCCTTCGACAATGTCGGGCAGGGCGTTGGGCGCCATCAGCTCCGTCGTCGACACCGAGCCGGAGCCCGCCTTCTCGGCCATGGCGGGCGTGAGGGCGAGAGCGAGCGCGCCGCCAGCGGCGACGGCGATCAGGCGGCGGCGGGTGATCGCGAAAAGCGGTAAGAACATATCAGGCCCATAGCTGGAATAATCGTCGAGCCGAACATAGTCGTTCGGCCCGCGATCGCAAACCCCAAAGGACGCGCAGGCCGGCGCTCAGCGCTTGCCGGTGGGGAGCCCATGCCTGGGTTGGAAAAAGTAATACACGAGCGCGATCGCCGCGAAGACGCCGCCCGCCCAGAAGACGACGTCGCCGATCTGAAGGTCCTGCATGCTGAAACTTGCAAGGCTGATGAGCAGCCCGGCGATGGCGAACCAGAGCGGCGACTGGCTGCGCTCCTCCGCCGGCTTGCGCCGGTCCGGCGTATTGTTGGACATTATTCCCTCCCCGACTCGTTTTTTGGCACGATAACCCGTCGACGGAGCCGAATGAAGGGGAGGCGGTCGAGGCCTCGTGTTCCACGGGAAGTGGATGTCCGATGTGACCGCGTCAGCCGATCAGCGCGGATTGCAGCCAGAGCGACAGATCCTGCTCGAGCTCTTCCCGGCACTGGTCGAGACCGTGCCGGCACTCGGGATAGATGATCAGCTTCTTGGGCTCCCGGGCGCGCGCGAAAATGCGGCGCGAACAGGTATCGGGAAGAATTTCATCCTCGCCGCCATGGATCAGCAGCAGCGGCTTCGGGCTCAAGGCGCCGACGACGTCCGTTCCAGCCGTCTGGCTGCTGAGCGCGGCGACCCCGATCGCCGACGCGCTGAGCACGCCGGCGTTGATGACGACCGCGCCCCCGAAGGAGTGGCCGACGAGGGCCACGCGGCGCTTGCCGGCGCATTCGAGCCAGGAGAGCCCGAGGAGCGCGTCGGCGACGCAGGCGCGCAAATCGCCCGGGCGCCGATAGTCCAACTCCAAAGAGGCGATGCCCGGCGCTTGGAAGCGGCGCGCCAGGCGCCCGTAGACGCCGCCCGCGGGCCCTCCTATCCCGCCGCCGGCGCCGAATGCCCACAATATCGCCGAGTCGCCTTCCGCCGCGTGAACGCGTCCGCGAACCGAGCCCTCGGCGCCCACGATTTCAATGCGCTCTGATTGCGCGTCGAGCGCCTGCCGACGCACCTTTTCGATTTGAGGCTCTGTCGGCGAAAAAGTCGTGCGGGCGCTCGTGGTCACGGCAGCCTCTGAGAGACCAGGACGGCCCCGGCCAGAAGGAAGAGCGCGGCGCCCGCCAACGCCTTGGGCAAGGAAACGACCGCCTCGTCGCCGGTGTCGCTTTGGCCGAGGGTCGGGGTCATCGAGACGCCGCGCGCCGCCATGTCCCGCTCTTGCTCCGATGGCGGCGCGCCCGCCGCTTCGGCGTCCGTCCCTAGGGGGGCGGCCGCAGGGTCCGGGTTCGCCACCTTGTCTCCGGCGAGGCCTCGATCGATGCGGATCCGCAACGCATCCGAGGTCGGCGCAATTTTCTCGCGCATGTGAGAAGCCTCCAGAACGCATCCAACGCGGCCTCGCGCGTTTCGTTCCTGAGGGGGCGATCGACCCCGGCGCCAATCTCCTTGGTCAGCCGCGCGACATGGCCGGCGGTTGCAGCCTCGCAGCTTGTGAACTTTGTCCGCTGCGGGCCAGGCTCGCCGGGTCTCCTTACAGAAGGAGAGGGCGCCGGGCTCGGCGCCGCATCCGCGCACGGCGACGCTCGAAAGCCCGCCTCACGCGTCACATCTCACTCATGTCGGACATACGCATGAAGGGCGGCGCCGCCTCGCCCACCAAGAGCAGGCCGCCGCTTGTGAGAGACTCGGAGTATAAACCAGTGAATCGGGCCCGCGACGAGTCTCTCATGCAGGCCCAACTCGGAGCAGCCGTTCGGCAGGCGCTGAGGGACACGCTCGCCGCGCCGCTTCCCTTCGAGGTTGCGTTCCTGCTTGATCGTCTCGCAGCGAAGGAGCGAGCCGCGGGCCGCAGCGCGTCGGATGCGCCGCGCGGCTGTCGCCTTTAATCGCCGCAGGCGTAGCTCAACTCGCTCCGGCTGATCTGGTCGGCGACCCAGTGCACGCCTCTGGCCCTGTTTGCTTCGATGAAGGCCGAAGCCCGGTTCAATTCGTCTGCGGACAGCGAGAGATTGCACATAAGCGCGACCTGTCGGCCGATTTCCGCCTTGCGCGCCGCGGGCGTCGGCCGCGACAACACAACGCTGACCGCGACAGCCGGAGAAGGCTTGGCGTCGGCCTCGACGGTGGTCATCGCCGCCGCCGCGCAGCCAGCCAAGAGGATGAGCTTTTTCATTCCAGTTCCAGACCTTGTTCTTTGCCCCTTTCGCCCGAAGGCGCAAAACACGCTGTGATTGTGACGATGATGCGGCCGCGCTGAGAAGCGAGCGAAGAAACAGGTTCAAACGTCGTTCTGCGCCGCGGCCCGCGTAACGCGCGCCGGCGAGGCGTCGGCCAGCAGTCGCCGCAAGGCCGGCAGGGTTGCGGGCTTGGTGAGCTCGGCGTCGAAACCCGCCTCGCGCGCCCGCTCTCGAATCTGGTCCGGTCCCCATCCCGTGAGCGCCACGAGTGTCGCCGCCCGTCCTTCGGGCAGGGCGCGGATGCGACGCGCGGTTTCATAGCCGTCGAGTTGCGGCATGCCGAGGTCGAGGAAGATGAGATCGGGCCGGAACTCGGCGGCCGCCGTGGTTCCCTCAGCGCCGCTATAGGCGGCGCGCACCGTGGCGCCGAAGGTCTCGAGCAGCGTCACGAGACTGTCCGCGACGTCGCGTTCGTCGTCGATTACGAGAACGCGGCGCGCACTGGTCTCGTCGAACGCTTCGCGCTTCGTCTCCGCCGTCTTGTCCGACGGCTCGCAGACGCTCAGGGGCAGACGGATCGTGAAGGCGCTTCCCGTGCCGAGGCCGTCGCTTTGCGCTTCGACGGCGCCGCCGTGCAGTTCCGCGATGCGACGCACGAGCGCAAGACCGACGCCGATGCCACCCTGGGCGCGACCGAGCGTCCGGTCGACCTGCGTGAAGAGATCGAAGACATGCGGCAGCATCTCCTTTGGGATCCCGACGCCATTGTCGCGCACGACGATAACCGCGGCGCCGTCCTTCGCCTCGGCGCTCAGCGTGATCCTCCCGCCCGGGTCAGTGTATTTCGCCGCGTTGTTGAGAAGATTGGCGAAGAGCTGGGCCAGTCGCACCGGGTCGCCGTCGACCATGAGCGGTTCCGGCGGCATGACGATGTCGAGCGTGTGTTTGCCGCGTTCAATCGACGGGCGCGCCATGTCCAGCGCATTGCGCAGCGCCTCGGCGATGTCGATGGGCTGTTTCTTGAGCTCGATCTTGCCCCTGGTGATGCGCGACACTTCCAGAAGGTCGTCGACGAGGCGGTTGAGATGCTGGGATTGGCGGTCGGCAATCTCCAGAACGGCGACATCGCGCGCCTTCCACTTCCCTTCCTCCGCATCCCTTTGGAGGACATGCACGGCGTTTCGAATGGGCGATAACGGATTGCGCAGCTCATGCGCGAGCGTCGCCAGAAACTCGTCCTTGCGCCTGTCGGACTCGCGCAATTTTTCCATAAGCTCGGAGCGGCTTCTCTCGGCGCGCACGCGTTCGGTGATGTCCGTGTGGCTGATGACGACCGCCGCGGGCGCGCAATGCGCGCGCGCCGCATGCATCAGGAACCATCGCTCCCGATCCGGCGCGTGGCACGGATACTCCATCGAGAATTCCTCGATATCGCCGCTCGATACGCGCTGTATCCCGTCCAGCGCCTCACGCGCGAAACAGTCGCCTTTCTCGGCTGCGGCGCGGCTCACGTCGAGATAATTCGCGCCGATCTCCACGGAGCCGTCATTGCCGCGGGCGAAACATTCCCAGCGGCTGTTGATCGCAAGAATTGCGCCTCCGGCGTCGATCACCGCGATCTCATGCGGCAGCGAGTCGAGCACGCCGCGCAAGAATTCCTCGCGCTTTCGGATTTTCTCTTCAGCGAGTTGACGGTTGCGCGCCTCGGCGGCCTGCACTTGCGCATCGACCGCCGCCCGGATCGCCCGAGTTCGCGCTTCGGTGAGAACGGAGATGCTGAGCCCAATGGCCGAGAAGGCGATCAGCCGCACGAGATTGTCGCTCGATAACGCCTTGAAGGCGCCCGCGGGCTCCATGAAGAAATAAACGCCTGCGACAGACGAAAGAATCGTTGCGACGACAGCCGGGCCCGAGCCGGCGAAGGCGGCGACCAGCAGCACCGCGAAGATGAAGGTCACAAAGGGCTGGTTATGCACGACGCCGTCAAGCCGGAACCTGAGCGCCGCCGCGGCGAGGACGGCGAGGAGCGCAAAAAGATAGCGACTTGACCAGTACATTTGCGCGAGCGACTCCTGCTCAGCTTTCAGACGCATTCTGATCGCAGGACTAACTCTCCACTAGAAGCGCGGACGCACATAGGCAAGCTGATGCGCGTCATTTCCGCCGGCAGAAAACAAAACCGGACTATTCTTGCAAACTACCGCGGGAAGCGAGCAGCATGTTTCAAGCGCTGCGTGCGCGCTGACGCGAAAAGGCCCGGTCCTGACGGGCCGGGCCTTTGTCGTCATCTCTGCAAGAAGGGAGGGGGGCGCCCCTTCGCTCAGTAGTTGGCGACAGCCGGAGCTGCTGCGCCCCAGTTGAAATGATAATTCACGCCGGCGCGCACCGTATTGATCTGCGGATGACGATGGTAGCCGACCTGAAAACCGAAAGGACCCGTCGAGCCGCCGCTGTTGAGGTCGGTGTAAAGATACTCCGCCTTCGCCGACCAGTTCGGCAGGAACATCCATTCGACGCCGCCGCCGGCGGTCCAGCCGGTGCGCGTGTTGTTGAAGTTGCCCGCCGAAACGCCGCCATAAGCGAAGCCGCCCGTGCCGTAGGCGAGCAGCGTCGGCGTGATCAGGAAGCCGGCGCGACCGCGGACGGTGCCAAACCAGTTCAACGCGATGCCCGAATTGCCGGCGGGCCACAAGGGCGTGAGATAGGCGCCAGGGATGATCGGATCGGGATAGACGGCGAAGTTGTTGTTGCCGCCCGAGCGCATGCTCGTGCCCTGGAAATCGGTTTCGACGCCCACGACGAAGCTTGGCCCGATCTGGTAATTATAGCCGAGCTGACCGCCGCCCACGACGCCGCCGGCGTTGCTGCCGCCATTGTTGTTGCCCGGCAAGTAGTAAATGCCGCCTGTCGCCGTGCTCACATAAGGCGTCATGGCGGAGGGATTGACGCTGTTGGCGCTCCAGCCGCCGCCGAGGTTGAGACCCGCGTAAAAGCCGGTCCACATCGGGGGCGGCGGCGGCGGGGGCACGAAGGCGGGGGCCGCTTTGCGATACGGCAGGTCGGCCGCGAAGGCGGCGCCGCTGAGCGCGGCGAGGCAGGCCGCCGTGAGAAGACCGATTTTTTTCATTACTGAACCCTTACGCTACTTCGGTTTCGGCGGTTTCAGCCGAAAGCCTTTTTTCACACTGGAGAAAACTTGACCGACGGTCGATCCAATTCGCCCCATAAGGTCAATAATCCGTCAACGGTCTTAAGACTTCGCAAACGGCGGCGCTTCGGCTATCGGCGGCGCCGGGGCGCGCCCCGCTGCCGCGCATAAAAAAGCCCGGCCAGCGGCCGGGCTTCGCGCCTTTAACGGGCGTTCTTCTGAATGGCCTGCATGAGCGGCGATTTCGGCAGCTTGCTGCAGTAGCGCTCGATCTTCTCGGTGTTGCGCTTCACGTAGCGCGTGTCGATCACCGTGAGGTTCTTCGTCGACATCCAGTAGCCGCGCATCCAATTGCCGATGAAGTTCTTGGTGTCGGGATCGTAGCCCGCGAAGTCCTTGCAGGTGATCTCGGACATGTCGATCGTGACCTGCGCGGAGGCGGGGGCGGCGATCATGAAAGCGCCGGCGACGCCGGCGAGAATGACGTTGCGGATCATGTGGCTTGCCGTCCTCTGCTTACTTCTTCTCAGTGGCGCGCTCGAGGCCCACCATCACCGACGTGTCCTTATTGGACTTGCACCAGTCCATCACGCTTGCGACGTTCTTCTGGAACAGGGCCATGTCGATGAAGCTGCGGCCGGCTCTCTGTGAGAAGAAGCCGCTCATGAAGGCGGCGAAGTCCGCCTGATCGTCCGGCGACATGGCGAGCACTTCCCCGCAGGTCACCTTCATCATGTCGATCTTCACCTGCGCCTGCGACAGCGTCGGCGCGAGCGCGCCGGCGAGCGCCAGCGCGACGATAAGTTTTTTCATCTAGCTCTCCTTAGCAATAATCCCCTGGCCGACGTGGAGCGTCGCCGCCGGCTTTCGCCGGCGACACCCCCTGCGACGGCCGCGCGGACAATGGCACAGCTGGGTAGTCAAGTCCAAGCGACGCAAGCAGCAAGCCTATCTGGCTGGCAAGTATGGACGTCGGGGGGAGACTGTCCTAGTTTCAGCCGCGCGGCCGCGTTGCAGACGCCGTTTTCCCTCTCACCCGAGATCAGAATCCATGGATTTCACGCGATTACTCGCCAATCCGCGCCGCATTTGGCTAGGCTTGGGCGGGCTCGCCGTCGCCGCCCTCGTCGCCGTCAAGCTGGCTGCGGGCGCTCAAGAGGGGGCCCCCTCGGCCCCGCCGCTCCCGAGCGTCACAGTAGCCCATCCGCTTTCCGAGACGGTTCCGCGTTGGGACGAATTTACCGGCCGATTCGCCGCCGTGCAGCGCGTGGAAGTGCGCCCGCGCGTCTCCGGCGCGGTCGAAAAGATCCATTTTACCGACGGTCAGATCGTGAAGGCGGGCGATTTGCTCTTCACCATTGATCCGCGCCCCTATCAGATCGCGGTCGACAGCGCCCGCGCCGACGTCGCGCGCATGCAGGCGCAGACCACCATGCTGTCGAGAGACGCCGCACGCGGCGAATCGCTCGTTGGCGGCGGCGCCATCACCCGGCGCGACATGGACCAGCGGCGCGGCGGCTCCGACTCCGCCCGCGCCCAGCTCCTGGGCGCCGAGGCGTCGCTGCACAACGCCGAACTCAATCTCGAATGGACGCAGGTGCGGGCGCCGATCGCGGGCCGCGTCTCCGACCGGCGCATCGACATCGGCAATCTGGTGCAGGCGGGAGCAACCCTGCTCACGACCATCGTGACGCTCGATCCGATCTATTTCGAGTTCGACGTCTCGGAATCGGATTTTCTGCATTACGCGCGCAGCGGCGCGGGCCACCAGAAGGCGGGGCAGACGCCGGCCTACATCAGGCTCGCCGACGAGACCGAGTGGAAGCGCAAGGGGACAATCGACTTTCTGGACAATCAGCTCAACGTCCATTCCGGCACGATCCGCGCCCGCGCGGTGATCCCCAACAAGGATCTGTTCCTCACTCCCGGCGCCTTCGGCCGGGCGCGGCTCAATGGCGGCGACGCGTCGGCGCTGCTCATCCCCGACGCGGCGGTCGCCTCGGACCAGACGAGCAAGGTCGTGATGGCGGTGACGCCGGATCACAAGGTCGTCGCCAAGCCGGTCACGCTCGGGCCCCTTCATAAGGGATTGCGCGTCGTGCTCGCTGGCCTCGACCGCGACGATCTCGTCATCACCGCGGGCCTCGCCAATCCCATGGTGCGGCCGGGCGCGACGGTCGCGCCGAGCGAAGCCGCAATCGTCCCGCTGGGGAATTAGCAAAACACATGCGCTTTCCGCACTTCTTCATCGAACGGCCGATCTTCGCCGCCGTCCTCTCCATGCTGCTCACCATCGCCGGCCTCATCGCCGCGCGGACTCTGCCCGTGTCGGAATATCCCGACATCGCGCCGCCGACGGTGGCGATTACCGCGACCTATCCGGGCGCGTCGGCCGAGGTGATCGCCCAGACCGTCGCCTCGCCGATCGAGCAGGAGGTCAACGGCGTCGACGACATGCTCTATATCGCCTCGCAATCGACAGGCGACGGGCTGTTGACGATCAATGTGGTGTTCAAGACCGGCGTAAATATCGATCTGGCGCAGGTTCTGGTGCAAAACCGGGTGGCGATCGCGACGCCGCGCCTGCCGGAGGAGGTGCAGCGCTTCGGCGTCGTCGTCAAGAAAGCTTCGCCCGATCTGATGATGGTCGTGCATCTGCGCTCGCCCGACGGTTCGCGCACGCAGCAATACATTTCAAATTATGCGACGCTCTATGTGCGCGACGTGCTGGCGCGCCTCGAGGGCGTGGGCGACGTCCGGGTTTTCGGCGCGCGCGACTATTCGATGCGCGTCTGGCTCGACCCCGACAAGATCGCCGCGCGCGGCATGACGGCGGGCGAAGTCGTCATGGCCCTGCGGGCCGCCAATCTGCAGGTCGCGGCGGGCGCCATCAACCAGCCGCCGGCGGCGTCTCCGGGCGCCTTTCAGCTCTCCGTGCGCACGCTCGGGCGCCTCTCCGAGCCCGCCCAATTCGCCGACATTGTGCTGCGCTCCGACGCGGAGGGGCAAGTGCGCCTGCGCGACGTGGCGCGCGTCGAGATCGGCGCGCAGGATTATACTGTCAACGCCTATCTCGATCGCGATCCGGCGACGGCCATCGCGATCTTCCAGAAGCCCGGCTCCAATGCGCTCGCCACCTCCGAGGCGGTGGAGGCGGCGATGGTCGAGGCGAAGAATCAGTTCCCGGCCGGAATCGACTATTCAATCGTCTACAACCCGACGGAGTTCATCCAGCAATCCGTCGATCAGGTCGTGCGCACGCTCGTCGAGGCGATTCTGCTGGTTGTCGTCGTCGTCATCCTGTTCCTGCAGACCTGGCGCGCCGCGATCATTCCGGTGGCGGCCATTCCGGTCTCGCTCATCGGCAGCTTCGCGGTGATGAAGCTCGTCGGCCTCACCTTCAATACGCTGTCGCTCTTCGGCCTCGTGCTCGCGATCGGCATCGTCGTCGACGACGCGATCGTCGTCGTCGAAAACGTCGAGCGCTATCTCGACCATGGCATGACGCCGAAGGAGGCTGCGCACAAGACGAT
Source organism: Methylocystis sp. NC52PC (assembly GCF_055698645.1). Taxonomy (NCBI): domain Bacteria; kingdom Pseudomonadati; phylum Pseudomonadota; class Alphaproteobacteria; order Hyphomicrobiales; family Methylocystaceae; genus Methylocystis; species Methylocystis sp. NC52PC. The sequence continues at coordinate 685,528 of NZ_CP170127.1, read as the reverse complement.
GGACGAGGTCGGGGGCGCGCTCATCGCCATTGCGCTCGTGCTTTGCGCGGTCTTCATCCCGGTCGCTTATATCACCGGCCTCCAGGGCGCCTTTTATAAGCAGTTCGCCATCACCATCGCCTCGGCGACGCTCATCTCGGCCTTCGTCTCGCTGACGCTGTCGCCGGCGCTCGCCGCCATTCTGCTGAAGCCGAGGGGCGCGGAAAAGGAGCCCGAAGGCCGGCTCCTCACGCTCCTCCACGCCTTTTTCGCGCGGTTCAACGCGCTTTTCGAGAAAATGTCGGAACGCTACGGCGTGCTGACGGCGCGGCTCGTGCGCGTGGGGCTCGCGTCGCTCATCGTCTATGCCGGCCTGATCGGCGTCGCGCTGGAGCTCCTGCGGCGTACGCCGACGGGACTGGTTCCGACGCTCGACCGCGGCTATCTCATCGCCGCCTTCCAATTGCCGCCCGGCGCCTCTCTCGAGCGCACCGACGCCGTCATGCGGCAGGCGAGCGACATGATCCTCCAGCGGCCTGGCGTGCAGTCGAGCGTGGTGTTCACGGGGTTCGACGGCGCCACCTTCACCAACGCCCCGAATTCCGGCGTCATCTTCGTCACGCTGAAATCCTTCGCGGAGCGGCACAAGCAGGGGCTCACGGCGATTGGCATCCGCGACGATTTGCGCACGGCCTTGTCGCCGATCAAGGAAGCTTTCGTCTTCGTGCTGGAGCCGCCCGCCGTCCCCGGCATCGGCACTGGCGGCGGCCTGAAGGGCTATGTGCAGGATCGCGGCGGCATGGGGCTGCCGGCGCTCGAAGGCGCGACATGGGCGCTCGCCGGCCCCGCCATGCATCTGCCCGGCGTGGCGCAGGCCTTCACGCTGTTCAATACGCGCACGCCGCAGATCTTCGCCGACATCGACCGCACCAAGGCGGAGATGATCGGCGTGCCGATCTCGCGCGTCTTCGAGACCATGTCGGTCTATCTCGGCTCCGTCTTCGTCAACGACTTCAATATTCTTGGCCGCACCTACCGGGTCATGGCGCAGGCGGATAATCCGCACCGCCTCACGCTGCGCGACATCTCCGAACTCAAGACGCGCAGCGCAACGGGCGAGATGACGCCACTCGGCGCCATCGCCAACTTTCAGGACACGACCGGCGCCTTCCGCGTGCCGCGTTACAATCTCTATCCCGCCGCGGAAGTGCAGGTGAATCTCGATCGCGGCGTGTCTTCGGGACAGGGCATCGCGATGATCGAAGCGCTCGCCAAGCAGAGCTTGCCGCAGGGCTTCGGCTTCGAATGGACGGAGATCGCGCTCCAGGAAAAGCTCGCCGGCAATACCGCGGCGCTCGCCTTCGGTCTCGCCGTCGTCTTCGTCTTCCTGCTGCTCGCGGCGCTTTACGAAAGCCTCGTGCTGCCGCTCGCAGTCATTCTTATCGTGCCGATGTGCGTGCTCGCGGCCATGGGCGGCGTCGCATTGCGTGGGTTGGACCGGAACATTCTCGTCGAGATCGGCCTCGTCGTGCTGATCGGCCTCGCCGCCAAGAATGCGATCCTCATCGTCGAATTCGCGCGCCAGGGCGAGGACGAGGGCAAGGACCGTTTCGCGGCGGCGATCGAGGCGGCGCGCACGCGTCTGCGGCCGATCCTGATGACGTCGCTCGCCTTCATCCTCGGCGTGTTGCCGCTCGTCGTGTCGCATGGCGCCGGCGCCGAAATGCGGCAGTCGCTCGGCGTCGCTGTGTTCAGCGGCATGATCGGCGTCACTTTGTTCGGCCTGTTGTTCACGCCGATCTTCTATGTGCTGTCGCGCGCGCTCGCGATGCGGGCGCGGGGGCGCGGGCCTTAGTTCTCGAGAAGCGCGACGGTTCCCTGTCCGCCGTCGGCGCAAATGCTGACGATGGCGCGCGCGCCGGGCCCCATGGCGGCGAGTTCCTTGACCGCCTGGCTGAGAATGCGCGCGCCCGTGGCCGCGAACGGATGGCCGAGCGCAACGCTGCCGCCGTTGGGATTGATGCGTTCGCGCGGGAAACGTCCGAGGTCCGTATCGATCCCGGCCTTCTCCTTCAAATAGGCGCGATCCTCGAGCGCCTTGATGTGACAAAGGACCTGCGCCGCGAAGGCTTCATGAATTTCCCACAGCGCGATGTCCTCATAACGCAGGCCGCGCCGCGCCAGGAGACGCGGGATCGCGAGCGCCGGGGCCATCAGCAGGCCCTCGTGGAAAATATCGACCGCGGCCATTTCGTAATCGACAAGCTTCGTGCGGGGGACAGAGTCCGGCAGCCGGGCGAGCCCTTCGCGCGTGGCGACCCAAATGGCCGCCGCGCCGTCGGTCAGGGGCGAACTGTTGCCGGCGGTGAGCGTGCCGCGCCCGCTCGTGCGGTCGAAGGCGGGCTTGAGTTTGGAGAGCTTTTCCAGCGAGGAGTCGCGCCGCGGAAAGGCGTCTTTCAACACGCCGTCGAGCGGGATAATCAATTCGTCGAAAAAGCCTGCGTCCTGCGCGGCGACGGCGTTGCGGTGGCTTTGAAGCGCCAGCTCGTCTTGTTCCGCGCGGCCGATCGCCCAATGTTTCGCCATCTCCTCCGTGTGCTCGCCCATGCTGCGGCCAGTGATGCGATTGGCGACCTGCGGCACATGCAGTCTGATGTCTTTGGGGCTCAGCGTTCGAATAAGCTCGAGCCGGTCGCGCCAGCCGCGGCGCGCAAAGCGGCGCAAGAAGACCGACAGCGCCTGGCCGAGCCCGAACTGAATGCGGCTCATGCTCTCGACGCCGCCGACCATGGCGAGCGACGGACCGCCGGCGCGCAACATGCCCGCGGCCTCGAAGACGCCGACCATGCTGGTGCTGCATTGCATGATCGTCGTGAAGGAGGGCGCGTGCGGATCAAGTCCGGCCTCTAACCAGACGTCGCGGGAAAGATTGGCGAAGCCGAGCGTCAGCGCGACGGAGCCCCAGACGCCGAAATCGATTGATCCTCTGGCCTGCGCCTTCATCGCGGCGGCGACAGGCGCAGATAATTCGAGGGCGTTGCGTTCGGCGAAAGCGCCGTCCACGGCGGCGAAAGGCGTTCGCAGCCCGGCTGCCAGCCAGATCTCGTCGGAAAACATCTCGAGCCTCGCTTTCTACTCACGCCCGAATTTGCGCGTCCGAGATCGCCGCGTCGAGCGCCGCTTGGCGTCGAAGGGTTGCAGGTTTAACCTCAACCCCTTCCGGTTGTCATTTGCGCGCCTATATTGTTAAGCTGATCGCGCAGTGAAATTATTTTGGAGCATGCGGCATGACAGTTTTTTCTTCGGCTGGTTTCCCCTCCGCCTCTGAGGCGGCCCCCCTACGGGACAAATGGGGTTGGATGGTCGCTTTTGGCGCCGTTCTCGCGCTTGCCGGCTTCGTCGCGCTCGGCAGCGTCGTCTGGGCGACCGTCGCCAGCGTCATGGTCGTCGGCGTCGCGATGGTCGTGAGCGGCATTGTCGAAATCGTCTATGCGGTCGCCGTGCGTTCCTGGAAGAAATTCTTCCTCTGGACCCTCATCGGCCTGCTCTATGTCGTCGGCGGCGTCGCCGTCATCGAGAACCCGATGCTGGCCGCGGGATTCCTGACGCTGCTGCTTGGCGCGGGGCTCGTCGCTTCCGGCCTGGTGCGCACCTTTCTCGCCTTCCAGCTTCCCAAGGACGCGCCCTGGGGCTTCGTCGTCTTTTCTGGGATCATCACCCTGCTGCTCGGCGGGATCATCCTCGCCCATTGGCCGGTGTCGAGCCTCTGGGTGCTCGGCACGTTCCTGGGCGTCGATCTGATCTTCGCCGGGGCGAGCTGGATGGGTTTCGGCTTGTCGCTCAAGCGCGCTGGCGACAATCGCGTCGGCGCCGTTTCGAGTCAGAGCAGCGCCACGGGTCCGCTCGTCGAGGGGTATGCGCCGGGCTTTGGCCGCAAGCTTTTCGCCGAATTTCTGGGCACGTTCTGGCTGGTGTTCGGTGGCGTCGGCAGCGCGCTGATTTCGGCGGGCTTTCCCCAACTCGGCATCGGCTTCACCGGCGTCTCCCTCGCCTTTGGTCTGACGGTCCTCACCGGCGCCTACGCCTTCGGCCCGATCTCCGGCGGCCATTTCAATCCGGCGGTGTCGCTGGGCCTCGCGACGGCCGGCCGCTTCCCGTGGAAGGAGCTCGGCCCCTATTGGATCGCCCAGCTCGTCGGCGCGACCTTCGCAGCCTTCGTGCTGCTCAAAATCATGCAAGGCAATATTGATTTCTCGCTCGCCAACGGCTTCGCCGCCAATGGCTACGACGAGCATTCGCCTGCAGGCTACACGTGGCAGTCCGGTTTCCTCATCGAAACCGTGCTGACGGGCTTCTTCCTGCTCGTCATTCTCGGCGTGACCGAAGGCCGCGCGCCGGTGGGCTTCGCGCCGATCTCGATCGGCCTCGCTTTGACGTTGATTCATCTCATTGACATTCCGGTCACCAACGCCTCGGTGAACCCGGCGCGGTCGACGAGCCAGGCGCTCTTTGTCGGCGGCTGGGCGATGGAGCAACTCTGGCTGTTCTGGGTCGCGCCGCTGCTCGGCGGCGTCATCGGCGGCCTGATCCACCGCTTCGTGCTGACGGACGAGGTCTGAGGCGACGGTCGTCATCTCCCCTCGGCCTCGTCCGTCGAGACGCGCGCTCGAGCGCGCGCCTCAGGATGAGGCCGAAGCGCTTGTTGCAAACGTAACGAGCCCCTCATGCTGAGGAGCCGCCGACAGGCGGCGTCTCGAAGCAGGAGGGGCCGCCGACAGGCGGCGTCTCGAAGCATGAGGAGCCGCCGACAGGCGGCGTCTCGAAGCATGAGGAGCCGCCGACAGGCGGCGTCTCGAAGCAGGAGGGGCGCGGTCGCCTGCTTGTCTGCGGGTCGCCGCTCAAAGGAGAATCTCATGCGCCTCTTGACGATCGCGGCGCTCCTTCTCGCGTCCTCTCTCGCCCTGGCCGCGCCCTCGCTGTTGGGGCAATGGCGCATCGTCGCGATCGCGGGCGTGGAGAAGGTCGACATGGCGCGGACCCGCGCAGATTTTGCACAGAACGGCCGCTACGCCTCCACCATCGGCTGCAACCGGATCGCGGGGAAGGCTATCGTTTCCTCAGACAGGCTGAGCTTCGGGCCCATGATGACGACGCGAATGGCGTGCCCAGACCCGCTCGATCGCGTCGAGCGCGCCTATCTGGCGGCTTTGCAGGCCGTTCGCGGCTACAGGTTCGAGGGCGGAAAGCTCGCCCTTGTCGGCGAAGACGGCGCGGCTCTGGTGACGCTGGTGCGCCTCCGGTAAGCGCTACGCCGGCAAAGGCGCCTCCAGCCTCCGCGCCGCAAGGCGCGCCGCCTCCGCGCCAGACAACATGGCGCCGTTGAAGCCATGTTCGCCGCCGAAAGCCGAGGCGAGAAAGAGCCCGCCGATCGGCGTCGCCGGCGTGCGCGGAAAGCCCATCAGGATCGGCTCATCCGGGGGCAGGGGGGCGAAGCCATAGACGGCGCCCTCCGGCGTGTTGAGATAGCTCGACATGGAGAAGGCGTTGAGCAGCATGCGCGAAGTCACGAGGCCCGAGAAACCGGGATAATCCTGCTCGAGCCGCGCCTGAATGGCGTCCAGCCAGGCCGCGCGGCGCGAGATCCCCTCTTCCTTCGATAGGCCCTTCCAATTGTCCAAACGATCGAGGCCGAGGACGCTCAAGAGAACCGGCGGCTCGTCCCACAGGCTGGAGTCGACCGCCGTAAAATTCGAAACGGCGTGGAGCGGCAGTTCGCCCTTCGGCATGTCCGCCATCGCCGTTGCGCCGTCGCCATATTGGTCGAAGCGGCCCATGGTCGAGGGCATGTTGATCGACAGGAAATTGGAAAGGCCCACTGTCGACGGCTTGGCGCTCAGGCCGAAATTGGCGGAGAACAGCGAGGTCGACAGCGGCCGGGCGCCGAAGGCTTCCTCCATCCTGGCGCGGGCGGGCGGCGCCATCATCGCCGCCGCCGTCGTCGGCGCGCAATTGGCCATCACGACGCGGGCTTCGATGCGCTCCTCATTGTCGCCCGCGCGCCGCGCGACATGGCGCACCGCGATGGCGTTTCCATCGGCGTCGGTCTCGATCTCCGTGACGAGCCGGCCCATCCGCACCTGGCCGCCGGCCTTAGTGATGCATTTGGCGAGCTTGAGGCTCAGCTGCCGCGAGCCGCCCTTGATATAGGCGCCTCCCGAAGCGATGTAGCCGCCCTGCGCCAGCGCATAATAGATCCACCACAGCCGGCGGGGATCGTCGCCGTAATAGAGAAGATTGGCGCCGAGCGCGCATTTGAGGCCCTCGGCCCCGACGAAATCGCGCGTAAAAATCTCGTCCAGCGAATTCATCCATCCGTCAGCGGCCGGCTGAACCTCCCACAATCCGCGCGTGAACTTGGCGAGCGACCCTTCCTCGCGCGCTTGTTTCAGGTTCCACAGCGCGTCGTGAATTTGTTCCACTTCGCCCAGGAACCGCTTGATGGCGGCGTTCTTGTCGGGGAAACGCGCGGCGAGCGCGTCATGGGCGGCCTCGAAGCCCACCGGTAGTTCAAAAGGCTCGCCAATCGGGCCGCCGCTCACCTTGTAAAGCGGGCCGGTCGGAAGCCATTCGATCTCGTCGAGAATGCCGAGCCTGCTCAAGATGTCGTGTTTCACGTCCCGCGGATTTCGCGCGTCCGAGGTCTGATGCAGCGACGCCTCGACCCAGAGGTCGCCGACCTTATAGACCGAGGCCGCGCCGCCGAGGCTGAAATTGCGCTCGAGCAGGCAGACGCTGTAGCCGGCCTCGGCGAGCAGCGCGCCCGCGGTGAGCCCGCCCAGTCCGGAGCCGATCACCACGGCGTCGAATTTCTTGTCGCTCATTTTCAGGCGTCGCCTATGTTCGTGTCTGTCCGAGCCCAAACGGCGCGGTCTGGCCAAAGCCGGAATCGGCGCCAACATAACATGGCGTCGCGCGAGAGCGCGGCCTCCCGGAGGAAGCGTCAATGACAGAAGAAAGTTTCCCCGTCACGCGGACCGACGACGAATGGCGCGCGCGTTTGACGCCCGAGCAATATCAGGTGATGCGCGGGCATGGCACCGAGCGGCCGGGGAGCTGCGCGCTCAATCACGAGAAAAGAGCGGGCGTGTTCGAATGCGCGGGCTGCGACCAGCCGCTTTTCCGCTCGGGCCAGAAGTTTGAAAGCGGCACCGGATGGCCAAGCTTTTTCGATCCTTTGCCGGGGGCGCTCGGCACGACGGTGGACCGCGGCTACGGCATGGTGCGCACCGAAGTGCATTGCAGCCGCTGCGGCTCCCACCTCGGCCATGTATTTCCCGACGGCCCGCCGCCAACGGGGCTGCGCTATTGCATCAATGGGGTGGCGCTGAATTTCGTGCCGGAAATCGCGCCCGCGTGATAAGGCTTGCTGATCGCCCGATAGAGCGGGCGATGCGACAGGCAGGTGCGACAAAAATTTTTTTTACCTGCCTGTTTCCCGCCAGATGGCGCCCCGCCGCCTCCCGTCCTGGACGGGGCAGGGCGGGGCCGACCTGACCGCGCGATCACGATGTAGCCAGCTGCGCGCCCATCGTCTCGGTCTGATGGGAATGACATTATACGAAGTATTTGCAACGTATTCTCAGTTTTGTCGCCGCGCCCCATGCCTACCTCTTCGGATAGGCTAAGGGTAGCAGCGGGTCCCGGCTTGAAGAATATGCGGCGCCTGCGATCGGCGTCGTCGCGCGAGCGGGAAAGGTCAGATTGCTGCGTTGCAGCGTTGCCGGCGCGCGCGTGAATGGCTGCTTGACGGGCAATTTTTATTGCCGTCATACGGAGCGCTGCAATCAAGGACGTTCGATGGGCTCATTGCATGCGGCGGAGGGTCCGGGCGCGAGTCGGGCATCGATGGGCCGAGAGCGAACTTAAAGCGACGGTCGTTTGAAGAGGCCGCGGACGCGATGACGGCGGGACGCCTCCGCCGCGCGCGCATCGGGGGTCGATAATTTCCAGAGCCTGGCAGCACGGGCTCGAGAGGGAGTGGAGCTATATGTCGTCAACTACGTCAGCCGCCGCGCCGGGCGCGAGCGGGAAAGACAACCAGCACCTTTCGCCCAAGTCCGATATTGAGATTTCCCAGGCCGCCAAGATGCGGCCGATCGTCGACGTCGCCCGCGACAAGCTCGGCATTCCGGCCGAGCACATCCAGCCCTATGGCCATTACAAGGGCAAGATTGCGCTCGACTACATCGCCTCGCTCGAAGGCAAGCCCAACGGCAAGCTCATTCTCGTCACGGCCATCACGCCGACCCCCGCCGGCGAAGGCAAGACGACGACGACTGTCGGCCTCACCGACGGCCTCAACTACATCGGCAAGAAGGCGCTTTGCTGCCTGCGCGAGCCCTCGCTCGGCCCCTGCTTCGGCGTGAAGGGCGGCGCGGCTGGCGGCGGCTACGCCCAGGTCGTGCCGATGGAGGACATCAACCTCCACTTCACCGGCGACTTCCACGCCATCGGCGCGGCGAACAATCTGCTCGCGGCCCTGATCGACAATCACGTCTATTGGGGCAATTCGCTCGGCCTCGACACGCGCCGCATTTCCTGGCGCCGCGTCGTCGACATGAACGACCGCGCGCTGCGCTCGATCGTCTCCTCGCTCGGCGGCGTCTCCAACGGCTTCTCCCGCGAGGACGGTTTCGACATCACGGTCGCCTCGGAAGTCATGGCGATCTTCTGCCTGGCGTCGGACTTCGCCGACCTGCAGAAGCGTCTCGGCAATATCGTCGTCGGCCAGACCCGCGAGAAGAAGAACATCCGCGCTTCCGAATTGAAGGCCGCGGGATCCATGGCGGCGCTGCTCAAGGACGCCATCGCCCCCAATCTCGTGCAGACGCTCGAGAATAATCCGGCGATCATTCACGGCGGCCCCTTCGCCAACATCGCCCATGGCTGCAACTCGGTCATCGCCACCAAGTCGGGCCTGAAGCTCGCCGACTATGTGGTGACGGAAGCCGGCTTCGGCGCCGATCTCGGCGCCGAGAAGTTCTTCGACATCAAGTGCCGCAAGGCGGGCCTCAAGCCCGACGTCACGGTGATCGTCGCGACGATCCGCGCCCTCAAGATGCATGGCGGCGTCGCCAAGGACGATCTGAAGGCCGAGAATGTCGCGGCGGTCGAGAAGGGCTTCGAGAATTTGAAGCGCCACATCGGCAACGTCCGCAAGTTCGGCGTGCCGGTGCTGGTCTCGATCAACAAGTTCTCCTCCGACACGCCGGCCGAAATGGAGGCGCTCAATCGTCTCTGCAAGGCGGAAGGCGTCGACTGCGTCGTGGCGGACAACTGGGGTTCCGGCGGCGCCGGCGCGGCGGATCTCGCCCGCGCGGTGGTGCAGACGATCGAGGCGCAGCCCTCGAAGTTCAAGCCGCTCTACGCCGACGAGCTGCCGCTCGCCGAGAAGGTGCGCACGATCGCCAAGGAGCTCTACGGCGCCGCCGACATCTCCTATGATTCGAGCATCAAGTCGCGCTTTGCGGAACTGGAGAAGGAGGGCTTCGGCCATCTGCCGGTCTGCATCGCCAAGACGCAATACAGCTTCTCGACGGATCAGAACGCCAAGGGCGCGCCCTCCGGCCATACGATCCCGATCCGCGAGCTGCGCCTCTCCGCCGGCGCGGAGTTCGTCGTCGTGGTCTGCGGCGACATCATGACCATGCCCGGCCTGCCGAAGGTTCCGGCCGCCAACAATATCGAGGTGGGCGCGGACGGCCGCATCTCGGGCCTGTTCTAAAGGCCGCGCGCCGGTCTGCCGGCGCTTCAAAAAAAACGCCGGCCGGCGCTTTGCGCCGGCGGACTCCATTGAAACCCAGAAAAGCTCGAAGGGAGCTCACAAATGTCCAATTCCAGAATTCCGGGCCGCAATTTCCTCTTCGTCCCGGGCCCGACCAATCTTCCCGACCGCGTCGTGCGCGCGATGATGGTCGCCTCGGAAGACCATCGCTCGCCCATCTTCCCGGATCTGGTGAAGCCGCTCTTCCCGCAGCTCAAGAAGGTCTTCGAGACCGAGAAGGGTCACGCCTTCATCTTCCCGGCGTCGGGCACCGGCGGCTGGGAAGCGGCGATCACCAACACGCTGTCGCCCGGCGACAAGGTGCTGGCGCAGCGCTTCGGCCAGTTCTCGCATCTGTGGATCGACCTCGCCAACCGTCTCGGCCTCGAGGTCATCAAGCAGGAGCTCCCCTGGGGCACGGGCAATGATCCGGCGCTGATCGAAGAGACGCTGAAGGCCGACAAGAATCACGAGATTAAGGCCGTCTTCGCCACCCACAACGAGACCGCCACCGGCGTGACCTCCGACATCGGCGCGGTCCGCAAGGCCATCGACGCCGCCAAGCATCCGGCGCTGCTCTTCGTCGACGGCGTGTCCTCGGTCGCCTCGCTGCCCTTCCACATGGACGAATGGGGCGTCGACGTCATCGTGTCGGGTTCGCAGAAGGGCTTCATGCTGCCGGCCGGCCTGCTGCTGATGGCGGCGAGCCCCAAGGCGATCGAAGCCGGCAAGACCAACAAGTCGCGCCGCGCCTACTTCGAATTCCAGGACATGATCAAGAACAACGAGACCGGCTACTTCCCCTATACGCCGTCGATCCCGTTGCTGCACGGCCTCAAGGAAGCGCTGTCGGTCCTCTTCGAAGAGGGTCTCGACCAGGTCTACAAGCGCCACCATCACCTCGCCGAGGGCGTTCGCGCCGCGGTCGCGGCCTGGGGCCTGAAGACCTGCGCCAAGGAGCCGAAGTGGAATTCGGACACCGTCACCGCCATCGTGGTGCCGGAAGGCTACAACGCCGCCAAGGTCATCGAGACCGCCTACAAGCGCTACAACCTCGCGCTCGGCGCCGGCCTCTCCGAGGTCGCGGGCAAGGTGTTCCGCATCGGCCATCTCGGCGACCTGAACGAGCTCATGCTGCTCGGCGCCATCGCTGGCGCTGAAATGGCGATGCTCGACAACGGCATCAAGGTCGAGGCCGGCTCCGGCGTCGCGGCGGCCCAGGCGGTCTATCGCGCCAACCCGCTGCTCAAGATGTAATTCGACAACGCCCTCTCCCCGCACGCGGGGAGAGGGCCTCTCCCGGAGAGGGAGACCGCCGCAAGAAGAATGACAAGGGGGAAGTTGATGTCGCACAAAATCGTTTTTCTCGATCGCGAAACGCTCGACGCCAATGTGCGCAAACCGAATTTCCCGCATGACTATACGGAATATGCGCAGACTTCGCCCGACCAGATCGTCGAGCGCGCCAAGGACTGCGACATCATCATCACGAATAAAGTGCCGCTGCGCGAAGCGACGCTGAAGCAGCTGCCGAAGCTGAAGCTCATCGCCGTCGCCGCCACCGGCACCGACGTGATCGACAAGGCCTATACGACGGCCAATGGGATCACCGTCTCCAATATCCGCAACTACGCCTACAATACGCTGCCCGAGCATGTGTTCGCGCTGATCTTCGCGCTGCGCCGCAATCTCGTAAACTATGTCGACAGCGTGCGACACGGCCGCTGGGGCTACGCCAATCAGTTCTGCTATTTCGACTATCCGATCTACGACATCGCCGGCTCGACGCTCGGCATCATCGGCTATGGCGCGCTCGGCAAGCAGGTCGAGACCCGCGCCCAGGCGCTCGGCATGAAGGTTCTGATCAACGACGTCACCGACATTCCGGGAAAGGTCGACGTCGCGACCATCCTGCGCGAAGCCGACGTCGTCACGCTGAACATTCCGCTGACGCCGCAGACCAAGAACATGATCGGCGCGAAAGAGCTCGCCTCGATGAAGAAGACCGCCTGCATCATTAATACGGCGCGCGGCGGCATCATCGACGAAGAGGCGCTCGCCGACGCGCTGCGCAAGGGCGTCATCGCCGGCGCGGGCCTCGACGTCTTGACCGTCGAGCCGCCGAAAAACGGCAATGTGCTGCTCGATCCGACGATCCCCAATCTGATCATCACGCCGCATGTCGCCTGGGCGTCCAAGGAGGCGATGCAGGTGCTCTCAGATCAGCTCATCGACAATATCGACGCCTTCGTCGCGGGCGACCCGCGCAATGTGGTGACGGCGTAAGGGGCGCGCGGGCTGCGGCGGCGCCGTCAGCCGGAAGGGCGCCTTGAGCGCCCGCAACATTATCGAACGTCCCGGCGCGGATAGCCGGGACAGGCCCGGCCATGACGGGCTGCGTGGTCCGCTGGAGAGATTGATGACCAAGAAGCTTCTTTTCCTTTTCGACACCGACCCCGTCGCCAGCGTTTTCGACACTGTCGTCGGCTATGACGGCGGCGCCGATCACATCATCGGCTACGGCGCCGTGACGCCCGAGAACGTCGGCGCGCTCGTCGACGGCTGCATCTACACGCGCGGCCCGAAGGAGAAGCAATATACGGCGATCTTCGTCGGCGGCGGCTCGATGGTCGCGGGCGAGGCGGTGTTCAAGGCGGTGAAGAAGCGCTTCTTCTCGAATTTCCGCGTCTCCGCCATGCTCGACTCGAACGGCTCCAACACGACGGCCGCGGCAGGCGTCGCGCTGCTCGCCAAGGCGGGAAATCTCAAGGGCAAGAAGGCGGTCGTGCTCGCCGGCACCGGCCCCGTCGGCATGCGCGCCGCCGCCATGCTGAATATCGAGGGCGCGGAAGTCGCCATCACCTCGCGCCAGAAGTCGCGCGCCGAGGCCGCCGCCCAGGCGATCCAGGAGCGTTTCGGCTTCACGCCCACGGCGATCGAGGCCCCTGACAACGCCGCCCGCGCCAGCGCCGTCAAGGGCGCGCAGATCGTCTTCGCGGCGGGCGCGATCGGCGTGCCGCTCCTCGACGAAAAGGACTGGCAGAACGATCCGACGATCGAACTCATCGCCGATTGCAACGCGCAGCCGCCGCTCGGCGTCGGCGGCGTCGAAGCGATCGACAAGGCCAAGGAGCGCCACGGGAAGATCGTCATCGGCGCGCTCGGACTCGGCGGCCTGAAGCTCAAACTGCATCGCGAATGCGTCGGCAAGCTCTTCGAGAGCGCCGACAAGGTGTTCGACTGCGAAAACATTTACGCCCAAGCGAAAGAACTGGCCTGAGATGAGCGCGAAGACTGAAACGATCGGCAAATTCCTCGACGAACTCGCGAGCGACGCGCCGACCCCCGGCGGCGGCGGCGCGGCGGCGCTCTCGGGCGCGATGGGCGCGGCGCTCGTCTCGATGGTCTGCAATCTGACCATCGGCAAGAAGAACTATGAAGCGGTCTCCGAGGACCTGAAAAAGACTCTGGCCCGCGCCGAAGCGCTACGCGCCGAACTGACAAAGGGCATCGACGAAGACGTCGTCGCCTTCAACACGCTGATGGGCGCCTATGGCCTGCCGCGCGCCACCGAGGAAGAAAAAGCGAAGCGCTCCGAGGCGATCCAGCACGCCCTGAAGGCCGCGACGCTCGCGCCGCTCGCGACCTGCAAGGTCTGCTACGAGGTGATCGCTCTGTCGAAGGAAGCCGCCGACAAGGGCAATCTCAACGTGATCAGCGACGCCGGCGTCGCCGTGCTCGCCGCCAACGCCGGCCTGCGCAGTTGCGCGCTGAACGTCTTCATCAACGCGAAGTCCATCAAGGACCGCGACTTCGCCGAGAAGCAGCTCGCCGAGGTCAATGCGTTGCTCGCCAAGGCGAACGCCGAGACGGAAGCGGTCTACGAGGTCGTCAAAGGCAAGATCGGCGGCTGACGCGATGCGCGCCAACGCCGCCCAATAACCGCGAAGAACGCGAGGAAGGAACGGGGAAATGGACGTCCACGAGTACCAAGCGAAGGAAATTCTGGCGGCGCATGGCGTAGCCATCCCGCCGGGCACCGTGGCGTTCAGCCCGGATCAGGCCGTCTACGCGGCGACCGAACTCGGCGGCTCGCATTGGGTGGTGAAGGCGCAAATTCACGCCGGCGCGCGCGGCAAGGCGGGCGGCGTCAAGCTGTGCCGCACCTATCACGAGGTCCAGCAGGCGGCGCGCGATCTGCTCGGAAAGCGCCTCGTCACGTCGCAGACGGGCCCCGAGGGCAAACCCGTCCAGCGCGTCTATGTCGAAGTCGCCGATCCTTTCGAGCGCGAGATTTATCTCGGCTTCGTGCTCGACCGCAAACTCGAGCGCGTGCGCGTCATCGCCTCGAAGCACGGCGGCATGGACATTGAGGAGATCGCCCGCACCGCGCCGGACGAAATCCTGCAGGTGATCGTCGAACCGGCCGTGGGTCTGTTGCAGTTCCAGGCGCGCGAGCTCGCCTTCCAGCTCGGCCTCAATCTCAAGCAGGTCTCTCGCGCGGTGCAGACCATCATGGGCGCCTATCGCGCGTTCCGCGACAATGACGCGACCATGCTCGAGATCAACCCGCTGGTCATCACCAAGGACGACAAGGTGCTCGCGCTCGACGCGAAAATGTCCTTCGACGACAATGCGCTGTTCCGCCGCCGCAACATCGTCGACATGAACGATCCCTCACAGAGCGATCCGCGCGAGGCGCAGGCGCATGAGCACAGCCTGAATTACATCGGGCTCGACGGCGAGATCGGTTGCATCGTCAACGGCGCGGGCCTCGCCATGGCGACGATGGACATGATCAAGCACGCCGGCGGCAATCCGGCGAACTTCCTCGACGTCGGCGGCGGCGCCTCGCCCGAGCGCGTGGCCACGGCCTTCCGCCTCGTGCTTTCGGACCGCCGCGTGAAGGTGGTGCTCGTCAACATCTTCGCCGGCATCAACCGTTGCGACTGGGTTGCGCAGGGCGTCGTCGACGCGGTGCGCGCCGAGCGCATCGAGGACGTGCCGCTGGTCGTGCGCCTGGCCGGCACGAATGTCGAGGCCGGGAAGAAGATCATTTCCGAGAGCGGCATCCCGATCATCCAGGCGGATACGCTCGCCGAGGCCGCCGAGAAGGCCGTCGCCGCTTACAAAAGCGTGAAGTAAGGGCGGGGGAAGGACATCATGAGCATTCTCATCGACGAAAAAACGCCCATCCTCGTCCAGGGCATCACCGGCGACAAGGGCAGCTTCCACACCAAGGAGATGATCGACTACGGCAGCAAGGTCGTGGCCGGCGTCACGCCCGGCAAGGGCGGCAAGACCCATCACGGCGTGCCGGTGTTCAACACGGTGAGGGAAGCCGTGCGTGAGACGGGCGCCCAGGCCTCGATCACCTTCGTCGCGCCGGCCTTCGCGGCGGACGCGATCATGGAGGCCGCGGACGCCGGCATTCGCCTGATCTGCTCGATCACCGACGGCATTCCGGCGCAGGACATGATGCGCGTGAAGCGCTATTTCCTGCGCTTCCCCAAGGATCGCCGCCCGATGATGGTCGGGCCGAATTGCGCGGGCATCATCTCGCCGGGGAAGGCGATGCTCGGCATCATGCCGGGGCATATCTACAGCCGGGGGCCGGTCGGGCTCATCTCTCGTTCTGGCACGCTCGGCTATGAAGCCGCCTCGCAGCTCAAGGCGCTCGGTCTCGGCATCACGACGTCGGTCGGCATCGGCGGCGATCCGATCAACGGCTCGTCCTTCCTCGATCATCTGGTCCTGTTCGACAAGGATCCCGAGACCGAGGCGGTGCTGATCATCGGCGAGATCGGCGGCCCGCAGGAGGCCGAGGCCGCGGCCTGGATCAAGGAGAACTTCTCCAAGCCGGTGATCGGCTTCGTCGCCGGCCTCACGGCCCCGAAGGGCCGTCGCATGGGCCATGCGGGCGCGATCATTTCGGCGGCTGGCGACAGCGCGGCCGAGAAGACCGAGATCATGAAGTCCTACGGTCTGACCGTCGCGCCCAATCCGGCGGAGTTCGGCACGACCGTCGCGAAGGTGCTCAAGCGCGCCTGATGCAGGCTTTGCGCCGGCGACACCGTCCTGCGGGACGCCGGCGCGGCCATCCCGCCGCCCCGAGAGGCGTTTCAAAGACGCGCATGGAGTTTTCATGACCGAGACAGAGAACACGAGACGCGCGATCAGCCTGCCCTCGGCTTTCGCCACGCGTTCCGTCACGGAGGCGTCGGCCTTTCTGCGCGAACAATTGCTCGCCGTCATCCGCCGCCATATGCCGGAGATCGAAGCCGTCGTGCGCGACAACAAGGCCGGGGCGGGGCTCGCGCCGCGGCAGATGGCGCGCGCGCTGCAGGCGCAGGGCATTATTTTCCAGCTCGTCTCCATTGCGGAACAGGCCTACGCCATGCGTCGGCGGCGCCGTATCGAGCGCGAGAAGGGCCACGACAAGCTGCTGGGCACTTTCGATTATGTGCTCTCCAGCGCGGCGAGCGCGGGGGTCGGCGCCGCCGAGGTTCACGCGCAATTGCAGACGCTGCGCATCCGGCCGGTCATCACTGCGCATCCGACCGAGGCGAAGCGCGTCTCGATCCTGGAAAAATATCGGCGCATCTATCTGCTGATGCGCGAATTGGAATCGACGCGCTGGACCGACCGCGAGCGCGAGGCGCTGGTCAAGTCGATTTACGATCAGGTCGAACTCTTGTGGCTCACGGGCGAATTGCATCTCGAGAAGCCGACGGTCGAACATGAAGTCGCCTGGGGACAGCATTTCTTCCAGGAGAGCATTTTCGATCTGGCGCCAGAGCTGCTCTCCTCCTTCGAGCGGGCGCTGAAGCGTCATTACCCCAGTGAGAAATTCGAGGTTACGCCTTTCTTCCAGTTCGGCTCCTGGATCGGCGGCGACCGCGACGGCAATCCTTTCGTCACCAATGAGGTGACGCGCCGCACCATGCGTCAGAACGCGACGGCGAGCCTCAATTACTACCGCACGCGCGTCGTCGATCTCGTGCGCATGCTGTCGATCAGCGAGCGCGCCGCCGTCATCCCGCCGGCCTTCAAGGAAGAGCTGTCGCGCCGTTTGGCGCAGCTCGACGACGGCGCGGCCATCGCCCAGCGCAATCACAACGAACCCTATCGCCAGTTCGTCACCACGATTCTGCGCAAGATCGACCATACGCTCGCGGCGGCCAATGACGAGCCGGTTTCCGGGCCGCGCTACACCAGCGCCGACAAGCTCATTGGCGATCTCTTGATGCTCGAGGCCGCGCTGGTCGAAGCGAAGAGCGAGGCGCTGGCGACCGATCTGGTGCGCCCGCTGCGCCGCGCCGTCGAAATCTTCCGCTTCAGCACGGTGCGTCTCGACATTCGCCAGAACACGACGCGCACCACCGCAGCACTGCAGGAATTGTGGCGCCTCAAGACGGAAGGGCAGACGCCGCCGGACGTGCGGTCCGACGAATGGCGCGCCTGGCTCTTGAAGGAGCTCGATGCGCCGCGCGCCGCGCCGATCCCGCGCGATGCGCTCACCGCCGACACGCGCGACGTCATCGAAATGTTCGAGGTCGTGGCGGACATGCGCGCGCGTCTCGACCGCGAAGCCTTCGGCAGCTTCATCCTGTCGATGACCTCCTCGGCAGAGGACGTTCTAGGCGTTTATCTTCTCGCCAAGGAGGCCGGCCTCTTCGCCGACGCCGCCGGGGTCGACCACCTCACTTTGCCGGTCGTCCCGCTCTTCGAGACGATCTCCGACCTTCAGGACGCGCCCGCGATCATGCGCGATCTGCTCGCCATTCCTGTCGTTCGCCGCAGCACCCAGGCGCAGGGCGATCTGCAGGAAGTGATGATCGGCTATTCAGACAGCAACAAGGACGGTGGCTTCCTGTCGTCGAACTGGGAGCTGTTCAAGGCGCAGGCGCGCCTGACCGAAGTCGGGCAGGAGATGGGCGTCGCCATCGCCTTCTTCCACGGCCGCGGCGGCTCGGTTTCTCGCGGCGGCGCCCCCACGGGCCACGCGATCGCGGCGCAGCCGGCGGGTTCGATCCGCGGCCGCTTCCGCGTCACGGAGCAGGGCGAGGTCGTCTCCTTCAAATACGCCAACCGCGGCACCGCGGCCTATCAGATGGAGCTCTTGGCCTCCTCGGTCTTCGCTCATGCGCTGCGCTCCGAGCGTGAAGAAGCTTTGGTGCCGCGCAAGGAGTTCGACGAGGCGCTCGAAGAGATCTCCGCGGCCTCCTTCGCCAAATATGCGGAGTTGGTCGCCGATCCCGACCTTGTCGCCTATTTTCAGGCGGCGAGCCCGCTCGAAGAAATTTCGCTGCTCAACATCGGTTCGCGGCCGGCGCGACGCTTCGGCGCGAAGAGCCTCGCCGATCTGCGCGCCATTCCCTGGGTCTTCGCCTGGGCGCAAAATCGCCATTCCATCACCGGCTGGTATGGCGTCGGCTCGGGCCTGAAAGCGTTTCTCGACGCGCGCGGCGACCGCGGGCTCGAGCTTCTGCGCTGGATGTTCGAGGATTCGCGGATGTTCCGCCTCATCCTCGACGAGGTGGAGAAGACGCTGGCGCTGGTCGATCTTTCGATCGCCAGGCAATACGCCAGCCTCGTCGCCGACGAAGCCGCGCGCGAAAAGATCTTCAAGCTGATCGAGGACGAATATGCGTTGACGCGCGACATGGTCCTGCGCGTCACCGGCGATCGCGAACTGACCGAGCGGTTCAAGGAATATGCCGCGCGGCTCACGCATCGTCTCTCCGTCATCAATGAAGTCAATCGCGAGCAGGTCGAACTCTTGCGCCGTTTCCGCTCGGCGCAGGACGAAACCCAGAAGGAGGACGTGAAAGTGCCTCTGCTCATCTCGATCAGCTGCATCGCCGCGGGCCTCGGGGCCACCGGCTAAATGCATCCTGGCGCGCCTCTCAGGGTCCCTTTTCGGATCGAGGCGCATCTTTGAAACTTAGAGGAAGAAGGAAGGAAATCTTATGAGCTTTACCCTGATCGAACAGGCCACGCCGCGTCTGCACCGCTCCGAGCTCGCTGTCCCGGGCTCCGCGCCGGGCATGTTCGAAAAGGCCGCCCAGTCGAAGGCCGACGTCGTGTTCCTCGACCTCGAGGACGCAGTGGCGCCGGACGACAAGGAGCAGGCGCGCAAGAACATCATCCAGGGCCTCAATGACATCGATTGGGGCAAGAAGACCATGACGCTGCGCATCAATGGTCTCGACACGCATTATTGCTATCGCGACGTCGTCGACGTGCTCGAAGCCTGCCCGCGCCTCGACGTGGTGCTGATCCCCAAGGTCGGCGTGCCGCAGGACGTTTACGCCATCGACATGCTGATCACCCAGATCGAGCAGTACAAGAAGCGCACCAAGAAGATCGGCATCGAGGTGCTGATCGAGACCGCGCTCGGCATGGCCAATGTGGAGGCGATCGCCCAGGCGTCGAAGCGCCTCGAAGCCATGTCCTTCGGCGTCGCCGACTACGCCGCTTCGACCCGCGCCCGCACCACCGTCATCGGCGGCGTGAACCCGGACTACGGCGTCTTGACCGACAAGAACGAGAAGGGCGAGCGCGATTATTACTGGATGGACCAGTGGCACGCCGCCCAGACCCGCATGATGGTCGCCTGCCGCGCCTATGGCCTGCGTCCGATCGACGGTCCGTTCGGCGACTTCAACGATCCGGAAGGCTACAAGGCCGCCGCCAAGCGCGCCGCGGTGCTGGGCTATGAGGGCAAGTGGGCGATCCATCCCTCGCAGATCGAGCTGGCGAACGAAGTCTACACTCCGTCGGAAGCCGAAGTCACCAAGGCCCGCCGCATTCTCGCGGCGATGGAAGAGGCTGCGAAGCAGGGCAAGGGCGCCGTGTCGCTCGACGGCCGCTTGATCGACATCGCCTCGATCCGCATGGCCGAGGCGCTGATCGAGAAGGCCAACGCCATCAGCGGTTCGTAATCGACAGCGCCCCCTCCCCAACCCTCCCCCGCTGACGCGGGAGAGGGAGCAGGTCGGGGCCTTCATCGACATTGCCGATCCGACCACGCTGATCGTGAGCGTCCCCTCTCCCGCGTGAGCGGGGGAGGGACAGGAAGGGGGTATTCCCCGACAGATTTCCGGAAGAAAGCGATCCATGTCCGCCGATCCCCGCCAGCTTCTCCGCGCCATGTTCGACGCCGCCGTCGGCGCCGCCCATCCGTCCCTTTGCCTGCCGTCGCACCTCGCCAAGATCGCGCCGCCCAAGGGACGCACGATCGTCATCGGCGCCGGCAAGGCGGCCGCCTCCATGGCGGCGGCGGTCGAGGAACATTGGAAGGGCGGACCGCTCGAAGGCCTCGTCGTCACCCGTTACGAGCATGGCGCGCCGACGAAGCAGATCGAGGTGATCGAGGCGTCGCATCCGGTGCCGGACGCGGCCGGCCGCGAGGCCGCCAAGCGCATTCTGCAGAAGGTGCAAGGGCTCACCCAAGACGATCTCGTGATCGCGCTTATTTCTGGCGGCGGTTCGGCGCTGATGGCGTTGCCGGCCGAGGGCGTAACGCTCGAAGAGAAGCAGGCGGTCAACAAGGCGCTCCTCAAGAGCGGCGCGAATATCTCCGAGATGAATTGCGTGCGCAAACATCTCTCCGCCATCAAGGGCGGCCGACTCGCCCGCGCCGCCGCGCCCGCGCGCGTCGTCGCCTTGATGATTTCCGACGTGCCGAACGACGACCTCTCGGTCATCGCCTCGGGTCCGACCGTCCCCGACCCGACGACCCGTGAGGACGCGCTCGCCGTCATCGCCAAATACAAGATCGACCCGCCGCCGGCGGTGCTCAAGCACCTTTCCAGCCCCGATTGTGAGACGCCGAAGCCGGGCGACGCGATCTTCGATCGGGTCGAGAACATCCTCATCGCGACGCCGCAGGGGTCGCTCGACGCCGCGGCCGCCGTGGCGAAGGCCGCGGGTTATACCCCCTGCATTCTGGGCGATCTCGAAGGCGAGTCGCGCGACGTGGCGCTGGTGCACGCCGGGATCGCCAAGCAGATTGCGCTGCACGGCCAGCCCTTCGAGCCGCCGGTCGCCATCATCTCGGGCGGCGAGACGACCGTGACCGTGCGCGGCAATGGCAAAGGCGGCCGCGACGCCGAATTCCTGCTGGGGCTGACGCTGGCGCTCGAAGGCTTTGGCGATATTTCCGCCATCGCCTGCGACACGGACGGGATCGACGGCGTCGAGACGAACGCCGGCGCCATCATGACGCCGGACAGCTATGCGCGCGCCCAGGCCAAGGGCGTCGACCTCAAGGCGCTCTTCGCCAATAACGACGCCTTCACGGCTTTCGAGGCGCTCGGCGATCTCGTCGTCACCGGCCCGACGCGCACGAACGTCAACGACTTCCGCGTGATTCTCGTGCCGAAGCGGGTTGGCGGGCATGGCGGCGGCGTCCCGTCGAAGGACGGTCAGACGGGGTCCAATCTGCTGCGCTGGTTGGGGCTCGCGCGATAAGGCCACTCATTGCTGCGCCGCGGCAAGGCCCTTGGAGCCGATCGCGGGCCTTGCTAGACTGACGCGGAAATGTCGCCGGGCTTGCAAGGCCCGGCGCGGCTTTCTGCGAAAGCGGCGTCCATCCCCGGAAGAACATGAACAAGCCCGTAAGCCCTGAAAATTTCGACGCGCGCGGCGCCGCCGCCATGTTCGAGCGCTATCGCCGCGCGGATGCGCCCAAGCCCGCGTTCTGGAACGACACGCTCGACCTCATCCTCGCGCATCGCTCGCACCGGAACTATCTCGATCAGCCGCTGCCGCCCGGCGCGCTGGAGACGATCGTGGCTGCCGCGCAATCCGCGTCCACTTCGTCCAATCTTCAGGTATGGAGCGTGGTCGCCGTCGAGGACGAAGCGCGCAAGACCCGCCTCGCTGACCTCGCCGGCGGGCAGAAACACATTCGCGACTGCAAGCTGCTCTTGATCTGGCTGTGCGATCTCGCGCGGCTCGACGCGCTCGCCAAGGACAAGGGCCGCGACGCGGCCGCGCTGCCCTATCTCGAAATCTTCATGACGGGCGTCGTCGACGCCGCGCTCGCCGCGCAAAACGCCGTCGTCGCGCTCGAGGCGCTGGGGCTCGGCTGCTGCTACATCGGCGCCATGCGCAACAAGCCCGAGGACGTGGCGAAGGAGCTGAACCTGCCGCCGAATGTCTTCGCCGTCTTCGGCATGACGGTCGGCGTGCCGGACCCCGCCGCCAACGCCGGCGTCAAGCCGCGCCTCGGCCAGGCCGCCGTGCTGCATCGCGAGCAGTATCAGTGGGGCGACGCCCAGCGCGAGGCGGTCGAGACGCTCGACCACGTGTTCAAGGACTTCCAGAAAGAGCAGGGCCTGCCCGAGCAGGGCTGGATCCGCCAGGTGCTCTCGCGCGTCCGTGGCCCGGATGCGATGAGCGGCCGCGATCGCATCCGCGAGGCGCTGAAGGCGCTCGGCTTCGAACTGCGGTGATGGCGATCCTTGAAGCGCGTGAGTGCGCCTTCTCCCCGGTCCAAGGCTGTCCCCACCCGTCGCCGCCGCGCGGCGACACCCTCCCCGCAAGGGGGAGGGAATGGAACACCGAGCGTGCGAATAATCTGCAGGGTTTCATGAGCGCTCGACGTTGATCCGCGCCCTCGCCGCTATCCCATCCCTCCCCTTTGCGGGGAGGGTGGCCCGCGAAGCGGGCCGGGTGGGGTCCAGGGACAATGCGCAATGCAAGTGAGAACCGCCTCGCGTCGCTGTCCATCGAGGGCGCTTTCGTGACCGAAACGCTGGTGAAATCCGAGCCGACAGTCGACGGCGAGCGCATCGTCGCCAAGGTCGCCTGGCGCCTCGTCCCCTTGCTGACGGCGGGCTTTTTCGTCGCCTATCTCGATCGCGTGAACGTCGGCTTCGCCGCGCTCACGATGAACAAGGAAATGGGCTTCACGCCGGCCTTCTACGGCTGGGCGGCAGGGGTCTTCTTCATCACGTACTGCCTCTTCGAGGCGCCCAGCAATCATGTGATGCACCGCGTCGGCGCGCGCCGCTGGATGGCGCGCATCATGGTGAGTTGGGGGCTGATCGCGGCGATCACCGCCTTTGTCTGGAGCGAGACGAGTTTCATCGTTCTGAGGCTGCTGCTCGGCGCGGCGGAGGCGGGCTTCGCGCCGGGCGTGATCCTTTATCTCACTTACTGGATTCCGGCCGCGCAGCGGGCGCGCATCCTGGCCGGTTTTCTGATCGCCGTTCCGCTTGGCAGCGCCGTGGGCGCGCCGATCTCGGGCGTCCTCCTCACGGTCATGGACGGCGTCGCCGGCGTCTCCGGCTGGCGCTGGCTGTTTTTCATCGAGGCGCTGCCCTCGATTGCGCTGGGCCTCGTCTGCTTCTTTTACCTCCCCGACCGTCCGGCCGAGGCGCGATGGCTCGCGCGCGACGAGCGTGATTGGCTCGAGGCGGAGCTTGCGCGCGAAGAGCCGTCTCACGACGAAGACTATTGGGGCGCGCTTCTCAACGGCCGCGTTCTCGCGCTCGGCGTCGCTTATTTCGGCGTCGTGATGGCGCTCTATGGCTTGAGTTTCTGGCTGCCGCAGATCGTCAAGGGCTTTGGCGCCAGCATCCTTGCGACGGGTTTTCTCGCGGCTGTCCCTTACGCCTTCGGCGCGCTCGCCATGTGGCTGTGGAGCAGAAGCTCGGACCACAGAGGCGAGACGGTCCGTCACACCGCGATTGTCTGCGTCCTCGGCGCAGTCGGCCTCGCTGGCGCGGCTTACGCCCCCACGCCCCTCGCCGCCATGATCGCGCTTACTGTCGCCGCTGTCGGCTCGGTGGCGGCGCTGCCGACCTTCTGGAGCTTCGCGACCCTTACGCTCGGCCCCGCCGACGCGGTCGTCGGGGTGGCGATGATCAATTCCATCGGCAATCTGTCGGGGCTTGCCGGGCCCTGGCTGGTTGGCCTTATAAAAGGCGCGACGGGAGAGTTTTCTGACGCCCTTCTCGCCCTCGCCCTGGGGCCGGCGCTGACGGCTGCGCTGATCCTGCGCGTCGCCCGCCGAGGGCGTTGAAACGGCCCAGCCGCGCGCGTCATTGCCGAAGCCGCGCAAAAACCGGTACAATCGCTGTTCCTGAATCGGAAAAGATCGAAATGTCGGATTTTTATCGCATCAAGCGCCTGCCGCCTTACGTCTTCGAGCAGGTCAACCGCCTGAAGGCCAAGGCCCGCGCCGGCGGCGCCGACATCATCGACATGGGCATGGGCAATCCCGATTTGCCGGCGCCGAAACATGTCGTCGAAAAGCTCGTGGAGACGGCCGGTCGCCCGCGCACGGACCGTTATTCCGCCTCCAAGGGCATCGCCGGCCTGCGCCGCGCCCAGGCGGCCTATTATCAGCGCCGCTTCGACGTGAAGCTCGATTCCGAGACGCAGATCGTTGCGACGCTCGGCTCCAAAGAGGGCTTCGCCAATATGGCGCAGGCGATCACGGCGCCAGGCGACGTCGTGCTCGTTCCCAATCCCTCCTACCCCATCCACGCCTTCGGATTTCTGATGGCGGGCGGCGTCATCCGCTCCGTGCCGTCGGCGCCCGGCCCGGCCTATTTCGCCGCGCTCGAACGCGCGATGATCCATTCGATCCCCAAGCCCATCGCCGTCATCGTCTGCTATCCGTCCAATCCGACGGCGGAAGTGGCGTCGCTCGATTTCTATAAGGATCTCGTCGCCTTCGCGAAGAAGCACGACATTTTCATCCTGTCCGACCTCGCCTATGCCGAGGTCTTCTTCGACAATGATCCGCCGCCCTCGGTCCTGCAGGTGCCGGGGGCCATCGACGTGACGGTGGAGTTCACGTCAATGTCCAAAACCTTCTCCATGGCGGGCTGGCGCATCGGCTTCGCGGTCGGCAATGAGCGGCTCTGCGCGGCGCTCGCGCGCGTCAAGAGCTACCTCGATTATGGGGCCTTCACGCCGGTTCAGGTCGCGGCGACCGCGGCGCTCAACGGCCCGGACGATTGCGTGCGCGAGATGCGCGCGATCTACAAGAAGCGCCGCGACGTGATGGTGGAGAGCTTCACGCAGGCCGGTTGGCCGATCCCGGCGCCCTCCGCCTCCATGTTCGCCTGGGCGCCGGTGCCCGAGCGTTTTCGAGGCATGTCGAGCCTCGACTTTTCGAAGCTCCTCATCGAAAAGGCCGACGTCGCGGTGGCCCCCGGCGAGGGCTTCGGCGAGAACGGCGAGGGCTATCTGCGGCTCGCTTTGGTCGAGAATGAACAGCGCATCCGACAGGCCGCGCGCAATCTCCGCCGCTTCTTCGAGACCGCCGATCAGCACCTTCACAACGTCGTGCCGCTCGCGGCGCGGGGATAGCGACGAAAGCCCCCTCCCCAACCCTCCCCCGCTTTCACGGGAGAGGGAGCAGATCGTGGCCTTCATCGAGTTCGATCGCGAGCGTCCCCTCTCCCGCGAAGCGGGGGAGGGACAGGGAGGGGGCGTTTCCGCTTCAGCCCTGTCCGCTAATCCGCTCGATCTGCGCGCCGCAATCCGAAAGCTTCTTCTCCAGCCGCTCGAAGCCGCGATCCAGGTGATAGACGCGATTGATCGTCGTTTCGCCGCGCGCGGCGAGGGCCGCGATCACCAGCGAGACGGAGGCGCGCAGGTCCGTCGCCATGACCGGCGCGCCGTCGAGATGATCCGCGCCCGTGACAACCGCCGTATCGCCTTCGAGCTTGATGTGGGCGCCGAGCCGGGCGAGCTCTTGCACATGCATGAAGCGGTTTTCGAAAATTGTTTCTGTGATGCGGGACGTCCCCTTCGCCCGTGTCATGAGCGCCATGAACTGCGCCTGAAGATCGGTCGGGAAAGCCGGAAATGGCGCCGTCACGACGTTGACCGGCGCGATCCCGGACCCATTGCGCGCGACCCGCAGCCCTTCATTGGTCTCGCTCACAGTGGCGCCGGCCTCGACGAGCGCGTCGAGCGCCGCCTGCAGGATATCGGCGCGGGCGCCGGCGAGCACGACGTCGCCGCCCGTCATCGCCACCGCCATGGCGTAAGTGCCCGCCTCGATGCGATCCGGCATGACAGCGTGATGCGCGCCGGATAGGGACGTGACCCCCTCGATTTCGATCGTCGAGGTCCCAGCGCCGGAGATGTGCGCCCCCATCTTTTGCAGGCACTCGGCGAGATCGACAATCTCCGGTTCGCGCGCCGCGTTGCGGATCACTGTCGTTCCGCGCGCGAGCGAGGCCGCCATCAGCGCGGTATGGGTGCCGCCGACGGTGACTTTGGCGAAATCGATTTCTCCGCCGACGAGCCCGTTTTTCGCCGTGCCGACCACATAGCCGTTTTCGATCTCGATGTTGGCGCCGAGCTTTTTCACCGCCTCCAGCAGCAGATCGACCGGCCGCGTGCCGATGGCGCAGCCGCCGGGAAGCGACACGCGACATTCGCCCATGCGCGCGAGCAGCGGCGCGAAGACCCAGAAGCTCGCGCGCATGCGCGACACGAGCTCGTAAGGCGCCGTGGTGTCGACGATCTCACGGGCCGTGAAATGCACGGTGCGGCCGGCGTTTTCGGTGTCGCCGCGGCGCTTGCCGGAGATGGTGAAATCGACGCCGTGATTGCCGAGGATGCGCTCGAGTTGCGTCACGTCCGCCAGCAGCGGCATGTTTTCGAGCGTCAGCGTCTCCTTCGTGAGCAGCGAGGCGATCATCAGCGGCAAAGCGGCGTTCTTGGCGCCGGAGATGGGGATGACGCCATTGAGCGGCGCGCCGCCGACGATCCTGATCTTGTCCATTACGCCTCGCTGTCGTCTTTTTGCGCGGCGGCCCGCAGCGCCCGCTCCCGGGCCTTGCGACGCGCTAAATTGGCCCGGAGCGCCGCGGAAAGCGCGGCGGCGTTCTTCTTCGCAGCAGTCTTTTGAGCTTTTCCGCCTGAATCCGACGCTTTTGCGGCGGGAGGCGGCTCTTTGCCTCGTTCCGTCATGGCTTCGTCAACCGGTAAAGCTTCAAGCCTTCCTAGGGCTTCGCGGGAGGGGTGGCAAGCGTGGGCGGCGCCAGGGCCAGGCGGCAGGCGCGGGGACGGCCCCCCCATTATCGCCAGGAACGCGCGAGCGACGGCGGAATTCTTTCCGCCCGAGAGATTGCCCCCGCGTCTCGAAATGGCAAGTTCGCGGCGGAAATTCAGTAAGGATATGGAAGCGCCGCGACGTGGGCGGCGCGGCTATATCGCCTGCACCACCAGCGTCGCGTTGACGCCGCCGAAGGCGAAGGAGTTGGAGAGCGCCACGCGGATCGGCATTTTCCGCGCCTCATTGGGGATCGGGTCCACCCGGCATTTGGGATCGGGCTCGACGAAATTGATCGTCGGCGGCGCGATCTGCTCGCGCAACGCGTTGATCGTCACCGTCAGCTCGAGGCCGCCGCTCGCGCCCAGCGCATGGCCATGAATCGGCTTGGTCGAGGAGACGGGCGGCGGCCTGTCGCCGAAGACCGCGCGCATCGCCTCGGATTCGGTGATGTCGTTGGCGTAGGTCGCCGTGCCATGGGCGTTGAGATAATCGACGGCCGCGGGCGCCAGTCCGGCGCTCTCCAGCGCCAGACGCATGCAGCGCGCCGGACCTTCGACGTCGGCGCGCAGCGGATCGAAGGCGTCGCTCGTCGTGCCGTAGCCGGAGAGTTCGCAGAGCGGCGTTGCGCCGCGCGCCAAAGCGGCGTCCAGCGTCTCCAGAATGAAGACCGCCGCGCCCTCTCCGAGCGTCATGCCGTTGCGTCGCGCGGAGAAGGGGCGGCAGAGGTCGGGCGTCAGCACGCGCAGCGCCTCCCAGGCGCGCATCGAGCCATTGGTGACGCAGGCCTCGGCGCCGCCGGCGATGGCGCGGTCGGCGCGGCCGGCGCGCAGCATCTCGAAGGCTTCGCCGATGGCCTGCGTGGCGGAGGAGCAGGCCGAGGCGAGAGCGAAAGTCGGCCCCTTGGCGCCGTAGCGCATGCCGAGCGTCGTCGGCGCGGCGCTCGGGATGAGGCGGGGAACGGACAGCGTGTCGGGGCGCTTTCCCTCCGCATATTCGCCGTACGAGGTGTCGTCGATCGTCGTCGCGCCGCCGATTCCGGTGCCGATGACGACCGCCGTGCGCGGCCCGCCGACCTCTTTGCGCCGCAAGCCGGCCTGCGCCAACGCCTCGTCGGCGGCGACGATCGAGAACTGGGTGAAGGGATCGCAGTAAGGGAGAAGCTCGGGCTCGAGATAGGCCGCCGGATCGAAATCGGGGACTTGCGCGGCGATCTTGATGCGCCCCGGATAGGGGCGGGCGAGCTTCAGCGGCCGGATGCAGGAGACGCCGCCCTTCGCCGCCGCCCAGAGGGGGGCCGCGCCGACGCCGGCGGCGGAGACCGCGCCCATGCCGGTGACGACAACCCTGCGGCGAGCGGATTCTGTCGTCATGCGGCTGGGTTCCTCTGCAAGAATCAATCGCGGCGCGCGCCGCTGAATCTTTTGTTTGCGCGATAACTCTGTTAAGGCCGCAGCGGCTTTGAACGCAAGCGAGGCCATGCCGTCGCCCGCGCGCCTTGCCTCGCCGGCCGCTCTCGCCTATAAGCTCGCGCCCAGCGCCTGCGTTTCCGACACCCCTGGAGGCGAGCGGCGCTTTTTCTTTTTAAAAAGGACACCGACATGGCCGAGATGAAGACGCTCGCGGCCACGGTGCGCAGCGGGACCGGCAAGGGGGCCGCCCGCAGCGTTCGCCGTGAGGGCCGCATTCCAGCAGTATTGTATGGCGGGGGCGAAGCGCCCACGCCGATTTCGCTCGACAAGAAGGCCACGACCCAGCTGATCTTCGCGGGCCACTTCCTCACGACGATTTTCGAGCTCGACATCGACGGCAAGAAAGAGCGGGCGATCCCGCGCGACTACCAGCTCGACGTCGTGCGCGACTTCCCGCTCCATGTCGACTTCCTGCGCCTGAAGCCCGGCTCGCGCCTCAAAGTGAACGTGCCGGTCCACTTCATCAATCAGGAACAGTCTCCCGGCCTGAAGCGCGGCGGCTCGCTCAACATCGTCTTCCACACGATCGAAATGACGGTGCCGGCCGACGCCATTCCGGAGGCGGTCACCGCCGACCTCGCGGGCATGGACTTCAACGATTCGCTGCATGTCTCGGCGATCCCGCTGCCCGAGGGCTGCAAGCCCACCAATCCGGATAAGAACTTCACCGTGGCAAGCCTCGCCCCGCCGGCTGGCGGCGGCGAAGAGGCGGCGCCCGCGGCGGCTGCCGCTCCGGAAAAGAAGAAGTAACAACGAAGAACGCCCTCTCCCGTCGCCGGGGGAGGGCCCCGCGCGGGGAGGGCTCTGTCTCCCTTCGAGGGATCAGCGCTGGACGCCGCCATGCAGCTCTTCGTCGGCCTCGGCAATCCCGGGCGGCAATACGCCAAAAACCGTCACAACATTGGCTTCATGGCGCTGGAGGCGATCGCCCGCCGGCACGGCTTTGCGCAGGCGCGGTCGCGGTTTCAGGGCCTCGTCAGCGAGGGCAATATCGCCGGCGAGAAGGTCCTGCTGCTCGAGCCGCAGACTTATATGAACGAGAGCGGCCGCTCCGTCGGCGAAGCGGCGCGATTCCACAAGATTCCGGTCGCAGATATTGTCGTCTTTCACGACGAGCTCGACCTCGCGCCCGCCAAATGCCGGATCAAGGCCGGCGGCGGCGTCGCCGGCCACAATGGCCTGCGCTCCATCACCGCCCATGTCGGCAACGACTATAAGCGCGTGCGCCTCGGGATCGGACACCCTGGCGACAAGGCGCTCGTGCATGGCTATGTGCTGAACGACTTCGCCAAGAGCGAAGAGCCCTGGGTCGAGGCGCTTTGCGAGGCCCTTGCCGACAACGCCGCGCTTCTCGTGAAGGGCGACGACGCCGGGCTGCAGAACAAGCTGCATCTCGCCATGGAGGCGAAGGGCTTCGGCGCGGTGAAGCGGGTCGGGGAAAAGTAACCTTATTCGAAAGCCGCCCGCAGTCGCCTCTTAACGTCACGGTTGAGAAACCGACGATGTCGGGCCTGCGCGCCCCTTTCACAAATTCCGGGGAGCGCCTATATTCGCTTTGCCGCTTCACGGCGGCTATGGCGATAAACGAACACCGCAATAAACCATTCGGACCCGGGGGCGGTACCCGGCGCCTCCACCAGAGCCCGTCCCGGCGGGCTGCGGCGGGGGCGAAATAGGATCGACGAGGGCGTAAAGGGTGATTTTTCGCTCGGCATGATACCGCCGTTATCGGGTCAAACCTTATAGTTGCCAACGACAACTATGCTCCGGTGGCCGTCGCCGCGTAATGCGGCGCCCACACCGGGATCAAAGCCCTAGGGGTTTGCACTTCTAGGCGGGGCTCGGAGGCGCCTGGCAACAGAAGCCTCCACTTTCATTTTTTCCCGTCTCCCGGGGGCAGGGCGGGGCGGGGCCCGACATCGGGCTCCAGGGACAAGCGCATGGCGACCGATCTTATTCGTTACGACCTTCTCGTTCAGGACGCTATGCGCGGCGTGGTGCGCAAGGTTTTGGGAGACGTCGCGGAGAACGGCTATCTCCCCGGCGACCATCACTTCACCATCAGCTTTCGCACCGACGCCCCGGGCGTGCAGATTTCCCGCCGCCTCGCCGAGCAATGGCCGCAGGAGCTGACCATCATCCTGCAGCACCAATACTCCAACCTCGCCGTCGAAGACGACGGCTTCGGCGTCACGCTATCGTTCCGCTCGATCCCGGAGCATCTCTATATCCCTTACGCGGCCATCACCGGCTTCTACGACCCCTCGGTCGAGTTCGGACTGCGCTTCGAGACAGCCGACCTCGAGGAGGAGGAGGACGAAGATGAAGAGGAAACCGCGCCGCCGCGCCCGAGCCTGGTGAGCGCGCGGGCCGGGGACGAGAAGGCGGAAGCCAAACCAACGCCCGCCAAGGCGGAGAAACCTGCGCCCGAGAAGCCCAGGACGCCGCAGAAGCCCGAGCCGCCCGTTGGGGAATCCGACGGAGAGGGCGACGCGAAAGTCGTCTCCATCGACGCTTTTCGCAAAAAGACCTGATGGGCGAGATCGTCAATCTGCGTCGCGCCCGCAAGGACCGCGCCCGGCGCGAGAAAGACGCGCAGGGGCAGGAGAATCGCATCGCCTTCGGACGCAGCAAGGCGGAGCGTGCGCTGAGCTCTGCGCAAACGCGGCTCGAGACGCGGAGGCTCGACGCGCATAAGCGCGAGACCGGAGAAGAGCCGGCGTGAGCGACCTCCCCGGTTCGGGCCGAGTCGTCAAACATTCCATCGTCATTGCCGGGCATCGCACCAGCGTCTCGCTCGAGGACGCGTTCTGGCTTGCGCTGAAAGAGATCGCGACCGAGGAGGGCGTCTCCCTCGCCGCCCTCGTCGCCCGGGTCGACGCGTCGCGGGGCGAGGCGAATCTCTCATCGGCGCTGCGGGTTTTCGTGCTGGCGCGCGCGATGGCGGCGCGGCCGGCTCCGTCGGTCACAAGGGTTCGATGATATCGGCTAGATGAGGCACGAGGCGCACCCTGTAGCGTGCGTTCTTGCAGACGAGCACCCACGCCGATTCGTCCGGCCGCGAGGCGGCGGTGTCGCGCCGGGCGCTTATCGGCGCGTCGCAGGGGTAGCCTTGCAGCCGCACATGCGCGGCGATGATGTCCTTGGGCTTTTCCTGCGCCGTCGCCAGGGCGGCGCCCAGGAACAGGAAAGCAAGGATAAGTCCGCCCCGGCCCATTCTTCTGCTCCTGCATTTCGTCGAGCCAAGACGCCAAAATGACAGGCGCGCCGAGCGCAGGCAACCGCTCTAGCGTCGTGTCTCCGGTCTCAGCCTTCGATGTCCTCGCGCTTGATCTCGAGCTCCAGCCACTCTTCTTCGGCGGCGGAAAGATCCGCTTCGACCCCGGAAAACATTTCGCTCGCCTTGGCGAATCTGGCGGGGTCCTTGGCGTAGAGCTCCGGGTCGTCGAGAAGGGCCTGCAGCTTGGCGCGCTTGGCGCGCAGCTCTTCCATCTTTGCCGGCAGCGTCGCCAGCGCATGCTGCTCCTTGAAGGAGAGTTTCGCCTTGACCGGCTGCCGCTCGGCGGGCTTTTCCCTTGGCGCTTTCTCTTTCGGGGCCTCGCGTGGGCCGCCGCCGCGCGCCTCGACGCCGCGCCCGCGCTGCGCGACCATGTCGCTGTAGCCGCCGGCATATTCGAGCCAGCGGCCGTCGCCCTCGCTCACCAGCACGCTCGTCGCGACCCGGTCGAGAAAATCGCGGTCGTGCGACACGACGATCAGCGTGCCGGGGTAATCGGCGAGCATTTCTTCGAGGAGGTCGAGCGTTTCGAGGTCGAGGTCGTTCGTCGGCTCGTCGAGGACGAGAAGATTGGAGGGCTTGGCCAGGGCGCGGGCGAGCATGAGACGGCCGCGCTCGCCGCCCGAAAGCTTGCCGATCGGCGTGCGCGCCTGCTCCGGCTTGAACAGAAAGTCCTTCATATAGCCGACGACATGGCGCCGCTCGCCATTGATCTCGACCATATCGGAGCCGCCGCCGGTGAGCGCGTCCTGCAATGTCGTCTCCGGCTTGAGGCTGGCGCGGCTTTGATCGAGCGTCGCCATTTCCAGTCCGGCGCCGAGTTTGAGCTTGCCGGCATCGGGCGCCAGGGTTCCGGTCAGGAGATTGATGAGCGTCGTCTTGCCCGCGCCATTCGCGCCGACGACGCCCAGCCGGTCGCCGCGCAGGACGCGGGTGGTGAAGTTCTCCACAATTGCGCGCTCGCCATAGCTCTTGCGTAATTTGACCGCCTCGATGACCAGCTTGCCGGAAAGCTGCGCTTCGCTGGCTTCGAGCTTGACGTCGCCCGTCGGCATGACGCGGTTGCGCCGCTCGACGCGCAGCGCCTGCAGCCCGGCGAGCCGCTTCATATTGCGTTTGCGCCGGCCGGAGACGCCATGGCGCAGCCAGTGCTCTTCATTGACGATCTTGCGCTCGAGCTTATGAGCCTGCTTCTCCTCCTCCTCGAGTTCGCGGTCGCGCCAGGCCTCGAATTCCGCAAAGCCGCGCGAGAGATGCCGCGCGCGGCCGCGGTCGATCCACACCGTCTCGCGCGTCAGATCCTGAAGAAAGCGGCGGTCATGGCTGATGATCACCATCGCCGAGCGCAGCGCGTCGAGACGCTCTTCGAGCCAGAGGATCGTGGGAAGATCGAGATGGTTCGTCGGCTCGTCGAGCAGCAGAATATCGGGCTCCGGCGCCAGCACGCGCGCCAGCGCCGCGCGCCGCCCCTCGCCGCCCGAAAGCGTCGAGGGGTCCTCGTCCCCGGTCAGCCCCAGTTCGGCGAGCAGGGTCTTGGCGACATGCGGATCGTCGAGCGGACCGAGCCCCGCCTCGACATAGGCGGCGACCGTCGCAAAGCCCGAGAAATCCGGCTCCTGCGGCAGGTAGCGCAAGGAGGCGCCGGGCTGAAGGAACCGCACGCCCGCGTCGGCCTCGATCTCGCCGGCGGCGATCTTCAAGAGGGTCGACTTGCCGGAGCCGTTGCGCCCGACAAGGCAGATGCGCGCGCCGGGGGCGACGGAGAGATCGGCTCCGTCCAAAAGCGGCTTGCCGCCGAGGGTGAGCGTGACGCCCTGCAGGGCGAGAAGGGGAGGCGGGGCCATTGCGCGGGTGCCAGGTCTCGTGTCTTTTTCGGATTGAAGCCTTTTTCCACGGCCCGGCGCGCTTTGCCACCCCTCGCGCGCCAATCCCCGAGGAATAGACCGAGGAACAGACATGTCCTTCACGCCTGAGGAGATCGCGGCCGGGCAGGCGATCTACACGCCGGGGATGCTGAACCTTTACGATCTGCGCGTGCTGTGGATTTCGAACCGCTGGATCTGGAAATGCCCGACGCCGCGTCTGCTCGCCCATTACGACCGGCATGTCACGGCCAATCACCTCGATGTCGGCGTCGGCAGCGGCTATTACCTCGACAATTGCCGTTTTCCCGCGGCCGATCCGCGCGTCGCGCTCATGGATCTAAACCCCAATTCCCTCGCCTTCGCGGCGAAGCGCATCGCGCGCTACAAGCCTGAAACCCATGTCCGCAATGTGTTGGAGCCGATCCCCTTCGAGGGCGCGCCCTTCGACTCGGTCGGCGTCAATTATCTGCTGCATTGCCTGCCGGGCGACATGGCGGCCAAGGCCTGCGCCTTCGATTTCCTCGCGCCTTTGATGAACCCCGGCGCCGTGATTTTCGGCTCCACGCTCTTGCAGGGCGGCGTCGAGCGCAGCGCGGCGGCGCGCTGGCTCATGGCCTATTACAATTCGGACGGGGTCTTCTCCAATACGCGCGACGATCTGGCTACGCTGCGGCGCGAACTCGGCAAACGCTTTACGGACGTAACGGTCGTCGTCGTCGGCTGCGCAGCTTTGTTTTCGGGGCGGCGCTGAGCGCGCGCTCGAACCCCACCCGGTCCCGCTCCGCGGGACCACCCTCCCCGCAGAGGGGAGGGATGGGACTGCGGCGAGGGCGGGGATCGCCTTCGACGTTTTCTCTTGCAGGCCAGGGCGCCGGGAAGCGGCGACAGGCCATTAACCGGCGAACCCCAACGCCTTCCGCACCCGCGCCGAATAGCCGTAGAGGTCCGGACGCTGCACCAGCCGGCCCGCCTCGTC
Source organism: Methylocystis sp. NC52PC (assembly GCF_055698645.1). Classification (NCBI taxonomy): domain Bacteria; kingdom Pseudomonadati; phylum Pseudomonadota; class Alphaproteobacteria; order Hyphomicrobiales; family Methylocystaceae; genus Methylocystis; species Methylocystis sp. NC52PC. The sequence continues at coordinate 651,101 of NZ_CP170127.1, read as the reverse complement.
GACGTAAGCCGTGAAATATTCGATGTGCACCGGCAGCGGCTTCGCGAGATTGATGTAGCGCTCGCTTGCGCCGACGAGCCGCTTCACCCGCTCCTCCGACCAGCCGCTCTTGGGGCCAAGCACGGCTTCGGCGAGCGCGAAAGGCTGATCGACGCGCATGCAGCCGTGGCTGAAGGCGCGGTGTGTCTGGGCGAAGAGTCCGCGCGACGGCGTGTCGTGCATGTAGACCGCATAGTCGTTGGGGAAGACGAATTTCACCCGGCCGAGCGCGTTCTTCTCGCCCGGCGGCTGGCGCACGACCATCTGGCCGTTGCGGTAAGAGACCTCGTAGCCCGCGCCGACGCCGCCATGCCATTCCTTCTGGATGATGGACCGCGGGACATACCAGGACGGATTGACGATGATCTCGACCATCTCGTCAGAGAAGATCGGCGTCGGCGTCTGCTCCTTGCCGACGATGACGCGGGTGCGATGCGTCACCTCGCCGTTGCGAATGACCGCGAGTTCGAAATCGGGGATGTTCACCTCGATGCGCTCTTCGCCCATATCGCGGGGCAGCCAGCGCCAGCGCTCCATATTGGCGATGATCTCGGCCTCGAGTTGCGACGTCGACGCGGGCGTCTGCGGGCGATGGCGCTTCGCCTTGGCGGGCGGCAGGGCGTCGGACAGGCCGGCCTCGGCGGCGGCGAGGCGGTCGTCGAGTTCCGGCAGGCCGGCGCGATGCGTGCGCAGCTCCACGAGTTTCTCGCGCAGTTGCTGATAGCCGTAGTGGGGCGGATTGAAGCTCTGCAAGGTTTCGCCCGCGCGCGCGCCGGCGGCGGCGACCTCTGCAACCGCCGCAGCGGGATCGGGCAGCGTCGGCTTCGCGCCGATCAGGCGGGAGAGTTGGCCGGGCTCGAGCCGGCCGCCGCGCGCCTGATAGGCGTAGAGCGCGACCGCTTCGGAGAGCGCCAATTCCTCGGCGACGCTGGCGGCGTTCTGCGCGGAGGGGATCGAGAGGGCGCGCAGCTCGAGCCCGTCCTCGCTCGCCGCGCGCAGGCGCGTGATGGCCGGGTCGGCGGCCTCACGCCAGCCCGTTTCGTCCAACCAGAAGGGCGCGAATTGGCGCGCCGCATAGGCGCGGGCGAGTTTGGCGCGCAAGGCGCGGCGCGCGGCGTCTCGGGCGACGTCGGGCGCGGCGGTCCAGTCTGACAGCGCCAGCGCGAGTTCCCGCTGATTGTCGGGAAGAAGGCTCAGGGCGAGGTCCAGTTCGTCCGGCGCCGCGGGCGTCACGCGCAGCCGAGCGGCGGTGAGAGCGACAACAGGCGACGTCTCGTCGGCGGGAAGCGACAGGGCGTCGAGGTCGAGTGGCGCGACGGTCGGCGCCTTCTCGAGCGCAATGAGCGCAACGGCGGCGGGCGGCGCGAAAAGTTCGGGACGGTAAGGCGCAGCCTGAGCGCCGCCGAGCGCCGCCGCGAGCGCGACGCCGGAAAGGCCGAACCGGGCGAGAAACGAAAGAGCCTCCATGGCTGCCCTCGGAACAAAGCGACGCACGCGCGCTATCGTCTAATACTGTCAAGGATATGGCGCGGTGGCCGCCGGCGCGCGAGCCCTTCGCCCAAAAAAACTACCGCGCGGCCGTCTCGGTGGGAATCGTGCCCCGCCCAGCCTGGGCGGCTGCGTGAAGAATTTCAGCGACTGTGGCGCGCCTGCAACAGCATGGCGGCGGTTCGCGGGGGGCGCTATGGTAACCGGAAGGATCGAGGTCGCCCTATGAAGCCCTATGTCGTCATCGTCCACAAAGACGAAAACAGCGCCTATGGCATGACTTTTCCCGACGCGCCCGGATGCTTCTCCGCGGCCGATGACCTGGACGGCCTCTTCCCCATGGCGCGAGAGGCGCTGGAGCTGTGGGCCGAGGGGATGCGGGAGGACGGCTTGCCGATCCCTGAGCCGAGGGACTTCGAGGCCCTGCGGGCGGATCCGGAGTGGGCGGAACAATTCAAGTCAGGCGAGATCGTCATCGCGGTGGAGCCGCCCTGGGCGCAACGCCGTGTGGCGGCGGAGTAATCAGTCCTTCGTCCAGCCTGCGCTTTGATAGATGTTCAACGTGGTTTTCAGCGGCATGTCTTTCTTTGGATGCGGCACGGTCACGCGGCCGGGCTTCGTCGGATGTTTGAATTGGCGATGGGAGCCTTTCGAGCGCACCAGCCGCCAGCCTTCGCTTTCAAGGCGGCGGATAATGTCGCGGCTGTTGGTGAGCATGCGGCGCCCCGTGATTCGATCGACGCCTTTGTATTGGTGGCGGCCTTGCGAGAGGTGCAACAAGTCATTGTTCAACTCTCCGAGTGTCGTCCACTTGTTGGACTTATCCACATCCAGACAGGTCACCCCGCCTGCAAAAAGCTCTCCAGCACCATCTTCCGCCCGGCCTTGTCGAAATCCACGGTGCATTTGTTGCCGTCGACGGCCGCCACCGTGCCGGGGCCGAATTTCAGGTGGAACACGCGCGAGCCCGCGCCATAGCGTGACGCCGTCGAGGAGCGCGCGATAATTTCGCCGTCGATCGTCACGGGCTGCTTGGCCCGCGCGGGTTTCTCACGGGCGGGCTCGGTGCGGGCGGCCTGAGCGCGTTTCCAGCCGGGCGTCGAATAGTCGGAGCCATAGACGTCGAGATTGGCGAAGCGTGAGACGGCGTAGCCGCCATATTGCGAACCGCTCGGCGCTTCGACCACCTCGACATGGGTGGGCGGCAGATTGTCGACGAAGCGCGACGGCACGGTCGGCTGCCACAGGCCGCGAATGCGGCGGTTGCTGGCGAAGAAGATTTTGGCGCGGCGTTTCGCGCGCGTGAGCCCGACATAAGCGAGGCGTCGCTCCTCTTCGAGGCCCGCGCGGCCCTGCTCGTCGAGCGAGCGCTGATGCGGAAAGAGACCTTCCTCCCAGCCGGGCAGATAGACCGTCTCGAATTCGAGCCCCTTAGCGGCGTGCAGCGTCATGATCGAGACGCGCTCCTGGCTCTTGCCTTCCTCCGCCTCCATGACGAGCGACACATGTTCGAGGAAGCCCGCAAGGTCGGGAAACTGCTCCATCGCGCGCACGAGTTCCTTGAGGTTCTCGAGCCGGCCGGCGGCCTCCGGCGTCTTGTCCTGCCGCCACATCTCCGTGTAGCCGGACTCATCGAGCACCATTTCGGCGAGCTCATTTTGCGGCTTCGCGTCGATGAGACTGCGCCAGCGGTCGAAGTCGGCGATAAGGCTTTTCAGCGCGCCGCGCGGCTTCGCCTTCAGCTCCTCCGTCTCGACGAGCGCGCGCGCCGCCTGCATGAGAGGGACGCGCTCGCGGCGGCCATATTCATGCAGCAACTGCAGCGTCGCGTCGCCCAGGCCGCGCTTGGGCGTATTGACGATGCGCTCGAAGGCGAGATCGTCGGCAGGCTGCGCGACGCAGCGCAGATAGGCGAGCGCGTCGCGGATTTCCGCCCGCTCATAGAAGCGCGGGCCCCCGATGATGCGATAGGGCAGGCCGATCTCGACGAAACGCTCTTCGAATTCCCGCATCTGAAAGGAGGCGCGCACGAGAATGGCGATCTCTTCGAGCGAATGGTCGCGACGTTGCAATTGCTCGATGTCTTCGCCGATGACGCGCGCTTCCTCCTCGCTGTCCCAGACCCCGGTGAGCGTCGGCTTTTCGCCGTCCTCGCCGTCGGTAAACAGCGTCTTGCCGAGGCGGCCCTCATTATGTCCGATGAGATGCGAGGCGGCCGCGAGAATATGGCCCGTGGAGCGGTAATTGCGTTCGAGCCGCACGATCTTGGCGCCGGGAAAGTCCTGTTCGAAACGCAGGATGTTTTCGACTTCGGCGCCGCGCCAGCCATAGACGCTCTGATCGTCGTCGCCCACGCAGCAGACGTTGCGGCGCCCCTGCGAGATCAGCCGCAGCCACAGATATTGCGCGGTGTTGGTGTCCTGATATTCGTCGACGAGGATATATTTGAAGCGCTTCTGATAGTCGGCGAGCACGTCGGGGTTTTCGCGAAAGAGCCTGAGCGACTCGAGCAGCAGGTCGCCGAAGTCGACGGCGTTGAGAATTTTCAAGCGTTCCTGATAGAGCGCGTAAAGCGCCGCGCCCTTGCCATTGGCGAAACTCTCGGCGTCGCCGGCCGGCACCTGGTTCGGCAGAAGGCCGCGGTTCTTCCAGCCGTCGATGCGCATGGCGAGCGCGCGCGCCGGCCAGCGCTTGTCGTCGATGTTTTCCGCCTGCAGCACCTGCTTCAAGAGGCGGATCTGGTCGTCCGTGTCGAGGATGGTGAAATTGGGCTTGAGCCCGACGAGCTCGGCGTGGCGGCGCATGATCTTGGCGCTGATCGCGTGAAAGGTGCCGAGCCATTGCATCGCCTGCGCGCCCTCGCCGACGAGCATTTCGACGCGCTCGCGCATTTCGCGCGCGGCCTTGTTGGTGAAGGTGACGGCGAGGATCTCATAGGCGCGCGCCTTGCCGAGCGCGAGGATATGGGCGATGCGCGTCGTGAGCGCGCGCGTCTTGCCGGTGCCGGCGCCGGCGAGAACCAGCACCGGTCCGTCGAGCGTCTCGACCGCCGCGCGCTGCTCGGGGTTCAATCCGTCGAGATAGCGCGGCCGCTGCGCCGCCGCTGCGGCCCGGGCGGCGAGACCCCCGTCGCGCGGCGTGTAATCTTCCAGATCGGACAACCGTTTCTCCCCATGATTCCGCTTCAAGCATATAGGAGAACGGAACGCGAATCACGAATTTGGGCGATTGGGCCATAAACTGAGCGGCGGCCTCGTCCTTCGAGACGCGCGCTGCGCGCGCTCCTCAGGATGAGGCCTAAGTTACTGGCTGAGACGGGAATAAACCCTCATGCTGAGGAGCCGCCGAAGGCGGCGTCTCGAAGCATGAGGAGCCGCCGAAGGCGGCGTCTCGAAGCATGAGGAGCCGCCGAAGGCGGCGTCTCGAAGCATGAGGAGCCGCCGAAGGCGGCGTCTCGAAGCATGAGGAGCCGCCGAAGACGGCGTCTCGAAGCATGAGGAGCCGCCGAAGGTGGCGTCTCGGAGCGCGAGGGGCGGTCTGGCCAGTTCATGACCGCCCTCAGGCTGGCGCATGGCGCCGATAGAGCCGCTCCATCGCCAGGGCGGCGGCTTCGTCCGCCTTGCCCTCGGGGAAATTGGTCACCACGACGACGCCGAGATCGTTTTCCGCGTCGATCAGGATTTTCGCCAGATTCATCCCGTTCGAGCCATTGTGCTGAAGCACGGGCGCGCGGGTCCAGTCGAACTTCATGACGCCCCAGCCCAGCGCATAGTCGCCCTCCTGCGGCGTGCCGGGGCGCGGATGGGGGATTTTGCCCGTCTTGACATGCGGCGCATGGATGCGGGCGAGGGTCTCAGGCTTGACGAGCGCAGGGCCGCGCTTGCCGCGGCCGGCGTTCCAGCCGGCCCAGGCTGCGAAGTCGAGCACGGACATATGGGTGACGCCGGCCGGGCCGAGCAGCGGCGGGCCGTCGGCCGCTGGTCCCCACAGCATGGGCGTGATCGCGCCCTTCTCGCCCACGCGATGGCCGACCGGAGCGTCGAACCGGCCCCGCGTCGCCTGCGGGCCGAGGCCGGCGCTCTTGAGCCCCAGCGGCGCGAAGATCCGATCCGTGATCAACGCCTCCCAGGGGCGCCCGGCGGCCTTTTCGATCATCGCGCCGGCGATGAGATAGCCGAAATTCGAATAGTGGAACGCCGCGCCCGGCGGCGTCTGCGGGGCATGGGACTTCCAGGCGGCGAAGGTCTTGAGCCGCAGCGCCGTCAGATTGAAGTCGAAGGCGTCGACGTTGAAATAGAGCTTCAGCATCTGTGGCGTGTCGCTCGGAACGCCGGAGCTGTGCGAAAGGAGCTGCTCCAGCGTCACCGCCGCGAGGCGCGGATTGATCTGCGGAACAGCCGCCCCGAGCACGTCGCCGATCGTCGCGTCCCAGGCGAGTTTGCCCTCGTCGACCAGCATGCCGGCGAGGGTCGCCGTCATCGCCTTGGTGTCGGAGCCCAGATGAAAGCGATCGTCGATTTGAGCCTTTATCTCCGTCCCATGGACGCGCACGCCGGCGACGCCGCGCGCGACAATGGCGCCGCCGCTGACGACGGCCGCCGCCAGCGCGGGAAGGCCGTATTGGCTCCGCAGCGCGTCGAGCTCCTGGTCGAGATTTTGAGGCGCGTCGAGCGCGAGCGCCGGCGCGGGAGCGAAGAGGCTCAGGAGCGACGCCAGACAGATGCGGCGGTTCATCGGGGAGAAAAGCCCGGCGCTATTTGACGGACTGGAACTGCTGCAGCGCCAGCTCCGCCTGTTCGGTCGCCTTGGCGATGCGCTTGTCGTAGCTCGTGCCCTTGGCGAGCTTGACCGCCTTGCGCAGATATTTGATGCCCTTGCGGATCGGATCGACAGGGGTCTGCCAGACGGCGCTGCGGGCGTAGTCGATGGCGTCGTCCGCATGTTCGACGAAGGAGCCCGCCTGAAGCTGCTTGCCGGCGTCGATCGCGGCCTGGGTTTCTGAGATCGCCTCCTGGAGGTAATTCGGATCGGCGTGAGCGGGGCGCGCGAGGACGCCGAGGCCGAGGCCCATGCTCAAAGCGACAATCAACAGGCGGCGCGCGATCATATTCTCACTCCTTGAAATTTGTGGCGAGGTCGACGCCCATAGTGCGCATTTTTGCGCGCGCCTCAACTTTTGGCTGCCGCGCCTCTATGATCGTGTTTTGTTCCGACGCATGGCGGAGGCGGGATCATGCGCATCTTCGTTCTGACAGGGGCGGGCGTTTCCGCGGAGAGCGGCCTCGGGACGTTCCGCGACAAATCCGGAACGGGCCTGTGGGCGCGCTTCGATCCGATGAAGCTCGCGACGCCCGAGGCCTTCGCGCGCACGCCCGAGGCCGTGCATGAATTCTACAATTTCCGGCGGCGCAACCTGCTCTCGGCTAGGCCCAACGCCGCCCATGCCGCACTCGCCCGCTTGCAGCGGGAATTGGCCGCAAGGGGTGGGGCGCTGACCCTCGTCACGCAGAATATCGACGATCTGCACGAACGGGGCGGCGCGCGGGACGTGATCCACATGCATGGGGAGTTGTTGAAGGCGCGCTGCGCGGCCTGCGGCGATCTGCGCGAGCAGCGCGCCGACCTCTCGACCGAAGATCGCTGCGCCGCCTGTGGCCGCGCCGGCGCCATGCGGCCGCATGTCGTCTGGTTCGGCGAGGCGCCGCTCTGCCTTGAGGAGATCGCCGCGGCCCTTTCGGCCGCAGACCTCTTCGTGTCCATCGGAACTTCGGGCGCCGTTTATCCAGCGGCGGGCTTTGTGTCACAGGCGCGCCGGCTCGGCGTCGCCACCTGCGAAATCAACCTCGAACCCTCCGACAACGCCGCGCAATTCGACGTCAGACGCTATGGCGCGGCGAGCGCGGCTGTCCCGGCCTGGGTCGAGGAGATGCTGCGTTAGACGCCGGAACCAACCCGGCGACGTGGGGTTTGACCGCGGGGCGGGGCTCGCAGCCTCGAGTCGAGGAATTCGTGATGCGCGCGTTCGCCTTCTCGCGCCGGCCGGCGCAATGTGAGGGCCGGTCAGTTGTCGCCGGGCAATTCCGGGATCGGCAGAATTTCGATGCCGTCCTCGAGCAGGGCCTTCGCCTCCTCGAAGGTGGCGCGACCGCGGATCGGGCGGCGTTCGGCTTCGCCCTCCTCGATCGCGCGCGCCTCCTGCGGGAAGCGTTCGCCGACATCCTCTGAGCCGGCCACGACCTTGTCGCGCAATTTTCTGATCATGCCGCGCAGTCGCGTCGCTTCGTCCTCCTGGCCGCCACGCGCCACATGCGGGGCCATCACCGCACGGGTCACCGCCGTCGAGGCGCAGAAGGGGCAGGCGACGAGGCGCTGCGACGATTGGCTCTCGAAAGTCTCGCTGTCGCGAAACCAGCCATCGAAACTATGTCCTTCGTCGCAGACGAGCGCGTAATGGATCATGCCGAGGCCCCCGCCGCCAGCAGCGGATCGAGTTGGCCGACGTCGTCGAGCGCATAAAGATCGTCGCAGCCGCCAATGTGCTTTCCGTTGATGAAGATCTGCGGCACCGTCGTGCGGCCGCCGGCGCGGTCGCTCATGGCTCGACGGCCGGCCGGATCGCCGGCGACGCTGATTTCCTGGAACGCCGCGCCCTTCCGCGTGAGCAGGGACTTCGCGGCGATGCAGTACGGACAGGTCGGCGTGGTGTAGATTTCGATATGCGCCATTGAGATGGGGGGTCCTCGACCGGCGTTTTCGCTGCGCCGCTTATACGCCCGAAGTCACACGCTTGTCACGGCCCGGGCAAAGACAAGGAGATCGACCCGCGCCGCCCCCGCCCGGAGCAGCGTGCGAGCGGCGGCGTTGGCCGTCGCGCCCGTCGTCAGAACGTCGTCGATCAGGACCACGTTCCTGCTTTCGAGCGAGGTCGCGCGCTCCGGGTCGACTCGGAAGGCGCCGGCGAGATTGAGCGCCCGCTGGGCGCGCGACAGGCCGACCTGCGGCGCCGTCGCCTTCACGCGCAGCAGCGCCTGCGTTTCGACCGGCACGCCGCTTTCGCGCGAGACGACTTTCGCAAGGTCCGCCGACTGGTTGAAGCGACGCGCCGCGAGGCGCAGGCGATGTAAGGGAATGGGCGCAAGGACATCGGCGTCGGCCAAGAGTTCGGCGCCGGCGCGCGCCATCCACCGGCCCATCGGGCCCGCAAGCTCCAGGCGGTCGTGATATTTCAGCCGATGCGCGAGCGAGCGCGCCTTGTCGCTGTCATAGCGCGCCACCGCCCGCGCCCGCGCGAAGACCGGCGGGTTGGCCGCGGCCTCGGGCGAGATGAGTCCCGGCTGGTCCAGATCGCGCTCGAAGGGCGTGCCGAGCCGCTCGCAAAAGGGCCGCTCGATGAAGGCGATGTCCCGCCAGCAGGCGGCGCAGAGCGCGCCATGCTCGGCGACCCCCCGGCGGCAGACCAGGCAAACTGGAGGATAGACGAGGTCGAGCAGCCCCGAGCCCAGGCGTCGCGCCGCGGCGGCGAGGGGGGCGAAGGCTGCGGCGGCCGACTGCATCTTCGCTTTATAGCGCGGCGCCTCTTCCCTGTCTCTGCCGGCGTCGCGGGAGGGCGAGGGCGGGACTATCCGAGCAACCCGCCCCGCGCCGGCGCCAGCGGATTATGCGTCAGCGCCTCGGCGTCGGGCGTGTCGATCGCCGGTCGATTGATCAGCGCCGCATAGAGGCCCTCGACGAAGGCGCGGTCGAGGTCCTTCACGATGAAGACGATACGGGTGCGGCGGTCGGCGTCGGGCCAGGCGTCGAGCCGGTGCGGCGGGTGGAAGACGTGCTGGACCCCGTGGATCACCACCGGGCGTTCGGGTTCGTCGGAAAGCGCCACGATCCCCTTCACCCGCAAGAGCCGCGGCCCATGCGTATGGCGCAGCAGATCGATAAAAATATCGAAGGACGGCGGGGTGAAGGGCGTGTCGCCGGTCAGGCAGAACGCCTGAATGTGGTCGTCGTGACGGTTGACGTCGTGATGGCGATGGCCGTGGTCGTGATGATGGCTATGGTCGTGATGCGCCGCCTCGACCGCTTCGGCGTTGAGCCACTCGCGCACGCGCGGGGTCTTGGTCGCGGGATCGTAAAGGCCGCAATCGAGCAGCGCCTCCGGCGTCGCCTCGCCCTTGGCGGCGATCAGAATGCGTGCGCCGGGATTGAGGGCGGCAAGCCTTTCGGTCAGCCGCGCCGCATGTGCGGCGCCGTCCGGGAGGTCTGTCTTGGCGATGACCAGACGATCGGCGACCGCCGCCTGTTTGACCGCCTCTTCATGAGCGTCGAGCGTCGCCTCGCCATTGACGGCGTCCACCACGGCGATCACCCCATCGAGCCGGAATCGCATCACCAGATAGGGGTGGCTCATGATGGTGTGCAGGATGGGCGCGGGATCGGCGAGGCCCGTCGTCTCCAGCACGACGCGCCGGAAAGGCTTGATGCGCCCGTTGTCCAGTCGGCGCAGCAAATCTTCGAGCGTCGTGACGAGATCGCCGCGGATGGTGCAGCAGACGCAGCCCGAACTCATCATCACCATGTCCCCCTCGACCTTCTCGATGAAGAGATGGTCGAGCCCGATTTCGCCGAACTCATTGATGAGGACGAGCGTGTCGGAAAGTTCGGGCGCCGCGAGCAGCGTGTTGAGCAGCGTGGTTTTCCCGGCGCCGAGAAAGCCCGTGAGAATCGTCAGCGGAATCGGCGGCGGCGGCCGGCGCTGCGCCGCCGAAGGGCTGTCGGTCATTGAATCTTGACCTGCGGCTTGGCGGCGGTCTGGGTCTTCGCGGGCGCGGGTTTGGCGGCGGCTTTCTCGCCCCGAGGCTTGCTCACGGCTTTCGACGCGGCTTTCGGCGCGGCTTTCACGACCGGCTTGGCGGCGGATTTGGCTTTGGGTTTCTCGGGCTTTTCGTCGCCCGAAGCCGCCTTGTCGTCTTCGATGATGTTGTCGACGGGGGCCGGCGTCGCGACGGGCGCGATGCGCTTCGCCGCGCGCTTGGCGGCCCGCTTGGCCTGGCGCATGCTGACGGCGTCGGGAGCCGCCCGGCTGATCGGCGAGGCCTCGCCGCCGGCGGGCTCGGGGGCGTTGGCGTAGGCGGAATAATCAGTCTGCTCGCCGATCGGCGCGCCGGGCGCCCGGGCGCGGGCGACGGGGCCGACATAGCCCGGCGCACGGCCGGCGTAGACGGGAACCGGATCGTAATGCGGGCGCGGCAGGCGCGCCAGATCCTTGGCGCTGATGCGCTGCTGCGCCGCGGCGGAATCGAGGAGCGGGATGCCGGTCGAGGCGGAGCCGATCGGAATGGACACGTCCTCGACCTCGCTCATGAACTCCGCCGTGGCCGGGCCGCGATTGCGGCACACGCTGTCGCGCATGTCGGGGGCCGGCGCGGGGCCGGCGGCGGCGAGCGAGCCCAACGAGCCGGCCGAGCCGGCGGTCTGGAAGCCGCGGTCGAGCAGAGCGGCGGCCTTGGCGGTTCTCGCGGCGGCCGAGGGCGCGCCGAGCACGACGGCGATCAGACGCTGACTGCCATGGCTGGCGGAGGCGACGACGTTGAAGCCGGCGGGGCAGGTGAAGCCCGTCTTCATGCCGTCGGCGCCGGGATAGCGGCCGAGCAGGCCGTTATGGGTCGGATGGATCTGGCGGCCGAACTGCATGGCCCCGATGTTCCAGAGATTGGCGTATTCCGGGAACTGCACGTAGAGCGCCCGGCCGAGAAGGGCGAGGTCGCGCGCCGACGTCACCTGCCGCGTGTCCGGCAAGCCGTTGGGATTGACCCAGACCGACTGCGTCATGCCGAGCTTCTGCGAGGCGCGGTTCATCTCGTCGGCGAAGGCTTCGACCGAGCCGGAGACGCCCTCGGCGATCGCGACGGCGATGTCATTGGCCGATTTCACCATCAGCATGATCAGCGCGTTCTGCAGCGTCACCTCGGAGCCCGGCCGGAAGCCCATTTTGGACGGCGCCATGCGCGCGGCGCGCGGCGACATCATCAGCGGCGTATCCATCGTGATGCGGCCGGCGCGCACCGCGTCGAGCGCGACATAGGCGGTCATCAGCTTGGTCAGGGACGCCGGATACCAGGAGGCGGTCGGCTGGTCCTGGGAGAGCACCGCGCCAGACGCCACGTCGATGACGAGGGAGGGGGTGGCCTGCGCCGGAAGGGCGAGGGTCGTCGCGAGAAGAGCGGCAAATGCGCCGAGACGCGTGAGTTTCTTCATCGTCGTCATTTGCAATTGCCTCTCCAAGGTCGCGCGGGCGGCGCCGCAGTGGGACAAATAAAGTTAATCCGAAACGGATCAAATGAGGGGAAATTGTGGCCGCAGCCGCTCAACCGCCGGCGCGGCGGCCTGGTTGAGCGCGATGCAGCCGGGCGCCCCGGCCCGCGCGTCCCGTCGCCTGCAGCACGGCCGCTGGGCGATTTTTCGGGCGTTTTTCGCCTGAATGTGCTAGCGCATGCATCGAGCGAAACAATGGAAAAGGGCGTTTCGCCGCCGTCCCTCCCTCGAGCGGACCCCGCCTTTTTCGTCCAGGGACGGCGCGGCCAGGCGCCGAAACGCTTCGACGTGATCGACAAACTCGAATTCCTCATCACCGTCGCCAGCGAAAAGAGTTTTTCGCGCGCGGCGGAGTTGTGCGGGGTCACTCAACCGACCCTCTCCGCCGGCATCAAGCAGCTCGAGGATTCGCTCGGGGTCCTGCTCGTCAACCGCTCGTCGCGCTTCCACGGGTTGACGGCCGAGGGCGAGCGGGTTCTGGAATGGGCCAAGCGGATCGTGGGGGACGCCCGCGCCATGCGCCAGGAGGTGCGGACCCTGCGCGAGGGCCTCTCCGGCCAGTTGAAGATCGCCGTCATCCCGACAGCCGAGGGAATCGTCTCGGCGCTGACGACCCCTTACCGGGAAAAGCACCCGCACGTGCGCTTCAAGGTCATTTCGGCTTCATCCACCGAAGTGCTGGCCATGCTGGACAATCTCGAAATCGACGCGGGGATCACCTATCTCGACAACGAGCCGTTGGGGCGGGTGCGAACCGTGCCGCTTTGTTCGGAACGCTACAGGCTGTTGACAACCGCGGGCAATCCGCTGGGCGACCGCGAGCGCGTGACATGGGCCGAGGTCGGCCGCATCGATCTGTGCCTGCTGACCCCGGACATGCAGAACCGACGGATCATCGAGCGACTCATTGGCGCAGGGGACGCAGAGCCCGCGCCCATCCTCGAGTCGAACTCGGTCATTCTGCTCTACGACCATGTGAAATCCGGCCGATGGGCGACGATTCTCCCGGAAAAGCTCGCAAAAACAATGGGCGCTTCGCCGCCTCTGCGCTCGATTCCGATCGTCGAGCCGGAAGCGGGCTACGAAATCGGCCTGGTGGCGCCGCAGCGCGATCCGGTGATTCCGCTCGTTGGCGCGCTCGTTGCAGAGGCAAAGGCCTTGGCCGAAAGCGGCAGATTGGCCGATTGATAGGCAAGCCCTATGGCGCAACGGCCGAGACGCTATTGATCAGGACCGGGATTTCCGGCACTGTCCTTGGAACAAAACCAATCAAGGGCGCTTGTCTTGAGCTCGACGCCCAAAGCGAGGGAAGAAATGGCTGGCGCTGCTCCTTATAGCGACGAGCGGGCGCGGGAGATCATTGCGGCCCATATGGGCCTCGAAGGACCTGCACTCCCCATATTGCATGCGCTTCAGGCTGAATTCGGCTTCGTTCCGGAATCCGCCGTCCGTGAGATGGCCAACGCGCTGAACATCAGCCGCGCGGAAATGCATGGCGTCGTCACCTTCTACCACGATTTCCATACGTCCCCGCACGGCCGCCATACGCTGAAAATCTGTCGCGCCGAGTCCTGCCAGTCTATGGGCGCCGAAAAGCAGGCGAACGAATTCCTGGCCCGCCACAAGCTCGATTGGGGCCAGACGACTCCCGACGGCTCCCTGACGGTCGAGCCGGTCTACTGCCTGGGCCTCTGCGCCCACAGCCCCTCCGCCCTCTACGACAACGAACCGATTGGATTGGTCGACGCCGAGACGCTCGACGAGCTGGTCGAGGAGGCGAAAGGCAAATGACCAAGATCTACATTCCCCTGGACATGGCCGCCGTGGCGATGGGCGCCGACCGCCTCGCCGCCGCCGTCGCCAAGGAGGCCGCCGCCCGCGGCCTGACGATCGAGATCGTGAGAAACGGCTCGCGTGGAATGCTCTGGCTCGAGCCCCTGATCGAGGTGGAGACTCCCGCGGGCCGCGTCGGTTATGGGCCGGCCAAGGCGAAGGACGTCGCCTCGCTGTTCGAGGCGGGCTTCCTGACCGGCGGCGCGCACCCCCTGAATATCGGGGTCGTCGACGAACATCCCTGGATGAAGCGCCAGAACCGCTTCACCTTCGTGCGCTGCGGGATCATCGATCCGCTCTCCGTCGCCGAATATGAGGCCCATGGCGGCTTCGTAGGGCTCAAGCGCGCTTTCGAGCTCGGCGCGCCGGCCGTCATCGAAGAAGTGACGAAGTCGGGCCTGCGCGGCCGCGGCGGCGCCGGCTTCCCGACCGGCATCAAATGGAAGACCGTGGCCGACGCGCCGGCGGACCGCCGTTACGTCGTCGTCAACGCCGACGAGGGCGACTCGGGCACCTTCGCCGACCGCATGATCATGGAAGGCGATCCGCTCTCGCTCATCGAGGGCATGATCATCTGCGGCTACGCGATCAAGGGCTCGAAGGGCTACGTCTATCTGCGCTCGGAATATCCCGTCGTCGCCAAAGTGTTTCAGGCCGCGATCGAGAAGGCCCGTGAAGCCGGCTGGCTCGGCGATAACATCAAGGGCTCGGGCTTCGACTTCGACGTCGAATTGCGCATCGGCGCGGGCGCCTATGTCTGCGGCGAGGAGACCTCGCTGCTCGAGAGCCTCGAGGGCAAGCGCGGCATCGTGCGCGCCAAACCGCCGCTGCCGGCCCATGTCGGCCTCTTCGGCAAGCCGACGGTCGTCAACAACGTCCTCTCCATGGCGACCATTCCGATGATTCTGGAGAAGGGCGCCAAGCATTACGCCGATTTCGGCGTCGGCCGCTCGCGCGGCACCATGCCGCTGCAGATCGCCGGCAATGTGAAATATGGCGGCCTGTTCGAAACCGATTTCGGCATCCCGCTCGGCGCGATCGTCAACGACATCGCCGGCGGCACGCGCAGCGGGCGTCCGGTCAAGGCCGTTCAGGTCGGCGGCCCGCTCGGGGCCTATGTGCCCGTGTCGCTTTTCGACCTTCCGTTCGATTATGAGGCCTTCGCCGCGAAGGACAGCCTCATCGGGCACGGCGGCCTCGTCGTGTTCGACGACACTGTCGACATGCTCTGGATGGCGCGCTTCGGCATGGAGTTCTGCGCGATCGAAAGTTGTGGAAAGTGCACGCCTTGCCGCATCGGCTCGACTCGCGGCGTCGAGACGATCGACAAGATTAGCAAGGGTCAGGACGTCGAGAAGAACATCGAGCTTCTCAAGGACCTGTGCCACACGATGAAGTTTGGCTCATTGTGTGCATTGGGCGGTTTCGCGCCTTATCCGGTCGAAAGCGCTCTTCGTCATTTCCCAGAAGACTTCCGCAAGCCGGCCCTTGAAGCCGCTGAGTGAGGTAGCCGCCATGACGCTTATCAAAGAGATTGATTACGGGACGCCACAGTCCAAATCCGAAAACATGGTCACGCTGACCATCGACGGAAAGAGCGTCACTGTTCCGGAGGGCACCTCCATCATGCGCGCGGCGATGGAGGCGGGAACCGAAATCCCGAAGCTCTGCGCCACGGACAGCATCAAGGCGTTCGGCTCCTGCCGCCTGTGCGTGATCGAGATCGACGGCCGCAACGGCACGCCGGCTTCCTGCACCACGCCGGTCGCGCCCGGCATCGCCGTCAAGACCCAGACCCCCCGCCTCGCCGCCATCCGTCGCGGCGTGATGGAGCTTTATATCTCCGACCACCCGCTCGACTGTCTGACCTGCGCCGCCAATGGCGACTGCGAATTGCAGGACATGGCCGGCGCGGTCGGCCTGCGCGACGTGCGCTACGGCTATGACGGCGCCAACCACGTCTTCGCCCGCAACAGCGGCGAGGCGAACTTCAACTGGAAACCGAAGGACGAGTCGAACCCCTATTTCACCTATGACCCGTCCAAGTGCATCGTTTGTAACCGCTGCGTGCGCGCCTGCGAGGAAGTGCAGGGCACATTCGCGCTGACGATCTCCGGCCGCGGCTTTGATTCGCGCGTGTCGCCCGGCATGGACGAAGCCTTCATGGAGTCGGAATGCGTCTCCTGCGGCGCCTGCGTGCAGGCCTGCCCGACCGCGACGCTGACCGAGAACTCCGTCATCGCCATCGGCCAGCCGGAGCATTCCGAGATCACCACCTGCGCCTATTGCGGCGTCGGCTGCACCTTCAAGGCCGAGATGCGCGGCGAGGAAGTCGTCCGCATGGTCCCCTGGAAGGACGGCAAGGCCAATCACGGCCATAGCTGCATCAAGGGCCGCTTCGCCTATGGCTACGCCCATCACGGGGACCGTATCCTGGACCCGATGATCCGCGAGTCGATCGACGAGCCGTGGCGGGTCGTCTCCTGGGACGAGGCTCTGACCTTCGCCGCCGACCGTCTCAGCGCCGTGCAGGCGAAATACGGCAAGGGGTCGGTTGGCGCGATCACCTCGTCGCGCTGCTCGAACGAAGAGACCTATCTCGTTCAGAAGCTCGTGCGCGCCGGCTTCGGCAACAACAATGTCGACACCTGCGCCCGCGTCTGCCATTCGCCGACCGGCTATGGCCTCAACCAGGCCTTCGGCACCTCGGCCGGCACGCAGGACTTCGACTCGGTCGACGAGGCCGACGTCATTCTCGTCATCGGCGCCAATCCGACCGACGCCCATCCGGTGTTCGGCTCGCGCATGAAGGCGCGCCTGCGTGATGGCGCCAAGCTGATCGTCATCGATCCGCGCCGCATCGACCTCGTGCGGTCGCCCCATGTTGAGGCCGACTACCATCTGGCGCTGAAGCCCGGCACCAATGTCGCGATGATCACGGCGCTCGCCCATGTCATCGTGAAGGAAGGCCTCGTCAACGAATCCTTCGTCCGCCATCGCTGCGACTGGGACGAATTCCAGGCCTGGGCCGATTACGTTTCGCTCGACCGCAACAGTCCCGAGGCCCTCGAATCCGTCCTCGGCGTGAAGGCCGAAGACATTCGTGGCGCGGCGCGTCTCTATGCGCGCGGCGGCAATGCCGCGATCTATTACGGCCTCGGCGTGACGGAGCATTCGCAAGGCTCGACCACCGTGATGGGCATCGCCAATCTCGCCATGGCGACCGGCAATCTCGGCCGCCGCGGCGTCGGCGTGAACCCGCTGCGCGGCCAGAACAATGTGCAGGGCTCCTGCGACATGGGCTCGTTCCCCCATGAACTGCCGGGCTATCAGCACATTTCGGGCGCGGCCGCGCGGTCGGTGTTCGAGGCCGACTGGGGCGTCAAGCTCGATCCCGAGCCCGGCCTGCGCATTCCCAACATGTTCGACGCGGCGATCGAGGGCCGCTTCAAGGGTCTTTATCTGCAGGGCGAGGACATTCTCCAGTCCGACCCGGACACGCGCCATGTTTCGGCGGCGCTCGCCAACATGGAAATCGTGATCGTGCAGGACCTGTTCCTGGTGGAGTCGGCGCATTATGCGCATGTCTTCCTGCCGGGCTCCTCCTTCCTCGAGAAGGACGGCACCTTCACCAACGCCGAGCGCCGCATCCAGCGCATCCGCAAGGTGATGACGCCGAAGAACGGCTATGGCGACTGGGAGATCACCCAACTCCTCGCCAACAAGCTCGGGATGAAGTGGAACTACAAGAACCCGTCCGAGGTCATGGACGAGATCGCGCGGCTCACGCCGTCGTTCCACAACGTCTCTTACGACCTGCTCGAGGAAGTGGGCTCGGTGCAGTGGCCGTGTAACGACGACGCGCCGGACGGCATGCCGATCATGCACATCGACGGCTTCGCGCGCGGGAAGGGCAAATTCGTCATCACCGAATATGTCCCGACCGACGAGAAGGTGGGGCCGCGCTTCCCGCTGCTGCTGACCACCGGCCGCATCCTGTCGCAGTACAACGTCGGCGCGCAGACCCGCCGCACCGAGAACAGCCGATGGCATGAGGAAGACGTGCTCGAAATCCATCCGCATGACGCGGAAGAGCGCGGCGTCTGCGAGGGCGATTGGGTGAAGGTTGCGAGCCGCGCCGGCGAGACGACGCTGCGCGCCCAGATCACCGATCGCGTGGCGCCCGGCGTGGTCTACACGACCTTCCACCACCCGCTGTGCAACACCAATGTCGTGACCACCGACAATTCGGACTGGGCGACCAACTGTCCGGAATACAAGGTGACGGCCGTTCAGATCTCGAAGAGCAACGGCCCCACCGAGTTCCAGGAGAAGTATCGCGAACTGTCCGACAATGCGCGGCGGATCGCGAGCACCATCGACGCGGCGGAATGATCGACATACCGTCGCCGTCTCTTCGGGTAGATTGCCTGGCGCGCCGTCACGATGTGACGGCGCGCTCTTCACGCGTGATCCCCGAGGAGACGCCGATCGCCTTTACCTATGGCGGGTCCACCCATGCGGTGATGATGGCGACGCCCGCCGATCTCGAAGATTTTGCGGTGGGCTTCGCGATCACCGAAGGGCTGGTGGACCGCGCGGAGGACGCCGGCGCAGTCGAGGTGGTGTCGTCCGAGTTGGGCGTGGAATTGCGCAGCTGGCTCGGCGGCGGGCGCCAGGAGGCCTATGCCGACCGGCGCCGCTCGATGGCCGGCCCGACGGGTTGCGGGCTCTGCGGGGTCGAAAGCCTCGAGGCCGCGACGCGCAGCCTGCCGACGCTCGACAATGCGCTCACCGTGACGGCGGAGGGGCTCATCGAGGCGATGGATCGTATGCCGGGGGCGCAGACGCTCAATCAGGAGACGCGCGCCGTGCATGCCGCGGCTTTCTGGAATCCCGGGTCCGGCGCGCTGATCGTGCGCGAGGACGTCGGCCGCCACAATGCGCTCGACAAGCTCGCCGGCGCGCTGGCGCGCCAGGGCCTCGCCGCATCGCAGGGCGTCGTGCTGATGACGAGCCGCGTCTCCGTCGAGCTCGTGCAGAAAGCCGCCCGGATCGGCGCGCCAATCATCGCCGCCGTGTCGGCGCCGACCGCACTGGCGGTTCGCAGCGCCGAAAAATGCGGTATGACGCTCGTGGCCGTGATGCGGGGCCGCGATTTCGAAATCTTCACCCATCCAGGACGCATCCTCGAACAGGTTTCCGCTCATGTCGCATGATTCAGTTGAGAAGCTCGTGAAAATGGCCAATCAGATCGGCGCCTTTTTCGGGGCGCAGAAGATCGGCGCCGCCGCCGGCATGGCCGAGCATCTGCGCAAGTTCTGGGCTCCCCACATGCGCGAGACCATCTGCGAACATGTCCGCCATGGCGGCGTCGGCCTCGAGCCGATCGCCATCGAGGCCGTCAAGATCCTCGACGCCGAGAAGAAGGGCGCGGCCTGACGCCAGCCTGTCCGTAAACGGAGCGGCGCGTCCGGCCCCCAAGACTGCCGCCCGTCGCAGCATCACATACGCGCGCTCCAGCGCGCCTTTCCCGAGCTTCGCGCGAGAGCGAAAACCAGCATGACGACAGATTCAACGTGCCCGTGCCGCATGATCGACGCCGACAAGCGCGACTATGTCGATTGCTGCAAGCCCTATCTCGAGGCGGGCAAGGCGCCGCCGACGGCGGAAGCGCTCATGCGATCGCGCTATACCGCCTTTGCGCAAGGCGACGTCGACTATCTGGAAGCGACCTTAGCGCCCGGAACCCGCGACGATTTCGACCGCAAGGCGATCACCCACTGGGCCAGACAGTCGCAATGGCTGGGTCTCGAGGTGCTCTCGACCGAGGACGGGCAGGAGGGCGACGAAACCGGCTATGTGGAGTTCATCGCCAATTTCAGTCTCGACGGCGAACGCTATGCGCATCGCGAGCGCTCGCTCTTTAGCAAGGTGGACGGCCGCTGGTATTTCCAGGAAGAGGCGAACCGCAAAAACCAGCCGATCGTGAAAGGCGCCCAGCCGGGCCGCAATGATCCCTGTCCCTGCGGCTCGGGCAAGAAATACAAAAAGTGCTGCGGCGCCGCCGCCTGAGACTTGGCTGTTAACTGTCCATTAAGCCCGTTTGGGCATTCTCATTTTCAAAGGCGCAGCTTCCGATAGAGTTGTGGCGTCGATCTGTAAAATCGCAAGCCGCGTATTCAGTCGATTAGTTGCTTCGGACGGGCTCGCGCCCGCGGCATGACGCCTTATCCGATGAGCCGGCGCGACACCGGCATGTCCCTTACATGTTCTCAGTCCAACAAGGGACATCCTCAAATGGCTAGCATTCTCGTAAACCCATCTGCGATCACCGCCCTCCAGTCGCTGCGCACCACCCAGTCGGCGTTGAACAAGACGCAACAGGAGGTCTCGACCGGCTTGAAAATTTCGAGCGCGGCCGACAACGCCTCGACATGGTCGATTGCCGAGACGATGAAGTCCGACAAGACCGTTTTGGCGACCATCAGCGACTCGCTTTCCGGCGCCAACTCCGTGCTCAACGTCGCCGCCGCGGCCGTCAAGAGCGCGATTACTGTCATGAACGACATCAAGAATGGCATTGCGCAGGCTCAGCAGCCGGGCGCTGATACGGGGAAAATCTTGACTAGCCTGGCGCAGCTCGGCAAGCAGCTTTCGAGCATCGTGGCCTCGGCGAATTTCACCGGCTTGAACGTTCTCGACGGCTCCCAGACCTCGGTGAAATTCATCGCGTCTTACACCGACGGCGCGGGCGCCAATAATTCCTCCATCGCCACAATCGACCTGACGCCTACGACGCTGATCGACAGCGCGGGCGCCGGCACGGGAATTTTGGAACAGGCGCAGGGCGGCGCGGCCGGCGCCGCGACGAATTTCACTTCGCTCGCCGCCGGCGATCTTGCTGCGGCGACGATCGCCGATACGCTCACCAACGCCGACAAGGCGCTGTCCGATCTCACGACCTACGCCGCCGAGATCGGCGCGACGCAGACCCGCGTGACGCAGCAGAACGATTTCATCAAGACGATGAGCGAGGCGTTGACCACCGGCGTGTCGTCGCTCGTCGACGCGGATATGAATGAAACGTCGACCCGCCTGCAGGCGTTGCAGACGCAGCAGCAGCTCGGCGTCCAGTCGCTCTCGATCGCGAACCAGAACGCGCAGATGATCCTGAAACTCTTCCAGTAAGGTTCGAGTGAAATCATGGCCGCGGCTCACGAGTCGCGGCCTTTGCTTAGGCTTGTGGTTGACTACTTGCTTCGGACGGGCGAGGCCCGTGGCATGACGCCTTATCCGTGGAACCGGCGCGACACCGGTATGTCCCTTGTATTTTTCTCAACCGAAAAGGGACAACGAAAATGGCCAGCATCCTCGTAAACCCCTCCGCCATCACCGCGCTTCAGTCGTTACGCTCGACTCAGGCGGCGTTGAACAAGACGCAGCAGGAGGTCTCGACCGGCCTCAAAATCGCCAGCGCCGCCGACAACGCCTCCACCTGGGCCATCGCCGAGACGATGAAATCGGACAGAGCCGTGTTGTCGACGATCAGCGACTCGCTTTCTGGCGCCAATTCCGTGCTGAATGTCGCAGCCGCGGCGGTGAAGAGCGCCATCACGGTCATGAACGACATCAAGAACGGCATCGCGCAGGCGCAGCAGCCGGGCGCCGATACGACGAAGATTCTCACGAACTTGCAGCAGCTCGGCAAGCAGCTCTCGAGCGTCGTCACTTCTGCCACCTTTACCGGGCTCAACGCGCTCGACGGCTCGCAGACCAGTCCGCTGAAATTCATCGCCTCCTACGCGGACGGGGCCGGCGCGAACAATTCCTCGATGGGCACGATCGATCTGACGCTCACCACCTTGATCGACAGCGCGGGCGGCGGCGCGGGCATATTGGAGCAATCGCAGGGCGGCGCGGCCGGCGCCGCGACGAATTTCACTGCGCTCGCGGCTAGCGATCTTGCTGCGGCGACCATCGCCGATACGCTCACCAACGCCGACAAGGCGCTGTCCGATCTCACGACCTACGCCGCCGAGATTGGCGCGACGCAGACCCGCGTGACGCAGCAGAACGAGTTCATCAGGACGATGAGCGAGGCGTTGACCACCGGCGTGTCGTCGCTCGTCGACGCGGATATGAATGAGACGTCGACCCGCCTGCAGGCGCTGCAGACGCAGCAGCAGCTCGGCGTCCAGTCGCTCTCGATCGCGAACCAGAACGCGCAGATGATCATGAAGCTGTTCCAGTAAGCTTCAGGCCGGGCGGGCCGCTATAGACGAGCGGCCCGCCTAGTCGTTTTGTTATTAACCTTTTGTTAATAGATCGATTACAGCTCGTCGCGCAACGCTCGCGCAAGCCCGTGCGCGGACTCTTGGCGTCAAAGGAACAGGGGACGCCTGCTTCGACGCCATGGATCATCTCAGCCTATTCTTCGATAATCTCAAGGCGCTCGGCGGCAAGAAGCTCGCCGCGCTCGGGCTCATCTTCGCGCTCGTCATTGGGATCGTCTCCGCCGCAGCCTATTACCTTTCGCGTCCTGCATTCGAGGTGCTGTACGCCGGGCTCGACCGAGAGGACGTGAGCCGCATCGGCGCCGCGCTGAAGGCGAGCAACATCGCCTTCGACGTAAGCCCGGAAGGGAATGCCGTGTCCGTTCCCTACGGCCAGACCGCGCAGGCGCGTATGCTGCTCGCAGAGCGCGGCCTGCCGCAGAGCGCCAACGCCGGCTACGAACTCTTCGACAAGGTCGGCGCGCTCGGCCTCACCTCCTTCATGCAGGAGGTGACGCGGGTGCGCGCGCTCGAAGGCGAGCTTGCGCGCACCATCCAGCTCATTCGCGGCGTCAAGGCGGCGCGCGTTCACATCGTCATGCCCGATGAAGGTTCGTTTCGCCGGGCCAAACAGCCGCCGTCGGCCTCGGTCATCATCCGCACCGAGGGGCCCGACGATTCCAGCGCTGCGCAGGCCATCCGTCATCTCGTCGCCTCGTCGCTGCCCGGCATGACTGTCGATCAAGTGACGGTGCTCAACACGGACGGCATGATCCTCTCATCCTCCGATGGCGAAGCGACCGACGCCGTTCCAGTGAAGACGCTGGCGCTGGAGAAGAGCATTTCAAAAGACATACAGGACAATATCCGACGAACGCTCACGCCTTACCTGAGGCTCCCCAATTTTCAAGTGAGCGTGCGCACGCGCGTCAACACCGATCGTAAGCAGACCAATGAGACGATCTTCGATCCGGAGTCGCGCGTCGAGCGCTCCACCCGCACCGTGAAGGAAACGGCCCAGTCGCAAAACAACAGCGGCGCTCAGTCGACGACCGTCGAGCGCAACATCCCGCAAAACGGCGCCAGCGGCGGCGATACGAAGCAGTCGAACGACGAGAGCAAGAAAAGCGAGGAGCTCACCAATTACGAACTCTCGTCCAAGACGGTGACGACGGTAAGCGGCGGCTACACGATCGAGCGCCTCTCGGTCGCCGTGCTGATCAATCGCTCCGCTTTCGCCGAGCCAGGCAAGGAGCCGCCGAAGCCTGAAATCGTGGAAAGGCAGCTCAAGGAGATTGAAATGCTCGTCTCCTCCGCCGCGGGGCTGAGCAAGGAGCGCGGCGACGCGCTCAAAGTGTCGGCGGTCGATTTCATGTTCAACGAGCACGAAATGACGCCAGAAGAAAATCCGGGCGTCGTCGCGACGCTCCGCAGCCATCTCGGCGCGATCATCAATGCGCTGACGGCGATCGGCATTGCGGCGGTCATCGTGATCTTTGGCCTGGCGCCCGCGCGTCGCGCGCTGCTGGCCGAGGCGCCGCTGGCGCAGGAGCGGATCGAGCCGCCGCCTTTGGCGTCGCCAGGGATCGCGCCGCTCACGCCGCCCGAACCGCCGCTCGCCATTGAACCCGCTTTCGACTCGCCGCCGATGCTTCAAATCCCCGACGAAGGCCTGTTGCCGGGCTCGGCGCTCTTCGAGGGAATCGTCGAAGCGGCGAAGGAGAGCGCGCGCAAAAAGCTCGAGCGCTTGATCGAGCAGGACGACGCCCACGCCGCCGCGATCATGAAGCAATGGATGAGGTCTTAAGGCCGCGCCATGAACATTCACGACGTTTCCGCCTATCTCCTGCGCTTCGACGAGCCGCCTCGGCTGCCCCCGCCGACGCCGATCCTCGAGACATTGTTCGAGCCGTCCATAGAGGGGCTGGGCGAAGAGCCCGCGCCCGAATCTGTCGCGCCTCCTTCCGTCGATCTCGAGGCGCTGCGAAGCGCCTTCGATGAAGAGCTCGCCGCCGCCCTCGAACAGCAGCAGGCCGCGCATGAGGAGAGCTTGCGCCAGGCGCGGACGCAATGGATCGAGCAGCAGGGCGACGTCCTTGCGCGGCGACTTTCCGAAACCCTCGCCCAGGCTTTCGACGCGCTGAGGGGCGACGTCGCCCGCATTCTGGCGCCCTTTGTCGCGCGGGAAGTCGAACAAACGACGGTCGACGAGCTGACGGACTCGATTCGTCGCGCCATCGCCGACGACTCCGCGCCCGCGATCCGGCTCGAGGGTCCAAGGGATCTCATCGAGAAGATGGCCGAGACATTCGCTGCGCAACAGGCGGCGGCGATCCTCACTGAAAGCGACGGCGTCGACGTGACAGTTGATTTCGGCCTGACCAGGATCGAGACGCGACTCGAGGCGTGGATGCGCCGTCTGTGCGACAGCAGGAGCTATGGTTCATGAGTCACAACGGACCCCCGATCATCGTCAAGAAAAAGGTGGAAGCCGAAGAGGAGCATCACGGCGGCGTGTGGAAGCTCGCTTTCGCGGATTTCATGACCGCAATGATGGCCTTTTTTCTGGTCATGTGGCTCATCAACTCGACGTCCAAGGAAACGAAGGCGGTCATCGTTCAGTATTTCAATCCCCTCCAGCTCGTCGACGTGACCAAGGCGCACAAGGGTCTTCGCGATCCCGCGACGGGCTCGGAGGGAAAGAGCGCGATCAATCCGCCCGTGCCTCAAAAACAGGGGAACGGCGAGCCCAAGGATACGGAGGCGGCGCTGCAACGGGACCCATTGCAGGCGCTCGACGCGATCGCCCAGGAGGAGCCGCGGCCCAATGCGCGGCCGGCCTCAGCGCCGCGCGATCCGTTCGACCGTTCTCTCAAAAAGGAGATGCGCCCGGCCGCAGAGTCGGGGCCGGCCGAAGATCCGCTTTCGCACGAAAAGCCCAATCCGAAGCAGAGTCCGGCCGCCGCGGGCGAAGCTGCGGCGATGGCGAGCGCGCTTCAGACAGATATCCAGAAGATCGCCGCGCAAGAGGCGCACGCGCCGAAGGTGGAGGTCAAGCAGACGGATGAAGGCCTGCTGATCAGTCTCACTGACGACGCGAATTTTTCGATGTTCGACGTCGGCTCCATCAAGCCGAAGCCGCAGCTCGTGCGAATCATCGGCGAGATCGGCAAAATTCTCGCCGCGAGAAAGGGCGCGGTGGAGCTCAGGGGCCACACCGACGCGCGCTCTTACATGGGCAAGAACTACGACAATTGGCGCCTCTCGAGCGATCGCGCGACGGTGGTCAATTACATGCTGGTGCGCGGCGGCCTGCCGGCGGCGCGCGTCGAGCGGATCATCGGCTTCGCGGAGCGGCGGCCAAAGAACGCCAAGGATCCGCTGTCGCCTGTCAACCGTCGGATCGAGATCCTGCTGCGCGGAGCCGAGCGATGACGCATGTCGGACGCGCCGTCGTCTTTCTCGCGGCGTTGCACGCGAGCGGCGTTGCGCGAGCGGAGGATTTCGCATCGATGGTGCGCGATCTCAACGCCATGCAAAATCTCATGGCCGTGGGCAATAGCGCGGCGCGGGATCGGGCGGCGAAACAGTTCGACCTCATCGACATGGCGATTGAGACCGTCGAGCCCGAGGGCTGGCGAGACGAACGCAATGTGCGCGCCGCGATCGTGTATCTCCTGTGCGGCGGCGCTGCGACGAGATTGCGTGAAATTCACGAGGCGCAATTCGTCGGCGGCGACCTCGCCGGTTTGCTCGGCGCGAGCGTCGAATACGCGGATGGCCGCGAAGGCGGCATTCCCAAGGCGCTGATGGAAATGAATGCGCGAGACGTTCCGCCTGTCGTCGGCGGCCATCTGGCGCTCGTGCAGGGCGGCGCGCTGATCGGCGTCGACAATGCGCGGGCGACCGCCCTGTTCGATCTGGCGCGCCTGCTGATGCCGGGCTCGCTCGTGGAGGAAGCGGCGCTGCGGCGCGAGATCGCCATCCTCGACCCCGTGCGCGAGACCGGCAAGCTCGCGATGCTCGCCGGACGCTATATCGCCAAATACGCCGCCTCGCCCTATGCGCAGAACTTCTGGGAGGCGTTTCGCCGGGCGACGGTCGAAGAGAAGACGATCGTCGATCGCCCCGGACCCTTCGAGCCGCTCGTCGACAAGGCGCCGACGACCTTGCGCCTATCCTTTTATCTCGCATTGGCGCGAGGGGCGCTGCAAAGCGGCAAATTCGATCCCGCGCGGAAGGCGATCGACAAGGCCGCCGTCTCGGCGACGACGCCGGCCGCCCAAAAGCGGATCGACGCCTATCGCAGCATCCTTGTCGCGCTGACGGAGGAGCGGGGCGGCGAGGATCTGCGGGCGCTCGAGCAAAAGCGGCTCGAAAAGGAAGACGCCGAGCTGGTCGCGCTCGCGTCGAGCGTCGTGTCGCGGCTCTCCGCGAGAGTCGAGCCGGAGCCGCGGGCCGACGAAGCCCCCTATGAGATGGCTGAGACCGTGCGTCGCGCCCTCGCCCAAAGCGACGAGCTGTTGAAAAGGTCAGCGCGCCCATGACGAGCCCTTTGAGCGACGCCATGGGCAGCGCCATGCTGTCCTTGCTGCAAGCCGGACGCATCGCGCCGGACAGCGGCGCCAATCCGCAGGACGCCCCGGCGGGCGGCGACTTTGGCCGCCTCCTCGACAATCTGAGCGACAAGACCGACGCGCCGCCAGCCGACGCGGAGGAGGAGATGGCGGCGCCGCTGACGAATGCATCGCCTTTCTCGCTGCGCTTCTTGCTGACCGCCGACGCGTCGCCTGAAACGGCCGCCGCAATCCCCTTGGTGGACGCAGCCCTGGCGGCGCCGATCGAGTCCGCGCCTTCGCATGAAGAAGAAGATGGCCGCGCCGCGCAAGAGGCGCGCGCCGAGGGGCCGCAGGGCGCATTCTTGGCGCCGGCCGCACCGCTTCCTCCGCTTCAGACGCCCCCGCCCCCGCCTCCGCCCGCGACGGCGCAGCTTTCCGCCGCTCAGCCCGGCTCTGCGCAGGCGCCTGATGCGGCCGCCGTCGCGCCGGCGCCGGCGCGCGCCCTGGCGCAGCCGCTCGCCGCGCATCAGTTGGCCCCTGCGCCACAGTCGGCGGCGCAGCCAACGAGCCGGTCTGCGGCGTTCCTGTCCCCGCTAGCCCCGCCGGCGTCCGGCGCGTCTCCATCCGGGACGGACGCCGGCGCGGCGAGGGAGCCGTCGCTCGACCATGTGCAGGGTCCCGCCGTCGCCATCCCGGATAAGCAGCGGCGTCTGCAAGACGCCAGGGATATTGCGACGCCAAGGGAGCTTTCTGAGCCGAGGCAGGACGGCGGGGAAGGGCGCGAGACGCCCAATGTCTCATCGAGCGACGCGCGAGAAGACCGCGCCGCGGCCACGCCGGTCGAGGGCATATCCATCAAACTGGCGCCGTCGTCGGAACTTGCTCCCTCGCCGCTTTTTAAGATCAACGTCGGCGAGATCGTCACGCACCTGCCTGTCGTTGTCGCGCAAACGCTGGTCGCGTCGCCCGGCGCCGACAGCGCGGGCGCCGACGCGTCGGCCGCTGCCCACACCGCGGCGCCGACGTTCGAAAAGCCTGCGGAGGTTGTGAAGATTTTGAGGTTCCAGGTCGAGCCGGCGGCGCTTGGAACGATCGCCGTCAGGATGCGGGTGACGCATGCAAAAGTCGAGATTCAGCTCGACGCGGAATCCCCAAGGACATCGACTTTGCTCATGGACGCGCGCGACAATCTCACCTCGGCGATCGGCGAGAAAGGCATGACGCTCGAGTCCTTCAAGGTCAATCTGAGTCCGCCTGTCTCAGCTGTTGCGTCCGGGCAGGATCGCGCGGGCGTTGACGATCAAACGGCGCGTTTTGCGTCACAGCGCGGATTCGACAATGACCAAAGATCCGATCAGCGTCGGCAGCATCAGTCGCCGGCCCGCCAGCGGCAGAGGCGCGACGAGACGCCTGCTCAGACTGGGCCTCTTGGCGTTATTTTGTAACCCGGCCCAGGCGGCGGAAACGATCTGCGAAGCCGAAATGATCCGCGCGTCCCGCGAGACCGACGTGCCGCTCGCCGTTCTCTACGCCGTCGCGCTTACCGAGACCGGCCAACGCGGCGCGCTGCACGCCTACGCGATGAACATCCACGGGCGCCCCTCTTTCAACGCGACGCTCGCCGACGCGCTTTCGACATTCGACCAGGCGCGTCGACAGGGCGAGAGCCTCGTCGACATTGGCTGCATGCAGATCAACTACCGTTATCACGGAAAACAGTTCGCCTCGGTCGAAGAGATGTTCGATCCGGGGAAGAATGTCGACTATGCAGCGCGTTTCCTCGCATCCTTGCACAAGAAGGAAGGCAGCTGGACGGCGACAGTCGCGCGCTACCACGCCGGGCCCGGCAATGCGCCCGCCCAGCGCACGTATGTCTGCGCCGTCATTCGCAACATGGTCGCAAGCGGCTTTGGCGCCTGGACAGAGGCGGCCATAGCCTTCTGCAGCCCGTAGCCCTCCTCGAAAAACAGGCTCGGGCAAGTCCCATAACTTATCCAGAGCTTGTCGAACGGCAAGAAAGAACCTGATGAAATGAGCTTCGTCATTGGTCTCATCGTAACGATGGGCTGCATGCTTGGCGGCTTTGCAGCGCTCGGCGGCCATCTGATTGTCCTTTGGCAGCCCTGGGAATTCGTCATCATCATGGGTTCCGCGCTCGGGACCTTCATTGTCGCGAACCCGATCAAGGTCATCAAGGACACGGGCAAGGCTATCGTTCAGGCGATCCTCGAGAAGACCCCGAAGCGGCGCGATTACCTCGACATTCTAGGCCTTCTTCACGCTTTGATGCGCGAATTGCGCAGCAAGTCCCGCACCGAGGTCGAGGGCCATATCGACGCGCCCAACGAATCTGCGCTTTTCACAGCATTTCCAAATGTCTTGAAAAATCCCGAGATCACGACGTTCATTTGCGACTATTGCCGGCTTTACATTATCGGCAATGTGAAGACCTTCGAGATCGAGGCGCTGATCGACGAGGAAATCTCCGCCATCAAGCAGGACAAGCTGAAACCCTATCATGCGCTGACTGCAATCGGCGACGGCCTGCCGGCGCTCGGCATTGTCGCGGCGGTGCTCGGCGTCATCAAGGCGATGGGCGCGCTCGATCAGTCTCCGGAACTGCTCGGCGGCCTCATCGGCGCCGCCATGGTCGGCACATTCGCCGGCATCTTCGTCTCTTATGGAATCATGACGCCGCTCGCCTACAAGGTGAAGGTGGCCCGCACCAAGGATTGTCACGTCTTCTTGATCATCAAGCAGACTTTGCTCGCCTTCATGAATGGGGCGCTGCCGCAGGTCGCGATCGAACATGGGCGCAAGTCCATTCCGGCCTATGATCGGCCATCGATCGACGAAGTCGAGAATGAAACCATCAACGGCGGCGCAGCGGCGGCCGAAGCAGCATGATCCTCAAAGAAGCATTCAAAGAGGGCGGCGAGGAGCTGGTGCTCGTCGGGGACGCGACGATCGATCGCATGCCCGCGCTCACCGCGATCTTCGAGGAAACAGGCGCAAATTTCGCACGCTTTCTCAGCCGCTACGCCAACGGAATCGTCGTTACGACCGAGAATTTCGAAGGCAGCCGGGTTCACGAGCTGGCGGAGAAATACGGAGCGCTGGGCAAAATCTACGTCTTTAGAAGCCAGGAGAACGACACCCGCTTGGCTGTCGCCGTCGACGGGGTCTTTCGCTGCCTTACCTTCGAGCTTCTGCTCGGCTCCGGCGTGATCGACGCCACGCTCGACAGGCCGCCAACGCGCATCGAAGACCGCATCATCGCCTATTGCGTTACGAAGCTCGTCTCGGGATTTGCAGACGCATTTTCGAGCCTGTCGAGGCTTAGCTACGATCGTGAGCCCTCGCTCGAGGGGTCGGGTTTCTTCGCGCTCGGCTCCAAGGCGACCGTGGCGGCGCTTGTGCGCATGACGATCCGCTATGGCGACTACGCTGGCCAAATCCTCGTCGCATTGCCGCGCAGCGCGCTCGATCCCTTCCGCGATGCGCTGTCTCGAACGCCAGGCGCGGAAGGAAAGGCGACCGACGAGAAATGGTCGGAAAACCTTTACCAGAATCTTGTGCGCACCGAGGTTCGGGCCGAGGTGCGCCTGGAGGCGCGCGGCTTCACTCTCGGCGACATATCGCGCCTCGAGGTCGGCGACGTGCTGCGGCTGCCGATCGCGCCGACGGATCCCATCCGCGTCGTCGCCGAGGGACGGACGCTGTTCTGGTGCACGCTCGGTCAGAAAGACAATATGTATACGGTGAGGCTCGAAGAATTTTCAGATGAGCGCGAATCCTACATAGAAAACATCCTGGGCGTTTGAGACGGACGAAGGAGGATCGCGATGATCGACGATTTGGAAATCGATGGACTTGTTTCCTCCCCGTCTCTGGACGAGGGCCCGTCGCTCGCCGGCATTGAAGACGAACAGAAAGTAAGCTCCAAGCGCATCGACTCCATCCTGCGCATCCCTGTTGTCTTGCAGGTTGTGGTCGGTTCCGCGACGCTGCCAGTGTCAAATCTTTTGAAACTCGGGCGCGGCGCCGTCGTGCCGCTCGATCACCGCGTCGGCGATCCCGTCGACGTCGTCGTCAACGGACGCACCATCGCGCGCGGCGAAGTTGTCGTCGTCGAGGAAGACGGCGCGCGCTTCGGCGTTTCACTGACCGAGATCTGTGAACCGCAGAGCGAGCAAATACGGCTCTAGAAGTCGACTCCGGCATGACGATTCATACCCCGCAGGACGCTGGCCGCCCGCTTGGAGGCCCTGAAAAGATTGCAGCTGTGCTGCTCGCGCTCGATCGGGAGGCGTCGAGCCGGGTGTTGAAGCACTTCGACCACGGCGAACTCAAGCAGATCGCCCGCGTCGCGGCGACGCTCGACGTCGTGCCGTCGGCGACGCTCGAGGAGATTTGCACGGGCCTGATCGAAGAAATCAGCAACGGCCAGCCCGATCTGCAGGGCGGCGAGTCGGTCGCAGAGGATCTGCTGGCGAGCGCTCTGCCGGACGAGCAGGTCGCCGACATCATGTCGGAGCTGCGCGGCCGGTCCAACAAGTTTCTTTGGCGGCGCATCGGCGCGCTCTCCGATCAGTTGCTGGCGGATTATCTCACGAATGAACATCCTCAGACGGCCGTCATTATGTTGTCGCGCGTCGATCCGGCGGTCGCCGCCCGCGTGCTGGGGCTGTTGCCGAGCATGTTGCGGTCGCAAGCCATGCGCCGGATGCTCGTTTCGAAGCCCGTCTCCGAACATGTGCTGCATATTGTCGAGGAGGCCCTGCAGGAGGACCTCTTCGCCGCGGCGAGCGCGCCCTCGACCAATGAAGTCAGCGCGCGCGTAGCGGGCATCGTCAACCAGCTCGAACGGGAGCAGATCGTGGAGATTATCGAGGGCATCGCTCAATCCGAGCCGGTTCTCGCCGAGCAGCTCAAATCGATGATCTTCTCTTTCGAGGATATCGTCGGCCTGAGCGAGCGCGCGCGCATGATCATTTTCGATCAGGTGCAGATCGACCGGCTGATCCTGGCGCTGCGCGGCGCCGACGCAGCGGTGCGCGCGGCGGTGGTCCCTTGTCTCTCCACACGCACGCGTCGCATGGTGGAGGCGGAGCTTGCGTCCGCGTCCGAGCCGCCGCGTAAGGAAGTTGTCGCCGCGCAGCGCGAGATCGCCAGTCTTACCTTGCGGCTTTCCAGCCAGGGGCTCATCGATCTCGCCGCCGAGCGGCGCGGCGAGGCGGCCTAAGTGTCGGAAAGCGAAGACGCCGATTCCAAAACGGAAGAAGCCACCGATAAGAAAATCGCCGACGCGCTGGAACAGGGCAATGCCCCCGTGTCGCGCGACGTTCCGTCCGCCTTCGGGATTCTCGGCCTTCTCGGCGCCCTTGCCTTCCTGGCCAAAGCGAGCGTCGCGCAGCTTTCTCACTCACTTCGACTTCTTCTTGGAAACTCCGGCGCGCTGCCGCTGCGGTCGGACGGCGACGCCTCTCGCTATCTCGAGGCTGTCGCCTTCGAGCTGGCGGGCTTTCTGACGCCCTTCCTTCTCGTCGCTGTACTGTCCGGCTTGGTGGGCGCCTTCGTGCAGGGCGCGCCACGATTGGTGCTCACCCGCATCATGCCGGACCTGTCGCGGCTCTCCCCGATGGCGGGTCTCGCCCGGTTCATCAGCCTCGCCTCGGTTCTGGAAGTTGCAAAATCAGCGATAAAGATTCTCATCGTCGGAGCCGCGATGGCCATCGTCGCCTCGGGCGACCGCTCGCTTTACGCCGATGCGATGCGCATGGAGCCGGCGATGCTGCCCTCCATTGCGCTGCGGCTCGTCATTCATCTGACCAGCGTCGTCGCGATCGCGATGTCGCTCTTGGCGCTTGCGGACTTTTTCTGGACACGTTTCAAGTGGCGCCGCGATTTGCGCATGAGCCGCCAAGAGCTCAAGGAAGAACTCAAGCAGTCCGAGGGCGACCCGCTGGTGAAGGCGCGCATGCGCTCTCTCGCGATGGATCGCTCGCGACGCCGCATGCTCGCCGCGGTGCCCAACGCAAGCTTCGTTATCGCCAACCCGACGCACTACGCAATTGCGCTGCGCTATGTGCGTGAGGAGGGCGGCGCGCCATTGGTGCTGGCCAAGGGGAAGGATCTCATCGCGCTCAAGATCCGCGAAGTCGCCCAGGAGCATGGCGTGCCGGTGCTGGAGCGCAAGGAGCT
Organism: Methylocystis sp. NC52PC; assembly: GCF_055698645.1. Taxonomy (NCBI): domain Bacteria; kingdom Pseudomonadati; phylum Pseudomonadota; class Alphaproteobacteria; order Hyphomicrobiales; family Methylocystaceae; genus Methylocystis; species Methylocystis sp. NC52PC. The sequence goes on along the minus strand of NZ_CP170127.1, from coordinate 618,397 downwards.
CGCGCGCGCCATGTACGACATTGTGGAAGTGGACAAGATGATACCGCAGGAATTCTACCGGCCCGTCGCCGAGCTGATCCATTTCCTGGATAACGTCTCGCGTTCGCGGGCGCCCGGTCCGTCATGAACCCGCGCGCCGAGGGCGTGCATGCTGGGGATGATCTGCGCCTAAAGCTCAGGTTTCTTCGCGGATCTGGTCTTCGGGCCTGAACACCTCGCTCGAGAAAACTAAAAGCACGGCGTCCGGAGAGCGGTAAGTTGTCTCCTTCCACACCGGCTCCTCGATGAGCAGGGCGTCGCCCTCCGACTGCAAGGCGACGGTTTCTGTCCTCCCCCCGAGGCGCATGGTGACGGCGATTTGTCCAGACAGGCGCAGCAACAGCTGGTATCCGCGCCGCTGGGCATGGCCGGCTCGCGTCGTTCCCGGCGGCGCTCTGTCGACGACAAAGGCGCGTTTGGGGAAAAACGGAAGCGCTTCAAAGTCGACCGGCAACAAGGCGCCCCTCGGCTCGGCGATTGGTTCAAACTCCAGAAGCAAAATTCTCCCATCGAAGAAGCGCGATCGTGTCCTTGGCGGGCAAGGGGGGCCGCTTGGGCGCATTGGAGGCCTGCTTTCTGAAAGCTTCAAGTGCAAATGAGTGCTGCGATCACATCGGCGGCTTCGGCTATTCCCGACGGCTCCACCGCCGGCGCAGGCGGTCTCGACAGAAGGAATTCGAGCGCCTGACGAAACTCTTCCACGCCGCAGTCCAAGGGCAGTTCAGAAAATTGCACGTGTTCCTTGGCCCATGCGACAAAGAATGGCGTCTCAGGCCAGTCCTGGCGGGTGAGCATAAGCAAGCGCACGCCGTTGCACGCGGCCTCTGCCAGCGTCCCGTAACCTTCCTTACTCACCACGGCGTCGACAGAGGCCAGAACATCGATGAACGGCATCGGAAGATCCCCAAGATTCGCCGCTCTGGGCGCGTCGATTTGGGAGGCGTCTCGGACGATCCAGAATATGTCAGCGTCTCGGGGAAGGCGAAAGGAATGATCCCCCGGCGAACCGCCAAACGTCACCAGGACGAGTTTCTGCCCGGGCGGCACATCGAGAAGGCGGCGCAACTCTGCGCCTCTGCGCGCCCCTATTCGAGCCAGCGGGCCGATCGAACGCCGGTTCGACAAATATTCCATGGGCATATGCGGTCTCGTCTGTAGAAAGACGCACGCCGACTGATAGGCTCGCTCGATCTGCTCCTCGATTCTATCGTCTGTCTTCGTGAAGAACCGCCGAGCGTCTCGCCAATTGTAACAACACAGCGCGACAGCAGGCAGCGCGAGGCGTTCCGCTGCGGCGAGGCTGACATAGGGGATATCGCTCACCAACAGATCGGGCTCGAATTCGGACATTATTTCCGCGCGAGCCTTCACGTTCTGCTCCCACGCGTCGTGGAAGCGTCGGAACGCCGCCTCGGTCGCATCCTTGTTTACTGACAGGGGACCGTACATCTCGAGCGTCGGCTCGGGCGGCAGCGGCGCATAGTGGAGATCAGAGCCGATAAATTGCTCGAGCAGGGCTGGCGAATAGGCGCTCCGCACGGTGACGTGGAGATCGGACGAGGCCGCCTTAAGCCGCGCGATGAGCGGCGCGACCTGCGCCAGGTGGCCTAACCCGTGCGCCGAGACATCGACCAGCAGATTTCTGCGCTTCTTCATGGAACCCAAACAGAGATCACATCCGTTCGTCGATCCAGCGGCAAAGTCGATCCAAACCCTCTTGGAGGTCGACCTGGGGCTCCCATCCGAGGTCTGCGCGGGTCTGCTCGATTTCGCTCGAGGCATGACGAACGTCGCCATGTCGGTATTTGCCGCAGACGTGCGGAGCCGGAGCGTTGTAGCGAGCCGCGATAATCCGGGCGGTCTCGCCGATCGTGGCGGCGCGGCCGGAGCCTATGTCATAGGGCTGCGCCGAAGGCGCGCCACAAAGGGCGACTTGGGCGAGCGCTCGGGCGACGTCGTCGATGAAAACGAAATCCCGAAGCATGCAGCCGTCTTCGTAAAGTGGAATGCTTTGCCCGGCCTTGGCGATCCTGGCGAAGAGCGGCAGGATCCCCGTATAGGAATTGGTCAGCGACTGGCCTGGCCCATAGACGTTCTGAAGGCGAAGCGTGACGACCTCCGAGCCGAAGGCGTGACTCCACGCCGACATCAAATGCTCTTGGGTCAATTTCGTCGCGCCATAGACGCTGATCGGGCTGGGTCGGGTCGACTCGGCTGAAAACGGGCGGGGTGAAAGCCCCGAAAAATCCCATTGGCCTGCCTCGAGCTGGCTTCTCGTGCGTTGGCCAGGATAGAGGAGGCCGCCTTCGGCGTTGCGCCACGCGCCTTCGCCGTAGACGGCGCGGCTGGATGACAGCACGAAGCGCTTCGGCGCCATCGCATGGCGCGCCAGTCCGTCCAGAAGCTGAGCGGTTCCCACGACATTGACGGCGGCATGGCGCGTCGCCTCCGTCAAGGATTGACCGGTGCCGGTCTCCGCCGCCAGATGGATGACGACCGTCGGATCGAAATCCGCGAAAAGGCGATCCCACGTTCCGGCTTCCGTGACATCGGCGACATGGAGAGCGGCGTGGGGAGCGAGCGCATCCGGACGACGATGGTCGGCGTGAATTTGAGGATGAAGATTGTCTACGACGACAAGCTCGTCGAAGGCGCCCGCGAGCTCTCTCGACAGGGCGCAACCGATAAATCCGGCGCCGCCGGTGATGAGACAGGTATTTTTCGACATGGGTTTTACTTTTCAGTTCGCGGCGGAAGCGCCGCTGAGCGCGCTCTCGCTGCGCAAGAGATTTCGGCGGCGATCGATTTCATCCAGCGCGTCGGTCGATTCCCATTTTCTGGCAAACCATTTCCCCGAGGCGAGGGCGCTTGCAGGGTCTGTCAGTGTCTTGGGGGTCCCATCGTTTGGATGGCTCCACTCCACGTAATGGACTTCCTCATCGATCAGCGTCGAGCGAAGGTCCGAATTACCGAGAATAGTTTGGAAGAAAGTTTCGCAGGGAATGTAGCTGTTCTCGAAGAAGCGGACGACGCTGGGATTTTCGTCGATGAATCGCAAAACGTAATCGACGCATTCCCTCGACAGGCACCAATAAGACGAGCCGCCATAGGGATGGAGATTCAACGGGAGGCTCCGGACGATGAATGGCGCTGTCTTCGCCTGGCCCGCGACAAAATACTTATACTTCTTAATTCGTCGCCAGCCCTCGTAGCCCCAATAGGAGGGCTTTGTCGTCGGCTTTACGCAAGGCTGATCATTGGGGGACGTTTGGACCTGTTCGTCTCCGGAGCCGAGGCCGAGCAGACGCTTCAGCCTCGCCAGCTGATAACGCAGCTGAAGGCCGTAATCGCGCAGAATGAAATCCGCCGGGATATCGAACGGCTCATGTTGGATGAGAGATTTTCCGCCGAGCCGCCCGAGCGCTTCTTCGACGTGGCGCATGGGGAGGAGCGGATAACATTGGCCCGTTAGCAGGATGGCGTAATCGAGATCAGTGGTCTGGAACCAGCGCATGCCTTCGAGGCTCGCGGCGACATGACCGAAGTCGCCCCACGAAACCTGGTGCTGTTTGAGGAAAGTTACATTTGAAAGCCCGCCGAGCGCCCGCTCGAGGTCGGGACGAATGGATGATTTCTTGTCGACGTGAATGCTGCACGGCCTGCCCTCGAGAGCGTGCACCAAACGTTCTGTGAGCTCGGGGCGCTTGTAGGCCGAAATGATAAATCCCACTCTCGCCGGAGTCGAATTGTCAAGCTTCATACGGCCAGCCTCTCGCAATCTACGCAAACCTCGCCTGTCCGACATAGCTCAAAACGCGGCGAGAGACGAGCGCGTCCGTGCGCGCGCGTCCCAGCAGATGGCGTCAGAAGGGAATCAAGCGGAGACGCAAAGCGCCGCCGCATTGCGACGCTTGACGACAAATGTCTGAAATCGCCGGCTTTTCACTGATCAGGGGGCTTTTTTGGCCGTTATTGCGTTATTGAATGAGGAGATCGGCCTGCAGGGCGCCGGCGCTCTTGATCGCCTGCAGGATCGAGATGATGCCCGTGGGTTTGAGCCCGATCTCATTCAGCCCTTTCACCAGCTGTTTGAGGGAGGGCCCCGCGAGCATGGCGACCTGCCCGGCGGGTTCGGCGGCTGAAATCGTGGTCTGGTTGGTCACCGTTGTGCGACCGTTCGAGAAGGGTGCAGGTTGCGAGACTTCGGGCGTTTCGCTGATGCGCACAGTGAGGCCGCCCTGGGTAACCGCGACGGGTGAAATCTGCACATCGGCGCCGATGACGACGGTGCCGGTGCGTTCATCGATGACGACGCGCGCGGGCGTTTCCACGGCGACGCGCAAATCGCCGATCTCGGCGAGAAAGCGGGTCGCCTGCGCGCCTCTGGGAAGGGTCAGCGCCACGCTGCGGTCGTCGCGCTCCCGCGCCAACGCAGATTTGTAGCGCTGGCGGGTGAAACCGTTGACGGCGTCAGCGACGCGCACCGCAGTCGCATAGTCCGGATTGCGAAGTTGCAGAACAAGCGGGCCGTCGATCCCGGCGGCGGGACGCGGCGGCTCCCGTTCGATCGTCGCGCCATTCGGGATGCGTCCGACCGTGGCGACGCCATGGGTGAGGGTCTCATTCTGCCCTTGCGCGGCGAAGCCCGAGACGGCGATAGGGCCCTGCGCGATGGCGTAGACGGCGCCGTCAAGCCCCGTCAACGACGTGAGCACCAGCGTGCCGCCCATCAAGGATGTCGCGTCGCCCATGGAGGAGACGGTGACGTCGATCGTCGTGCCCCAGCCTGCGTAAGGCGGCAGCGACGCCGTGACCATGACGGCGGCGACGTTGCGCGTGCGCATGGTGTTGTTGGGGCGCACATTGACGCCCATGCGATCGAGCAGCGCCGAGGCCGACTGCTCCGTAAAAGGCGCATTGCGCATCGTGTCGCCGGTGCCCTGCAGGCCGATCACGAGACCGTAGCCGATGAGCTGATAGTCGCGCGGCCCGACCGGCGACGTGACGTCTTTGATGCGCACATCCGCCGCGGCGGCGGGCGCGAGGAGCAGGACGGCCGCGAGGAGGATGAACCGGCGCATTTAGCCTTCGCCGACGCGGACCGAGCCGTCGCTTTGCACGCGGCCGGAGATGGAAAGGCCGCTGTCTTGATTGCGGACGCGAATGACGTCGCCGACTCCGCCCGGCTGTTGCGCGATCCCATAGGTTACGATGTGCAGGCCGGCCTCGGCAAACACGATCTTTACCTGCGCGCCCACTGCGACGATGCGTGGGGCGTCGACGGCGATCAGCGGAATAGGCTGGCCCGGCAATAGAGTGCGGCGGGCAACCTTGCCGAGCAACGCCGCGCGCGACCGCATGTAGAGCGCCTGCGCCTCCTGGGCGACGACGCCAACGCGCTCGTCGAGCATTGTTTCAGTGATCGCGTCGCCGGGATAGATCGTGACGCGCGCGACCGGGAAACTTTCCTGCGCCTCTGCGCGCGCCAAAGCGGCGACGGCGAGAAGAACGACAAGCATCGTCCGTGCAAGACTCATCGGATGCCCTTCGAAACGGTTCCGGCCATTTCGTCGGCGGCCTGAATGACCTTGGAATTGAGCTCGAAGGCGCGTTGCGCCGCGATGAGATTGGTTAGCTCTTTCACCGGATCGACGTTAGAGCTCTCGAGATAACCCTGGTTGACGACGCCGAAACCCGGATCGCCCGGCACGCCCACAACCGGCTGCCCCGACGCCGCGGTCTGGCGGAACAGATTGCCGCCGAGCGCCTCGAGGCCCGCGTCGTTTGGAAAGGTCGCGATCGTGATCTGACCGATCTGCTGTGGATCGGTTTGTCCGGCGATCATCGCGGAGACGACGCCCGTCTGGCTGATCGAGACGCTCAACGCATTGCTCGGCACGGTGATTGTCGGAGAAAGCTGATAGCCGTCCACAGTGACGAGCTCGCCGTTGGCGTTGGTGCTGAACGAACCGGCGCGCGTATAGACCGTCTCGTTGTCGGCGCCGAGGATCTGAAACCAGCCGCGCCCGTTGAGGCTGAGGTCATACGGATTGCCGGTGTTGGTCATGGCGCCCTGCTGCTGCAGGCTGCGCACCGCGGCGGTGCGCACGCCGAGCCCGAATTGCGAGCCTTGCGGCACGGTCGCGTCGCGGCCGCGGTTGGAGACGCCCTGCAGCCGCTCCGTCTGGTAGAGAAGATCGGTAAACTCCGCGCGCGCGCGCTTGAAGCCGGTCGTATTGATATTGGCGATATTATTGGAGATGACTTCGATATTCTGTTGCTGGGCGCTCATGCCCGTCGCTGCGATGGCGAGTGCTCTCAAGACGCCTGCTCCTTTAGATCGCCATGCGGCTGATTTCCTGATAGGCGGAGACCGCCTTGTCGCGCAGCGCGATGGCGGTGTGCAGATCCCGCTCCGCCTGCATCACTGCGCCGACGACTTTCTGCAAGGAGGCCTTGCCGTCGACGCCGGCGATGGCCGCCGCTTCGCCGTTCTTCAGCGAGTCGACGGTCTGCGCGCTGAACTGCTGGAGGAAGTCGCCGAAGGAGGCGCCGGCGGCTTCAGCGGTCGCGGCGGGGCGCGGCGCTTGCGTGAGCACGGTTGCCGCCGTTTGAGCGAGCGGTCCGACGGCGGCGGCGGCGATGGAAGCGAGTGGAAGCATTTTTCAAGCGCCTTTCAAAAGATCGACGGTCATTGCGACGAGGTCGCGCGTCTGTTTCATCATTTGCAGATCGGCCTCATAGGCGCGGTTGGCTTCGCGCAAATCGCCCATTTCGAGGAGAAGATTGACATTGGGCCGTTTGACGTCGCCGCTGGCGTCGGCGGCCGGATTGCCGGGATCGTGCTCGATCGGAAAGGGCGTCGGATCGGCGCCGACCGAATTGACGCGCACCAGATTGACGCCATTGGCGCGATCGAGCTCGCTGGCGAAGGAAATCGTCTTGCGGCGATACGGGTCCGCTCCGGCGGCGCGTCCCGTCGACTGGGCGTTCGCCATATTTTCGGAAACGACGCGCAGTCGGGCGGACTGCGCTTCGAGGCCTGAAGCGGCAATTTTCAAGGAAGCGTCGAGCGGGTCGATCATGACCGCACCACCGCGATCCACATATTGTGGAAGCTGCGCATCAGATTGGTGTCGAGCGTGAAGGCGCCGCGGATTTCGCCGGCCTTGATCATCTCCTGCTCGGGCGACACGGTGTTGCCGGAGATCGTCGTCTCCCAGCCTTCCGCCGGCTTGACGGCGGCGGCCATGGTCTCGGTCGGAGAGGGACGCATATGCAAAGGATCGGCGCCCGCCATTTCCAGCGCGCTGCGCTCCATCACGCGTGCGAAAGGCAAGGTGTCGAGCGCTTTGTAGCCCGGCGTATTCACATTGGCGACATTTTGCGCAACGAGCGATTGCCGGGTGGACAGCCAGCTTTTCTGCTGGTCGATGAGTTTGAAGAGATACACCGGCTCCATATTCGGCCTCACATGATCGAATGAGGCGAAGCTAGGCGCGGGCGCTTGTGTCTTGCTGGAGGGGCGGAGCGCCTCTTTAGGCGGTTTTTACAAATTGGCGCGCCTTAGGCCGATATCCCTCGCGAGCGAGAAGAGCGTCCTTGCGATCGACGCCCCAGCGATAGCCCGACAATCCGCCGTCGCTGCGCAAGACGCGATGGCAGGGGATGGCGACGGCGATCGGATTGGCGCCGCAGGCGCTGGCGACGGCGCGGGTGGCGGTCGGCGCGCCGATGCGCGTTGCAATGTCGGCATAGCTTGCCGTGGCGCCGGGCGGGATTGCGCGCAACGCCTCCCAGACGCGGCGCTGGAACGCGGTGCCGCGCGCGTCGAGCGGGAGATTTGCGGGTGAAGACGGCGCCTCCACGAGGGCGAGCGCTTCGGCGACAAGTCCGCCGCAATCGGCGCCGGCGTCTGTGATCTCTGATTTCGGAAAGCGGCGACGCAGTTCGTCGAGAAGCGCCTCAGCGTCGTCGCCCAGCAGAATGGCGCAGACGCCTCTATCGCTCACGGCGATGAGCGCAAGGCCCAGGCTGCACGGGCGCAGGGCGAAGCGGATGGCCGCGGCTTTCAAAGTCTGATTTGCAAGCGACATCTAGCCCTCCGCATTATGCCCCGAGCGCCGCGAGTTCTTCGTCGCTGAAGAGTCGCGAGCGCGTAAGAAAGCGCCTTCCAGTTCCGTTGTCGAGCGAGAACATGCCGCCCTGTCCGGGCACGACGTCGATAATGAGCTGGGTGTGTTTCCAGTAATCGAACTGCGCCGCGCCGATGTAAAAGAGCGCGCCGCCGATTTCTCCGAGCAAGACGTCATTGTCGCCGATAAGAAAGTCGCCTTTCGGATAGCACATTGGCGCCGAGCCGTCGCAGCACCCCCCGGACTGGTGGAAGAGAATGTCGCCATGGTCCGCGCGAAGATGCGCGATGAAGTCGCGCGCGGCTTGCGTGGCGGTGACGCGTTGAGGCGTGTTGGTTGCGCTCAGGATCTCCTCCCTGTCCCTCCCCCGTTGCGCGGGAGAGGGGACGCTCGAGGCCCGCGCCTGCTCCCTCTCCCGCGCAAGCGGGGGAGGGTTGGGGCGGGTGCTCTAGAAGAACCCTAGTTTTTTCGGGCTGTAGCTCACCAGCATGTTCTTCGTCTGCTGATAATGATCGAGCATCATCTTGTGATTTTCACGGCCGATGCCGGACTGCTTGTAACCGCCGAAGGCTGCATGCGCCGGATAGGCGTGATAGCAGTTGGTCCACACGCGTCCCGCCTGGATCGCGCGGCCGAAGCGGTAGCAGCGATTGATGTCGCGGCTCCACACGCCGGCGCCGAGACCGTAGAGCGTGTCATTGGCGATCTGCAGCGCTTCGTCGTCGTCCTTGAACGTCGTCACCGAGACAACGGGACCGAAGATTTCCTCCTGGAAGACTCGCATGCGGTTGTGGCCCTGCAGGACCGTGGGCTTCACATAGAAACCGCCGGCGAGGTCGCCGTCGAGCAGGTTGCGCTCGCCGCCGGCGAGCACCTTGGCGCCTTCCTGCTTGCCAATGTCGATATAGCTCAAGATCTTCTCGAGCTGCTCGGACGACGCCTGCGCGCCGATCATCGTCTCGGGGTCGAGCGGATTGCCCTGCTTGATCGCCGCGACGCGCTCCAGCGCGCGCGCCATGAAGCGGTCGTAGATCTTCTCATGGATGAGCGCGCGGCTCGGGCAGGTGCACACCTCGCCCTGGTTCAGCGCAAACATCACGAAGCCTTCGACAGCCTTGTCGAAGAAGTCGTCGTCCTCGCGCGCCACGTCTTCGAAGAAGATGTTCGGCGACTTGCCGCCGAGTTCCAGCGTGACGGGGATCAGCGTCTGACTGGCGTATTGCATGATCAGCCGGCCCGTCGTCGTCTCGCCGGTGAAGGCGATCTTTGCGATGCGATTCGACGAGGCGAGCGGCTTGCCGGCCTCGAGCCCGAAGCCGTTCACGATGTTGAGGACGCCCTTCGGCAGCACGTCGCCGACAATCTCCGCCCAGACGAGAATGCTCGCGGGCGTCTGTTCGGCGGGCTTGATCAGGACGCAGTTGCCGGCGGCGAGGGCGGGCGCGAGCTTCCAGGCCGCCATCAGCAGCGGGAAGTTCCACGGGATGATCTGGCCGACGACGCCGAGCGGCTCGTGGAAGTGATAGGCGACCGTATCGTGATCGATCTCGGATATTCCGCCTTCCTGCGCGCGCACCGCGCCGGCGAAATAGCGGAAATGATCAATCGCGAGCGGCACGTCGGCGGCCATGGTCTCGCGGATGGGCTTCCCATTGTCCCAGGTCTCCGCGGCGGCGAGAAGCTCGAGATTCTCCTCCATGCGATCCGCGATCTTGTTGAGAAGCGTCGCGCGCTCCGCGGCGCTGGCCCGTCCCCAGGCGGCTTTGGCGGCGTGGGCGGCGTCGAGCGCGGCCTCGATATCGTCCTTGTCCGAGCGGGCGATCTCGCACACTTTCTGGCCCGTGATCGGGGAGAGGTTGTCGAAGGTGCGGGCCGACTTCGCGTCCGCCCATTCGCCGTTGACGAAATTGCCGTAGCGGGCCTTGAAGGGCGGTTTCGAGGCGGCGAAAATCTCGTGCTTAGTCATGGGGCGCTTCCTGAGGGTTTCATCCCGGCGCGCGCTTTCGCGCTGTTCTTAGCCGACAGATAGTAACGCACAGGCCCGCGCCAAGAGAAAGGGTCTGCGCCGCCGCATCGCCCGAACTGGGCGCGTGAGGCGGCGACGCAACCCTGGTCAGTCCAGACAGGCTTTCGCCATCGCCTGAAAAGCCCGCGCGCGATGCGAGAGCGCGCGAGAGCCGTCGCCCGGCAGCGCGTGCTTTTCGGCCGACATCATCTCGCCGAAGGTCTTGTCGAGTTCGTCGGGCTTGAAGATCGGATCATAGCCGAAGCCTTTGTCGCCCTTGGGCGGAAAAACCAGCTCGCCGTCGACGCGGCCTTCGAATTCCTCGATGTGGCCGTCGGGCCATACGATCGCCAGCGCGCAGGTGAAATTGGCGCGATAGGGCGGGCGCGCGCCGCGTTCGTCGAGTTTGCGGCGCACCAATTCGCAGGCCGCCTTGAAGTCTCTGGTTTCGCCCGCCCAGCGCGCCGAATAAACGCCCGGCGCGCCCTCGAGCGCATCGACGCAAAGTCCCGAATCGTCGGCAAAGGCGGGCAGGCCCGACGCCATCGCCGCCGCGCGCGCCTTCAGCGCCGCATTGCCGCGAAAGGTCGTCTCCGTCTCCTCGGGTTCGGCGAGGCCGAGGTCGCCGGCCGACACGGCGTCGACGCCATGCGGCGCGAGCAGTTGCTGAAGCTCCCAGAGCTTGCCGGGATTATGCGTGGCGATCACGAGCTTGCCGGCGATCTTGCGGTGGGGCGCGCCGCTCGTTGTCATGTTGCGAGCGCCGCCTTTTGCAGCGCAACAAGATCGGCCACGCCCTTTTGCGCGAGCGCGAGCATGGCCCCGAGTTCGTCCTGCGAAAACACCGCCACCTCTGCCGTCGCCTGAATTTCAACGAGGCCGCCAGCCCCGGTGATGACGAAATTGGCGTCGGTCTGCGCCGTCGAGTCTTCGGCGTAGTCGAGATCGATGACAGGCGTTCCGTTGAAGATGCCGCAGGAGACGGCGGCGACATGGTCGCGCAGCGGATTCTCCTTGATGATCGACCGCGACCGCATCCATTCGAAACAATCGCGCAGCGCGAGCCAGGCGCCGGTGATGGAGGCCGTGCGCGTGCCGCCGTCGGCCTGGATCACGTCGCAGTCGAGCACGATCTGGCGCTCGCCGATCGCGGGCAGATTCGTCACCGCGCGCAGGCTGCGGCCGATGAGGCGCTGGATTTCCTGCGTGCGTCCCGTGAGCTTGCCGGCGGAGGATTCCCGCCGCGTGCGCGTATGGGTGGCGCGCGGCAGCATCGAATATTCCGCGGTGACCCAGCCGCGGCCCTGGCCGCGCAGCCACGGCGGCGGCTTGTCCTCGAGCGACGCGGCGCACAAAACCTGCGTATTGCCGAATTTCACCAAGCAGGAGCCTTCGGCGTAACGGGCCACGCCGCGCTCGAAACTCACGGGGCGCATCTCGTCGGGCGCGCGCTTGCTGGGACGCATGAAAAACCTCTCTTCTTTGGAATTAGAAACGTTCTAGCCCGCTTTGGCGCGACTTGGAAGCGCCTCCCTTATTCATTGCTTGCGCTAATTGGAATGTGGTGGGACCATGACGCAACGGAGCTGGCCGAACAGGCTCCGATACATAAGGGAGGAAATGATGGGTGAGTCGACCTCTTCCCACGAAGCGAGAGCGCGGGGTCCGCGGCTGATCGCGCTGGCGGGTCCCTTCCAATGCGGCAAAACCACGCTTCTCGAAGCCATCGTGGCGCATGCCGGCGCCATTCCGCGTCAGGGCGCGGTTGGCGACGGATCGAGCGTCGGAGACGCCAGCGCCGAGGCGCGGGCGCACAAGATGAGCGTCGAAGCGAATGTCGCCAGCGTCGATTTCATGGGCGACCGCTATACGTTCGTCGATCTTCCCGGCTCGGTGGAATTTTCCCACGAAGCGCGCAACGTCCTTCCCGCGGTCGACGCCGCGGTCGTCGTCTGCGAAGTGGACGAGCGCAAGGTTCCTGCGCTGCAACTCACGCTGCGCCAGCTCGAGGAATTGGGCGTTCCGCATTTTCTATTCCTCAACAAGATCGACGCCACCACGATCGACGTGCGCCACGCGCTCACCGTGTTGCAGCCCGCGTCGCGCACGCCGCTGCTCTTGCGTCAGATCCCGATCTGGAACAATGGCGTCGCCGTCGGCTTCATCGATCTCGCGCTCGAACGCGCCTATGTCTATCGCGAACATGCGCCCTCCGAGGTGGTCGAAATTCCCAAAGGCGAGGCGGCGACGGAGAGGGAAGCGCGCTACTCCATGCTGGAGCGCCTCGCAGATTACGACGACGCTTTGATGGAGGAGCTCATTTCCGACATCGAGCCGCCGCGCGATCAGGTGTTCGACGATCTTACCAAAGAATTGCGGGCGGGCCTGGTTGCGCCGCTCTTCATCGGTTCGGCCGAGCGCGGCGCGGGCGTCACGCGCCTGTTGAAGGCGCTGCGTCATGAAGCGCCGGGCGTGGCCGACACGCGTGCGCGTCTCGCGCTGAAGGAAGGCGGGCCGCCGCTGGCGCGCGTTCTGCGCACGGTGCACACCCCGCATGGCGGCAAGCTCTCGATCGCGCGCGTGCTGCGCGGCGCGCTCGCCGACGGCCAGACGGTCGTGTCGGCCCATGGCGAGGATCGCATATCGGGACTGTCCCGGCTGCTCGGCCCCAATCTGACCAAGGTGAGCGAGGCGAAAGAGGGCGACGTGGTCGCGCTCGGGCGTCTCGAGCACGTCCAAACCGGCGATACGGTCGTCGCCGACGGCCGCGCCGACGGCGCCGCGCTCGAGACGCGCGCCCCGGTCCCCGACCCCGTGCATGCGATCGCGCTCGCGGTGAAGGACCGCAAAGACGAAATGCGCCTTGCCGCGGCCATGGCGAAGCTCGTCGAGGAAGATCCCTCGCTCGTCTTCGTCCATGATCAGGAGATGTCGCAGATCAAGCTCTATGGCCAGGGCGAGATGCATCTGCGCGTGGCGCTCGAACGGTTGCAGTCGCGCTTCGGCGTCGCGGTCGAGGTGACGAAGCCGAGCGTCGCTTATCGAGAAACGATCCGTCACAAGGTGACGGTGCGCGGGCGCCACAAGAAGCAGTCGGGCGGACATGGTCAATTCGGCGACGTGGTGCTGGAGGTTGCGCCGCGCGGGCGGGGAGAGGGCTTCGCCTTCTCCGAGCGCGTGCACGGCGGCGCGGTGCCCAAGCAATATTTTTCGTCGGTCGAGGCGGGCTGTCAGGACGCCATGACGCATGGGCCGCTGGGTTTCCCTGTGGTCGACGTCGAGGCTGTGCTGACCGACGGCTCCTATCACACCGTCGACTCTTCCGACATGGCGTTTCGGACGGCGGCGCGCATCGGCATGAGCGAGGCGCTGGGCAAGGCCGAACCGATCCTGCTGGAGCCGGTGCTGGCGGTGAATATCTTCGTGCCGAGCGACGCCATGTCGCGCGCGACGGGCCTCGTCTCCGGGCGGCGCGGGCAAATCATGGGCTTCGGGCCGCGCGAGGGCTGGGAAGGCTGGGACAGGCTCGAGGCTTTGATTCCCGAGGCCGAGATGGACAATCTCATCGTCGAATTGCGCTCGGCGACGGCCGGATCGGGCTTCTTCCAGGCCCGCTTCGACCACCTCGCGGAAGTCGTCGGCAAGCAGGCGCGCGACATTGTCGCGGCGCATGCCGGCCATCCGGCGCGCGCGGCGGTGGGGTGAGGCGACGCCGCTTCCGGTCCCTCTCCCGCATGCGGGGGAGGGATGGGGGTTCACGCCGGAAAACAGCGTCCGAAGGCGGCGAGGAGCCTCGGGTCGCCTTTCAACCTGATGCGGCGGCTGATCAGCGCCCAGGGCAGGCTGGCCTCCTTGCGCAGAAAGCGAATCCAGGTCTCGCCGTCAGCGACGACGGCAAGGTCGGCTGCACCGACGAGGCCGTCGCGCACGTCGATCTTTCGGTTCGAAATGGCGATCGTCGCCTGCCGCGGCCACGCGCCGGTAAAGGTGAAATGATAGGCGGCGTCGATACCCGCGGATTGGTTGCGTTGAAAAACATGAGTCAGCGCCGCAAGGAAACTGTCGACGTTGGCTGGCCGTAAAACGGAGCCCACGCGCTTGATTTTCTTGTGCGGCAGGCGGCGCGCCACATACTCTTCCGCATCCGAGCCCGCCGAAACGTAAATCGTTTCGGCCTTCTTCCTCAGCGGATCGACGACGTCTCGCAGAAAGCCTGCCTTGTCGCTCCGATAGGCGCCGATGACGTCCTCGCCGGCGGGGCAGACGGCGAGGCAATAGGCGGCCTTGTAATTGGGCTTGTACGCGAGGCTCTGCCACATCGAGACGGTCTCCGAGTCGGCGCGCTTGCCACGATAGTCGCGGGCGCTTTTCGCTTCGGCGACGGTTTCGACGAAATCCACGAATCCGCCCATGAATTCCCGGTAGTTATGCGTATAGCAGGCCGCGAAGTCGAAATGGCCGTCGGCCGCGATGGCCCCCGTGGGGCAGGCCGCGACACAGAGTTTGCATTCGAGACAAGGGTTGTCATCGATCGGCGCGCAGACATGCGCCACGTCGACGTCGATCGCGACCGTTCCGAGCAGAATGAAATTGCCGAACTTCGGATGAATGACGTTACGATGAATGCCCATGAGACCGAGGCCAGCGGCGACGGCGACAGGCTTGTGGGCGATCACCCACAATTTCCCCGGCCATCTGTCGGCCTCCATCGGAAAGCCCGCGGGCGCAAAGCCGGCGCGCACGCCGCGCGCCTCCAGCGCCCGCGCGAGCGCGTGGGCGGTTTCGTCGCAATCGGCGCCGGCGTGGTGGAATTCATGATTGGCCAGCGAGCGCGCGGGACTGCGCAAATTCTCGCGGCTCATCCGCACGACGAAGGAAATCAGCGTCCGGGCGAAGGGAAAAGCGGCGAGGATCTCGGCGCGCTGATCGTCGAGCGCAGGATTGTCAATCGAGACGAAGCCCGCGTCGTCCGCCCCGGCGGCGAACGCAAGGTCGCGCAGCGTAAGGGCGTCGAGCGTGGCGGCGGCGTCAGCACGTGCAATCATTGCATATACCCCTTTTCAGGCAAGCAGGAGCGTCTCAGTCTCCGTCCGGCGCGCGCGCCGTGATCTTCGTGAGATCCTTCAGGTCCGACAAAAGTCTTTGCAGGCGCTCCGCGCCGAATTGGGTTTCGACCGCATGCTGCGCCTCGCGCCAGTGCGGCAAGGCGTTGGCGAGCGTCGCTTCCCCGAAGGGCGTCAGCGTCACCTTGCGCGTGCGCCGGTCTTCGCCCGCCTTGACCTTCACCAGGCCTCGCTTTTCCATGATCGCGAGGTTCCTGGCGAGGGCGCTTCGGTCCATCATGAAAGCCTCTGCGAGCTTGCTCACCGTGGCCCCCCCGGTGAGCGAACAGGCCACCAGCAGCGAATATTGCGTGGGCTCGAGCCCGGTCGACGCCATGAAGCGCCCGTAGAGCTTCGTCACGGCGCGGCTCGCGCGCCGCACATTGGCGGCGGCGCAGCTCTGGGCGCAGGCGCGGATCTCGGCGGGGTCGACGGCCATGAAAGATGCATATGCCCGTTTCTCCGCGCTGTCAATGGGCGCGGCCCCGCAAGCGCCCTACCTATTTGCCTCGGAGTCCTGTGTGGCCGCCAAGCCGTTCACTGCCGGAGCGTCGACATGCGCCTTCTCATTCTTGTGTTCGGGGCGTCTTGCATCACCTTGCCAAGCGCCATGGCGAGCGAGAGCGTGCGCGCGGCCCCGGCAAGCGACGGAGCTCATGCGGTTGCGGAGAAGAAGCCAGACCTCAAAGTCTCGCCCGCGAAGCCGCATTTCCGATGCGCGAAAAAAATCGTGCTGGGTCCGGACAAGAGCGAGACCGCCTGTCTGATGAAGAAGCGTAACGCATATGCGACGTCACCCGGCGGGAAGGCCGCGCCAGCGCCGCAGCGCGACATGGGTGGGCGCGAACAGGAGCAAAGGAAGTCCGACCATCATTAGCGCGAGCCACGCCGACGCCGGCATCCAGTTTTGCGGCGCCTGATCGCTGGGGCCGAAGACATAGTCCACATTGACGGGGATTAGTCCCGCATCCGGCGTCGGCCCCGGCAAGAACAGATACGAGACGAGCATGAGCGCCCAGGCGAGGCCGGTCCAAGCGAGAAAGGCGCGATGATCGTAGCCCAGTCTGGAGACCAAATAGAGAAGGAGAAACGGCAGCCAGCCGTGAAAGAGCGACAGGCCACGCAGCAGGGCCGGCGTGGCGGCATTGAACATATAGTCGGTCATGCCGGTGAGGCCGACGCCAGAAAGATTGAATCCGAAATCCACGACCCAGAGAAATTGCGGCGCGAGGATGCCGACCGCCGGCATCGAGACGAGAAGCGCATTTTCGAGCCAGACGCCGGCAAGCGTCGCCAATAAGGCCATATCGCAGAAATAGAGGAAATTGGTCGGGCCGTAATTCGCCAAATAGACCGGGATCAGCACGGCCATGAAGGCGGTGAAGGCAAGTTTGACCGGGAGAGGAATTCGCGACGACATGTCCACCGCTCTCTGAGCATCGTTCATGAACGATGTTCTAAGCTCGCGCCGGCAGTTCTGTCAAGCGCGCGCATTCCTCTGGCGACGCCTCGGCGCGCGAGCCGCGCAGATCGCGCTGGGCCTAGGCCACGGGCGCGTGCGCGCGGGTCTTCTTGAGGTTCAGGGGCGCGTAATCGCCGTCCTGGGCGAGCTTGTCGCGCGCGCAGGACGAAAGATCGATTTGAAACCCGACGTCGAGCGGAAATTCCGCCGGATCGGCCGCCAGCGCGTCTGATCGATCGATCTGGCGGAGGAAATCGCCGTTCTCCTGCACGCGCTCGATGAGCGGCGCCTCGCTCTTGTCGAGGATCTTCAGCAAGGGCTTCAGCCAGTAAACGAAAACCTTGGTTGAGAAGCGGTAGAAACCGTTCTGCGAGTCGTGGATCGGCACAAGCGGGTTGGGATCGAACGGCCGCGACCCGATCTGCGAGAAGTCGTTGACGCACAGCCCGTGTTTCACGGCTTTCTCCACCATCCATTGCAACGCGCAGTCGGAAAGGCTCGAATCTTCATAGCCTCCGCCCACATCGGAATGGACGCCGGGAAACCACGCTTCCTCGTACTGATATTTCTGCGCGAGTTCCGCCTCATTGGCCTGCGCAACCTCCTGTTCGCGTTTCGGGGTCAGCTCCATGCGCGTCGGTCGGAACGGCCAGCGCTTCTCGTCGATGGCGCAGGCGTGATAGGCGTTCAGAATGATCGGGCTGATCTTGGTGTCGTGGAATTGCGTTGGAAAAAACAGATTGAGAAGCTTGCCGATGAAAAAGCCGAAGGGCGCGCCGAGCGCGCCGACCGTATCCCACACGCCGAGAAATTTGATCGTTTCGCCGCCATGCGTGTGGTTTTTGCGAAAGGCCTTGGACTCTTCGCTGCTCGGATGCCATTTCGGATCGTCGCTTCGATAATGTTTGTAGGCTTCTTCGAGGAGATGAAGCGCGTCGCGACGCAGAATGCCCACGTTGAAAACCATGCCGGCGAGACTGCGCACGGTGAAGGCGCCGCGGCTGAAGCCAAAGAGGAAAATCTCGTCGCCCGCTTCGTAGTTGCTGACGAGAAACTGATAAGCGTCTTTGATGTTCTGGGAAATGCCGAGGCCGAAGCCGCCGCCGGTGATGCGCTCGTCCCAGCGATTGCCGACGCCGCGCACATAATGGACGATCTGGAGGCAGCCATCGCCGTCGCCGGGGCGCGTCAATTCAAAAAGCCGCAAAACATTGGTGGGGCAGGGCTGGCCGTTGCGGCTTTTCTGGTCTTCCTTGTTCCAGGTGCCGTCGCAGAAGACCACGAGGCGCTTGTTCTTTTTCGAAACGGGCGTGGTATCGCTCATTGAAAGATCCTTGAATCAAAACTGAATGCCGCCTGAAAATCTAACTGGTCATTCGAAGGCCTGGCAACCTGAGCCGATTTTCGTCTCTCGCCTCAAAAAAAAGCCGGCGGCCTTGCGGGCCGCCGGCGATCGCTTTCGCGGCTGAGGCGAAAAACTAGGTCAGATACTGGCCGCCGTTGATGGTCAGCGTCGAGCCGGTGATGAAGCCGGCGTCGTCGGAGGCGAGGAACACGACCGCGCGCGCGATCTCTTCCGGCTCGCCGAGGCGGCCGACGGCGATATAGGGGATGATGTGCTTGTCGAGCACGTCCTGCGGAACCGCTTTCACCATTTCGGTGGCGATATAGCCGGGCGCGATGGCGTTGACGGTGATGCCCTTGGACGCGCTCTCCTGCGCCAGCGCCTTCACGAAGCCGATGTCGCCGGCCTTGGAGGCGGAATAGTTGGTCTGGCCCGCCTGGCCCTTCTGGCCGTTGATCGACGAAATGACGATGATGCGGCCGAAGCCGCGATCGCGCATGCCGTTGATGACCGGGCGCGTGACGTTGAACAGCGAGTTCAGATTGGTGTTGATCACCGCCTGCCACTGCGCCAGCTCCATCTTGTGGAAAAGGCGGTCCTTGGTGATGCCGGCGTTGTTGACGAGGACTTCGACCGGGCCGAGGTCCTTCTCGATCGCCGCAACGCCCGCGGCGCAGGCGTCGTAATCGGAAACGTCGAACTTATAAACTGGAATGCCCGTCTCGGCCTTGAACTTATTGGCCGCGTCGTCGTTGCCGGCGTAGGTCGCGGCGACCTTGTAGCCGGCGGCCTTGAGCGCCTTGGAGATCGCCTCGCCGATGCCGCGCGTGCCGCCCGTCACAACTGCTGTTCTAGACACGTTTCTCTCCTTCGTCTTCAAACATCAAGGCTGCGCGCATGACGCGCGCAGCCGCATTTTCTGCTTCTTGTTGGAAGGCTCTTAGCGTTCCACGGTCAGGGCGATGCCCATGCCGCCGCCGATGCAGAGCGTCGCCAGGCCCTTCTTGGCGTTGCGGCGGCCCATTTCGTGGAGCAGGGTCACGAGGATGCGCGCGCCGGAGGCGCCGATCGGATGGCCGATGGCGATGGCGCCGCCATTGACGTTCACGATGTCGGTGTTCCAGCCCATGTCCTTGTTGACCGCGATCGCCTGGGCCGCAAAAGCCTCGTTGGCCTCGATGAGGTCGAGGTCCGCAACCTTCCAGCCGGCCTTCTCCAGCGCCTTGCGCGACGCCGGGATCGGGCCCGAGCCCATCACGGTCGGATCGACGCCGGCGGTCGCCCAGGAGGCGATGCGCGCGAGCGGCGCAAGGCCGCGCTTCTGCGCCTCGGCCGCGCTCATGATGACCAGCGCCGCGGCGCCGTCATTGATGCCGGAGGCGTTGGCGGCCGTGACCGTGCCGTCCTTGATGAAGGCGGGCTTCAGCTTGGAGACGCCCTCAAGCGTCACGCCATGCTTGATGTATTCGTCGGCGTCGACCACCACGTCGCCCTTCCGGGTCGAGATGGTGTAGGGAATGATCTCGTCCTTGAACTTGCCGGCCTTCTGGGCGGCCTCCGCCTTGTTCTGCGACGTCACCGCGAAAGCGTCCTGCTGGTCACGCGTGATCTGCCACTTCTTGGCGACGTTCTCCGCGGTGATGCCCATGTGGTAGTTGTTGAAGGCGTCGGTCAGGCCGTCGATGATCATCGTGTCGGTGAACTTCACGTCGCCCATCTTGGTGCCGGTGCGCAATTGCGCGGCATGGTTGGACAGCGACATGGACTCCTGGCCGCCGGCGACGATCACGGAGGCGTCCCCGGACTGGATCTGCTGGGCGGCGAGCGCCACGGCGCGCAGGCCCGAGCCGCAGACCTGGTTGACGCCGAAGGCGGTCGCGCTGTCGGGAACGCCGGCCTTGATGGCGGCCTGGCGGGCGGGGTTCTGGCCGTGGGCGGCGGTCAGCACCTGACCGAGGATCACCTCGTCGACCGAGCCCGGCTCTACCTTGGCGCGCTCAAGAGCGGCCTTGACAGCAGCGGCGCCGAGCTCGTGGGCCGGAACCGTTCCAAGGGCTCCGTTGAACGATCCGACGGCGGTGCGCGCCGCGGAAACGATCACGATATCGGTCGTCATGTCTGTCTCCTTGCAGATGGGTCGGGCTCTAAATCAGCCCCTCATGCGCCCGGCCGGGGCGGATGTGGTTGAGCACTTCGCGCTTGCATTCGTCAAGCCGCGGCCCGTTTTGCACGGAATTGAGCGGGAGCGAAAGCCGTCACAGAGGAAAATATTGCCGCAGGCGCCCAAATGCGCTTATCGTCAAGCGGCCGGCCATGGCGTTTTTTTAGGCGGTCCGGCGGGTCGAGGGGAGCGGCGGCAGGCGTATGGCGACGGAAAAAAAACCTACGGTTATCAAGAAATACGCCAATCGTCGTCTCTATGACACGGGCACCAGCACCTACGTCACGCTCGAGGATCTGGCCGCCATGGTGAAGCGGGGCGAAGATTTCGTCGTCTGCGACGCCAAGACCGGCGAGGACATCACCCGCCCGGTGCTGACGCAGATCATTTTCGAGCAGGAGGGCAAGGACGGGCAGAGCCTGCTGCCGATCGCCTTTCTGCGCCAGCTCATTCGCTTTTACGGGGATTCCATGCAGATGCTCGTGCCGAGCTATCTGGAGTTCTCGATCGACAAGCTCACCAAGGAGCAGCAGAAGTTCCGCGATCAGCTCACCTCGGCGCTGCCGGCCGGCCCCTTCGCCGAGCCCACGCGCCAGGCTTTTCAGGCGATCGAGGAGCAGACCCGCAAGAATATGGCGGTGTTCCGCCAGGCGCTGACCATGTTCAACCCCTTCGGCCTGCCCGCCGAGGGCGTCGGCGCCACTACCGGCCCCTCGCTCGACGAGCACGAGGGCGCGGCTGGCAAGGAGGGCGGCGACGTGGCCGAGCTCAAGCGTCAGCTGGACGAGCTGAACAAGCGGATCGATAATCTGTCGAAGCCGGGGTAGGGGAAATCGTCCCGCATCGCCCGTTGGCGTGTCTGTCGGCGCGGGGATGGCCGGGATGACCCCGGCCGTGACTTCGGGCTAGGTATTGAACCTGAAATGCATCACGTCGCCGTCGGCGACGACATATTCCTTGCCTTCCAGCCTCAGCCGCCCGGCGTCGCGCGCGCCCGCCTCGCCCTTGTTGGCGACATAATCGTCGAACGCGATGGTCTCGGCGCGGATGAAACCCTTCTCGAAATCCGTGTGGATGACGCCGGCAGCCGCCGGGGCGCGCGTGCCTTTTTCGATCGTCCAGGCGCGGGCCTCTTTCGGGCCGACCGTGAAATAGGTGATGAGGCGCAGCAGGTCGTAGCCGGCGCGGATGACGCGGTTGAGGCCGGGTTCGCTCAGACCCACGGCGTCGAGAAAGTCGTTCTGCTCCTCGGGGGCCATCACCGCGATTTCGCTCTCGATCTTCGCCGAGACGACGACCGACGCCGCCCCTTCCTCGGCGGCGCGGGCGGCGACCTTGGCGGAATTGCCGTTGCCTGCGGCCGCCGACTCCTCCTCGACGTTGCACACGTAAAGCACCGGCTTCGACGACAGGAGCCCGAGACCGTTGAACGCCACGCGCTCCTCCTCGGAGACTGTCGCCATGCGGGCCGGCTTGCCCTCGCGCAGCAGCACGAGGCAGCGGTTCATGAGCTCGACAAGCTCCTTGGCCTCCTTGTCGCCGCCCTTGGCCTTCTTTTCGAGCGCCACGACGCGCTTTTCGAGGCTTTCGAGATCGGCGAGCATGAGCTCGGTCTCGATCGTCTCGATGTCGCGGATCGGATCGACGCCGCCTTCGACATGGGTCACGTCGCCGTCTTCGAAACAGCGCACGACATGGGCGATGGCGTCGCATTCGCGGATATTGGCCAGGAACTGATTGCCGAGGCCTTCGCCCTTCGAGGCGCCGCGCACGAGGCCGGCGATGTCGACGAAGGTCAGCTGCGTCGGGATGATTTGCTTCGACCCTGCGATCTGGGCGAGCGTCTCGAGGCGCGGATCGGGCACCGCCACCGCCCCGACGTTGGGCTCGATGGTGCAAAAGGGGTAGTTCGCGGCCTGCGCCGCCGCCGTCTGCGTGAGCGCGTTGAAGAGGGTCGATTTGCCGACGTTCGGCAGACCGACGATGCCGCATTTGAAGCCCATATCCGTCCCGCTTGATTGGAGTTGTCCGCTTGGCGCGGGGTATGCGGGGCGGCGCGGCAAAAGGCAAGGGGGCGCGCCGGCGCCCCCTCATTTTCGACGCGCGTCAGAGGCTCTTCAAATATTCCAGAAGGGCCTTTTTCTCATCCGGAGCGAGCTTCACGCCGAACTCATGGCCGCAGCGGCTGTTGCCCGAGCCCCGTTTCGCGCAGTCGTCCGCCGTATAGGTCGAATTCAGGCCGGGCTGCTCCTTCGCGAGGCCGACATTCTCGATGTCATAGGCCCGGCCGACCTTGAACGAAGCGGGACGCTCCGAGGCCGGCTTGAGAAGGTCGGCGAGCGTCGGCACCGAACCATTGTGGAGATAAGGCGCAACGGCCCAGATCCCTTTCATCACGCGGGACTCATAGGCGATCGGCGGGGCCTCGCCGGGCTTCTTGTACAAATCGCCCAGCGCCTTTCGCAGCTTTTCGAGCAGCGCGGCCCGCAACGCCGCCGGCGTCGCCGGCTTGATCGGCAGACATTCTTCGACGATCGGGCGGAACACGTCGAGACCGAAATGCAGCGGCGCCTCGAGGATCGAACCGATGACCGAAAGGCCGAGAATGGTGATGATCTTGTCTTTGGGCTTCAGCGGCTTGTCGATGCCCGGAACGAAGGCGATCGACGCGCCTTCGAGCACGCCGGTCTCGGCTTCGCGGCCGAGCACCGTATATTCCTTCGAGTCGGTGCCGACATCCTGGATGGGCGTGCGCCAGGTGTCGGGATTGCAGACCCGCGCCGCGCCGGTCTTGATCTCGTGACAGCCCTTGGCGCAGCCGCCGTCTTTGGGGTCGCGATGGAAAATCTCGTCGCCTTTGGCGACGAGCGCGGCGTCGAGCGCCCAGGGCCATTTTGGCGGCTCGATCTGCTTGAGAAGAATTTCGAGCCTCTGCAGCCCGGCGTAGTTCAACGAGGAATCGTTGAGGTAATTGATGACGTTCGGAAGGATGGACTTCGTCGGCCGATAGACGCCGAAGACGCCGTAGACCTCGCCCACGTTACGCGCGAGGCCGAGAATGTCGTCGCCGTTGCGCGCGAAGCCCGGCCATTGCGTGATGTCCTGAACCGGGGCCTTCCAGACGAACGGATAACGCACGGGCGCATCCGCGGGGGCGATGTTGTCTCTGTTGATGCGGGTCGGCGGCTCGCCGATATCGAGCCCGGCGACGCGGTTGAAGATCATCGAAACCGCATCGGCGCGGCCGACGCCCCAGCCGGGCGCCGGCAGGGCCTTGCTCATCAGCGCGTGATAGGGCGCAAACCACGCCTGCACGTCATCGCGCAGTTCTCTGCGCGCCTCCTCGCTTTGCGCGCCGACGGCTTTGCCGAAGTCGTCGAACGCCGTCGCGTCTTTCAAAACGTGATCCACCGCCCAATCGATGTCGGCGAGGAGCGATTGAAAATCGGTGAGCGCCGGGCCGCCGTCGACTCGCCAGGAGACGCCGTCGACATCGATCTGCCGCACATGGCACGCCGAGCAGGTCATGCTGAGCGTGCGCACATTGTTTTCCGAAGCTGTGAGGAAGCCCACGGGGAGGCCCGGCGTCGGACTGTCGGGATTGGGCAAATAGCCATAACGGGCGAGGCCGTCGTCGAGAAAGCCCGAGCCATCGGCGCGTTTGAGCGCCTTGAACCAGGCGAAGGGGATGATCCGAGCGCCCTGGTCGCGGGTGTAAAAATCGTTCCGGCTTTCAGAGGTCCATTGTGCGCCCTGGCTTGCAAATTTCACTTCCGCTATCGAAGGGGTTGCGACGGCGAGCGCGAGCAGCGAAACGGCGCTAAAACAAGCAAGCGATAAAAGTCTCGAGCTTTTCCTCAACATGGCTTTCTCCAATAATATTCGTAATATTTCAGGCAAATAGCAGAGTACAGCTGGGCCGACAACAGAGTCGCCGGCGTTATCGGCGCGCTTTCCCCAAGGCGCTTCGCGGCGACCGTGTCGACGCCCTGAGCCGGCTTTGCAAAAAAGCCAACTTGGCCAAGGAGTATAGCAGCGGAAACTGATATTTTGAGGAGGCATTTATGAGAAGAGCGCTGGCGGTCTTTATCTTCTTCGCACTGATCGCCGCCGTCGGTCTGGGGATTCATGCGTGGGCCGGCGGGGCGGCGGAGCACCTCATCGCGAACCCCATCGATCCGGCCAAAGCCGCCGCACTGTCCGTGGCCCTGGCCGTCCCTCAGGCTCGGGTCGCCGTCGAGTTGATCGGGCGACTTGCCGATAACGACAAGAAAAACGTCGTCGTCTCGCCGGCGAGCGTCGCCTCGGCCCTGGCGGTCGTGGCCGAGGGAGCTGATTCCAGGTTGAAGACGGCGATTCTCGCCTCGCTTGGCCTGTCTGCCGACGCGCCCGAAAAAGCGCTTGCCGCCCTGCACGAGGCCCGCGCGAGCCTCGCCGTCGACAACGGCGAGCTTTTCGCCTTCGCGGATCGCCTTCTGCTCGCGTCCGGCCTTACGCCGGCGCCGGAACTCGCCGCCCGTCTCGAGGCGCTGGGCGCCAAGCCCGCCAATGTGGATTTCTCGAACCCGGCCGCGATCGAGGAGATCGACGGCTGGATCAACGAGACGACCAGGGGGGCGATCCCTTATCTGCTTCGAAGGCAGCCGCTTCACAAAGTCGTCTTCGTCGCCCTCAACGCGCTCTATTACAAAGGCAAATGGCGCAGGGCCTTCGATGCGGCGCTCACACGGCCAGCGTCCTTTACAGGCGCCGACGGCGAAGCCGGCAAGGTCGACATGATGCAGATCAAGGCGCCGCAGGCCTATCGCTCAGAGGGGAGCTTCGTCGGCGTCGATCTGCCGTTTCGGGACCGTTTCTCGCTCGTCGTCGTCACGACGGCCGACAAGCCCGCGAAGGCGGCGGAGTTTTCGATGGTCGCCAAGTGGCTGACGGGCGCGGGCTACGAGACTCGCGCAGTCGACCTGAGGCTGCCGCGCTTCAAGCTCGACGGCGGGCCCGTAGAGCTGCTGCCGGCGCTGGATGCGATGGGAGTGGGCGAAGCGCGGCGCGATCCGGAAGCGTTGCGGGCCTTCGGCGCAAACGCCGCGCTCGACAAGGTCTTGCAGCGCGCGGTCGTCGAGGTGGACGAGCAAGGGGCGACAGCCGCCGCCGTGACCGCAGCCGTCGCGGTACGCGGAATTCCCCGTGAAGCGCCAAAAATTACGCCGATGACCGTCGACAAGCCTTTTGTCTTCGCCCTTCGCGACGGCAATACGGGCCTGATCTTGGTCGCAGGCTATGTCGCGCGATTGCCTGTCAATGCCACGCGGGGAATTTGAATCGCGCGCAATCGGCGTGACACGCAGGGGCGCGCTTGGAAAGCTGTTGACCCTGCAGGATCGACGCCTGAAAAGCTCTTGTCGACGATCGTGAGCGAGAGGACGAATCGGCCCACCATGACGCGCGCGAAAATTAGCAGTTTCTGCCTCGCCGCTCTGCTCGCCGCGCCGGCCTGCGGCGCCGCATGGGCGCAATCCCCGGCTGCCGCTCCGGCGCCAGCGCCCGCGACCGCTGCGCCCGTCCCTGCGCCGGCGGCCCCGGCTCCCGCTCCCGCTGCGCCAGCCACGCCCCAGGCCGCCGTCTCCGGGGCGGAGGCGGGCGCGCCGAAGCCGAAGCCAAAGCCGAAACCGCCGGCGCCCCCGCGCGAAACGGCGCTTTCCGACGACCCGACGCCCGTTCTCCAGCCTGAAACCTTCTTCACGACCTCAAAGGCGTCCCAGCGCTACGCGCAGATCGTCGATCTCGGCGGCTGGCCGAGCGTCGGCGTTCCGCTGCGCGCCGGCGCCAAGGGACCGGCGGTCGTGGCGCTGCGCCGCCGCCTCGCCGCTGAGGATGACGCGGTGACGGACACGCGCAAACAAAGCTGGGACGCGGAGCTCACGGCCGCCGTCAAGCGCTTCCAGTTTCGCATGGGGCTGAAGCAGACGGGCGTCGTCGCCGGCGCCACGCTGCGCGCCCTCGACGTGCCGGCGGACGTGCGCTTCCGCCAGCTCGCGTCGAGCGCGCAACGTCTCGCCGGCGTCGATTTTCCCTTCGGCGAGCGCTACATTGTCGTGAACATTCCCTCGACGGCGGTCGACGCCGTGGAGAACGACCGCGTGGTGCGCCGCTATGCGGCGATCGTCGGCGATCCCGAGCATCACTCGCCGGAGGTGCAGGCGAAGATCGTCGCGGTGAACATCAATCCCACCTGGACCGTGCCGACCTCGATCATCAAGAACGAGATCGCGCCGAAAATGCTCAAGGACCCCGGCTATCTCACGCGCTCGCGCATCAGGGTGCTCAACAATCGCGGCGAGGAGGTTGATCCGCGCTCAATCAACTGGGCGAGCGAGCGGGCGGTGAATTACACGCTGCGGCAGGATTCGGGGACCGGCAATTCGCTCGGTTCGATCCGCATCTCCATGCCCAACCCGCACTCCGTTTATATGCACGACACGCCGTCGCGGAACCTGTTCGCCAACGACTACCGCTTTCTCTCGCACGGCTGCGTGCGGGTGCAGGGGGTCGTCGATCTCGCCGCCTGGCTGCTCGACGGCGCGAACGGCCCCGCGCTCGGCAAGTTGGAAATAGAGGCCAAAATCGCCATCGGCGAGCGCGAAGAGGTCAAGCTCGCGCGCCCTGTCCCGGTGGTGTGGGTTTACATGACCGGCTGGGCGTCCGCCGACGGAAGAGTGCATTTCCGCGACGATGTTTACCATCTCGACGAGGCAGGCGGCGTCGCGGAGCAGTAAGGCTCAATCGCGCCTCTCCAGCGCGCTCTCGTGCCAGCCGCGCAGCAGATAGTAAGACAGGGCCGAGAGCGCGCCATAGATGGCGAGGCCGGTCGCCGAGATTAGCGCCAGCGCCGCGAACATGCGCGCGATATCGAGACGAAATCCGGCTTCCACGATGCGATAGGCGAGCCCCTCTCCCTGACCCGAGGCGCCCGCCGACAATTCGGCGACAATGGCGCCGACGAGCGCGAGCCCGCCGCCGATGCGCAGTCCCGTCAGAAACTGCGGCAGCGCCGAGGGCAGCCGCAGATGCACGAGCCTTTGCCAGGCGGAGGCGTGGTAGAGATCGAAAAGGTCGCTGAGCGCGTGGTCGACCGAGGCGAGGCCGAGGGCCGTATTGGAAAGAATGGGAAAGAACGCCACCAGAAAGGCGCAGACCAGCACGGCGCTGTCGGGCTTCAGATAGACGAGCAGCAGCGGCGCGATGGCGATGATGGGCGTTACCTGCAGAATGACCGCGAAGGGCAGAAGCGCCCGCTCCAGCCATTTCGACTGCGCCAGAAGCAGCGCCAGCGCGACGCCGCAAGTGGTGGCGATGGCGAGCGCTTTCAGCGTCACGCCGAGCGTGACGGCGAGAGACGAAAACAGCAGGGCGCGATCTTCGATCAGCTTGGCGAAAATCGCGGAAGGCGCGGGCAGAACATAGGGCGGAATGTTCTTCGCCGCGACGATCCACTCCCAAAGTCCGAGGAAGGCCAGAAAGACCGCAAGCGGAATGACGGCGTCGCGCAGCTTCACCGCGTCTCTCCCATGGCGTCGTGCAGGGCGCGCGAGGCGCGGCGGGCCGTCGTGGAGAAAGTCTCGCTCATGCGATAGTCGTCATTGCGCGCAATCGACGGATCGACCTCGATCTCCGCGACGATCGCGCCGCGCGGGCGCGACATGACCACCATGCGCGTCGAAACGAACGCGCTCTCGAAGATCGAATGGGTGACGAAGACAATTGTCGCGCCGAGCCGTTCCTTCAGCGTGACGAGCCCCTCGTTGAGCTTGCAGCGCGTCACTTCATCGAGCGCGGCGAAGGGTTCGTCCATCAAGACGAGCGATGGCCGCGTGATGAAGGCGCGGGCGATGGCGCAGCGCATTTTCATGCCGCCCGAAAGCTCGCGCGGCAGGGCTTTGGCGAAATCCGCGAGGTCGACTCGCTCGAGCGCCTCCATCACCAGCCCTCGCGCCTCGGCCCGACTCCCGCCGGCAAGGCGCAACGGCAGGAAGACATTGTCGAAGACGCTGGCCCAGGGGAGCAGCGTCGGGTCCTGGAAGACGAAGCCGATGTTGTCTCGCGCCGCCTCATCCGCCCAGGCGATGGCGCCGGCGGTGGGCTCCGTCAGTCCCGCGATCAGCCGCAGCACGGTCGATTTGCCGCAGCCGGAGGGGCCGAGCAGCGTCAGCGTCTCGCCCTGCCGGACCTCGAGGTTCAGGCCCGCGAGCGCCGTGACGCCATTGGGAAACGTCTTGCCGATGTTTGTAAGCGAAAGGAGCGGCGGCGAGACCGCGTCATCGCGCCGCGCCGCCGGCCAGCTCGATGGCTTTGCTTTGCTGGCGATGACGGAAGCGTCTGTCAACGCTTGGCCTCCATGCCGACCTTCTTGCCGATGAAGCGCAGCGTGTAGCCCTTCTTGTAATCGAGGTCGGCCGGAACGACGCCGGCCTTGGCCATTTTTTCGAAGAAGCTTTTCATGCGCGCATGCGTCATGGCGCCGACGCCAAGCGTTTGCGCGTCGCCCCAATCGACGACGCCGCGCTCTTTCATCTTGGCGAGCGAAAAGGCGATCTGGCCGTCCGTCATCTCCGGATTGTCGCGCTTGATCGCCGCATTGGCCGCGGCGTTATCGCCATTAAGATAATTTTGCCAGCCGATGATCGAGGCGTCGACGAAGCGCTGCACGAGGTCGGGCTTCTTGTCGATCGTGTCGGCGCGCGTTTCGATCGTCGTCGAATAGCCGTCGTAGCCAACGTCTGCGAGCAGAAAGACATTCGGCCGGAAGCCGCCCTGTGTTTCGATGGCGTAAGGCTCCGAGGTGAGCAACCCCTGCTGGATCGACTTCTTGTCGGCGATGAACGGCGCGGAATTGAAGCCGTAAGGCTTCACCTTCTCGTCGCGAAAGCCATAGGCGTCTTTGAGCCATTGCCAGACGGAGGCGCGCATGTCTCCTGCGATGAAGGCCGTCGCTTTGGGAAGGTCTTCGAAGCGATCGAGGCCCTGGCCGGGATGCGACATGAAGATCACCGGATCGATCTGAAACATGCTGGCGACCGTGACGAGCGGCACGTTCTGCTGCACGGATTCGAACATCTGGATCGTATTGGCGCCCATGGCGAAGTCGACGCGTCCCGCCGCGAGCAGCAGCCGCGCGTTGATCTGCGGGCCGCCCTGCTGGATCGTCACGTCGAGGCCGTAGCGCGCGTACGTGCCGTCGGCGAGCGCCTGATAGAAGCCGCCATGCTCCGCCT
Organism: Methylocystis sp. NC52PC; assembly: GCF_055698645.1. Taxonomy (NCBI): domain Bacteria; kingdom Pseudomonadati; phylum Pseudomonadota; class Alphaproteobacteria; order Hyphomicrobiales; family Methylocystaceae; genus Methylocystis; species Methylocystis sp. NC52PC. The sequence goes on along the minus strand of NZ_CP170127.1, from coordinate 588,879 downwards.
GCGCGCGCCAATTGGTGGCGAAGGTCACCTTGTCGAGGGCAGCCGCCGGGAGCGTGGACAGCAGGGCGAAAAAAGCAGCGAGAAAACGAAGAAACATAAAGCCGAGCGCTCCGTGGTCTCGCGGGGATAAGTCACACGCCGCTGGATTTCGAGGAGAAATGAAACTTCTCGACGAGCATCGGCGGGGCCGCCGCCGCGCCGCCGCCGCCGGCTGCGCGCCATGTCCGCTCTGCCGGACCGAGCGCGACGATGTTGGCGAAGAGTTCGCCGAGCCGCTGATTGAAGCGCATGTTGCGCACCGGCGCCGTCACGCGGCCGTTTTCGATGAGGAAATTGCCGTCGCGGGTGAGGCCGGTGAGAAGCAGGCTCTTGGGCTCCACCATATTCTCGTACCAGATTCGCGTGATTAGCACGCCCCGTTTGACCGAGCGAATCATGTCGTCGAGCGAGGCGTCGCCGCCCGCCATGATGAAATTGCGCGCGAAGGGAATGGCTTCCGCGTCCGTCTTCTGCGCCCAGGCGCGCGAGCGATAGAGCGAAGAGACGACGCCCTTGTCGATGAAGGCGCGGGCGCGGTGCGGCACGCCTTCCCAGCCAACGCCCGCTTCCGGCGCCAGCGGGTCGGCTGGGTCGATGCGGATCGTCAGTTTCTTGTCGAAAAGTTTCTCACCGATCAATGCGCCGCCGCCCGGGCGCGCATAAAAACTGCGGCCTTCGTCCGCGGCCCGCGCGTCCATCGCGCTCAAGGTCCAGAAGGCGAGTTCCGCGACCGCGACCGGTTCGAGGATGACCGTGTAATCGCCGGGCTCGAGATCGACGGGCTCGGTGTCATGCGCCGCCTTCTCGCAAGCCCGCCGCGCAATGCTTTCAGAATCGAGGCGCGCCGAAAAAAACTCATGTGCGCCCGCCCAGCCCGACCATCTGTCGGATTTGTTGCGCGCGGTGGCGGAAAGGTCGATTTCGCTGCGGCGTTCATAAGCGAAGAGACCGGCGCTCGTCGCCAGCGCCTCGAATCGCCTGGCGCTGGAGGCGCAGCCGAAGGTGTCGACCCCGACGCGCGCGCCTTCGTCGATCACCCGCGCCGCCTGCGCGGCGAGCGTATCGAGCCGCAGCGCGCCGGCGTTGTCGTCATAGCGCGCCGAGGTTTCGTATTCCTGCGGGCCGAGCGGCGCGACATAGTCCGGATCGACCGGCAACATGCGGGCGATCTCCTCCGAGCGCGCGCGCGCCGCCTCGAGCGCCTCATCGTCGAGGCGCGTCGTCGTGACCGAGCCGACGCGCCCGCCGATATGGGAGGAAATGCGCAGGCTCGTCTCCGAGGTCGCGAGATTGGTGGTGGCGCCGCCGCGCGCGAAGCGCAGGCTGAAATCCTCGCCCCCGTCGATCCGCACCACGCAGGCGTCGGCGTTCGAGCGTTCGATGATGCGCTCAGTGATTGTCCTTGCGTCGTCGGAGGAGAGAAACATGCGCTTTACGCGTCGCCGCTCGTGTTCAGCACGCGCACCTGGCGGAAGCGCGCGGGCGGGCTGCCGTGGGAAACGGGCGCGACCTGCACCGGCTCCGCCTTGCCGCAGGTGAAGGTGCCGTCGAGATGATAGGTCGAGGCGTCGCCGAGCCCGTCCAGCGAATTCCAAAACGGAATCGTTCGGCCCTGATAGGCTCCGTCGCGCAAGAGCTCGCCGAGCTTGCCGTTCTTGATTTCGTAGAAGAGCTGCCCGCCGAATTGGAAATTATCGCGCTGCTGGTCGATGCTCCAGCTTCCCGCGCCGACGACATAGACGCCGTTCTCGATCCCGCCGACGAGATCGTCCAGCGTGCATTTCTCGGGGTTGGGCGCGAGTGAAATATTCGGCATGCGCTGAATCGGAAAAGCCGTGGGGCTGTCCGCATAGGCGCAGCCGTTGGAGGCGGACAGGCCGATGTAATGCGCCTGCCCCAGCGCCATCTGAAAATTCTTTAGCACGCCCCGTTCGACGATCTTGAATTCGGCCGCTTCAGCGGGCGCGCCGTCGTCGTCGAAGCCGATGGTCGAGAGCGCGCCGGGCTGCGAGCGGTCGGCGACGATCGTCATGAGCTCCGAGCCGAAGCGCAGCGCGCCCCGCATCTGCGGCTTCACGAAACTCGTGCCGGCGAAATTCGCTTCCCATCCGAGCACGCGGTCGAGTTCGGTGGAATGGCCGACAGTCTCGTGAATCGTGAGCCAGAGATTGGTCGGATCGATGATGATGTCGTAATCGCCGGTCGTGACCGGCTTGGCCGCGAGCTTGGCCCGCGCCTGCGCCCCGGCCTCGGCGGCTTCCGTCAGGAGGCCCGCGCAGGTGACATACTCCCAGCCCGCGCCGCGCGCTGGGATCAGACTGTCGCGGGAGGCCATGCGTCCCGCGGCGCGGTCGACCGCCGTGGCGGTGAAGGTCGGATGCACCCGCGTCCGGGTCTGGCGGATGCGCGCGCCGAAACTATTGGCGAAGAGCCGCTCCTCGCGCGCGATCGACAGCGCGGCCCAGCAGAAATCGGCGCCGGCGTCGCGCGCGGCGGCGCAAACGGCAAGCAGAAGATCCGATTTCTCGCGCGACGAAATGGCGAAAGGATCGACCCCCATAGGCATGATCCATTCCGCCTCATGGGCCGGAAGCTGCTCGAGCGCGATCGGCGCGCCTTGAATGGGACGGACCGCGCGGGCGTTCTCGAGCGCGCGCTCCACGCCTGTGCGAATGGTCGCCTCGTCCAGCCGCTTCGCGCCGTAAAAGCCCCATGAGCCGTCGAGCAGGACGCGCAGGCCGAACCCGCGCGTGGACCGCTCGTCGAAATGCTCGAGCCGGTCGTCCTTGGCCTGCGCATATTCACGCAAGGTTTCGCCGAGGCGAATGTCCGCATAGCTCGCGCCGCCGCGTTTCGCGCCATCGAGCGCGAGATCGGCAAGTCTGTCGAGCAGCGCGCGGTCGAGGGCGAAGCGGCTCCCGCTCGTCGCATCGGCCCGCTCCGGGGCGTCCCTGAGGGGCGCAGCTGTTCGCGCCACTGAAGCTTCTCCTTCGGATTCAGTCCACTAATTTGAGCGCTTCGCTGGCGTTTGGCAATTCCCGTAATGCGTCGGCAGCCGCGCGCCAGCCGCACGCGGCCAGGGCTTCGCGCATATGTTCGGGGGCCGGCGCCGTAACGCTCACGGGCGGCTTGCTGTCCTGCATCGGGATCGTGATCGCCCGCGCATGCAGATGCAGCGGCGGAGCGTCCTCGCGGCGGCCATGACCATAGACCGGGTCGCCGAGGATCGGCCACCCCATGGCCTGCGCATGCACCCTGATCTGATGGGTGCGGCCGGTGTGCGGGGTGAATTCGACGAAGGCGCGGGCGCCGTCGGCCGAGCGGCCGAGCACGCGCCAGCCGGTGCGCGACGGCAGGCCAAGCGGGTCCGGACGCATCCACCAGCCGCGCGCCGCGTCGAGACGGCCCAGCGCCAAGTCGATCTCGCCGGCGTCGCCTTCCGGGGCGCCCTCGACCACGGCCCAATAGGTCTTGCCGACGCGCCCGGTCTTGAACAGCTTGCCCAGCCGATCGAGCGCCTTGCGATGGCGGCCCAGCACGAGGCAGCCCGAGGTGTCCTTGTCGAGCCGATGGGCGAGGGCGGGGGCGCGCGGCAGGCCGAAGCGCAACTGGTCGAAGGCGTCCTCGAGGCTCGGGCCGCCCTTGGGGCCGCGATGCACGGGAACGCCCGCCGGCTTGTCGATGACGAGCATCAGCCCGTCGCGGTGCAGAAGGCGGGAAAGGAGATCCATAAACCGGGTTCTAGCAGGGGGCGGCTATCTCCGCTCGGCCACGCGGCTCGGGAGCGTCATCGCTTCGCCGATGAACCTACCATATTTGTGGAGATATTCATCCGTCAGATGCACGCCGTCGAGCTTGTAATATTCCTCATGGCCCTCGAATCTGTCGACGAAATTGTCGAATTCGAGCACATGCAGGTCGGGATGGTCGCGCCACAGCGCGACGCGGTAAAGCTCGTTCACCTGGAAATCGCAACTGTCGTAGAAACAGCGCAGCACATTGCGCTTCATCCGGCTGAAAAGATTGGGCGGCTTGAACCAGCGCTCGTTCACGCGCGGGATGGAGATCACCTCCACATCGTCAGCGTCGGCAAAATACTCGGTGAGTTTCTTGGTGAACTCGACGTAATTCGCGGCGCCGACGTGCTGAATGACGTCATTGACGCCCGTCATCAAGATCACCTTGTTCGGCGGATTGGAGTCGTAAAGCGAATAAAGCCGGTATTTGGGGAATTTTTCGCGAAGCTCCGAATAGAGAAGGCGCGAATTTCGCCCGTTGAAGCCGATGCTGCAGGCCTGCACGCCGCGTCCGCCGAGCCGTTTCGACACCACCTTGGGCAATTCCGGAAAAACCTTGCCGTCGGAGGCCCAGGACTCGCCGACGACGAGCACGGTATAATTGTTGGGTCCGTCGTTGACGAGCGAGCAGGCGACGACCGGCTCGTCCGTGCGCTTCAGGGTGAGGAGCGTCAGGCCGGTTGTGACGGCGAGGACGAAAAAGCCGCGCCGCAGGCCTGGCAGAAGGATCTCAAGCCCTTGTTTCAACAAAGCGGACGCCCCTTGGACTCATCGGGGCTCGAAACCACGACGCGCCTCAAGCTATCAGCTTTACAGGGCTGCCGCCACTTACGCTTTTTGCTCTAAGTCCACAGACTTAGCCGCCGCGTGTCAGGCGAGGGCGGGTTGCAGCGCCGCGCCGCCGGGCTCCGCAGTCGCCGTCACGCGCCGGCGGGCGACCCAGCCAGCCCGCAACCTTCCGATCGGCCGGTCGAACAGCAGCCAGATCAGCCAGGAGGCGACGAGAATGACGATGACCGCCTCCGAGCACAGGACGAAACGATCGGCATAGGAGCCTTCGCCCGTGCCGATGGCGCCGATCACCGACCAGTGCAGCAGATAGAAGATGTAGGAAAGGTCGCCGAACATCCGGTCGGTCGAGCCGCTCTTCTGCTTCGTCGTATAGATCGCCCAGGGCGTCATCATCACGGCGATCAGGAGATTGGCTTTGCTGCTGAAGGCGAGGAGCTGGGTCTGCGTCGGATCGGCCGCGACGCTCTTGAAGAAGATCGCCGCATAGACGGCGAGCAGCGCGAAGGTCGCGCCGAGCGAGGCATAGGCCAAACGGCGGCTCGGCTTGAGGTCGTGGGTCGCGGCGGCGACGCCGATGCCGAAGAAATACAGGAAGGGCAGCACCGTCGCCGAGCCGCCGAACTTCGGCGCCAGAAGCGACAGCAGGACGCAGCCGAGCAGAACGAAGATGTTTCTCGACACCAGGAAAACGACGACCGGCGCGACGAGATAGAACTGCATCTCCATGTCGAGCGACCAGCCCGGCACATTCGCCTGATAAGAAAGCGAATTATAGCCGAGGATCATGACGTTCGAGAAAAGCTGGCGCATCAGGCCGCCGGCCTCCGCCGGCGCGACGCCCCGCCACCACAGAAGCGTCCAGGCGATCGCGGAGCACAGCATGAAAACCGGCGCGACGCGCCAGAAGCGCGAGACGAGGAAGGTGAAATAGGACAGGCTGGTCTTGGAATAGGTCTTCGTCCACATCGTGGCGACCCAATAGCCGCTGAGGACGAAAAAGATCAGCACGGCGGACATGCCGAGATTGAACTTCGTCGTGTGGTGCACGAAGACCGCAAAGGCCAGCGCCATTCTCAGCGCGCCGGGCGACGCAAATTTGTCCGATCCAACCGCCATGACTGCTCCAGGGCCGCCGCATGAAAATCTGACAAATTGCTTTACTCCCTCCCGGCGCGATCGAGCTGTGGCAAGAGGTCGCGAAGGGGCGCGGCGAGGTGTGGCGTGGCGTCGCAGGCGAGCAGAGGCTTGCAGCGGTTGCGCGCCCCCGGCGCGCCCACCTACGCCACGAGGCGCCACAAAGGCTGCAAGACATGGGTCCGCACCGCGGGGACTCCCGCCGGCAAGCGGGGGCGTGACGCTGAGCGGGCGGGGCGCGCTCAGGCCAGGCGTTAAACCTCTGTCGAAGATCAGGCGCGGTTGCTACATCTCGCTCATGCCGATCGATTCCCCCACCCCCAAGCTCCGCGTTGAGCTCCGTCAAGGCGTGGCGCGCCTCCTCATCGACAATGGAGCGAAGCGCAACGCCTTCGATCTCGAGATGTGGCGGGCGCTGCCGCCGCTCGTCGCCGCAATCGACGCCGAGCCCTCGGCGCGAGTCGTTTTAGTTTGCGGCGCCCAAGGCCTGCCCTTCTGCTCGGGGGCCGATATTTCGGAATTCTCCACCGTGCGCGCGACAAGCGCCGGCGGGCGGGCCTATGAGCAGGCCAATGTCGAGGCCTTCGACGCCATTTCGGCTTGCTCCAAGCCGACGATCGCGGCCATATCCGGCTTCTGCATGGGCGGCGGCATGGGGATCGCCGCCGCCTGCGACCTGCGCGTCGCGCAGGAGGGCGCGGCCTTCGCCATTCCGGCCGGACGATTGGGCGTCGGCTATCCGCCCTCGGCCATGCGCTATGTGGTGGCGGCGGTGGGCGCGCAGCGCGCCTTCGAGATGTTCTTCACCGCCCGACGCTTCACCGCGAAGGAGGCGCTCGCTGCGGGGTTCCTGGCGCGGGTTTTCGAATCGGAGAGCTACGAGGGGGCGGTGGACGATCTCTCACAGACGATCGCCGCCAATGCGCCGCTGACGCTTGCCGCGGCCAAGGCCGCCATCCGCGCCGCCGCCGGACTTCCCAATGCGCCGAGCCTCGCAGACTGCGAGGCCCTCGCGGCGCGCTGTTTCGACAGCGCCGATTACATGGAGGGGCGCGCGGCCTTTCTCGAAAAACGCGCGCCGAAGTTCACGGGAAGGTGAGGTGAGCTCAGATCACGTAATCGAACGAGTCGTACGCGAGCCCGCGCAAGAGCTGGTCCATGTCGCGGGCGGGCTCGGCCGCCGCCTCGACGCCAACGACCTTCGCCGGCACGCCCGCGACCACGGAGTTGGGCGGAACCGGGTGCAGCACGACGGACCCCGCCGCGATTCGCGCGCGCTGGCCGATCTCGATATTGCCGAGGATCTTCGAGTCGGCGCCGATCATCACGCCGCGCCGGATCTTCGGATGGCGGTCGCCCGCGACCTTTCCGGTGCCGCCCAACGTCACGCCGTGCAGGATCGAGACGTCGTCCTCGACGACCGCCGTCTCTCCCACGACGAACCCCGTCGCGTGGTCGAGGAAAATCCCCTTGCCGAACCGCGCCGCCGGATGAATGTCGGCGGCGAGCGCGTCCGAGGCGCGGCTCTGGATGTAGAAGGCGAAGTCGCGTTTTCCCGCGCGCCACAGCGCATGGGCGAGGCGCGACGCCTGGATAGCGTGATAGCCCTTGAAATAAAGCAGCGGCTCGATGAGGCGCCGGCAGGCGGGGTCGCGTTCGACATAGGCCGCCGCGTCGGCGCGGAACGCGTCGCCGATCGTGGGCTCGCTGTCGAGCGCGGCGAGAAAGGCGTCGGCGATTGTCGCGGCGTCCATCGCCGAGGCGCCGAGCCGGCCGCTCACGCGATGGATCACCGCCTCTTCGAGGCTATGCCGGTTCAAAAGCTCGCCCATGAACAGGGGCGCGAGGGCGGGGTCGAGCCGCAGCGCGTCCTCCGCCTCCTGCCGCATATGCGCCCACATGGCGTCACGCTCCGCGCAAAGCGCGCCGAGTTCTTGCGGCGGGCGCTCGCTGGCCATTTCTAGAACTTCACCTGCGGCGCCTGCTGCGCCGACTCGCTCGCCGAAAATTCCGCCATCGGTTTGGCGTCCGCAAAGAAAGTCTTCGCCCACAGCAGGGTGGGAAAGGTTCGCAGCGACAAATTATATTCGCGGACGGCCTCGATATAGTCCCGCCGCGCGACATTGATCCGGTTCTCCGTGCCTTCGAGCTGGGATTGCAGCGCCAGGAAGTTCTGGTTCGATTTGAGGTCGGGATAGGCTTCGCTCACCGCGAGCAGCCGGCCGAGCGCGCCGGTGAGCTGCGCCTGCGCGTCCTGGAACTGCTTCATCTTCTCCGGATCGGTGATGCTCGAGGCGTCGACCTTCACGGCGGTCGCCTTGGCGCGCGCTTCGACGACGGATGTCAGCACGTCGTTTTCCTGTTTGGCGTAACCTTGCACCGTCGCCACGAGATTGGGAATAAGATCGGCGCGGCGCTGGTACTGGGATTGCACGGAGGCCCATTTGGCCTTGGCGTTTTCCTCGAGCGTCGGGATTGTGTTGTAGCCGCAGCCCGACAGCGACAGGGCGGCGACAATCGCGACGGCGAGGATGCGCCAGCGGGGCATGAGGCTCATATTCATCTCCATGAAATCGGGACCAGGGCGCGCCCCGGCAAGTTTAGGATAGTCACAAACTTAAGGCCTCGCTCTTCGCATGGAAAGGGCGCGCGCCTGGTCTAGAATGAGCAGGGAAACAGAGGAAGGCGCATGGTCATCGACGACATCATCGGCAATTTCGAGCTCTTGGAGGAGTGGGAGGATCGCTACCGCTATCTGATCGAGCTGGGCCGCACGCTCGAGCCGCTGCCGAAGGAATCCTACGCAGACGAGAACAAGGTGCGCGGCTGCGCCAGTCAGGTCTGGCTCGAGACGACGCGCGGGCGGGACGCCGACGGCGCGCCGACGCTCACTTTCCGCGGCGACAGCGACGCGCATATCGTGCGCGGCCTCGTCGCGCTTGTGCTGGCGCTTTATTCCGGCCGCCGCGCGCAGGAGATCGTGGAGACGGACGCGAGCCCGCTCTTCAAGCAGCTCGGGCTCGCCGAACATCTCACGCCGCAGCGCGCCAATGGCCTGCGCGCCATGGTCGAGCGCATCAAGAAGGAAGCGCGCGACGCCCTGGCGTAAAGCGGCCGTTTGCGCCTCGACGGACGCGGCCGCTTCGCACGCTGACGTTTACAGGCTGGGCCGATAATCCTCCGCGCCCCAGTGCACGAGGCTTTTCGCCCGCGCGGGGCCGGTGGCGGCGGCGCCGATCCCATAATGGCGCGCGAGCCGCGCGAGCGCGATCTTCAGCACCACCTTGCCGGAGCGCGCCGGCCATCCGCGTTCGCTTTCGACCGTCTCCAAGCCCTTGAGATAGCCGCACATGTCGGTGAGCAGCCCGGCGAGATCGGGCCCGACGGCGTCATAGGCGCGCGCCAGACGTTTGCGGGCGTCCAAGGCGATCTCCGTGACCACGACGCCGGCGTCCGCTCCCCGCCGCGCGCCGGCGCCGGACGACTCCCAATTGGCGGTGACGCGCTGGAGGATTTGCGCCTGCTCGATATCGCGGCGGAAGCGCTCGCCGGCCTCGATCTGCGCGGGATCGAGGAAGGGCCGCCCATCCGCCCCCTTTCGCCGGGCGAGCCAGGCGAGAGGGCTCTCGGCCTCGTTCACCAGCGTCGGCCCCGCGCCTTTCTCCGCCGGACGCCGCGCGTAATCGCCGTGCTGGGCGCGGAACGGATCGAGTTCGGGATCGTCGGCCGCCCGCCGCCGCAGGTAGGCGCGGCCGGCGTCGGTCAGATAGAGCCGACGCGCCGTTCCTTCGCGGACCCATTGCGCGAGCCCCTCCGCCACCGCCGCCTCGCCCGCCTCGGCGGCGATCCGGGCGCGGGCAACGGTGACGCCCTTGCGGGGGGCGAGCACGACGAGCGTGTTCGCGTCGAAATCGCTCGGGGCCGCGCAGGCGCCGGCCTCGCCGAGCGCCCGCGCCAGCCGTTCGAGCGCCCGCGCGGCCGTTTCTTCCCTCGGTCGGCTTGCCTTGCTCATCGCCCGTCTCCTTCCCCCGCGATCAGCCCGAAGACCATGTCGCGCTGGGCGGCGACCGCCCGTTCGAGCCTCGCGGCGCAGCGGTCGAAGGCGGGATTGCTGCGCAGGTCCTCGATGCGGGCGCAGGCGTAGCGCATCGAGGCGCGGTCGCGCGCGAAATCGCGGGCGCAGGCCGAAAGGCTGGCGCCGAGCGCGACGTGATGGAGATAGACCGCGAGATGCCGCGCGCGCGTCACCCTGGCGCGGGTCCGCCAGCGATCAGCGAGGGCGGCCACGGGCACCCCGGTCGCCGCAGCGGCGGCCGCCGCGCTCAGCCCCATGATCGGCGGGGGCGGAAAAACAGTCCTGTCCAGAAAGGCATGCATCGTCTCGGTCTCCCTCTGCGAGATCAATGTAAAGCTTAAGATGGAAAAAAATCCTATTCAAGGGAAAAAATTCACAATTATATACGTGACAAAGCAGAAGGATGTGGTAAGGTGATACCGCGTGACAGGCCGGAAATCAGCGAAGCTCAGGATGGTCTTTCAAATATTGACGCCATGCTCGATCGCGGCGTGACTGAGCTTCGCGCTTCTGGGCGTCTTGAGATAGAAGACGACGCAGCAGATCGGGCGCTGGTCTTGGCAATTCTTGATGCTGTGATGCCGGCGTCGTTACAGACAGATCAAAATATAAAAGACAGTCGATAAGCTCTACGAACTTTTCTCTGTATGAGTAGATTTCGCGTAAGTGTATCTTTGGCTTAGGTGAGAATAGCGCGAGAAACGGTTCAATGTGGGAATTCTCTGTCCCTTCAAGAAATACAGTTCCGTGAGCGATTTTGTTGCGAAGTTTGTAATTCGACATTACTTCACTTCGGAGTAATGACCAAGTATATGCAGCGTGTCTGTGAGCAGCAGATGCTTCTAGGCACTTAGACAATAGGTCTATCTTTGCTTCAAAACTTCTTAGAGCAGCCCAGATAATGTCTGCTCTATAGTGCTCATGCGGTCGGAAAAGGTTCTGGAATATAAGGAGCAGGCGAAACTCTACCGCTCCCCAGGCCATAATTGTTTCTCCTATGGCCTGCAACAATTTGGTATCATGGTCTTTATTCGGTAGGTCTGGAGTAGCCATGTCGAAGGACTCTGATTCGGATCAAGACGGCGCAATGGCTATGGCCAACGAAACTCTACGCCGGCTGCACAAGATGCCGCCGAAGCCGCATAAGGAAAAAGGCGGCGCAGATACGCCGCGCCGCCCAACTAAGAGAAAGATTACTTCTTCTTCGAAGGATTCGTCGGCTTCGAAGGAGGAGTCTTGATGGTCTCGACGACCGTCTGGTTCGGCCTGCGCCGGGCGTCAGCCATTGTGGTGAATTGACCGTTGCCGGCGTCTCGTGCTTGTTTACGCGTAGTAGCCATTGTCGGGGTCCTTCTATTGGACTTCGATTTCCGCCACCACTCCATTGCCTTCCAAGCTGATAGGAGTGGTGGCGGCTCCCGTGACGTTCACGGAATGTCCAATAATGACTGATTCTCTCCATAGAGTCCCAGCGCTCTGCTGCGGCTGGCCTTATTTACGATTAAGTTTTGTTAATGTTGTGTTTGCGCCAGCGCAGGAACTTACGCGCCTCCTGTTTACGCGTTCGCGGCTTCGTCAGGTCGCCGATAATACAGGCGACGCCCTTTGATGCCGGCCAGCGCCTTGTCGGCGGGCATGGCGTCGGTGTAACCGAGCTTGGCGCGGGTGTTATAGCGGTGGTCGAACTCGACCAGATAGCGGTGCAAGTGCTTCTCTGAGCAATGCTGGTAGATGCCCTTCATGCCGCGTTTGAAGATGCTGAAAAAGCCTTCGATTGTGTTCGTGTGAACGTTGCCGCGCACGTATTCCTCGGCGCTGTGGCACACGGTCTCATGACCAGCGAACTCTTTGCCGACCTCGATATACATGCGGGCTTCGTCCGTATGCAGGCGGGTTGAGCGGCAGACGTTGGTGACGAGGATCGTGCGCACGGTGTCCTTGGTGGCGCTGTCAACGTGGAACGAGCGGACTGAGCCGCCGCGCTCGACGAGAGCGACAACGGCGCGCTTGCTGGAATGCGACGGCTTGCCGTGCTTCGTGCGCTTGGTGACGGTCTCTTTCGGGCCGAAGTAAGTTTCGTCGGCTTCGACGATCTTGCCTTCGCCGCCAAGGGGGCCGGTCTCGGCGGGGTCGGCCTTCATCGCCTCGCGGATGCGGTGAAACATAAACCAAGCCGTCTTGTAAGTGACGCCAAGCGTGCGGTGCAGTTGGTGGGCGCTGTAGCCTTTCTTGGAGGCGTTCAGCAGGTAAGTCGCCAGCAGCCACTTGTTTAGCGGGATTTTGGAGCGCTCGAACGCTGAGCCCACGGTCACGGTGAACTGCTCGCGGCATTCCATGCACTGATACAGGCCGGGGCGGTGCGACTTGCCTTTGAGGGCGGTGATTCGGTCCTGCGCGGCGTTGCCGCAATGCGGGCAGATCGGGCCATTCGGCCAAACCTGAGCTTCAAGATGACGACGGGCCGCGTCGGCGTCGGTGAAGATAGGATCGGTTAGGTCAACCATCGGTCTAAAGTCCTAGAAATCTGCCGCTTTAGGGATCAATTCAGCACTTGAGCTTGACTATCCAAAACGGGCGCATTTGGCTAACGTCTTGGTTTGTTGTAAAAGACGGGCAACGCTTTGTCAAGTATATAATTGGGAAAAAATTCTTTCCCCAGGGCGCCGATCTCGGTCGATCCTTCGCGCCTGGAGGATCGAGACATGACCAGAACCCAAAGCTCCCTTGGCTCCCTTGGCGCAAAGAGACAGGCTTTCGAGAGGCTGGAGGCGGCGGCGCGGCCCGCTGTCGACGCGGCGCTCGACGCAAGTCTCGCCGCCTATAACCGCGCCCATGCGCTGTCGCGCTTTCACCGCCTCTCGCAGGAGATCATTGCGAGCGAAACGCCCCAGGCCGCACGGCGGGTGGTTCGGGAGATCGAACGCGCCCTGCGCGCCGAGCGGGCGCGCCGCGGCCATTGGACTTATGACCTCAACCGGCATATCGCGCTCCTTGTCGCGCATCGCGCCGAAAGCGCCCGCCTCGCGCGGCTACGCGGCGCCGCGATCAGAAGCGGCGGGGCCGAAAAAGCGTAGAGTCGCTTTTCAGGCCCGCCGCCTTTGCATAAATTCAACCTCCGCTCCGCTCGCAGGCTCGCTGAATGCTCTTTGTGGAAAGAATTCTGGCGCTCGCCGCCGCCGCCGTCGTCGCAATCTGTCTCGGCGTCGGCATGATGATCCTGGCGTTCAGCCCGGCGCGGCCGGGCGGGGCCTTCGGCGCGTTGAGCGGCCCGATCGACCTCGCCACGGCGCGGCAGATCGTCGAGACCGAGATCGCGCAGGCGCCGGAATATGCGCGCTTCTTCGCGCGGCTGCGCGAAACCTTCACCGGCGATTACGAAAAGACGCTGCAGGAGTTCGCCGAGCGGCTCTCGCAGACGAAGACCGAACAGAGCGTCGATTACTATCTCTCCGAGGCGGTGCGGCGGCTGCGCCAGTCGCGCGGCAGCCTCGCCGCCAAGGCCGATCCCGAGGCGATGTCGCGCGTCTTCGCCGAGCAGCTCGCGGTGTTGCAGGCCGTGGCGCGGGAAGACAAGAAATTATGCGTCGGCTTTCTCTATGGCGCGACCAATCAGGACTTCCAGCGCTTCGCCGCGGCGCGGCGTCCGCTCGTCGCCCAGATGGCGATCGCCAGCCTCGAGGCGATGGTGAGCGGCAAGACCAAAAACCTCGCCCGCAGCCAGCCGACCGAGGCGGATTTCAAGACGCTCGAGACGGCGCTCGCCGCGCGCGGCCTCGACAAGGCGGAAATCGATGCGCTGCTCGACGGCAAAATGCCCGACCCGCCACTGGACGACGCCAGGATGTGCGCCGCGGGACAAACCTATCTCGAAGTGCTGCGCACCTTGCCCGAGGCGTCGCGCACGCGGATTTACGGTCTGGCGCTGGAGCTGATGGCGAAGTCGTAACGGCTCAGGCCGGTCGCCCAGGGAGCCCCCAAAGCAAAGCTACTCGTCGACCTCCTCACAGCGAAACGGTCCCCGCCACCGCGCATAGCGCCAGGGGGTGAACGCGCTGGCGCCTGCGGGCAGGCGCTCCGGAACGGGGTCGAATCCCTCGCCGCCGCCCGGCCGGCATCGGCAAATGCGCGCAAAGCCCATCCAGCCTCCCGCCCACAGGCCATGTTTTGCAATGGCCTCCTCCGCATATTCCGAGCACGTCGGCGCATAGCGGCAACTCCGCCCGGCGAAGGCGGAGAAAGTCACGCGATAGACGAGGATCAGCGCGCGCGCGGCGCGGGCGGGGAGGCTCCTCAGGAGGGAAAGGATGGAAGACACGAACGCCATCTCTTCGTTTTCAACCAGTATCGCCGCCTCGCGCGCCTGTGACGCCCGCGCCTGTCGCGGTTGTCCACGCGGCGCCTCTCTGGCGCGAGCTGCCGGATGCGCGCCGGCGGGACAAGCCGCGGCCATGACGGACCGCACAAGCGGATAACCCAAAGAAGAAAGGCCGCCCTCGCGGGCGGCCTTCTTTTTCACCAGGCTCTTACTCCGCCGGCGGCAGCGCCGGGGCCGGCTCGGCCGCCTCGGCCCGCTGCTCGATGATCAGGTCGTCGCGGCCCGATGCGATGCCGCGGAACTTGGCCATCGCTGCGCCCGTGCCGGCCGGGATGAGACGGCCGACGATGACGTTCTCCTTGAGGCCGACCAGCGGGTCGATCTTGCCGTTGACGGCGGCCTCGGTGAGGACGCGCGTCGTCTCCTGGAAGGAGGCGGCGGAGAAGAAGGAGCGCGTCTGCAGCGACGCCTTGGTGATGCCGAGCAGCACCGGCGTCCCGCTCGCGGGCTTGCCGCCGTTCTCGATCGCCCTGGCGTTCGCCTCGTCGAGCTCGACGTGATCCACCTGCTCGCCTTCGAGGAAGCCGGTGTCGCCCGGATCGGTGATGTCGATCTTCTGAAGCATCTGACGCACGATCACTTCGATGTGCTTGTCGTTGATGTTCACGCCCTGCAGACGATAGACCTCCTGGATCTCGTTGACGAGGTAGGCCGCAAGCTCCTCCACGCCCTTGATCGCCAGAATGTCGTGCGGCGCCGGATTGCCGTCGACGATGTAATCGCCCTTTTCGACGACGTCGCCATCCTGAAGGTGAATGTGCTTGCCCTTCGGGATCAGATATTCGACCGGCTCCGCGCCCTCTTCCGACGGCACGATGCTGAGACGCTGCTTGTTCTTGTAGTCGCGGCCGAACTGAACGGTGCCCGAGATCTCCGCGATGATCGCGTGATCCTTCGGCCGGCGCGCCTCGAAGAGCTCCGCGACGCGCGGAAGACCGCCGGTGATGTCGCGGGTCTTGGCGCTTTCGACCGAGATACGCGCGACAATGTCGCCGGCCTTCACCGTGCCGCCGGGCTCGACCGCGATGATCGAGTCGACAGGCAGCAGATAGCGGGCGTCGCCGCCGCGCTGCAGCTTGGCGATCTTGCCGTCCGCGCTCTTGATGACGATCGCGGGCTTGAGGCTCGCCGAGCGCAGATTGAGGCGCCAGTCCATGACCATGCGCTTGGCGATGCCGGTCGATTCGTCGACCGTCTCCGACATCGACTGGCCTTCGACGAGGTCCTCGAAGCCGATGACGCCGTCCACCTCGCTGATGATGGGACGCGTATAGGGGTCCCACTCGGCGATGCGCTGGCCGCGCTTGACCTTGTCGCCTTCGTCGACCTTCAGCTTGGCGCCGTATTGGATGCGGTTCACCGCGCGCTCGGCGCCGTCCGGCCCGAGGATCACGATGGCGACGTTGCGCGCCATGACGATGAGGTCGCCGTCCGAGTTGCGGGCGACATGGCGGTTGCGCACATGCACCGTGCCCTCGAAATTCGACTCGATGAAGGACTGGTCCGCGAGCTGCGCCGCGCCGCCGATGTGGAAGGTGCGCATGGTGAGCTGCGTGCCCGGCTCGCCAATCGACTGCGCCGCGATGACGCCCACGGCCTCGCCCATATTGACGGGCGTGCCGCGCGCGAGGTCGCGGCCATAGCATTTGGCGCAGACACCGTTCTTGGCCTCGCAGGTCAAGACCGAGCGGATCTTCACCTCCTGAATGCCGGCGGCGTTGATCGGCTCGATATGCCACTCCTGGATCATCTCGCCCGCGGGGACGATGACCCTGCCGTCCGGCGCCTTGAGATCCTCCGCCGCCGTGCGGCCGAGGATACGCGTCGCCAGCGACGCGACGACCTGGCCGGCGTCGATGATGGCGCGCATGCGGATGCCGTTCTGCGACCCACAGTCCGTGGACGAGATGATCGAATCCTGCGCGACGTCGACGAGACGACGGGTGAGATAGCCCGAGTTCGCGGTCTTCAACGCCGTATCCGCGAGGCCCTTGCGGGCGCCGTGGGTGGAGTTGAAGTATTCGAGAACCGTCAGCCCTTCCTTGAAGTTCGAGATGATCGGGCTCTCGATGATCTCGCCCGACGGCTTCGCCATCAGGCCGCGCATGGCGGCGAGCTGCTTCATCTGCTGCGGCGAACCGCGCGCGCCGGAGTGCGACATCATGTAGATCGAATTGATCGGCACGTCGCGGCCGTGCTCGTCCTTACGCACCGCGGAGATGCGCTGCATCATCTCCTCGGCGAGCTTGTCCGTGCACTTCATCCAGGCGTCGACGACCTTGTTGTATTTCTCACCCTGGGTGATGAGGCCGTCGTTGTACTGCTGCTCATATTCTTTCGCGGCGGCGCGCGTCTCGGAGACGATCTTCTCCTTCGTCTCCGGCACGACCATGTCGTCCTTTCCGAAGGAGATGCCGGCCTTGAAGGCTTCGCGGAAGCCGAGCGCCATGATGCGGTCGCAGAAAATGACCGTCTCCTTCTGACCGCAGTTGCGGTAGACGGTGTCGATCATGTTCGAGATCTCTTTCTTGGTCATCAGCTTGTTGACGACGTCGAAGGGGATCTTCGTGTGCTTGGGCAGAAGCTGGGCGAGCATCATGCGGCCCGGCGTGGTGTCGTAGATTTTCGCCACGCGCTTGCCCGCCGCGTCATAGGTCCAGCCGCGGCCCTTGATCTTCGTGTGCAGCGTGATGGCCTTGGCGGCGAGCGCGTGCTCGATCTCGCCCTGATTGGCGAAGCACATGCCCTGGCCCGGCTCGCCGTCGCGCTCCAGCGTCAGATAATAGAGGCCCAGAACAATGTCCTGCGACGGCACGATGATGGGCTGACCATTCGCCGGGTGCAGGATGTTGTTCGTCGACATCATCAGCACGCGCGCTTCCAACTGCGCTTCGAGCGACAGCGGCACGTGCACGGCCATCTGGTCGCCGTCGAAGTCGGCGTTGAAGGCCGCGCAGACGAGCGGATGCAGCTGGATCGCCTTGCCCTCGATCAGCACCGGCTCGAAGGCCTGAATGCCGAGACGATGCAGCGTCGGCGCGCGGTTCAGGAGAACCGGATGCTCGCGAATGACCTCGTCGAGGATGTCCCAGACTTCGGGCTTCTCTTTCTCCACGAGCTTCTTGGCCTGCTTCACGGTCGCCGAATAGCCCTTGGCGTCGAGACGCGAATAGATGAAGGGCTTGAACAGCTCCAGCGCCATCTTCTTTGGCAGGCCGCATTGATGCAGTTTGAGCTCCGGACCGACGACGATCACCGAGCGGCCCGAATAGTCGACGCGCTTGCCGAGCAGATTCTGGCGGAAGCGGCCCTGCTTGCCCTTCAGCATGTCGGCGAGCGACTTCAGCGGGCGCTTGTTGGCGCCCGTGATGACGCGGCCGCGGCGGCCGTTGTCGAACAGCGCGTCGACGGCCTCCTGCAGCATGCGCTTTTCGTTGCGGATGATGATGTCCGGCGCGCGCAGCTCGATCAAGCGCTTCAGGCGGTTGTTGCGGTTGATTACGCGGCGGTAGAGATCATTCAAGTCCGACGTCGCGAAGCGCCCGCCGTCGAGCGGGACGAGCGGACGCAGATCCGGCGGGATGACCGGGATTTCCTTCAGGATCATCCACTCCGGCCGATTGCCCGACTGGATGAAGGCCTCGATGATCTTCAAGCGCTTGGCGAGCTTCTTGGGCTTGAGCTCGGTCTTCGCCTCGGCGATCTCCTGACGCAGGGACGCGGCGATGCCCTCGAGGTCCATCGACTCGAGCAGCCGGCGGATCGCCTCGGCGCCGATCATGGCGGTGAACGTGTCCTGGCCGAACTCGTCCTGCGCGGTGAGATATTCCTCTTCCGAGAGGAGCTGGCGCTCCTTGAGCGGGGTGAGGCCCGGATCAATGACGATATAGGACTCGAAGTAGAGGATGCGCTCGAGATCCTTCAGCGTCATATCGAGCAGAAGGCCGATGCGCGAGGGCAGCGACTTCAGGAACCAGATATGCGCGACGGGCGCGGCGAGCGAGATATGGCCCATCCGGTCGCGCCGCACGCGCGCGAGCGTGACTTCGACGCCGCACTTCTCGCAGATGACGCCCTTGTATTTCATGCGCTTGTACTTGCCGCACAAGCACTCGTAGTCCTTGATCGGCCCGAAGATGCGCGCGCAGAACAGACCGTCGCGTTCGGGCTTGAACGTGCGGTAGTTGATCGTCTCGGGCTTCTTGATCTCGCCGAACGACCAGGAGAGGATTTTCTCCGGGCTGGCGATCGAAATCCTGATCTGGTCGAAGGCCTGCGTCGCCACGACCGGATTGAAGAGATTCATGACCTCTTGCTGATTCATGGTCTTCTCCTGGGACGCCGGGGCGCGTGAGCCGCGCCGCCTGCGTCGTAAAATCTCAAGGGTTGGCTACGCCGTCACAAGAGCGAAGCAGCGAAGCATTCCAGAGCCGCCGTTGCTGCTCTGGAATGCTGCGCTCGCCATGACGGGGGACAGTCGCATCGACTATTCCGCAGCCTCCGCGGTGGACGGCGCCATCTCTTCCTGCTCCGGCGTGGCGTTGGTGAGCTCGACATTGAGCGCCAGCGAACGCATTTCCTTGATGAGCACGTTGAAGCTCTCCGGAATGCCGGATTCGAAAGTGTCGTCGCCGCGCACGATCGATTCATAGACTTTGGTGCGGCCCGCGACGTCGTCGGACTTCACCGTCAGCATTTCCTGCAGCGTGTAGGCGGCGCCATAGGCTTCGAGCGCCCACACCTCCATTTCGCCGAAACGCTGGCCGCCGAACTGCGCCTTGCCGCCCAGCGGCTGCTGGGTGACGAGCGAGTAGGGGCCGATCGAGCGCGCGTGGATCTTGTCGTCGACGAGGTGATGGAGCTTCAGCATATAAATGTAGCCCACGGTCACCTTGCGGTCGAAGGCCTCGCCGGTGCGGCCGTCGAAAAGCGTCACCTGGCCCGACGAGGCGAGCCCCGCCTTGGTCAGCATGTCGACGATGTCCTTCTCGCGCGCGCCGTCGAAGACCGGCGTCGCGATCGGCACGCCGCGCTTCAGATCCTTGCCGATCTCGATGAGCGTCGTTTCGTCGACGTGATCGAGCTCCTGATCGGGACCATAGACGTCCTTCAAGGCCTCGCGCACCGGCGTGGCGTCCTTGCTGCGCATATAGGCGTCGACCGCCTTGCCGACCTGCTTGCCCAGACCCGCGCAGGCCCAGCCCAGATGCGTCTCGAGAATCTGGCCGACGTTCATGCGGCTTGGCACGCCCAGCGGGTTGAGCACGATGTCCACGGGCGTGCCGTCCTCGAGGAAAGGCATGTCCTCCTGCGGCACGATGCGCGAGACGACGCCCTTGTTGCCGTGACGGCCGGCCATCTTGTCGCCGGGCTGAATCTTGCGCTTCACCGCGACGAAGACCTTGACCATCTTCATCACGCCGGGCGGCAGCTCGTCGCCGCGCTGCAGCTTCTCGACCTTGTCGAGGAAGCGGTTTTCGAGGCCCTTCTTCGACTCGTCGTACTGCTTGCGGACGGCTTCGATCGAGGCCATCAGCGCGTCGTCCTCGATAACGAAGGTCCACCACTGCGAGCGCGGATATTCGTCGAGGATCGCCTGCGTCAGCACCTGATCCTTCTTGAAGCTCTTCGGGCCGGCGATGGCCTTCTTGCCGATGAGGGTTTCGCCGAGGCGCGCATAGACGTTGCGGTCGAGGATCGCGAGCTCGTCGTCGCGGTCCTTGGCGAGCCGCTCGATCTCCTCGCGCTCGATCGCCTGCGCGCGCTCGTCCTTCTCGACGCCGTGGCGATTGAAGACGCGCACTTCGACGATGGTGCCCTGAACGCCCGGCGGCACGCGCAGGGACGTGTCGCGCACGTCCGACGCCTTCTCGCCGAAGATGGCGCGAAGAAGCTTTTCTTCCGGCGTCATCGGGCTTTCGCCCTTTGGCGTGATCTTGCCGACGAGAATGTCGCCCGCCTGCACCTCGGCGCCGATATAGACGATGCCCGCTTCGTCCAGGTTCTTCAGCGTCTCTTCCGAGACGTTGGGAATGTCGCGGGTGATCTCTTCGGGACCAAGCTTGGTGTCGCGCGCCATCACTTCGAATTCGTCGATATGGATCGACGTGAACACGTCCTCCTTGACGATGCGCTCGTTGAGGAGGATCGAATCCTCGAAGTTGTAGCCGTTCCACGGCATGAAGGCGACGAGCACGTTGCGGCCGAGCGCCAGATCGCCGAGGTCCGTCGACGGGCCGTCGGCGATGATGTCGCCCTTTTGCACGACGTCGCCGACGCGCACGAGCGGCTTCTGGTTGATGCAGGTCGACTGGTTCGAGCGCTGGAACTTCATCAGCCGGTAGATGTCGACGCCGGGCTTGGCGGGGTCCTGCTCTTCCGTGGCGCGGATGACGATACGCGTCGCGTCGATCTGGTCGACGACGCCCGTGCGGCGGGCGGCGATCGCGGCGCCCGAGTCGCGCGCGACGATCGGCTCCATGCCGGTGCCGACGAGCGGGGCGTCGGCCTTGACGAGCGGCACGGCCTGACGCTGCATGTTCGAGCCCATGAGGGCGCGGTTGGCGTCGTCGTTCTCGAGGAACGGGATCAGCGCCGCGGCGACCGAGACGAGCTGCTTGGGCGACACGTCCATCGCGTCGACTTTTTCGCGCGGCACCAGCATGACGTCGCCGGCGTGACGGCAGAGCACGAGGTCTTCCGTCAGATTGCCGTCGGCGTCGATCGGCGCATTCGCCTGCGCGACGTGATACTTCGACTCTTCCATGGCCGAGAGATAGGCGACCTCGTCCGTCACCTTGCCGTCGCGGACGCGGCGGTAAGGCGCTTCAATGAAGCCATATTTATTGACGCGCGCGAAGGTCGCCAGCGAGTTGATCAGGCCGATGTTCGGGCCTTCGGGCGTTTCGATCGGGCAGATGCGGCCATAATGCGTGGGGTGCACGTCGCGCACCTCGAAGCCGGCGCGCTCGCGCGTCAGGCCGCCCGGACCCAGCGCCGAGAGACGACGCTTGTGCGTGATCTCCGAAAGCGGGTTGGTCTGGTCCATGAACTGCGAGAGCTGCGAGGAGCCGAAGAACTCGCGCACCGCGGCGGCCGCGGGCTTGGCGTTGATCAAATCCTGCGGCATGACCGTGTCGATGTCGACCGAGGACATGCGCTCCTTGATGGCGCGCTCCATGCGCAAAAGGCCGAGGCGATACTGATTTTCCATCAGCTCGCCGACCGAGCGGACGCGGCGGTTGCCGAGATGGTCGATGTCGTCGATCTCGCCACGGCCGTCGCGCAGGTCGACAAGCGCCTTCACCACGGCGAGAATGTCCTCACGACGCAGCGTGCGCACCGTGTCCGGCGCATCGAGATCGAGGCGCATGTTCATCTTCACGCGGCCGACGGCCGAGAGGTCGTAGCGCTCCGCGTCGAAGAACAGCGAATGGAACATGGCTTCCGCCGTGTCCATGGTCGGCGGCTCGCCGGGGCGCATCACGCGATAAATGTCGAACAGCGCTTCTTCGCGGTTCGAATTCTTGTCGACCGCGAGCGTGTTGCGGATGTAGGGGCCGACGTTGATATGGTCGATGTCGAGCACCGGCAGCTCGTCGAAGCCCTTCTCCAGCAGCAGCGGCAGCGTCTTGGCGGTGATCTCGTCGCCGGCTTCCGCGAAAATCTCGCCCGTGCCCGGGTCGAAGAGATCTTCGGCGAGATACTGGCCGTAGAGGTCTTCCGACGACACGCGGATCGCCTTCACGCCCTTTTCGGCGAGCTGGCGCGCAGCGCGCACGGCGAGCTTCTTGCCGGCCTCCAGGATGACCTGGCCGGTGTCGGCGTCGATCATGTCGGCGACGGCCTTCACGCCCTTCATGCGCTCGGCGTCGAAGGGCATGCGCCAGTTTTCGCCATCCGCCTTGTAGGCGATGGTCTTGTAGAAGGTCGAAAGAATCTCTTCGCCGTCGAGGCCGAGCGCGAACAAAAGCGACGTCACCGGAATCTTGCGGCGGCGGTCGATGCGGGCGTAGACGATGTCCTTGGCGTCGAACTCGATGTCGAGCCAGGAGCCGCGATAGGGAATGATGCGGGCGGCGAACAGCAGCTTGCCGGAGGAGTGGCTCTTGCCCTTGTCGTGGTCGAAGAACACGCCCGGCGAACGATGCATCTGCGAGACGATGACGCGCTCGGTGCCGTTGACGATGAAGGTGCCGTTCGACGTCATGAAGGGCATGTCGCCCATGTAGACGTCCTGCTCCTTGATGTCCTTGACCGACTTCGCCTGCGTATCGGGATCGACGTCGAACACGATGAGGCGCAGCGTCACCTTCAGCGGCGCGGCGAAGGTCATGCCGCGCTGGCGGCATTCGTCGACGTCGTATTTCGGCTGTTCGAATTCATAGCGGACGAATTCGAGCAGCGCGACCTGCGAGAAGTCGGAGATCGGAAAAACGGATTTGAAGACGGACTGAAGGCCTTCGTCGGGGCGGCCGCCCTTGGGCTCGTCGACAAGCAGGAATTGATCGTAAGAGGCCTTCTGCACCTCGATCAGATTGGGCATCGCCGCCGCTTCGCGGATGTGTCCGAAGAACTTGCGGGTGCGCTTGCGACCGGTGAACTTGCGGGCCGACGTCTGAGCCATGTCGCTTTTCGAGCCTCTCTCATGAGGGCGGCCTGCTCACATTCGAGCCGCTCTCGCCCTGTCGGGCGCCTGCCACATAGCGCCCCTTATCAACCGCGCGCGGTCCCGGCTCGAGCCGGGACCGCGATTCTCGTCTCGCCGCCGCTTTGAAGGCGGCGGGGAAATTACTTGAGCTCGATCTTGGCGCCGACCTTCTCGAGGGTCGCCTTGATCTTCTCGGCCTCTTCCTTCGAAGCGCCTTCCTTCAGCGGCTTCGGGGCGCCTTCGACGAGGTCCTTGGCTTCCTTCAGGCCGAGGCCGGTGATCGCGCGGACCTCCTTGATGACCTCGATCTTCTTGTCCCCGGCCGCGGCCAGGATCACGTTGAACTCGGTCTTCTCCTCGGCGGCCGGAGCGGCGGCGCCAGCGGCCGGCGCGGCGGCGACAGCCACGGCGGCGGCCGCGGAGACGCCCCACTTCTCTTCGAGCAGCTTGGCGAGCTCAGCCGCCTCGAGGACGGTGAGAGCCGAGAGGTCTTCGACGATCTTTTCGAGATTAGCCATAGTTGCGTCCTTTGAATTTGGTTCTTGACTTGGTTTGCGCGCCTCTTAGGCCGCGTCTTTCTTGGCGTAGGCGCCGAACACGCGCGCGAGCTTGGCGGCAGGCGCGGTCGAGAGCTGGGCGATCTTGGTCGCGGGCGCCTGGATGAGGCCCACGAGCTTGGCGCGCAGTTCGTCGAGAGACGGCATGGTCGCAAGCGACTTGACGCCGTCCGGGTTCAGCAACGTGGCGCCCATGGCGCCGCCCAGGATCACGAACTTGTCATGGTCCTTGGCGAAGGCCACAGCCACCTTCGGCGCCGCCACCGGATCGTCCGAATAGGCGATCAGGGTCGGGCCCTTGAGCAGGGTCCCGAAATCGGCGACGCTCGCGCCATCCAGAGCGATCTTGGCGAGGCGGTTCTTGGCGACCTGAACGGATGCGCCCTCTTCGCGGGCCCGCTTGCGCAGGGCCTGCATTTGGGCGACCGTCAAGCCGGAGTAGTGCGCAACGACGATTGCGCCGGCCTGATTAAAGACCTGGTGCAACGCCGCGACGGCTTCTTTTTTCTCCGCTCTATCCACGGTTGCTCTCTTCATAACTGGCGGGAGGAACCCGCCGGTTGCGACTTGCCGCCCGCGGGCGCGGACGGCTCCGTAGATCCTGTCCCCAGAGCGCCTCGCCGGATGACGAAAGCCCTGGTTGAAGGGGCGTGAACCAAATTCAAAGGACGTTGGCGGTCGAGCCAGCGGCCAAAAATTACGGTTTCCCCGTCTGTGCAGGCCGCTTTCGGACGACAGATTTCTCTGATCGTCCTCCAGCCGATTGAGTCGCTCGGGGTGTGGAAACCCCTTCGACGACGCCGGCAGTCTCGGACAGGACATGGCCGGACGGGACACGAGGCTTTACCCCCGGATCCGCCGGCCTATCCACCGCCTGTCTCCTAAGCCATTGACAAAGCCTTGGTTCGGGCGGAAGCTCCAAATCTGAAAGCGGGGTCGAAGCCCTATGTCAACCCCGGAACGGCTTATTTAAAGGGCCGGCGCCCGTTTGCCAAGAGGTAAATTCGGCGCAGGGTCTTTTTGTGCTCAGCTTAGAGGCGATGTTGCGCCGCCGCTTGGCCTTCATCAGCGCCCTGGCGTGAATTCCATGCGCACGCGCCCGCCGCTCAAATAGTTCATTGATGCGCCGGCGGGGCCCAAATGGCGCGCCGCCGCCCGGCGGCCGCCACGTGAAGCGCCGCCGCCGCGCTTCTCCCCTTCGGCGGCGACGCCGGGGTAGCTCGCGCCGTGCTGGCCGCGCATCGGGCCGAAGGACGCGAGGCAAAGATTGTAGGCGTTGGGGTCCTTTATGGCCTCGCAGTCGTCGATCGTCCGGGGGCCAGCGACGGCGGACGGCGCGAGGGCGCCTGCAAGAAGCGCTGCAAACACGACTGTGCGCGGGCGTCCGAACGCCCGTGTGACGGCCATGGTCTTCCCCTGCGCGCGCGAGGAGACGGAGCCTGCGCCGCCGACCTTCGCCTTCCTCACCGCAGCGACGCCCCGCATTTTCTTTCCGCCTCGGCGACGATCTTCTGCGCCACCGCCTCGATTTCCGCGTCGGTGAGGGTTTTTTCGCGCGGCTGCAACGTCACCGCGACGCCGACCGACTTCCTGCCCTCCGGCACGCCGACGCCCTCATAGACGTCGAAGACGCTCACATCGGAAATGAGGGTCTTGTCGGCCCCGGCCACGGCTCGGACCAGATCACCCGCCGGCGCCGTTCGATCCACTATGAAGGCGAAATCGCGGGAGAGCGGCTGGAGGTCGGAGAGCTCCAGCTTCGGCTTGATCTTGGTGGGCTTGGCCTTGGGGGCCGGCAGCGCGTCGAGGATGATCTCGAAAGCGGCGATCGGGCCCTCCACGTCGAGCGCCTTCAGCGCGCGCGGGTGCAATTCGCCGAAATGGCCGACGATCGCCTTGGGGCCGAATTGCAGCGTCGCCGAGCGGCCCGGATGGAACCAGGCGGGTCCGCCGGGGATGACCTGCAGGCCGCCGGTCGCGACGCCGAGCGCGTCGAGCAGAGTCAAGGCGTCCGCCTTGGCGTCGAAGGCGCCGGCGCGCCGGGCCGGCGCCGACCAGTGCCGCCCTGCGCCCGCGAGGCCACGGCGGATGCCGGCCGCGGAGAGTCGCTGGCCCTTTTCGGAAGGGTCGAGGAAGATCTGCCCGACCTCGAACAGGTCCTGGTCGCCGAGACCGCGCGCCGCATTGCGGTTGGCGGCGGCGACGAGGCCCGGCAGCAGGCTCGGCCGCATGTCGGAAAGATCGGCGGCGATCGGATTGGCGAGGGCGAGGCCCGGGGCGCCGCCGCCGAAGGCTTCGGCCTGCTCCTTGGCGATGAACGACCAGGTGACCGCCTCGACGAGCCCCTGCGACGCCAGCGCCCGCCGGGCGTTGCGGGCGCGCTTCTGCATCAGGGTCAGCACGGGGGGCGCGACGCCCTCGGCGCGAGGCAAGGGCGTTGACGGCACGTTGTCGACGCCAAGAATGCGCACGATTTCTTCGACGATGTCGGCCTTGCCCTCGATGTCCGGCCGCCAGCTCGGCGTCGTGACGCGCGCGCCTTCCGTCCCGGACTTTTCAACCGTGAAGCCGAGGCGCTCGAGAATGGCCGTCGCCTCCGCCTGCGAGACGTCGACGCCGGCGAGGCGCTGCGTTTCCGACCAGGGGAAGTCCACGACCCGCCGCTCGCGCGGAACCGCGCCGGCGATGACGAGCTGAGAAGCCTCGCCGCCGCAGAGATCGACGACGAGTTTTGTCGCGAGTTCAATCCCGGGCAAGGCCAAGTCGGGATCGACGCCGCGCTCGAAACGGTAGCGCGCGTCGGTGACGATGCCGAGTTTGCGGCCCGTGTGGGCGATGTTTTGTGGATCCCACAGGGCTGATTCGATCAGCACGTCGGTCGTGTCGTCGTTGCAGCCCGAGACCTCGCCGCCCATGACGCCGGCGATCGATTCGACGCCGTGGTCGTCGCTGATCACGACCATGCCCGCCTCGAGCTCATGGGTCTTGCCGTCGAGCGCCAGCAGCGTCTCGCCCTTTCTGGCGCTGCGCACGACGAGATCGCCCTTCACTTTCTTCGCGTCGAAGACGTGCAGCGGCCGCGCGCGGTCGAAGGTCATGAAATTGGTGATGTCGACGAGCGCATTGATCGGCCGCAGGCCGATCTCGCGCAGACGCTTCTGCATCCAGGCCGGGCTCGGGCCATTTTTGACGCCCCTGACGAGGCGCAGTGCGAAGAAGGGGGCGAGATGTTTGTCGCTCTCGGCGAAATCCAGCGTCACGCCCACGGGGCAGGGGAATTTGCCCTCGACGGGGAGGATGTCTTTCTCCTTGAGAACGCCGAGGCCCGCCGCCGCCAGGTCGCGCGCGACGCCGTAAACGCCGGCGGCGTCGGGCCGGTTCGGCGTGAGATTGATCTCGATGACCGGATCGTCGAGGCCGGCCCATTGCGCATAGACTTCGCCGACCGGCGCGTCTTCGGGCAGTTCGATGATGCCCTCGCTTTCCGTCGCGAGCTCCAGCTCCTCGAAGGAGCACAGCATGCCAAGCGATTCGACGCCGCGGATGACGCCTTTGCCGAGCGTAATCTTCTTGCCGGGGATGTAAGTCCCCGGCGCCGAGAAGACGCTCCTGAGCCCCGCGCGCGCGTTCGGCGCGCCGCAGACGACTTGAACCAGTTCGGGTGCGCCCGTATCGACCTTGCAGACCCGCAGCCGGTCGGCGTTGGGATGCTGCGTCGCCGCGACAATTCGCGCGATCGTGAAGGCTTTGAGCTGCGCGGCGGGATCGTGCACATGCTCGACCTCGAGGCCGATGCGCGTCAGCGTCTCGACGATCTCGGCGAGCGTGGCGGAAGTGTCGAGATGCTCTTTGAGCCAGGAGAGGGTGAGTTTCATGTTCGATTCTTGATGATCAGACGCACAGCCAAGCGGCGGCGCTCCTCGGGGGAAAGTCGGTCGAGGGCCTGGAGGATAGACCGAGCGGCCAACAGAAGCTTAGTGCTTTCGATGTCGGAAAAGGCGAAAGTTGGTGGGCGGTAGTCTGCGTCATGCCTGCTGCTCTGAAGCTCGACGACCGCGTCCCCGATCTTGGCGACCGCTGGATTGTCGTCCGACTTTCCGCCGAACACTGCTTTCATAGACCTATGTTCAAGCGCACGATAAACGCGCTCATAGTCGTCTGATTGATGAATGTCTCCGTCGATCCCCAGAAACTCATCCGCACAGAGGCGAGCGAGGGCATGAAACACCGAATAATAGGCTGTGCTGACAGCGCGCCGGCGCGAGGCCAAGCCACTATCGTCTCCGAGCGAGCGTTCGGCGACAAGTAAGAGGCGCTCGGCCATAGACATACTCAATGGGCCCCTGCGCCAGGGGTCGTTGAGCTGGGAAAGTCTTGCTTGATGAATACAAAGCGATCGTCGCCTTCTAATTGAAGCCGATTGCGGATCGCGCCAACAGAATCATAAATCTCATCGACGTTCGTGACAGGTTTTGACAAGTGAAGGGTGACGAGAATGACTTCTTCGCCATCGAAGTCCTGTTTGAAGTGAACGTCAGCGCTCGAGTAGCCATTTTCTGCAAAACGTTCTCGTAGGACGGTCGTCACGACCTCTTTCACCTGGGTCATATTCATGCCGCTCTCCAGCTAGCTGCTCAATCCGCCCGCCAGCGTCGGGAAATCGAGCGGGTGGAAGCCGTAATGCTCCAGCCAGCGCGTGTCGGCGTCGAAGAAGGCGCGCAAATCGGACATGCCGTATTTCAGCATGGCGAGACGATCGATGCCGACGCCGAAGGCGAAGCCCTGATAGACGTCCGGATCGTGCCCGCAGTTCCGCAGCACATTGGGATGCACCATGCCGCAGCCCAGAATCTCCATCCAGTCCTCGCCCTCGCCGAAGCGGATTTCGCCGCCCTGACGCCGGCACTGCACGTCGACCTCCATCGACGGCTCGGTGAAGGGAAAGAAGGAGGGGCGGAAGCGCAGTTTGACGCCCTTGACCTCGAAGAAGCTCTTCAAAAACTCCTCGAGCACCCATTTCAGATGGCCGAGATGGGTCGACTGGTCGATGACCAGCCCCTCGATCTGGTGAAACATCGGCGTATGGGTCTGATCGAAGTCGCAGCGATAGACGCGGCCCGGACAGATCACGCGGATCGGCGGCTTTTGCGCGAGCATGGTGCGCACCTGCACCGGGCTCGTATGGGTGCGCAGCAGCTTCTTTTCGCCCGCCTCCGGCGCGAGGAAGAAGGTGTCCTGCATCTCCCGGGCGGGGTGGCCCTCGGGGAAGTTGAGCCTGGTGAAATTATAGTCGTCGCTTTCGATGTCCGGGCCTTCGGCTACGGCGAAGCCCATGTCGGCGAAGATAATCGCAAGCTCGTCCATCACCTGTGAGATCGGGTGAATGCGGCCGCGCTCGAGCGGGCTGGCCGCGGCCGGAAGCGTCACGTCGAGCGTCTCGGCCTTCAGACGCGCCTCGAGCGCGGCCTCGGCGAGCGCGGCGCGGCGGGCGGCGAGCGCCTCGGTCGCCTTGTCCTTGAGCGCATTGATCTTGGCGCCCTCGGTCTTTCGATCCTCCGGCGCCATTTTGCCGAGGGTGGCGAGCAGCGCCGAGATCGCGCCCTTCTTGCCGAGGGCGGCGACGCGCACGGCTTCGAGCGCCGGCTCGTCGGCGGCCTCGTTGATCTGGCGCAGCGTTTCTTCTTCGAGTCTGGCGATGTCGGTCATGTCGATTGTCTAGGGTGGGCGGGTCACGCTCGTCTCCCTCATCCTGAGGAGCCCGCGTCAGCGGGCGTCTCGAAGGACGAGGGAGACGAGCGTGCGACTCCCTTTCGTCGCCCCCGCGTCGAGACGGCTTTGAAGCCTCCTCAGCATGAGGGCGGAAGGAAGGGTCCCCGCCGGGAAATCTGTCGGTCCGTCGGGGTTCTGCCACGCGCGGGCGCTTCTGTCGAGGCGGCTAGGGCGTGGGTCGGGGACGATGGGTAAAGAGCTGGGCCAGGGCCGAGGAGGCGACGCGCGAGGCGACGTCGTCGGCGCGGCTCGTCAAGACGATGGGAACGCGGGCGCCGAGCACGATCCCGGCCGTGTCGGCTCCGGCCAGAAAAACAAGCTGCTTGGCCAGAATATTGCCGGCTTCGAGATCCGGGGCGACGAGGATGTCCGGGTCGCCCGCGACCTGCGAGGCGATCTGCTTGGCGTCCGCCGCCTCGCGCGAAATGGCGTTGTCGAAGGCGAGCGGCCCATCGAGGATCGCCCCCTCGATCTGGCCGCGATCCGCCATCTTGCACAAAGCGGCGGCCTCCACCGTCGAAGGGATTTTCGGCTCGACGGTCTCCACCGCGGAGAGCAGGGCGACCTTGGGGCGGGCGAGACCGATTGCATGGGCGAGGTCGACGGCGTTGCGGACGATGTCGCGCTTGACCTCGAGCGCCGGCAGAATATTGATCGCCGCGTCGGTGACGAGCAGCAGCTTGTGATAGGTCGGCGCGTCGATGACGAAGACATGGCTGATGCGCCGATCGGTGCGCAGGCCGGTCCCTTCGCGCACCACGGCGGACATGAGTTCGTCCGTGTGCAGCGCGCCTTTCATCAGCGCATGCAGCTTGCCCCGGCGCGCCATCTCGACCGCTTGATCCGCCGCCGCATGGCTGTGCGGCGCCTCGACGATGTCGATGTCCTCGAGCGAGACGCCGATCTGCCGGGCGGCGGCCTCCATCTTCTTGCAGGGACCAATGAGCGTCGGCACGATCAGGCCCTTGTCGCGCGCAGCGAGGGCGCCTTCGAGCGAGGGCCGGTCGCAAGGATGCACGACGCCCATGCGAATCGGCGGCAGGGCCTGCGTCCGCGTGATCAACGCGTCGAGCAGCGCGCCGCGCGCGCGGGGAAAAACGGGCGCCGTCGCCTTGCCGCTCTCACTCATCCAGACACCCTATGTGGCGGGATCGCGCGCGATCCGCTCGGTGAAAAATTGCGCGGCGCGGGCCCAGGACGTGTCGTTGTCGCCGCGGAAGTCGAAGCCCTGATGGAAAATGAGCTCCCCAGATGACGCGCGCGTGATCGAGACGCCCATGCTCAGAATCAGCGTGCTGACCTTGTTGACCAGCCCGGTCATGACGAGATCCGCGCCGGCCTTTCTGGCGAGCGCGACCTCGCAGCCGTTGCAGGTGCGAATGTAGGTCTGTTGCAAAATGCGGTCGAGATCCGCCTGAACGGGCGCGCGGTCGACGGCGTCATAAGTTCCGAGCCCGGCGAGGCCGTCGGCGATGGCGTCGCGCGCCGCAGCCAGGCGGCGTGCGTGATCGGCGCGCTGGTCGGCGGGCTCGTTGGAGGTGTCGACAATCTCGAAGTCGAGAACGAGAAGTCGCTTGCCGGTCTTCGGCCGCGCGACGGTCTCAGCGGCCGCCGCTTCGATGAGGAAAGGAAACAGCGCCGTGGCGGCGATAAGGCGACGCCGATCGAGGCTCATCCCTTGGCTCCGTATTTGTGCAGATGAGACCCATGCGTCGAGAGCCAGGTTTCGGCCCGGTCGGTGTCGGGGCAGAGGCGCCGCGCCAGCGCCCAGAAGCGCGGCGAATGGTCGAGGTGCATGAGATGCGCCACTTCATGCGCCGCCAGATAATCCAGAACATAGGGCGGCGCCATGATCAGTCGCCAGGAGAAATTGAGTGATCCGGTAGACGAGCAGGAGCCCCAACGGCTCACTGGATCGCGCAGCCCCACGCCGCGCGGCGGCAGGCCCAGAGTCGACGTATGACGCGCGACGGCGCTCTCGAGATCGCGGCGCGCTTCGCGCTTGAGGTGATCCTGTACGCGGCGGTGCACGTGCTCCGCCTGTCCGGCGACGCAAAGCGCGACGCGCGTCGCCACGTCGTCGCGCTGCTCCGTCCACACGGTGCCGCGGCGCTGCGGCACATGCAGGAGCGCATGATCCACGCCGCGCAGCGGCACGATCGACCCATGCGCGAACGGAGTGGTCGCCGGCAGACGATTGAGCCGCGTGGCGATCCAGGCGGCGTGACGTTCGGCAAAGGCCCGCGCGTCGCGAAGCGAAGCGCGGCTCGGCATGGTGAGAACGGCGTCGCGCGCCGCGAAGCGCACGCGCAAGGTGAATCGTCGCGCCGTCGTCGCGCGGCGCAGCGCGACGACAATCGTCTCGCCGGCGTGCTCGAGAGTGATGAGAGACGAACCGTCTCGGGAAGGTCCGTCACGCAGAAGTCGAAGCATCCCGACATGCTAACGAAAGCCGCCGCGAGTCGCGAGTTCGAAAAACGCAACAGACATAAATTTTTTCGTCTGGCCAGGTCGACGGGCTGCGTCAGCGTCACAGATAACGCTGCAGGTCCTTGGCGGCTTCTTCCGGCTTGCGGTTGACGTTGAAGGCGGTCACGAAGCGGCCGTTCTTGTCCATGAGATAGACGACCGTCGTGTGATCGACGGCGTAGTCCTCTTCCTTGCCCGGCGCGCGCTTCGCGTAAATGCGGTATTCACGCAGCATGGGTTCGAGCTGCGGCCGCGGCCCGGTGACGCCAATGATGCGCGAATCGAAATTGGCGAGATATTCCTTGAGGACTTCGGGCGTGTCGCGCTCCGGATCGACCGTCACGAACAATCCGCCGATCTTCGCCTCGGGACCGAGCGCGCGCATGATCTCGGACATTTCGAACAGCGTCGTGTGACAGACGTCGGGACAGTGCGTATAGCCGAAGAAGACGAGATAGGGCTTGCCCAGCAGATCTTTCTCGCTCACCTGCTCGCCCGCTTGCGACGTGAGCTGGAACGGCCCGCCGATCGCCGAGGCCGGCGGCGCGGGAGTCGTGTTGCTGGTGACGGCGACGAAGACGCCGAAAACCAGCGCGAAAAAAGCGCCTGCGCCGATGAGCAGGGTCTTCGAAACGGCTGGGCCGTTTGCAGCGTTTTTGTCGCCGCGCTTGCCGGCTTTGCCGTTGCCTTTAACCGAGCCCTTGGCCATGTCCCCGTTTCCTGTTTCCCTGAAGGCCGCCCGTTTTCGGGGGCTTTTTTTGAATTTGGCGTCTCGTCGTCGAGGACGCGTTCGCTGTCGCTAAAGTCGCCGCTTCGCCGTCAAGCGCGTCCCGGCCCGCCCGAAAGCGGCGGATGAGCCGCGCCGCGCGCCGCGAGCGGCGCAGGGAGCTTGCCGACGGACCGCCTCGGGCGTCTTGCCCCCGGGGGCGTGATCTCGTTTGTTCTCCAGATCGACCGCGGCGGCAAGCTCGAGCGTCCTGGACTCCCCCGTTTGTCCGGTGGTCGCGTGCGTACAAACGCTTGCGGCCAGAAGTCCGACACTGACAAGACCAGACGCATGGCTCTTCCTCTCGGGCGCGGAATTTAGCCCGGCCGGCGGCGTTCGCCAAGCCATCGCTCCCCGCGGCCGGATGCGGCTTGAATGAGAATGATGTAGCCTCCCCGAGAGATGTGATTCCAGCCCAAAGCGCGACGATGACAGAGAGTGCAAAGCGACGTCCGAATGCCGAGCCGGGCAAGATTCTCGTCGGCGCGACGCATGGCGCCGAGCCGCGGGCCTACCGCTATCTCACGCTCGCGCTCGGCAATCGCCACGGCCTCATCGCGGGCGCGACAGGCGGCGGCAAGACGGTTTCGCTGCAACTGCTCGCGGAAGGGTTCTCCAATGCGGGAACGTCGGTCTTCCTCGCCGATGTCAAGGGCGATCTTGCCGGACTTTCACAGCCGGGAGACGGCAAGCCGCCCTTCGTGAAACGCGCCGAGGAAATTGGCCTCGCCTATCAGCCCGACCGTTTCCCGGTCGTCTTCTGGGACGTTTTCGGCGAACAGGGCCATATGGTGCGCGCGACCGTCTCCGAGATGGGACCGCTGCTGTTGTCGCGCCTTCTGGGTCTCAACGAGACGCAGGAAGGCGTTCTGAATATCGTTTTCAAAGTCATGGACGAGCAGGGACTTCTGCTCATCGACCTCAAGGATCTGCGCGCGGCGCTCAACCATATCGCCGAGAACGCTGGCGCCTTCAAGCTCAAATACGGCAATATATCGCCCGCGAGCGTCGGCGCCATTCAGCGCCAGCTTCTCGTGCTGGAGACGCAGGGCGGCGACAGGTTCTTCGGCGAGCCGGCGCTGGACATCAACGATTTTTTCGCAAGCGATCGCGACGGGCGCGGCGTCGTGAATATTCTCGCCGCCGAGCGCTTGATGCGCGCGCCGCAGCTTTACGCAACCTTTCTTTTGTGGATGCTCTCCGAGCTCTTCGAGACGCTCCCCGAGGTCGGCGACCTCGACAAGCCGAAACTCGTCTTCTTTTTCGACGAGGCGCATCTTCTCTTCGAGGACACGCCGAAAGCGCTGCTCTCCGCCATCGAGCAACTGGTGCGGCTCATTCGCTCGAAAGGCGTCGGCGTCTATTTCGTGACCCAGAATCCGCTCGACGTCCCGGACACGGTGCTCGGCCAGCTCGGCAATCGCATTCAGCACGCGCTGCGCGCCTTTACGCCGCGGGACCAGAAGGCGGTGCGCGCGGCCGCCGAGACCTTCCGCAAGAACCCCGCTTTCGACACCGCCGACGCGATCATGCATCTTGGCGTCGGCGAGGCGCTCGTCTCCATGCTCGGCGACAAGGGCGCGCCGGAGATTGTCGACCGCGTGCTGATCGCGCCGCCCGCCGCCCGCGTCGGGCCGGTGAGCGAGGCGGAGCGCGCGGCGGTCATGCGGTCGAGCAGAGTCGCCGGCAAATACGATGCGCCGGTCGACCGCGACTCAGCCTATGAGACGCTCGAGGGGCGCGCGGCGGGCAAAGAGGCCGGAGGCGGCTTGTTCGGAACCATTTTCGGCGGCGTTCTCGGGACGCTTTTCGGCTCGAAAAAGGGCAAGCGGCTCTCTCCTGCCGAAATCGCCATGCGCTCGGCCGTGCAGAGCGCCGCCCGCTCGGCGGGGACGCAGATCGCCAGGCAGGGCGGGCTGATCGCCAAGGAAATTTTGCGCAACATGCTCGGCGGGATGGCCAAATAAAGCCCGGGCGTCACCGGGGCGCATACATCTCCCGCCGGTTGGCCGGCCAAATATTACGGAATCTTAATCCCGACTTTAGCGACTTGTCACCCGCGACCGATTTTCCCGGCCGCCATTTCCGGCCTATACTAATCTCGTTTCGATCGGCGCTCGTGCGATCGACCATTGCGGGCTCGCCGTCGCCCGGGGGCCCGTCAGGAGGGGAGATATGGCGAATTCCTTGCCCATCGTCGCGGAAGGCGGCCTCGCCCGCTACCTCGCCGAGATCCGTCGTTTCCCGATGCTGGAGCCCCAGCAGGAATATATGCTCGCCAAGCGCTGGCGCGAGCACGAAGACCCCAAAGCCGCCCAGGAGCTGATCACCTCGCATCTGCGCCTCGTCGCCAAGATCGCCATGGGCTATCGCGGCTACGGCCTGCCGATCGGAGAGATCGTTTCGGAAGGCAACGTCGGCCTGATGCAGGCCGTCAAGCGCTTCGAGCCCGACCGCGGCTTTCGCCTCGCCACTTATGCGATGTGGTGGATCCGCGCCTCCATTCAAGAATACATCCTGCGCTCCTGGTCGCTCGTGAAGATGGGCACCACGGCGAGCCAGAAGAAGCTGTTCTTCAATCTGCGCAAGGCGAAGAGCCGCATTTCGGCCTTCGAGGAGGGCGACCTCAAGCCCGAGCATGTCGAGACGATTGCGACGCGGCTCGGCGTCTCGCGGCAGGACGTCATCGAGATGAACCGCCGCATGGGCGGCGACGCCTCGCTGAACGCGCCGCTGCGCGAGGAGGGCGAAGGCGAGTGGCAGGACTGGCTCGTCGACGACAGCGACAGTCAGGAGCACGTGCTCGCCGCGCAGGAAGAGAGCAACAACCGGATGAAGGCGCTGCGCGGCGCCCTCGACGTCCTCAATCCGCGCGAGCGCCGCATCTTCGAGGCGCGCCGCCTCGCCGACGAACCGGTGACGCTGGAGCAGCTTTCCGAGGAGTTTGGCGTCTCCCGCGAGCGGGTGCGGCAGATCGAGGTCCGCGCCTTTGAAAAGGTGCAGGCGGCGGTGAAGAGCGGCGTCGCCCGCCTGGAAGAGGCGCAGCACGCGGCGATGTAACGCCGATCTGGACGCCGCGCCCCGCGCTATATGACCTCCCGGCGGAGGAGGTCGAGAGATGGCGCATTGGCTGATCGCCGGCGCGAGCCGGGGCATTGGACTGGAGCTGGCGCGGCGGCTCGCCAAGCAGGGCGAACGCGTCACCGCCAGCGTGCGGAGCGAAAGGGGACGCGCGACGCTCGCGACGGCTCTGGCGCCCCTTGGGGACCGCGGACGGCTTCTCAGCTTCGACACGCGCGACGAGTCGCAGATATCGGCGGCGGCGGCGCAGGTTACGGAGCCGGTCGACGTGCTGGTCGCCAACGCCGGCGCCTATGGACCGAAGCGGCAGACGGCGCTCGACATGGACTTTGCGGGCGCGCTCGACCTTTTTTCGGTCAATTCGCTCGGACCGCTTCGCGTCGCTCAGGCTTTCTTGCCTCAGCTCCGGTTGGGTGAACGTCCGCGCATCGTAATGATGTCGAGCGTGCTCGGCTCCATGGCCCTCGCTGGAACCGTCAACGCGGCCTATCGCGCCTCCAAAGCGGCGCTCAACAAATTCGCCCAATGTCTCGCCGACGAGTTGAGGCCGTCTGGCGTCGCCGTCGTTTCGCTGCACCCGGGCTGGGTGCGCACCGACATGGGCGGGCCGGGGGCGACGCTCAGCGTCGAGGAAAGCGCTGAAGGAATTATCAAGGTGGTCGAGGGCCTGACGCTTTCGGATACGCGCCGCTATGTTGACTATCGCGGCGTCGATATCGACTGGTAGGCGTTACCAAATCTTTCCCTCCGACGCTCATTCTGTCGCCGCGCCGCCGAGACGCGCCGCAAGTCTCGCCAGCGTCCTCGGAAAGCTCACGGGCGTCGAAAGCCTGCATCATCATCATTTCTGAGCGGAGCGCCGCGCTGAAGCCAGGGTCTCCAGCGCCTGCGCCTGCAGCGCCTCGGCGTCGACTCTCGTCAATTTGCGTGGCGCCGGCACGTCGAGCGTCGCCAGGACATGGGCCGGCCGCGACGACAACAGGAAGATTTTGTCCGCAAGCGCGATGGCTTCGGCAAGATCATGCGTCACGACCAGGGTGGTGATGCGTTTCTCGTCGATGAGCGCCGCGATCCTGTCGCGCAGTTCACGCGCCAGCGCCGCGTCGAGAGAGACCAGCGGCTCGTCGAGCAGCAGCAGATCGGGTTTGACGGCGAGGGCGCGGGCGAGCGCAGCGCGGCGGGCGAGGCCCAGCGACAATTCGCCGGGGAAGTGCGTGGCGTGCTCGCTGAGCCCGAGCTCGTCGAGTAGCGCGGCGACCTCCTGCGACGTCGCCTCCGGCGCCGCAATGGCGACATTATCCTGAATGCTCCGCCAGGGCAGCAGCCGCGGCTCCTGGAACGCCATGCCGAGGCGTCCATGCGCCGGCAGCGTTATGCGGCCGGTAAAATCCCGGTCGAGGCCGGCGATGAGGCGCAGCAAGGTCGTTTTGCCGCAGCCGGAGGGGCCGACGACCGCGCCGGCTGCGCCCCTGGGCAGGACGAGCCGGAAATTCTCCAGCGCGCGCAGCGGCGGGCCGCCGGCGCGATGATGATCCTTAGCGGTTATGGCGACGTCGAGCGCCGCCGCGCCGCCAGCGGGCGAGATATTGTTCAAGGGGCTGCACCAGGAGCGTTTCGACGCCGAGCATCAGCGCGACGAAGGGAAGAGCGTAGGCGAGCAGCAGCTTCATGTCGAAGAGCTGGAACGCCATGTTGATTTCGAAGCCGACGCCGTTCGAGCGGCCGAGCAGCTCCACGACGAGCACGATTTTCCACACGAGCGACAGGCCCGAGCGCGTCGCCGCCGCGACATAGGGCGCAAGCTGCGGCAGCACGAGATGCCGGAGGCGCGCCGCGCGGGAAAAGCGGAAGGCCTGCGCCATCTCCTCGAGTTGCGGATCGAGGGCGCGGGCGCCCTCGCGAATGACGACGACGGCGTTCGGCAGCTTGTTGAGCGCCACGGCTCCGATCGCCGCGGCTTCCGTCAGCCCCGCCCAGACATAGGCGAGCACAATGACGACGAGCGCCGGCAGATTGAGAAGCGCCACGAGCCAGGGATCGAGCAGGCGGTCGGCGATCTTGTTGCGGCCCATCAGATAGCCGATCGCCGCGCCCAGGCTCATGGCGAGCGTGAAGGAGGCGACGACGCGGGCGAGCGTGACGGCGAGATTTGCGAACAAGGCGCCGGAGCGGGCTTCCTCCATCATCGTGTCCAGGACGAGGAAGGGACCCGGGAGCCGGCGCGGATCGGAGAGCCACGCGCCGATCTGCCAGAGGCCAAGGAGCGCCGCGAGCGAGGCGAGGCGGATCAACGCCCGTCGCCGCCCTTGTAGAAGGTTCCCGGATCGAGCGTCTTGCCGGGGCCGACCAGCTTCTCGCCGCCGATGTCGGCGAGCACGCGGTAGAGCAGGGCGGCGTCGGCCTCCTCCGCGGCGACGCTGCGCCTCGGGATCGCCGCGACATAGCGCTTGCGATAGAGCGCGAGGGTCGTGGGGTCCTTCGTCCCGATGCGCTGCGCAGCCGCCGCCCAGGCGGTGTCGTCGCTTGCGATCAGCGCCTTGGCCTTCGCCGTCATGGCGAAGAAACGCGCCAGAGTGTCCTTGTTTTTCGCGGCGAAGGCGTCGCCGAAAACATAGCCGGTGACGACCACGTCGCCTTTGGCGCCGAGCGCCTTTTCGACATCGGCGATTTCGATCGCGCGCGCGAAGCCCCTGGCCTCGAGATCGACGGCGAAGTTCCAGAATTCGAGCGCCGCGTCGATTTCCCCCTGGCTTGCTTTTTCGGCGATGAGCGGCGGGGCGCCATAAAGGATCGTCGCGCCTTTTTCGAGATCGACGCCTTGCTTCAAAGCAAAGGCTTTCAGCATCAGCCAGCTCTTGTCGAGCGGCCCGCCGGCGACGCCGAGCTTCTTGCCGAGAAGATCCTTGACCCCGCGGATGGCGGGGTCTTTGGTCATGACCGCGCCGACGCCCGTCGAATAGGGATAAAGGGTCAGCCGCGCGCCCTGCGCCCGCTCGCGCGCCACCCACAGCCAGTCCGAGACGATGATGTCGGCGGAGCCGCCCTGGAGGGCGATCTTTCCGGCCTCCGGCGCGCCGAGCTCCGTCACCTCGAGGTCGAGCCCGGCCTCCTTGTCCAGCCCGAAGGCGCGCACGACCGCGAGCTCCCAGCCGGTCGTGCCAGTCTTTTGCAGGGCGAGCCGCAGCTTCTCGGCCTGCGCCGGCGCAGCGGCGAGCAAAGCGGCGACACCCGCGAGGACGATGCGATTCATAGCTGTTCCCTGTGATTTACAGGGGTCTTTAGCGCAGCTTCGCCCTCGCGTCGATTGGCGCCAGCATCTTCTCATAAACCGCCAGCGTCTCCGCGACATGGCGCGCCCGGGTCGGCGGGGCGGCCCAATAGGAGCCATAGGCGCGTTTCGACATCTCGGCGATCGTCGCGTCATTGACGAGCGCGCGGATCGCCGAGGCGAGCGAGTCGACGTCGCCGCTTCTGAACCAGAGGCCGGTGACGCCATGCTCCACCGCCTCGCGCGCGGCGCAGCCGTCCGCGACGATGGCCGGCGTTCCCAGGGCCTTGGCCTCGAAGGCCGTGAGGCCGAAGGTCTCGTGCCACAGCGAGGGGAAGACGAGCGCCCGCGCCGCGCGCATCGCCGCGCGAACCTCGGCCGGCGCGCGCCAGCCGAGAAGCCGCGCCTGCGGAAAGCGCGCGCCGAGCTCAGCGGCGAGCGGCCCGTCGCCAATGAAAACCGGCGTCACGCCCGCGCGCCGCGCCGCTTCGGCGAAGAGAAAGACGCCTTTCTCGGGAGACAGCCGGCCCACGAAGAGGAAGTCGCCCTCCGTCGGATTGCTTTTGTGGCCGAGCGGCTCGGCCTCCACAGGGTTGGTGACTCGGTGGACGCGGGCGTCCGCAGGCAGGCAGCCCTTCGAGACTTTTTCCTGCAGATCCGACAGCAGCACATAGTCGGAAAAGGTCTCGGCGAGGCGCGTGACACGCCGGCCGACAAGAAGCCGCGCATTGCGCCACAACTTGTGTGCGTAACTGCGGGAATCGCAATTGGTCGCCCAGCAGGCGGCGGACAGCGGGATAAGCGGGCAGGCGGCCTCCCGCCTGAAATTGTAAAAAGCGCCGTTGGGGCAATCGAGGAAGAAATCGTGCATCGTCAGGACGGCCGGAACGCCGGATGCCCGGATCGGCCCGGCGATCGACGGGGAAAGCGCTTTCGCCCAGCCATGCACATGGACGATCGTGTTTGCGCGCGGCAGCCTCGCCAGAGTCTCGCCGAGCGCCCGCGCCGCCACGCCGTTCCACATCCCTTGCCGCGCCGCGTCGAGACGCGAGGGATTATCGAGTAGGTCGCTCTGGCCGAGGCAAACGGCCTCGATTCCCGCCTCCGCGAGCCGGCGGTCGACGGGCCCGCAGGCGGCGAAAAAGACCACCCGCGCTCCCGCTTGCGCAAGTCCGAGGGCGCTTTCGAGCGCAACCTTGTTCTGTCCGCCGTTGACATAGGCGTTATCGGCGCAGATCAGGACGTTAAGCTGGGTCATGCGGTAAAGATTAAGTCTGGGGCGCTTGCAGGCGGGTTAAGGTTTGCTCTCCGTAAAAGCGGGACCCGGAGCAGCCGCTGATTTCCGCGCTCGAATCGCGCTAATATGGCGCCATGGCCACCAAACCTGATCTTTTCGGCGGCGCGCCCCGCAAGGCGCCCGCGACCAAGCCCGCAGCAAAGCCCGCGACGTCCGAATATTCCGCCGCCTCCATCGAGGTTCTGGAGGGGCTCGAGCCGGTGCGCCGCCGTCCCGGCATGTATATCGGCGGCACCGACGAGACGGCGATGCACCACCTCTTCGCCGAGGTGCTCGACAACGCCATGGACGAGGCCGTCGCCGGCCACGCGAGCTTCATCGAGGTGACGCTCGAGCCGGGCGGCTGGCTCACCGTAACGGACAACGGCCGCGGCATTCCGGTCGGGCCGCACCCCAAGATGAAGGACAAATCGGCGCTGGAAGTCGTGATGACGGTGCTTCACGCCGGCGGCAAATTCGATTCGGGCGCCTATCAGACCTCCGGCGGCCTGCATGGCGTCGGCGTTTCCGTGGTCAACGCCCTTTCCGAAAAGCTCGAGGTCGAGGTGGCGATCGCCGGCCAGCTTTACCGCCAGGAGTTTTCGCGGGGCCACGCGCTCGGCAAGCTGAAGGAGATGGGCAAGGTTTCGAACCGCCGCGGCACGCGCGTGCGCTTCAAGCCCGATGCGCAGATTTTCGGCGAGAGCGCCCATTGGCGGCCCGCGCGGCTTTTCCGTATGTCGCGCTCCAAGGCCTATCTGTTCGGCGGCGTCGAAATCCGCTGGCGCTGCGACCCCTCGCTCATCGAGCCCGGCGCCGATACGCCCGCCGAGGCGGTGCTGCGTTTCCCGGGCGGCCTCAAAGATTACCTGGCCCGTGAAATCCACGGCAAGGAGCTCGTCACGGACCAGCCCTTCGTCGGCAAAGTGACTCGCGAGGGCGGCCATGGCTCGCTCGAATGGGCGGTGTCCTGGTTCGCCGAGGATGACGGCTTCGTCCATTCCTACTGCAACACGATCCCCACGCCCGACGGCGGCACGCACGAAGCGGGTTTCCGCAACGCCCTGCTGAAGGCGCTGAAAGATCACGCCGAGCGCATCAACCAGGCGAAGCGCGCCAAGGACGTCGCCGGCGACGATCTCATGGGTCAGGCCGCGGCGATGATCTCCGTCTTCATTCGCGAGCCGGAATTTCAGGGCCAGAACAAGAGCCGGCTGATGACGGTCGAAGCCTCGCGCATCGTCGAGAGCGCCGTGCGCGACGCCTTCGACCATTGGCTCGCCGCCGCGCCGACCCAGGCCAACAAGCTGCTCGATTTTGCGGTGACGCGTGCGGAAGAGCGCCTGCGCCGCCGCGCCGAAAAGGACATCGCCCGCAAGACGGCGACGCGCAAGTTGCGGCTGCCCGGCAAGCTCGTCGATTGCACCAACAACTCCGCCCAAGGGTCCGAGCTTTTCATCGTCGAGGGCGACTCGGCGGGCGGCTCCGCGAAGGAGGCGCGCAATCGCGTCATGCAGGCGGTGCTGCCGCTGCGCGGAAAGATCTTGAACGTCGCCTCGGCGACGAAGGACAAGCTCCTCGCCAATCAGCAGCTTGCGGATCTCACCCAGGCTCTCGGCTGCGGGCTCGGCGCCCATTACCGGGACGAGGACCTGCGCTACGAGAAAGTCATCGTGATGACCGACGCCGACGTCGACGGCGCGCATATCGCCTCGCTGCTCATCACTTTCTTTTATCGTCAGATGCCGCGGCTGATCGAGAACGGCCATCTCTATCTCGCCCAGCCGCCGCTCTACAAACTGACTCAGGGCCCAAAAACCGTCTACGCCCGCGACGACGACCATCGCGACGAACTCATTCGCACAGTGTTGACCGGCAAGGGAAAGGTCGAGACCAACCGCTTCAAGGGCCTTGGCGAAATGAGCGCCGCGCAGCTCAAGGAGACGACCATGGACCCGACAAAGCGCACGCTGCTCAAAGTGGTGCTGCTCGGGGAAGAACGCGAAGAAGTCGCCGATTGCGTCGAGCGGCTCATGGGCAATAAACCCGAAGCGCGCTTCGCCTTCATTCAGGAGAAGGCGGCTTTCGCCACCGAGCTCCTGGATGTCTGATCGCAAAGGGCGCTTTGCCTTCGCAGCCTCTCGCGGTCTAGTATGTGTCGGTCCATGACTGGAGAGCAGAAGTTTGACTGAAACGAGCTCACTCCAGAAGCGCGCCGCGCCGGCGCCTGTCGCCGCAGCTTGCGAGGCTTGCCGCGATCCCGCCTATGCGCTGGAGCGCATGCAATTGGCGCTCGACGCCGGGCGCACCGGCGTCTGGGATTGGAATCTCGTCACCGGCGAAGTCCATATCGACGCGCGCGTGCGTCAGCTATGGGGCCTCGACGACGAAACGGAGCCAAACTTCGACGTTTTTCGCAATGCGCTCCATCCGCAGGACCGCCGCCGCACCAAGGAGGCTGTTGGCCTGGCGCTCGATCCCGGCCAGGACGGCGATTACGAAATCGAGTATCGCGTCATCGGCATGCAGGACAGGATCGAGCGCTGGGTGGCGATCCGCGGCCGTACCTTTTTCGAGGGTGGACGCGCCGTGCGCATCCTCGGCACCGCGCGCGACATCACCGAGCGCAAGATGCGCGAACATCACGTGCGCGTGCTGCTGCGCGAACTGGTGCATCGCTCGAAAAATCTTCTTGCCGTCGTGCAGGCCATGTCGCGGCAGACCGCTGCGGGCGCGCCCTCGGTCGAGGACTTCCAGCGCAAGTTCAGCGCGCGATTGCAGGCGCTCTCGATGGCGCATGATCTGCTCGTGTCGCAGGACTGGCGCGGCGCGTCGATGCACGATCTCGTGCGCGCGCAAATGGCCTATTGTCTCGACGTCGCCAAAGACAACGTCGCCGAACACGCCGAGATCGAGGGGCCTAAACTCATGTTGAAGCCGGAGGCCGCGCAGAACATCGGCCTCGCTCTGCACGAACTCGCAACCAACGCGTTGAGCTATGGCGCGCTGTCGCGCCCCGAAGGCGGGATTTCCCTCAAATGGGGCCTCGAGGACGGCAGGCTCGTCATCGAATGGCGCGAGAGCGGCGGGCCGGCGCTCGCCACGCCGCCGCGCGAGGGTTTCGGACACAAGGTCGTCAAGCGCCTCGTCGCGCAGGCGCTCGACGGCGAAGCGACCTTGAGCTTTCCGCCCGACGGGCTGGTCTGGACGCTCTCGATCCCCGCGAGTTTCGCGATGATCCGCGAATAGGCTCACGCGGCGCCGTAGGCCGTTCGGAAGACAGCGAGATCATTCTGCGTCTGCTGCGCATAAAGCATGGCGAAAGACGCCAGCGCGTCGTCGAAGGCTTCGCCTTTGCCCATGTAGCCGGCGAGCAGCGCCGGCCGGGACGACCGCGCATGGGCGCGCGCCAGCGTATAGCCGCAGAGCTCCACATAGCGCGGGAAGGCCTGATCCTTCAGTAATTCCGAGATCGAGCCGAGACGGCGCGTCTTGAGATGGCGCAGGTAGAAGCGCGCGTCGGCTTCCGGATCGTCGACGCTCGCGAGGAAGATGTCGCTTGCGGCCTGCATGACGCGCTGACCGGACGTCACGCGTTTGCCCTGGGAGCCCGGCCAGCGCGCGAAGCCGAAGCGCTCGAGCACGGAAGCCTTGGCCTCTTTCACCTGAAGCGCCAAGGGCTGCTCGTCCTCCGAGATGAACAGACCGATGGCGCAAAATGTCCCGACGCTGCCGACGCCGACAGCCTTGAAGGCGGTGTCGCAGAGGCGGTAGCGTTTGAGAAGCGTGGCGACCGGCTCCTGAAGGCCGCCGGCGATGAGACGCGCGAACAGCGCCTCGAGATCGATGCGCGCCTCGGGGTCGCTCATCTTGTCGAGATGGACAAGTTTGGGGGGCTTCTCGACGAAGCGCCAGCCGTCCTGCGTGCGCGCGATCTTCGGCAGGCCGTCGATCCTGTCCTGCGGACCCTTGCCCGCATAGATCGCGGCGCTCAGCCTGTCGTGCAGAACCCGGTCGCTCAGAAATCTCAGAAGTTCGCGCAGACGCACCCGCACGTTCCAGATTTCCATGGGGGACATGACGGCGAGCTCGAGCATGCGCTCCCGATAGGCCCTGACGCCGCGCCGCGCGAATTTTCGCGCCTCCCCTGCCGAATAGCCCATGTCCGTCGCGGCGACGGCGACGCTCGCCGCCAGACGACGGAGGTCGCAGACAATGTCGATCTGCGGCAGCGTCTCGTCGAAGTCATTGACGTCGAAGAGCACATTGCCCTCCGGCGACAGGAAGGCGCCGAAATTCATCAGATGGCAGTCGCCGCAGGCCTGCGCCGTGACGCCCGGCGCGCGTTGGTGGGCGAGGTCGAAGGCCATGACGTCGGCGGCGCCACGCAGGAAGGCGAAGGGCGACTCGGCCATCAGCTTGAGCCGCAGCTCGCGCAACGACGCCAGCCGGTCGCCGAGCGTCGTGTCGATAACGGCGAGCGGGTCACGGTCCGCTGGCGGGCAAAAATCGGCCAAGGCTTCGCGGGGCGTCGCCTCGCGCAGCCGCTTCCCGCGCTTATAGTCCTCCCGACGGCTGTGGGCGGAGGAGTCCGCTTGGGTTCGAGCGTTCTCGGTCATGGCGCGATGCTAGCCGCGGCGACATGACGAGTCGATGTCGCGCCCGCCTATCCGAGCAGATC
Organism: Methylocystis sp. NC52PC; assembly: GCF_055698645.1. Classification (NCBI taxonomy): domain Bacteria; kingdom Pseudomonadati; phylum Pseudomonadota; class Alphaproteobacteria; order Hyphomicrobiales; family Methylocystaceae; genus Methylocystis; species Methylocystis sp. NC52PC. The sequence goes on along the minus strand of NZ_CP170127.1, from coordinate 544,150 downwards.
AATCAGCGGCGAGACGAGCGGCGCGTCGGCCGGCGGCATGTCGTATTGGCGCAGATCGCGCGCGCGCACCCATTTCACCGCCTGCCCTTCCGTGGGCGCGACGAAGCCCTCCCATTTGCGGCAAACGTAGAGCGGCATCAGCAGGTGGAAGTCGTCATAGGCGTGGCTCGCGAAGGTGAGCGGCGCGAGGCAGGGGGCCTTCACGGCGATGCTCAACTCCTCCGCAAGTTCGCGGATCAGCGCCTCTTCCGGCCGCTCGCCGGGATCGAGCTTGCCGCCGGGAAATTCCCAGAGCCCCGCGAGCTGTTTGCCTTCGGGCCGCTGCGCGATCAGCACGCGATTGTCCGCGTCGACAAGCGCGCAGGCGACGACGAGAAGAAGTTTCATGAGCGCCCTTATTTGCCGGAGACGATGACCTCCACGGGCTTGGTCTCCGCGCCGGTGACGGTCACTTCCTCATATATCAGGCCGCCCTCCGACAGAAAGGCGCCGTCCGGCTTCCAGATCACCTGCGTCGAGAGGAAATAGTCGCCCGGCGGCACATTTTCGAAAACGAAGCGCCCCGTAGAGCCGGCCTTGGTCGCGCGCGTATGGGAGAGATAGCCGGGATCGGGGTCGTTCTTGGGGACGGATAGGGCCGGCGCGAACTTCGCGCCGTGGAAATAATAATCGAGCCGCGCCCGGGAATAGCGCGTCGCGGGAATGAGCCGTACCACCTCGCCGGAAGCAAAGCGGACATTCACATGGCCGGTCTTGTCGGGCAGGAAGGCCTGTCCGGTAATCGTCGTCTTTCCGGGCTTGTTGATGAAGGCCGCCTCGGCTGGGTCGAAACTGACTTGCGGCGCCGGCGCTGAATTGCAGGCGGCAAGGACAATAGGAAGAAAAGCAACGGAAAAGAGACGCGCGAAACACATGCGCAAAACGCTCCAGCGAGACTGTCGACACTATGGCACAGTCTCAGCTTGGCGCTCAACGGCGCGGCTGTTTCTTTCCGGCGTTCCCCACCCGTCGCGCTTCGCGCGCCACCCTCCCCGCAAGGGGGAGGGATGGGAGTCCGTCAGCTCCGATAGTCGCCGTTGATCGCGACATATTCCTTGGTCAAATCGCAGGTCCATACCGTCGCGGCGCCGGCGCCGAGGCCGATGTCGACATTCACGACGATTTCCTGCCGCTTCATGATTTGCGACACTTCCTGCTCATTGTAGGCGGGATCGCGCAGGCCCTTGTGAGCGACCCGCACGCCGCCGAACCAGATCGCGAGCTTGTCGCGTTCGGCGCGTTCGCCGGCCTTGCCGACCGCCATCACGACGCGGCCCCAATTGGCGTCCTCGCCGGCGATGGCGGTCTTGACGAGCGGCGAATTGGCGATCGCGAGCGCGATACGCTTGGCCGCTTTGGCGTTTTCGGCCCCCGTCACGGTCACCTCGACGAATTTGCGGGCGCCTTCGCCGTCCTTCACCACCTGATGCGCGAGATCGAGCAGCACTTCGTCGAGCGCGCGCTTGAAGTCGGCCAGGCGCTTGTCGTTCGCCTTGTCGATCTTGGGCGCGCCGCGTTTCTTGGCGGCGCCGGTGGCGAAGAGCAGCAGCGTATCCGAGGTCGATGTGTCGCTGTCGACAGTGATGGAATTGAACGAGCCCTGCACCGACTTCGATAGCATCGCCTGCAAGGCGTCCGCCGCGATGGGCGCGTCGGTGAAGACGAAAGAGAGCATTGTCGCCATGTCGGGCGCGATCATGCCGGCGCCCTTGGCCATGCCGCTGATCGTCACGTCGACGCCCGAGATGACCGCTTTGCGCGTCGCGAGCTTTGGAAAGGTGTCCGTCGTCATGATGGCGCGGGCGGCCTCGAGCCACGCGTCCGGCCGCGCCTCGTGGGCGAGCTTCTCCAGCACGCCGTCGAATTTCGTCGCGTCGAGCGGCTCGCCGATGACGCCGGTCGAGGCGATGAAAATCTGCCGTTCGCTCGCGCCCGTGGCGGCGGCGGCGATCTTGGCGGAGAGCTTCACGGCGTCGGCCCCGACCTTGCCGGTAAAGGCGTTGGCGTTGCCGGAATTGACGAGCAGCGCCTTCGCCTTGCCGCCTTTGAGCCGGGCGCGGCACCAGTCGACGGGCGCGGAGGGACATTTGGATTTGGTGAAGACGCCCGCAACCGTTGCGCCGGCGTCGAGAACCGCCAGCATGACGTCGGTGCGCCCGGCGTAGCGCACGCCTGCGGCGCCGGCGGCGAAGCGCACGCCCTCGAGCGGCGGAACCTCCGGGAGGGTTTGCGGCGCGAGCGGAGAAAGCGGGGCGGTGTGAGCCATGTCTTTAACCCTTGAATCACGTGCAGGCGGCGAGGAAGACGTTCGCAGCTGCGAGAAGGGTTTGGCGGGGCCGGCCAACGTCGTCAAGACATGTCTTGGCGCGCGTTCTAAGATTGAGGCGGGCGCGTTACACCAATGTCGCGCGCTCGCGGTTTTGATGAGTATTTCGAGAATCGGTTTTGAGGAGAAATCAGTGGCCAAACCCACCTATGAAATTGGTGTCGTTCTTTCGGGCGCCATTTCGGCCGGCGCCTATTCGGCCGGCGTCATCGACTTTCTCATCGAAGCGCTCGACGCCTATGAGGCGGCGAAGGCGCGGCCCGATTGGGACGGCCCGACCCATGACGTGCGCATCCCGATCATGGGCGGGGCCTCGGCCGGCGGCATGACGGCGGCGATCGCCGCGCTGCACGCCTTTCACGAACTCCAGCATGTCTGGCCGGGCGAGCCGCTTCCGCAGCCGCCCGCCAACCGCCTTTACTCGAGCTGGGTCCACGACATCGACATTTTGCGGCTTCTGGAGACGACCGATCTCGACGGAACGCAGTCGAAAAAGGGCGTGCGCTCACTTTTGTGCTGCGACGTCATCGACGAGATTGTCGCCAACGCTTTCAACCTGTCCGGCGCGCTGCGTCAGGCCCATTGGGTCGGTCGCGGCGACGACCGCGCCTTGCGGGTTTTCCTGACGCTCACCAATTTGCGGGGCGTGCCCTATTCGTTTCAGCTTTTTGGCTCGGACGATCCGCGTCGCTACGGCATGCTCAATCACGGCGACTATCTCGATTTCAAGGTCGGCGTCTCACCGGCGCCGGCGGCCGGGGCCTATGCGCTCGACGTCCGACAGACCGGCCCCGGGGACTGGGATCTTTATCGCACCGGCGCCAAGGCGACGGGGGCCTTTCCGGTCGGCCTCGCGCCGCGATTCATTTCGCGCAAGGCGGCTGATTACTGGAGCAGCCTGCGCGTGGGACTCGAAAATGACGACGCCTTCTCGCCCGTTTTTCCGGATGACTGGGTGAAGGCGAACGACCCTTACGCCTTCGTTTCTGCTGACGGCGGCACGATCGACAATGAGCCGCTGGAACTGGTGCGGCGTTATCTCGCGGGGCCCGGCGAGCGCAATGCGCGCAGCGCCGAGAGGGCCAACCGTTCCGTGATCATGATCTCGCCCTTTCCAAATTTGCAGAAGACAACCTATGAGGGGCGCGGGGAGCGGATCGTGGATGTTGCGCCCCGGCTTTTCTCGACGCTCATCGACCAGGCGCGCTTCAAGCCGGACGAGCTAATGCTCGCCGAGAACGAACGGGTCTACTCGCGCTACATGATCGCGCCAGAGCGTCCGCGCAACCGTAACCCCGAATCCAAGCTCTATCCGATCGCCTGTGGCGTGCTCGGCGGCTTCGGCGGCTTTCTGCATCGTTCCTTTCGCCACCACGATTATTTGCTCGGCCGACGCAACGCGCAGGCGTTCTTCCGCGCGAATTTTTCGCTTCCGGTCACGAATCCGCTGTTCGCCGAGTTTCCCGAGGCGCGCCGCGACAAATGGCTGGTGCGGGATATCGTCAGCGGCGCCTTGCGAACGCATCGGACGGCGGAGGGGGAGCAACCCGGCTTGCCGATCATTCCGCTGACGCCGGAACTGACGAAGGAAATCGTCATCGGGGACGCCAATCTGCCGCGCCCGCAAGTCTTCGATAATCCCGCGGTCTCCGGCCAGCTGAGGGCGGCGATCGACGCCCGCGCCTCGCGCGTGGTCGACGTGCTCGTCGACAATGACCTCAGCGCGATGATTTCGGGACGGTTCGGCTACTTCAAGCGTCTCGGCGCCAAATATTTCGGCGCCGACGTCCTGTCGACGAAATTCGCCGAGGCCATTTTCGACCCCGGAGGCGCGCTCGACGCTGTGAGAAACGCCTTCTACGAGACGTAAGCGACGGACGACGCGCCGGCGCGCCTGACGGGCCCCGGCGCGACTCTCTCGTTACTTCTTCGGGGCGGGGGCGGCGGGCGCCGCCGGAGCGGCCTTGTCGGCGTCGACCGGCGGCTCCGTGCGCTCGATCTTGGCGCCTTCGCGCAGCTTCATCACGAGATCGCTCTGCGCCTTCTGCACGACATAGCGGGCGACCTGATCCTTGATCTGATCCAGCGGCGGGAAGACCTTCGGGCGCGACTCGTCGAGCTTGATGATGTGCCAGCCGAACTGGGTCTTCACCGGCTCGGAAATCTCGCCCGGCTTCATCTTGGCGGCGGCGTCGCCGAATTCCGGCACCATGCGGTCCTTGGTGAACCAGCCGAGGTCGCCGCCCTTGGAGCCCGGATCCTTCGACACTTCGCCGGCGACCTTCGAGAAGTCCTCGCCGCCCTTCACGCGCGCCAGGGCCTTCTTCGCCTCCTCCTCGGTCGGCACGAGGATGTGATGAGCGTGATATTCGGTTTCGGGCTTCTGGTTCTTGGCGGCCTCGTCATAGGTCGCCTTGATCGCGGCGTCGGTGGCCGCCGCCTTGGCGACATTGCCGAGCAGCGTCTCCATCAGCGCCTTGTCGCGCAGATAAGCCATTTTCTTGGCGAAATCCGGCGTCTCGGCGAGCTTGTCGGCCTGCGCCTTCTGCACGACGAGCTGCTCGTCGATGAGGAAGTCGAGCACATAGCTGTCGCGCGCCTTTCCCTGGAGCTGGTGCGGAATGCCGGGTCCCAGATCTTCGATAGCGATCTTCAAATCGTCGTCGGTGATCTCGACGCCGTTGACCTTGGCCAGAACCTTTGCCTGCGCCGGCGCGGCGCTCGCCATCAGGACGACGAGGCCGATCGTCCCGAACGTGGCTCGGGTCAGGGAACGCGCATTCTTGCGGGCATGTGACATGAGATGCTCCAAAAAAGAGGCGAACCGCCCCAAAAACCGCCGCCAGCCGGCGAAAAAAGGTTCCTGCGTGACGAACCGGGCGTATCTATGCTCGCGGGCGAGCGTCTGACAACTCCCTGCCGCCGGACATTTCCGCGCCTTTCACAGGGCCGACGACCGTTACGAAGATCTCCCGGGTCTTCCTCTCCGTCTCCGCCAACAGCGCTTCGAGATGCGAGAGGTTGGGAGAGTCGCCGACGCGCAGCAGGAGATCCGCCAGACCGCGCGGCGCGTCTGCCGGCTGGAAGGCGCCGTCGATCGCGAGCCGCAGCAATTGCAGAAGGCCCTGATACAGACGATAGGCGGCAAGAAGCGCCTCGGCGGCGCCGGGATCGAGCAGGCGTGCGTCGCGGAGCCTGACAAGCGCGTCGGGCGTCGTGGTCGAGAAGACCTCCGGGCGCGCCGCGCCATGGAGAAGCATCAGATATTGGGCCAAAAACTCGATGTCGATCAGCCCGCCGGCGACCTGCTTGACCTCCCAGGGATTTGTCGACCCCTTCTCCTTCTCCAAGAGCCGGCGCATGGCGAGCGCGTCCGTCTTCAGTTTCTCGGGGCTGCGCGGAAGGGTCAGCGCCGCGACGATCGCGTCCTCGACGCGCGCCGCGAAATCCGCCGGCCCGGCGATCACGCGCGCGCGGGTCAACGCCATATGCTCCCAGGTCCAGGCTTCTTCTGACTGATAACTGACGAAAGAAGCGAGGCTCACCGCGATCGGCCCCTTGTTGCCGGAGGGCCGCAGGCGGAAGTCGGTCTCGTAAAGAAGGCCCTCGGCCGTCGGCGCCGAGAGCGCGGTGATCAGCCGCTGCGTCAGCCGCGCATAATATTGCGGCGTATAAAGCGCGCGCTCGCCGCCGACGGACTCGGCGAGCGGGTCGGCGTCGTAGAGGAGCATCAAATCGAGATCGGAAGCCGCGGTCATCTCGCGGCCGCCGAGCTTGCCCATGGCGACCACCGCGGCCGCGCCGCCGTCTATGCGCCCATGGACCTTTTCGAACTCGCGGCGGACGACGTCGAACAAGGCTGCGATGAGCGTTTCCGCCAAGCGCGAATAGGCGGCCCCAGCCTCCGCCACCGACACCGAGCCGGTCAGCACGCGCACGCCGATGAGAAATTTCTGCTCCTGCCCGAAGATGCGGGCGCGGTCGAGCGCGTCCTCATAGGAGCGCGCCTCTGCAAATTGCGCGGCGAGCCGCGCGCGCAGGTCGTCCTCGCTCGGGACGCTTTGGAAAAAGGCGGGCTCCATCAGCGCATCGAGCACGCGCGGGCGTCTCGAAATGGTGGCCGAGAGTTTCGGCGCCGAGCCGGTGATCGCCGCGATGAGCTGCAGCAGGCGCGGCTGCGAAACGAGCAGCGAGAAGAGCTGCACGCCGGCCGGCAATTTCTGAATAAGCTTGTCGAAGGCGAGGAAGGCCTGGTCGGCGTTTTCCGTCGCGGCGAGGGCTTCGAGCAGCGACGGTGTGAGTTCGGTGAGGCGCTCGCGCGCGACCGTCGAGCGCGTCGCGGCGTAGCGGCCGAAGTGCCAGCCGCGAATGGTCGCGGTGACCATCTTGGGGTCCTTGTAACCCATCCGCGCGAGCGTTTCGATCGTGCCCGGATCGTCGTCGCCGCCGGTGAAGACCAGATTGCCGCCCGTAGACGACAGTTGCGGCGCGCTCTCGAAGAGGCGCGCGTAATGGCCCTGCACGACATCGAGACGCTTCAGCAGCGCCTCGGCGAAGTCGTCGAACCCCGAAAAGCCCATCATGCGGGCGATGGTCTCGACGCCCTCGGCTGTTTCAGGCAGCGTGTGCTTCTGCTCGTCGGCGACCATCTGGATGCGATGCTCGACGTCGCGCAGGAAGAGATAGGCCTCGCGCAGATCGTCGCGCGCCCGCGCCTCCACCCAGCCGCTATCCACAAGTTGATCGAGCATGGGGAGCGTCGCGCGGCCGCGCAGGCGCTTGTCGCGACCGCCGGTGATGAGCTGCTGCGTCTGCACGAAGAATTCGATCTCGCGAATGCCGCCGCGGCCCAATTTGATGTTGTGGCCGAGCACGGCGATTTTGCCATGGCCCTTGTGGGCGTGGATCTGGCGCTTGATCGAATGGACATCGGCGATGGCCGCGAAGTCGAAATATTTGCGCCAGATGAAGGGCGCCAGTTCTTCGAGGAATTGCTCGCCGGCGTAAATGTCGCCGGCGACCGGGCGCGCCTTGATGAAAGCGGCGCGCTCCCAGTTCTGGCCCATGCTTTCGTAATAGGAGAGCGCCGCTTCGAGCGGGATGGCGATCGACGTCGCGCCGGGATCGGGCCGCAGCCGCAGATCGGTGCGAAACACATAGCCCTCGCTCGTCCCGTCGCTCATGATTTTCACTATTCGCTTGGTGAGCTTCACGAAGAGATCGACGTCCTCCAGCGGATCGGCGACGCGGGCGCGGGCGCGGTCGAAAAAGACGATGAGGTCGATGTCGGACGAATAGTTCAGCTCAAAGGCGCCGCCCTTGCCCATGCCGAGGAAAATCCAGCCAGAGCCGCGTTCGGGATCGCGCTGGTCGGCGAGCTCCAGCTTGCCGGCGTGCTGAGCCTGCCGCAGGGTGAAGCGGATCGCGGCGGAAAGCGTCGCGTCGGCGATTCGAGTCAGGGCTTCGGTCGCCTCGAGCGTCTCCCAGGCCTTGGAGAGGTCGGCGAGGGCGATGACGAGCGCCGCCTCCTGCTTGATGAGGCGCAGCCGCCGCATCAGCTCGGCTTCGTCGTCCGTTTCGAGCCCTCGGGCCTCGCCGACGAGCCCCGCGACGCGCGTCTTCGGGTCGGCGGCGAGCAGGCCCGCGAGCCGCGCCGGGTCGCGCGCCGCGAGGTCGGTGAGGTAAGGCGAAGAGCCGAAGACGCCGAAGAGCAGATCACGCGCCTTCGGGCTTTCGGCGAGGAAAGCGGCGAGCGCGCCCGTGTCCTTCTCGAGCACGCGGTCGAGCGCCTGCTGGGCCTTGCCGGCGTCGGCGGGGGCGATAATGACTCTCGCCCGGTCAATGAGGGCGTTGGCGTCGCGCGTCACGGGTTTCCTCTCCGTGGCCGTCTGATGCGGCCTTTGCCAATGGGTATAATCCGGCTATGCGGGCAAATCAGCCCCGATGGTCAAGGAACGCGCAAGGCACATGTCGAAGACCGAAAACGCCGCCAATCTGGCCCGCATCGCCGAAGCGCTCGAGCGCCTCGCGCCCCCAGCGCCGCCGCCCCCGGATTTCAAAAAAGCCGAAGCCTTCGTCTGGCGCGCGCGCGGCTCGGTCTTTCATCCGGTCGCGAAGGTCAACCGTGTGGCGTTGACCCTGCTCGAGGGGATCGGTCTTCAGCGCGACATCCTCTTTTCCAACACCGAGCGCTTCGCCCGCGGGCTCCCGGCCAATAACGCGCTGCTGTGGGGCGCGCGGGGCATGGGCAAGTCCTCGCTGGTCAAGGCGGTGCATGGCGCGCTGGCGGGGGAGGGGCGGCTCAAGCTCGTCGAAATCCACCGCGAGGACATAGAGGCGCTGCCCGATCTCCTCGGCGCGCTCGCGCCCGCGCCATTTCAGTTCGTCGTTTTTTGCGACGATCTCTCCTTCGACGGGCCGGAGACGAGCTACAAGGCGCTGAAAACCGCGCTCGAAGGCGGGGTCGAGGGACGGCCCGCCAATGTGCTGTTCTACGCCACCTCCAACCGGCGTCACCTCATGCCGCGCGACATGATGGAGAATGAGGCCGCCGGGGCGATTCACGGGAAAGAGGCGGTGGAGGAGAAGGTCTCGCTCTCCGACCGCTTCGGTCTCTGGATTGGCTTCCACAACTGCAGCCAGGACGATTATCTCGCCATGGTCTTCGGCTACGCGCGCCATTACGGGCTCGACGCGCCGGCGGCCGAGATCAGGGCGCAGGCGCTGGAATGGGCCATGACCCGCGGCGCCCGCTCGGGCCGCGTCGCCTGGCAGTTCGTGACGGATCTCGCGGGGCGGCTGGGGAAGAGACTTTAGGAGCATGCAATGGGACGACGCGGCGTTTACTTGGCGGCGGGCGCCGCGGCGCTCATCCTCCTGCTGCTCTGGCTTTTCCTGCCGGTCCGCGAGGAGGATGTGGCCGGCCGGATCGAGCGCAGCGCCGGTTTCGATCTCGTCGCCGCGTGCAACGAGGCCGCCGGCGGGCGGGCGCGGTTCGCCCCCGGCGACGTGCGCCAGACGCCGGCTGAAACGCCCCATGGCGTCGTGGCGCTCGCCTCCGTGCTCGAGGCGCGACGCGACGGCCTGATCTGCCGGTGGAACGGCGTCGATCCGCCGACGATCCTGCGTGCGCGACCTTAGTGGTCGCCGTGGGCGTGGTCCTCCGCGCCCGGCGGAACAGCGATGATCGACCCCTTGCCCTCCGGCATGTTCGCCGGCAGCAATTCGAAGTTCAGGAGCACGACCGGTCCCTGGCCGACATTGCTCGACTCATGGGTCATCGCGCCTGTCTCGGTAAAGCAGTCTCCCGCTTTATAGATCGTCGTCTTGCCGCCGATCTCGTATGTCATCTCGCCGGACTGGATGCAGCGCAGGCCGGGGCCGAGATGGTGATGGGCGTGCATATAGCCGCCGGGATCCATGGTCACTTCCGTGACGCGAATGCGATATTTGCCGTTGAGCTCGGAGAGATGGCCGAGGTCGGCGAGTTCCGCCTTCACAGTGGCGTGAAAACCCTTGAGGTCGACCCCGTCGGCGTGGACGGCGGCGGCGGGCAAGAGGGCGAGGAAGAGGGCGAGGAAGGCTGATCCGAAGGCGTATCTGGCGAGCATGGTTTCCCTCATTTTTGCCCAGACTAGCCTGTCGGCCCCGCGCTGCAAGCGACCTTGTCACGTCCTCGCCCGCTCCCAATGGCGCCTTGGTCTGCACATTGGCGGGCGGACGGGCGGATTTACGAGCCTCTGGCGCCCCCTTCACTCCGGCCGTCCGCTGGCCTAAGAGAAACGCCATGCGCGACGCCCCACAGCTCAAACCCGCCGCCGACACGCTTGCCGAATTGCGCGCCGAGATCGACCGCATCGACCTCGACATGCACCGGCTGCTCATGGCGCGCGGCGAGATCATCGACCGCCTGATCGCGGCAAAGCGCGCGCAGGGCGGCGGCTGCGCCTTCCGGCCGGACCGCGAGGCGCAAATGATGCGCGCGCTCGTCGAGCGGCATCGCGGCCTCTTGCCGGTCGACGCGGTCGAGGGCGTCTGGCGCGTCATCGTTTCGACCTTCACCTATGTGCAGGCCAACTATTCAGTTCACGCGGACGATTCGGGCGGCGACGCGCAAATGCGCGACAGCGCGCGCTTCCACTTTGGGTTCACGGTCCCTTACGTGCCGCACCATGGCGCCGGCCCGGTGATTGACGCCGTGGCGGCGTCGACGGGCGATCTCGGCATGCTGCGCGCCGCCGGCGGCCTCGCCGACGGCGCCTGGTGGATGCGGCTCATCGGCGCGAATACGCCCAAGATCATCGCGCGTCTGCCCTTCGTCGAGCGGCCCGATCATCCCGCCGGCCTGCCGGTCTTCATCGTGGCGCGGCCGGCCGCCGACGCCGCCTCGCGCGACATTCTGCTCTATGCGCTCACCGTGCCGCGCTGGTCGCACGCCATTCCGGCGGTCGTGTCGTCGCTCGAGGGCGAGATCCTCGCGAGCGCCCCGTTTGCCGGCGGCCTCTCCCTGATGGTCGCCGCCCCCGGCCGGGTCGAGGCCGCGCGCTTTGCGCAGGAGCTGGCGTCCGCCGGCGCCGCCGACGCCGTCGTCGAGCCGATCGGCAGCCACGCCGGCCGGTATGAACTCAACGAAGCGCGCAGCGGCGTCTTCGCGCCAAGGAGCTAAGGTGAGCTCCGATCGACGAACGGGTCGAAGGCGCGTACGCCTGTCGCGTTGACGTCGCGGGTGTTGCGCGTGACGAGCGTGAGGCCGCGGGCGATCGCCGTCGCAGCCAAAAGCCCATCGACTAAGGGCAAAGGGTTGGGGACGCTCAAGCGCGCCCAAACTGTGGCTATCTCCTCGTCGACCGGCAAGACGCGGTCCTCTAGCCCTTGCCTGACCGCATTCAACCAGAGCTCAAGCTTGTCCGCCTGAAGGGGGTCCCGAAGCCTTTTCAGCTCGACGCCACGTCGGATTTCGGCAAGGACCAGCACGCTCGTCCCCAATTGGCCCGTGTCGACCGTTTCCGCCCAGGCCAAAACGTTGGGATGCGCCCGCCGACCCTTCCGCAACTCCGAGATGACGTTTGTATCGACCAGAAATTTCACAAGCCCACCTCGCGCCAGCTCTTCTGGCGAGGGTGTTCAAACACGCCGTCGAAAGCCTCGTCGGGCAGCTCCGAGCCAAAAAGATCGAGGGCGGTTCTAGCCCGCTTTTTTTCGAGCGCGGCGAGGATAGCGTTACGGAGTGCTTGCGCTTCCGTTTCATCACCGCGGAGGATGTCGAGAATCCGGCCGATCATTTCGGCGTCGTTGATTTTCTGGAGGCCGCCGCCGTGGTCAGACGACCGGTCTGACGATCCCTTGTCGCCGACGCGCCGGAAAACGACCGTTTCGCCCGGCATGTCGACCTGCTCCGCCCGGTAGCCGGCCGTCACCCAAACTTTGGTCATGACGTTGTTCGAGTCGTTATTGGACCACCAGGCTCTGTGAGCGCGTGCGGCCGGCGGCAGCGTAAAGCCGAGGGCGTGTTCGATTTCCCTAAAAGTGCAGCGCACCTCGCGTTGCGGGTGCCGCTCGAGAAACGAAGCGAGAGGAGAGTATTTGGACATGGCGGGATCCATAGTTGCACAGAAACACTAACACACAGGGTGTGTTTGTCAACCGCTACGGGCGCGCGCGGCTTTTTACGGATCTCGACTTGCTCTCGCCGCGCCGAGGCTTAAGAAGAAGGGCAACCTCCCCAAAAGGCGCGAAAACAGAAGCAAGGCAAAGATGACCCGTCCCGTCCCCCGCCCCACTGTGCTGGAGATCGACGCCTATGTGCCCGGCAAGAGCGCGGCGCCCGGCGCGGGCCGCGTGTTCAAGCTCTCGGCCAATGAGACGCCGCTCGGACCTTCGCCCGCCGCCGTGCAGGCTCTGCGCGACATGGCGCATGAGATCGCCATCTATCCGGAAGGCTCTTCCCGCGTCCTGCGCGAGGCGATTGGCGCGCACTATGCCCTGGATCCCGCCCGCATCATCATGGGCGCGGGCTCCGACAATATTCTCGAGTTGCTGGCGCTCGCCTATATCGGCCCGGGCGAAGAGGGACTCTACAGCCAATATGGCTTCCTCGAATATAAGATCGTGACCCTCGCCGCCGGCGGCGTCCCCGTCGTCGCGCCGGAGAAGCATTTCACGGCGGACGTCGACGCCCTTCTCGAACGGGTGACCGAGAAGACGAAAATCGTCTTCCTAGCCAACCCGAACAACCCGACCGGCAGCTATCTGCCGGCGAGCGAAGTGGCGCGGCTTGCGGAAAACCTGCCGCCGCAGGTGCTGCTCGTGCTCGACGCAGCCTATGCGGAATATGTCGTCCGGCCGGACTACGAGGCCGGGATCGCGCTCGTCGACAAGCACGAAAATGTCGTGATGACGCGCACCTTTTCGAAGATCTATGGCCTGGCCGGCCTGCGCCTCGGCTGGGCCTATGGCCCGCGCCACGTCATCGACGCCTTGAACCGCATCCGCTCGCCGTTCAACATTTCCACCGCCGCCAGCGCAGCGGGCGTCGCCGCGGTGCAGGATGTCGCGCACATTCAGGCGGCCGTCGCGCATAATGAGAAATGGCTGCCCCGGCTCACCCGGGAAGTCCGCGGGCTCGGTCTCGAGGTCCTGCCGAGCGTCGCCAATTTCATCGCGATCCGCTTCCCGGACCGACCCGGCCGCTCGGCGGCCGAGGCCGACCGCTTCCTCACGTCGCGCGGTCTCGTGCTGAGGGGCGTTGGCTCCTATGGAATGGCGGATTTCCTGCGCCTGACGATCGGCGTCGAGGAAGCCAATCAGCGGGTCGTCGCCGCGCTGGGGGATTTCATGGCGGAGACGAAAGCCGCGGCCAATGGCTGACGCCGTTTTCGCGCGGGTCGCCATCGTCGGCGCCGGCCTCATCGGCTCCTCCATCGCCCGCGCGGCGCGCGACTATGGCGCGGCGCGGCAGGTCGCCGTTCTCGACGCCTCGCCGCAGGTCATGGACCGCGTGCGGGAGCTCGGCATCGCCGACGAGACGAGCGGCGAGGCCGCGCAGGCCCTCAAAGGCGCCGATCTCATCATCATCTGCACGCCGGTGGGCGTGTGCGGCGCGGTCGCCGAGACGCTCGCGCCGCATCTCGAGCCCGGCGCCATTCTTTCCGACGTCGGATCGGTCAAAGGCGCGGTGGTCGCGCAAGTCGCGCCGCATGTGCCCGAGGGGGTGCATTTCATTCCGGCGCATCCCCTCGCCGGCACGGAATATTCGGGCCCCGACGCGGGCTTTGCGTCGCTCTTCCAGAACCGCTGGTGCATCCTGACGCCGGGGGAGGACGCCGACCCGCGCGCGGTGGCGCGGCTCGACGATTTCTGGACGCGGCTCGGCGCCAAAGTCGAGGCGATGAGCGCCGATCACCATGACAAGGTGCTCGCGCTCACCAGCCACCTGCCGCACCTCATCGCCTACAACATCGTCGGCACGGCGGATGATTTCGGCGAACAGACGCGCTCGGAGGTGATCAAATTCTCCGCCTCCGGCTTTCGCGACTTCACCCGCATCGCCGCCTCGGACCCCACGATGTGGCGCGATATCTTCCTCGGAAACCGGGAGGCCGTGCTGGAAATGCTCGGCCGCTTCAACGAGGATCTGAGCGTGCTGCAGCGGATGATCCGACGCGGCGACGGAGAGGGGCTTTTCGCCTTCTTCACCCGCACCCGCGCCATCCGCCGCTCCATCATCGCCCAGGGCCAGGACACGGCGGCGCCGGACTTCGGGCGACGAAAATCCGATTAATTCGGCTAGAACCTGATTAAGGCTCGTCAAGGCTGCGGAGATATTCCCTCTTCAACTCGAGCGCGAGTATATGATACAAGGTTGACAATAACGGCTACCTTCAAGGTGAGCATATGATTGTCTACCTCATCGCCGGGCAGGGCGAGCGGGACGCGATCGCCACGCTGCTTTCTGACCAGGCTTATGAAATCAGGCGCTTTCAGGACGTCGCGACGTTCCTGGCCGAAGCCGAGCTGCAGCTTCCAGGGTGCGTCCTGGTCGACCTGCAGCCGGCGGACGTCGCCATGATGCGGCGGTTGCGGGCGATTTGCCGGCCCCTGCCGATCATCGTCCTCTCGTCCCGGGCCAATGTGGCGCTGGCGGTCAGCGCCATGAAAGAAGGCGCCGCCGACTTTCTGCAAAAGCCCTTCGATCCCGAGAGATTGCGGGCTTCCGTGGGCGCGGCGCTCGCCGATAGTCGCGCCCGGGTCGAACGCGGCCGCAAGAAGCAGGAGCTGCTGGCGCGCTTCAAATCGCTCAGCGCCCGCGAGCGGGACGTCGTCGACGCCGTTCTGCACGGCTGCGCCAATCGCGAGGTGGCGTCGCTCCTGGGGATCAAGCTCCGCACCGTCGAGATCCATCGGTCGAATGCGATGAGCAAGCTGGGCGCGCGCTCGCTCCCAGACCTCGTGCGCATCTGGCTCGACGTGGACGCCTCGGTTGCGCGGCTGAACGCCGAATAATCAGCCGCGCAAGCTGGCGCGGGGCTCAGCGGCCGGAAAGGGCCGACGCGCTCCGCCCAAGAGGGTAGAGGACCCCAATTAGGAGGCGGGCCCAGCCGATCGCGTAAACTCTGCTGCGCGACCGCCTTCAGGTCTTGCCGATCTTCAACACGTCATTGGCGTTGCGCGCAATGACGTCCTTCACCCTTCCGGCGATGGCGGCGAGGAGCCAGGGAAGCTGCACGTCGATGCGCACCATGTCGGCGAGCACCGTCATCTGCGCCGTGGCTTGCTGCCCCAGCGCCGTGACCTTGATCGTCGCGACGTCGCCGGCCCAGGTCACTTCTGAGTGCGCGACCTTGTCGACATATTCGCGCTGCAGCGTTTCCAGCCGCTCGGCAAGCCGCTTCTTTGCGGTCTCCACGCTCATGTCATGCGGCACGGTCACGGTTATGGTGTTTTGCATCGGCGTCTCTCTGCGTCACGCCTGATGTAGGCGCCGCCCGCCGCAAAATAAAGCGCCCTCGGGCCTCATCCTTAAGGAGCGCGCGCAGCGTGCGTCTCGACGGATGAAGCGGCCTCGGAGCTTGTCACAAAAAGCCGAGGCCCGGGAGCGCAAGCTCCCGGGCCTCGCGTTCTCGGCTTCGCGGCCGTCGGGGCGTCTTCCGCCGCGCCGGCCGGAAAAGCGTCGCTTAGTAGGAGTAGTACATATCGAACTCGACCGGATGCGGGGTCATCTCGAAGCGCATCACGTCCTGCATCTTGAGTTCGATGTAGGAGTTGATGAAGTCCTCGTTGAAGACGCCGCCGGCGGTCAGATAGGCATGGTCGGCCTTGAGGTTCTCGAGCGCCTCGCGCAGCGAGCCGCACACCGTCGGGATCGCCTTCAGCTCTTCCGGCGGCAGATCGTAGAGGTCCTTGTCGGCCGGAGCGCCCGGATCGATCTTGTTGACGATGCCGTCGAGGCCCGCCATCAGCATCGCCGCGAAAGCGAGATAGGGGTTCGCCGTCGGGTCGGGGAAGCGGACCTCGATGCGCTTGGCCTTCGGGCTCGAGCCGAACGGAATGCGGCAGGACGCCGAGCGGTTGCGCGACGAATAGGCGAGCAGCACCGGCGCCTCATAGCCCGGGACCAGACGCTTGTAGGAGTTGGTCGACGGGTTGGTGAAGGCGTTCAGCGACTTGGCGTGCTTGATGATGCCGCCGATGTACCAGAGGCACTCCTGCGACAGGCCGGCGTATTTGTCGCCAGCGAAGACCGGCTTGCCTTCCTTCCAGATCGACTGGTGGACGTGCATGCCCGACCCGTTGTCGCCGAAAACCGGCTTCGGCATGAAGGTCGCCGACTTGCCGTAGGAATGCGCCACCTGATGGATCGCATATTTGTAGATCTGCAGATGGTCGGCGACGGTGACGAGGGTCTCGAACTTCAGGCCGAGCTCGTGCTGGGCCGAGGCCACCTCATGGTGGTGCTTCTCGACCTTGACGCCCATGGCCGCCATGGCCGCGAGCATTTCGCCGCGCATGTCCTGCGCCGAGTCGACCGGCGGGACCGGGAAATAGCCGCCCTTGGTGCGAACGCGGTGGCCGAGGTTGCCGCCCTCATAGGCAGTGCCGGAGTTCGTCGGCAGCTCGACGGAGTCGAGCTGGAAGCCCGTGTTGTAGGGGTCGGAGGAGAAGCGAACGTCGTCGAAGACGAAGAATTCGGCCTCGGGGCCGAAAAAGGCCACGTCGCCGACGCCGACCGACTTGACGTGCGCCATCGCCTTCTTGGCGATCGAACGCGGGTCGCGGTTATAGGGCTGGCCGGTCGAGGGCTCGACCACGTCGCAGACGATCGACATCGTCGAGGCCGCGAAGAAGGGGTCCATGGTGCAGGTTTCAAGATCGGGCAGGAGGGTCATGTCCGACTCGTTGATCGCCTTCCAGCCGGCGATGGAGGAGCCGTCGAACATGATGCCTTCGGTCAAAGCGTCTTCATCGACGATCGAGACGTCGAAAGTGACGTGCTGCCACTTGCCGCGCGGGTCGGTGAAGCGGAAGTCTACGTATTTGACGTCGTTGTCTTTGATTTGCTTGAGTACGTCCTTGGCCGTTGTCATGTCCGTCCTTGCCTCTTGCTTGTCATTGGATGTGCGCGTCTGCGGCGCCTCGGCGCGGCGAAACAGTCTTTCCAGAAAGCTCATGATGGTGGCTCGAGCAGGTTAAATCGCATCCGCGCCGGTTTCGCCGGTGCGGATACGGATCGCGCCTTCGATGTTCGAAACAAAAATCTTGCCATCCCCGATGCGGCCGGTCTGGGCGGCCGTGCGGATGGCTTCCACCGCACGGTCGACGGCCTCGTCCGCGAGAACGATCTCGATTTTCACTTTCGGCAGGAAATCAACGACATATTCGGCGCCCCGATAGAGCTCGGTGTGCCCTTTCTGGCGGCCGAAGCCCTTCGCCTCGGTGACGGTGATGCCCTGCAGTCCCGCCGCCTGCAGCGCCTCTTTCACCTCATCGAGTTTGAAAGGCTTGATGATCGCCTCGACCTTCTTCATCGCTTATCCCCGCTGCGTCTTAGCCCTCGCCCGCATCCGCGCTTCGCCGTTAGCGACGCCGCCGCGCTTCTACCATTTGAGCGAATTCCGCGCCATGGCCAAAGGAGCGGCGCCGGAATCTAAGGAATTGCCCGTCTGATGCTCAAGATGCACGCTTTTAGGGCTATGTGTGATTATTTTTAAGGCAATCAGTCGACATAGGCGACGACCGGCAGATCCGCCCGCCCGCCCCATTCCGACCAGGAGCCGTCATAGACCGTCGCGGGGGCGCGGCCCGAGGCCGCGAAGGCGAGGCTCAAAATACAGGCCGTCATGCCGGAGCCGCAGCTGGCGATGGTCGCCTTGTCCGGCGAAAGGCCTGCGGCGGCGAAGGCGGCGTCGAGCCCCGCCTTGTCCTTCAGTCGCCCGCCCTCGACGACCTCCTGGAAGGGCAGGTTATACGCGCCGGGCATGTGGCCGGGGCGCAGACCCGGACGCGGCTCCGGCGCGCGGCCCATGAAGCGTTCTGCGGCGCGGGCGTCGACGATCTGGGCGTCGCCGGCCATGAGCGCGGCGTTGACGCGGGCCGTATCCGCCACGAGGGACGGATCGACTCTCGGGGTGAAATCGCGGGGCTCGTGGGCGGTCTCCCCTGTCGCGAGCGGACGGCCTTCAGCCTTCCAGGCGGGCAGGCCGCCCGCGAGGATCGAGACCCTGTCGGCGCCGAAGACATGCAGCGTCCACCACAGGCGCGGCGCGGAGAACAGGCCGACGCTGTCATAGACGATGGCGTGCATGCCGTCGCCGAAGCCGAGACGGCGCATTTCGGCTGCGAAGACCTCCGGCGCGGGCAGCATATGCGGCAGGCCCGTCGAATGATCGGCGACGCCGTCAATGTCGAAGAAGACCGCTCCGGGGACGTGGCCGGCGAGATATTCCGCCCGCGCATCGCGGTTGGCGGCGGGCATGTGCCACGAGGCGTCGAAGACGCGCAGATCGGGAGAGTCGAGATGATCCGCCAGCCACTCTGTGGAGACGAAGAGGGTCGAAGGGTCTGTTTGTCGCGACATGATCCCGTTCTCAAGTCATTCGCCGTCGCCGTTTCGAACCGGCGCGGGGTGCGCATGGAGAATGCGCCTTGTCATTGTGCGGCGCGGCTTGCATCCGGCGCCGCCAAGGTGAGAATACGCTGATTCGATTCACACTGTCTTCGGCGCTCGCATCCTCATGCTCGACATCCCCGGCAAAGCCTGCGGCTCCTGTTTTTTCTGCTGCAAGGTGCTCGAAATCGAGGAGCTCAAGAAGACGGCTGGACAACTCTGCGGGCATTGCGCGCAGACCGGCGGCTGTAGCGTTTACGCAACGCGTCCGCAGGTGTGCCGTGACTATTACTGCCAGTGGAAGGAAGATCGCGGCCTGCCGGCGACGATGCGGCCCGACAAGGTCGGCACCCTGCTGATGGACGATCCGGACAGCGACGAGTACCACGCCGTCTGCGACCCCGAAAAGCCCTTTTCCTGGCGCAATCCTCTCATATTCCGTCATCTCGTGGCGGAGGCGAAGGCCGGCCGCATCGTCATGGCGAAAGCGGGGCTGCGGGCCTGGCGCATCTATGCCGACGGACATTGGCAGGAGTCGGCGTGAGGTCTGACCCGCCGCTCAGCCTTTTGCAACAGAGGCGTCACCCGATGATGAGCCTGACCCAAAAACGCGCCTCCGCCGTCCTCGCCGCGCTGCTGTCTTGCGCCGGCGCGGCTCAGGCGGAAACGATCAAGGCCCATTACGCACTGACCCTGATGGGGCTTTCCATCGGCAGCGCTTTCGCGTCGGGCGTCGTCGACCGAAATTACCGCATCGACATTTCGATGCGGACCACCGGCCTCGCCAATCTCGTCAGCAACACCAAGGGGGCCGCCACCGCGAGCGGCGGATTGAGCGCCGTCGGCCCGTCGCCCTCTGCCTACGCCAACACCACCTCGAACGAGGATGACGTCCGCACGGTTCGCATGTCGCTGGCCGGCAACGCCGTGCGCATGGTGGAGGTGAAGCCGGAGCCCTGGGACGCGGATCAGCGCATCCCCGTGACGGATGGGAACAAGAAGCGCGTGGTCGATCCGGTCAGCGCGCTGATCATGAGCGTGGCGCAGGGGCAGGAGCTCGCCGGCCCCGCCGCCTGCAACCGCACGATTGCGGTCTTCGACGGGGTCACTCGATTCGACGTTGCGCTTGCTTATGCGGGCGAGCATGTGGCGAGCACGAAAGGCTTCTCGGGCCCAGTCGCGGTCTGCTCGGCCCGCTATACGCCCATCGCGGGCCATCGGCCCGACAGCAAATCGACCCGATACATGGCCGAAAACCGCGATATGAACGTCTGGCTCGCGCCGCTGCCGGAGGCGCGTGCATGGGTGCCGATCCACATCGACATCAAGACCGCAGCGGGCGATCTCGTCATCGACGCCTCGGAGTTCCAGATCGGGTCGAAACGGGCCGACTCGGCGCGTTGAGAGACGCGCATTGGCGCGTCAATCGATACGCACTTCCTTTGTCTTCTTCCGGTTGCGGCGGTCGGACTCATATTCGAGATATCGAATCTCCTTCGGTTCGCCGTCGGCGCGCAGGCAGAAGGCCGGACGCGGCGAGAAGCCGCCGGCCGGATTTTCGAAACAGTCCGTGAAACGAAGTTCGCACTGGAAGAGGGTCTCGGTCTTCGGCGCGGCGCGCGCGGCGACCGCCCGGGCCTTGTCGACCGCCTGCCGGCAAAGCTCGGCCTCGAGCCCCCAGGCCTGGCAGTCGGCGACGCTCGCCATGTATTTGCCGTCCGCCGCGCAGGCGGGAATTGTGCGCCGCGCATAAAAGATCCAAACGCCGGCGGCCGCCAGCGCGACGAAGACGAGGATATATTTCAAAGGCGCATTCGCCATGTTCGTACTCTGCTCGAAAATCGTGGGGACATTAGGCGTGACGAGTCCGCGACGGCAAGCGCAATCTCCGCCAGTCGGCCGCTCTTCCGCGACATCTCGCCGCCGGGGGCGCGCGCCATGTCGCTTGACAAGGGTAGGCGACTACAATAGTTCGTTTGCTCACCGCATTTCGGAAGCCACAGATGAAAAGCTGTGGAGCGATATGGCTCACCGGGCGCGGACAGAGCCGAACAGATGTGCGCCCACCCTTTCGAGGGTCGCGTTTCTACGCTATGGGAACATGTCCGCGATGCGATCCTAAAACGCAAATCTGACAACTTCGCTCGAAACGGCGAAGCAGATAGAAGCATGTCGGTTCGTCTTTACGACCGCCAAAAGTGTGACAGAAGGAGGAGATAATGGGCGCTATTCTCGAATTGACCAGCTATGCGGCGACCCCGGTCGGCATGATCGCGATCATCGTCATCGGCGCGGCTGCTTACTTCGCCGCTCGCTGGGTCTTCACCGACTAATCCAGCGGAAAAGAATTTAGCCTATCGAGGCGCGGCGCGTCGGCTTTGGCCGATGCGGCGCGCCTAACTTTTTGCGGTTCTGATTTTTCATCTCATGGCGTCTCAGCCGGCCGTTCCGTGGGATAAGGCTTGCGCCTCGGCGCAGCGCGAGTATTCTAGCGCCATCGCCCGAACGGGCAGGTATTTGTCCCACGCCTTCAAAAAGAATCACCGCTCGCAATCAAGGCGCTGGTATTCTCCTTTGGCGGTTTTGGCTCATGTGCGGAGCTCCGCGCGAGCCTGGAGGAAAGAATGGCGCCTACCTCTTCGATCGGGGCTGCAGAAAGTCAGACGGAGCTCGACCGGGGGAGCAAAGGCGACGCCGACCTCGGCCGGGCGCGGCCCCGCCCGGAGAACGACGACGGCGCCTTGTCGGTTCAGGGCCGCATCGACGTCGCCATCGCCGACAAGAGCCCGCTGATCCTCGCCGGGCTCGACAAGCTGCTTTCCGACGACAAGCGCTTCAATCTGGTGCTGAAGGTGACGGACGGCGAGGAATTCCTCGAGGCGGCGCGACAGCAGAAATTCGCGATCGCCGTCATCGGCTGGCAATTGCCGACGCTCCACGCGCGCGACGTGCTGCGCGCCCTGTCCCGACAGGTCTCGGCGCCCAAGATCGTGGTCTACAGCGGCACCAATGATCCCGCCGCGCCTGCCGAAACGCTGCAACTGGGCGGTGCCGGCTTTGTCTCCAAGCGCGCCCCGCCGGAGCGGCTCCTCGACGTTCTCGCCGCCGTCGCCGCAGGCGACATGGTCTTTCCCTTCGTCGACATCCGAAAGATGCGCAGCGACCCGTTGGAGAACCTCACGCTGCGCGAGCGCAGCCTGTTGTCGGCGCTGGGGTCGGGCCACACCAACAGCCAGCTCGCCAAGGATTTCGGCGTCTCGATCAACACGATCAAATTTCATCTGCGCAACCTTTTCGAGAAGCTCGAAGTGCGCAACCGCGCGCAAGCCATCGCGCTGTTTCTCGAAATGAAGCACGGCGCCTGGCCGGGAAGCGGCGGCGGCCGCAGCATGGAGCCGACGACCACGACGAGAGGCCGGCGGCGCGGCGAATAGCTCGCCCGTCAAGGCGCCGGAAACAGCGCGTCGGTCTTGCCGGTCAGCCGATAGGCGGCGAGGCCGATCCATTCGTGCAACGCGGCTTCCGCGAGCAGGAAATTCAAGGTGGCGTGGCGGGGCGCGCTCCAGTTCTGCAGCGCGTCTGTCGCCCGGTAATCCACAGGATAGGGGATTACGGCAAAGCCCGCCCTGCGGAAAATGCCGACCGAGCGCGGCATGTGCATCGCCGACGTCACGAGCAGCCAGCGCTCGCCCGCCTGCGGTTTCACGAGGTCGCGCGTGGCGATGGCGTTCTCATAGGTGTTGCGCGACTTGTCCTCGTAGATCACATCGCCCCGATCGAGACCCGCCTCGCGCCAGAACCGGGCGACCGCCTCCGCCTCCGTATGGGTCGAGCCGGCGAGCGCCCCGGATCCGCCGGTAAAGACGAGGCGCGCCGCTGGATAGAGGCGCTTGAGCGCGATGGGCGCCGTGAGCCGCTCGGCCGCCTCATTCATCGCGACGCTGTCGTGGATGGCGCTCATTTTTTCATCCACGGAGCCGCCGAGCACGATAATCCCGTCTGGTGCTGGCGCGTCGGCCGGGGGCGGCGCAAAACGCTCTTCCAGCGGCAGGGCGAGAAGGTCGGGGAGCGGCGAAAATCCGATCAGCAACAACAGCGCAATGGCGACGGCGGCGAGCGCGCGTCCGGTCTTTTTATGTCGGGTCAATCCGAGCGCAACGCCGAGAGTCCCCGCGAAAATCGCGAGATGAACCGGCGTGACGACGAACTCGAAAATCTTGGACAGGATGAAGAACATCAGCGCGCGCCGACTCTCTCTTCGCGCCCTCGCGCCGAGCAGCTTCGTCGGCGTGAGGGCGAAAAGGAGGCCTTTTACATATTCGGATAATTGGGCCCGCCGCCGCCTTCCGGCGGCACCCAGGTGATGTTTTGCGCCGGGTCCTTGATGTCGCAAGTTTTGCAGTGGACGCAGTTTTGCGCATTGATCACGAAGCGCGGCTCCTTCCTCGACACGTCGTCGGCGTAGACGACTTCATAGACGCCGGCCGGACAATAGAGGCGCGCCGGCTCGCCATAGACCGGCAGGTTCTTCTCGATCGGGATCGACGGGTCCTTCAGCTTCAAATGCACCGGCTGGTCTTCCTCGTGGTTCGTGTTCGACACGAAAACCGAGGAGAGCTTGTCGAAAGCCGGCTTTTGCGTGAGCTTCGGATAGACGATCGGCGTCACTTCGGAGAGCGGCTTCAGGCAGGCGTGATCGGGCTTGCCATGCGACTGCGTGCCGAAGAAGGAGAAGCCGAAGAGTGAATTGGTCCACATGTCGAGACCGCCGAGCGCGGCGCCGAGATAGGTGCCGTATTTCGACCAGAGCGGCTTGACGTTGCGCACCGGCTTCAGATCGCGCCCAATGTCGGAAGCGCGCCAGGCGGCGTCATAAGCCGTCACCTCGTCATAGGCGCGCCCTTCCGAAATCGCCGCGGCGACGTGATCGGCCGCGAGGATGCCGGAGAGAATGGCGTTATGCGACCCCTTGATGCGCGGCAC
Source organism: Methylocystis sp. NC52PC (assembly GCF_055698645.1). Lineage (NCBI taxonomy): Bacteria > Pseudomonadati > Pseudomonadota > Alphaproteobacteria > Hyphomicrobiales > Methylocystaceae > Methylocystis > Methylocystis sp. NC52PC. Next base: position 520,700 of record NZ_CP170127.1, on the reverse strand, counting down.
GTTCATGAAGCCCGCCGCGCAGCCGAGGAGCGCGCCGCCGGGGAAGACGAGCTTGGGCACGCTCTGCCAGCCGCCCTCGGTGAGCGCGCGCGCGCCATAGGCGAGGCGTTCGCCGCCCTCCAGCGTCGGCGCCACGAGCGGATGGCATTTGAAGCGCTGGAATTCGTCGAAGGGCGACAGCGTCGGGTTCGAATAGTTGAGATGCACCACGAAGCCGATCGACACGAGCCCGTCCTCGAAGTGATAGAGGAACGAGCCGCCGCCCGTGTCGGACTGTAGCGGCCAGCCGAAGGAATGCTGCACGAGGCCGGGCTTGTGCTTTTCCTTCGGGATGCGCCACAGCTCCTTGAAGCCGATGCCGAACTTCTGCACGTCGCTGTCCTTGGCGAGCGCATATCTGGCGATGAGCTCCTTGGAGAGCGAGCCGCGCGCGCCTTCGGCGAAGAGCGTGTATTTGCCGCGCAGCTCCATGCCGCGGGTGAAGCTGTCCTTCGGCGCGCCGTCGCGATCGACGCCCATGTCGCCGGTGGCGACGCCGCGCACTTCGCCGGCGTCGCCGTAGAGGAGTTCGGTTCCGGCGAAGCCCGGATAGATCTCGACGCCCAGGCCTTCCGCCTCGGCGGCGAGGAAGCGCACGAGATTGCCGAGCGAGCCGATGAAGTTGCCGTGATTGTTCATCAGCTTCGGCATCAGGACGTTGGGCAGGCGGACGCCGCTCTTTTCGGTGAGCACGAGAAACTGGTCGTCGTGAACCTGCGTTTTGAGCGGCGCATCGTCGCGCGTGCGCCAGTCCGGCAGCAGCCGGTCGAGGCCGATGGGATCGATGACGGCCCCGGAGAGAATATGGGCGCCGGGCTCCGAACCCTTTTCGATGACGACGACGGAAAGATCGGGCGCAACCTGCTTGAGGCGAATCGCTGCGGCGAGGCCGGCGGGGCCCGCGCCGACGATCACCACGTCGTAATCCATGCCTTCGCGCTCCGGCAATTCCGTAATCTCTTCAGCCATTTCCGATCCCTTTTCGCGTCCCTCTGGCGCCTGTGGCGGCGCACTGTAGCCTTTTTGCGCGCAACGCGCCAAAAGGAGTTTGCGCCGGTTCGAATCGACAGGCGGGCTTGCGCGCAAGGAGGCGGCAGGCGATGCGACGCGTGGCCGCTTTGGCGGTAATCCTTCTCGCGCTCGGCGGTTTCTTCGCCTGGCGGATGATGCGCGATCGGGACGCCGCTCAGGCGCCCTTTCTCGGCTATGTCGAGGGCGAGGTGCTCTATATCGGCCCCAATGAGGGGGAGCGGCTCGCGAGCCTCGCGGTGGCGGCAGGCGCCGTGGTCAAGCCGGGCGATTTATTGTTCGCCATGTCGACGACGCTGCTCGATCGGCAGCGCTCGGAAGCCCTGGCGCGCATCGGGCAGTTCGAGGCGCAACTGCAAAATCTGCGCGCGGCGATGAACCGCCCGGAACAGGTCGCGGTGTTGCAGGCGGGATTGGAGCGCGCCGAGGCGGCCTTGACTCTCTCGCGCAACGACTATGACCGCCAGCTCAAACTCTATCGGTCGGGGAATGTCGCCAAAGCGACGCTCGACCGCGCGGAAATGGCCTTGCGACGCGACGAGGCGAGCGTCAAGGAGGCGCGCCGGCAGGTGAATGCGGCGCTGATCCCCGGCCGCTCGCAGGAGATCGAGGCGGCCGAGGCCGCCATCCGCCAGGCGCGCGCGCAGCTCGAGGCGATCGACATCCGCCTCGGCCGGCAGAGGGTTCGCGCGCCGGCGGCGGGCGTCGTCCAGGACGTGTTCTTCCGCCCCGGCGAAGTGGTCAACGCCGGCCAGCCGGTCGTGGCGCTGCTGCCGCCTGAAAACCGCAAGGTGCGCTTCTATGTCCCGGAGCCCCGGCTCGCCGCCGTGAGAATCGGCGGGCAGGTGAAGGTGGGCTGCGACGGCTGTCCGGATGACCTTTTCGGCCGCATTTCCTTTGTCGCCAGCCGCCAGGAATATACGCCGCCCGTCATCTTCAGCGACGTCGAGCGGGCCAAGCTCGTCTTCAAGGCGGAGGCGCGCCTCGAGGGGCGGGCGCGGGAACTGCCGCTTGGGATGCCGGTTTCGGTGACGCCGCTGGCGCAAACGGCGGGGGCCGAGAGGTGACGGCCGTGCGCGCGCTCGACTCGCCGCCGCGCCGCGTGGATGGCCGGGCCGATCCCGGCCACGACCGCTGAGGGGCCGGGCTCATGTCTGCCGAAGCCATCGCCGCGCATCCCGACATCGCCATCGACGTCAAAGGCCTCACCAAGGTGTTTGGAGCGAAGACGGTCGTCGACAATCTGACGCTCACTGTCGCGCGCGGCCACATACAGGGGTTTCTCGGGCCCAATGGCAGCGGCAAGACGACGACGATCCGCATGCTCTGCGGCCTGCTGACGCCCGACGCCGGCGAAGGACGGTGTCTGGGCTATGACATCCGCACCGAGCAGGACGAGATCAAGCGCCACGTCGGCTATATGACGCAGGGCTTCTCGCTGTATCGCGACCTGACGATTCGCGAAAATCTCGAATTCGTGGCACGAATCTACGGGCTCGCGGCCCCGGAACAGGCCGCCCAGGCGGCGCTGGAGCGGCTCGGGCTCACCGGGCGCGCCGATCAGCTCGCGGGCGAGCTATCGGGCGGCTGGAAGCAGCGGCTGGCGCTCGGCGCCTGCATTTTGCCGGCGCCTTCCTTGCTGCTGCTCGACGAGCCCACGGCGGGCGTCGATCCCAAGGCGCGGCGTGATTTCTGGGACGAAATCCATCACCTGGCCAATGAAGGCCTGACCGTCCTCGTCTCGACGCATTACATGGACGAAGCCGAGCGCTGCCACGAGATCGCCTATATCCTCGACGGCAAGCTGCTCGTGTCGGGAACGATAGACGACATCATCGCCAAGGCGGGCCTGACGACCTATGTGGTCTCCGGCGAAGGTCTCGACGCTTTGGCCGAGCAGCTGAAGACGACGCCCGGCGTCGATATGGTGGCGCGCTTCGGCGCAGCTTTGCATGTCGGCGGACGCGACGCCGCCGCCATCGAGGCGATCGCGCACCGCTACGCCAGCAGGTCGCAGCGCTGGGCGCATGACGAGGCGACGCTCGAAGATGTTTTCATCGATTTGATGACCCGCAACCATCGCAGCGCCAGATGACGCACGCGCCGGGACATGCCCCTGTGAAACCCCCGCGGCTCGGGCCGATCGCGCAGGCCTGGCAGCGGCTCGTCGCCATGTTCGTCAAGGAGTTCATCCAGCTGCGCCGCGATCGTCCGACGCTCGGCATGATCGTCGGCATTCCACTGTTGCAGTTGCTGCTGTTCGGCTACGCCATCAACACCGATCCCAAGCATCTGCGCACCGCGCTGCTGTCGAGCGACGACAGCCCCATCGCGCGCGCGCTCGTCGGCGCGCTGCGCGCCACCGACTATTTCGACATCCGCTATTTCGCCCAGGGCGAGGCCGACGCCGATAAGCTGATCCTTTCGAACAAGGCGCAGTTCGTCATCCAGATACCGCCGGATTTCTCGCGTCGGCTGGTGCGCGGCGAGCGGCCTTCCGTGCTCCTCGTCGCCGACGCCACCGATCCGACCGCGACGGCGGGCGCGGTCGCTGCGGCCTTGGGCGCGGTGAGCCAGGCGCTCGACCGCGAACTCACCGGACCGCTCGCGACGCTTGCGCAAAACCCGCCGCCCTTCGATCTGCAGGTGCAGCGGCGCTACAATCCGGCGGGAGAGACGCGACGCAACATCGTGCCGGGACTGATCGGCACGATTCTGACGATGACCATGCTGATTTATACGGCGCTTTCAGTGACGCGCGAGATCGAGCGCGGGACGATGGAGGCGCTGCTCGCCATGCCGGTGAAGCCCGTTGAAATCATGCTCGGCAAGATCACGCCCTATGTGCTCGTCGGCGCCGTGCAGATGGCGACGATTCTCATTGTCTCGAGCTTTCTGTTCCGTGTGCCAATCGTCGGCTCGCTCTTCGTGCTCGTGCCGTTGACGCTGCTCTTCATCATCGCCAATCTGTCGATGGGCTACACACTCTCCACAATCGCCGCGAATCAGCTCCAGGCGATTCAAATGACCTTCTTTTTCTTCCTGCCGAGCATGCTGCTTTCGGGCTTTCTGTTTCCCTTCTATGGCATGCCGCGCTGGGCGCAGGTTCTCGGCGAAGTTCTGCCGCTCACGCATTACCTGCGCATCGTCCGATCGGTCATGCTGAAAGGATCGGGCTTCGCCGATTTGGCCGCCGACGCCGGCGCCTTGGCGGTTTTCACGCTCGTCGCCATGTCGATCGCCGTGATGCGCTTCCGTCAAACTCTGGATTGATTGGGCCTTTGGCGCTCGCTGGTCAGCCTCCCTAAAGGCCACGCCGCTATTTTGGGGCGCTGCACCACCTCTCTAGCAGGAGCGCCTTTTTGCAAACCGCTCAACCCCTTCCTTCCCCCGCCATCCCCAACGTCGCGGAGACGCTGCGCCTGCTGACCGAGGCGGAGATCCGGCGCATGTTCGGCATGGGTCTGTTCCCTTGCGACGGCGCCAATCTCGACGCCGTCGCGCCGCTCGCCGCGGCGATCGACACCGCCATTTTCGTTTCCCAGCACCTTCCCGAAACGCCCGCCTTCGTGGATTCGGGGGCGCTGCTCGATGAAGCGATGCGCCGGCGCGAGGTCGAGGGGCTGGTCCTGGAATTCGGCGTCTTTTCGGGTCGAACGATCAATCGCCTCGCCGCCCAGACGCCGCAAAAGATTTACGGCTTCGACAGTTTCGAGGGCCTGCCGGAGGATTGGCGGCCGGACGTCGGCAAGGGCAGTTTCCGCGCCGGGCTTCCCGCAGTCGCGGCGAATGTCGAACTGGTCGTCGGCTGGTTCGACCGGACGCTGCCGGATTTTCTCGCGCGCAACGAGGGTCCGGCGTCCCTCATCCACATCGACTGCGATCTCTACTCTTCGACCAAAACGGTCTTCGACTGCTGCGCCGATCGCATCGTTCCCGGAACCATCCTCGTCTTCGACGAATTCTTCAATTACGTCGGCTGGCGGCGTCACGAGTTCCGCGCTTTCACGGAATTCGCCGAAAAGGCGAAGATCGACTTCGACTATATCGGCTACGTGCCGTCGCATCAGCAGGCGGCGGTGCGCGTCCGGGCCACGGGACGTCAATCCGCCCCCGTCAAGAGCCGCGGCGGCAGGAAGCGCGCCGCCTGACGCGGCGGCCGCGCTCTGGATCGAGCGGGCCCGACGGACGTTGACGCGGCCAGCTTCCGGCCTAACATTGTGGCAGAAGGAGGCGCCCATGTCAGAGCCAAACTCCGATCCGATCTCGCGCTTCAACACGATCGTCAAGGTCGCCGCCGTCATCGCGCTGCTGCTCGGCGGCTACAATCTCTGGTCCTTTTTCAACAGCAGCCGCTATCAGGCGCTTTGCGGCGCGTCTTATTGGGACCTCAATCGCGCCCAGCTCGATTCCTGCCTCGATCAGAAGCGGGCGCTGGAAGGCAAATAATGGGCGCGAAGAGAAGCGGCGTCGGGAAAGCTTTCGCCCTTCTGGCGCTTGTCGCGCTCCCGGCGACGGCTCCGGCGAAGGAAATACATCTCGATTGCGAAAGGTCGAATCAATCGGCGATGGTCGACGTCGACACCGACCGGCGGTTCCTGCAGATCATGTGGGGCGAGGGCGTCGCCGAGGAATACAAGCAGGGGGATTTCTATATCTCCGGCCCCGACAAATATGGCCGCAAGGAAAAGGTCGTCTCTGTGATGAACGCGGACGGAAGCGTCGTCACCTTCGGCACGGACCGGCTCTGCATGGAAGACGGCGCGAAAAAATGCAGCGAGCAGCATGTGCGCAATACGCTCGACATCGGCCGCGGCGAGATGAAATATGACAATGGCGACGAGATCGCCGTGCTGGCCTGCCGTCCGGCGCCGCCAGGGCGTCGGTTTTAGCTCGGCTTCACGCTACATACGTCAGGCTTTGCAGGAAGAAGCCCGCAAATAGCAGAAGCCCCGCGTCCCTGTTCGAGCGGAAGAGGGTCAAGGCGAGGGAGGTCGGCGCGTCTTCGCGCGTCAGCGAGACCTGCCAGGCCAGATGCGCGGCATAGGCCGCGACGCCCAGCCAGACGAACAAGCCGCCGCCGATCATGTGCGCGGCGAGCGCGACGCAGAGCGCCGAGCCGGCGTAAAGTCCGCCCACGGCGCGCTTGACCTGCGCGCCGAAAAGACGCGCCGTCGACCGTACGCCGGCGATGGCGTCGTCGCGCACGTCCTGCAGCGCATAGATCGTGTCGAAGCCGATCGTCCAGAGAATGCAGCCGGCGTAAAGCAACACTGCCGGAAGGCCGAGCGAGCCCGTCTGCGCGGTCCAGCCGAGCATGGCCCCATAGGCGAAGGCGAATCCCAAAATGGCCTGTGGCCATGAGGTGAATCGCTTCGCGAAGGGATAGACGAGCACGATCAGCGGCGAGAGGAACCCCAGCGCGATCGTATAGCCGTTGAAGGAGAGCAGCACCGCGAGGCCGATGAGGCATTGCGCCACGATGAACCACAGCGCGGCGCGGGGGCTGACTCTTCCGCTCGCCAGCGGCCGGCCGCGCGTGCGCGCGACTTTCACGTCGATGTCGCGGTCGACGTAGTCGTTATAGGTGGAGCCCGCGCCGCGCATGACGACCGCGCCGATAAAGAACAGCGTCAGATGCCAGAGATTGGGCGGGCGATGCAACGCGGCCGAGGCGAGCGCGCTGGATTCCCAGCAGGGCAGCAGCAACAGCCACCAACCGACCGGACGATCGAGCCGGGCGAGTTGCACATAGGGGCGCAGACTTTCCGGCGCATGGCGCCATATCGGATGATCTCTTTGCGCGTCGGGCAGGGCGGCGTCGTCGCCGCCGTCGCTTAAAAGACTCACAGCGGTCCGGACGGGAGCTTCGGCGGGGCCATGCCTCCGCCGCTCGCGGCCTGCTCGCGCTGCTGCTGCTCCATCTGCTTCATCTTTGCGGCGGCCGTGCAGGCCTGAGAGGCGAAGACCTTGGTCTTGCTCGCCGCCTGTTTGAAACCGTCGAGAACATTATCCGGAATGTTGCACCATTCCTTGTTCTTGGTCATGTAGCCCGCCATCTCGCTCTCGACGCTGACGAGCTTCTTGGCGACGGGGCAGGCGGCGTTAGGGTCCATTTTGCCCTTTCCCGCCTTGCCGATGGCGTTCAGGGCCTGGATTTGCGCCATGCGGCGGTCGGTCAGTTTCTGAAAGTCCTCCTGACAGGACTGTGCATGGGCGGCGCCCGCCGCGGCGAAGAAAGCCAGCAGCGACAGGCCCGCGACAAATCGCGAAAAAGAGGGGGCGCTGATCTTCATGACGGGGGTCGCCTCTGCAAAGGACGCCTTCTGTTAACAGCAGGCTTGCCGCTCGTGCAAGTTTTCGACAACCTGTCAGCGAACAAAACGGCCGCTTCATGGCGGCCGGAAGGCGGCGGGCCCGGCCCGCCGCAGCCCCGTCCCAGGACATCCGGTCTTGTCCCACTACGATTTTTCCGCGCAACGCCTCTTTGTCGAGACGGCGCTCGCGCCGGGCGTCGAGTTCGTTCCGCCGCCCGAAGCGCTCAACTATCTGCTCAACGTCCTGCGGCTGCGCGCGGGCGATCCTCTGCTTCTTTTCAACGGGCGGGACGGCGAGTTTCTCGCGCATCTCGCGGAGGTCACGCGGCGCGCGGCGACGATACGCGTCGAGCGGTTGACGCGGGCGCAGACCCTTCGCGCCGATCTCGACTATTGCTTTGCGCCGCTGAAGCAGGCGCGCCTCGATTATATGGCCCAGAAGGCGACGGAAATGGGCGCCGGCCGGCTCACGCCCGTCATTACGCGCCGCACGCAGGCGCGCCGCGTCAATATCGCGCGGCTGAAGGCCAACGCCGTCGAGGCGGCCGAGCAATGCGGCGTGCTCGCCGTGCCCGACGCCGCCGACGCCGTCGATCTGTCTGATTTCCTCGCCGCCTTTCCCCCCGGCCGACTGCTGGTCTTTTGCGATGAGGATGCGCCCATCGCCAATCCCCTGCACGCGCTCGCGGGCCGTTCGGGACACGGAATTTCGGTGCTTGTCGGCCCGGAGGGCGGCTTTGACGACGCGGAGCGGGCCGCCGTGACGCGCCTTCCCAACGTCGCGCGCGTCTCGCTCGGCCCGCGCATTTTGCGGGCGGATACGGCGGCGGTGGCGGCCCTCGCAATCGTTCAGGCGACGATTGGCGACTGGGCCTGTTAGCTTTTTGTAAACGCTGTTTAATCAATCCTTTCACGTAAACGGAAAATAAATCGGAATGTGGTTTTTAATCCACAGGTGACGGACAGATCCCCCGTCTGGGACACGATGCTGCCACGATGTTGAACTTAAGTGTCGAAATCGCAGAAACGAGTCGGGCGGCGACGCTTGGCCTTCTGCAAAGGGATTGGGCAAGAGATTGCAGACGCCTTGTCGCGCGCAATCGGAGAAAGGCTGACCGCCAATGATGTTCGCCGACTTCCGCCCCAATGCGCCGCTCGCCATCGCAGCGGCCGTCGCGCTCGCGGCGTCTTTTTCGGCCCTCCCGGCGAAGGCTGAGACGTCGAATCATTGCGCGCGCTATGGGGCTGATTATGTGGCCGTCGCGGGTTCGAATGGCTGCGTCAAGATTGGCGGCCATGTCCGCGTCGACATCGCCCGCGCGCCGGTTGCGCCGATGGGCTACGCCGCCATGCACGACGGCGTGCAGCGCACCTCGCAGCTCCAGCCGATGGCGCCGTTCGGTCTCAACGACCTCTTCCCGCGCTGAGCTGACTTAGCCAAGAGCGCCTCAGCCGGGGCGCTTCCTGGACTGCTCCAAAGACTCGAGACTGAGCGTAACGCGCTAGCGCCGCGAGAGCAGAAGTTCGATCCCGCGCTCGCCGCGCGGGCTTTTTTTTGCTCAGAAGGGAATCACGCAGTCGCTGAAGGCCCCGTCGACGGAGCCGCCCCAGGGTCCGTGATAGGCTTCGAGCCGGCGCTCGGCGAGCGTACGCCCCTCCGTGACGATACGCTCCATCGGCGCGAGATAGATCGTTTCGTCTTGCCCCTGCGCATTGGCCTTGGCCCGCCGCCTGAGGCCGGCGGCGGCGAGATCGAGCGCGTCTCGGGCGACGTCGCGGACGCTACGGCCGTTGATCGTCGCGTTGAGGGCCAGCGCCGGCGCGTCTTCCCGAAGCTTCTGACGCGCCTCGGCGCTCCACCCCTTGGTGAGCTGGCGCGCCTGGTCCAATGCGACGCTGTCATAGAAAAGCCCGGCGAACATCGCCGGCAGGGCGGTCATATGAGATCGTGGCCCGCCGTCGGCGCCGCGCATTTCAAGATAGGTCTTGAGCCGCACCTCCGGGAAGATCGTCGAGAGATGATTGGCCCAATCCGAGATGGTGGCGCGCGCGCCCGGCAATTGCGGCAGGCGCCCCGCCAGCAGGTCGCGGAAACTCGCGCCGGCGACGTCGTGATAGACGTCGCCGCGCTTGACGAAATACATCGGCACGTCGAGGGCGTAGTCGACATAACGCTCGAAGCCGAAGCCCTCCTCGAAGACGAAGGGCAGCATGCCGGTGCGGTCCCGATCGGTGTCGAGCCAGATATAGGAGCGCTGCGAGAGGCGGCCCGTGGGCTTGCCGTCGAGGAAGGGCGAATTGGCGAAGAGGGCGGTCACGATCGGCTGCAGCGCCAACCCGACGCGCATTTTCTCGACCATGTCCGCCTCGCTGACGAAGTCGAGATTGGCCTGAATGGTCGCGGTGCGGAACATCATGTCGAGGCCGCGCGAGCCGACTTTCGGCATATAGGCGGCCATGATCCGGTAGCGCTGCTTGGGCATGACCGGCGTCTCTGCGCGCGACCATTTGGGGCTCGCGCCGAGGTCGAGAAACTCGACGCCGAGCGATTTCGCGACGCCCGCCAGAGCCGAAAGATGCGCGCCGAGCTCCGTCGCCGTCGCGTGAATGTCGGAGACCGGGGCGCCGGAGAGTTCGAACTGCCCGCCGGGTTCGATCGAAATTGCGCCGCCGCCGTCGATTTGGGCGAGGCCGATCAGCGCGTCGCGGTCCATGATCGGCGTCCAGCCGGTCGCCTCCTGAACGCCCTCGAGCAACCGGCCGACGCCGCAGCGGCCGTCGACGCAATCATAGGGAACAGGCGCGCGCGTGTCCGAATAGAAGGGAATCTTTTCATGTTCGGTGCCGACGCGCAGCGCCGCCCCGGAGGGCTTGCAGCCGGCGGCGAGCCAGTCCACAAGCGCCTCACGGGACTCGATCGGCGTCGTGTCTGTTACGTCGCGAGCCATGGTTCGACTAATTTTTCCATTAATGTAGGGTCGAAAGGACCAATGGAGGCGCAAGGGAGGCGGCGGGGCTGCGCCATGCGCCGGCGCGGCGCGGCGGGGAGCCGTCCCGTCGCCGGACGCCGGATGGATGCCGGAAAAGACGCCCGGACGCAAGAGCGCCGGCTTCGCGCAAACATAAGTCCTTAAGCTCTAGCTCGCATATTACGGGAAGTCTTGAGCCTTGGAGCGGGAGGCTTGGTTGGGTAAGATTTTACGGCGCTTCGTCGCACAGGAGGGCGGCAGCACCTTTTTGGAATATGCGGTTATCGCCGCCTTCGTGGCGATCGCCATCGTGGCGGGGGCCTCGTCGATCGGCGTAAAATTGTCAGCCACCTATCTCGGGAGCATCGCGCCCAATTTGTAGGGTCGCGCGTCGCCCGATCCGACGCTTCGGATCGGGCGACGCGGCCACTCAGCGTTTTCCGAGAATTTGACCGAGGATGGCTTCGAGGTCGGAAGCGCCGCTCTGGCCCGTCTGCCGACTGGCGTTCTGCCCGACCTGAAGCGTCTTCTTGATCTCTTCAATGGCCTGCTGGATCGAGGCCTGATCGAGGCCCACCGGCAGGCCGCCGGGGCCGGCTCCGCCCACGTCGGCGTCGAGAGGGCCGCCGCGGTCGAAGCGACCCCCTTGGGGCTGGGGCGGCGCGCGGCGTCCGCCGAGCAGCGAGCCGAGGATGGAGCCGAGAAGTCCGCCCAGCCCGCCGCCGGCGTTGCCGCGTGGCGTCGGCGCAGGCTCGGGCGCTGGGCGGGGCGCGCCGCCGCCGGCGAGAATCTGTTCGAGAACGCCGCCCAGCCCGCCCGAACCGGCGAGCTGCCCCAAAACGCCGCCGAGCCCCTTCTCATTGATATTCTTGGTCAGCCCGCTGAGCAGCACGGAGACGAGGACGGGCAGGAGCTGGCCGAGGATGTCCGCCCGCACCCCGGACTCGCGCGCGGCCGCCTGCAGGACCTGGCCGGTCGCGGCCGGAGAGCCGAACATCTCGTTCAAGAGATCGCGCCCGAGATCGACCGACTCCTGGCTGTGCGCCGCCTCGGGCTCGTCGAAGAAGGAATAGCGCGACGCCCCCGCCATGGCGCCGAGCGTCTTTTCGAAGACCTGGGGCTCCTCGGCGGCGTGGTTGAGGCCGATGGCGAGCGCCGGGGCCAGCGCGTTGATGGCGCTGTCGATCTGTTCGTTTGTGAGGCCGAAGCGGTCGGCGAGATTGGCGACGAGCTGGCCGCCTTGGGCCGTGGAGAGAAGGGATTCGAGATCGGACATGATTCCTCCCGCTGACAATGAGGGGAGTCGCGCTCCCGTCTCCTTGTTCCAAACCCGCGCTGGCCCGTCGGATTTCGCGCAATGTTAGCGCAGACCCCGCCGAATCGATAGCCCGAGCCGCGGGCGGGCGAAGGCCCGGCCAGCCGCTTGCCGGGCGGCTGGCTTGACAGAGCCCGACCGGCGCGACATTGCTTCCCGCCGATCGACGCCGATATGGTCATGTCGTCCCGAAACGGGCGAAAGGCCGATTGCATCGCGCGGCCGCGCGCAACCTCGCCGAAGGCCATTCATGAATGTTCAGCCCCGCGGCGCGAAGCCGCCGCTCAAGATTCTCCTGTGCTCTCCGCGCGGCTTCTGCGCCGGGGTCGTCCGCGCGATCGACGCCGTCGAGCGGGCGCTCGCCAAATACGGCCCGCCAGTCTATGTGCGCCACGAGATCGTCCATAATCGCTATGTCGTCGAGTCGCTGAAGGCCAAGGGCGCTGTTTTCGTCGAGGAGCTGGACGAGATTCCGAGCACCGACGCGCCGGTGATTTTCTCCGCTCACGGCGTCGCCAAGGCAGTCTCCGCCGAGGCGCAGGCGCGCAACCTTCTCGCCATTGACGCGACGTGCCCGCTGGTGACGAAAGTCCACCGTGAGGCGGAAATCCACTGGAAGCGGGGACGCCGCGTTCTGCTCGTCGGCCATTCCGGACATCCGGAAGTGGTCGGCACCATGGGCCAATTGCCGGAAGGCGCGGTGGTGCTCGTCGAATCCGTCGACGACATCAAGGATCTGTGCTTCGACGACGAGCAGAACCTCGCCTATGTGACGCAGACGACGCTGTCGCTCGACGATTCGCAGGAGATCGTCAGCGCGCTGCAACGTCGCTTCCCGTCCATTATCGGCCCCCATAAGGAAGACATCTGCTATGCGACCACGAACCGCCAGGCGGCGGTGAAGGAGGTCGCGCCCAATGTCGACGCCGTGATCGTCGTCGGGTCGCCCAATTCCTCCAATTCCCAGCGTCTTCGCGAAGTCGCGGAGCGCGCCGGGGCGCCGGCGCAACTGGTGCAGGGCAGGGGCGAGATCGACTGGTCGATCTTTGGAAACATCTCCTCGCTCGGCATCACCGCGGGGGCGTCGGCGCCGGAAGTGCTCGTCGAGGAGATCATGGACGCTTTCGCGGAGCGGTACGAGATTGCGGTCGAAACCGTGTCCACGGCGGATGAAAGCGTCTCCTTCCCGCTGCCGAAGGAGCTGCGGGCGATGGCCTGACGGGCGCTGCTCTTTGGAAAAACGTCCATGGCCGTTTACACCCAGGTCGACGATGCGGAGCTGATCGCGTTTCTGTCGACCTATGACATCGGCGACCTGCTTTCCTGCAAGGGAATTGCGGAGGGAGTCGAGAATTCGAATTATTTCCTCCATACGAGCGCCGGGAATTTCATCCTCACGCTCTATGAGCGGCGCGTGGCGGAGGCCGATCTGCCCTTTTTCCTCGGCCTCATGGAGCATCTCGCCACCAAAGGCGTCACCTGCCCGCAGCCTGTGCGCAACCGCGCCGGGGCGGCGCTTGGGCGACTCGCCGGTCGTCCGGCGATGATCGCCACTTTCCTCGACGGCTACGCGGTGCATCATCCCGAGCCGGCGCATTGCGCCGCGCTTGGCGATGCATTGGCGCGTCTTCACCTCGCCGGCGCCGGCTTTCCGCTGCGGCGAGAAAACGCCTTGTCCGTCGACGCCTGGCGCGGGCTTTTCGCTCCCGCCGCGGACCGCGCCGCGGAAGTGGCCGATGACCTGCGCGAGACGGTCGAGTCGGAGCTCGACCTGCTCGAAAACCGCTGGCCGCGGGATTTGCCGCGCGGGGTCATCCACGCCGATCTCTTCCCCGACAACGTCTTCTTCCTCGGCGATAAGATTTCAGGCCTCATCGATTTTTATTTCGCCTGCTGCGACGCGTTCGCCTATGATCTCGCGATCTGCTTCAACGCCTGGTGCTTCGACGCGGCGCACGCCTATGCGCCCGAAAAGGGCGTCGCGCTGCTCGAGGCCTATGCCCGCCTGCGGCCGCTGACGCCCGCGGAAATAGACGCCTTTCCGCTCCTCGCGCGCGGCGCGGCGCTGCGTTTCCTGCTTACCCGTTATGTGGATTGGCTGAACGTGCCCGAGGGCGCGCTGGTGCGGCCGAAGGACCCGCGCGAATATCTCGCGAAGCTGCGCTTCCACCGCACCGTTTCCGATATTGGCGGCTACGGCCTCGCCCTGTGACGAAGCGCGTCTCGATCTGGACCGACGGCGCCTGCTCGGGCAACCCCGGCCCCGGCGGCTGGGGCGCGATCCTGCGCTTCGGCGACCGCGAGCGGGAGCTCTCGGGCGGCGAGCCGCTCACCACCAATAATCGCATGGAATTGATGGCGGCCATCATGGCGCTCGAGACGCTGACGCGGCCCTGCGCCGTCGATCTCTACACGGATTCCCAATATGTGCGCGGCGGCGTCACGTCCTGGATCAAGAACTGGAAAACGCGCGGCTGGAAAACCGCCGACCGCAAGCCGGTGAAGAATGTCGAGCTCTGGCAGCGGCTCGAGGCCGCAGAGGCGCGCCATGACGTCACCTGGCATTGGGTGCGCGGCCATTCGGGCGACGAGATGAACGAGCGCGCCGACGCCCTGGCCCGCGCCGGCATGGCGCCTTTTCAGCTACAGCGCCGCGCGCCCGGCTGAGCGCCCCTTGCGCGGCGCTTCCGCGCGCCTATTTCTTAATCAAACCCAGGATCTCTTCTCTAACCTGCGGGCGCGGTTACGGCCGCGCCCCTTTTTGCGCCATCTTCTTGACACCTGCGCCCTTCAGACAAGGATGCGTCTCCAGTATGCGCGTCTTGGCTGATTCTCTTTCTTCAGGGGCAGGACGTTCATGCACCAGCCCAGAAAATGGTGGGTCGGACTGCCGGTCCTCGCCGGCGTCGTCTATGGCGCGACGCAATGGCTGACGCCGCAGGTCGAGGCTGACCTCGCCGCCCGGGTCGCGGCGCGGCTCGGCGTCGCTCCTTCCCTCGTGTCCGTCTCGGGCCGAGACGTGACCCTCTCCGGCGTTGCGCCGGACGCGGCTTCGGCCCTGCGCGACGCGCAAGGCGTCCGCAAGCTCGTCTTCTCCGGCCCCGCCGCGCCCGCCGCCTCCGCCTTGGCCTCTCTGGCGGAGGCGCCGAAACCTGCCGCACGGCCCGAACCTTATGTGTTCGCCGCGACCCTCGGCGACAGCGTCGTCGCGCTCGACGGCAAGCTGCCCGACGCGGCCCTGCGCGAGAAGATCGTGTCGCTCGCCGCGGCGGCGGGCGCTGGCCGCGCCGTCAGCGACGGGGCGAAGATCGACGCCGGCGCCCCGGCCGGGGACTATGCGGCGGCGCTCGTCGTCGCGCTCGAGGCGCTTGCCGCGCTGGAGCGGGGCAAGGCGACGCTTTCCGACGCGCGTCTCTCCATCGAGGGCGCCGGGCGGATGAACGTGCGCGCCGACACGCTGGCGTCGCAGGTGCAGGCGCGCTTGCCGCAGGGGTTCGACCTCGTCCGCATCGAGGTCTCGCCGGGTCCCGTTTCGCCTTATCTGTTCGAGGCGGCGCGCAAGGGCGGCGGCGTGACGCTCACGGGCTTTGCGCCGGACGAGATGACCCGCGGTCGCCTCGCGGCGTCGGCGCGTCGGCGCGTCGTCGACGCGAAGGTGGAGGACCGCCTCGAAATTGCGCCGGGTGCGCCGGCCAAATTCGCGGAAGCCGCGGTCGCCGCTTTGGCCGCGCTTGGCCGTCTCGACGAGGGCCGCCTGCAGATCGCCGACTCCGCTGTCCTGCTTTCCGGCGTGGCGCGCTACGAGGGCGCTCGCGCCGCGATCGCCGCAGCGCTCGACGAGCGTCTGCCCAGGGGGTTCGCCAGCGACGTGCGTCTCGTCGCCCAGGCGGCGGGCGCGCCGCTCGACGCCGCCGGCTGCCGCGCCGCCCTGGCCGCGCTGTCGGCGACGCCGATCGCTTTCGACGCCGACGACTCGGCTGTCAGCGAGGAGTCCGAGGCGCTCATGGACAGGCTGACCGCCGAGGTCCTGCGCTGCAAGGGCGTTGCGATCGAGGTCGCAGGCCATTGGGACGACCGCGACGTCGAAGCCGCCCGCGAGCGCAGCAAGCGGCGCGCCCAGCGCGTGGTCGACGCCTTCGTCAAGGCGGGCGCCGATCCATTTCGTGTCTGGGCCATGGGGTACGGGGCGGAGCGTCCGATCGCCTCCAATGACACGGAGGACAATCGCGCCCGCAACCGGCGCATCGAGTTCAACGTGAAATGACGGCTTTGATGACCTAACCGCAGGAAAGGAGAGCGGCGAATGGCCTATTTGCTCATGCTCGGCTGGCCTTGGTTTGCTGGCGCCTTTGCGCTTGGCGCGCTTGTTGGCTTTCTGACCTTCTCGCGCGCGAAAGGAGCGACCTTCTCGGGGGGCTGGATCGTTTTGCTCGGCGCGGTCGCTCTGGCGACAGGCTATGGCGCTTCCTTTGCGGAAGTGCTGTCGGGCCGGGAAGCGACGACCCTGGACATTGCCGTCCTCGCCGGCCTCGCCTATGCGGCGGGTCTCCCGCTCGGCGGCTGGCTGAAATCACTCGCCGCCGACGCCGAGAAGAAGCGGCCGGCGCCGACCCCGATCATGGTCGCGCCCCCGACCGCCCCACTCGCTTTGGAGCCGGCGATCCCCCTGGCGGAGTCGTTCATCGCCACGACGGCCGCTGTGGCCCTCGATTCGGCCGCGCCGAGCGTCGGCGTGCTCGCCAACGGCCATGCCGGAGAAGCGGCGCCGCTCGAGCTCCTTTCGGACGCCGTCGCCTCTGGCGTCATCGAACGCGCCCGGACCGCCGCGCCCCGGCCCGCCCGCGACAAGAAGGCCGCGCCCGGCGTGAAGCCGGAAACGCTCCCCGCCCCGCGCGACGGCGGCGCCGACGATCTCGCCCGCATCAAGGGAATCGGCCCGAAGAGCCTCGAAAAGCTCAACGCGCTCGGCGTCTTCCATTATGATCAGATCGCGACGTGGAATCTCGACAACGCCAAATGGATCGGCTCTGCGATCGGCGCGCCGGGCCGCGTCGAGCGCGACAGATGGATACAGCAGGCGCGGGACCTCGCCGGCGCCGGAACGGGACGCTGATGAAGGGTTTGCTGATGCGCGCCGCGGTCGGCGCGCTGCTTTTCTCCCCTGCGCCGCTGTCGGCGCAGGACATGTTGCAGGGCGTCGATCTCTCTCAGCCCGCCTATTCCCAGTCGGAGCTCACGCGCGCCGAGGTCGAAGCGGCGCTGAAAGCCGGCAAGTCCGACTTTTCCGGCAAGAGCCTCAATGGCCTCGATCTCTCGGGGCTCGATCTGTCGCATGTAAACTTCCGCGCCGCGCGCCTCAACAAGGCGCGCCTCTCCGGCGCCAAGCTCGACGGCGCCATTCTCGATCAGGCCTGGCTCATGCAGGCGGATTTGACCGGCGCCTCGCTCAAGGGCGCGCAGGCCTTCGCCGCGCAGATGCAGCGCCTGCGCGGGGACGGCGCCGATTTTTCCGGCGCGCGACTCGCGGGCGATCTGACCGGGGCCTCGCTGCGGGGCGCAAAGTTCGAAGGCGCCAATCTTTCTGCGGATATGAAGAACCAATCGATGGGACTGATGCGCGCCGTGCTGCGCTCGACCTATCTCGAAGGGGCGAGATTCGGCAAAGCCAACCTCATGAGCGCCGATCTGCGCTTCGCCCATGCCGCGGGCGCCGATTTCCGCAACGCCAATCTGATGAACGCCGACGCGTCCGGCGCAGATTTCACCGGCGCGCTGTTCGACGGCGCCGTGACCAAGGATCTCGATCTCGATTCCGCCCAGATCGATGCGGCGGCGGAAGCCGCCCTCGCGCCGGCGCAGCATCTCGACCGCGCCCGCCGGCAATGACGCAGGAGTCGATCAGAATCGGCGTCGATCTCGGCGGGACCAAGATCGAGGCGATTGCGCTGGATTTCGCGGGCGAGATTCTGGCGCGCCGTCGCGTCGCGACGCCAAGCCAGGACTATGAGGAAATCATCCGCGCCGTTGCGGCGCTGGTGCGCGACATCGAATTGGAGACCGAGCGGCGCGCAACGGTCGGCGTCGGCGCGCCCGGCTCGATCTCCACGCATACGGGCCTGGCCAAGGGCTCCAACACTCAAGTTGTCAACGGCAGGCCGCTCGACGCCGATCTGTCGCAGGCTCTGTCGCGTCCCGTGCGCGTCGAGAACGACGCCAATTGTTTCGCTCTGTCCGAGGCCGTCGACGGGGCAGGGCAGGGAGCGCGCGTGGTGTTCGGCGTCATTCTCGGCACCGGCGTCGGCGGCGGCGTCGTCGTCGACGGCAAGGTACTTACGGGACGCAATCGCATCGCCGGCGAATGGGGCCATACGCCGCTGCCCTGGATGACGCCCGAGGAATATCCCGGCGCGCGCTGTTTCTGCGGCCACGACGGCTGCGTCGAGACTTTCCTCTCCGGCCCCGGCCTCTCGCGCGAATACGCGCGGCGCGCGGGCGGGGCGGCGACGGGGCAGGAGATTGCGGAGCGCGCCGAACGCGGGGAGGCGGCGGCGCTTGCAGCGCTCGACGCCTACCAGGACCGTCTTGCCCGCGCGCTCGCCATGGTGATCGACGTCCTCGACCCGGACGTCATTGCGCTGGGCGGCGGCGTTTCCAACATCGAGCGGCTTTATGCCGGATTGCACGAACGCGTGGCGAGACACGCCTTCACCGATGCGCTCGACACGAGGATCCTGCGCAACCACCACGGCGACTCGGGCGGCGTGCGCGGCGCCGCCTGGCTGTGGCGGTGAAAGGGGCCGCCTTTCAATCTCCCGACTTGGCGTGTAAGCGAATGACGACGGCGCATCCTTCGCGCCCCTTGATCTTAGGAGCCTCCCTCGATGGGCGCCTCGGGCGACGTCGCCAACGCAACCAAGAAGCTGGCCTTCCTCTCCTCCGGCACGCCGGAGGCCGAGGAGGCGCGGCTGCGGCTCGTCGAGAAATATGGCGATGTGCCGCCGGAAGAAGCCGACTGCATCGTCGCGCTCGGCGGCGACGGGCTGATGCTGCGCACGCTGCACAGCTACATGGATTCCGGCAAGCCCATTTACGGCATGAATCGCGGCTCGGTCGGCTTTCTGATGAATCAGTATCGCGAAAGCGGGTTGCGCAAGCGCATCGCCGAGGCCAAGGCTTCGATCATCCATCCGCTGCTGATGCACGCCACCAATGTGCACGGCGATGAATTTTCCGCCCACGCCATCAATGAGGTCTCGCTGCTGCGCCAGACCTCGCAGATCGCGAAGCTGCGCATTCTGATCAACGATCAGGAGCGCCTGCCGGAACTCATCACCGACGGCGTGCTGGTGTCGACCCCGGCCGGGTCGACGGCCTATAATCTTTCGGCGAACGGCCCCATCCTGCCGCTCGACGCGCCCTTGATGGCGCTCACGCCCATCTCTGCCTTCCGCCCCCGCCGCTGGCGCGGCGCCTTGCTGCCCGACGCGGCGAAAGTGCGCATCGAAGTGCTCGAAGCGGCGAAACGTCCGGTCTCGGTCGTCGCGGACCACGACGAATTCCGTGACGTCGCTTATGTGGACGTGGAGATGGACCAGGGCGCCAATCTCGTCCTGCTGCATGATTCCGGGCATTCGCTGGAAGAGCGGATCCTGCGCGAGCAATTCGGCTATTGAGGAGCCCCGGCAAGCGTGTCCGAGATCGAACCTTTCCGGCTGCATATCTTCGTCTGCGCCAACAAGCGCGACGGCCGTCCCGCCTGTGAGGATCACGGCGCCAAGGCGGCGCTCGCCCAGGCCAAGGAGGCCCTGAACGCGCTGCCCGCCGCCGACCGCGAAGGCGTCCGCCTCTCCGCCGCCGGCTGCCTCGGCCGCTGCGCGCACGGGCCGGTGGCCGTGGCCTATCCGGCGGGGGAATGGATCAGCTATGCGTCGGCGGAGGAGCTGACGGCGTTCGTGCTCCGCGCCGTGAAGAAGGACTGAAGGGTCGCTTCACGCCGCCTCGCGCAGCTCCGCGTCGAAAGCGTCGAGGTCGATGAGCGGCGCCCGCGCTTGCGTGCCCGCAATCGCGACGGCGGGCATGACCTCGGGGATGTCGGCTTGCGCAGCGAGGCGCGCGGTTTCGAGGCGCGCCTGCTCCAAAGCCGCTTCGCGTTGGAAACGCCGCAGCAACGCTTTCAGCCGATCGAGCTCGCCGTTGTCGATCGCGGCGCAGGCGGCGAGCACATGCTCGATCAGAACCAGCGACAGCCGCGCGTCGCTGTGAGGCGCCATGGCGTGGTCGCGCTGCGCCTCGAGCGCGGCGCGAAACGCCGGGAGGAATTTTTCCGGCAGGCCGGCGCGCGCATAGAGCGCCGCGAAGCCGGCGCCGCGGAAGTCGCGCAACAGGCCCGCGACCTTCTCCTCGCGCAGGCCCGATAATTCTGTCAGCGTCGCCTCGAAGAGGTCGCGATTGCCGGAGAGAAGCGCGCGCAGGACGAGACTGGCGGTGAGCTGGCCGGAGGCGCAAAGATGCTGCACGAGTTCGCGCACGCCGCGGCGGCCGTCCTGTTCGGCGGCGTCTGCGACGATGACCACATTGGCCTTGTCGCGTTCCTCCTGCGACAGACGTTCGGCGCGCGCTTGCGTCAGCCAGCCGCAGTCGACGACGAAGGCGGAGAGGCTCGCGGCGGCGGCGTTGACGAGAGCGTTGCGCACGGTCGCCGGCAGCCAGGGCCGCGACAGCAGCGCCTCGCGCATTTCGCCGTCGTCGCCGAAACGCTCGACCATGCGGCAAAGCGAAAACGCCGTGATTTCCGCGCCAGGGTTGACTGCGAGCGAGATCGACGCCTCGCGCGCGCCGATTTCCGCCAGCGCGGCGCAGACGCTAGAGGGCACGCGGGCGCGCAGGGCGATGGCGGTTTGCGCGAAAACGTCGCCGATGGCGGCGCAGTCGATGAGTTCCGCGTCGGAGAGCAAAGGCGAGCGCGACAGGATCGGACTCGCGACGTCGGACTGATCGCAGGCGAGGGCGGAGACGAGCGCGCGCGGCGCGTCGACGGCGCTCGCCAGATTCTCGGCGAGCGCGCGGCGCACCAGCGGAGAGGAGTCCTCGGCGAGCGATGTCAACGTGAGTTCGGCTTCGCGGCGTTGCGAGGAGTCGAGGTCGGCATAGAGATAGGCGCGGGCCAGCGCCCCGGCCGCTTCCGCGCGCTGGGCGGCGTTGGCCGTCTGCGCCCAGGACAGGAAATGACGCATGATCATGGAAAGCTTCCCCGTAAACGCCACAGTCAAGGTTAAGGGATCATCTGCGTTTATGGTAAATGCGCGGTTTAAGGGCGTGTCGCCTTGCCCAGGGGCGGCGCGGTGACGCGTTCCGTTCTGGTTCTATCGGCGGACAGGCGGAAGTCCGCGATCGACGCGCTGTCGAGTGGGGCGTCGGCGCTGTTGCTGCGCCTCGGGCCGGCCGGCGGCCTGGCCCGCGACGAAGCGCGGGATTGGGCGCGGGGCTTCATCGAGGCGGCGCGCCGGCGCGATAATCGGCCCGACATCTACATTCAGATCGCCGGATTGCGGAGCGAAGACTCGGAGGAGGACGTCGCGGCCCTTGCTATTGCGGGGGTCGACGGATTTTTCCTCGAAGGCTGCGAAGGGCGTGTCGACGTCCAACAGCTCTCGGTGCGGCTGGCGGCGCGGGAGGCTGAGGCGGAGCTGGCGCCCGGCGCGCTCCGCATCGTCGCCCTCGCCGCGCAGACGCCGGCGGGCGTGTTCGCTTTGGGCGATTATGCGGGCGCCTCGTCGCGCCTCGCGGCGCTCGCCATGGACGACGCGGCGCTTCCCGCGGGCGCGGCCGCGCGGGCGATGGCGCGCACCCTGCTGGCGCTGGGCGCGGCGGCGGCCGAGGTCGGCGCGCTCGACGCCGCGCCGACGTCGCGAGGCAGCGCGCTCGAGGCCGCCTGTCAGAGCGTCCGCCGCGACGGCTTTTCCGGCCTCGTCACCGCCGCGGCCGGCGAGATTCCCGTCATCAACCGGGTGTTCGGCGGACCGTGATCGACAAATGGCCACGATCGCGCGCATAGAGGGAGCCATGAGCAACGTGAGAGTCCGAGCCGCCGGTTGGCTTCTCGTTTTGGCGCTGCCGCATGTAGCGGCTCCTGCGCTGGCGCGCAGCGGCCATCCGCCGGATCAGAATGCGCCCCCGGCGATGGCCAAGGCTCCCAATGCGGAGGGGCTCGGGACCTTGCGCCTGAGCGCGACCCTCGGGGCCGCCGATACGCAGCCCGTGCGCAGCGGCATGGTCTGGCGCGTCTTTGAGGAGGCGGTTCAGGCGGACGGGTCGCACAAGCTCGTCGCGCAATCGGAGGAGGCGACGCCGACCTTCTCGCTGCCCGACGGCGCCTATATCGTCCACGCCGGCTTCGGCCTCGCGGGCGTCACGCGGCGCGTCGCGATGGACGGGCGCCATGTTTCCGAGCGCCTGCCGCTCAACGCCGGCGCCCTGAAGCTCGTCGACATGCTGGGCGAGAGCAAAATCCCCCCGCAGCGCCTCTCGATTTCGATCTATGTGCCCGAGCGCGGCAATTCCGAAGCCAAGCTCGTTCTGGCCAACGCCAAGGGCGACGAGGCGATCTGCCTGCCGGAGGGCGCTTATCACATCGTGTCGACGCTGCTCGACACGACCCAGGGCGCGCAGGGCGGCAACAACGCCACGAACTCCGTGGTGACGGCCGATCTCAAGGTGCCGGCGGGCAAGCTGATCGAAGCCACGCTCAAACACCACGCCGCGACGATCACCTTAAAGCTCGTCAAGGCGCCGGGCGGCGAGGCGCTGGCGAATACCAGCTTCTCGATCCTCACCCCTGGCGGCGACGTCATTCGCGAGCTCATCGGCGCCTTCCCTTCGCTCGTTCTGGCGGAAGGCGAATATGTCGCGATCGCCCGCCACGAGGGAAAGACCTATCAGAACACCTTCCGGGTCCAGTCCACCAAGGACGCCGACGTCGAAGTCGTCATGAAGGACGACAAGTCGCCCGAGGAAGCGCCGCAGTAGCGCCTCGCTCACAGACTCAAAACTCTCCTGGCGCCTCGCCGGCGTGGCGCGTTGGCTCCAAGCTGGCTGCGCAACATGGCGCCGGGTGGCTCTTTGGAACTGGCGCCTTCTGTATATATTTTAATCATTGTGATTGCGATCTAATCGTTCGCTGCACAAAATTGCAGCCTCTTGGTTGCCAAATAAACAGATTAGCCAAGGATTCGCTCATGTCGTCTTTCACTTTGCGCGGCCGCGCCGCGTGTCTTGCTCTTCTGTCTTGTGTCTGCCTCGCCGCCCCGGCGACTGCGCAGGGGCGCGATCACGGCGTTCGGCGCCCAGCGCAGCAGGAACGCGATTTTTATGCGACGGTTCCTGCGGGCGACGCCCACATTACTCCCGCCGCCAGCCATGAGTGCTTCACCACCAGCAGCCCCATGGAGGCCACGAAAGGAATCCGTCACTGGAGCGGCCGCTGCTGATTGGATGAGCGGCAAAAAAGAAAGTCGGCGACGACGTCGCCGACTTCTTTGTTTTCGTTGGTCCCCGTCCGTAAGCTCAGAGCAGCGAGAAGGGGATGATCACGTCCATGTTGAACATGCCCTGCGAACGGCTCTGGCCGTTGCCGTTGGGACCATTGATGCCGCGGAAGAAGGGCGTCGTGCCGTTCACGGCGGTGTCCCAGCGGAACTCCGGACGGATGATCAAGCCGGTGATGATCGGCAGTTTCGGCAGCTCGGGGGTGATCGTCGTGCCGATCGTGAGCGCCAGATAGCTGGTGCCGACATTCGCCGGACGGAAGATGCAGGACGGGCAGAAGAAGCCGTGCAGCGCATTGATCGCGTCGAAATAGCCCGGATAGGCGGCGACGAAGAAGTTGTTGGCGTCGCGATAATATTCGACGCGGCCATTGACCTTGAAGATGTCGTTGACCTTGTACGACGCATATTGCGCGATCGCGTAGGACTCGGCGCCCTTGGGATATTGCGGGAGATAGGAGAGCGCGGTCGTCGGAAAGCCGGTCGGGGCGACGAAGTTCGGGAAGAACTGATCGTACAGGAAGTACGAATTCTGCGGAACGCCGCCGAGCGCCGAGGCCGGGTTCCAGCCGCTTTCGCGGTTGAAGGCCATGTCGGTGATGAGCGTCAGATTCTCCGTCACCTTCCAGGTGGTGGTCAGGTTGGCGTAGGTGCGGTTCGTGGAATTGGGGTTACAGACGCAGGCGAAGGGCGTGTTCGGCCAGGAAGCGATGGGCAGGCCAAATCCCGGATTGTACGGACCGCCGATCTGCTTCGGATTTTCGGGACCGGTGTGGACGATGCCGAGAATGGTCAGATTGCCGTCGAGCAGGTTGAGGCCGAAACCGCCGTGGAAGGACGGAGAGGCGTTGTTGTCGCCGGGCCAGCCGATGAAGGTGTTCACGCCGGTCGTGACGCCGGCATAGACGTCGAGCCAGTCGCGGACATGCGTCGTGGTCATGACGCCGGTGTGGAGGAAGGGCCCGAAATTGAAGATGTAGGAGTGGCTGTAGAAGAGGTTGTCCTTGGCGTACATGACTTCGGCGCCATTGTACGTCGGGAAAATGCCCGCCTTCACGTCGATGCCGCCCTGCGACAGGAAGGTCTTCCAGGGCAAATGGGCCTGAACGTTCGCCTCGAGCGGACCGATCTGGGTGTCGGTGTGCATCCAGTATTCGGTCGTCCCGGTCAGATGGTTGTAGCGCATGTCCTCGCCGAGCTGGACCTGCGCCTTGAAACCGAAGTCATAAGTGTCCGACTTCGGATCGAGCGGCCGCTGCATCGTGACCACGAGGCCGTTGAAGGTCGGCTGGTTGGCGTCCGACGTGTAGAGATGGCCCCAGTTCCACTTGTTGAAGGGCTGGTTGAAGTTCATCGCGATACCGCCCTCGACGTAACCGTCGATCGTGAGCGTATCGAGCCAGGCGGGCGGCGGCGGCGGCGGCGCTTCGGGCGCCTTCTTGGTTTTCAGATCGGCCGCCAGGGCCATGCTGGCGGCGAGGGACGCCGCGGTCACGATGGGGAGGTAGTACCACTTCATGCCAGGAACTCCGGTATCGGGAGGCGAAGACTGCACCGATAACAACGCCACCTCGGTCTTGCTTCAAGCTCATCTCGGGCGCAAATGCCTATTCCTTAGGCAAAACCGCGGGTTCCGGACATTTGTCTTCTCGAATGTGGCGCCGATGTCACATTTTGATCGGCTCCAGGAGAACTGTAACTTTCCAATTGGTTAACCATACGAGCACGAAGTCCCGCATTGCGTGTATCGCCAGGCATGGCGCCTGCTCGGAGTGATTCGGACGTCCCGCCTGCTTGCCGAAGCGACGCCGGAGTCCAACTTTCTTAAGGCGGCCGCGTTCACGACGGCTCGGAAAGAGGGGGTAAATGTCGCAGGATGAAGAAATAATCGGTCCCGACTTCGCACTTGGGATCGCTTCCGGCGAGGTTGCGGAAGGGGCGCCGATGCGGGGGCATGTCGCCGGCAAGGCCGCGATCATGGTGCGCAAGGGCGGCGAGGTCTTCGTCGTCGGCGCGTTCTGCACGCATTACCACGGGCCGCTGGCGGAGGGGCTCGTGGTCGGGGAGACGATTCGCTGCCCCTGGCATCACGCCTGTTTCAGCCTGCGCAGCGGGGAGGCCGAGCGCGCGCCGGCCTTCGACGCGCTGGCGCGCTGGCGGGTCGAGCAGATCGAGGGCATGATTTTCGCCCGCGAGCGGATCAGGACGGCGGCCCCCAAGACCGCGCCGGCGCGCGCGCCGGGGAGCGTCGTCATCGTCGGCGCGGGCGCCGCCGGCTTCGCCGCGGCGCATGCGCTGCGCGCCGAGGGCTATGACGGGGCGATCGAAATGGTCGGCGCGGACCCCGCAGAGCCCTATGACCGCCCCAATCTGTCCAAGGATTATCTCGCCGGCTCGGCGCAGCCCGATTGGCTGCCGCTGCGCGATCCCGCCTGGTACCGCGACAACCGGGTCAGTCTGCGCCTCGGGCGGCGCGTTCTTTCGCTCGATCTCGCGCAGCGCCGCATCCTGCTCGAGGGCGGCGAGGGCGTCGGTTTCGACGCCGTGCTGCTCGCGGCCGGGGCCGACCCGGTGCGACTGCCCATTCCGGGGGCGGACGCGTCGCATGTTCATTATCTGCGCAGCCTCGCCGACGCCGACCGCCTCATCGCCGCGGCTGCCGGAGCGAAGCGGGCGGCGGTCATTGGCGCGAGCTTCATCGGGCTCGAAGTCGCCGCCTCATTACGCGCGCGCGGGCTCGAGGTCCATGTCATCGCGCCCGAGGCCGTTCCCATGGCCCGCATTCTGGGGCCGGACCTCGGGGCCCATATCCGCCGGCTTCACGAGAGCCACGGGGTCGTCTTCCATCTCGAAGACACGGCGACGGAGATTGGCGCTGACGCGCTGACCTTGAAGAGCGGCGGCTCGCTTGCGGCGGATGTCGTCGCCATTGGCGTCGGCGTCCGACCGAACATCGCGCTCGCGGAAGCCGCCGGCCTCGCCGTCGACAAGGGGGTGCTGGTCGACAAATATCTGGAAACGAGCGAGCCTGGCGTCTATGCGGCGGGCGACATCGCCCGCTGGCCCGACAAGATCACCGGCGAGCGCGTTCGGGTCGAGCATTGGGTCGTGGCCGAGCGGCAGGGCCAGACCGCGGCGCGCAACATGCTCGGGCGCCGCGAGCGCTTCGAGGCGGCGCCCTTCTTCTGGTCCCAGCACTACGATCAGGCGATTTCCTACGTCGGCCATGCGCCGGCCTGGGACCGGGCGGAGCTGTCGGGCGATCCGGCGGCGGGCGATTGCGCGGTGACGTTCTATGCGGGCGGCCGCAAACTCGCCGTGGCGACGCTCGGACGCGATCTCGAAAGCCTGCAGGCGGAAGTGGCCTTCGAACGGGCGATTGGCGCGCTGTAAGAGGGTGTGCGGGGCGCGGACCAGGTCCGCGCCCTTTCCTTTATTCGAAACGGCCCGCCGCATGGCCGAGCATGGTGTAGACCTTGCCCGCGTCGCTCGTGAGCAGATCGAGCGCCTTGCCGCCGTCGCGGTCGCCGCGGCTCGTCTCGAGCAGCAGCTCCTCGAAGTGGCGCACGTAATGGTCGAGCGTCGCGCGGAACTCCGGGTCGAGCCGGTAGCGGCGACGGATCTCCTCGAAGGTCTGGTGGCCCTGCGCCGTATAGAGGCGCCGCCCGAACAGGCCGCCCTTCTCGCCGCGCTGGTAGCGCCGCCATAGTTCGGCGACGGCCGCATTGTCGACCATGCGCGCGATGTCGAGCGTCAGCCCGTCGAGCGCTCCGGCGCCGGCCCGCGCCGGACGTGGCCCGCGGCCGCTCTCGTCGCCCTCCTCGCGCGAGGCGCGGGCGAGGAGATCGCTGAGCCAGCCGCCCTGCGTGTCCCGCCCGGCGGCGACGTCAGCCGCGCGCGGCGCGGGGGCCGGCGCCGGCGCGGCGACGCGCGGGCGGGGCGGTTCGGCGCGGGGCGCTTCATAGGGGCGGCGCGGGGCCGGGGCCTGCTCGGCGACGTCATAGACGCGGCCGGAGCGCGCCACGAGGTCGGTGAGTTCGTTGAGGGCCTTCACCTGATCGCCGACGACGCGGCGCAGCGCCGAGGCCTGTTCGGCGGTTTCGCGCGGCAATTCGACCGCCCCCCGTCGCACCTCGTCGCGCGTTTCCTCGAGCTCGCGATGAATGTCCCTCGACAGCGCGCGGATCTCTTCCGCCGTCGACTGGAAGCGCGCGCTCGCGTCGCCGAAGAGGCGGTTGATCTCGTCATTGGCCTTTGTGAAGGCGGCGCGCAGCGATTCCTCGGTCTCGGCCCTCTGGCTCTCCGCGGCCGAACGGAGATCGGACAGGCGCGCCTCGACGAGCGCGGCCGTCTCGCGCGTGGTCGCCGAGAGGGCGCCGCCGACGGCTTGCGAGCGGTTCTCGATGGCGCGGAACGCTTCCTCCATCTTCGTCGTGAAGTCGGCCATGACGGTTTCGACTTCGGCGCGCTTGCCGTCGACGAGGGCCATGACGCTCTCGAGCGAGCGGCGGCGGGCGTCGAAGGCCTCGTCGAGCGCCTGCTGGCTCCTGGCGAGCTGAGCGGCGCTCTGGACGAGCGTTTCCTCGCGCTGGGTCAGCGTCTCGACGATGTCATGGGCGCTGTTGACCGTGCCGCTTGCGGCTTCGTTGATCTTCTGGACCTGGCTGGAGACGTCGCGGATCGCCGTTTGGAACTCGGCGAGCCGCGTGCCCAGCGCGCGCTCGAGCGCGACGAGATTGCCGCCCGTCTTGTCCATGATCCCCTGCAGCGAGCTGTTGGTCTGGTCGAGCTTGTCGAGCACGGTCGGCAGCTCGGCGCGGATCTTGTCGTTCATGGCGATCAGCGCGCCGATCGAGTGTTGCGCGCCGGCGTCGAGGACGGTGGTCAGCGACGCCGCCGAGCGGTCAATGGCCTGCGCCAGTTCGTCGCGCTTGTCGCCGAGATGGCGAACGATCGCCGCGCCCCGCGTCTCGATCGTGTTGGCGATCAGCTCGCCGACGCTCGTCAGCTCATGGGTCACGGCGCCGCCGCGGTCGCCCAGAGTGGCCTCGATCTGCGCCAGCCTGTCGTCGAGCGCGCTCTGGATCTGCGTCAATCGGGAGTCGAGCGCGCCGCTGATCTCGACGACGCGTTCGGTAAGGGCCTTGCCGAGATCGCCCGTGCGCGCATGCAGCGTCGTGTCCAGCGCGCGCCGCGCATCCGACAGCGTGTGGTTGATGTCCGCGAGCCGCGCCCCGATCGACTCGATGACGCCCCTGCCACGCTCGTCGATCTCCGACGAGACGGCTCCGAGGCGTTCGACGACGTTCTTCTCGAAGAGTTCGATGCGCCCGTCGAGCGTGTCGGCGAGATCCTTGGCGCGCCCGCCGAGAGTCTCGTTGATCTCCGACGCCTTGGTCGCCAAAGTCTCCGCGATCTCGGAAGAACGCGACAGCAGCACCGAATCGACGTCCTTGATCTTCTCATCGAGGCTGCGCACGACCTCGCGGCCGCCTTCGCCCATCACGCGGGCGACCTGCAGCGCGTGGCTCGCGAGCGAGGCCTGCAGCCGCTGGCCGCCGGCGCCGAGGCCGGCGTCCATCTGCTTCACGAGCGCCTCGATGCGCTCCGCCGCCTCGCGGGTGCGGGCGTCGCTGACGCTCTCGAAAGCTTCGATCTTGGTCGCCATGGCGGAGGCGATGTCGATCGCCCGGGTCTCGAGCTTCTCGACGAGTTGTTCGCCCTTCTCGCCGATCGTGTGGTCGATCACGTCGAGCTTGGCGCTCACGTCGCTTGCAAGCCTGCCGACCTCCTCGCTCAAGCGCGAGAAGGCGGAGACCGCGGTGGCGTCGAGTTCGCTGACGAGCTTGGCGCCGCGCACCGAAATCGCCTGGTCGAGCGATTCGAGCCGCGTGTCGATCTCATGCGCGAAATGACGCGAGTTGTCGCCGATGCGCGAGGCGAACTGGTCGACCTGCTCGGAGAATTTTTCAGCGAAGACGCCGCCGTTGACGCTCATGGTCTGATCCAGCGCGTCGAGCTTGGCGTCGAGCGCCTGGGTGAGCTCCTGCGATTTCTCGTCGAAGCGGTTGAGCAGGCGGTCGGACTGGGCTGCAAGGCCCTCGACGAGCTTGCCGCCGCCGGTCGTCACCGCGCCGTCGAGCGCGCTCAGCCGCGCTTCGATCTCCTCGGCGAAGTGGCGGGAATTGTCGCCGATCTGCGCGGCGAGATGCGTCGCCTGCGCCGCGATGCGGTCGACCAGCGCGCCGCCCTGTTCGGCGATGGCCTGGTCGATGGCGTTGAGCCGATCGTCGACGCTTGCGACGAATTTTTCGGTCTGGGCGCCGATGCGGGCGTCGGCGTCCTCCGTCCGCTCCGCGAGGCTTTGCACCAGCTCCGTGCCGCGGCCGCCGATGACTTCTTCGATGACCGTGAGCCGTTGCGCCACGTCGTCGGTAAGCCGCGCGGCGTGCGCGGCCACGCGGTCGGCGATCTCTTCGCCGTCGCGCAGAACGGCGCTTTCGAACTGGCCGAGCTGCTGGCCCAGCGTCGCGGTGATGCGGTCGCCGTGTTCCGCGAGGGCGACGACGACGTCCTGGCCCTGCGCGACGACGGAATTCTCGAAGGCCGCGAGGCGATCGGACAGAAGTTCGTTGAGCCGCTCGCCCTGGGTCGAGATCGCGACGACGGCGTCGCCCGCCGTCGTGGCGAAACGTTCGTGCAACCGGTCGGAATTGTCGGCGAGCGCGGCGCTCGCCTCTTCGACGACGCGGTGCAGATTTTCGCGCAGCGCGGCGCCATGCGACTCGAATTCCTGCATGGCGCGTTCGCGCGTCGTCTCCATTGTCTGCGCGACGAGCATGCCGGCCGTCTCCAGCGCGGTCAGGCGCTCGCCGAGCAGCTCGTCGACGCGATGCGCATGTTCGGCCACGATGGCGGCGACGTTGTCCCCGTGGCTCTTGACCGACTCCTCGAAGCTTCCGACTCCGGTCGCCAGCGTGCTGGCCACGCGGGCGCTTTCCTCTTCGAGGCGCCGCGCCGTTTCGGCGTTCGCCTGCTGCACGGCGTTCTCGAAGGCGCGCAGCTTTTCGGCAAGGTCCTCGCTCGACGAAAGCGATTGGTTGAGCACGCGCTCGGCGATCTCCGCGCCCTGCCGCAGGAAAGTGTCTTCGAAGGCGGCGAGCCCCCTGGCGAAGGCGGCGTTGACCTCGTCGCTCTTCGAGGAGATGCGGTCGGCGGCGTCGCCGCTGTGGCGGGCGACGGCGTCGGCGAAAGCTGCGAGACCCTCGGTGATGGCGGCGGTCGCCTGATCGCCGTGCTGCGCGACGCGCGCGGTGACCGCTTCGCTTTGGCGCAGAATGGCGTCCTCGAGCGACGCGAGGCCCACGGAGAGATTGGTCAGGGCGCGGTCGCCCTGTTCGGCGACGCGCGTTGCGGCTTCTTCGCTCTTGCGGGCGACCGTCTCTTCGAGCGTGGCGATCTGGCGGGCGAGTTCGCCCGTGGCGCGCTCGCCATGCGTCGACACGAGGCTCGCGACTTCCTCGCTCTTGTTGACGATGGCTTCTTCGAGCGCGGCGATCTGCCGCGCGAGTTCGCCGGCGGCGAATTCGCCGTGGGTGGAGACGAGCGCCGCAACCTCTTCGCTCTTGCGGGCGACGGTCTCCTCGAGCGTCGCGATCTGCCGGGCGAGCTCCTCGGCGGCGCGGCCGCCCTGCGTCGACATCAAGTCGGCGACCTGCGCGCCGCTGCGGGCGATCGTCTCCTCCAGCGCGGCGAGTTGCCGCGACAATTCATTCGTGGCGCGCTCGCCCTGGGAGGCGACGACCATGGCGACCGTCTCGCCCTGGCGAGACACGCTCTCTTCGAAAGCGGCGAGACGATCGGCGAGCAGGGCGTGCGCGCGGTCGCCTTCGGAGACGACGCGGGCGGCGATGGCCTGACTCTGCTGGAGGACCGCGTCTTCGAAGACCGAAATGCCGGTGGCGAGATTGGAGAGCGCGCGCTGCCCATGTTCCGTGACGCGGGCGGCGATCGCCTCGCTGTGGGCGCCGACCTCTTCGGTATGCGCCGCCATCGCGTGCTGGAACGCGGCGAGCCGCTCGGCGAGGGTCTCGGCCGACCGCTCGCCCTGATCGGCGAGGCGGGCGCCAAGCTCCTCGTGGCGCTGCGCGAAAGCATGTTCGAACCGGGCGACCTGATCCGATAGCGCGGCGGCGGCGTTCGCGCCGCTCTCCGTCACGCGCAATGCGATGTCCTCGCCCTGCTGGGCGACGGCGGCCTCGAGCGCCACGATGTGGCGGGCGATGTCGCGGGCGGCGCGCTCGCTCTGCTCGCTCACGCGCTCGGCGGCCTGCTGCGTGCTCTCCGAGAGCGTCGCTTGGAAGGCGGCGAGCCGCTCGCCGAGCGTGGCGTCGAGCTGGCCGCCATGTTCGGTCACCCGAGAGATCATTTCTTCGCCGCGGGTGAGCACGACGCGCTCGAAATTGCCGAGCCGCTCGGCGAGCGTCTCGTTGACGCGATCGCTATGCGCGCCGAGCGCCGAGACGGCGTAGGCCGCGAGGTCGGCGAAGCGATCCTGAATCGTCTCGCCCTGGTTGGCGAGCGCCGCGGCGGTCTCGTCGATCGTTTTGGAGAGCGACTCGCGCAGCGTCTGGCTGCGCTGCTCGAATTCCTGCTGAGTCCTGGCGTTGGCGTCGTCCATGGCGCCGAGAAGGCGCGTTTCCGCGCCCTCGAAGACGGATCGCGCCTTCTCCACCTGGTCAGCGACGCCCGTGGTGAGCCGTTCGGCGGTCTCGGCGAGCGATCGGTCGAGCGCGCCGCCGTGCGTCGTCACCGCCTCCTGAATGGCGCCGCCAGTTTCGGCGAGACGCGCGATCAGCGCGTCCCCCTGGCTGCCGACGGACTCCGTCAACGTCGTTCCCAGCGTTTCGAAGCGTTGGACGATCTCGGCGCTGCGGGCGCTGAAGTCGGACGTCGCCGCCTCGCTCGCCTTTTGCAGTTTCTCGCTGACCTCGGCGACGCCGTCCGTGAAGCGACGGCTCACATCCGCCGAGGCCCCGCCGATCTTCTCCGCCACGGCGTCGCCCGTCTCGGTCAACACGCTGATCACGCGCCCGCCATGCGAAGCGAGGGTGGATTCGAAATTGTCGCCGGCTTTCTCGAGCGACAGCTTGATCTCCTCGCCTTTCGAGCCGAGCGAGGACGTGACGCGCGCGCCCGCCGCGCTGACCGCCTCGGCGAGATGCGCCGAAGTGGCCGAGAGCTCCTGCGAGAGGGAGTCGCGGGCGCCGTAAAGCGCATTGCGGGCGTTGTCGGCGTTGACGAGAATGGCCTCGCGCTCGCGGGTCAACTCGTCGATGAGAAGGCGGATGCGGCGCTCGTTTTCCGTATAGGAGCGTTCGAGATTCGACACCTCCGTGCGCACGATCACCTCGAGCTCGCCGGCGCGCGCCAGCGCGCGTTCGATGCCGTCGCCCATCGACGCCGCCTCGCGGCGGATCGCCTGCGACAAGGAGACGACCTGCTCGGTGGCGATGGTTTCGGGCTCGATCAGGCGGATGGCGACCTCCGTCATGGAGTTGGCGATGAGCCGCATTTCATGCGCGCGCCGCGCCATCAGGCCGGTGATGAACAGAAAGATTGTCGGGCCGACCAGCGCCGCAATGGCCAAGATGGGCTTGGGCGCGAGCAGCGCGCCGTCGGCCTCGATGATCTCGCTTTGATGAAAGTAGACATAGAAAATCCAGCATACCGCCCAGAGCGCGATGGAGGCGAACGTCATCCCCATGATCGAGCGGTTGGGCGGAATTTGCAGCGCGGCGCGCAATTCGCCGACGGTGCGGCGATCGTCGTTGGCGGGCGCGATCGGCGGCCCGATGAGCGAGGCGGGCTTTGCGGGCTCGCGCGCCTCGGTCTTTCGGGACATTGATTGGGCGATGCTGGGCTGAGCGGGGCCAGGCGCCGGCTGCGGGGCAGGGGGCGTCCTGGCCGGCTCGTCGGCCTTGTCGAGGGCCGCGGTCCTGGCTGCGCTCGTCGCCGGCGCGGCGTCATCCGCCGCCGGCGGCGCGCCGAGATCGAGCGCCTCCTCGATCGCAGACAGAGCAGCCGAGGCCGCGTCCTGAATTTTGCCCGATTTCGACATTCGACGATCTCCGGGCGGCCAGCCAAGCGCAGCCGCCCTCTGCTGCGCGCCGCACGGGCGCGGAAAGGATTAACCAAACATTACAGCCCCTCACCCGCAATGGAAACACAAGCCTCAGACGTAATCGGAAACTTCGTTAACGCGGCTTTCAGGACTTACGCGCGAGGCTGAGCGTCCCGGCCTCTCGACCTTGCCGGCAGGCATGCCACATATGCTTGTAAGCTCGGCGATTTTTAGGAGCGGCAGGCGCGGGGGCAAAAGCGGAGCAACTGATGGCCAACCTGGCTGCTGTCAACCTTTCCCTCAATCACCGCAGCGGCGACCCTAACCCGCCCGAAGCCGTTCTCGATCTCGTCTGCCTGTCGCGCCAGACCTTTGGCGATCACGCGCTCGAGACGGAGCTGCTCGCCCTGTTCGAGCGGCAGGCCGCGCAGCTCGCTACGCGTCTCGCCGCGCCCCGGAGCATGGGCGACGCGGGGGCCCGCATCGATCTCGCCCATATGTTGAAAGGCTCGGCCCGGTCGGTCGGCGCCTTCGCGGTCGCCGCGGCGGCGGAAGCCTATGAGACGGCGCTGCGCGCGGGCGATCCAGGCGAGGCCGCGCTGTGCGACAGGCTTCTCTGCGAGATCGAAGCGGTGCGCGCGGCGATCGCCGATTTGCTTTAAAGGGGCCGGAAGAGGACTCAACGAAGCGGCGCGCGCCTTAGCCGCCGCCCGCGGGTTGCGCGTCTTCCCCGCTTCCCCCCGGCGCTATCCGCCTCGCAGGCCTTTCGCGCAGAGACTTGGAGAGCTGCTCCAGCGACGCCGGCTTGGTCAGATGCGCGTCGAAGCCGGCCTCTTTGGTCTTGGCGCGGTCCCGGGCTTGTCCCCAGCCCGTCAGGGCGACGAGCGTCGCCGTTTGTCCGGGGGCCGTCCGCCTGATCCGCCGCGCCGTCTCGAAACCGTCGACGCCGGGCATGGCGAGGTCCAAAAACACCAGTTCCGGCGAGAAATCCTCAACGAGGGCCACGCCTTGGGGGCCGTCATAGGCGACGCGGACGGTTGCGCCGAGACTCTCGAGAAGCAGTTTCAGACTATCTGCGACGTCTCGCTCGTCGTCGATCACCACGACCCTGGCCGCGTAAGGCGCGGGCGCGCGCTCCGCCTCGGGCGAGGGGCGCGCCGTC
Organism: Methylocystis sp. NC52PC; assembly: GCF_055698645.1. Taxonomy (NCBI): domain Bacteria; kingdom Pseudomonadati; phylum Pseudomonadota; class Alphaproteobacteria; order Hyphomicrobiales; family Methylocystaceae; genus Methylocystis; species Methylocystis sp. NC52PC. The sequence continues at coordinate 486,203 of NZ_CP170127.1, read as the reverse complement.
GCCTGCGGAGCAAGCGGGAGGGTGATGACGAATTCGCTGCCGGCGGCTGGCCCCGCGCTGAACGCCTCGATCCTGCCGCCGTGGAGTTCGACGAGCTTGCGCGAGAGGGCGAGGCCGATCCCAAGGCCGCCTGATTTGCGGTCGCCGTGGTCGACCTGCGTGAAAAGGTCGAAAACATGCGGCAAGGCGTCGGCCGGGATGCCCCGGCCGTTGTCGCGCACGCGAATGACCGCGTCAAAGCCTCGCCGTTGCGCCTCAATCTCGATCAGTCCGCCTTCCGCCGTAAATTTGGCCGCGTTGTTGACGAGATTCGTTACGGCCTGGGACAGGCGCATGGGGTCGCCGTCGACAATGAGCGGCGGATCGTCGTCGATGCGCGTGACCAGCCGGCGCCGGCCGCTCTCGATCTGCAGCAGGGTGGATTCGAGCGCGTTGCGCACGACGGCGGCGACCTCGGTCGGCTCCCTGCGCAGCTCGATCTTGCCGCTGTCGATGCGGGAAATTTCGAGGAGATCGTCGACAAGCTTGACGAGGTGGACGACCTGGCGCCCCATCATGCCGAGCAGGGCGACGTCGCGCGATCCGCTCTCCTGGGCCCTCCTCTTCAAAAGCTCCACGCCGTAACTGATCGGCGCAAGGGGGTTTCGCAATTCATGCGCGAGCGTCGCCAGAAATTCGTCCTTGCGCTTGCTGGCGGCCCGCAGCGCATCCTCTGTGCGTTTGCGTTCGGTGGCGTCGCGATTGGCCTCCAAAACGAGCTTGCGCCCGCCGGTCTGGATCAGCTGCTGCCGGCTCTCGACGCAAATCCTGCGGCCGTCCTTGCTGATCTGCTCCAATTCGCCGGCCCATTCGCCCGCGCTCAACAGCCTTGCTTCGTAATGCTCCCGGCTCGCGGGGAAGCGCGTTTGCAGCAATTGGTGGCTGGACCACCCGAAGGCTTCACCGCTGGAATATCCGTAGAGATGCTCGCATCCGCGGTTCCAGGTCTTGATCCCGCTGTCCCAGTCCCAGACGAAGATCGGGTCGAAACAAAGATCGACCAGCCGGGATTGCTGCTCGAGCGCCTCTTCCATCCGCCGGTGTTCGGTAATGTCGATGGCGACGCCGCCGGTCCCCTGGATCGTCCCGGATGCGTCCTTCATGGGGAATTTGCTGACCAGCGAATAATGCAGAACGCCGTCGGCGTGTTCGAGCGTCTCGATGGTGACGACGCCGGCGTTTCTCGCGATTGCACGCTGATCGTTGCTGCGGAACGCCTCGGCCGTCTCGGCGTCGAAGAGGTCGACGTCGGTCTTGGCGTAAATGTCTTCCAGGGGCTTTTGAAATGCGGCCTCCGCAGCCTCGTTGACGTAAACGTAGCGGCCTTCCGCGTCCTTGATCCAGGCGAGGCCGGGAAGATGGCGCATGAAGCTCGCAAAACGCGCCTCGCTTTCACGCAAGGCGTCTTCCGCGTCCTTGATTTCGGTGATGTCCGTGTTGATGCCGAACCATTTGATGATGCGCCCGCCGTCGTCCTTCAGCGGGACAGCGAGCGTATGGAACCAGCGATATGCCCCGTCATGCCGACGGATCCGAAAATCGACGGAGAGATCCTCGCCGCGCGTGTGCGCCGCGCGCCATTGCGCGGCGGTCCGCTCGAGGTCGTCCGGGTGCAGCCGGTCGAGCCATCCGTAACCGAGCTGGGCCGCTTCCGGAACGCCGGTGTAGGCGATCCACTGCGGGCTGAGATAGTCGCAGGGGCCCTCCGGCGCGCAGGTCCAGACCAATTGCGGCAACGACTCCACGACCTGCCGGAAACGCCGCTCGCTTTCGCGCAGGGCCGCGTCGCCTCTGCGCCGCTCCGAGACGTCGCGCAGGACGCCGAGAACGGCGTTGCGTCCCCGACGCCGAATGCGCCGCGCCGAGAGCTCGGCGTCCAGCCGCTCGCCATTTTTGTTGAGGATGCGCAGAGGATAGCGCTGGGGCGGTTCGGGGCCGTCGCCGACGCCCGCCTCGTAGCGGGCCGTCCAGAGGGGCAGGAACTCCGGCGCAATGACGCTTTCGAAAGGCAAGCGCTCAATCTCATGCGGCGCATGGCCGAGCATCGCCGACAGCGTCGGATTGGCGAAGACGAATCGGTCATCCTGCGCAATGAACACGCCGTCGCCGAGGGCGTCGAGCAGGGTTCGGCAAAAGGCCTCTCTTTCGTCTGCGTCGGCGCCTTGGGGCGCTTCAAGCTCCACAAGCGATCCGAAATAGCCGAGAAAGCGCCCGTCGGGCGAGAAGCGCGGCGTTCCGGCGGCGCGCGCCGCGCGATGGGCGCCGTCGGCGCGCCGCACGCCGAGCGGCAGGCGAAAGGGGGCCGGCGCCTCGGCGCTCAGCGCCTTCTCCAACCCCGCTCGATCGCCGGGATGGATCGCCTTCAGCCACCCGAGGCCGAGCGCCGCCTCCGGACTTTGTCCCGTGAACGCCAGCCAGGCCGGATCGATGAAGGTCCAGCGGGCCTCGCTGTCCGTCATCCAGCTCGCGGCCCAGACCTCGCAGGCGTCCATTCTTCTTCCCAAGCAGCTGCTCTATCGTGAAGATATCGGCGCGCCGCGCGAAGGAAAGCCCGGCCGGGCCTTCTCCGCCGTCGACGCCGACGTCACGCCTCAGAACGGGCCGATCGGGAAATATTTCAGATAGAGTTCGCCGAGCGCGCCGCGCCGGTCGAGCTTGGCGAGGGCGTAATCGAGGGCGCGGCGCAGCGGCTCATTGCCCTTCTTGACGGCGATGCCGACGCCTTCGCCGAAGAAGCGCGGATCGGTGAAGGGGCCGTCCTTGAAGACGCAGCAGCCCCCGGCTTCGGCCCCGTTGAGCCAGAACGACAGGCTGATGGCGTCGCCGAAGTGCGCCGACACCTTGCCGGTCTTGAGCGCGTTGCGGGCGAGCGCCGGCGTTTCGAAGGCCACGCGTTCGGCGCTCGGATAAAAGGTCTTGAGGAACGCCTCATGCCGCGATCCGGCGACGACCGCAACCTTGCGGTCGCCGATCGCCTCCGGCGTCGCGGCGGTCAGGGTGGTGTCGGCGAACATGGCGAAGCGGCCGGGCGTGAGAAAATAGGGGGCCGTGAAGTCCGCCTGCTTGCGGGTCTCGTCATTGATCGCGAGCGAGGCGATGACGGCGTCGGCGCTGTTGTCGTCGAGCCCGGGGACGAGCAGCTCCCAGCTGCGCCGCTGGATGGTGCAGGGCGTCTCCAGCTCGGCGCAGATCGCGCGCGCGAGATCGACGTTGTAGCCGGCGAGCTGCCCGTCGGCGAGGAGGAAATTGAACGGCGGGAAATCGTCTTCGGTGAGAAAGCGGATTTGCCGGATGCGGGAGAGGTCCGGCTTCTGCAGCGGATGATTGGGGTCGAAAAAGGACGGGACGGCCGTCTCGGCCCGCGCCGGCGCGGACCCGGCCGCAAACGCCAGCAGACAGGCGGCGAGGACGCTCAGGCGAAAACGAAGCACGGGCGCTCCCTCAAAGATAAATGCACACCCAACCGTGGGTTGCTTGCGACAAAGCCGCCGACAACTAATAGTTAAGGTTCAGCAGCATTGCGCGCCATCAGAGTTTTATTCATGTCCGAGGCGTCGGTCGACCTTTATTACGCCGAACCTTCGCTCCGGCCGCGGGAGGAGGGGCAAGGCCCCCGCCGCCGCACCCTGGGTAACGCGCCGGTAGCCCCGGTCCGCCGCGCCCCGGGCCGCGCCGAAACGTCGCCGCGTCCGCCCGCCGTCGAAATCGCCTTCCTGGCGAAATACGGCGTGCCGCTCGACGTGCTCCACTACGCGACGACTCTCGCGCGACGACAGGGGGTCTCGGCGGACGCGGCGTTGCTCGCCGAGGGGCTCGTGGCGGATGAGGTCTTCTACCGAGCGCTCGCCGACCATCTGGGCGTCCCGTTCCTCGAGGCCGGCATCGAGCTCCCGTTGGGCGCCGCCGTCGGGGCCGAACGAGGCTATGTTCCCCTGCGCGGCGAAAGCGACGGCCCGCGCTGGCTGTTCGCCCCGGTCGGCGCCGAAATTTTCAGGCTGATGAGCGTCGTCCGCGCGGCTCGGGGACGCGCGCTCTTCGCTCTGACGACGCGGACGCGGTTCATCGAGGCGCTCCGGGACGCGCTGGCGGGCGAGGTCGCGCGGGCGGCGAGCCTGTCGGTCGAGCGCGTCGACCCGCGGCTTTGCGTGCGCCGTTCGCTGCGGCGCGGCTCTCTCGCGGTCGCGACCGTCCTGCTCTGCACGGCGATCGCCTGTCTCTTCACGCCTTGGGCGGGCCCCCGTCTTCTCGCCGCCTTGCTTCTCGCAGGGGCGTTTCTAGCGGGAATTGTCCTCCGTCTCTGCGCCTCCTGGTCGAGCATTCGGGCGAGCGACCGCGAGGTCGCGATCGAGGAGGCGCAGTTGCCGGTCTATACGGTGGTGATCGCGCTCTACAGGGAGGCGGCCGTCGCCCGCCAGCTTTCACGCGCCATCGACCGCTTGGATTATCCGCGGGCCAAGCTCGATGTAAAATTCGTCGTCGAGCACGATGACGAAGAGACGCTTGCAGCCTTGCGCTCTTATCCGCCGCGCACGCCGCACGAGATCGTGGTCGCGCCGCCAGGGGCGCCGCGGACAAAACCCCGCGCCCTCAACATCGCCATGCCGTTCGCGCGCGGGTCCCTGGTCGCGGTGTTCGACGCCGAAGATCTTCCCGACGCGCGCCAGTTGCGTCGCGCCGCCGCGCACTTCCACCACGCGCCGCCCGAACTCGCCTGTCTGCAGGCGAGCCTCGTCATCGATAATGGCGGCCTCAACTGGATGACGAGGCTGTTCGCGCTCGAATACGCCGCTCTGTTCGACGTCTTCAACAAGGGACTCGCGGCGCGCCGCCTGCCGCTCTTCCTTGGCGGCACGTCGAATCATTTCCGGCTCGCGGCGGTGCGCGAGATCGGCTTCTGGGACGCCTATAACGTCACCGAGGACGCCGACCTCGGCCTGCGTCTCCTGCGCGCCGGTTACGAGCTGCGCATGTTCGACTCGCACACCTTCGAGGAGGCGCCCGCGACCTTCCGGGCGCTGGTGAAGCAGCGCGCCCGCTGGCTCAAGGGCTGGATGCAGACGGCGCTCGTGCATTGCCGCCATCCGGCGCGCTTTTTCGCCGATCTCGGGCCGCGCGGGGCTTTCGCCGTGCTCGCCATGTTCGCGAGCGGGATTATGGGGCCCCTGTTCGGGCCGCTGCTGACCGCGCGGCTTCTTTACGACGCGCTCTTCGGCGCCTTGCTCGCGCCCCGCACCGGCTTCGAGACGGCGTGCAGCGCGCTCTGGTGTTTCGTCGCCGTCTCCGGCCTCGTCTCGCTGCTGGCGCCGCTGCTGCTCGGCGCCCGTCGCCGCGGCCTCTTCGGCTTTTGCGGCGCCCTGTTCTACCTGCCGCTGTGGCTCCTGATGTTGAGCCTCGCCTGTTGGCGCGCGTTCTTCGACTTATGGCGACGGCCCTTCCATTGGGAAAAGACCGAACATGGATTGACCCTGCGCGGCAAGTCGGACGACTTCGGGGAAGACGAGCCGCCTTTCGAGGCGCTCGGCGCGCGCGGAATTGATGCGGCAGTCTTCCCGTCCGACCCCTTGGGAACCCCATTCTGGTGGACCGAGACGCCGCCGGATGACGGGGCGAGGCGAGCCGAGCCGCGCTTGACTGAGCCTCCGGCATGACGGATTCGCCCCCCTTCAGCTTCGACAAGGCTTCGGAAGCCCTGGGTCAAATCAAGGCGGCCAGATCGCTGAAGGACTTCGAGGACGTCTTTTTGAAGATCATCGGTGAGATCGGCTACCGCTATTTCGTTTTCGGCGGCATTCCCGAAGACGGAAAAAATCTCGGCGCCTGCATCGTCTCCATGCATATGCCGCAGGGATGGGACAAGCTCTATTTCGATTTGGGCTTTGTCGACGTCGACCCCGTCCTGAAGCGCTGCGTGGCGTCGCCCGATCCGTTCTTATGGGCGGACGTTGTGGCGGGGCTGAGCGTGAATTCGCCCGAATACGCCTTCATGCGCAAGGCCGAGGAGCACGGGCTGACCCATGGCGTGTGCTTTCCCGTGCATGGCGTCAACGGGCTCGAAGCGGGCGTCTCGCTCAGCGGCGGCGCCAAGGCGCCCAGCACGACGGAGATGCGCAACCTGCATCTCTTTTGCCTTTACGCCTTCAACAAGCTGAAGTCGATCGCCAAGGGCAGCGCGATCAGCGTTCCCGCGCTCACCAAGCGCGAACGCGAAATCCTGCTGTGGAGCGCCTTTGGAAAGACCAACCGGCAGGTCGCGGAGATTCTCTTCCTCTCGGAAAAGACCGTCGCCACGCATTTCAAAAAGATCATCAAGAAACTGTCGGTTCAGAACAAAGCGGAGGCCATCGCCCTCGCCTTGCGCGCCGGCCTCATCCCCGGTTAGCGGCCCCGGCGCCGCCCTTTGTCGCGCCAATCTCGCTGACGAGCCGCTTTCGATCCTGCAAGGGAATTCGCGACGCCGCCAGCACCAGCGCCTTCATGCAGGGCTCTTCCAGAAAATAAAGCAACATCATGGATTCCGCCGCCACATTGACGGCCGCTCCCAGCGCATGTCGCGCGAGCGTCATGTTTGGGCTTGGCTCGGCGTCGTCTGAAAGGTTGCTCAGCAACCGCGTGAGGGTCAACTCTACGACCGTTCGATCCTTAAGCTGCTTGTTGGCGGATGAGAAAGGTTTGGCGGGCTCGGGATTATTCATTTTCTCAGTGTGCTCTGGGCGCGGTCCGTTCAGCCGGTCCTTCGAAAAGTTCAAGGGGGCGCCAGCTGAAAAGGGCGCCGACGCATTGGTTGTGAACGGCGCTTTCGAGTTATTGGCGTCACCGCCGCTGCACGGAGTTCGGATTGTAATAGATTGTATTCAAGTCGATTTTACCATACCCGGAAAAGGGTATTTCGCGCGGCGCGCCCAGCCGCGATTCTGCGAACCTCCAAGCCTCCCGGCCTTAAAAATCAGGCGAAGAGCCACTGCTTGAGCAGGAAACCGGCGCTGAGCGCCTTGCTGTAATGCTCATGCAGCGCGGTATGGGTCAGCCCCGCGCGCGGCAGGTCGCTTTTCTTCAGGCGCCGGAAGAATGGAATGACGACATCCTCGAAATTGCCGACCGTATATTTGCCGCCGTGCCGGTCGGCGACGCGCTCCGCGACATTGGTGAAGAGCAACATCAGCGCCTTGAACAGCGCCGGATTGGCGATGTTATCGTCGATGTCGTGCAGACCCAGCCCGTGCCGGCAGGCCCGCAGATAGGCGTTGAGCACGGCATAGACCTCTTCCGGCGGCGCGCCGACGAACGCGCCCTTGATAGAGCGCAGGCCGGCATTGAAGGTGACGCGCGAGATCATGCCTTTCTTGCGCTCGGCCGGGCTGAGCAGGTTGGCGAGCGCGCTGTCCTTGCGCGTGTGAAACAGGTCGAACACATTGTGGAGCAGCGCCTCCGTCTCGCTCTCGACTTCCGAGAGGCGGCGGATGTCGAGCAGCAGCTCATTGGGCACCGGCCGCTGCTTGGTGTTGATGTCCATGAACAGGCGGCATTCCTGCGCGCGGCTGAGCCTGTTGTAAATGACGACGGGCACGCTCACCGAAGATTTGGCGAGCTTGAAGCCGTAGACGCGATGCTGGCCGTCGATGATGAGAAAGGCCTTCTTGTCCTTGCGGAACGCCAGCGCGCCCGTCTCCTTGTCGTAGGTCAGATGCGCCCGCGCCTGCGCCGAGAGCACGACGGCGCCGGGCACCGTGCCGAAGCCGGCGTCGATATAACGGGCGATGGATTTGGCGCGCTTTTGGTCGAGCAGGCGCTGGAAGCCGTCGATCGGATTGTCGACGCGGGGCTCCACCATGCATGTCTCGGCGAGCAGATCGCTCGGCAGCACGAGGGAATAAAAACGATGCTTGCCCTGGGCGACGACGAGCGCCTTTTCGCAAACCGTCTTCGCCTTGGCGCTTTCGCGGTCCGGCGACAGCGCGGCGGCGTCGTCGGCGAGGGGGGAGGAGTCGGCGAGATCGCCCTGCGGGTCCCGATCCATGTCTGTCCATCCTATCGCAGCGCGAACTTGACAGCGTTCGCGGAAGCTGACTCAGACGAATCAAAATCGGCACTCGCCGAAGGCTAGGCGCGAATTGGCGATCGAACAAGCGTTTAAGCCCGCAGCGTGAGCCAGGCCAGCCTTGGGCCTTCCTTTGGCGGCGAGGGGGATGTAGATAATGCGACAGGCGGCCCGGCGGGCTGGAGGCGCATCGCCCATGTGGTCGATCATCAGGTCGCTTCGGCGAGTGACAGGACAGCCGCTGACGCGGCGCTTCAACAGAAGATTTCGAATGAACCGTTACGAACGCACCCCCCAACCGGCCGGCGAGGCGGAAGTCGAATATCTCGACGGCGAATATCGCGTTCGCAAGCCGGGCGCCTATGTGCGCTGCGCCGTCACCGGCGAGCCGATCCCGCTCGAGGATCTGCGCTACTGGAACGTCGATCTGCAGGAGCCCTATAGCGGCCCGCACGCCAAGCTCATGAAGCTCGGGCTCAAGAAACCGGATTGAGACGCGCCCGCCGCAGCGCATCGGCGAGAACGGCCGCCAGCGCCCCGGCGTCGGCGAAGACGAGGTCGACCGGAAGGACGTCAACGTGAGGCGCATCCTTGGGCAGACGGACGGCGTCCTTCTCCGTCGTCACGAGACAAGCTTGGCTGCGGCGCGCCAACCCGGCAAGAACCGCCATATCGCGTCTGCTGAAGCGGCGATGGTCCGCGAAGGAGCGGCGCGCGACGATCTCCGCGCCGATGCTTTCCAGGCTCCGGAAAAATTTTTCCGGCCGCGCGGTTCCGGCAAAAGCGACAACCCGTAGGCCGGCGAACTTTTGCGCCGTCGGCGGCGTGAGCAACGCGGCCGGGAACGCCGGTCTTTCGGCGATCGCCGCAAGCCGAGCCCCCGCCGCGCCGTCGCCGATGACGAGCAGCGCGTCTGCGGCGTCGAACTGAGCGGCAAGCGGCGCGCGCAGCGGACCGGCCGGCAGGCAACGGCCATTGCCACCGCCGTAGTCCGCGTCGACAACGAGAAGCGAGAAATCCGGCGCGACGCGCCGGCTGTGGAAGCCGTCGTCGAGGATCAACGCCGTCGCGCCCATGTCGCGCGCCAGTTCGGCGCTCGCCGCCCGGTCGGCCCCGACGATGGTCAGACCATGGCGCGCCAGCAGCAGCGCCTCGTCGCCCGTCTCATCGACAGTGGCGGCCGCGTCAACGACGAAGGGGGCTGCGCGGATGTTGCGCCGTCCGTAGCCGCGCGTCAGCAGGGCCGGGCGCTCCCCCTGGGCCGCGAGCAGCGCGGCGAGCGCGATCACGGTGGGCGTCTTGCCGTCGCCGCCCGCCGTCGGTCCGCCGACGACGATCGTCGGCAAAACGGCGCGGGGCGCTGCGCGTCGCAGCCGCCGCTGCGCGATCGCGCCCGAGAGCGCGCCAAAAGGCGCCAGCAGACGCGCGGCCGGGCCGTCGCCGCGCCAGAAGGCGGGCGCGCGCAGCACGGCTCATCGCCCCGCAATGGCGACTTGCGCGAGGAAAGGTTCGACCGCGGCGATGATGCCGCGAGCGGCGCCGCCGAGTTTCTCCACCGTCTCGACGCCGGCGCGGCCCATGCGCCGCATGCGCGCGGGGTCAGAAAGGAGATAATGGACCGCGCGCGCCAGCGTCTCCGCGTCGGCGACGCGCGCCGCCGCCTTCGCAGCGGCGAGCTCGTTATAAACCTCGCTGAAATTGTCGACATGCGGCCCGAACAGAACCGCACAGCCGAGCTTCGCCGGCTCGATCGGGTTCTGCCCGCCCCCGGGCATAAGCGACTTGCCCATGAAAACCACGCCGGCGCTGCGGAAGACGAGCCCGAGCTCTCCCACCGTATCGGCGACATAGACGCCGATGTCGCGGCGCGGTTCGCCGTCGCGCGTGCGCAGGCCGACTGCAAGGCCGCGCGCCGCCGCGAGCTCCGCGACCGCGGCGCCGCGTTCGCGATGGCGCGGCACGACGATGGTCAGAAGCGACGGGATTTTCCGAGCAATCTCCGCATGCGCCGCAAGGATGATCTCTTCTTCGCCCTCATGGGTCGACACTGCGGCCCATACCGGACGGCCGCCGATCGCGCCGCTGAATTCGGCCAGTCGCGCCGCGTCGGCGGGGGGCGGGGGCGCGTCATATTTCAGATTGCCGGCGATGCGCACGCAGGGCGCGCCGAGCGCAATGAAGCGCGCCGCGTTTTCGGAATCCTGCGCCAGGCAGAGATCGACGCCGCCGAACAGCTTGCGGGCGGCGCCCCGCAGGCTCTGCCAGCGCTCCGCGGATTGGCGTGAAATCCGGGCGTTGGCCAGAACGAGCGCAATGCCGCGCCGATGCAGCGACGCGACCATGTTGGGCCAGAGTTCCGACTCGGCGAAGATGGCGATGTCGGGCCGCCAGTAGTCGAGGAACTGCTCGACGAATTGGGGGGCGTCGAGCGGCATATACTGGTGGAAGGAGCCGGCCGGCAGCCGTGCGGCGAGCAGCCGCGCCGAAGAGACCGTGCCGCTCGTCACCAGCACTTCCGCGCCGCGCTGAATGAACCGCTCGATCAGCGGCAGCAGGGAGAGCGATTCGCCGAGGCTCGCGCCATGCAGCCAGACGAGGCGCCCCGGCGGCCTGTCGCGCGAGGCGAGGCCGAGGCGCTCGTCGAGCCGGGCCGGGTCTTCCTTGTCGCGAGAGGCGCGCCAGTTGAGCGCGGCCCCGGCGAGGGGCGTCAAAGCGATGGTCGCCAGTCGATAGAGCTTCAGAAGCGGCATGATTCCCGTTCGTTTGACCCTGGCCGCGCCTTGCGCCAAGGCCGCGGGCGCCGGCAAAGGGGTTCCCTCCCGCCCCCGCCGAAGGGCCTCACTTATCGTGCCGAAAGCGGGCTGAATTTAGGAAAGCGCCTGCCTGCTTGTCTGATTTCAGAGCTTGTCGTGTTCCGGGTCCAGCAACTTGTAGAGGTGCACGACGAAATAGCGCATATGCGCATTGTCCACGGTCGACTGCGCCTTGGCTTTCCAGGCGGCGAGGGCGCTGTCGTTGTCTGGATAAATGCCGACGACGTCGAGCTTCGACGGGTCGCGGAAGGAAACGCCGTCGAGCGTCTCGAGCTCGCCGCCGAAGACGAGATGCAGAAGCTGCTTTTCCTGTTTCGGGGGCGTCGCATGCTTTGTCATGACCACTTTATTCCTTTCGAAACGGTCCGGGCGATGGCGAGAGTTTCCTCAATAAGCGGCTTGGGCGCGGCCACCAGCATGCCGCGTTTCGACGAGCTGCGGTTATAGGTGAGCGCGCCACCCTCCACCTCGGCCAGCGCGACCCCGGCTTCGCACAAAATGACGTCGGCGGCGGCGATGTCCCAGTCGCGGGCGTTGGGGGAAGAGATCACGAGGTCGTGACGGCCCGCGGCGATGTCGACGAGGCGCAGCGCAAGGGACGGCGTGCGCGGCGCGAGCGCGATGTTTTGGGGCAAGTCGGCAAGCCGCGCATGCAACGGACGCGGCGCGATCGCGAGCGCGCCGGCAAGCGATTCGCGAATCCGCGGCCCGAGCCGCTCGCCGTTCAAGAAGGCGCCCTGTCCGCGCGCGGCGGTGAAGGTCTCTCCCCGCGCTGGCGCGTGCACCACGCCGGCCGTCGGTCGGCCGCCTTCGATCAGCGCGATCGAGACGGCCCAGCGTTCGTCGCCCTGCGTGAAGGCGTTGGTGCCGTCGATGGGATCGACGATGACAATGCTCTCGCGCGACAGCCGCGCGTCGGTATCGGCCGTTTCCTCGGAGAGCCAGCCGGCCTGCGGCGCGAGGCGGCGCATCGCTTCGAAGAGAAAGCGGTCGACCGCGAAATCGGCCTCCGTGACCGGCGAACCGCCGCCCTTGTAGGAAATGGCCGCCGCCGTCCGCGCGCCGCGCCTGAAATAGCCCATGGCGATGTCTCCGGCTTCGCGCGCGACATCCTCCAGGCGGGACAGGAAGGCGGACAGATCGGATTGGGCGAGGGGCATCGAATGAAGCAGTAGGGGAGGCGTCGCGCGCTCGCAAGCCGGTCCGGGATGCGAATTGCCGACAATTTGAACAATCGCCTTTCCGGCTGCTTCACCCTGAGGCCGCAATCCAGTCGGAAAAGCAATGGTTTATGTGCAATTTACCGTGCTTGTTAGCAACTTGCGGCGCCTCCCCGCGCAAAACTTCGTCTCATCAGGGCGAGCGACGCCCAAGGGCAGCGGGGAGAAAGACATGTTTGACGCCGGTCATGCGAACAAAAGCGAGGAAGCGCTTTTCGTGCAGCGCGACTGGCGGGCGGATGGCGGGTCGCGCCGCGTGCGGGTGACGCTCCGCGACATTCTCATCGCGCGGCGCTTCGGCGGCGTGAAAATGAGAATCACCGTCCCGGTCCCCGCCTATCGGGGGGTGCTGCTCGAAGTCGCGGCGGGGGCGGCCGGCGCGCCGCGCTATCGCCTGCTGCTCGCCCATCGCGACCGCGATCTCGATGTGGTGCTGGGCGAGACCCAGGACAGCGCCGCGGCCGCCGCCGACTGGAAATATTGGGCCGCCTGGCTCGACTTGCCCCGCCTCGCGGCGGAGAGCGAAGACGCCGCGAAGGCCGGCGCCCGTGAAATTGCCCCGCCGCCGCGCCGCGGCGCCTCCTCGGTTCGCCGCCGGCGTCCGCGCTTCCTGGCCTTGCGCAAGGGCGGCGACGCCCGCCGCATGGCCGAGATTTTCGCCGGCGAGCGCGAGATCGCCTGCTACGAGTGAGGCGGCTTAGAGTTTCTCTTTCAGCTTCTTGGCCTCCGCCTCGACGGCGCCCCACGCGCTCTTGAGCTTGGTCATGAAGGAGCTGCTCGGCTCCTTCTTGCAGTCGTCGATAATCATGGGAACGACCTTTTCCGTTCCTTCGATGTCGACGACGCCGCCGGGCTTGCCGCTCTTGGCCTTGGCGGTCGCCCAGTAGATCACTTTCGGCTGGAAGTCGCCTTCTACGGCGAGGAACTCCTCGCAGCTCCAGTTGGAGACGGGCTTCTTGGCGTCCGCCTGCGCGGATTGAGCGCAAAAGGCGGCGACGGCCAGGACGAGATATCGCAGCTTCATGAAAGGCTCCTTCAAATCTTGTCTTTCCAAAGAGCGCGCCCGCCTCGCCAGCTCAGGCGAGCGACACGCTCATCTAATGAGTTTAGGCGCTTCGTGGCGAGATTGCACGGGAGCGGCGCTCCCGCGACGTCACGAGCCGCCTGGCGCGTCGATCTTCGTCCCCGGCTCCTCGGCAGGCGTCGTCTTCTTTTCAACCTGCCCCGATATGGTGACGCGCTCCGAAAAGGCGAAGAGCACGGTCGACAGCACGAACGTCAGATGGATGGCGATGTAATAAGTGAGGTCGCGCTCTTCGAATTTCGGCACGTCCATGAAGACTTCGAGAAGCTTGATCGCCGAGATGGCGACGATGGTGGTGAGCAGGTTGAGCTTGAGCTGCGGAAAGTCGATGCCGCCCATCCAGTTCGGCCAGCCCTCGCGCGGCGTCGCCGGCACGCCCGAGACGAAATTTTCATAGACCGAGATGGTGACGATCATGACGAGCGCGCCGGTGAGCGTCAGGTCGATGAGCCCGAGCAGCTCCAGGATGATCCTGTCTTCGGTGCTGGAGCCGATGGAGAGCAGAATGCCGAGGACGTGGCGCGCGGCGTTCACCATGAGCGCCAGCAGCCCGAGCGTCAGCATCACGAAGAAGGGCGCCAGCAGCCAGCGGGAGAGAAACAGATAGTGCTCCAGCAGGCGCTTCAGCATGTCGGCCTCTTTGGCGCGACATGCGCCCCGCGCTTATCAAACTAGGCGCGGGGCGCGAGGGGGCCATCCCAAACCGTCGTTGCGCGCGTTTCAGGAGACGACCTTGTCGAACCCCTCCCGGATGAGGTCTTCCTTCAGTTTGCGCCCGATGAAGACGAGGCGCGACTCGCGCGGCTCGTTCTCCCTCCACTCGCGCTGCAGGTCGCCGTCGAGAATCATGTGCACGCCCTGGAAGACGAAACGGCGCGGTTCGTTCTTGAAGGCGACGATGCCTTTGCAGCGGAGAATGTCCGGCCCTTCCTGCTGCACGAGCTCATTGAGCCAGGGAACGAAGCGTTCGGGATCGACGTCGCCCGGATGGCGAAGGGAGATCGACTGCATCTCCGTATCGTGGATTGCCTTCAGATGGCCATGGCTGTCGTGCTCGTGGTGGTCATGATGCGCGTGGCCATGATCATGGTGGTCGTGGCCGCATCCGGGGCCGCACGCGTGATCATGATCGTGATGGTGGTCGTGACGATCATGGTCATGGCCGTGATCATGATCATGGTCCTCGGCCTCGAGGAAATTGGGTTCGATCTCCAGAATGCGCTCGAGGTCGAAGGCGTTGCGCTCGAGCACGGCTTGGAGCGGCACATCCGCCTTCACGGCGCGATGCAGCGTGGCGTAGGGGTTGATGCCCCGGATGCGCGCTTCGATTTCTTCGAGCTCTTGCGGCGTGACGAGATCCGTCTTGTTGATAATGACAACGTCGGCGAAAGCGATTTGCGTCTTCGCTTCCGGCGCGTCCTTGAGACGGTGACTGAGCCATTTGGCGTCGGCGAGCGTCACGACCGCGTCGAGCCGGGCGGCGTCCTTTACGTCGGCGTCGACGAAGAAGGTCTGGGCGACGGGGGCCGGATCGGCGAGCCCCGTCGTTTCGACGATGATGGCGTCGAACTTGCCGCGCCGACGCATCAGCCCCTCGATGATGCGAATGAGGTCGCCCCGCACGGTGCAGCAGATGCAGCCGTTGTTCATCTCGAAGACTTCTTCGTCGGCGCCGACGACGAGGTCGTTGTCGATGCCGATCTCGCCGAACTCATTGACGATGACCGCGTAGCGGCGGCCATGCTGCTCGGTGAGAATGCGGTTGAGGAGCGTTGTCTTGCCAGCGCCGAGATAGCCGGTGATGACGGTGACGGGAATCTTGTCGCTCACGGAAACATTCCTGTGTCTGTCGAAGCCGCCTCTCCCTCCCCTGCTGAGGCAGAAGTGAGGACGCGCGCCGATAACGGTCGCGATCTACCCGTCACCGGCGCAAGCGGGAGAGGGGCGGGGAGGGGCTTAGGGCCTCAAAGCTTTGGCCAATTCTCTAACATTGTGGCGCATCATGTCGATATAATTTGCGCCGCCTTCGCCGGGGCCGGACAGCGCGTCCGAATAGAGCGTGCCGCCGATGCGGGCCCCGGTCTCCGCGGCGATGCGCTTTGCGAGCCTGGGGTCGGCGATATTCTCCAGAAACACAGCCCCGACCTGATTTTGCTTCACGGCCTGAATGATGCGAACAATGTCGCGGGCGCTGGCCTCGGCTTCGGTCGAGACGCCCTGCGGGGCGATGAAGGCCACCCCATAGCGCGCGGAGAAATAACCGAAAGCGTCATGGGTCGAGACGACCCGGCGCCTGTTCTCCGGGATTGCGCCGAGCGTGTCGACAATCTCTCTGTCGAGGGCGTCGAGCCTGACGAGATAGTTTCCCGCGCGACTCCGGTAGGCCTCGGCGCCGGGAGGATCCGCGGCGATGAGGGCGTCGCGAATTTCGCCGACGTAGATCTTGGCGTTGGCGACGTTCTGCCAGGCGTGGGGATCCGTTCCCTCTTCGCCGGCGCGCGACGTCACGCCGTTCCCGAGCGTCACGACGGTCCCCTTGCTCTTGGCCGCGGCGATGAGGCGGTCGAGCCAGCCCTCGAAGCCGAGCCCGTTGACGAAGATGACTTTCGCCTGGGCGATGCGCCGCGCGTCGGCCGGCGTCGGCTGGTAGACATGGGCGTCGCCGTCGGGCCCGACCAGGGTCGTCACGACGACGCGGTCGCCGCCGATTTCCTGAACGAGGTCTCCGATGATGGAGAAGCTCGCAACGACGGGAAGCTTCTCGGCGTCGGCTGCGGCCGGCGCCGCGAGCGTGGCGAGAAGCAGGCCCAAAATGCAGCGGCGGGTGGGCATGAAACGTTATCCTTCAAGATGCCGGCGAGGGCGCTTCAGGCGAAGCGCGCCGCCGGCGCGTCCGAAAATCAGCGAGCCGAGATAAATGAGGCCAGCGGCCAGGATGATGGCCGGGCCGGTCGGCGCGCCGGTCTCGTTGGAAAAGACCAGCCCGGCGTAAACGCAGGCCATCGCGAGGACGGCGGCCAGCGGCAGGGCGACCGACAGCTCATGCGTCCAGAGCCGCGCGGCGGCGGCGGGCAGCATGATCAGGCCGACGGCCATCAGCGTGCCGAGCGCCTGAAACCCGGCGACGAGATTGAGCACGACGAGCGCGAGGAAAAGGAAGGGGACGAATTCGCCGAATGGCGTCGTCTGGCGCAGGAAAAGCGGATCGAGCGTGTCCATGACCAGCGCGCGGTAGAAGAGCGCGAGCGCGACAAGCGTCAGCGTGGAGACGCCCGCGAGCATATAGAGCGACGCGTCGTCGAGGCCGAACACGGAGCCGAACAGCACATGCAGGAGGTCAACGCTGGAGCCCTTGAGCGACACCAGCGTGACGCCGAGCGCGAGCGAGACGAGGTAGAAGGCCGCCAGCGAGGCGTCCTCGCGCAGCGTGGTGAAGCGTGAGGCGGCGCCGGTCGCGAGCGCCACGACCAGGCCGGCGACGAGGCCGCCGAATGTCATCGCCGGCAGCGACAGGCCAGCTACGAGATAGCCGACGGCGGCGCCCGGCAAGACCGCGTGCGACAGCGCGTCGCCGGCAAGCGACATGCGCCGCAGGATCAGAAAGACGCCGAGCGGCGCGCCCGAGACGGCAAGCGCCAGCGCCCCGACGAGCGCGCGGCGCATGAATTCATAATCGAGGAAGGGCGACACGAAGATCTCAGTGAACATGCGCCGCGTCCTCGTCGCGCAGACATTCGCGCGCCTGCCTGTCATAGGCTTCGGACATGGCGCGCGCCCGCGCCAGATTGTCGGCGCAGAGCGTCCCCTGCGTCTCGCCCCAGGCGATGGGTTCGCGGGCGAGCAGCAAGGTTTGCGGAAAGGCGCGGCGCGCGAGGTCGAGCTCGTGCAGCACCGCGACCACCGTCCGCCCCTCCGTGCGCCACTGCGCGACGAGCGCGAGCAGATCCTCGGTCGTCGACTCGTCGATGGCGCCGAAAGGCTCATCGAGCAAAATCAGCCGCTGATCCTGCACAATGAGGCGCGCGAACAAAGCGCGCTGCATCTGGCCGCCGGAGAGCGTATCGATCGGCCGATCCTCCATGCCGGCCATGCCGACGCGGTCGAGGGCCGCGTCGGCGCGGACCCGCTCCGTCGCGTCGAGGCGCCCGAAGAGGCCGATCCGCCGCATCGCGCCCATGGCGATGAAATCGCGCACATTGATGGGAAAAGAGCGGTCGACCTCGATGAGCTGCGGCAGATAGGCGACCTCCCGCGCGGATAATCCTGCGCGGTCGATGCGGCCGCCGAGCGGCGGCAAGAGCCCCGCCAGCGCCTTCAAGAGCGTGGATTTGCCCGCGCCGTTGGGACCGCAGACCGCGAGCGCCGCGCCTGGCGCAATCTCGCCGTCGAGATGATGAACGGCGGGGCGCCGGTCGTAGCCCAGCGTGAGATTGACGAGGCGGACGGACCCCGGAAGGGCGGCAACGGTCAATGGAGCGCCCAATAAACTCCCGCCCAGAGGAGGGCGATGACGAAGGAGACCCCGGCCAGACGCGCGCCCGCCGAGGCCTCGAGCGGCGACAGGCGGTCCTGGCGTCGGCCGGATTGGCGCAGATGCGCATGCGCCGGACGCGTCAGCGCTTCGCCGCCGGCGTGGTCATGGGCGTGGCGATGGCCTCGGGTGGTCGCGTCGATCATGTCAAACGTTATAATATAACGCGACGCCAGAACAAGGGCCCCGGCGCTCCTGGCCTTGGCCACCATTTTTGACGCTTCGGGCGGGGGAACGACGCTTCCGCCATGGACAGGGCGCCGCGACTCTGGTATCTCCCCAGCACGGGTCAGGCGCTCCGCAAGCGCCCGGAGACCTGTTCCCTATTTGGACAGCCTGGCTCCAGACAGCCTGCCAGGCCGCCCCACAGAAAGCAGGATGGTTTCGTGCAAGTTCTCGTTCGCGACAACAATGTCGATCAGGCTCTGAAGGCGCTGAAGAAGAAGATGCAGCGCGAAGGCATCTTCCGCGAGATGAAACTGCGCGGCCATTACGAGAAGCCGTCCGAGAAGCGCGCCCGCGAGAAGGCCGAGGCCGTCCGCCGCGCCCGCAAGCTCGCCCGCAAGAAGCTGCAGCGCGAGGGTCTGCTGCCGGTGAAGGCCAAGGCCACCGGCCGCTAAATCGTATTTTTGCCGTTTGGTGAACGCTTTTTTAACGCCCTGGGCGGCAAAGAACGGACTCGTTTGGAAGCGTTGACGGACGAGAGGGTCTAAAGGCATGGGCTTTCGCCTAACGGCTTGCCGACGGGTTTTGCTCGGCGGCGCGGCGCTGTCTGTGCTTGCGCTCGGCGGCTGCGAGACGGCGAGCGGCATTCGGCCGCCGGGCCGCGGCATCGCGGAGATCGCCGACACCGACCCCAAAGCAGCCTCCGCGAATATCGAATCGCTTTCCGAAGTGATCCGGCGCAACCCCACGAGCGCGGAAGCCTATAATACGCGCGGCGTCGCCTATGCTCGCGTCGGCTCCTTTCAGGAAGCCATCGCCGATTTCACCCAGGCGACGAAGATCGATCCCAACAACGCCGCCGCCTACACCAATCGCGCGCTCGCAAGCCGTCAGGCGGGACAGAACGAGGCGGCGCGCGCCGATTTCGACCGCGCCGTTCAAGCCAATCCCAACCATGCGCCGGCCTATGTCGGGCGCGCCAATCTGTTGCGCGCGCAGGGCAATCTCGATCAGGCGCTGTCCGACCTCGACACGGCGATCCGCCTCAATCCCGAGAACGCCCAGGCTTTCCACGCGCGCGGGCTGATCTATCAAAAGCGCGGCGACAACGCCCACGCGGTCACGGATTTCGACAACGCCATCGACCGCGATCCTTTCGCGGCGGCCCCGTATCAGGCGCGCGGCGAGAGCTTCGTGGCGCTTGGCAAATATGACAAGGCGATCGAGGACTTCAACGCGGCGCTCAACGTCGACAACAAGAATTCGCTCGCCTGGGCCTGGCTCGGCCTCGCCTATGATAAGAGCGGCAATCGCGCCAAGGCGGTCGACATTTATCAGCGCGCCTTGCAGCTCGATCCGCAGCAGCAGATCGCCAAGCAGGGACTGCGCGGCGGTTAGCCGGCGGGCGCCCCTCCCCTCTCATAGGAAAGCTTTACGACGGGCCCCGCGGCGCGGCCGTCATTGTCGGCATTCATCGCTCGGCAATGACGGTCTGAGGGCCTTGCAATCAAGCCTGGGTCTTGATGCCGATGAAGGTGCCGCGCATGTCGGTATGGTAGTAGCCTTCCGTCATGCTTTTGGCGATGTCCTCGCCGAGACCGTCGAATTGCTCGAGCACCAGATCGAAGCCGGCGTCGCGGATGGTCTGGAGAAGATATTCGCGCTGTATCCAGAACGACCGCGTGTTGTCCCAGGACGACCAGCGATGCTCTTCTCTTTTGCGGAAAGAATCCTTATCGAGAAATTCGGCGAACCAGCGCCCCGGCACGCCTTCGTTTGTCGTCAGCGGCGAGAGATTATGGATCGGATGCTGGATGTCGTAGGTCGCGGCGAAATGCGTCTGAAAGATTGCGATCCGGCTCGTTAGCGAGGAAATCATCTCGATGAATTTCCGCGGCTGTTCGAGGTGATACAGCAGACCGCAGCAGAACACGCCGTCGAACTTGCCGTATTTGCGCAGGTTCCAGGCATTGTCCTTGACGAAGGTAAGATTGGGCAGATCGGTTCTCGCCTTGACGAATTTGCACGCGGCGAAGTTCGATTCCCGCACCTCGAGGCCCGTGACCGAGAAGCCCAGTCTGGCCAATTCGACCGAATATCCGCCCTCGAGGCAGCCGAGATCGGCGAGGCGAATGTTTTCCCGATCTTGCGGGAAGACAGTCGTGAGAATGCGCCGCGCGGCGACGAACCAGGGAACCTGATCCATCGGCGTTCCGTCAGGCTTCGTATAGGTTCCGTCATCGAGACGAATATTGTGCGCGGTAAAGGTCGGGACGCCGGAATCCTGGCCCTGACCGATCCATTTACGAAGACTGGAGAGTGACAATTTTTCTGCCCGCTTATTGGATTAAGTCGCCGAAACTAGCAGAGGGGCAGAGCTCGAGCAACCTGACCCCCGTCGGCGGGGCGCGGCGCAACCTTGCAGGGGGCGAAGCAACGTCTGCTATCCGCCATGTTTCTCGCGGTCGCGCTGATCCTCGCGCCATTGGCGGTAGAGTTGAATCAAAAAGGCGACGACCAGGACGATCGCCGCGCCGCCGATGGACAAACTGCGCTCGAGAGCCGCGTGGTCGAAGCCATGCAGCGTTTCAGCGACGGCGGGGTCGGTCGCGGCCATGTCCCCCGCGACCCAGCCCAGGAGGCCGGCCCCCGCCCAGACCAGCGCTGGAACCCGCTCGAGGATCTTGAGCAGGAAGCCCGCGCCAAACATCACGATCGGGACAGAGAGCGCGAGGCCGAAGACGATGAGATAGGTCGAGCCCCGCGCGGCCGCGGCGATCGCGAGAACATTGTCGAGCGACATCACGGCGTCCGCCATGATGATCGAGATGACCGCGCCCATGAGATCGGGCTTGGCCGCCACGTCCGAATGCTCGGTCTCGTCGATGAGAAGCTTCACCGCAACAAGGAGCAGAAGGAGCGAGCCGAAGACCTTCAGATAAGGAATGCTCATCATCTGCACGACGAGCAGCGTGAAGATGACGCGCAGGATCACGCCGCCGAGCGCGCCCAAGAAAACGCCCCAGCGCCGTTGCCGGACGGGCAGGCTGCGGCAGGCGAGGGCGATGAGAATCGCATTGTCGCCCGACAGCAGAATATTGATCCAGATGATCTCGAGGACTTCCCAGCTGATCGTGAGTTGCGAGTCCATGGAGTCCTTTCCCGGCTGCGGCGCGCGCCGACTGCATTAGCCTGTTTCGCCCCGGGGCGAAAGGATGCGCCTCTGTGAGCCCTTCGGCGTCTGCGGCGACGGAACATTTGCGGCGAAGATTTGTTCACTTGGCTCAGCGGACCTCGTGAAAGGTCCGGCAGTCGGTTTTGAGGAGGCGACGATGGGAATGGCGACGCAAAGCGGCAATCTGATCTCCAGCGAAAACGTCGAAGGCACGGCCGTTTATGACCCCTCCGGCAACAAGATTGGCCAAATCGATCATCTGATGATCGACAAGGTGTCGGGGGTCATTCGCTATGCGATCATGACCTTCGGCGGTTTCCTCGGGATCGGCGAAGGCGAGCATCCGCTGCCGTGGAAGGCGTTCAAATATGACACGAACCTCGGCGGTTACGTGACCAACGTCACCGAGGATCAGCTCAAGAACGCCCCCGAATATACCGATCAGAGCTGGACGGACCGTGACTGGGAGTCGCGTCTGCATCAGCATTTCGGCTCGCGTCCCTATTGGGAGGAAGGCGGCGCCGGCATGGGCTCGACGAGCACGCAGTCGGGTCGCGGAACCGACCAGACGGCCGGCTTCTGATAGACGGACCCAAGGGCAGGGCCGCCGAGAGGCGGCCCTGCTTTTGTACGCGCCGGTTTCGTCGTTGCGGAGAGACGTTCGCGAAGAAGGTTTTGCTCTAACGTAATGCGACCGCGCAGTGCTCGCGGTTGCAGATCTTTTGAACGCACTGCGACCGCGCAGTGCGCCGGTTGCAGGTCTTTTTAACGCAATGCAACCGCGCAGTGCGCCGGTTGCAGGTCTTTTTAACGCAATGCAACCGCGCAGTGCGCGGTTGCATGTCTCGTGGCTCCGGCGGAGGGCAGGGGGCCGGTCTGCAGAATTAATCAGCAGGGGCAGCGGCAGGAACCGCCGCTATAACCGTAATAGGCCGGGTAGGCCGGGTAGGCCGCGCCGTACGTGCCGCAGCCCATGGCTGGGTAGCCAGAGCCCCAATAGCCATAACCGTAGGGAGACGTGGCTGCGCCGAGCGCCAGTCCGCCGAGCAGGCCGGCGCCGAGGCCCAATCCCAGGCCGCCGCCGTAGCCCCATCCGCCATAGCCCCAGCGCCCGTAACCCCAGCCCGGACGGAATCCGCCGTAGCCCCAATGCCGGCCCCATCCGCCGCCCCAGCCATAGCGCCCCCATGCCGAGGCGGGCGTTGCGACCGCCAGCGTGCTGACGAGCATCGTGGCGGCGAGTGCGGTCGTAATCATCTTGCGTGTGTTTGTCATCGCTACGTCTCCAAGGGTTGTTGTCGGACAAAGCCCCAGGGCCACCCGTGCAACGCGAGGTCATTTTTCTTGTTCCGGCGCGTCGAAAGCTCAGAGACTGACAGCCGCCTGCCCTCGACGGGCCAGGATCGCCGCGCGCCAATGACTTGCGGCGCAGAAAATTTTTCTTGGTTTTTGCGCCTGACGCGAAGGCGCCGATCGACGCCTACGATGAGGCGCCGCGATCGAAGCTGACCTCGAGCGCGCGTCCGTCGTGTCCAGTCACGCGCGCCTCGATCATGCTGCCGGCGGGAACCTCCGGCGTATGCGCCAACGTGAAATCGGCCGCGCGCGCCATGCCGCCGCGTTCGACGAGGAGGCGCAGGGTCTTGCTCTGCTGGGCGTCGAGATGGCGCGCGAGGGCCTGTTCGCCACTTTGCCGCAGCAGCGCCGCACGCGCCTTGGCGACGTCGTGCGCAACCTGCGGCATGCGCGCCGCCGGCGTGCCGGGGCGCGGCGAAAAGGGAAAGACATGCAGATGCGTCAGGCCGCAGTCGTCGACGAGCGCGAGCGTCCGCGCAAACATCTCTTCCGTCTCTGTGGGAAAGCCGGCAATGAAATCGGCGCCGAAGACGATATCGGGCCGCGCCGCGCGCAGCCCCTTGCAGAAGCGGAGGGCGTCGCCGCGCAAATGGCGCCGCTTCATGCGCTTGAGAATGAGGTCGTCGCCAGATTGCAGCGAGAGATGCAGATGCGGGCAAAGACGCTCTTCCTCGCTGAACGCGACGAACAGCTCCTCATCCGCTTCGATACAGTCGATCGACGAGAGGCGCAGCCGGGCG
This sequence comes from Methylocystis sp. NC52PC, assembly GCF_055698645.1. Classification (NCBI taxonomy): domain Bacteria; kingdom Pseudomonadati; phylum Pseudomonadota; class Alphaproteobacteria; order Hyphomicrobiales; family Methylocystaceae; genus Methylocystis; species Methylocystis sp. NC52PC. The sequence goes on along the minus strand of NZ_CP170127.1, from coordinate 463,045 downwards.
AGATCTTTGACCGCGCCGAGCAGCAACCGCACGAGCCCGCCGAGCTTCAGCCCATCGGCGTCGTAGCTCGTCAGATCGACGCCGGTCAGCACGATCTCCTGCTTGCCTTTCTCGACGAGCGCGCGGGCTTGGGCGACAATTTCCTGCGGCGCCGCCGACCGGGAAGCGCCGCGCCCCGCCGGAATGATGCAGAAGGTGCAGCTGTGATCGCAGCCGTTCTGCACGGCGAGGAAGCCGCGCGTGCCCTCCTCCGCCGTCGCCGCACGCGTCGCCGGCTGTTCGGCGATGACGCGCGAGACTCCCGACATCGCTTCGAAGCTTTGGGGATCGATGCGCGCCGCGCAGCCGGCCACGACGATCTGCGCCTGCGGCCTTTCCCGATGCAGTCGACGTATAGCCTGGCGCGCCTGTCGCGTCGCTTCAGCGGTGACGGCGCAAGTATTGACGATGACGGCGTCGGCCGCGCCGGCGTGTTCACGCGCGAGCGCTTCGGAGTCGACCATATTCAGTCGGCAGCCGAAGGTGAGGGTCTCGACTGGGCGCGCCGGCGCGTTCACCTCGCCGCATCCTCGAATAGCGCGGCCGTGAGCCGCGCCTCGAATTCGAATTCCACCGGCCCGGTCATCAGCACGTGATTGTCGGCGCGCCAGTCGATCGTGAGGTCGCCGCCGGGCAGCCCCAGACGCGCGCGCCGCTCGCTCAACCCGGCGCGCACGGCGGCGACGAGCGTGGCGCAGGCCGCCGATCCGCAGGCCTGGGTGGCGCCCGTGCCGCGCTCCCAGACGCGCAGCAGAATGTCGTCGCGCGCGAGGATCTGCGCGAAGGAAATATTGGCGCGCTCGGGGAAGAGCGGGTGGCGTTCGAGCCTTCCTCCGAGCGTCTCGAGCGCGACGGCGCGCGCGTCCGGCACGAAGAACACCGCATGCGGATTGCCCATGCTGACGGCCGAAAAATGCGGCGGCGCGCCTTCGACCGGCGGGTCCAGCGCCACGGCGCGGGTGTCGGCCTGCCGCGCGAGCGGGATCTCGCGCCAATCCAGCCGCGGCTCGCCCATGTCGACGGTGAACAGCGTCTCCGCCTCGCGCCGCGTCTCGATCCGGCCGGCGTCGGTTGCGAGCAGGAGCCGCTCCTTGCCTTCCTTTGCGAGCGCATAGGCGACGCAGCGGGTTCCATTGCCGCAGGCGCCCGAACGCGAGCCGTCGACGTTGTAGATGCGCATGAAGGCGTCGTCGCCCTCGGCGCGCGGGTCGTGCACCGCCATCAGCTGGTCGAAGCGCAGGCCCGGCGCGGCCGCGATGGCGCGCGCCTCCTGCGGCGCGAGCACATGGTCGAGCCCGCGCAGGTCGAGCACCAGAATTTCATTGCCCGCGCCGTTCATGCGCAGGATCGGTCGATTGTCGAGCGGATGCGGCATCGGTCCTTCCAAAGGCGTCTCGTATATAGAGACTGCGCCGCCCAAGGGCTACTTTGACAAACGCCGCTTTGCCACGCCCACACCTCTGTCGCATTTTCGCGCGAGGAAGGCAGGCGATTCGCGGCGTGGAAGGACGCATCGAGACATGGACGAGGAACCCGGTCTGATCGACAGCTTGCGGACGCATTGGCGGTCGCTGGCGATTTTCACCTTGCTCGTCGCGACGGCGGCGATCGTGGCCGAGCGTCGGTTCGCCGCCGGGCCCGAGGAGGGGCCGGAAAAACCCGCCGCCGCCGCACCCGAGGCCGCAAAGCCAGACGCCGCCGCGCCGCAGGACGAGGCGGCGAAGCCCGCGACCCCCGACGCCGCGCCCGCCGTCGCGAGCGAGACCGTCATGGTCGACCCCCGCCCCGCAGCGGTGCTGAAGGGGCAGGGCAAATGGGAAGGCGCGGCCAAGACGCTTTCCGACGCCATCAAGAAGCTCAACGCCGCCGTCGCCAAGGCGGGATTGACCGCGAACGGCCGGACGATCGCCGTCTTCACCAAGACCGACGATACAGGTTTCACCTTCGAGGCCATGGCCCCGTTGAGCGCGGCGCCGGAAGGCAAGCCGAAGCTCGCCGATGGGGTGGAGATCGGCTCTTCGCCCTCCGGCAAGGCGATGAAATTTCAGCATCGCGGCGCCTATGACGAGATTGACGCCACTTATGAGGCGATCGCCGCCTATCTCGACGAGAAGGGGCTCGACACCAAGGATCTGATCATCGAGGAATATCTGAATGATTTCAAAGGCGAAGACGCTGAGGTCGACGTCGATATCTACGTCTTTGTGAAGTAACTGGGGAGCCTGCGCGCGATTCGGGCCAGGGAGGGGAGCGGGCGGATGCGGCCCTGCGGGGCATTGCTCGCATCTCGCGGAATCGGCTAAGCAGCAACGGCTCGGCCGAAAGGACGGCCGCGGGTCGACATCATGCGCATATTCCGACTTTTCTGCCTTTTCGCGTGCCTCGCCCTCACGGACGGCGCCGCCGAGGCGCACGCCATTGTCCTGAACTCGACGCCGCGCCCCGACGCGACGGTGAAGGGCGAGAGCATCGCGATCGAAATCCGCTTCAATAGCCGGATCGACGCGGGCCGCTCGCATATCAAGCTCGTCAAGTTGGACGGCGACGTCGTCTCTCTGCCGCTCGCCAATTCCGCCTCCGAAGACACGTTGCAAGCGACGGCGACCGGGCTCGCGCCTGGCGGCTACCGGCTGCACTGGCAGACGCTCAGCCCGGATGGGCACATCACGCAAGGCGACATACCGTTCCGGGTCAGCCGCTGACATGCAGCTGTTTATCGAAATTTACGGCTTTCTCAGCGTGGTTCTGCGCGGCTTTACCCTGGCCGCACAGTCAGTTGCGGTCGGCGGGCTCGCTTTTCTGCTGATGCTGGTCTGGCCGCTCGCCGGCGCGCTCGGCGCGTCGGGCCCCGTGCTCGAGCGCCGCGCTCTGCGGCTGGTTTTCCTCTCCGCCTGTGCGCTGCTCGCCGCTGAAGCGCTCGCGGCGGCGGCGCTCACCCTCATGCTGGCCGGCACGCTGGAAATCCCCATCGATCAGGCGGCCGAAGCGCGCGCCGTGGCGGTCGATCTCATGGCGGCGGTTCTCGGCGCGGTCATCGCGCTCGCCGCCTGGCGCGCCCGGCGCGGGGGCGGGGCCATCCGTTCGGCCGCGCCGGTGCTGGCGGCGCTACTGCTCGGCGTGCAGGCCGGCGCCACCCACGCCGTCAGCCAGTTCGAGGGCGCCGTCGCGCTCGCCGCGGCCGAACTGCTCCATATGGGCGGGGCGGCCGTCTGGATCGGCGGCATCCCCTATTTTCTGATGGCGCTCACCGACGTAACGGACCCGACCGCCCGCGCCAGCGTCGCGCGGCGCTTCTCGCTCATGTCGGTTGGGGCTGTCGCGGCGCTGCTCGCCGGCGGCCTGTTGATGGCGGTCTACTACGTCGGGACGCCGCGGGCGCTCTACGGCACCTCCTATGGCGTGATGCTCACCGCCAAGATCACGCTGCTGCTCGGCCTGCTGTTCCTCGGCGGCCTCAATTTCCTCGCCGTGCGCAAGTTGAAGAACGAGCCGGCGGGCCCGCTTCTGCGCACGCGCCGTTTCGCCGAGACGGAGATCGGCGTCGGCCTCACGGTCATTTTCTGCGCCGCGTCGCTCGCCTCGCTGCCGCCGGCGCGCGACCTCCCCAACGATCGGGCGAGTTTCGCGGAGATCGTCGACCGGCTGGAGCCGCGACTGCCGATACGGCTGGATAGTCCGGATTTCGAGGCGCTCTCCGCCGCTCTGCCGCCCGAGGCGCTGAAAAACCTGCCGCCGGGCGCCCAGCCGCCGCGCTCGCCGGCCGACATCGCCTGGTCGGAGTATAATCACCACTGGGCGGGGCTTTTCGTCGTCGCCATGGGCGTGATGGCGCTCCTGGAGCGCATGAGCCGGCGCCTCGCGCCCGTCATGCGGCACTGGCCGCTGGTCTTTCTCGGCCTCGCGGGCTTCCTGTTTCTGCGCGCCGACGAAGCGGTCTGGCCGTTGGGCCGGCTCGGCCTCATCGAGAGCCTGCGCGATCCGGAGATTGCGCAGCACCGGCTGCTGACCCTGCTCATCGTCGCCTTCGGCCTCTTCGAGTGGCAGGTGCGGCTCGGGCGCATCAAGGCGTGGTGGGCGGCTTATGTCTTTCCGATCAGCACGGCGACGGCGGCGGCCTTTCTGCTCACCCATTCGCACGCGCTCAGCAATCTCAAGGAAGAGACCCTGATCGAGATCACCCACACGCCGCTCGCCCTCGTCGGCGTCGCGGCGGGCTGGTCGCGTTGGCTGGAGTTGCGGCTCGATGGCGAGGCGAAGAAGATCGCCGGGCTCGTCTGGCCGGTGGCCTTCATCTTCGCCGGGCTGATGCTGGTGTTTTATCGCGAAGCCTGAAGGCCCGCCGAAAAATCCGTCCAGCGCTCCGACGGCGCCGCTCCGAAGGCCACGCGGAACGCCGCGTCGAAAGCCTCGCCGCTTTCCAGACCCCGCATCAGCGCGAAGAAGGCGCGGCGGTCGCTCTCGCGCAGCCAGCCGATGAAGAGCGCCGCCTGCCGATAGGCGAGACGCTGCCGGAACGTGCGCAAATCGCAGCCCGCGTCGCAGGGGGGCGCGGCGGCGAAAGGGATCGACAGGAAATTGGTCCAGGGGGACTGATCGAGAATTATCGCGTAGCCATGACGGATCGCCTCGCGCGCCTCGGCGTCGCTGACGCTCTCCGCCGCGCCGCCGTCGGAAGCCAGCACCGCGAGCCCTTCGGTGAACCAGTGCGGCGGCCGCGGCGCCTTGCGCGGCCGCCAGCCGAAGAAATGCACATGCGAGAGCTCATGCGTCAGCACGCTGGCGAGGCGGTCGCCTTCGCTCTTGCAGAGCGTTGGCGACAGCACGGCCCGCCCCGCGCGGGACACCCCGGCGACCTTGCGGTCGTTCAGCCCATTGGCGCGGGCGTAAGTCTCGAAATCGTCGTAGACGCCGACGACAGGCGGTCTTGCGAAGGGGCGCCCGTGCTCGGCTTCGATCTTGGCGACCGCGCGGAGAAGGACGGCCGCCACGGCCTCGGCGCAGGCGCGCGCCTGCGGCTCATAGTGCACCCTTGCGTCGCCGGGGAGCGCGGGGAGATCGGCGGGGTCGTTGAACTCGGCCAGCAAGGCGGCGCGCAGTTGCGGCTTTATGGCGAGCGAGAGGAGGACGGCCGCGACGAGGGCGAGGGCGGCGGAGGCGAGGATTTTGAAGACTCCCGAGAGCGTCATCCCTCGCCTCCTATGCCGCGCTTCAGTCCGAGGCGTTGTCATCCGGGCGAAATTCCAGAAGGTCGCCGGGCTGACAGTTCAAAACCTCGCAGATTTTTTCCAGCGTATCAAAGCGCACGCCCTTCACCTTGCCTGATTTCAGCAGGCTGACGTTTTGCTCGGCGATGCCGATCTGCTGCGCGAGGTCGCGCGAGCGCATCTTGCGTTTGGCGAGCATGACGTCGAGGTTGACGATGATGGGCATCAGACGATCTGCGCGTTTTCGTCGGCGATTTCGGCAGCTGTCTTTTGTATATGCGCAGTCGCGAGAAGGCCAAAGAGCAACAGGAGCAAGGCGAGATCGTTTGGAATGAGATAGACGCTCAAGATCCGCAGCTTTTGACCGGCGGGAAAATGCAGAGTGAGCAGGACGGAGAGCAACGGGCGCGTTGCAATGTCCAAAGATTGCGCGACGATGCCGAAGAGTGCGGTGCGTCGTAGCCAGAGCGCCGAATCCAGCACGAAAATGCGCCCGTCGAGATAAAGCGTGAACAGACGCCACGCGCTATAGCAGGCATAGGCGGCCAGCAGCCATATGACGAATTGCACGGCAAAGGCCGAGGCCTGCTGCCAAGGCTCGATCTGGGACAAATCTTTGTTCAGCATATGCCCATGATGGGCGTCGATGGCCGCCACGTCGCTCCAATAGGCGGCGAGGCCGTAGAGCAACCATAGTGCAAAGATCACGGCGGAAAAGCGCGTGGCCTGGCAAATCCAGCCGATGCGCCGACGCAGCGCGGTTTCCAATTCGCGGGGGGTCGGCTGAGAGGAGAGGGGAAGCGCCTCGATCATTTTGAGCCTCAGGAAGGAAGGAATGCCCGTTCAGTCCAAGTTGACACATGAATAATTTAATGTAAAGCATTAAAATATTCGTTTTCAGAATGGAGTCTGCCGATGCGATCGAGCTTGTGGCTGTCCCGATTGATATCTGGCGTCGGCCTTTTCACCCTTGCGGGCTGCATCCCGATTGCAACGCAATGGAAGCTGCGCCATTTCAACCCGGCGACCGCCGACATCGCCCAATTGCGCGTCGCCGTGCGGCCGCCGGCCTGGGCCACGGCGACGCCGGAGAGAACGGTTCTTGCCGCGAAATACGAGTTCGCTGACGGCGGCCCGGGGCGGACGCTCGACATCCATCTTCGCCGCGGAGCGCATCCGGAAGATCGCGTCGCGCTCGAGCGGCTCACGCCGGCCGCTGAGTCGCTCGTCGTCTACGAGGCGGCGGCCGCGGATCTCGTCGCTATCAGGGCCTTTCAAGCGGAAATCGGGAAAGCCGATCAGGGCGGCCGCCACGGTCGCGGCGAGGCGACGGTCGTCGGCAGCCTCGCCTGTCGAACCGCCGATATCCCGGAGGGCCCAATTCTGGTCGACGCCTATATCCACGCCAGCGACGAGCTTGGCTGGCTCCCGCTCGCTGAGGCGGCCGATCTCAAGGCGTATATGCCGGCGAACGAAAACGTCGAGGAGCGCGCGCCATTTTGCGAGAAACCGGCCGGCCGCGCGGCGCGCTGAGACGCCCCCTCTCTGTCCCTCTCCCGCGTCGACGGGGGAGGGGTGGGAAGCGGCCTTACGCCGCCTTCGCCTTCTCCATCATCTCGACGAACCGCTTGAACAGATAATGGCTGTCCTGCGGGCCGGGCGAGGCCTCGGGGTGGTGCTGGACGGAGAAGGCCGGGCGGTCGGTGAGCGCAATGCCGCAATTGGAGCCGTCGAAGAGCGAGCGGTGGGTCTCGACGGCGTTGGGCGGCAGGCTGTCGCGGTCTACGGCGAAGCCGTGGTTCATCGAGACGATCTCGACCTTGCCGGTGGTGAAATCCTTCACCGGATGGTTCGCGCCATGATGGCCCTGCGGCATTTTTTTCGTCTTCGCGCCGACGGCCAGCGCCATCATCTGATGGCCGAGGCAAATGCCGAAGGTCGGCACCTTCGCCGCCAAGAGGTCGCGGATCACGGGCGCCGCGTATTTGCCGGTCTCGGCCGGATCGCCGGGCCCGTTGGAAAGAAAGACGCCGTCGGGATTGAGCGCCAGAATCTCCCGGCTCGTGGCCGTGGCGGGCGCAACGATCACCTCGCAGCCCTGATCGGCGAGCAGGCGCAGAATGTTGCGCTTCACGCCATAGTCGATGGCGACGACGCGGAACTTCGGCTGGCCGTCGCGCGCGCCATAGCCGGCGCCCAGACGCCAGGGCGTCTCGCTCCAGTCATAGCGCTCCTTGGCGCCGACCGAGGGGACGAGGTCCATCCCGTCGATGCCCGGCCAGGCGGCGGCCTTGGCCTTGAGCGCGGCGAGGTCGAACCTGCCGTCCGGCGCGTGGGCGATGACGGCGTTGGGCATGCCGCGCTCGCGGATGAGCGCGGTCAGCGCGCGCGTGTCGATGCCGTAGAGCGCGACGATCCCGCGCTGGGCGAGCCAGTCGGCGAGCGGCGTATCGGCGCGGAAATTGGAGGGCTCGGTCACCGGCTGGCCGAAGATCGCGCCGACCGCCCCGGCGCTTTTTGCGAGGTCGACCGTCTCGATGTCCTCGTCATTCGCGCCGACATTGCCGATGTGCGGGAAGGTGAAGGTGACGATCTGCGCGGCGTAGGAGGGGTCGGTCAGGATCTCCTGGTAACCGGTCATCGCCGTGTTGAAGCAGACCTCGCCCACGGCCTCGCCCACGGCGCCGAGGCCATAGCCCTCGATCACTTCGCCGCTCGCGAGCACCAGCACGCCGGTATGCACCGGCTTCGTCCAGCCATTGTCTTGATCGAGGGTCATCGTTCCGTCCGTTGCGTTCGGCGGGCGGCCGCTATTGACAGCCGCCCGGCCGCGCGTCATGCCCGCGCTCGACGCGGGCATCCATGTCCGGTGATGTCGTCACCGCGATGCGCCGGCCCGTCGGCGTGGATGGCCGGGACGAGCCCGGCCATGACGCTTTTAAGAAATTTCACAGCCAGGTGGATGTAATCCATCCGCCCCCCAAATGGAAACCCTATGCGCGAGAAGATCACACAGGACTTGAAGGACGCGATGAAGGCGGGCGACCGCGCCAAGGTCGACGCTTTGCGGCTCATCAACGCGGCCCTGAAGGACAAGGACATCGAGGCGCGCGGCTCGGGCAAGACCCTCTCCGAGGACGACGTGCTGGCGCTTCTGCAGAAAATGATCAAGAGCCGGCAGGAATCGCTCGACATCTACGAAAAGGCCGGTCGGACCGATCTCGCCGAGAAGGAAAAGGGCGAAATCGCCGTGATTTCCGCCTATCTGCCGCAGCAGCTCTCGGAAGCCGAGGCGGCCGAAGCGGTGAAGGCGGCGATCGCCGAGACGGGCGCCGCCTCCATCAAGGACATGGGCAAGGTCGTGGCCGCGCTCAAGGCGAAATACACGGGCCGCATGGATTTCGCCAAGGCCAGCGCCGCGGTGAAGGCGGCGCTGAGCGGCTGATCAGCCCTTCAGCCAGTCGCCGAAGGCGAGCCACCAGGGCGTCGTCGAGACGATGAGGCGGAGCGGCTGCATGGCCAGAATGAAAAGCCCGCCAAAGAGATAGGCGGGGTGGACGCGCCGCCGCGACGCGAAATCGTAGACGATGCAGGCGATGACGAAGAGATCCTGAAGGCCGAAGGAGGCGAGCGGCCCGCCGAGCGCGAAGACGCCGGGAATGCGCGCGATCGCCGCGTCGAGCATGGCGATGCTCGCGAGCAGCATCAGCCGTTTGTGCGTCTCGCGGCGCTTGCGCAGCAGAAAGCCGGCGCCGGCGAGAATCGCGAAAACGGTGATGCCGAAAAAGGGCAGCACCAGGAAGGAGCGCGGATCGAGCCCCGGCGGCGTGTGGTTGGTGCGGATGGCGTGAACGGCCGCCATGACGCCCAGGACGACCATCACGGCGGCGAGACCGAAGCCCGCGAGGCCGAGCCTTTTATGCAGCGCTGGCCTGTCATTGGCGATGAGCGACGCCTGCACGAGGAAAATCACGTACCAGGACGCGAAGGCCGCGCCATGCAGATGCAGGAGCGGCGGCAGCGGCGGCGCGCCGGAGAACGTCTTGAGGAAGAAGGTCGGCGCGAAGCCGACAAAGACCGTCACGGCCATCGCCGCCGCCATGGCCGTATAAAACAGCTTGTCCTTATTCGTTGTCGAAAGCGTTGAGGATGAAGTCGCCGCCGTCATTTGCAGCCCCCCTTATGGCGCATGAACGGGCTTCACCCTAAGATGTTGCCGGCTTGAGCTGAATACGTAATCTCCCCGAGCGCGCGCCTGCTAAGCGCCTCCCCACAGGGCGTAGAAATGATGCGGCGGCCCGCGACCCGCGCCGAGGTCGAGCGCCTCCGCCGCCTCCAGCGCGCCCTCGAGCCAGACTTTGGCGGCGGCGATGGCGTCGATCAGCGGCGCGCCCTTGGCGAGGCCGGCGGCGATGGCGGAGGAGAGGGCGCAGCCCGTGCCATGGGTGTGGCGGGTCTCGATTCGGCGGCCGTGGAACAGCCTGGTTTCGCCCTCCGCGACGAGGACGTCGACCGGATCCCCCGCGAGGTCGCCGCCCTTGACCAGCACCGCCCGGGCGCCGGCCTCGATCAGCAGGCGGCCCTGCGCCGTCATGTCCGCGACGTTGCGGGCCTGCGGCGTCTCGGTGAGCGCTGCGGCCTCGAAGACATTGGGCGTGACGAGCCGGGCCAGCGGCAGCAGGGTCACGAGCAGCGCGCGCTCGAGCCCGGCGGCCGCGAGGCTCACGCCCTGGGTCGGGACCAGCACGGGGTCGAGCACGAGGTTTCGCGGCGCGTCTCCCAGCGCCGCGGCGACGGCGGCGGCGATCTCGGGCGTCGCGACCATGCCAATCTTGATGGCGTCAGGGCGAATGTCCGACATCACGGCGGATATCTGCGCCGCGACAATATCGGGCGCCAGCGGATAGGCGGCGACGACGCCGCGCGTGTTCTGCGCCGTCAGGGCGGTGATCGCCGCCATGCCGTAGCAGCGGAAGGCGGAAAAGGTCTTCAGATCCGCCTGCGCCCCCGCGCCGCCGGAAGGATCGGAGCCGGCAATGGCGAGGAGCTTCGGAATTTCGCTCAAACCGGCTCCGCTCCTCCGTCACTGGCTCAGCTGTGCAGTTCTTTCCCGCCGGGCCAGGCAGGCTCCTTCTTCTGCTCGTAGTCGCTATAGGCCTTTTTGAGGCCGCACAAGACTTCCGCCGAGGTCTCGAACATCGCCTTGAGCTGCGGCTCCTCGACTTTCTCGATATCCTCGCGCAGCCGGTTGATCGTCTCCTGGAGATGCAGGGACATGTCCCGAATGCAGTGGTGCGGGTCGCTTTCGGCTTTGTTGGTCATGGCACGGCTCGATTTGTGTCGAAGTGCGTGTTCAACCCCGGAGCCGGCGGCGGCGTTCCCCGCTCTTCTCGCGCGCGGGCGCAGGAGACAGGATTGGCGGGTTCCTCCTCTCCCGGCTTGCGGGGAGAAGTCGGGTGAGCGGCCCGGGGGTGAGCCGGGCAAGGAGGCAAGGAGGAAGAGTCGTGAGTTTGGCGCCGCGCGGCGCGCGCTCCTTTGAGACGATCGAACTCGGCGACCTGCACAGGCTGGCCTCCGTCGCGCTCGCGCGGATCGACGCCGCCTTTGCGAAGCGCCCCGCCAAGCGGGCTCTTTACGAAGGCCGTCTCCTGGGGGTCTGCCTGTGTCAGGGCGCCGCTGATCACTATGTCGACCCCGTCTCGAGCCGCGGCGTCCATGATTTCGATCTGTGGGCGTTCTTCGCGCGCCCCGTCGGCGGCAAATTATGGAACCGCAAGCCCTTCACGGCGGATTTCGGCCCGTCGAAATTCGGGCGCAGCCCGCTCGATCCGGCGCGATACGCAGGACGGCGCGTGGATGTTCTGTGGCGCGACGTCACGGTTATCGCCGAGGAGGCGCCGGCGGCGTCGCTGCGTCGCTATTTCGAGGAGCCGCGCACGGCGAGCGCGCGAGCGCTGCGGCTGAAGGCCGCCGTGCTGGTCTTGCCGGAACATTCCGCCGGCGAGGTCCTGTGGCGGCCGTAGAGCTACCCCTTCGGCAGGGTCAGCAGCCCCGCCGCGCCATCCTCCGCGCCATAGAGCAGCCGCGCGCCTTTGGCGTCCCAGGCCAGCGCGCTGATGCGGGCGTTTTTCGCTCCTTCGGCCGGCTTGCGAATGAGGATCTCCGAGCCGTCGGTGATTCGCGCGAGCATCACCAGCCCGTCGTCGAATCCGATGGCGACGACCAGCGCGCCGGGGTGGAAGGCGACGCGGGTGACCGGGACATTGGCGCGAACGCCGCATTCGCGCGGCGTCTGGCCCATCGGCCCGTCCTTGCCCGTGAACGGCCAGATGATGCAGGCGTCGGCGCCTGAGGTCGCGAGCCATTTTCCGTCATAGGACCAGGACAGGCTGCGCGTCTTGCCCGGATAGCCCGCCATGCGCATGTGCTTGCTGTCGGCGAGCCGCCAGCCATGCAACGTATTCTCCTGCATGGAGGTGATCAGAAAGCGCCCATCCGGCGAGACCGTGGCGTCGAGATGCGAGCCGCTCCAGGTCAAGACCTCGGGCTTGCCGGCGTTCGGGAACCACAGCGTCGCGCCATTGTAATGAGCGGCGGCGAGGCGATAGCCCTTGGGGAAGAAGGCGAGGCCCCGGCAGGTCGACGGCAGATCGAGCGACTTGACTTCACCCTTGGCGGAACGGGCACGGGCGTTGCGCCCCACGGACCAGGCGACGGCGCCCTCCTGGAGAGCGACCGCGTCGATCCATTTGCCCTGTTCATCGGCGAGGGTTTCCGTCGCTCCCGAGGGCCCGGTCGCGACCACGCGTCCGTCATCGCCGCCCGTGATCAGGCGGCGCCCGTCGCTCGCGGCGACCAGTATGGCGGCGTCGGGATGGGCGGTCACGAGGCGGACTTCCTCCGCTTCCCCGAGACGGATGACGCCGTCGGCCAGCGCGAAGGCCGGCGCGTCGCCGAGCCAGGCGCCGGCGACGACCGGCTGGCCGAGCGCGAGCGGCTCGACCGCGGAAGTCAGCGAAGGATAGTCGGCCAAATTTTCTCTCTCGTCAGGCGGCGTCGTCGGCCGGGGCCGCGCCAAAGCCGATCGGCACGACCGGGCGGCGCTTGCGGAACTGGCCGCGCATTACCAGAGCGAAGGCGATGGCGTCGAGCCCGGCGAGGGTCAGCCACCAGAGCTGCTGGGCCGCCGGGCCGAGCAGGCAGATGACGAAACCGGCCCCGATCCCGCCGAGCAGAAAAGGCGCAAGCGCCGGGCGGGCCTCCCCGACGAGGAGGCTCGCGCGGGCCAGCACGAGGGCCAGCGCGAGCGCGCCGACCGCGCCGAGATCGAACCAGATCTGAAAGACGAGGCTGCGCGGCGTCATGGCGGGCAGATAGCCGCCGAGCATGCCCCAGGTTGCGGCGCCGAAGCCATGGCCGAGCAGGGTGCGCCATCCGTCGCTGGCGATCATCTGACCCCAGAAGGCAAGATAGCGGAAAAAACCCTGGGCAGGGTCCGTCCAGACCGCATGGGCGCCGAGCGCAGCCAGCGGCGCGAACAAGACGATCGCCGTCATGAGACCGGCGAGGACAACCGACATGGTTCGCGCCCGGCCGAAAGCCGCGGCGAAGACCAGCGCGCCGCCGAACAACGCGGGCAGGGCGTTGGGAGCCCCCGCGAGACCGCAGGCGACGATGGTCGCAAAGCCCAGGGCGCCCGCCCAAAACCAATGGCCGCGCACGGCGAGCGCGCCCATCCCCGGCCAGACGAGCAGTGCGAGGCCGAGGCCTGCGCGACCGAGCGGGCCGACGTCGAGAATGTCCTCGACCGTATATTTGGGCGCGAGCAGCAAGGTCACCGCGACAAGCGCCAGCGCCGCCGCGCCCACGCCGATCGGAAGCAGATTGAGATTGGACGTCTTGGTGCGCAACGGCATGAGTCCCGCCGCCGCCGCGACCAGCAGCATCGTCCCCGCCGCTTTGGCGAAGCGTTCGGCCGATCCTTCGAACGGCGTCCAGATCAGCGACACGCCCGCCCATATGCCAAGCAGGAGCGCCGCCCAGACAGGCGGCGACTGGAACAAGGCGCGCAGCGAGCCGCCCGAGCCGCCGTTGGTATGGGACAGCATCGCGGAAACCAGCAGCAGCGCCGCGCCGATGGGCAAGAGGATATATACGGTCTGGCGCGCCAAAATCGGCGCGGGCAATGCGATGACGAAGAGCATGAAAACGCCGAGCCGAAGCAGGAGGCGGGCAGCCTCCTCGGCGGGGTCTTCGGCGGGTCGTCTCGAAAAGGTAATCATGCCAATCGCGCCCGTGGGGCTCTGCAATTTGTCCTTCTCTTCAGATTAGACCGATTCCACCGCGGGCAAGTGTGCTGCAGCGCAAAATTCTCACGGCGACGCCGCTTTTTGGGGAAGCTGTGTCTCTTTTGCCCATTCGTCGCGGACCGTGGGCTCTGGCTCCGAGCCGGCGCGTTCTTGCAATGCAAGGAGGCGTTCGGGCGCGAGCCGCGCCAGGGCCCAGACGGCTGCGCCGCGAATAAGCGGATCAGGGTCGTCGAGCAGCCGCTCCGCGGGCGCGGCGAGCGCCGGGTCGCCGCTGTTGCCCATGGCGATCAGCACATTGCGCAGGAAGCGCCCACGGCCGATGCGCTTGATCGGCGAGCCGGAGAAGAAGGCGCGAAATCCCGCCTCATCGAGCCGCGCGAGGTCTCCGAGCGGCGGACTTTCCAATTCAGGCCGCGCCGCAAGCTTCGCCTCCCGCGCGGTCTGCGCGAATTTGTTCCAGGGACAAACGGCGAGGCAGTCGTCACAGCCATAGACGCGGGCGCCGATGGCGGACCTGAAGGGGCGCGGAATCGGGCCTTTGTGCTCGATCGTGAGGTACGAGACGCAGCGTCTTGCGTCGAGCCGATAAGGTCCGAGAAAGGCTTGCGTCGGGCAGGCGTCGAGGCAGGCGCGGCAGGAGCCGCAATGATCGGGCTCGGGCGCGTCGGGCGCGAGGTCGAGCGTCGTGAAAATGGCGCCCAGAAACAGCCAGGAGCCGAAGTCCCGCGACACGAGGTTGGTGTGTTTGCCTTGCCAGCCGAGACCCGCGCTCTGGGCGAGCGGCTTTTCCATCACGGGCGCCGTGTCGACGAAGACTTTCACATCGCCGCCGCCCCCGCGTTTCAGCATGAAGGCGGCAAGCTGCTTGAGCCGGCCCTTGATCACGTCGTGGTAGTCGCGGTGGCGCGCATAGACGGAGATCGCGCCCGCCCCCGGGGTTGCGAGGGCGGCGAGGGGGTCGGAATCCGGGCCGTAATTGACGCCCAGCATGACGACGCTTCGCGCCTCGGGCCACAACGCCTTCGGCGCGGCCCGTCGGTCCGCGGTCTCCGCCATCCAGGCCATGTCGCCATGGGCGCCCATGTCGAGCCAAGCGCGCAGCCGCAAAGCGAGTTCGGGCGCCGCCTCGGCGGCCGTAAAGCGGCAGGCGTCGAAGCCAAGCGACAGGGCGTGGGCGCGGATCGCGCTTTCGAGGTCCATTGCGGCGAATATAGCGCGAACCGCCGTTTGCCGGCCTTCCCGAATGGCGGGCTTAGAAGTCCAGCAACGCGTAGACGGGGCCGGGCGTCATGCCCGGCGCGCGATCGGCGAGCAGCGGCCGAAAGGCGGGGCGCGACTTGATGCGCTGATACCAGTGTTTCGCCGCCTCGTCCTCATCCCACGGCGCATCGCCGACGTAATCGACGCAGGAGAGATGCGCGGCCGCGGCGAAATCGGCGTAGGACAGGCGATCGCCGGCGAGCCAGTTCCGATGGCTCGTGAGATAGCCGATATAGCGCATGTGATGGCGGATATTGGCGCGCGCCACGCGCACGAGATCCATGTCCGGCGCGCCGCCCTGCGGCGAGAAGCGCTTGTAGACTTTCTCCGTGACCAGCCAGCCCGAGACTTCCTCGAAGAATTTGACGTTGAACCAGTCGACGAGACGTCTCGTCTCGATGCGGGCGAGCTTTTCGGTCGGCAGCAGCCGATGCGGGCCGCGCCCGTCGCCATAGGCCTCGTCGAGATAGTCGGCGATGACCCCGCTCGTAACGATGGCGCCGTCGTCGTCGACGAAGACCGGCGTGCGTCCCGCCGGATCGAGAGCGAGGAATTCAGGCCGCCGGTCGAAGGGGCGTTCCTCGATCAACTCGGCGGCGACGCCATATTCGGCGAGAATCAGCCGGACAAAGCGGGAGTGCGGGCAGAGCGGGTAATGGTAAAGAAGGGGCATGAGGCCTGTTCGCGGGGGCGCGGGACGGCCGCGCTCGGGTTCTAGTAAGGTTGAACTGGACTAGCGCTCTTTTCCGCCACATGGAACCATGCGTCGGCGGAAATCGCGCGGCCACGCAACGGAGCGGTAGCAATCGAAGAACTTTGCCAAGTTTTTCTTAAGGACCGAGCCTAAAACCGCAAGCCGGCTGTTTTGCGGCCTTTATGGCGCAGCTCAAGGATAGCTCATGATTCGTCTTGTTTTCGTGGTTTCGCTCATTCTCGTCGGTTACGCTCAAGCTGAGTCCCTCAAAGATTCGGTCCCCAATGTGGCGGTCGTCGGCGAGGCGGCCGAAGACGTCGCGCCGGACCGGGCGATCCTGCGCTTTGGCGTCGTGACCGACCGTCCGACAGCCGCCGCCGCCGCCGCCGACAACGCCGCGGCCGTGACGGCGATCCTCGCCGACCTCAAGTCGCTCGGCGTCGCCGACGCGGATGTGCAGACGGAAACCGTCTCCCTCGCGCCGCTCAATCCGGACGAACGCGACGCCAAGGGCAAGCTGCGGCCGGCTCAGGGCTACCGCGCGAGCAATATGCTCACGGTCTTCGTCAAGCCGGTGGACAAGGCGGGCGACGTCATCGGCCGGGTCATCGACAAGGGGGCCAACAGCGTCGAGGGGGTCGACTACGATCACTCGAATGTCGAAGCGAAGCGGGACGACTTGCGCGCCAAGGCCGTGAAGGACGCCGAGCGCCGCGCGCGCATCTATGCGGAGGCCGCGGGGCTGCGTCTCGCGCGGGTGATCGAGATTCGTCCGCTGTCGGACGAGCAGCCGATCGCCTTCAAGGCGCGCGTCGCAGCCGCTCCGCCGGCGGCCTCCGTTCCGCTGCGGCCCGGCGCGCAGCGCATCAGCGAGCGCGTCTCGATCATCTGGGCGCTGGGGCGTTGATGAAACGGGCGGCGCTTTGCCGTGCAGATTGCGAGAAATAACAGCGCGGCGCCTAGCGGCTTGCACGCCATTCGGGCGCTGCGCTGCAGCAGTCGCGCTGTAAAATGCGTTGGGCGATAGGCAATGGCCATATCGGGCCATATCGCCCGCACATGTGAGGCCGCCCATGGCGAACGTCATTTTTTATGAAAAGCCCGGCTGCGCCAGCAACGCCAAACAGAAAGCTCTGCTGATCGCCTCCGGCCATCGGGTCGACGCCCGCGACCTTTTGCGCGAACCCTGGAGCGCATCGAGCCTCCGTCCCTTCTTCGGCGAAAAGCCGGTGCGGGAGTGGTTCAATGCGGCGTCTCCACGCGTGAAGTCGGGGGAAGTCAATCCGGATCGCGTCAATCCGCAGGAGGCGATCGTCATGATGATCCTCGATCCCGGCCTAATCCGCCGTCCGCTGATGCGCATCGGCGACCACTGCGAGTCGGGCTTCGACCCTGCCCAAGTGCGCCGCTGGATCGGACTCGAGCCGGAGGCCGAGGGGTTCACCGACCGCTGCGCCATGGACGCGGCCTGAGGCTTTCCGGGGCCAACTCTAGAACGGAACAAAGGCGACGTCTCACGGATTTCTTTTCGGAAGGGAAGCAAGAGACGAGAGCCGATGCTGCTTGAGCATATCGATTCAGAGGTCATCCGCGAGGAGAACGGCTTTTCCTTCTCCATGCGGGTCGCCGGTACGCAGCAGACAGTCCGCGTCTTCGTCTCCGACGAGGCGCTCGAGGGCGACTTCGGCGTTCCCGAAGAAGAAGACGAACTGCGCGGGCAGTTCGACTCGGACCGCCCGGAGCTCGAGTGCGTCGCCAGCGAGAAATACAGCCTCGGGCGCGTCGCCGCCGACGGCGTCGTCGCCATCACCCTCGCCGACGTGATGAAATTCATCGAATAAGCCGCTGTCCGCGCCCGAACTGTCTACACGGCCAAAAAAGCGCTTGCGTCGTAGTCTAGTCCAGCTATAGACTTTGTAAGTCTTATAGATGGAGTGGTTAGCATGGCTAAGGCTAGGGAGGGGCTTATTTCGCTTCTTCGCATCGCGATGGTCGCCGGCGTCGGTTTGGGCCTGCTTGGCGTTGCGTCGGCGCAGGCGGGGCAGACGCTGCTGAACGTGTCCTATGATCCGACCCGAGAGCTCTACAAGCAGATCAACCCGGCGTTCATCGCCGACTGGAAAGCGAAGACGGGCGAGACGGTGGAAGTCCAGGCCTCGCACGCCGGGTCCGGCGCGCAGGCGCGCGCGGTGATCGACGGTCTCAACGCCGACGTCGTGACATTGGCGCTCGCCGCGGACATCGACGCCATCGCCAGCAAGAGCGGCAAGATTTCTGCGGACTGGCAGAAGCGCCTGCCCAATAACGCGTCGCCCTATACGTCGACGATCGTGTTCCTGGTGCGCAAAGGCAATGCGAAGGGGATCAAGGATTGGGACGATCTCGCCAAGCCGGGCGTCGCGGTCATCACGCCCAATCCGAAGACGTCGGGCGGCGCCCGCTGGAACTTCCTCGCGGCCTGGGGCTATGGGCTGAAGAAATTCAATGGCGACGAAGCGAAGACCAAAGACTTCCTCAAGGCGATCTTCCGCAATGCGCCCGTTCTCGATACGGGCGCGCGGGGCTCGACGATCACCTTCGCTCAGCGCGGTCTCGGCGATGTGCTGATCGCCTGGGAAAACGAGGCTTTCCTCGCTTTGAAGGAATTCGGGCCCGACAAATTCGAGATCGTCGCGCCGAAGCTCTCGATCCTTGCGGAGCCGCCGGTTGCGGTCGTCGACGCCAACGCTGAGGCCAAGGGCAACAAGAAGCTCGCGGAGGCCTATCTCGAATTCCTCTACAAGCCGGAGGCCCAGGCCATCATCGCCAAGAATTTCTATCGCCCCGCGCATCCGGAAGCGGCCGCCAAGGAGGATTTGAAGAAGCTCCCCAAGATCGAATTGATCACGATCGACAAGACCTTCGGCGGCTGGGCCGCCGCGCAAAAGAAGTTCTTCGCCGACGGCGGCGTCTTCGACGACATCCAGAAACAAGAGCCGGCGAAGTGACCTCCCCGACCTTCGCAGGCCGTTACGCTCGGCGCTTCACAGCGCCGAGCGTAATTCCAGGTTTTGGCCTCACCTTCGGCTACACGATCCTTTACCTGGGACTCGTCGTGCTGTTCCCGCTGGCGACGCTCGTGTGGCGCTCATCGGGGCTGGGGCTCTCCGGGCTTTACCAGATCGCCACGGAGCCGCGCGTCGCCGCGGCGCTGCACACGACCTTTTTGATGTCTTTCCTGGCGGCGGTCGTCGACCTCGTCTTCGGCCTGATCGTCGCCTGGGCGCTCACGCGCTACAATTTTCCCGGCCGGCGCCTGTTCGACGCCTTCGTCGATCTCCCCTTCGCCCTGCCGACGGCGGTGGCGGGCATCTCGCTTGCGGCGCTCTATGCGCCGAACGGCTGGTTCGGCGCGCCGCTCGCGGACGTCGACGTCAAGATCGCCTTCACGCGCTGGGGCATTCTCGTGGCGCTGATCTTCATCGGTCTGCCCTTTGTCGTGCGCACGGTGCAGCCCATTCTCTCAGAACTCGAAATCGAGCTCGAAGAGGCCTCGGCCACTTTGGGGGCGTCGCGCGTCCAGACAGTCGTACGCGTTCTGCTGCCGCCGCTGGCGCCGGCGCTGCTCACCGGCTTCGCGCTCGCTTTCGCGCGCGGGGTTGGCGAATACGGCTCGGTGATCTTCATCTCCGGCAACATCGCCTATGTGTCGGAGATCGCGCCCTTGCTCATCATCGTGAAGCTCGAACAATACGACTATGCGGGGGCGACGGGCATTGCGACCATCATGCTGGCGATCTCGTTCGTCGCGCTGCTTGTCATCAATCTCGTCCAGGCTTGGAGCCGAAAGAGGTTTGGCTATGTCTGAGGCGGTGGTTTCTTCTCTCGCAGCGCCGCAGCGGCGCGCCACGGCGCGGCCTGTCACACAGGACGCGCCCTTGGCGCGTTACGCGGTGATCGGAATTTCAGTCGTCTTCCTGCTGATCTTCCTCTTTGCGCCGCTCGCCGTCGTCTTTACCGAAGCGCTGAGCAAGGGCTACGCCGCCTTTGTCGAAGTCTTTCGCGAACCCGACGCCATTGCGGCCGTAAAACTGACCCTGTTCGTCGCCGCCATCGTCGTGCCGGCCAATCTGATATTCGGATTGGCGGCCGCCTGGTCGATCGCCAAATTCTCATTTCCTGGAAAGAGCCTGCTCATCACGCTCATCGATCTGCCGTTTTCGGTGTCGCCGGTCGTGTCGGGCCTGATCTATGTCCTCGTTTTCGGCGCGCAGGGCCTGTTCGGCAAATGGCTCACGGCGCATGGCGTGCAGATCATCTTCGCCGTGCCCGGCATTGTGCTCGCCACCATTTTCGTCACCTTCCCTTTCATCGCGCGCGAACTCATCCCGCTGATGCAGGAACAGGGGACTGTCGAGGAGGAGGCGGCGCTAACGCTCGGCGCCTCCGGATTCAAGACCTTCCTCACCGTGACGCTGCCCAACGTCAAATGGGGCCTGCTCTATGGCGTCTTGCTGTGCAATGCGCGCGCGATGGGCGAATTCGGCGCCGTGTCGGTCGTATCTGGACACATTCGCGGCCTCACCAATACGATCCCTCTGCAAGTCGAGATACTTTACAATGAGTACAACAATGTCGCCGCTTTCGCTCTCTCGGTCCTTCTGGCGAGCCTTGCGCTCGTCACCCTTGGGCTCAAGACCTTCCTCGAATGGCGCCACGCTGACGCGCTCGCCGGGCGCGTCAGGCGCCATTGAGGCGCATGGCGTCGCGATTCGCATCGAAGGCGTCGAGCAGGATTTCGGCGCCTTTCCGGCGCTGCGCGACGTCAGCCTCGACATTCGGCCGGGCGAACTCGTGGCGCTGCTCGGGCCCTCCGGCTCCGGCAAGACCACGCTGCTGCGCGTCATCGCCGGACTGAACACGCCCGATCGGGGCCACGTCTATTTCGACGACAAGGATGCGACGGCGCTTACCGTGCAGGAGCGACGCGTCGGGTTCGTCTTCCAGAATTACGCGCTGTTCAAACATATGACGGTCGCGGAAAACATCGCCTATGGCCTGAAGGTGCGGCCGCTGCGCTCGCGGCCGGCGCGGCGCGACATCGCGGCGCGGGTAGAGGAGCTTCTGCGCTTCGTCCAGCTCGACGGGCTCGGCGGCCGCTATCCCGCGCAGCTCTCCGGCGGACAGCGCCAGCGCGTGGCGCTGGCGCGCGCGCTGGCGATCGAACCGCGCGTGCTGCTGCTCGACGAGCCCTTTGGCGCTCTCGACGCCCGCGTCCGCAAGGATCTGCGCCGCTGGCTGCGCGACGTGCACAAGGAGACAGGGCTCACCACGGTTTTCGTCACGCACGATCAGGACGAAGCGATGGAGCTCGCCGACCGCGTCGTCGTGCTCAACGAGGGGCAAATCGAGCAGATCGGCACCCCGGCCGAACTCTACGACCAGCCCGCGTCGCCCTTCGTGATCTCCTTTGTGGGCGAGGCAGTCGCGCTTCCGGTCATGATCGCAGCCGGGCACGTGAAGTTCGGCAATCGGGAGCTGCATATCGACACGCATGGCTTGCGCAGCGGTCCGGCGCGCGTCTTTTTCCGCCCGGCCGATATCGCCGTCGCCAGCAGCGGCCAGGGCGAGCTCGAAGGGCGCGTCGAGAGCTTGCGCCGCACGCCGGCGGGCGTGCGCGCGCGTATCGCCATCGACGGCTATGACCAGACGCTCGAGATCGATTCCCCGCTCGAAAAGGCCGCCGCGCCGGGCGACCGCGTGCCGCTCACGCTCGCCAATGCGCGTATTTTTCCGGCGCGTGAAGAAGACTATATCGACGCAGGGGAGGGCATTTGACGGCCGCCGCCGAAGCCCCTTGCGAGGAAGCCATCTCCTCGCCCGACTGGAACTCGGATCTCTATTTGAAATTCGAGGAAGAGCGGACGCGCGCCGCACGCGATCTGCTCGCGCGAATTCCTTATTGCGAAACAAGAGCCGTCTTCGATCTTGGTTGCGGTCCGGGCAACAGCACGGAATTGCTGACGCGGGGGTTTCAGGGCGCAGACATCGTCGGCGTCGACAAGTCCGACAATATGCTCGCCGTCGCCCGCGCGCGGGTGCCGGTCGCGCGCTTCATCAAGGAAGACATTGCGCATTGGCGCCCGCCCGCGTCGGCCGACGTTATCTTCGCCAACGCCACCCTGCATTTCCTGCCGGATCACCGCAGCGCGATCGAGCGTCTGGTCGAATCGCTTGGCCCCGGCGGACGACTCGCCGTGCAAATGCCCGACAATACGTTCGAGCCGTCGCATGCGGCGATGCGCATGGTCGCCGCCGACGGCCCCTGGGCGAATCGCCTCGTGCCGGTCGCCAAATCGCTCACCGTCATCGGTCAGGCGGAGGAGTATTATGATTTGCTGGCGCCGCTTTGTCGGTCCATCGACATCTGGAAGACGGTCTATATTCACCCGCTCGAAGGGCCGGATGACGTCGTCCAATGGTTCGCCGGGTCGGGCCTGCGGCCGTTTCTCGATCTGCTGAGTGCGCCGGAGAGCGCCGATTTCCTCGCACGCTACCGTGAGCGATTGGCGCAGGCCTATCCCCGGCAGCCGAACGGCAAGGTGCTGTTGCGCTATCCGCGGCTCTTCTTCGTCGTGCAAAAATAGCGGGGCGAGGGACAGAGTGTTGCTTTCCCGCAACGACGAGCAGTTAAGTTCATTTAGTCCATTAAATCGCTAGACAAGGACTTGTTCGTAGCGTTGATTTGACCTCAGTCAGGCTGGCGCCGCGGCGCGACCTCGTCGGCTGAAAGAAAACCAACAAGCGAGAATTCCTCCCATGGCAAAGTTGCGACATTTGAAACTCGGCGTGGCTGTTGCGGCTCTGGCGGTGTCGACCGGCGCTGTGCGCGCAGAGGATCAGAAGGCGTCGCCCTCTGTCGCGACGAAGACGGAGTCCGCCGCCGGGAAAGGCAAGCAGTCGGACGCGACGCGCGGCGAGGCGAAAGCGGATCAAAAAGGCGTGGCCGCCAAGGGCGACGGGGCCAACAAGGGCGACGGGGCCAACAAGGGCGACGCCGCCAAGGGCGACGCGGCGAAGGGCGACGGGGCCAAGGGCGCGGCGGCGAAGCCGGGCGACGCCAAGCCAGAAGAGAAGAAGAGCTATTACGTGCCGACGCGCGGCTATCGCCTCGAGCCGCAGCCCGACATTCCGCCTTACGTGCGCAATCTCGGCAAGACCTATCCGCAGTTCGAAGGGATAGACTGGCTCAACGTCGGCCTCGATTCGCGCGTGCGGTTCGAATATCGCCAGAACGACTATCGGCCCTGGACCGACACGACCACTTATCCGCCGACGTCGCAGCGGCGCTATTTCCCCAATTCGCTGTGGCTGTCGCGCACGCGCGTTTATCTCGGCATCCAGAATATCCTCGATCCGTTCCGCGCCGTGGTCGAGTTTCAGGATTCCCGCGCCTTCAACAGCATCTATCAGCTGCAGGGCCAGGAGATTAACCAGACTGATCTGATTTCGGCCTATGGCGAACTCTATTTCAAGGACGCCTTCGGCAAGGATCCGCGCGGCAACGATCGTCCGCTCACGGTGCGCGCCGGCCGCTTCCACTTCGAACTTCTCGACCGCCGCCTCATCGCCGAAAACGAGTTCCGCAACACGACGAATAATTTCGAAGGCTTCCGCGTCAAGGTCGGCAAGAAGGACAACGACTGGGACCTCGACAGCTTCTTCATGCGGCCGGTGGTTCGGCTGCCCTATCAGTTCGACCGGCCCGACTGGCAGAACTGGGTCTATGGCAGCGTGTTCAGCTTCCGTCGCTTCTCGGAATACGTCACCGTCCAGCCGTATTTCCTCGGCCGCACCCAATATGGCGACCCGTCCAATCCGTCGAATGCGCTCAAGACCCATCGCGAGACCTATGCGCCGGGCGTGCGCATGTATGGCGTCATCGGCAATTTCGATTACGACTTCGACATCAACAAGCAGTTCGGCTCCTTCGGGCGCCTGCAGACGGCGGCGCCTTATCTCGGCACGAACACCTCGATCCAGATCACGCCGACCTTCATCAACCAGGTCACCTCGCAAAACAGCGTCGAAGTGACGGTTCCGCACAACGCCTTGGCCTGGGGGCTGGAGCTCGGCTACACTTTCTCCGAGCACCCCTGGAAGCCGCGCATCAGCACGGTCTATGTCTATGGCTCGGGCAACGGCAGCCCGTTCAATTACTCGAACAGCAATTTCGATATTTTCTACGGCTTCAACCAGCCGTTCTCGCGCAACGACTATTTCGCCTGGAACAACATCAAGGACCCGAAGGTCCGATTGGAGTTCACGCCGGCGAAGAACCTGCAGATCGACACGGCGTTCAGCGCCTATTGGCTGGCGAGCCCGGCCAACGCCTGGGACCGCGCCAATCTGTTCGCGCCGCTCGGCAACCGGGGCAATTTCCTCGGCACGGAATTCGACATCCGCGCCCGCTACAAGCTGTCGCAGTTCATCAACATCACGGCGAGCTATGCGCGCTTCTGGCCAGGGTCGTTCACATCGAGCTTCGCGCCGCCGGTGGCGTTCCAGCAATGGCCGGCGCCTTATTCCAACGCGGCCTTCGGCGTCACCCAGACCGGCACGACCTGGGGCCTGACCTCGAAGCCGACGGACTTCTTCTATCTGGAGGCGACGGCCAACGCTTTCGGCGACGGCCAGCCGATCACCAAGGATCCGGTGACGCAGCTTTGGGGCGCGGTGGGCCCGGGCGGCAAGCCGTTGGCGCCGAGCTGGCGCGACGTCTATGTGGGCCTGAACGGCGGCGGCGCCTGGTCGAACCCGACGACGCGGACGGTGACGGGCGCGACCTCGCAGGCCGTCGCCAGCAATCCGGTCGCGGCGGCGTCGCGGCTGATGGATGGCGACAACCAGCTGGCCGGCTTCATCGGCGGCCTGCAGCTCGGCGCCAATTGGCGCTTCGATCCGGGCGTCGTGGCGGGCGTCGAGGCCGATCTGCATGGCGTGTCGGGCAACACCGACACGACGATGCAGGGCTCGGTGATCGCCGTCGGCAGGCCGACTTATGTGAACTACGGCCAGCGCACCGCGACGCTGAACTATCTCGGCACCATCCGCGGGCGGCTCGGCTTTTTGCCGACGCCGACGCTGCAGCTCTATGGGACCGGCGGTCTGGCCTATGGCGGGGTGATTTCCAATACGGCGCTGTTCACCGCGCCGAACGGCAATCCCGCGGTCTCCAATTGGACGCTGTCCAGCGCGCAATTCACCGACTCGCTTCTCGGCTGGACGGCGGGCGGCGGCGTCGAATGGATGTTCATGCCGAACTGGAGCGTGAAGGCCGAATATCTCTATTACAATCTCGGCGACGCGACCGCGACCGGCTATAACGCGCTGCGCTACACCGGCTCCAATGTCGGCCTGCCGAACGTCGCCTATAATTACGGCCTGACCACCCGCACCAAATTCGACGGCAATCTCGTCCAGGCCGGAATCAACCGACACTTCGATCTGTTCGCCGAGCAGTGAGCCGCGCGCGAGGGCCTGCGCGATCTGCGCAGGCCTCTTCGCCGCTTTAGGTCGTCTTATCCCCGAAACCGCGTTGGCGCAGAAGCGGCTCCGCAGTCGGCATCCGACCACGAAAGGACGTATAGGCGTCGGCGGCGTCCTGCCGACCGCCGGCCGCATAAATAAAGGTCTTGAGCTTCTCCGCGACATCTGCGTGGAAGGGGTCGCCCGTCTCTTTGAAGGCTTCGAAGGCGTCGGCGTCGAGCGCCTCCGCCCAGAGATAGCTGTAGTAACCAGCCGAATAGCCGTCGCCCGAAAAGATGTGACTGAAGTGCGGCAACCGATGCCGCATGACGATTTCCTCCGGCATCCGGATCTTTGCGAGACTTTCCCGCTCGAAGTCGCCGACGCTGACACCCTCTGGAAAGCTTTGGGCATGAATGTCGAGATCGACATAAGCGGAGGCGCAGAACTCCACCGTCGCGAAGCCCTGATTGAAATGCCGAGACGCGGCGATGCGCTGGAGGAGATCGTCGGGCATGGGCGCGCCGGTTTCGGCGTGCCGCGCGAACTGCTTCAGGACGGCGGGCTCGAGAAGCCAATGTTCGAAGAGCTGTGAAGGCAATTCAACGAAATCGCGCGCGACGCTTGTTCCCGAGACCAGAGGGTAAGTGACGTCGGACAGCATGCCATGCAGGGCGTGTCCGAACTCGTGGAACAACGTGCGCGCGTCGTCGAGACTCAACAGCGTCGGCTCGCCCTCCGCGCCCTTGGTGAAATTCATGACATTGACGATGATCGGCCGCACCTCGCCATCGAGCTTGTGCTGCGAGCGGAAGTCCGACATCCAGGCGCCGCTGCGCTTCGAGGGCCGCGCGAAATAATCGGCGAGAAACAGCGCCACATGACGGCCGTCGCGGTCGAGGGCCTCGAAGGCGCGAACGTCGGGATGATAGAGATCGAGCCCTTCCTGCGCGACGAAACGCAGGCCGAAAAGTCTCTCGGCGACATGGAAGGCGGCTTCGATCATCCGATCGAGCTGAAAATACGGGCGCAGCGTCGTCTGGTCGAGATCGTAAAAATCCTTGCGAACGCGCTCCGCGTAATAGCGCCAATCGTGGCCCGCCACTTCGAAGTTGGCGCCTTCCGCGTCGACGAGCGCCTGAATATTGGCGCGCTCTTCGGCGGCGCGCGCCAGCGCCGGCGTCCAGACGCGATCGAGGAGATCACGCACCGCTTCGGGCGTCTTCGCCATCGTGTCGTCGAGCTTGTAATCGGCGAAGCTCTCAAAGCCCAGAAGCGTCGCGCGCTCTTCGCGCAATTCGAGAATTTCGCGGATGACCGCAGCGTTGTCAGTCTCGCCGCCGCTTTCGCCGCGGCGCGTCCAGGCGCGATAGACGATTTCGCGCAGATCGCGGCGGGCCGAGCTTTGCAGAAAGGTTTCCGCGCTTGAGCGCGCGAGGCTCACCGCATATTTCCCCGGCGCGCCGCGCTCGATCGCGAGCCGCGCGGCCGCCGCGCGAAAATCGGGCGAAAGTCCATCGAGGTCTTCTTCGTCAAGAAGCAGCAGCCAGGCCGATTCATCGGCAAGGACATTCTGAGAGAAGCTGGTGGAGAGCGTTGCGAGCCGCTCCATGATCCCCTTGAGCCGCTCTTTCTGCTTTTCGTCGAGCCTCGCCCCCGCGCGCACGAAGTTCTTGTGCGTGAGCTCCAGAACGCGACGCTGCTCGGCCGTCAAGCCGAGGTCGGCGCGCTTTTCATGGAGCGCGTCGACGCGCGCGAACAGCGCCTTATTCATGGAGATTTCGCTCGCATGCCGCGACAGCGCGGCCGCCATCTCCCGCTCGCTCGCCTGCAACGCGGGGTTCGTGTCCGTCGCCGTGAGATTCCAGAAGACCGAGCCGACGTCGGTCAAAGTCTTCCCGGCGCGCTCCAGCGCCTCGATCGTATTTTCAAAGCTGGGCGACTCGGGATTTTGCGCGATGGCGTCGATTTCCGCCTTGTGACTGGAGAGGGCGACGTCGAACGCCGGGCTGAAGTCTTCGCTCTTGATCGCGCCGAAGGGCGGCAGTCCAAAAGGCGTGTCCCAGGTCGTCAGCAGCGGATTCGTGGAGTGCGGCATGGTCTTTCTCGGAAAGGCGCGCGCGCCTCGGGCGCGCAGGGGAAGACGTGGCGGTTTTTTTGAGGAAACTTAAAACCAGTCTTCGAAAGAAAAAGGCTCGAAGCCTTCGAGCTCCATTTCGATCGCGAAGGAAACGCCTCTGGAAATGAGCTGGTTGGCGAAGCCGATCCCGGCGACGGGCGTCGCGTGGGAGGACGACAGCTCCGCCACGGGCTCCCCTTCTATCACCGCCTGCTCCTTGCGGGCGATGCCGAGGACGCGCCCAGCCATCGGCGCCAGAACCGGAACGTCGCCGACTAAGCCGAGCGTGGCGCCGGGCTGTACGGCGGCGCCGATGGAGACATCCGCCCGGAAGAGACCAGCCGCCGGCGCGAGGACGTCGCGATGCTCGGGCGCGGCGGGCCGTCCGCGATTTTGCGTCGCCGCGCCTTTGCGACGAATGCCGCCGGGGTCGGGACCCTCGGTTTCAACGACGAGGTCGCAATCGCGACCGGGGAGGAAACCGGCTCCAAGTCCGATCGTGAGTTCGGCGTCGTCCGGGGAAGCGAGCGTTACGGGCTCTTTGTCTTCATGGACGGCGACGACGACGTCCCACGGCCAGCGCTCCAGCGCATCCGAATAGCGCCCGCGCAGGAGCGGAATAAACTCGCGCGTCCGCAGGCCGAGCTGGAATTCGGCGTTCACGTCGGCGCGCCGCGCCTCGACCCCATCGAGCAGGGCGTAGCCGTCGTACCAGGCGTCGGCGAAGCTCATCCGTCGGCGAAGCATGAAGGGCGCGGTCGCCCGGTAGAGGCTGACGGCGTAGCCCTCCGCAAAGAGGCGGCGGGCCACGGCCGAGGCCGTTTCGCCAATCCCGCAAACCAATATGCTTCTGTCGTTCGACATTGGCCGCTCCCGCCGACCCGTTACGCAATGCTACGTCATATGGGCGAAAAAGCCCACATAAGGATGCGCGTCGGACAGGCCGACGCCCGACTGCCGCCAACGGGCGCAAGGGAGCAAGTAAGGCGCCAGCGAAAGAGGCAGCCTAACGAAAACGCCCCGCCGTTACATCCACGGTCGGGGCGCCTCTTGTGTCAGCGTCTCCGCCGACTTGTCAAAAGGCTACCCGACTATTTGAGCAAAATAAAGGCGCCTGACACGTCAAAAGTCAGCCTCCCGGCGGCCGGCTGATCGCCCAGACATAAGCGGCGACGGCGGCGACGTCGGCGTCGTTCAGGTCGGCGCCGCCCCTGGGCGGCATGGGGCTTCTGAATTCCCTGGGTTGGCTCACGCCTTTGGCGATCACGTTGCGGATCGAGGCGAGGCTGCCGTCGCCCCATAGCCATTTGCCGCGCGTGAGATCGGGACCGAGCGGGGAGCCCTTGCCATTGTCGCCGTGGCAGCCCGAGCAGGTTCCGCCAGCCGCATGGCCGTTGAAGATGCGCTCGCCTTGCGCGACGTCGGCGTCGCTCGCGCCGGCCGGCGTCGGCAGCTTGCGTCCTTCCATGTGTCCGGCCTGCGGATTTGTTCCCTCCGGCGGCCCGGCTTCGCGTCCGGCGGTTTGCGCCGGCGCCGCTGGCGCCGCTTCCACCCCGGTCGTCGCGACGTCGCCATGGAAGGTGATGCGCCAGATGCGTCCGACGACGTCGTCCGAAACATAGAGCGCGCCATCCGGTCCGACGGCGACGCCGGAGGGACGATGCGCGGCGCCGCCCGGATCTTTGTGCGAACCGGCGAAACCGTCGGCGAAAACCACGTAGTCGCCCGTCGGTTGGCCGTCGGCCATGGGCTGGAACACGACATTATAGCCGCCCTGCGGGGCCGGCGCGCGGTTCCACGAGCCGTGAAAGGCGATGAAGAGTCCCCCGTCATAAGCGGTTGGAAACTGTCCGCCACGGTAGAGGGCGAGAGCGTTGGGCGCCCAATGGGCCGGGAAGGCGGCGAGCGGGCCCTGCTTCTCGGCGCAGATTCCAACGGCTTTGCCGCCATCGTCGCCATATTCCGGCGCCAGTACGCGCTTTTGCTGCGCGCCGTCGTAATAGCATTCGGGCCAGCCGTAATCGGCGCCTTGTTTCAGCTCGAGCAATTCTTCGGCAGGCAATTCCGGGCCCTGCTCGGGCCTGTAGAGTTTCGGCCAGTTTTCGGACAATTGATCGCGGCCGTGCTGCGTGACGAAGATGCGGTCGCCGTCGACGGCGATGCCCTCGCCATTGCGAATGCCCGTTGCAAACCGCTCGTTGGGCGAAAACTTCTGGTCTCGCTTCTTTGCGTCGTAGCGCCAGACGCCGGCGCGCGTTTCGAGCTCCCGGCAGGGGACGAGGCCCGGGGATTCGCGCATGCGGTTTTGCGCCTGGCAGGAATTCGTCGCCGAAGCGGAATCGAGATAGAGATTGCCCCGCGCGTCGATGGCGAAGGGATGCATGGGATGATCGCCGGTGAGCGGCAGACCGGAGACGACGGTCTCCGGCTTTCCTGACGGCGCGATCTCGCCTTGCGGAAGGCTGTAGCGCACAATCCTGTCGCCTTCTTCCGCGTAAAGCCCGCCGTCGTAAAGGGCGACGCCCGTGCCGCCGGAGCCGCCGCCGACGGGCGTCTCGCCAAAGCGTTTGACGATCTCGGCGCGGCCGTCGCCGTCGCCGTCGCGCAAGGCGACAAGGAAGCCGCCGGCCGGGGGTCGGGAGCGCCCGTAGTAGCGTCCGCTCCAGCTATTGACGTAAACGACGCCGTTCGGGGCGACCGCCATGTGGCGCGCGTGGCCGAGGCGGTCCGCGAAGATCGTGGCGCAAAAGCCGCGCGGCAGGGTCAGCCCGGCGTCGCCTCCCGGGCAGGCGGCGGCGCTCGGCGCGGCTGCTGACGGCCCCGCGGACAGCGCCAGCGCCAGGGCCGCAAACGAGACGGCGCACAAGGCGCCTGTTGAGCTTCGCCGCATGAGCGCCTCCTGCTTGTCGCGCGCCCTTTGAATTAGGGCGCCATACGGTCGCAAGGAAGCAGGCGCGGGCCTTTCCGTCAGCCTTCGCGGCGATCGAGATGCTCCCGCACCGCGATGACGACGGATCCGAACTCGGTCAGAAATTCGGGGTCGCCCCACAGGCATCGCTCCGTGGCCATGAGATAGCGCAGCTTCTCGATGAATTCGGCGTCGCTTCGGCACGGGCGCATGGCGACGTCATAGCGGGCGATGTCCTCCTCCCGGCTGGCGTTGAGAAAGCCGTCATCGTCCTCGTGCGTCGCTTCGAACTTCTCGAAGGCCGCGCGATGCGCCTTGATGACCTTGGAAAGGCCAGACGAGAGAGATGGGATCATCGGCGCGCTCCTTTCGCTGCCCCTCCCGGAATTATGGGGCGGCGTCGGACGCCCGCCGCTCTTCGGTCGCTTCACGCGCCTATTTTCTCCGAGGCGGGCGGGGCGGCGAGGTCGCGCCACAGCGACGCCAGCGCCGCCATGATGGCCGGTCCGAGGAAAAGCCCCAGCAACTGGAAACATTCGACGCCGCCCAGAATGCCGAGCAGAACCCAAAGAAAGGGGATTTTCGTCTCGCCGCCGATCAGCGCCGGGCGAACGAAATGGTCGGCGACGAAGACGACGATCGCGCCCGTGATCGCGATCATGGCCGCCTGCGCCGCGCCGACGCTCACGGCGGCGACGAGCGCCGCGACGCCGATGGCGATCGCTGCGGCGAAGGGGATCATGGCGGCGAAGGCGGTGAGCGCGCCGAGCAGGATCGGGTGCGGCGTCCGCGTGAGGACATAGCTTGCCGTCATGATCAGGCCTTCCCCGAGCGCGACGAGCACCAGCCCATTCAGCGTGCCGCGCACCGAAACGATGACCTGCCCCGCGAGGCGTTCGCCGCGCGCGCCGAAGAGTTTGCGCGAGGCCACGCGCGATTGGCCGATGACGCTCTCTCCAGAGCGGAAAAGGAAGAACAGCGTCAGCAGGCAGACGATGAACAGCATGGCGCGGCGAAAGGCGTTGGCGCCGAGGCCAGCTCCGACTTCGCGCGCCGAGGCCGTGTTCAGCTCATGGAGAAGCTCCGTCGCCCAGCCGGCGTGGGAGAGATGCGCCGCCCACCATTGAGCGACCCAGGGGCCGGCGTAGGGAAGGCGCGCGAGCTGTTGGGGAACGGGAAGCCCGGCGTCTCCCGCCGCTCGGACGTAATCGATGAGCTGACGCATTTCGACGAGCGCGTCGACCGTCAGCGTCGCGATCGGCGCAAAAATGACGACGCCGACGAGCGCCGTACACAGGAAAGCCGCCGCTTCGGCGGAGAGATGCGCGCGGCGCCGGAAGCGCAGATAGAGCGGCCACAGCGCCACCGCGAAGACGAGCGCCCAAAGCAGCGCGTGAAGATAGCCGGAAAGGACATAAACGCCGGCGGCGAGCAGCAGGACGCAAACGATGGCGGAGGCGACGGTCTGCCGCCACGACATGGGTTCAATCTGGCGCCTCGACGCCGCTTCCGCTTCCATCGCGTTCGTCCTCTGTGAATGTTCCCCCCGAAGGTCGCAGAAACGGCTTCGCTTGCCCAGCGGCGCGCTGGCGCCTGACGGACGCGCGACAGTCCATTAAACTCGGGCGCGATGGACCCGACTCCGATGGAGGAACCAGGAACCGGCGAGCCGGCCGACCCGCCGCGGCCGCGCAAGATCATTCACGTCGACATGGACGCCTTCTACGCCTCCGTCGAGCAGCGCGACAATCCGGACTTGCGCGGCAAGCCCGTCGCCGTCGGCGGCGCGCGGGAGCGGGGCGTGGTGGCGGCGGCGAGCTACGAGGCGCGGCGCTTCGGGGTTCGCTCGGCCATGCCCTCGGTCACCGCGCGACGGAAATGTCCGGAGCTGATTTTCGTCCGCCCGAGATTCGACGTCTATCGGGAGGTTTCCCTGCACATTCGCCAGATCTTCGCCGAATATACGCCGCTCATCGAGCCGCTCGCGCTCGATGAGGCCTATCTCGACGTCACCGACAATCTCAAGGGCATGTCGTCGGCGACTGAGATCGCAGAGGAAATTCGCGCCCGAATCCGCCGCGAGACCGGGCTGACGGCCTCCGCCGGGGTTTCCTACAACAAGTTCCTCGCGAAAATCGCGTCAGACCATCGCAAGCCCGACGGGCTTTTCGTCATTACGCCCCGCATGGGTCCGTCTTTCGTGGAGACGCTGGAGGTCGGCCGGTTCCATGGCGTCGGACCCGCGACGCGCGACAAGATGAATCGGCTCGGCATTGTCGCCGGCGCCGACCTCAAGGCGCAGTCGATGGCGTTCCTGGAGCGCCATTTCGGCAAGGCCGGGGGCTATTATTATTGGATTTCGCGGGGCGTCGACGCGCGTCCCGTGCGCGCCAACCGCCTTCGGAAATCCATCGGCGCGGAAAATACTTTTCTGGAGGACATTTTCGACCTGGCGGCGGCGCGGGCGGCGTTGGCGCCGATCGCCGACAAGGTCTGGCGCGCCTGCGAGAAGAACCGGATCCGCGGCCGCAGCGTCACGCTCAAAGTCAAATACGCCGATTTCCGGCTCATCACGCGCACGCGCACGGGCGCGGCGGCGGTCGCTTGTCAAAGCGAATTCGAGGAAATCGCTTTCGCTCACCTCGAACCGATCTTCCCGACCGCCAGGGGCGTGCGTCTGCTGGGCCTCAGCCTGTCCGCGCTCGAAGGGGAGGGGAGCGCTACGCCGCGTCAGCTCGCCTTCGACTTGAGCCCGGATTAAGGCGACGGCTGAGGCCTCATCCCAAAGCATGAAGCGGCGACGCGGGACGCGCCGCCGCAGGCTTGTCCTATTCTTCGAACACGCCTTCCAGCGCGTAATGGGAGATGGTCTTGCGGTTGGCGATCAATTCGTCGACCGTCGGCTCGCCCTTCAGCGCGCGCGAGATGGCAAGCTTCGTCGCCTCGTAATTGGTGCGGTAGAGATCCCTCTTGTCGAGGTTCTCGTCCGTCGCGCAGCGCGGGTCGAGCCAGATCATGATGATCATGCAGAGTTCGTTCGCCTGCGTCTTCGGAATGATCCCTTCCGCGACGCAATCGACGATGGCGTCGGCCGTCGCCGCCTGCACCACGCCGCCGAGCAGCTCGACATAGGCTTCGGACTTCACCGTCATCTTGGTGGTCATCATGGTCGCGGGGCGAACCTGCTGGTTGAGGTCGCGGATGACGAACATGCGCGGATGGCCCGCGACCTGCCCGGTCATGGCGGCGAAGGCGTGTCCGACCGGCCCCTTCACATTCCCAATCAGCACTTCCGGCATCGCGTCCGTATATTGCCCCTCCGCCGCGAGAACCGTCGCCTCGCCCGTCGCCAGCCAAATATCGCTCATGCTGCGTTCCTCATTGTTTTCCGATGCGCGCGCATAGCATTGCGCGTCGTCGCAGGAAAGCCGGCGCGGCTTCAGGGCTCCCGCGCGGCGGTCGCGGCCGCCTTGCGGCCGACGAGCGCAGCGAGCGTCGTCCGCTCGCGGTCGAGCGCGGCGAGAAGGCCGGCCTTGAGTCGCGCGACCAGTCCCGGCCCCTCGTAGACGAGCGCCGAATAAAGCTCAACGAGGGTCGCGCCCGCCTCGATCTTGGCGAGCGCGGTCTCCGGGCTGTCGATCCCGCCGACGCCGATCAGCGGAAACTGGCGTTCGACCCGCAGAAAGGTCTGCGCGAGCATATAGGTGGAGAGGGCGAAGAGCGGCGCGCCCGACAGGCCGCCGCCTTCGGAGGCTTGAGCGGCGCGCAGCGTCGCGGGCCGGGAGACGGTCGTGTTCGAGACGATCATGCCGTCGACGCGCCGCTCGCGCGCCACGCGCACAATGCCGTCGAGTTGCTGCAGAGAAAGATCCGGGGCGATTTTCAGCAGCACAGGCCGTCGCACGGCGGCGGCGTCGCGGGCCGCGATCACGCGCGCGAGAAGGTCGGAGAGCGCCCCGGGCTCCTGCAAATCCCGCAGGCCCGGCGTATTGGGCGAACTGACGTTGATCGTGAAATAGCGCGCCACTTCCGCAAAGGCCCTGACGCCCGCGACATAATCGGCGACGCGGTCCTCCGCCTCCTTGTTCGCGCCGATGTTGACGCCGACGAGGCCCGCGGGCACGCGCCGAGAGAGACGCGCCAGCGCCGGCCCGTGTCCCGCATTGTTGAAGCCGTAACGGTTGACGACGCCGCGGTCCTCGACGAGACGGAAGGCGCGCGGACGCGGATTGCCGGGCTGCGGGCGCGGGGTCAGGGTGCCGACCTCGACGAAGCCGAAACCGAAACCGAGCATGGCGTCGGCGACCTCGGCGTCCTTGTCGAAGCCCGCCGCGAGGCCGATCGGATTGGGGAAGTCGAGCCCAAAGGCGGAGACGGCGAGGCGGGGATCGTCGCTTTGGGGCGCACGCGCCGGGAGAAGCTTCAGGCCGGCGATGGTGGCGCGATGCGCGTCCTCGGCGTCGAGCAGGCGCAGAAAAGGCGAAGCGAGACGGAAAGGATCAATCATAGCAGGCCCGTGAAGTCATGGCGCCCGCTCCGCAGCGGCAGCGGCGCGACGCTTGTGACGGCGTCCAGAGACAGCGGGGCGTAGAGATGCGGGAACAGCGCGCCGCCGCGGGAGACTTCCCATTTCAGCGTCGGGCCCAACCTTTCCGCCGTGACGGCGACCAGGAGCAAATCGGTCTGCCCGACGAAATGCCTGGCGGCGGTTTCCTGGGCCTGATCCGCGGTGGAGAAATGGATGTAGCCGTCGGCGAGGTCGACGGCGGCGCCGCGATAAACGCCAACGGTCTCCGCGGCGCGCCATTCGGGCGCGGAGACGATTTTGTAGATGAGCGTCAACGTCGTTTTGCCCCTTCCGTCTCCCTCCCGCGCGAGCGCAGGAGGACGACGCGCCGTTTTCGTGTTCCGCTCTCTTCGCGCATCGGCGTCAAAGGGTTGGAGCGGGGATCACTCCGCCGCCCTGGCGCTCGCCGCCTGCTTTTCGGCCTTGCTCGGCAGGCGCGCGATCATGGCGATCAGCGCGCGGTCAGAGAGCGCCACCAGACGCTCGCCGCGATTGAGCCAGGCGACGACGTCCTCGATCGTCTCGGCGTCGGCGATCTTGGCCTCGGCGACCGCCCGATCGGCGGTGATCGCGCCGCGTTGGCGCGGCTTGCGCGTCGGCAGCCAGGCTTCGTGCAGCGCCCGCAGCTCGGGGTCGGCATGGAGGGCGGTAAGGCCGTTGACTTCGTCCTCCTCCGCGCGCCCCAGCGCCTTCGAGAGCGCCTTGCCGCGCTTGGCGATCGGCGGCGTCGTCGTCTCTTCCGGCGTGACCAGCACGCCGGCGCGGCGAAAGACGAGGCCGAGCCAGCGCTGGCTGGTGAGCCAGGAAATCGGAATGGCGAGGATGAGGCCGGCAATCGTCGGCGACATCCAGGCGACGAGCGAGGGCGAGATCAGAAGGCCCGCGACGAGACTGAGCGCGCCGAGCGCCACATGCGAGCGGTGGCGGCGCACGATGTCGATGAAGGGCACGGAGCCGTCGTCGCGACGCTGGGGATCCCAGCCGGTGTCGAAGCCGAAGACGATATGCACGACATGGCCGGTCTGGATCAGCATCATGATCGGCGCCAGCAGCGCCGACAGCACGATCTCGAACAGGGTCGAAATCAGCAACATGAAAACGCCGCCCGAGCCCCTGCGCGTCTCCGGCTCGTAGATGGCGACGAGCAGGCCGAAGAATTTCGGCGCGAGCAGAATGCCCATGGTCAAGGCGAAGAGCTCGAGCGAGCGCTCCGCGTCAAATCGCGGGAAGGTCGGGAAGAGCGCGAATTCGCTCGTGAAATATTCCGGCTTGAAATAGCTCGCCTGGAAAACGATCACGATGCCGACAAGGAGTTGCAGCAGCCACAGCGGCGATGTGAGATAACCGAAGATGCCGGTCAAAAAGTGCTGGCGAGATGCCCAGCTGAGCCCCCGCGCGAAGAGCACGCGCGCGTGCTGGAGATTGCCCTGGCACCAGCGCCGGTCGCGGATCGACAGGTCGATGAGCGAGGGCGGGCTCTCCTCATAGGAGCCGCCGAGCGTCGGCATCATATAGACCGCGTAGCCGGCGCGGCGGATCAGCGCCGCCTCGACGAAGTCGTGCGACAGAATATGGCCGCCGAACGGCGGCCGGCCGCGCAGATCCGGCAGGCCGCAGTGGCGCGCGAAAGCCTCGGTGCGGATGATCGCATTGTGTCCCCAGTAATTGCCGTCGCGCCCCATCCAGCAGGAGAGGCCCACGGCGATCACCGGCCCATAGATGCGCGCGGCGAACTGCTGCACGCGGGCGAAGAGTGTGTTGCGGTTGATGATCAGCGGCAGCGTCTGGATGATGCCGGAGTCGGGGTCGGCCTCCATCGCCGCGGCGAGGCGCACGATGGTCGGGCCGGTCATCAGGCTGTCGGCGTCGAGCACGACCATATGCGCATAGGCGCCGCCCCAGCGCGAGACGAAATCCTCTATATTGCCGGCCTTGCGGCCGACGTTCTTCTCACGCCGGCGATAGTAGATGCGCGCCTTGGGGCCGAGCCGGCGGCGGATGCCGATGAACGCCCGTTCCTCCGCGACCCAGACGTCGGGATTGGTCGTGTCCGACAGAAAGAACCAGTCGAAATGCTCGCCCAGGCCCGTCGCCTGCACGTCTTCGTAGATGGTTTGCAGCGCCGCGAAGACCCGGCTCGGCGCCTCATTGTAGATCGGCATGACCACGGCGGTCTTTTTAGCGAGCGTCGCCGGCAGCGCGGGGGCCGGCCGCTTGGAGAGAAGCGCCGCGAAGCCGACGACGGCGCTCGCGAAACTCAACGCGATCCAGGAGAAATTGAGCACGAAGAGCGCCAGCAGCGCCCATTTCAAGGTCGTGACGCCGCCGACGTCGATGACCTTGTACATCTGCCAGCCGCCGTAAACCGTCAGCGCCAGGCCGCCGCCGAACGTCACGAGACGCGCGAGCCAGGGCGTCTCCCACAGCTGCGGGGCCAGCGGTTTGCGAAACTGCCGGCTGTCATATTTGTAGAGGTTTTGCGCAGGCATCGACAGCCGCTGCTCGATGGGGGTCGGCGGGGCCGCGGCAGGGTCGATATTGTTTTGCGCCGGGGGAACGGCGTCGACGGGCGCGAGTGTCAGGGAGTCCATCTATAAAGCCAGGTTTCGCTGATCGGCTCCTCGTCCGCGTGCAGGACGAGGCGCATTTCGCAGTAGTTCTCGCCGGCCGGGTCGAGGTCGAATACAACGCGGCACGTCTTCGCCTGCGGATTGAGAAACGTGCGAACGTTGGTGGCCGATCCCGGAGAGGTGGTCAAGGCGGCCGAAAGTCGCGCGGTTTTTTGCGGATCGGCAAGAACCTCGCCCGAAAAAACGACAATAAAACGGCGTCGCTTCAGGCCCGGCAAATGACCCGCCCGCGAGTCGACGGCCGCCGCCATGGGCGGCCGGCTCGGCGGGTCCCAGCACCAGAACTGCCGATAGGCGAACGTCGCGGCGCCGCCGCCGACCAGGGGCGTCTTCGGCCGCCAATAAGCGACGATATTTTCGTTGTTCTCGGATTCGGACGGGATTTCGACGAGTTGCATCGCGCCCTCGCCCCAATCGCCGAGCGGCTCGACCCAGAGCGACGGGCGGCGCTCCCAATGCTGGTCGTCGTCCTGATAGTCCGCGACGTCGCGTTTTCTCTGCAACGCGCCGAAGCCCTTGGGATTGACGTCGACGAAGGACGAAAATTGCAGCTCCTCGCGATTGGAGACCGGCCGCCACAGCCATTCGCCCGCGCCGGTGAGCATCTGGATGCCATTGATCGCCGCCGCCATGGGCCGCAGATCGTTGTTGCGTCGCCGGGAGTCGAGGGGCGTGTGAAGCGAGGCCGCAGCGAAGCCCGCAAGCCCGTAATGATCGACGTTGGTGCGGGAAAAGAGCGTCAGCTCGGTGTCGATCAGCGTCGCCTCGCCGGGGCGCAGGGTGAAGCGATAGACGCCGGCGACGCTCGGCGAATCGAGCAGCGCGTGAATGACGAGCGCATTGTCGCCGAGCGTCGGCCTTTCGATCCAGAACATGCGGAAGGCGGGAAATTCCTCGCCGCGCGGATCGGCGGTGCGAATGGACAGCCCGCGGGCGGTGACGCCCAGATTCTGGCCAGCCGCCACGGCGCGATAAAAGCTCGCGCCCTGGAAGATCGCGAGTTCCGCCTCGCCGCCGCCGGGCGCCGCGTGGAGCACGCGAAAGCCCGAATAGCCGAGATCGGGCAGTTTCTCCGGAATCTTCAGTCCGCCATAGTCGAAACGGTTCTGGTCGTAGGCGATTTTCGTCGCGGCGCCGTTCTCGACGACGAACAGGTCGACGGCGGTCGTGAAAATATTGCCGCGGTGCAGCGGCTCGA
Source organism: Methylocystis sp. NC52PC (assembly GCF_055698645.1). Classification (NCBI taxonomy): domain Bacteria; kingdom Pseudomonadati; phylum Pseudomonadota; class Alphaproteobacteria; order Hyphomicrobiales; family Methylocystaceae; genus Methylocystis; species Methylocystis sp. NC52PC. The sequence goes on along the minus strand of NZ_CP170127.1, from coordinate 424,610 downwards.
TGGAAAAACCCTTGTTCTCTCCAGTCCATAGCGCCGAGCCGGGCTTCGTCTTGATGCCGACGAACTGTTCATAGGAGAGGCTGGCGAATGGCTCGCGCAGATCGCTTGGCGGCGGCGCGTAGGGCTTGGCGGCGAGCGCGCGCGCCAGATCGACGATGAGCTGCTGGGAAAAGGGCGCTGGAGCCGGCGGGGCCGGCGGCTGGCTGGGCTGCGCCTGCGCGACAGCGGGCGCGAGGCCGGAGGCGAGAGCGCCGAAGGCCGCTTTCAAGACATCTCTTCGTTCAAACATTGAGCAACCGGGAGCGGGGTCGGGGGGCGGCTTTGTCGCGTCTTTCCTCTATAGAAGAAAATCGTGGAACCGAAAGGGCATTGTTCCGGCGCGCGGCGTTGCGGGTCGGCCCTTGCCCTTGCCCGCTCGAATCTGCAACAAACAGGCCGCCGACCGCGCGCCTTCGCCGCAACCTCGAAACCAAAGGCCCGTAATGCCGAGCCAGCGCAAAGCGCTCGCCGTCGTCCTCGCCGCGGGCGAGGGGACGCGCATGAAATCCGACCAGCCGAAAGTGCTGCATCAGGTGGCGGGACGCTCCATGCTCGCCCATGTGCTCGCCGCCGTCGCCGTCGCCGGCGTCGAATCGGTGGCCGTCGTCGTCGGCCCTGGCCGCAACGACGTGCGCGACGAGGCCTTGCGGCTCGCCCCGCATGCGCGGGTCTTCGTGCAGGCGGAGCGGCTCGGCACGGCCCATGCGGTTCTGGCCGCGCGGGAGGCGATTGCGGACGGCTGTGACGATCTTCTCGTGCTTTTCGCCGACACCCCGCTCGTCACCGGCGCGACCATCCTCGCTCTCCGTGCGGCGCTTGCGGAGGGCGCCGGCGTTGCGGCGCTGGGCTTCGCGGCGGCCGATCCCTTTGGCTATGGCCGGCTGCTGCAGGACGACTCGGGGCGCCTGCTCGCGATCCGCGAGGAAAAGGACGCAAGCGACGCCGAGCGCGCCGTCCGCTTGTGCAACGCCGGCCTCATGGCGATCGACGGCGGGAGCGCGCTCGACTGGCTCGGCCGGATCGGCGCCGCGAACGCCAAGGGCGAATTTTATCTGACCGACGTGATCGAGATCGCCCGCGACGCGGGGCGGACGGCGCAGGTCGTGCGCGCCGAGGAGACGGAAGTGCTCGGTGTCAACGACCGCATTCAGCTCGCGCAGGCGGAGGCCGTCGCCCAGAACCGTCTGCGCCGCGCCGCGATGGCGGCCGGCGTGACCATGGTCGCGCCGGAGACCGTCTTTCTCTGCGCCGACACGGCTTTCGGCCGCGACGTGCTGATCGAGCCGCATGTCGTTATCGGGCCGGGCGTCTCCATCGCCGACGGGGCGGTGATTCATGCCTTTTCGCATCTCGAGGGCGCGAGCGTCGGCGCCGGGGCGACGATCGGCCCCTATGCGCGGCTCAGGCCGGGAGCCAGGCTGGCCGAAAAGGCCAAGGTCGGCAATTTCGTGGAAATCAAGAACGCCAACGTCGCGACGGGGGCCAAGGTCAATCATCTGACCTATATCGGCGACGCGGACATTGGCGCGAACGCCAATATCGGCGCGGGAACAATCACCTGCAATTACGACGGCTTCTTCAAATACCGGACCGAGATCGGCGAGAACGCCTTCATCGGCTCCAATTCGGCGCTGGTGGCGCCGGTGAAGATCGGGGCGGGGGCCTATGTGGGGTCGGGCTCGGTCGTCACCAAGAACGTCGCCGCGGACGCCCTCGTCGTGGCGCGCGGGCGGCAAATGGAGAAGGCTGGCTGGGCGGCGTCGTTCCGCGCCGCGCAGGCTGCGAAGAAGGCGGCGAAATAGACCGCCGGTTGCAATTTCGCCGCAGCCGCGCGCTTGTTGTCGTTCCGCCGCGCGCTCCGGCGCCGGGATGGCGACGCTTTTGTGGGTTTTTTGGAGGCTGCCATGTGCGGAATCGTCGGGATTTTAGGAAAGGGCCCCGTCGCCGGGCAGCTCGTCGAGGCCCTGAAGCGGCTCGAATATCGCGGCTATGACTCCGCTGGCGTCGCCACGCTTGAAGGCGGCGGCCGGCTCACCCGCTTGCGCGCGAGCGGCAAGCTCAAAAATCTCGAGGAAAAGCTCGCAGCGACGCCGCTGGCCGGCGCGATCGGCATCGGCCATACGCGCTGGGCGACGCATGGCAAGCCGACTGAGAACAACGCGCATCCGCACGCCGCGGCCGATCGCGTTGCGGTTGTCCATAACGGCATCATCGAAAATTTCCGGGAGCTGCGCGAGGAATTGACCGGCCGCGGCCATAAGTTCGCGTCGGAGACGGATTCGGAGGTCGTGGCCCATCTCGTCGCCGAGCGGCTCGCCGCGGGCGACGCGCCGGAGGCGGCGGTCGCGGCGGCGCTCAAGCGGCTCAAGGGAGCCTTTGCTCTGGCCTTTCTCTTCGACGATCAGCCCGATTTGCTGATCGGCGCGCGGCGCGGCTCGCCGCTGGCCGTGGGCTGGAGCGCGGACGGCGCTTATCTCGGCTCGGACGCGTTGGCGCTCGCGCCTTTCGCCACCTCCATTGCTTACCTGGACGAAGGCGACTGGGTGGCGCTGCGCCGCGACGGCGCGCAATTTTTCGACGCCGCCGACATGCCGGTCGAACGCCGCCGCCTGCCGCTGACGCCGGGCTCCTTCCTGGTGGACAAGGGCAACTATCGCCACTTCATGGCGAAGGAAATCCACGAGCAACCGGAGGTCGTCGGCCGCACGCTCGCCCATTACCTCGACCTCGCGGAAGGGGTCGTGCGCCTGCCGTTCGAGTTGAATATCGATCCGAAGTCGCTGTCGCGCGTGACGATCTCGGCCTGCGGCACCGCCTTTTACGCCGGCCTCGTCGCCCGCTACTGGCTGGAGCGCTTCGCCCGCCTGTCGGTCGAGATCGACATCGCCTCGGAGTTTCGCTACCGCGATCCGCCGCTTCCCGACAACGGGCTGATGATCGTCGTCTCCCAGTCCGGCGAGACCGCGGACACGCTCGCCGCGCTGCGCTACGCCAAGGAGCATGGGCAGCACATTCTGTCGATCGTGAACGTCGAAACGTCGACCATCGCCCGCGAGAGCGACACGGTGGCGAAGACCCTCGCCGGGCCGGAAATCGGCGTCGCCTCCACCAAGGCCTTCACCTGCCAGCTCGCCGTCTTCGCCTGCCTCGCTTTGGCGCTCGGCCGGGCGCGCGGCGTCCTGACCAAAGAGCGCGAGCAAGAGCTCGTCGCCGAACTCGTCGCCGCTCCCGGCCAGATGGCCGAGGCGCTCAGTCGCGAGGCGCAGATCGAGCCCGTCGCCCGCGACGTGGCGCGCGCCTCCAGCGTCCTCTATCTCGGCCGTGGCCCCTCGTTTCCGCTCGCCATGGAGGGCGCGCTCAAGCTCAAGGAACTCTCTTACATCCACGCCGAGGGCTATGCGGCCGGAGAGCTCAAGCACGGCCCCATCGCGCTCATCGACTACGCCATGCCGGTGATCGTGCTGGCGCCGCCGGACGCGAGCCTGGAGAAGACCGTCTCGAATCTCCAGGAAGTCGCGGCGCGCGGCGGTCATCTCATTCTGATCGGCTCGCCGCGCGCCCGCGACGCGGCGGCGGCGGAGCTGGCGGGCTATATCGAGATGGCCGAGTCGGTCGCCGGTCCCTTCGCGGCCCTGGTCTACGCCGTGCCGGCGCAGCTCCTCGCCTATCACGTTGCGACGTTCATGGGCAAAGACGTCGATCAGCCCCGCAATCTGGCGAAGAGCGTCACCGTGGAGTAGGGGCGGCCCCCGTCGACGGCAGACGGGCGCCCGCCATTGACAGCGCCCCGCCCAAACTGGTCTATGCGGGGCCAATGCGGCCGCGCGGCCGCGCCAAAGCAAAGGACGTCGACCCGTTGCTCGCATCCATCCCGCCCGCCTATGTCGCCCCCTTCGAGCGGGCCTGGCGTCACCGGGAGCTGATCCGCGCCGTGGTGCGGCGCGAATTCATCTCACGCTTCCGCGGCTCGCTGCTTGGCCCCGCCTGGGCTGTGCTCTCGCCGCTCATCATGCTGCTCACCTATACGGTGCTGTTCTCCATCACCGTGCCGCAACTCTCCGCCGGCATGAGCGTGACGGAATACGCCAGCGGCATCTTCATCGGATTGATCGTCTTCAACCTCTTCAGCGAACTCGCCTATCGCGCGCCGATCCTGCTCCACGAGCATGTGAATTTCGTGAAACGCTCGATTTTTCCAAGCGAGACCATCGCCTGGACCGCGACCATTCGCGCCTTCACTTACGCCGGCGTGGCCTTTGCCGTTTACGTCGCCTTCCGACTGGTTACCGCGGGAACGCTGCCGCTGACGATCGTCTTGACGCCGCTGCTGATCGTTCCCTTCGCGCTGTTCATTTTGGGCGTGGTCTGGTTTCTCATGGCGCTCGGCGCCTTCACGCGCGACGTCGCCCATATCATGGCCTCGATCGTGCCGGTGCTCATGTTCGCGACGCCGATCTTCTACCGCCTGGAGCAGATCGACGCGATGTCGCCCTCGACAGCCTATTGGCTACGCCTCAATATTGTCGGAGATTACATAGAAATGATGCGCGCCCTGGCGCTCGACGGGCGTCTGCCGAATATTTTCGGCTATCTTATCGTCGTCGCCGTCTCCTACGCCATCTTCCTGGGCGGCTATCAGTTCTTCATGCGCTATAAATCGGTCATCGTCGATGTCATCTGAGCCCTCCATCCGCTGCGCGGGCATCGGCAAAGCCTTCCAGCTTTACGCCCATCAGAATGATCAATTGAAGCAGGTCCTCTTTGGTCTGTGGAAGAAATTCTACAGGGAAAAATGGGTCCTGCACGACGTCAATTTCACGGTAGGCAAAGGCGAGCGGGTCGGCATCGTCGGCCGCAACGGCGCGGGCAAGACGACCCTGCTGCAGATTCTGTGCGGCATCACCATGCCGACCAAGGGCGTTTTCGAGGTCGATGGCCGCATCGCGCCGATCCTTGCGCTCGGCTCCGGTTTCGACGGATTATTGACCGGGCGCGAGAACGCCCGCATCGGCGCCGCCATCCTGGGCCTGTCCCGCAAGGAGGTCGATGCGCGGATCGAGGACATCGCCGCTTTCGCCGACATCGGCCCCTTCTTCGAGCAGCCGATGCGCACCTATTCGATGGGCATGATCGCGCGCGTCGCCTTCGCGATCTGCGCCCATGCGGACGCCGACGTGCTGATCGTCGACGAGGCGCTGTCGGTCGGCGATGAAATCTTTCAGCGCAAATGTGAAAGATATATTCAGGAATTCAGCCGGACCGGCACAATCCTGATGGTCTCGCACGACCTCAACTTCCTCGAAAATCTGTGCGACCGCGTGCTTTGGCTGGAAAATGGCGTGGTCCGCGAGATCGGCGCGCCCGCCAAAATCATCGCCGATTACCGCGCCGCGATGATGTCCGGGCAGCCTGCTGTTGTTCAGGCGAGTTGACCAAAAAAAATAGCCCGGCGTGGCCGGGCTAAGTCTGGCTTGAAAGAGAGCAACGACTCGCGTCAGGCCGCCTTTCGGCTGTCTGGGCGGTCCATCTCGGCCTGCCACAGCGACAAGACCGCCAGGGCGATCGCCACGATAGAGGCCATGGTTTCGCGTCGCATCGCGTCGGGCGGGAAATCGACCTTGAACGCGCGCTCGATCGCGACCATCAAACGCGCCGCATCGAAAGACGTCATGCCGAGGGCGTAAAGATCGGCGCTCGGGGTCAGCTGCGCCGCCGGAACGTCTAGGCTCGTCTCTTCCTCGATCAAGCGCTGAATCGTTGCGAACATTTTAGCTCTCCGCGCCGCTTCCGAATTTCCATGCTGTGACGGTAATGGAGCAGAGGGCGGGAGGCTGTGCGGGGCCGCACGCGTCGCGTGGGTCTGGGATGCGCCGATCAGGCGATCGGCGCGGCGTAGCCCGGCGCCGTCGAGAAGTCTTCGACGCGCCTTGGCCTCTGGCTGTAACTCAGCCGCGCGATGAGCCAGAGCGAAACGAAAATTTCCGCAGCGAGCAAGGCCAGAAGGAGAAGCGCGAACCAGGCGTTCACGCGCAGCAGCGATTCCAGCGCCACGAGATAGACGATATGCGCCGCCGGGACGGCGACGATCGGGAGACTGCCCGACGCGCCGCGCCGCCCGGTGATATTGCCGAAGGCGAGCGTCAGCGCGATGGCCAGAAGCGTGTGGGCAAGAGCGAGCGCCGGCACGCCGAACCGCTTGGCGGCCTCCGCCATCCACTCGCCATATTGTCGGGGGTCGGCTTTCGCCGTCGTGCGATTGGCGAGGAAGGCGAGGCCGGGGAGTTCGTAAACGCCGCGCCAGCCGCGGTCGGGAAGCGCGCCGTTGCCCTGCATCGGGAGCGCCATGGCGTATTCGTCGAAGTTGGCGATGCGCACCTCGCCGCCGGTGATCGAGCGGGTCTGAATGCTGCCGTTCGAAAGCGCGATGATGACGCCGGCCTCGTTGCGGCGGAATTCCGCGCGCGCCGCGGTGATCGTTTCTTCCTGCATTTTCTCGACCGAGAGCTGCCGCAGGAAGAGGTTGGCCGCGATGTCGGGCGTAATCCAACGTTCGATATAGAGAGTCTTGCCGCCGGAAGAAAAGCTGTAGAACCGCGCCGCGTCGAGCATGCGATGATTGAGCGAATTGCGCACGACGTTTAGCACGTCCTGCATATTGCTCGCATAATGCGGCGCGACGAAATTTGCGAGGACATAGCCGAGGAAGACGATGACCGCGGCGAGGCTCAACGCCGGCCGGCAGATCGCCCAGGGCGACAGGCGCAACGCGTACATCACGGCGATCATGCCCTCGCTCGCCATGCGCGAGAATTCCAGCGCGGCGGCGACGCCGATGGCCATGGGCAAAGTGACGAAAGCCACCGTCGGCGTCACGCCGACGAGGGCCGGTATGACGAGCCCGCCGCGCACGGCGGCCGGCGGCAGCTGATACAAAAGATAAGACAGAACGACCGGAACCGAGAGCGCGAGCTGCACGACGAGCACGGAGAAGCCGACGCGCTTGAGAAGATAGGAAAACAGCAGGCGGGGCATCGCCTAAGGCTCTCTCTTCGTCGTCATCGCGCCATCCTGCCGCGTCATTTCTTGAAACGCGCCCATGCAGCCTTCGAATATTCCGTCCAGGCGGGGTCGAAGACGCCGCGCGCGGGCAGGGCGGTCGCGCCCGCCCAATGAGCAAAATAGATTTCCTTGCCCTCGTAATCGAGCGGCTTGCCGTCCTTGAAGGTCACCCCCGGCGCCTTGTAGAAGCTTTCGTGAGACGCGCCGGGCACGACATGGGGCAATAGCTCGATCTTGAGCCCGCGGCGATGGGTGACGAAATTCACGAGCGGCTGCGCGAAGAGCTGGCCGCGTTTGCGGACGTCGTGGAAAATCTCCGAATCCGCCTTCATCGTCTCGATGAAATTGGAAAGCGTCAGATATTTGTTGGACGTGACCCAGAAGCCGTCGTTGAAGAGCAGCACGTTGTCCAGGAAAGGATATTTGCTGCGCCGATCATTGTAGACGTATTCGAAGCTCGGCGAGGCGACGATGAATTCGGTTTTCCCGGCCTCGAGCCTGCCGAAGATCGGCGTGAAGTCGCGAAACAGGATCACGTCGACGTCGACATAGGCGACTTCGTCGAGCGGCAGAGCGAGCGCCTGCAGCTTGCGGAGGCGGCGGCGATTACTGTTGAAGATCCCGGGGTAGAGCTCATGGGAGAGCTTGTCGATCTCGACCGGCTCCTCGGCGACATAGGTCGCGCCATAGAGGTCCGCCGCGCGGCGGGTCATTTCGACATTGTCGTCGTAGGGGATGAGATAGAGGGGCAGCGACGAATTGGTGTCGCGGTAGCTCTCGAGGAACGGCAGCAGCCAGTCGATGATCTTGTCGTTGCCGACAATGGCGACGCCATAGCGCTTTTGCGGGGCGGCCGCGCCGGCCTCGGCGTCGGGGGCCCGCAGGGGTGGATTCGGGAGACGAAGGCTCATATAGGGGGGTGTACTTGTAAAATTCGGGCAAAAGCAAGGGGGCGGACGATTGGTCGAGATTTCCGAGGCGCCGCCGGGCGATGCGCCGCCCCTCGGCAGGCCGCTTTTGGGAAAAACGGTCGCCGTCGTGCATGCCGCCTGGCACAGTTGCGGCAGTTATCAGGTCAATGTCAGCCAGATCGCCGCCTATCGGGCGCTCGGCGCGCGCGTCCTCTCGATCGCCATGATGGACGACATTGGGGCCCCGCCGCTGAAGGGCGGCCGCTGGCCGGCCTATGTCGCCGCGACGCAGGGCGTCGGCGCCGACCGGCGGTTTTATTCCGGCGCGCCCGTTTCCGCGCTCGCGGGGCGGCTGCTGATCGACGGCTGGTGGCGGCTCATCCATGGCGATCAGGCGAGCTGGCTCGTTGAACTCGCCAAGCGCGCGCCTTTGCCGGAGGGTTTCGCGGACGAGTCGGTCGACCTCATCCACGCCAATCATTATTTTACGCTTCCCTTCGTCGAAACTTTGAAGCAGGGCCGCCGGATTCCAGTGCTGCTGGAGACGCAGGACATTCAGGCGCGCCAATATGCGCTGCGCAACAAGGGCGGTTTCTTCATCCCGCCCTATGCGACCTATGACGACATGTTGAAGATCGAACTCGATTGGATGCGCCGCGCCGATCTCTGCGTGCATCTCAACGAGGAGGAGGACCGCGACTTCCGTCGACTGCTGCCGGAGGCGAGGCATCGGCTCATCTATCCCGCCGTGCCGGAGGCGCCGCGCGCGCGCGGGCGCGACATCATCATCGTCGCGAGCGACAATTACGCCAACTATTTGAGTCTTCGCTGGTTTCTTGAGAATGTCGCGCCGCGCGCGGCGGGCGCCAAAGTCGCCATATACGGAAACGTCGACGGCGGCGTGAAGCGCCGCGATCCGGCGCTCTACGAGTCGCACCGCCCGCTGTTCAAGGGCCGCGTCGAGGATATCGGGGCCGTCTACGCCAACGCCGGCTGCGTGCTGTTGCCGACGGTTGAAGGGCATGGCCTGTCGATCAAGGCCGTGGAGGCGCTTTCCTGCGGGGCGCCGCTGGTGGCGACGCCGCTCGCTTTCCGCGGCATGAATATCGAACCTGCGGCGCTTTCCAACGTCGCGCTCGCCGGGGACGCCGCGCAATTCGCTCAATATTGGCAAGAGGCGCAGGCGCGCGCGGATCGAGGCGAAACGCCGCCGCTCGCAAGCGATACGCGGCGCCTCTACGAGGAGGCGTTCAGCCCGCAGGCCTATGCGCGCACGCTCGCCGCGGCGCTTGACACGATCACGGCATGAGCGGCTCCCCGCTCGCCGGCCGGCGCGTCGCGCTTCTGCATCCGGCCTGGCACTCCTGCGGCACCTATCGCGTCGTGCTCGGTCAGATCGCCGCCTATCGCGCCCTCGGCGCCGAGGCGTCGCCCATCGCGATCAGCACCGATCCGGGGTTTCTCCCGCAACGGCGCTGGCTATGGCGTTCCTTTCTGACCGCTACCCCCGAGCTCGAGGGGAGCCCGCGCCATCTCGGCGGCGCGCCGCTGCATGTTCTCTTCGAGCCAGGCTTTTTCAGAGGAGTCGTCTGGCCCTATCTGCATGGCGACCAGGCGGCGATCCGCCTCGGGCTCGTCTCCCGCGCGCGGTTCTCGCCGGGGGTCGAGGAGGCGGAATATGACCTTGTCCACTGCAACCATTTCTTTCTGATGCCGGCGGCGCGGCGCCTCGCCCGCGGTCGCGCGCCGATCCTTTTGGACACCCACGACCTTCAGGCGCGGCAATTCGCGCTGATCAATGAGCGCATGCCCTGGTTGCGCCCGCGCGTGACCTATGAGGAGATGCTGGCGCAGGAGCTCGCCGCCATGCGCGGCGCCGACCTTCTCCTGCATCTCAATGCGCGGGAGGCGGAGGAATTTCGCGGCCTTCTGCCCAAGAAGCGACACGCGCTGCTCTATCCGCCGACGCCGCCGGCGCCCACCGGACCGGGCGGGCCGGACATTGTGATCGTTTCGAGCGACAATACGGCCAATGTCGAGAGCCTCATTTGGTTCCTGCGCGAGGTGGCCCCCCGGGCGCCGGGCGTCGAAGTGAAGATCGCCGGCAGCGTCGCCGATGGCGTCAGGGCGCGGGCCGGCGAGCTTTATGCGGCTTACAAGAACTGGTTTCTCGGACGCGTCGCGGAGCCCGGCGCCGTCTACGCCGGCGCCCGGCTGGTTCTGCTGCCCACGATCGGCGGCACCGGCCTTTCCATCAAGACGGTCGAAGCCATGTCCAGCGGCCTGCCGCTGATCGCGACGCCGCAGGCCTTGCGCGGCATGGACGACGCAGCGCTGGCGCTCCCGGGCGTCACGATCGTCGAGACGGCCGAAGCTTTCGCCGCCGCGCTCAGCGCCGCCGCCGTCGCGCCGCCCCCTTCCGATTCGCAGCGCGCCTCGAGCGCGGCCAGGGCCTATTACGAGAGGCGTTTTTCGCTCGCCGCCTATCGGGCGGGGCTGCAAGCCCTGGCTGCGCCGCTGATGGCGGCCGTCTCGTAAACTCTCTCCCCTCGATTTCAAGCACTTGCGCGCGACTGTGACCCGGCCGCAACGCTGCCGCAAAATTGGCCAAATGGGTGGCGCCGCAGATTTCGCCTTGAAAGGTCGAGTGTTAATTTGACGACTGAGTTTTTTCGATGCTGCGCCGGGGACCGGGCGGCCTTGCTGTTGGAGAGATGATCAAATGACTTTCAAGGCTACGGTTTTTGGCGCGATCGCGTCGCTTGTCGCCGTCGGCGCCGCTGTCGCCGCGGATCTGCCCAGCTACAAGGCTCCCCCGCCGCCCCCGCCGCCGGCGGTGTTCGATTGGACGGGCTACCACTTCGGCGTGAGCGGCGCCTGGGGCGGCGGCTCCGCCGGCTACAATTCCAATATCTCCGCGCTTGGCTTCGGCGGCATCGCCGGATGGACGAACGTTCAGTCGTCCTATGACACGAGCGGCTATCTCGTCGGCTTCCAGAGCGGTTCGACCTGGCAGCTCCCCAATAATGTGGTTGTGGGCTACGAGTCGGAGTTCAACTACGCGGACGTGAACTCTAACAACGGCGGCGTATGGGGCGACACGCTGCGCAGCAATCTGCGCTGGTTCGGCGCCGAGCGCCTGCGTTTCGGCTACGCCTTCGGCCGTCTGCTGCCCTATATCACCGGCGGCCTCGCCTATGGCCAGTTGCACACCACTGGCGTTTACAGCTTCGCGGGCATTCCCTTCCCGACCTCGGTCAGCCATTGGCAGGCCGGCTGGACGGTGGGCGCGGGTCTCGAATACGCCGTTCTCAACAATATCAGCGTGAAGGCCGAATATCTCTATACGAGCCTCCAGGGCAACTTCGGCTCAAGCTTCGGCCCGCAGGCCTATCGCACCTTCGTCGGCTCGGGCTTCGACACGCATATCGCCCGCATCGGCATCAATTACAACATCAAGAACTTCGGCGCTCTGATCGGCATGCCCAACCTGGGGCTGTAAGGCTCGGACCGCCGCAGAAAATCGAAAGCCCGGCTCGCCGCCGGGCTTTTTTATTGCGCTTTTCCCGGTCTCGACGCCGCGCGCCGATGCGTTATTCTTCTGCTCATGATCCGACAGTCGCCGATCATCCCGCCCGCGGCCAATCTGGCGTTGCTCACCGAGCGCTCGCGCGAGATTTTCAGACAGCTCGTCGACAGCTATCTCGCGACCGGCGAGCCCCTCGGCTCCCGGCAATTGTCGCGTCTGCTGCCGATGACCCTCTCGCCCGCCTCTGTCCGCAACGTCATGCAGGACCTCGAGGAGCTGGGCCTGATCTATGCGCCGCACACCAGCGCCGGCCGTCTTCCAACCGAGCTCGGGCTTCGCTTTTTCGTCGATTCCATGCTCCAGATCGGCGACCTCGCCGACGCCGAGCGGGTCCGCATCCAGGCCGGCGTCGAGGCCGCCTCCAAGGATCGTGATTTCGAGGGCGTGCTGGCGGAGGCGACGAGCCTGCTTTCGGGCCTTACCCGGGTCGCCGGCGTCGTCGCCGCCACCAAGGAGAATGTGCGCCTCAAGCAGATCGATTTCGTCAGGCTCGAGCCGGAGCGGGCGCTCGCAATTCTCGTGGCCGACGACGGCACGGTGGAAAACCGCGTCATTCCGGTGTCGCGGGACCTTCCGGCGTCGGCTCTCGTGGAGGCCGCCAATTATCTCAACGCCCGCATCACCGGGCGCACGCTGGCCGAGGCGCGCGAAGGCATAGAGGCGTCGCGCCGCGCCGCACAGACTGAGCTCGACGAATTGACGGCCCGGCTCGTCGAGGCGGGGCTTGCGAGCTGGGCCGGCGCATCCGGCGAAAGCCGCCAGTTGATCGTGCGCGGACAGGCGCATCTCCTCGAGGATCTCACCGCCGCCGCCGATCTCGAACGCGTGCGCCTCCTCTTCGCCGATCTCGAAACCAAGACGGGCGTGATCGACCTTCTGGAGCGCGCCGAACAGGGCGAAGGCGTTCGCATCTTCATCGGCTCGGAGAACAAACTCTTCTCCTTGTCAGGCTCTTCTCTGGTGGCGGCGCCGCTTCGCGACAGCGAGCGTCGCATCATCGGCGCCCTCGGCGTGATCGGGCCGACGCGACTCAATTATGCGCGCATCGTGCCGATGGTGGATTACACGGCGAAGATCGTCGCCCGCGTGGTGGGCGGCGCCTGAAGAGTCGCCTGCAAAGCCAAGCTCAAGACCGCATAACCGCCGCGCCGCCAGCCGCGTCGCGATCATTTGCCGCTACGATTCGAGGCGTTAATAAGATTTACTGTGAAGCTTATGTTATTTGCGTCACAATAAGGAGCGATATCCGGCGCCCCTGTGACGGGTCGAAATTACGCGCAACCTTCTGAAAGAAGGAGCTAACAAGCGCCGTCTTCAGTATTTTTGACTTGAGCTGAGCTTATTTACATGTTGAGATTTTGCCGCAATCTTCTTCAATAAGGCGTCGAGGAGCGCTACACCCATCCGTTAGCGTATCGCGGAGGCATAAATGGACTCGCTGGATCTCGATCAGGTCGTCGACGAAATCATTCCGAGAGGCGATCAAAACTCGAAAAACCTGCGTCCGGTCGATTTGGCTCTCCGCCAGTCATTGCACGGCGGCGACGAGGCCGACGCGGCGCTTGCGCTCGTTTCCGAAGCGGCCGAGGCGATCCGCAAGCTCGAGGAGCAATCCGCTCAGGCGGTCGCGCGCGCACATAACGCCGCGAATACGGTGATGGAGAAATTGGAGCGCACGGTCGCGCGCGCCGAGCGCGCCGAGGCGGGGTTGCGCCAGGCCGAGGCGGAGATCAACGAACTTACCGCCAGCGCCATGCAGGCGCACAAGGATCTGGAGATGCTGCAATCGCTGCTGGCGTCCAGGGAAGCCGATCTTGCGGCGATGGAGCAGCGCGCGGCGTCTGCTGAAAAGCGCGCCGATGAGGCCAACGCCTCCATTCAGCGCATCGTCACCGCGATCCGCACGCAACTTCCCGTCGCCGCCAGCCTCGGCGACGGCCAGGGCGCTGACTGAGCCGCCGCCTGGCGCGCGACGACGCCTCGATCGCGCGCGCCAGTCTGCAGCATGAAAGCATGAATATTCCCCGGCCCTATCGTGACAGTCGCGACGACGAGCGCGCCTTTCACAAGATCCGGATTGCGTCGAGCGGCAGTGCTCAGACGATCAGCGACAGCGTCTTGCACGACATGGCGACGCTCGACTCGAAAAGCGCCGCTCTCCTGCAATTCATCTCCGTCGTGCTTGCCGCGCTCACCTTTTCGCTGGGCCTCGTCGATGGCGGCGCACCTTACGCACATGTCATTCGCGCGGGCGTTTTTGCCTTTATGGGCGTGTTCGGCTTCGCCGCATGGGCCGATTTGCGTTGCCTCAAGTCCATCGGCCCGGCGCGGCTGATCTATATGCAATCGGCCGAAGAATTCGAGAACGCGATGCTGACGGAGATTTCCGAGCGCCGCGACAAATATCTGCTGTCGCTGCGCGTCACCGAAATCGCCTTCATGCTGCTCGCGCTTTTCATCTTGCTCTGGGTGCTCTTCGCCGCGCGAGCGCATTCTATCTTCTAGACTTCCAACCATGGCCGAGAGCGCCGCCCGCTCCGTCCCTTTCCAGTAGGTCATAGGCCAAAAGGATAAGTATCTGGCGCTTCATGGGGTCGACCGCCCGGCAGCGGCGTCACGGCCTGCGTCTCTTCGAACCAGACATAGGCGTCGAACTGTTCTGCCAGAACAGCCTCGAAGTAATGGCTGAGGAACTCCGTATCCGGACGGTAGACGACGCCGATCGCGCGCTCGAGCATAGGTTCGCTCAAGACCTCCGCGAGAGAGCGTTTGCGCGGCTCGCGCCAATTGGTGAGCGATCGTTGGAGTCCGCTCCTGCGAAAAGCGTATTCGTAACTATCTTCGCGCGCCGGCAGCACGGTCTTGATTTCCATCGGATGGTCCCAGTCCGACGCCGCGGCGACCGAGCCGCGATCCGTGCCGAAGCCGATGAGCGCGGCGTCGTCGCCGAACGCCGTGCGGCAGAGTTCGCCAATGTTGAATTCCCCCGCCCAGCCCATCGCGGTCGCCGCTGCATTGCCAATATGGGAATTATGCGCCCAGACGACGGCTTTCGCGCCGGGTCCGCGATGCTTCAGCAGCGCCTGGAGCGTGTTGAACATGTGCCTGTCGCGCAAGTTCCAGGATTCGCGCGATCCGCGATACATCAGCCGATAATATTCTTCCGCGGCGCGCACGACTCTTGCGTTCTGCGCGGCGTCGAAAAACGCTTCGCCGTCGCTTCGCATGTAATCGAGCCGCCTGGAGAGCAGGCCGATAAGCTGCTCGGTCGCTTCGTCCTCGCAGGGCTTTTGCTGACCCCGCAGGACGGCGCGCCCGTAAATGGCGGGCGCGTCCTGCCATGGCGTGAGGCAGGCGTAGCGTCGTCGGGCGGCCTTCGCCGCCTCGGGATCGACCTGATCGAGATAGTCGACGACGGCGCCGATCGAGGCGCCGAGGCTGTAAACGTCGAGACCGTGGAAAGAGACGCGGCTTTCGGCCGGGCGTCGCGCATTGTGGTCGCGCAGCCAGTTGAGAAAGTCCATGACTTCGACATTGCGCCACATCCAGGTCGGGAAGCGGGCGAAGGCCTCGGCGGAATCGTCTTTCGGCGCATGATGGCGCACATAGCGGTCGATCCTCGCCGCGTCTGGCCAGTCGGCTTCGACGGCGACGATGGCGAAGCCGTGGTGCGCAACCAGTTCACGCGTAATGGCCGCGCGCGCCCGGTAGAACTCCGAAGTGCCATGCGTCGCCTCGCCGAGCAGCACGACGCGGGCGTCGCCGAATTTTGCGAAGAATCGTCCGAAGGCGTCGGCGCGCTCCGGGGGTGGGAGAGACTCGCTCTCGCCGATGAGGGCGTGCGTCACGGCCGAGCGGATGCTTTCACGGTTCAAGGCGGCCATCGACGTCTCCTTGAAGAAAACGCGCAAGCGTTCATTTAGGCGGACGCCTCGAAACAACCACCTTGCGCAGACTATCCGAACGCCTGCGTGATATCTGCAAGGAGATCATTGGCGTGCTCTATGCCGATCGACATGCGTATGAGCGACGGCGTAATCCCGATCTCGCGCCGCGCCTCCTCGCTCAAGCCGGAATGGACGGTTGTCGCGGGATGGCAGATGAGCGACTCCGTGCCGCCGAGGCTGACGGCGAGCTTGAAGATTTGCAGACGGTTGAGAAAGGCGAAAGCTTCCGCCTGGCCGCCGGCGACGTCGAACGAGAAAGTCGATCCCGCCGACTTGGATTGGCGCGCCATCAGCTGACGGGCCGGGTGGTCGTTTGCCAGGAGAGGCGGGTAATGCACGCGGGCGACTTTTGGATGTTCCGACAAGAAACGCGCCACGATTGCGGCGTTGGTCGCCGCACGCTCCATGCGCAGCGATAGCGTCTCGAGGGAGCGCGTCAGCATCCAGCAGGAGTGCGGATCGAGCTGCGTGCCGATGGCGCTGCGCATGGTGCGCACGGGTTTGAGATCGGCGGCCGAACCGATGATTGCGCCGCCAATGAGATCACTGTGACCTCCCACATATTTGGTGAGGGAATAGAGCGACAGATCGGCGCCATGCGCCAGCGGCGACTGGAACACGGGCCCGAGAAGCGTATTGTCGCAGCAGACGATCGGCCGCACGCCCTGACGATGTCCGATCTCCTCGGCGATCTGACGCACGAGCGCGATGTCGACCAGACTGTTCATCGGGTTTGAGGGCGTCTCGATGAAAATGATGGCGATGCGGCCTTCGGCGCTGGCGCGTTTCGCCGCGGCGCGGATATTTTCCGCGTCGAGCCCGTCGGTGAAACCCACGCCCTTGACGCCCAGAGGCGCGAGCGTTCTGGCGATAAGAACTTCCGTGCCGCCATAAAGCGGCCGGCTGTGCAGGACAATCTCGCCCGGCCGCACATAGGCGAACATCAGCGTGGCGATCGCCGCCATGCCGGAGGCGAAGACAAGCCCCGCCTCGGCCTTCTCGTGGATGGCGAGGCGATCCTCGACGATTTCGAGATTGGGATGATTGAAGCGCGAATAGACGAGTCCTGGCGGCGCGTCGGCGGGAAGCGGCTGCCGCCCGGCCATATAATCGAAAAAGTCGCGACCCTGCTCGGCCGTCTCGAAGACGAACGTCGAGGTGAGAAACACCGGCGGCTTGACCGACCCCTCGGAGAGGCTCGGGTCGTAGCCATAGCTGAGCATCAACGTTTCGGCCTGCAGCTCATGCTCGCCAATCTTGGACTTGTGATAACGCGGAGTGGCCATGTCTGGTCCTTTCCGGCTCGAGATCGGTGTGTTTGAACCAAATAAATAGCGCCGACTGCGGCAGGATCATTCGCCCGCTTCAGGGCTTGGACTTGTCCACGCGAGCGAATTGGGGCAGTTTCCCCGTCCATCCAAAGCCCCTTCGGCCCCTCCGGAAGAAACACACGATATGCAGAAGACGAGCACATCGCCGCGCGTGAAAATCGCCGCCCTTGTTTTCAGCGTGGCGATTTTTTGCGCAGCGCTCGTTGGAGTCGATCTCCTCATCTCCCGCCTTTCGCCGACCGGCGTCAATGAGCTGGATGCGCAATTGGGCTGGCGGCTCAAAAAGAACTTGATCTACAAGCGCGAAAAAACTGCGCTGAGCGGCCGCAAGTTCGACGTGACTCTGACAACTGACCCCTTCGGGACGCGAACCTACGGCGCCAATCGCGACGCCCCGGTGAAAATTCTCGTGCTCGGCGATTCCTACACAGGCGAGCCCTACGCCTCCGACGATCAGATGTGGTACGCGGCCTTCGTGCGCCATCTTGCGCGCCTGACCAATCGGCCGCTCGACGATTTCTATGTCGTCGCGGCGGCGTCGGGGGGCTATGGCACGTTGCAAAGCCTGTTGCTTTCCGACGAGGTCAAGAGTTTCTACACGCCGACGCTGCTGGTTCACCAGTTTTGCGACAATGATTTCGCCAACAACAGTTTCGAACTCGAACGGAAGTCCATCGTTCTCAATCAGTGGATGCTCAGGCCCTATCTCGCCAAGGATCGGCAAACGATCGTTTTCCACGAGGAGACGCTGGCGCGGCTCTATCGCTCGATGCTGTTTCGTTCGTCGCTCTTCGGACTTTTCGACAGGGCGCTGCAGGTGTCCCTGTCAAATCATTACGGCGGCTATCTGATGATTTCCCAGAAAGACAAGGACGCCTATTTGAAGGAACTGCGGGCCACGACCTATGATCCCGAGGCGATTGATCTGACCCGTTTTCTGCTTGCAAAAATACGCAAAAACTTCGAGTCGGCGCCGGCGTTGCTCGTCGATTGCCCCATCGAAGATTCGACTTTCAACGGTATCTGGGTCGACGTCGCAAAGGCGGCCGGCTTTGTTCCGATTACCGCGCCGTCCGATCGTCTCGTCGACGCGAGGACGCGCGGCGAAGCGGATCTCTTCGGCGCCGATGGGGCGCATCTGTCGGACCGGGGCAATGAGGAGATGGGGCGCATTCTGGCCGAGTCGGTGAAAGAGCTGGGGGTGCTCGGCGGCCAATGAGGCGAGCGGGCGCGAGGCGCGTCGCTTATTTTCGCTCAATCACAAGACAGCCGATGTCGTCGGCCTGTTCTTCGCCCTGCGCGAAATCGTCGACCGCGGTAAAGACCCGGGACATCAACGCGGCGGGCGCCAATGCCG
Organism: Methylocystis sp. NC52PC; assembly: GCF_055698645.1. NCBI lineage: Bacteria > Pseudomonadati > Pseudomonadota > Alphaproteobacteria > Hyphomicrobiales > Methylocystaceae > Methylocystis > Methylocystis sp. NC52PC. The sequence continues at coordinate 406,377 of NZ_CP170127.1, read as the reverse complement.
GCTCAGCTCGAACCGTCTGCACGAAGCCGCTCTCGCCGAACTCCTCCTTCGCCGCATTCATCGCTTCGGTGACGCCGTCCGTGACGAGGATCAGTCGATCGCCCGGTTCGAGCTGCGCCTCGGCCATACGCGCGACGCAGCTTGCGTCGATCCCGAGCGCCGCGCCAGTCGACAGGAGGCGCGTGAGAGCGCCAGCTGACGAGACATGCGCCGGCGGCACATGTCCGCAATTGGCGTAGCGCAACGCGCCGGTGCGCAAGTCGAGGACGCCGAAAAAAACGGTCGCGAACATGGCGGCGTCGTTCTCTTCGCAGAGCAGGGCATTCGCGCGATTGACGATCTCGCCGACATCCTGCCGGTCGCGGCCGAGCGTTCTTAGAAGCGTGACGACAATCGAGGCGAAAAGACTCGCTGGCGTGCCTTTTCCACAGACGTCGCCGATCGCGAAGGCGAGCCTGTCGTCGTCCAGCATGAAAAAATCGTAGAAGTCGCCGCCGACCTCGCGCGCGGGCCGCATGCGCGCCGCGATCTCCATATCGGAGCGGCGGCGGTTGATCGCCGCGTCCTTGGGAAGAAGCGATTGCTGAATGAGCGCGGCGCTCGCCATTTCGTCCTCGCGGCGCCGTTTGCGGACAATCTCGGTGGCGAAGCGGCGGAAGGCCGCGGCGAAGGTCGCGAGGGCGGGCGGCGGATTGCCGAGATCCTCGAGAATGCGGCTGTCGAATTTGCGTTGCTCGAGCGCGGCGAGCGCGTTGGAATAAAGCCCGAGCGCTTCGTTGACGGCGCCGAGCTGACGGCCGAGCTGCTCCAGCGCCTTCAGCAGAAGCTCGGGCGACTGGCGCCCGAGTTCGAGAAGCTCGACGCGTCCGATCTCATAGAGGCGCACGGGCGTCGCCGCCGTCATGCTCGCCGTGCGCGGCAAGCCGGCGAGGGCGCCGATTTCGCCGATGAGCCGTGGCGCCTCCAGGATGGCGAGCGGCGCGGCGCCATAGGCCGTCTCCGCAAAAACTTGCACGGCGCCCTCATCGAGAAAGAAGGCGGAGTCGCTCTGATCGCCTTGTCGCACCAGCGTCTCGCCGGGCTGCAGGTCGAGCTTCCGTGCGCTCGCGACGAGGCTCCGGATCGCGTCGCGCGTCGCGCCGTCCAAGAGTTCGAAGGGATTCGCGCCCGGCTGCGTCATGGCTCGGCGCCTTCGATAAATTCGAGGACAACGACGTTTGCGTCTTCAAGCCGGTTGCACTCGATGCGATCGGCGAAGCGCCGGACAAGCGAGACGCCCCAACCGCCTGGCCGCGATTGGCTTAGGGACGGATCGCTCCTCCTCTCCGGCGCGTCGAGAAGATCAAAGGCTGCGCCATCGTCCTCGAGGCGCAGACGAAGCCTGTCGGGGAGGCGATCCAGAGCGATAGCCACCGCCAACAGCTCTCGCCCGCCGTGGTTCATGGCGTTGACGAGAAGCTCTTCTGCGCAAAGCTGCGCGCCGAAGGACTGCCGCTCCGTCGCGCCGAGCGCGCGCGCTTCAGAGGCGATCCAGGCGACCGCCGTCTGAATGTCTCCGGCCGCGAGGCTGAAGCCGGCGCGCCGCGTTTGAGGAGCGTCCGTCAAGACGCCTCCTGCGTTTCGGCGTCGCCGCCGATCAGGGTCGCCATGGCGAGCGAAATGAGCGCGGCGAGCGACAGGTAGAAGGCGGGCGCGAGCGGATTGCCGGTGATCTTGGTAAGGAAGACTGCGACCATGGGCACCGTTCCGCCAAAGACCGAGAGCGAGAGATTATAGCCGATCGAGAGGCCGGAACATCTTACATGCTTGGGGAAGGCCTCGACGAGAAACGCGGGGCTCGCGCCATAGCCCGACATGAACAGCGCGAAGGCGCATTGTCCAAGCAGGATGGCGCCGAGATGCGGGACGCTCATCAGCCGGAAGAGCGGCCAGGCGAAGAGCGCGAGCCCGAGGGCGCCGGCCATCAGCACGGGCTTGCGGCCGATTTTATCGGAGAGCGCGCCGGCGAGCGGCGTGAAGATCAACATGAAGAAGATCGCGATGCTGTTGAGCGTCAGCGCCGTGGAGGCGGAAAGATGCTGCTGTTCCTTGAGCCAGGTCGAGACATAGACGAAGCAGAGATAGAAACCGACGCCGTTGCCGAGCGTGAAGCCCACGACCTTGAGGATGGTGCGCCATTGCGTGCGGAAGGCCTCGAAAACCGGCGATTTGCGCGCTTCTTCGGTCTGCACGATCGCTTGATCGGGCGGCAGGCGGCGGCGAATGACGAAGACGACGAGGCCGATGAGCAGCCCCGTAAAAAAGGCGAGGCGCCAGCCCCATGAAGCGGCCGCCTTCTCCGGCAGGAACGCCATGAGCGCCGCGCCGACCGCGGAGCCGAGCAGCAGACCGCCGAGCGCGCCGAAGGGCGCGAAGCTGCCGACAAAGCCGCGCCGGCTCGCCTGCGCTTCCTCGACCAGCAGCACCATGGACGTCGTATATTCGCCGCCGACGGCGAGACCCTGCGCCAGACGCAACAGGATCAACAGGGCAGGGGCCGCGAGGCCGATCTGCGCATAGGTCGGCAGGAGCGACATCAGCAGCGTCGGGATGATCATCAATATGACCGAGCCGACGACGGCGGCGCGACGGCCGAGGCGGTCGCCGACATGGCCGAAGAGCAGCCCTCCGAGCGGCCGGGCGATAAAGCCGACGGCGAATACGCCGAAAGAGGCGATGAGCGAAACGGACGGATCGTCGGAGGGGAAGAACTGTGAGCCGATCGCGGCGGCGAAGAAGCCATAGACGCCGAAATCGTACCATTCCATCACATTGCCGGCGAGGCCGGCGATCACGGTCCGGCGCTCGGCGGCGCGCGTCTCGAGATTGACCTCATGCGCGGTGCGCGCGATCTCGCCCCCGATCAAATCCATGCGCGCGATCTGGCGGATGCGCGGCTTGACCCTTTGTAACTCCTTTGGCGTCAGAATGCGCTCGAAGACGAAACATGCGTCCGCGAGCGACGTGAGCGCGACGTCGGTCGGCGACGGGATATCGTCATTATAGAGCAAAGCGAGGATGCGCTTCTTCGCCTCCGGCCTTTCCTGCCCCTCGACCACAGGATACCGCCGCCCCTTGAGCACCCAGAGAAAGGCGTGATCGCTCTGGCGCAAGACGCCGCGCGCGCAGAGGTTGGAGAGCGCCGCCCGGCGCATCGCCGGCGCGTGGCGGGACAGGCGCGTGATCCAGCCCTGCGCGCTGAGACGCTGCGGCTCGGCGGCGATCTCGGCGAGCGCCGTATCGAGCGCCGCGTCGCCGGTGGACGCGGCGTCCACGGCGTAGACGCCGTCGAGATCCGAATCGATACGCCCGCGCAGCGCAAGATCCATCAAGGCCGCGCCGGCGATTCCACAATTGAGATAGATTTCCGGCACGCTGTCGAATTCGCCGCCGCTGTCCTCTAAGGTGAGAAGCAGAAACTCCTCGATCAGGCTGATCTGCGACACGGAGACCGGGCTCCCGGCGCGATCTACGGCTATGCTCATGTCTGCTCCTTGAAAAGAACGTCCCCCGCTGGACGACCGGCGGGGAGAGGGTCTAAAGCTACGGCGGCGTCCGATAATAAGTGCCGGTTGCATAACCGTCACCGGGGAAATGTAAAAATGGATTTGACCCATGAGCTTTCGAACGGCCTGCGCGTGGTCAGGCCGATGAGCCGTATCGACAGCGGCACGGCCGCGGCTTTCGAGGAGCAATGTGCGGCCTTGCTCGACGACGGCCCCCACAAGGTCGTGGTCGATTTTTCGCAAGTGGAATACGTCAGCTCCGCGGGGTTGAGAGCGCTCCTCATTGCGGCGAAGAAAGCAAAGTCGCTGGGCGGCGCGCTGACGCTTTGCGGTCTGCGCGGCAATGTCAAAGAGGTGATGGCGGTAAGCGGCTTCGACGTTATTCTCGGTTCGCATCCGAGCGTTCAGGAAGCTGCGGCGGCGCTCCAAGGCTAGGACTTTCCGCTCGATGACGCCGTCCGGCGCGTTACCTCTTCGAGACGATGAGGGAGAGAGGATGGACTGCGCCGGGAGTTCGCTGCTGACCGATCTTTATCAGCTGAAGATGGCCGAGGCCTATCTGACGCAAGACGTCGTCGAGACCGCCGTTTTCGAATTTTTCGTCCGCCGGCTTCCGCCGAGCCGGGGCTTTCTGGTGGCGGCGGGGCTCGAGCAGGCGCTCGCCTTTCTCGAAACTCTCAGTTTTTCCAAAGAGGATATCGACTGGCTCGCCAGCACCGGGATGTTCGGCGCAGCCTTTCTCGAGCAGCTTGCGGCGTTCCGCTTCACCGGCGACGTGCACGCCATGCCCGAAGGTACGGTCTTCTTCCCCAACGAACCCATTCTGCGCGTCACGGCGCCTCTGCCGCAGGCGCAGCTCGTCGAGACGCGGCTCATCAACATCCTGCATCTTCAGTCGCTGATCGCCTCGAAGGCGGCGCGCCATGTGCTGCTGGCGCAAGGCCGGCAGCTCGTCGATTTCGGCTTGCGCCGCGCCCATGGCGCCGAAGCCGGGTTGATGGCGGCGCGCGCGAGCTATCTCGCCGGCTATGACGGCACGGCCACAGTGCTCGCCGGCAAATGTTTCGGCGTGCCGCTCTTTGGCACGATGGCCCACTCCTTCATCCAGGCTTTCGACGACGAGAGGAAGGCTTTCGAAGCTTTTGCGGAGAGTCATCCCGACGATCTCGTGTTGCTGCTCGACACTTACGACACGGAAGCCGCGGCGCGGAAGCTCGTTGCGCTGGCGCCGGGCTTGGGCGCGCGCGGCGTAAGCGTCAAGGCGGTTCGTCTGGATAGCGGCGATCTCGTGGCTTTGTCGAAAAGCGTGCGCGCGATCCTGGACGCAGGGGGATTGAAAGACGTCCGCATTCTCGTCAGCGGGGGACTCGATGACGCGGACATTCGCGCCATCATCAAGGCGGGCGCGCCCGTCGACGGGTTCGGGATCGGCACGAGCCTCACGACCTCTTCCGATGCGCCCGCGCTCGACTGCGCGTATAAGCTCGAAGAATATGCGGGCGTGGCGCGGCGCAAACGCTCCAGGGGCAAGGAGACCTATCCCGGACGCAAACAGGTGTGGCGGCGTTTCGGACCGGACGGCGGAATGTGCGGCGACGTGATTTCGCTGGAAGACGACACGCACGAAGGCGAGCCTCTGCTGCGTTCCGTGATGCGGCAGGGCCGTCGGCTTGCGCCTACGCCGTCGCTCGCCGAAAGCCGCGCGCGCGCGAAGGAAAATCTCTCAAAGCTTCCTGTCGCCTTGCAGCGGCTCGACGCCGCCGCCACCTACTGCGTCGACATTGGCGCGGCGTTGCGGGCGTTGGTCTCCGAAGTCGATCGCCGCACGGAGGGAGGGGCGTCTTCATGACTCACAAGGTCGGCGAGAACGACGCGCTCCTCGTCGTCGACGTGCAAAATGATTTCTGCCCCGGCGGCGCGCTGGCGATTTCGAATGCCGACGAAATAATCCCGCGCATCAACAGGCTTGCCCACGCCTTTCCCCATGTCGTTCTGACGCAGGATTGGCATCCGCCCGGGCATGTCTCGTTTGCTTCTGCGCATCCCGGCCGGAAGCCGTTCGAAATCATCGACCTGTCCTACGGCGAACAAGAGCTTTGGCCGGATCACTGCGTGCAGGGAACGTTCGGCGCGGCCTTTCATCCCACGCTCGCAATCCCCCATGCCGAACTGATCATGCGCAAGGGATTTCACCGCGACATCGATTCCTATTCGGTTTTTTTTGAAAATGACGCCAGGACGCCGACGGGCCTTGCCGGCTATTTGCACGAGCGCGGCCTCACGCGCGTGTTCATCGCGGGGCTGGCCTTCGACTTTTGCGTGCGCTTTTCAGCCGAAGACGCGACGCGTCTCGGCTTCGAGGCCGTGATCGTCGAAGACGCCACCCGCGCCATCGACAGCGACGGGTCGCTCGCCCTTGCGCGCGAAAGCCTCGCCGCCTGTCGTGTCGCCTGCGTCCATGTCGAGGCGTTCGCGCGTCTTTGAGGCCTATCCTTTCACGCAGATCATGGGCCTGAGAAAGGCGACTTTCTTGGCGAGGCCCGACGCTTCCGCCGAGTCGACGACGGCCCCGACATCCTTATAGGCGCCGGGCGCTTCCTCGGCGACGCCGCGCATCGAGGGGCTCTTGACGATGATCCCCTGCGCGCGAAGGTCGTCGACGACCTGCCGGCCGCCCCACATCCGCGTCGCGGCGTGGCGGCTCATGCGCCGTCCTGCGCCGTGGCAGGCGGAGGAAAAGGCGCGCTCTTCGCTCGTCGTCACGCCCGCGAGGACAAAAGAGCCCGTCCCCATGCTGCCGCCGATGAGAACGGGTTGGCCGAAGGCCCGCAGCGTCTCGGGCAGCCGCTCGTCGCCGGGACCGAAGGCGCGCGTCGCGCCCTTGCGATGGACATAAAGATCGCGCGTCCCGCCGTCGACCGTGTGCCGCTCGACCTTGCAGGTGTTGTGCGAGACGTCGAACATCAGCGGCAGTTCCCCGTGCTGGAAAAAGCGGGCGAAGACCTGCCGCGTGAGATGGCCGATGATCTCGCGATTGGCGAGGGCGCAGTTGATGGCCGAGCGCATCGCGCCGAGATAGCGGCGCCCGAGGTCAGACTTGATCGGCGCGCAGGCGAGCTCCCGGTCGGGAAGCGCAATCCCGAGCGCCGGCGCCGAAACCGCCATCTCGCGCAAGAATTCCGTGCCGATCTGGTGGCCGAGCCCGCGCGAGCCGCAATGGATGGTGACGACGCATTCGCCGCGTTTCAATCCATAGCCCTCGGCGACGACGGGATCGAAAATGTCGACGACTTCCTGAACCTCGAGATAATGGTTGCCGGAGCCGAGCGTGCCCATTTCGCGGCGCTGACGCTTGCGCGCGAATTCGGAGACTTCGGCCGGATCGGCGTCAACGGCCCGCCCCTGCTCCTCGATGCGTAGAAGATCCTCTTCCCGTCCGAACCCCCGCTCGACGGCCCATCTGGCGCCTCCCGAGAGCATCGCCGTCATTTCCTGATCGTCCAGGCGAAGCTCGCCCTCGGCGCCAAGACCGACCGGGATATGTTCATAGAGCGCCGCCGCGAGATCATCCTGGACAGCGTGGATCTGATCCGGCGTGAGCCCCGTGAGATGGGTGCGCACGCCGCAGGACACGTCGAAGCCCACGCCCCCCGCCGAGACCACGCCGCCCTCGTCCGCGTCGAAAGCGGCGACGCCGCCGATCGGAAAGCCGTAGCCCCAATGCGCGTCGGGCATGGCGTAGGCGGCGCGCGCCACGCCGGGAAGTTTGGCGACATTGGCGATCTGCTCCAAGACCTTGTCGTCCATTTCGGAAACCAGCGTCTCGGCTGCGTAGATGATCGCCGGCGCCCGCATCCCGTCACGCGGCGAAAGCCGCCAGGCGGATTCGGACAGTTTCTCGAGTCGGGAAATATCCATTTCTGCCCCTCTCGCGCTCGCTTCCGCCTAGACGTCGACCACACATTGTGCGCGCCACTGGCCCGGCGAGTCCTCCGCCACGGCCAATTCGGTGAAAGTTGCGCCTTTGGGCTCGACAGCCGGCGCGTGGCGATCTCTCGAGACGGCTTCGCCATGAGCGCGCGCCGTCAGACGGCCCTTGCCGATTTTTATGTCGAAGGTCCCGAAAATCATCCGCCGCTCCGCCATTTCGAAGATCAGGGCGTTGAGCCAGTCGAGGAACAGCAGATCGAGGCTCGGCGCCTCCCGTTCGATCTCGACCGTCTCGGCGCCGCGCACCAGAGCGGGGTCGGTGATCGCGGCGACGAGCGCCAGCGCTCCCTGCTCGAAAGCCTGCGCCGGCGTCGCGCCGAAACCCCGGATCCCGAGGTCGGCGTCATGCGGGAAATGCTCCCAGCGCTTGCTCGGGGCGGGCGGGGAGGGGATCGCTGGCGGATCGCTCATAACGGCGCGCCTCCGGTCGCCGGAGCAATGGTCGCGCACAAAACCGGCAGGCGTCAATGCACGCCCAAGCGCTCCCGCGCGCAGCTGGAAAGCGCTCGACGCCCGCACCTGGAAAGCGCTCGAATTGCAATTTTTCTGGCTATGAATTAGCTGTCCCGCCAGCTTTTAGACGGCGGCCGTTCTGATCCCGACAGGCCGCGATCCGGGGTCCTATGCTCCATGCTTGATTTAAGAAGTCCTCTCAAAGTATTAAGCGCAATTCTCGTTGCGGCTGTTCTTGCGTGGGCTGGCTATGCATTTATCGAAGCGAACCGCCATCTTGTCCTTTACGAGGTGTTTCTCGTATTCCTTCTGTTTTCTTACTTCGTTGTTGTTCTCCGCGGCGGCTGGCGCGACGTCGCCTTGATATGCGCCTCGCTCGCCTTCGGGATCGTGGCCATCGAAGTCGTTTTGTGGCGGATGAACAATTCGCCCACCACCTTTCGCGAGAAAGGCAGTTGGGGGATCAAGGGCGAACTTGGCTTGAGTCCGATCCGACCCGGCGTCATTCATGAGAAGAAAATCGCCGCCAATGGGGACGTGATCTTCGACGTCTCCTACACGATCAAGGACGATTTGACGCGCAAGGTCGATTCGGCGCAGGGGCCGCTCGTGGCCTTCTTCGGCGATTCTTTTACCTATGGCGCGGGCGTGAACGACGGCGACACGCTGCCGCAGATTTTCGCCGATCTGACCAAGGGCGCCTATCACGTCGTCAATTTCGGGGTTTCCGGATATGGGCCGCAGCAGACGCTGCGCGCGCTGGAGACGGACCTCTATCCGGTCCTCAAGGAGAACCCGCGTCTGTTCGTCATCCAAACGGCGCCCTGGCACGCCTTCCGCACCTCTTGCAAGGCCGACAACGCCTGGTTCGGGCCGAGCTACGAACTGGAGAATGGCGAACCGGTCTATCGCGGCTCCTGCGCGTCGCGGCAGTCGACCTTCAGACGGGCGATGACGACTCTGCTGCGTTGGACGGAGGCCTATGACCATTTCATTGGTCAGCGCGAAAAGCCGGTCGAGCCTCAGGACATGGAGCTCTACATCGACATCATCGCCAGGGCGGCCGACATCGCCAAGCAGAAATACGGCGTGCCGACGATCGTTCTCTACCTGCCGGACGATCTTTCCAATCCGCGCTACCATTTGGGGCCGTCGATCACCAACGCCGTGCTCATGGAGCGGCTGCGCCAACGGGGCGTGAAGGTGGTGGATTTGATGATTGATGTGACCGCCTATCCCGGTCAGCAGCTCATCATCCCCGGCGACGGCCATCCCACGGGACTTCTCAACCGGATCTGGGGCGAGCGCCTGCGTGATTACGTGGCCTCGGAATTCACGTCCGTCGCCGCGGACGCAAAATAGGCGAGGCCCCGCATATGACCCGCTCTCTCCCCCTCAAGACCTCGGCCGCTCTCCTTCTTGCGGGAGCCGCAATTTTCGGCGTCCTCAATTTCGTGCAGCCGTCTCGCTACGTGGTTCTTCTGATCGTGGCGATCGTCTTCGCGACGTTTGTCTATTTCATCGCCATTCTGCGGGGACGCTGGCGGGACGCGGCGCTGCTCTGCGCCACGCTCGCCTTTGGCTTCGGAATCATCGAAGTCGTGTCTTTGCATCTCGGCGGCTTTGCGACCACCTACAAGGACCGAGGCAGCTGGGCGCGGGTGGGCGAGCTCGGCTGGCGGCCAGCCCGCCCGGGGCCGATCCACGAAAAGAAGATCGCGCCCAACGGCGACGTCGTTTACGACGTCGTCAACACCATCGACGAGAATCTGACGCGTAAGGTCAACTCGGCTGCGGAGGGCCCGACGGTCGCCTTTTTCGGAGACTCCATGACCTTCGGCGCGGGCCTCAACGATAATGAGACCCTGCCGCAGGCCTTCGCCGATGTGACTGACCGCCGTTTCCGCGTGCTCAATCTTGCCGTGACCGCCTATGGCCCGCAGCAGTTTCTGCGCGCGCTGGAGATCGGCGAGCACGACGCACTGCTGAAAAAGGACCCTCGCCTGTTCGTCATGCTCACCGCCCCGTGGCATGCGGGCCGGACCTCCTGCAAGGAGCGTAACCAATGGTACGCGCCGCGCTATGTCTTCGAAAACGGAGCGCCGGTTTATCGCGGCTCCTGTGCAGAGGCGGCGTCGGGCCTCTTCGGCGCCGCCCGCGCGCTGCTGCGCTCGACCGAAATGTTCCACTACTTCTTCGAATCCCGGGAGCCGCCGATCGAGGAAGCGGATGTCGATCTTTACGTCGCGGTTCTGGGCAGGGCGGGGGAGCTTGCGCGCCAGAAGTATGGCGCTGAGACCTTGATCATGTATCTGCCGGACAATGTCGCGTCGGAGCGTTACCGGCTCGGCCCCGCCTATGGAAACGACGCCATCATGGAGAAGCTTCGCGCCGCCGGCCTGCATGTCGCCGAGGTCAAGCCGATTGATCCCGCGGCGTACCCCGGCCGCCCGCTGTTCATCCCGGGCGACGGCCACCCGACGGGTCTTACGGATCACATCTGGGCCGAGCAGATCAGGGACGTTGTGATGAAGGACTTCGCCGCCGCCTGGCGGTGACGAAAGGGCGAACAAGGGCCAGCCCCGACCGTTAGGTGGGGGCGACGCGGTTCGAGTCTGACGCCGCGACGCCTCATCCTTGGGAAGAGCGCATGGCCGAGATTTGGGACGCGATCATCGTCGGCGCGGGGCCGGCAGGCCTGAGCGCCGCGCTCTATCTGGCGCGTTTTCGCCGATCGACGCTCGTCATTCACGACGGGCGCAGCCGGGCCGCCCAGATTCCGCTCACCCATAATGTGCCGGGCTGCCCGTCGGGCGTGTGTGGCGAGCGGCTTCTCTCGAGAATGACGCGCCATGCCGTTGAATATGGCGCCGCCCTCGTGGGCGCGCATGTCGAAAGCGCGTCGATCTGCGACCGCGGTTTCGCGCTTCGCTCGAACGATGGAACAGGGTGGTCATGCCGGGCGCTCGTCCTCGCCACCGGCGTCGATCAGAACGACGTGCCGATCGAAGCGCGGGCGCGTCAGGCGGCGATCGACGCCGGCGTGTTGCGCTATTGTCCGATCTGCGACGGCTATGAGCATATTGGCCAGCGCATCGCCGTCATCGGCTGCGATCGGCAAGGCGCGGGGGAGGCGCTGTTCCTTCGGCGATACTCCGCCGACGTCACGCTGATTCCCAGACGCTACGCCGATCTCGACAGCGCGATCTTGCAGAAGCTGCTCGACTCCGGCGTGCGCGTCCTCAAGGCCCCGGTCGCGCGCTTCATTTTCCGAGAGCGCGAAATGAGGCTGCAATTCCAGAACGGAGCCGGCGAAGCCCATTTCGACGTTGTTTATCCCGCGCTCGGCTTGCATCCACGCTGCAAGCTGGCGACAGAACTCGGTCTCGCCGTGGACGACGCAGGCGCTTTAGGCGCTGAATCCATATTTGGCACGAAGGTCCCGGGCCTTTACGCCGCGGGGGACGTCGTCGCCGGCCTCGACCAGATCAGCGTCGCCATGGGGCACGGCGCCATCGCGGCCACAAAAGCGCATAATTGGCTGCGGGACCAGGACGGCCAGGCGCTCGAACGCTGACCCCAGCCTATGCTTCCGGGTCAAGGGCGTCGGCGACGGCGTCCTTTTTGCGCTGGGGCAGCTGTTTCATCGTCAGGATGAAGGCCGCAAGCGCAAAGCAGATGGCGTTGGGCGCGATCAGCGCCCAGTCGCCGCGCAGGACGCCATAAGACATCCACAATGCGAAGGCGGCGACCGTCAAGACATACATCTTGCCGGAGATCGACTCTGTGTCCCTCGTCTTGATGATCTTCCAGGCTTGCGGGGCGAAGCTCGCCGTCGAGCAAATGGCGGCGGCGGCCCCAATAAAGCCAGCGACGTCCATGTCCGCTCCTTTCGGCCAATGGCGCATGAACGACAGCGGCGCGCTCGATGTTCCAGCGGCCTGGACGCTCTCGGAACCAGCGCCCGCGACATCGGTTCTGCGTTGGGGGAAGAACCTTCGAAGAGGGAGGCGGAAATGGAACGCCGCGCCATAGCAGAGCTTGTCGGGACGGCACGAGTCTATGGACCCGAGGAATTGGAGTGGGCCGTGCGCCGGCGCAGGCTGGAGCGTCTCGCGAGCGTGCTCGAGTCGACGCGCGAGCCGGTCAAGCTGTTTTCAACGATGGAATGCTATCCGAGACGGGAGCGTCTGACGCTTCGGATGGAGCATTCGCCGCTCGCAGTCGCTTACCACGATGCGCAGTTCCGCCGGGAAGGCCTGACGGGCGATAGCGTCGGCGAAGGCATGGCCTTCTTCAACTTGTCCATGCGCGAGGCGCATGCGCTGCTGTGCGATTGCGGCTACGGCGGGTTTTCGCTGCTGCGCACGCCGCTCTCCAGCCTGATCGCCCGGCGCGCAAGAAAACTTGCCGCCAAGCGCAATCTCGCCGAGTGGCGTGAATTGGCGGCCTCCTGGATGGATGCGGCGACGTCGCGCCTCTCGGCCTGGAAGAAGCACACCGCTTGATCAAGATCAGCCGATCCGCCTTGCCGCCAGCATGAGCGAAGGCTTAAAGGGCTTCCGGGAATCGCTTCCGGAGGCCTTTTTCTTTCGGTCTATTGCTAACGACTGGCGACAATTACGCTTGGCTGTCTGGGCGCTCTGGTTTTCTCTTCGAAAATGCCCTATGAAGCCGCGGTTCCGTAAAGCGGTCGGGAAACCGCCTTTGGGAGGGAAAACGAATGCGAAAGCTGTTGCTGTCGGCTTCAGTGGGTATCCTCGCTCTTGTGACATCGGGTCAGTCCTACGCGCAGAAGTGGCAGCTTACGCCGGAAGATGCCGCGAAATACGCGCCTCCTGCTCCTGCCGCGACCGCGCCTGCGCCGGCCGCCTCGACGTCGGCCGCGACGTCTTCGGACGAGCTTCTCGCTTTGCAGAAGGACCCCAAGCAGTGGGTGTCGCCGACGGGCGACTACGCCAATGTCCGCCACTCGGCGTTGAAGCAGATCACCGCCGACAATGTGGCGAAGCTGCAGCTCGCCTGGCAGTTTTCGACGGGCGTTCTGCGCGGCCACGAGGGCGCGCCGCTGGTCGTGGGCGACGTGATGTATCTGCATACGCCGTTCCCCAACATCGTTTATGCGCTCGATCTGAAGGATCCCGACCACAAGATCCTCTGGAAATACGAGCCCAAGCAGGATCCGTCGGTCGTGCCGGTGATGTGCTGCGACACGGTCAACCGCGGCCTCGCCTATGGCGACGGCAAGATCTTCCTCGCCCAGGCCGACACGACGCTCGTCGCGCTCGACGCCAAGACCGGCAAGCTCGTCTGGTCGGTGAAGAACGGCGATCCGTCCAAGGGCCAGACCTCGACCGCCGCTCCGCATGTGTTCAAGGACAAGGTCTTCGTCGGCATCGCCGGCGGCGAGTTCGGCGTGCGCGGCCATATCACCGCCTATTCGGTGAAGGACGGCAAGCAGGCGTGGCGCGGCTACTCGATGGGCCCGGACGCCGACACGCTGATCGACCCCGACAAGACCACCCATCTCGGCAAGGTCGTGGGCAAGGATTCGGGCATCTCGACCTGGCAGGGCGACCAGTGGCAGACGGGCGGCGGCACCACCTGGGGCTGGTATTCCTACGACCCGGAGCTGAACCTCGTTTATTACGGCTCGGGCAACCCCTCGACGTGGAACCCGGTGCAGCGCCCGGGCGACAATCGCTGGTCGATGACGATCTGGGCGCGCGACCTCGACACCGGCAAGGTGAAGTGGCTCTATCAGATGACGCCCCACGACGAGTGGGACTATGACGGCATCAATGAGATGGTGCTGGCCGATCAGCCGATCGGCGGCAAGACGGTCAAGACGCTGGTTCACTTCGACCGCAACGGCTTCGGCTATACGCTCGACCGCACCAACGGCGATCTGCTGGTCGCCGAGAAATACGATCCGGCGGTGAACTGGGCGACGAAGGTCGACATGGACAAGGCGTCGCCGACCTATGGGCGTCCGCTGGTCGTCGACAAATATTCGACGCAGCACAATGGCGAGGACACCAACACGCAGAACGTCTGCCCGGCGGCGCTGGGGTCGAAGGACCAGCAGCCGGCGTCCTACGACGCGGCGACGGGTCTGTTCCTGGTGCCGACGAACCACGTCTGCATGGACTATGAGCCGTTCCGCGTGAGCTATACGGCGGGCCAGCCTTACGTCGGCGCGACGCTGGAGATGTTCCCGGCGGGGCGGGTTCTCGGCGACGGGACGAACCACACCGGCAATTTCATCGCCTGGGACGCGAAGGTCGGCAAGATCGTGTGGTCGAACAAGGAGCAGTTCTCGGTTTGGGGCGGGGCGACGTCGACGGACGGCGGCGTGACCTTCTACGGGACGCTCGAAGGGTATCTGAAGGCGGTCGACACCAAGACCGGCAAGGAGCTCTACAAGTACAAGACGCCGTCGGGCATCATCGGCAACGTCATCACCTATGAGGCGGGCGGCAAGCAGTATGTGGCGGTGCTGTCGGGCGTCGGCGGCTGGGCGGGCATCGGCCTGGCGGCCGGTCTCTCCAAGTCCAACGAGGGCCTCGGCGCGGTCGGCAATTACGCCTCGCTCGCCAATTACACCGCGCTCGGCGGCGTGCTCAGCGTGTTTGCGCTGCCGAACTAAACGGCAAAGCAGGCCCGTAAACTAACAACCGGCGCTCGGCGAATTCATTCCGCCGAGCGCCGTCTTTGTAACGAGGAGAGAAAGTATGAGATCGTCGCTTTTCGGGGCGCTGGCCCTGGGCGTCATGACCTTTGTGGGAACCTCCGCCATGGCCGAGGCGCCCGGAGACCCCAAGGCCGTCAAATCGACCGACGGCAAATATTTCGACGCCAAGGGCGATCCCACCTATAACGTCGCGGCCGACGGCACGGTGGACTGGTACACCTTCTCCGGCTATCGCCGCTATCACGCCGAATGCCACGTCTGCCACGGCCCGAACGGCGGCGGCTCGACCTACGCCCCCGCGCTGAAGGATTCGGTGAAGCGCTTCAATTATGCGGAATTCGCCGGCATCGTGATCGGCGGCCGTCAGAACGGCAACAGCGTCATGCCGGCCTTCGCCGACAACAAGAACGCCGTCTGCTACGTCGACGACCTTTACGTCTATCTCCGCGCGCTCTCGACCGGCGCCATCCAGGCCGGCCGCCCGGAGAAGAAGGAAGCCCGTCCCGAGGCCTTCGCCAAGGCCGAAGCCGAGTGCATGAGCGCCAAGTAAGCAAATTGGCCCGACTGCGGCGCAGCCGCAGTCTGGCTACTCGTATAGCTGACGTTTACCGCTTTCGAATTCTTGGGCCTCGGCTCGTCAGCCCCGGTCGCTTTCTCTGATCATATGCCTGAGCATGAACCCGACGGCGTAAGAGAAAATAGCGCCGAAGAGGCCGAGAAAGGCCGAGTTTACATATTTTGGCTGGAGACCTTCGGAAAACATACGCGCGATCGATACGCCGATGAGCAAGACGAAAGGCGCGGCGATGGCGATTCCGATCCAGTAGACAATGGTCCCGATTTGTCTTGGCATTTTGGTCTCCAACCGATCCCTAAGCTTATCTGTCGAGAAGGCTTTCTCCCCAGCGCAGTTCCCGCCATTCGACGCGCTTTATCGGCCGCGCGCCGCCCCTGGCTTCGGCGGGGGCGAAACAATCTTCCAGGCGCGGATGTTATCCGATGGTCTCCAACCATGGGAGGGACGCTCATGCACGTCCAGGAAATGATCAGTGCGCACCCCGACGTAAAGGGTCAGGTCAATGACGCGCTCATCCGCTGCATCGAAGAGTGCTACGATTGCGGCCAGTCCTGCCTGTCCTGCGCCGACGCCTGCCTCGGCGAGCAAGACGTGAATCAGCTGAAGCAGTGCATTCGCCTCAATCTCGATTGCGCCGACGTCTGTTTCGCAACAGGGGCCACGGGCGCGCGGCGCACGGGCTCGAATGAAGAGCTTATCCGTTCGATGCTGGAAACCTGCGCGGTGGCCTGCCGCCTCTGCGCGGAAGAGTGTGAGAAACACGCATCTCGTCACGAGCACTGCAGGGTCTGCGCCGAATCCTGTCGGCGCTGCGAAGAAGCCTGCGAAGGCGCCGTTCGCACCATCGGCTTCCGGCATTAGCCCAGAAACGCCCAGCGGGGATGGCCTCTCTCCCGGTCAGCCCCGCATCGGGCGCCGCCCTACGTGATTCTCCCGATTGGCCTACCACGTCGACGCATGACACTCTGGCGCAAAGGCGTTGCGTTCCGGGGGGAGTTGCATCATGCGTCTTGTGCTTGTCGACCATGGCGGCGAGCGCATCCGGGGCGATTCCGCTCGCTTTGCCGCGCGCTCGCCCGAATGGGCCGAATGCACTTTCCGCGAAGTTGGCGTCGCGAAGCTCTCCTTGATGGCGGCCCGCCTGTTGGACGAGAGCGAAGGCCGGTTCAGCTGGCGCTATCAATATTCATCCTTCGGACCGGCGCGTCGCGGCGGCGGTTACGATGTCTTTTCGTGCAGCGACGACCTCGATGAGGCGCCGCCGGCGCATTTCGAGGACATTTCCAACGTCATGTGCGAGTGCTTCTACGTCGGCCACGTGCACTGCATCCCGCCTGTGATCTCGCTGCATTCGCGACGGCGCGCGGCGAAAGCCGCCCATTCCGACGGTGGCGCGCCGCGGCCTCGCGTTCACGCATCCCGGCGCTAACCGACCCTTGGCGCCGAAGGCGGGGCCGCAGCGATCTGCGGGCGGACCCGCCGCAAGGGCGTCAGACGAAAGCCCGCCGCAATCAGGCAAAGCAGAAGCAGGCCGATCAGCACCGGGGCCCTTGTTTCCGACACGCTGACCAGAATGCCGATGACGCCGATCAGAAAGGCTGCGGCGACCAAGTTCGAGAACGGCCACAACGGCGACCTGAACGCGGGAATGGGTTCGCCCTGTTCAGCGAGCCGCCGCCGGAATTTGACATGCGTGTAGAGGATGCTCAGCCAGATCAAGATGCCGATGAAGGTCACGGCCGCGGTGAGATATTCGAAGGCCTGGGCCGGCGTAAAGTAGTTCAAGCCGGCGCCCAGGAACAGAAAGACGACGGTCATCAGCATGGCGCGGATCGGAATGCCGTTCGGCGCAATGAAACTGAACCACGCGGGGGCCTGCTGCGCTTTCGCGAGCGTGTAGAGAATCCTGCCGCTGCTGAAGATTCCGCCGTTGCAGGAGGAGAGGGCCGCGGTCACGACGACGAAATTGATGAGCCCCGCCGCTTTCTCGAGCCCCATGCGTTGGAATACCTGCACGAAGGGGCTGCCGTCGACGCCGATCCGGTTCCAGGGAAAAATAGCCAGGATGACGAACAGCGCGCCGACATAAAAGATGATGATGCGCCAGACGAAGGAATTGATCGCCATCGGAATCGTCGTCTGCGGGTTTTCAGCCTCGCCGGCGGCGATGCCGATCATTTCGACGCCGACATAGGCATAAACGACCATCTGCATCGAGAGCAGGCAGCCGGCGACGCCCTCGGGGAAAAAGCCGCCTATCTGCGTCAGATTTGAAAGGCCGACAGGCCCCCATTCGCCAGGGAAGCCGAAGATAATGACAAAGAGGCCGAGCCCGATCATGACGAGAATGGTCGCGACCTTGATGAGGGCGAACCAGAACTCGAACTCGCCGAAGACGCGGGCCGTGAAGAGATTGACCATCCCCATCATCGCAATCGCGGAGAAGGCCCAGATCCATTGGCCCGAACCCGGAAACCAGTATTGCATGTAAATGCCGACCGCCGTGACCTCGGCAATCGCGATGATCGTCCAGTAGAACCAGTATCCCCAGCCGACGAGATAACCGAGAAAGGGGCTGACATAGTGGGAGGCGTAGGCGGCGAAGGACCCCGTCACCGGATGATAGATCGCCATCTCGCCCAAGGCGCGGAGGATGACGAACACCATGGCGCCGGCGATGAGATAGGCGAGAAGGATCGACGGCCCGGCGACTTTGATGGCGGAGGCGGAGCCGAGGAACAGGCCCACGCCAATCGTGGAGCCGAGCGCAAGCAGCCGCATCTGCCGCACGCCGAGACTGCGTTTGAAGCCGTCGTGATCCTGATCCATGAGCGGGTCTCTATATTTCTTGAAAGGAATAGAAAGCGTCTGGAAGCTTGGCGATTGACGCGCGCCAAAGTTCAGTCAACTTAAGCGAGCCGCGACGCGTCGGCTAGACCATACCGAGCATTGGCCGGGGGCGGAGCCGGCGACGCGCGCCAAAGCGAGGAAGCGGCCATGTTGCAGCGCAGGCTCGGAGCCCATGGTCCGATCGTCTCGGCGGTCGGCCTCGGCTGTATGGGGATGACCGATCTCTACGGGCCGGCGGATCGCGCGACGGGGCAAGCCACGATCCGAGCGGCGATCGACGCCGGCGTTTCATTGCTCGATACGGGCGACTTCTATGGCATGGGAGAGAATGAACTGCTGATCGCCGAGGCCATCAGGCCGTTTCGACGCGAGCAGATTTTACTGAGCGTCAAATTCGGCGCTTTGCGCGATCCGGGCGGAAAATGGATGGGCGTCGACGGTCGCCCGGCGGCCGTGAAGAACTTCCTCGCCTATTCCTTGAAGCGCCTTGGGGTCGATTACATCGACGTCTATCGTCCCGCGCGTCTCGATCCTTCCGTGCCGATCGGAGAGACGATCGGCGCCATCGCCGACATGGTCAAAGCTGGTTACGTGCGTTTCATCGGGCTCTCGGAAGTTGGATCGGAAACGCTGCGCCATGCAGTCGCCGTCCATCCGATCGTCGATTTGCAAATCGAGTACGGTCTATTCTCTCGCGATATCGAGACGTCCATCCTCCCGCTGTGTCGTGAGCTCGGCGTTTCGATTACCGCCTACGGCGTCCTCGGCCGCGGGCTTGTCGGCGGAAATTGGACGGCGGACCGAATGATCTCCGCCGATGATTACCGCGGCGCCGTCCCGCGTTTTCTCGGGCCGAATGTCGAGAAGAATCTCCGGCTGGTGGACACGGTCAGAGGCGTCGCCCAGGCCCACGACGCCACCGTCGCCCAGATTGCAATCGCCTGGGCGTTGTCGCGCGGCGCGGATATCGTGCCGATCATCGGCGCCAGGCGGCCGGAGCAACTCGTCGACGCGGTTGCGGCGCTGCGCGTCGAACTCGGTCCAAACGAGGTCCAGGTACTCGACGCCATAGCCGCTTCCGTTTGCGGAACGCGCTATCCCGCTGCCCAATTGGCCCATCTCGACAGTGAAAGAGGTTAGGGACCTCGTCCCTGGCGTTGATCGCGCGGCCGCAGGCGGGGGCGGATCTTTGGGAGGATACGGGAGCCCAATGAACCGCCCCACCGCAGCCGCGAGTCGCCACAGCCGCCACGCCGGCGCAGGTTACATTGCTGCGCAGGCTAGAAAGTAACGCCTCGGCCTTGCCGAAAAATTTCCCATCGGTGTCTGAACGGCCCGCGCTCGGGACGCGACGGGGCAGGAACGGCCGCGCGCGACAGCGCCGGAGCGTCGCGATTGATCGGTGAAAAGATCAAGAGAAAGATGAGCTTGGCGTTTCGCGCCCATCGCCTTTTCCGCCTCCGCTGCCCAGTCAGCATTGTTTCCGCAATATTTCAGCGCGCGGAGCCTCGGCGGCTGTCTGTGCTCGTGAGCACATCGCCGACCGCTGCGCCCGTGCGAGGCCACCGTTGGGGCTGGCCGCTTGCGAGCGGTTCGGCTGGGCGGTCCGTCGTTTCCCTCATTCGGCGGGCCGCCTTCTCTTGAAAGCGGTGCTTGGCGCTGCGGCGTCAGGAGGCGCGCGGCAGCCAGAGGTCGACCGACGTGCCTTTCCCTTCGGCGCTCCTGAGACGCATCGCGCCGCCCGACTGCGCCACGAAGTCCCGGATCATCGAAAGGCCGAGGCCTGTGCCAGATTGTCCGCTCTTTGTCGTAAAGAGCGGCTCCGCGGCGCGGTCGAGCGTTTCTTTGTTCATGCCGCAGCCGGTGTCCGAGGCGGTCAGCCGGACATAATCGCCCTTGGTCAGAGCGGGAAAATCCGGAGCCTCCTGCTCGACCCGCTCCTCGACGACCTCGATTGTAAAGGCGCCGCCACGCGGCATTGCGTCTCGCGCATTGGTCGCCAGGTTCACCAGCGTCAGCTCGAGCAGGTGCGGCTCGACCATGATTGCCGGCAGCCCGGGAGGCGCGTTCAGAACACAGACAATGTCGGGCCCCAGCGAATAATGTAAAAGCTGCCGCATGCCCTCGAGCAGCTCGGGGATAGAAACCGGCTTGGGCTCAAAATCTGTGCGCCGGGCGTAAAGGAGCAGTCGCCCGGCCAGATTTGCGGCCCGTTCTGCGGTTGCGAGGGCGTCGAGCGCATGGGCCTGGGGCTGCCCTTTCAATTGCCTCTGCAGCACGCGCAGGTTCGCCATGATGACCGCCAGCACATTGTTGAAGTCATGGACGACCGTGCTGGTGAACTGGCCGATGCTCTCCATTTTTTGCGCCTCGAAGAGTTTCGCCAACGCCTCCTTGGCTTGCGCGGTTCGCTCTTCGACCTGACGCTCGAGGTCCGAATTGAGACGGCGCAGCCGTTCTTCGCTTTCCCGCAGCCGCTCTTCGACCTTGCGGTATTCTGTAACGTCCACCTCGACGACGACGCCGCCGACGATCCGTCCTTGAGGGTCGACGATCGGAGCTGAGTTGTTGAAGAAGAAGCGTCGCTCCCCGGTCTGGAAGTGTTCGGACTGCACGAGCTCGTTGCGAACCACCTCGCCCGTTCGCAAGGTGCGGGCCATCGCCCATTCTTGCGCCGTCAGGCGTTGGCCGGAGTGCGGCCAATAGCCCACCCAATCAGAGTAGCCCTCCCAATTCGCGGTGACAGGCGGGGCCCCCCACAGATCGCGGCTGGCGGCGTTGTCACGAATGATCTTGCCATGGGCGTCTGCGATGATGACGCCAACTGGCAGCGCATCGAGCACGGCGTTGAGCATGGATTTGCTCAGCTCTCCATCGTTGTCAGCCTCGAGCTCGGTCATTTGTCTTTCTGAGTTGGTCAAGAGCATGCTTTTAAAGCAGCATAATCGGGGCGACTTGTCTGCTCACAAATGAACATAAGGCCGGGGAGCGCGGTTAACGCCTAACTAAAGGTCAGAAGTCGCACGCTGGTGGAGAATGGCTACCAATCCCTGCGCCGGTGAGCAGGAGGGCAACAATCTGCTGCGCGCCCTCCGCCCAAACGATCTGGCGTTGCTTACGCCCTATCTAGAGATCTGGTCGGGCGCTCGCGGCCAGGTCATCTACAATCCCGGCGACGACGTCACCCATGTCTATTTCCCCTGCGGCGCAAGCGTCGCCTGCTTCTTGACGCCGCTCCCGGAGGGAGAGCTTATCGAAGCCGCCCTCGTGGGCCGAGAAGGCGCGATCGGGGGCGTGGTGAGTGAAGGAAATCTTCCCGCCTTCGCCCGCGCCGAGGTGCAATCCGCGGGTCAGTTTCTGCGGATGCCGATCAAGCGGTTGGACGCGGCGAAGCGGTCTTCGCCTGCTATCCGCACCCTCTTCGCGCGCTACGCTGACTGCCTGCTCGCCCAGGTGTTTCAATCAGTCGCCTGTAACGCCGCGCATACGATCGAACAGCGAACGGCGAAATGGCTGCTCGCCGCGATGGACCGCACCGGCCAGGAGAAGCTTGCGCTCACGCAAGATCAATTGGCGGGAATGCTCGGCATTGGCCGCAGTTATCTGACCCGCGTGGTCAAACCGCTGCGGGAGAGAGGGCTGATTGATACGGGACGCGGAATGATCCGGGTGCTCAATCGCAGCGCGCTCGAAACCGTCTCCTGCGGGTGTGACGAAGCATGGCGGCGGCATTTTGGCGTCGCGCTGCGCGGCGTCTATCCCGGTCCCCGCGATTAGGGTGCGAACTCCAGAGGGTTTGGGAAAGAATGTATCAGCCGCCGAGGCGCGCGTCTGGCGCCGGACGTTTTTGCGGCGGGAACAGGCCGAGCGGATCATCGATCCACATCACCGCTATCCCCTGGCGCTCGGCATAGGACAACGCCTGCAGGAAAGCGTCCGCAACCGGCAAGCGCTCCGGAAAGGCGTCCGGCGCGGGACTTCTTCCGAACACCTCAATGGCGACCCGGGCGAAAATGGACGGCTCGGCGTTCGCGTCGCGGCGAATATGCAGGGCGATAATGGGCCCATTCGGCAGGGCGCTTCGGTGTTCGACAATCCTGATCACGCGCCTCTCCACTATCGCTTCAGCTCTTCAGGGAAATTATAGGCGGGTGGCGCGTCTGAGAAAATCGCAGAGATGATCGACGCGCGGGCCCATGGCGTCGATCCAGCCCATCAAACTTGCGACGCCATGCACGACGCCGTTCCAGACATGAAACTCGAGCTGAGCGCCAGCCGCGTCGGCGCGCGCCGCCAAAGATCTGGAATCGTCCAGCAACGGATCGAACTCGCAGGCCGCGACGTAGAGCGGCGGCAGGCCCGTCAGCTTGGCGAGTAGCGGAACCGCGAGCGGATTTCGCCGGCTGGCTTCATTTTGAAGATAGTCGTTGAGGTATCGACCCATGTCGGCGGAGCCAAGAAAATATGCGCCGCCGCCGTAGGCGCGATGGGACGGCGTTTCGAGGTCCAGGGAATAGGCGCCGTACAGCAGCGCGGCTGCGCGGATCGGGCTGTCGCCGGCGTCGCGCAGCGCGAGGCAGAGAGCGAGCGCGAGGTTGGCGCCGGCGGAGTCTCCAATGACGGCCAATCTGCTTGCGTCAACGCCGAGGGTCGATCCCTCGGACGCCGCCCAGCGGACGGCCGCGATGCAGTCGTCCAGCGGCGCGGGAAAAGGATGCTCGGGCGCGAGAGCATAGTCGACGCTCAGGCACCGAAGACCCGATCTTTGCGCGATCTGGCGGGCGAAGCCGTCATAGGTGTCGACGCTCCCCATGACCCAGCCGCCGCCGTGCAGCAGAATGACCGTTGGCGCCGGGGCGGCGGCGCCTGGATCATAGAGTCTGATCCGCGCGCGACCGCTTGGGACGCTGATCGTGCGCTCTTCGATATGCGGGAGCGCGGGGGCGCCTGCGCCGAAGAAAAAGGACAGGCTGGAATTGATCGTCCGAAGTTCGCCCGGCGAAAGCTGCGCCGGAGGGGGCAGTCCCTTCAGTCGCGCATAGATCATGCGCAGGACGTCGCGCAGTTGTGGATCGAGCGGGCGCCATGCCGGCTCGAATTGCGCGAGCCAGACGTCGGTCGCCGGTCGATCGCCTGCATCGCCGGACCAGGCGGCGCGGTCGCCCGTCGCCTTGGTCGGGTCTTGGCCTGGTGCGCTCATTCGATTCTCTTTCGCGAAAAGCATAACAACAAAATCATTAGCGGGGGTCGCGGCCTTGGACCAGGCTTTGCGTTTCTTTGCCTGGGACGCGCCAAAAACATCGCATTTACAGTAAGCGGCGATCTCGTTTAGTCCTGCTGCTCCTTCCACTAAACGCGGTGACCCTCACGTGACTATTCCCCCGATCGACCCCTGGGTCGCTGCTGGCGTTGTCTTATCGACAGCCTTGACCGACGCCGTCTATGTCTTTTTCAATGCGGCGGTGTCGATGCGCCGCCGCTATGCAGCGGCCGGCTGGAGCAGCACCTGGTACGTGCTGTCAGCCTTCGCTGTTATCAGTTATACGTCGAACTGGGCCTATGTTCTGTTCGCCGCGCTCGGCGCATGGATCGGCGGTTTCTTTTCCATCACGGCGCTCGAACGCTTTGCGCCGCTTCCGCCGCACTATCGTCGAGACAGGAAAGACTAAGTAAGTTGAAGGCGCGCGGCCTTATTTCGCTTGGCTTTGCATTTGCCAACTGTAACGGTTTTAGAGCAGAATTGAGTACATCCGGCTCCTTCGGTTTCGAAAGGATTGCCTATGAGAAATTTTTTATTGGGCGTGGTTGGTCTCACGCTCTTCGGCTTCCTTGTTTTGTGGATGCTTCCGCCGCTTCCCGGCGCCTCGCGGAAAACCGACGATGCCGAAGCTCGCGCGCCCGCGCCCGCGCCGGCGGCGACGCCGCCGACCCCACATGTTGCAGAGACTGTTGTGACTCCCGCTGTCGCGCCGCCGGCGGCTCCGATTGCGGAAAAGCCGGCGCCGATCCCGGCAGAGCCTGCCTCGCCGTCGCCGCCGACCGCAATGGACACACCCGCCGCTCCCGAGCCCGCGCCCGCGCCGTCGGTGACCCCTGCAAAGCAGGCCGCGCCCGCTTCGAGCCAAGCCCCCAAAAGCCGGATGACAAGAGAACCCGCCAGGCCGAAGCCCGCGCCGGTTGCAAGGAAGGCGACAACCGCCTCGCTTGCAAAGAAGCCTGCGCCGTCGAACCCGGGGAAAAAACCGAAAGGCCGCTGACCGCCTCGCGCTCCCGGCCCGGCGGCGACACAGAAGCGACAACCGGTTAAAGCGCTACAATGTCAACCTAAACTGGGCTAGGGAACTCCATTCACACGGGCGTCTCCTAGCAATCGAGCTTCGCCCCGAAAGCCGTTGGCTGAAAGCGTTATAGTTCTAAAATTGGAACGGTTCACCAACGCTAACGGGACAGGCACAATTGGGTTGGCGGGGATTTGCGGGCAGCAAGAGAGGCTGAACTGGAGTGGTGCGTATCGGCAGTTGCAGTCTCGGTTGGAGCGGAGTTCCCAGCGGGTTCACCGGAATAACCGGCCTCAGAGACGGTTGTATTGCGAGTTGAGCAGAAGCAACGCCACAGGTTACGACGAGAGCAATAGAAGCAAGAAAGAGTGATTTCATGACGAAATCCTCCAGGTGATGGATGATTCCAAGTTCATATAAAGGGGGGTTGTCGCCACATGTCAATTTTGATGTCGACAATCTCACCTTTTCCGAATCTGCCTTGGTGGTTTGCTACAGTTTGCCGCTGGCATCTTGATCGCATTGGCCGCTGGGTGGTGGGCGCCACCAGACTCGCAAATAACGGCGCGACGGAGCGGCAACTAAACGCGATCTACGGCTGGGCCGACGGCTCGCAAGAGTCGGCGCGCTACAGCCAAAAGGCCGACCGGAAACGACTCGTGCGGGATGGAATGGCCAAGTTCGGAGAGAACGAAACAGGGTTCTATGGAGCACCCGTCTCCCCCGTGCGGACGGGAGACCTGAAAGCAAAGTAGAATCAATGCCTGTATTTTGCATTGGTAGGCCGGGAGGGACTTGAACCCCCAACCAGTCCGTTATGAGCGGCGGAACATAAAACAAAATGGCGGAAAACAAAGGGTTTTGGCGCAATCTAATTGAGGAATGTTCCGTTTTTGGTCCCGTGTTTCTTGGGCGTTTCTTGGGCCGACGCGCTGTTGCCACCCGAACGAGTGTGCGCGTAAATACGCCCTATATCGCTGCGCTTTGGGATTTTGAATTATGAAAAGAACCGGCATTTTTATCTCGGCCGTCGCGCTAGCCGGAACCAGCACGGCGCTCGCCGCTCCCATAGATCAGGTGGCGGTTCCGGCTAGCGCACCCGCTTGCGCTCAGTCCGAGAACTTCCCGGCGGCCGACGCAATCGGCGGCATAATCCTCTTTTCCTTTATCGCGGGGCTGGCGTGGGAGCGCTGGCTCGTCCCGTTTGTGCAGCGGGCCTTCCGCGATCAGAACTGACCATAAAACGCGAAAAGCGCCCCGCGCCCGGCGCGAACCGGGGCGGGGCGGTCAATCCTTCTTCTGCCCGTCTCTGGGCGGCGGCTGCGCCAGCCTCACGACGAACATGTGCATATTGTTCACCCGCTCCTCAAGGCGGGCCTTACCGACCTCAAGCGCCGTCACATCCCGCCGCAGGGCGTCAATCTCGGCCCGCATTGGGGCATAGGTCAGCGCGACGAGCCCGGTCACGAGGAGCGACACGCCCCCGACGATGATGGTCGCCCACGGCTGCGTCAGGCACGGCTTGCGGGCTTCGATCATTTCCCCTGCCTGCATCTGATCCGCGAGAACTCTCCGGGCCCGACGCCATTGACGCCTGCCGTTGCCGAGATGGCGCCGACGCCGCAGATCACCGGCTCGACGCGGGTCGAGATGACCGCGCGCGCCGTCGCCTCGGTGCATGCATCGCGCGGCAGATCGCCGGCGCAGATCAGGATCACGACGAGCGCCCCGTTCAGCATGCCGTTAATCCAGGTGGAAAAACTTGAGGCCATCGGGCCAGACCTTGGAGACGAACCAATAGATGAACCCAGTCCCGAAGACGCCGACTGCGACGATGAACAGCTTCTCGCCGCCGGCATGGGTGCGCTGGCGAAGGCGGTGGACGAATTTAAGATCGTCCCGCAAGGCGTCGCGCTTTCTCGGGTCCTTACAATCGACGCCGAAGGTGAATTCAATCTTGTGGGCCATCGCCTCGCGCATGATCTCGGGGAGGGTGACCGATGCGAAGCGGTCCATTACGTCCTCCACGATTTCCTTTACGTCTTCCTTGGTCAAATCATTGCTCATGGTGGCGCCCCTCCCCCACACCGAAAATTAACGGTCCGTGGCGAGACTCGCCGCAACCGTCCTGAATGTCCTGTATTCTGGATGGCCAGAGACGTGCGGAGGCCGCGAACCCCCGCGCGTCTCGCTTCTTTAAGCGGCCGGAACCGGCGCCGCCGGCAATGCCGCTTCAACCGCATCGGCGAGCGCATGGGCGCGGTCGATCTCAGCCTGCACGGCATCGGAAGATTCCAGCGCCGCCAGTTTCGCTTCCATCTCGGCGTGGAACCCAAGCGCCGTGTCGCGCTGGATCTGCATCTCCCCGACCACGGCGATGAGCCGCATCACCACGTCGGTCAGGCGGGTGTTCGCCGCCTTGAGGTCGTCAATCTGGGCCATGGTTTCCGTCTCCTGCCTCTCGAGCGCGTCCAAGCGCCGGAGCACGTTGAGCCGCTGCGCCAGCGCGGCGAGGCGCGCGATCGCGGCGGCGATCATTCCTGGGCGTCCCCCGCCGGCGCATTGGCGCGCACGACGTCCTCGTAAAAGGCGACGCAGTTGTCGGCGCGGGCTTCAGCCCGAATGGCGGCGCCGCGGTTCTTGAGGGCGAAGACGCGCAGGTCCTCGCCGGTAATGACCTGGGGGAGGCCCGCCTTCTTCGCGCAGGAAGCGGCCAAGGGAGGGAGATTGGCCCTAATGACGGGCCGATCGGTCGAAACGCTGCACCCGGCGAGCGAAATCCCCATCCACAACGCAGCGGGCAGCAGGGCCATTCTTCGGCGCATCGGCCGGCTCCTTCTTTGCGATTTCAGCCTGCAGGCGATCGATCTCCGCCTGCATGGCGGTTTGCGCCTCGGCGTCGGCGGAAAGGCGGGCTCGGTCGCGCGCGGCGAGCATGGCGGCGGCCTGGACCTCTCTGGCGCGCTCTTCGAGTTGCGCGCGAAGCAGAGCGGCTTGCGCAGCCTCTTGGCGCGCCTGACAGCCCTTGGCGGCCCAGTGGTAGCCGTAGGCGACCCCGACGACGGCCGCGACGACGGGCAGGCCGAAGCGCGAGACGGCGAATTTACATGCGGCGAGGATAAACTCGATCAAAACGCCCATCAGGCGCACCTCTTCGTCAGCATGGGACAAACAGCCCCTCGGTCAGGAAGCCATGCCAATGGCTCGAGCCATCCGCGTTCAGGCACATGATGCTGGGGCGGATCGTGAGCGCGTCATCGGCGCCTGTGCGCGTCCAGCCGTTCTCGGCCGGCGGCGCGAACCGCACCCCAAAGAGCTGGCCGCATCCGCACGGGCATCGAAAGTTCATGCCGCCGATCTCTCCTGTGGCGCGGTCAGACCAGAACTTGAAGGAGCCGGCCGGCGGGAGAGGGTCGCCGAAGATGGAGTCGACTTGGACGGCGGGGACGGCTGGCATTACTCGCCGCCCTGCCATTCGCTGGGGTAGATCGGCGGGCGCTGCCCATGCGCTTCTCCGGCCATGGCGACGGGAATGGATTCCCCGTTCGGCAGCGGCACATAGGCGCTCGTGGCGCCGTCATCGAAGACAACCCCGTCGAGCACGTTCCCCGGCTCCGGGTTGTCGTAAAGCACCTGGTCGCCATAGACGCCCGTGGCGGCGTCGTCGAGGCGCGCAGCCTCAATCTGCTTCTG
Organism: Methylocystis sp. NC52PC; assembly: GCF_055698645.1. Taxonomy (NCBI): domain Bacteria; kingdom Pseudomonadati; phylum Pseudomonadota; class Alphaproteobacteria; order Hyphomicrobiales; family Methylocystaceae; genus Methylocystis; species Methylocystis sp. NC52PC. The sequence goes on along the minus strand of NZ_CP170127.1, from coordinate 378,297 downwards.
CGCCTTCCACAGCCACCAGCCGAGATACAGGGCCACGCCGAGCAGCGCGACGATCGCAACCACCTGCCAGTGCACCCCGAGAGTGGCCACGGTCGCTTTTCCGTCCGCAACCGACGCGGCCACACCGACGACTTGCTGCGCGGCGTCATTGGTCTGCGAGAGAAGCCCTACGGCGCCTGCGCCTGACAGGCCAATGCCGGCGATGCTGCCCTTGCTCGCTTCGGTCGCCGCGATGGTGCGCGAGCCGGCGGCGAGCAGATCCTTCCGCGTCACAACCTTGGTGCGCGCAGCCTGAAAGTGCATCCCGTCACAGGACCGACCGGACCAGCGCCCGCCCCATTCCCAGCCCTCGGCCTCGAAAGCCTTCACCACGGCGAGCGGTCCGGGCTTGCCGAAATTTGGCCGCGCGTTGCCCATGGCGTTGCGCGCTGGGTCGAGGTCGATCGCGCAGCCGTAGGAATGCATCGAAAGCGTCGCCCCGCCGCGCTTGTTGCGAAAGACAAAGGACCCCGCGAACTTGCTCGCGCCCCAGCTGTCCACGACGTCCTGCCGATGGCCAGCGGCGTCCCAGATGCGCGCGAAGACGCGGCGAATGGACTCGGCGCATTTGCGATGCACGCGGACGCCCTTGACCGGCGTGGAACCGTAATAGAGCTGGAATGGCGCGGCGACGACGACGAGGCTTTCGGCCTCCCATGCCGCGCTTGCGCGCCCGCCGGCGCCGCGCGGGTTGCCGTAGAAAAGATCGCAATCACGCTGAAGCGGCCAATTCATTTCGAACTCCGAGTTGAAGAAAGCGCGCCGCGAAGCCGCTTAAATGCCCCGCTGGCGAGCCCAGCGGGAATCCCGATCAGCGCGCCAACCAGCGCGGCCGACGCCTCATAGATCGCACCCATCTCAATCCTCCTCGGTGTAGAGGCTAAGAATCCACTCGTTGAGCGCCGCCGCGATCAGCGCGCCAAGCAGCGCAAGACCGGCGAGCAGTCCTTCGATCCTGTCGCGCGTGGAGGCGGGGACGGCGGCAACCTCGCGCCGCCCCAGCGTCTTGTTCTCAGACCGCGCGTCGATCCACTGCAGGATGATACGACGGATGTCGTCGTCCGAGACATGCGCGCGCACCGTTCGCAGATTGCGGTCGATGTCTCGGATCGAAGCGCCGTCGCGCCAAAGCGACACGACCACGCGCTCGATGATGCGACGCGAGGCCGTGCGGGGCATTACGCCACAGCGCGCTGGAAAGCGCGCACGACAAGCATGCCGGCGGCAAGAACGCACGTCGCGAAGAGTTGGAACATCCCGATATCCGCATCCATTTGCGCCTCCTATTGCCTGCGCAGCCCGATCAGGAAGGAAAGCAATACGCGCGCCGCGCTGATGGTGAAGACGACTCGAAAGTAGAAGGCGGGGGGACCGTCCGGATTAGTTCGTCGCGCCATCGAGCACGATGAATGAAAGCACCGGTTGCTCGTTATTGTTGCCGGGGTTGAAGACCGTGATCGTCGCCGAGCCGGAGCCGATCTTCACGCCGAAATAATAAAGTCCTGTCGGGCTGCCCGCGATATTGATGAGAAGCAGGCTCGTCGACTTGATCTTGTTGTTCGTCAGCACGAAGCTCTGCCCTGCAGACGAGCCCGCGCCGCTGAACAGCGTGATCTGACCCGCCACAGCGTTGAGCGTCACGCCGGTCGTGCGGCTCGTAGCCTGCGATACAGTGCCGCCGGCGCCCTGGCCGGTGATGTAGCCGAGATTGCCCTTGGCGAGAACGGACTGATCTTGCCCGATGTAGAGCGCGTCAGCAGGGGTAGCCGTCGTATTCGGCGTCGTCGCGACGACGACGCGCGAACCCTGAGCGGTCGAAGACCAATTCTCTGTCGCCTCGCCGCGCACAGAGGCCGGGTTCGTTGCATAGGCCGCGCCGCCGGATGTGTAATAGCCGGAAAACTCCATGCGGCCAACGACGTCGCTCGACACAACGGCAGTCGGGGCTGCTCCGGTTCCGTTCGCCCGTCGGGCGCGCAAAGTCGGAATGCCGCCGAAGCCGTCGACGACAAGCATCTGGTAGGCGTCGGCGTCCTTGCCCACGAGGCGCTGAATGTATCCGCTCGGCGCTGATGTCGGCGACGCCGCCGCATTGTAGTTAAGGGTGTATGGGGCCGAGAGATAGGTCTCAATCGTCGCGCCGAGGCCTCGCGCAGAAGCGAGCGAGACGTTCGCGCCATCGGCAAAGACGGTATTAAAGCCGGTAGCAATCGCGCCCATTTAAGCCTCGTCTTTTTAGATCGTGATTGAGACGGAGGAGCCCCAATTACCGGGCGTCCCGTTATTCGGAATCCAGCGCGCTTGCACTGTGACCGTTGTTCCTTGGGCCAGAACTGGCGTCTGAACCGTGAATTGTGAGATGAGGACATTGACCTGCTTCCAGGTCGTGCCGCCGTCTGTCGAATAGCGCGCGTCCCACATCAAGTTTGGATCGACAACAAGATAATCGAAATTGATTGCCGTGCCGCCGCCGTAGCCCGGCACGCCGCCGATGGCGGTTCGCTGTGCATAGTCGATCCGGACCGCATATCCGTCGTTCGTGTCGTCGTAGGCAACGGAAAGCCGCGCAACCGGAGTCGGAAGTGTTGGCGCCTTTACAACCTCGAAATTCTTCACCGGGTCGGGCGGGGGAAGCTCGTCAACATAAATGTCGTCGTGGACTTCGATCAGCTCCGCGTTCCACTCCGCGAGGCTCTCCCCTTGAGATATAGAGAGGACGCGGAATGTGCCGATGAGATCGAGCATCGCGCTATTGAGCGCCACGTATCTCTGCCCCGCTGCAAGGATGCCGCGCGCCCCGAGCCGCACGACAAGCCGCCGCCTCCTGTTCCGCCGCTTGATGTAGCGGCGGACCATGCGCCACGCCTGCGACGGAGACGGACAATATTCAAGCTGAATGTCTTCCGTCCTGCGGCCGATCTTGGCGACCGACTCTGCGTCCTGGTAGATCGGGGCCTCGATCGGCGAATAGCGCTGGCGCGGCTCGGTGTAGGTGATGTGGATGTAGTTTGTCTCTTCAGACAACGGCAGCCCGAAGTCTTGTTGGACGGCGGAGATGTCCGTGTCCGTGAAAGTCACGTTCGCCGTCTCAGCCTTCCCGATCCACATGTTGAAAAGGCCGTTTTGATCGATCCCGTAAGATCCATCACAAACAGCCATGATTTTGGCGAGCACGTCGCGTGGTTCGAGATCGAGCGAAACATTGGCGCTCATACGCGCGAATGGCTCGTAGCAGATGCCGCCGTTGCCGAAATTGCGGATGAAGCAGGCCACCAGCCTATCGCAGTCATCGGCTGCTTCCGCAATGCTCGCCCAATTGATCCCGCGGATCGCAGTCGTGCCGTTGTGGATCATGCGGTTTACGTAATCCGCCGCGATCAGCGCCGGGTTTTCGCTCCACATCCACGTCGTATTGTAAATCGAATACTCGCCGTTCTCGTGCTCCGTCTGGCCTGGGTCGCGCGGATCATAAACCGGCGCACCGCGATAGACGAAATTATACATCGGCCAGTTGTTCGGATAATACTTCTGCCGATCAGCGCCGTTATAAATAGCGGGGAACCACGCCCATGCGTAGAAGCAGGTGCAGCCTTTCCCAAGGTGATGGTCATCCCAATAGTTGAGCATACCCGCGTCGGCGATGGAAATCCCGAAATAGGAGCCGGAAGGCTGGAACTTGCTCAGCAAATAGGACTGCGCGCCCGCCGCTGTTGCGTTCTGGACTTCCACAAAGGTCAGGGGGCCGACTACCGGGCCGACGCCTGACCATTGCACCCACTTCATGCTCGATGTATTCGGACCCCAAATAGTCGTTGTTGGAACAGGGCCCATGTTGGTGGAGAAATCTAGCCAATCAACAGACTCGTCGTCGCAGGTTATAATGTCGATGCCGGTAATCGGGCCATCGCACATATAGAACCCGTAAGTCAGGCTCGTTTTCGCCGGGCCTGCCTCTTTCCAAAAACTCACGCCGGGGTTCTGGACGCGCCCGTAGGAGATGATGCGCGGGACGATGGGGTGATCGACAGTCACCTTGTAAGTCGGGGGCGGAGACTGGATCGAAATGGGCTGGTCGCCGCCGCGCTTCTTTTTCCCTGAGACATATTCGACGCCCATGCGCGCCATTGTCATGGCGAGCGCGACGGGCTGCATTCCGGGGATAAACGATGCAACCATCCCGAAGACGCCGAGGATCGGCGAAACGATTTTAGACACGCCAAGCCTTTATGATCTTCGGGTTTTTGTCGATCAGCACGCGCGAAAAGCTCCGGGTCACGAAGACATTGTTCTCGTCGAGAAGGCCAAGCAGCGGCTCGCCGCCCGGTTGGCCCACCAGCGCGACGGCGCCAGGGCAGGGTGCGCACGGATAAAGTCGGAGGCGCCGACACCAAAGGTAAGTGCCCGCCTCAACACCAAACCGCCGCCAGTCGCGCAGAATAGCCCGCATAGTCGGCGCACCTTCTACCCCGTGCTGGCGCAGCCATTGTGCTACGAAATGCGCGCAGGGGCCGCTCAGACCACATTCGCGCGCGAAGACGATCGGGCTCAAAACGTAACCACCGTTTTCTTCCAGCCGATGCGCTCGAATATCTTGTCGCCGGGGTAACGCGCCTGCTGATCGGCGTCCGAGACAAGATTGAGCGGCGGAATATGCTTGCCACCGAAGAGCGGATCGGCGGGGATGCTCAGCGTCACGGATCCAGCCCCGCCGTCGAAAGCCAAAGATGCGCTTCCCATCTGGTAAGTCTGAAGCAGGTAGGGGAGATCGATCGCCTGGGCCGTCGTCTGATCGAAGAGCAGCCAATAGACTTCGACCGTCCCGCCGAGGATCTCCGCATTGCTGTCCGCAACGGCGCGCGAGAGCGCTGAATAGAAGGACGCGTAGCCTGGCCCTTCGTTGTTCTGCATGACGCCGGAGATCGTCAGTTCCAGAGGCGCCGTTACGGCCTCCGCGCCGCATTGGACGCCGTTAACGCCGCCGAGTTGCCCGAGGCCGCGCCAGACCTGCCCTACGTTATCCGTGAACGTGTCGCCCTGGCAGAGATAGACCGTCTCGCTTTCAAGCTCCATTTTCACGCCGTAGCAGGCGCGGATCATGTGGCCGGCGAGCATCGCCTGCGCGGCGGTCGAGAAGAAAACGGCCGGTTGCGACATTACCAGCGCGCCTCAATGAAATCGAAGCTGCCGTAGCCGAGTTGTCCAAACTGGACGTCGGGGTCTGCGCCATCCGAATTTGGGTCGAGGTAGCAGAGGCAGCGCGGATCGTCGATCTCGACCTTATCGCCGCTGGCATAGGCCGCACGCGTCGGCGGCCAGATCGTCCAAGTCGTGCCGTCGATCTCCTCAAGGAGATGCAGCCGGCCGCCGAGCTCGAAATAGTCGCCGGCTACCAGCGGCGCGACCGAAGAGTTGGTCACGCTGATCTGCGTTGCGCCCGCCGAGCAGGAAGCCGCGAGCACGCAGTCATATGTGGACTCCGCGAGGTAGTAGGGCCCGGTGAAGGTCCACGTCCCGGCGCCCGTGAAACTGCGCAGCGTCGGCCGCGTGAGTCCCGCGAGGACGTAGGGGGCGTGGTAGAAATCAAAGGGGCTGACGTAGATCGGTTTCAGCCCGCCCTTCAGTGCCGCGAGCAGGGCCCTGAACTGTCGATAGCGCCGGCCTGTGAATGCCACTTCCCCGTAGCGGATGCGCCAGGAGCCGGCTGTCGAAACTATCGTCTGCGGGCGGCCGGAGAGGACCGGCGCGCCCGTCAGCGCGGGACGGTCAATGATTGCCTGCACTCGGTTCGGGCTCAGCGCGGCCGGCCAAAGTTTGACCGTGGAGTCGCGTTGCGCGGTCATTTAGGCGCGCCTCCGTTCCTGGTCCGCCATCATGCCCGGCACGCGCGATACGGCGCGGGCGATCTTCCGGTCCACAGAGATCATGATCTCGCCGTCCGACATCTGCCGCGCGCTGACTTCTACCCCCGAGGCGTTCTGGTTGATGGTGATCCGGGCGCCGCCCCCGCCGCTCATCTCGACGGGAATGCGCCCGGAGGGGACCGGGACATAAGCCTCTGGAGTCGAGCCCTCGCCGAAGAGGGCAAGCTGCGGAGAGTTGGCGACGCCGCCGCCTGCATACTTGCGCAGCGGGACAGGCCCCGCGCCCGTCATGATGCCGCCCTCGGCGAAGGGCCAAAGGCTCTTAAAAAAGTCCCAGATGCCGCCCGCAGCCTTTCCAAGGCCCTCCGCTCCGCCGAGTAGATCGCCCGCGCCAGAGACATTCACGCTCGCGGCGTTAACATTCATGGTCTGCGTCTGGACTTCCTTGCCGCCCAAACCGAACATGCTGGCGATGCCGCCGAAGATGCCGCCGACACCGCCCGTCTTATTGTCCATGCCGAACATCTTGGCGAGCGGCCCAGAGCCCGTCAGCACCGCGTCGATCGCGCTATCCCCGAAGCTGTCGAGACCCTTCTTCAGCGCGTCGCCCGGCTTGCCGCCGTGGATGATGTCCTTCAAGGCGCCGGAGACCGTTCCCGCCGCGGCGGAATAGGCTTCGTTGAAGTTCTTGACCTTCTCATTGAGCTTTTCCTGCTCCTCGCGCGCAAGGCGCAGCGTCTCGGCGAGATTGAGGACATTCTGCTTATGCTCTTTGCTGGCGTCCGCGCCGAGCTTCTCAAGCCAGTTCTCTTTCTCGATCTCCCATTGAACCTGCTTGTGCGCGTCGCCGACTGCGTTCACGAGCCGGATCTGCTGCTGGAGATCGGCAATCGTCTTGTCGTATTTCTCCTGCTCCCGCTCGGTCGCGCTCTTTCCGCCGCCCTTCTTCGTGTCAGGAAACATTGCTCGGGACGCCCCGACGCTTATGGTTCCTGGGAGAGGCGTCGCCGCCGGGCTTCCCGCCTCTGTAGGTTGCAGAAAGCCAGTGGGGGATTTCCAGTCCGGAATAAAACTGCGAAGGTAGTTGTAGAACTGGCCAGCCCCAGACACCGCATCCGCAAAGGCGGATTTGATGCCGATCCACGCCATTTGAATATCCGCCGATAGCACTTTTATGTCGGAGAAAGCGCGAAGCATCTTCTCGTCGACTTCCGCGTTAGCGGAAGCCAGTTGCCGAGAAAGAGCCTCGGCGCTTGATGCGGCCGAATCCAACGCGTCAGGGGCTTTCGTCAAACTCTTGATAAAAGAGTCCATGTTGTCGGCGAGAAGACGCCCTTGGTCTTCCCCGAGAAGGCGCTGCGCGAGATCCATTCCTTTCTCGCCGCCGAGCTTCTGCGCCTCTTGTCCAATTGCGCCAATCCACTCCCGGAACCCGCGCGCCTTGTCGATCGCAGGCAAAGCTGCGGCGTCGAATTTCTTGAAGAATTCCAGCACGTCGCCGGAATTGCGCTTGAACTGCTCGAACTGCTTCGACGCCGAGGCAAGCGCAGAGTCTGTCTCCTCAGACGTCAGGCCTGCTCCCGCTCCCACACCGCGGGCGCCGACGATCCCAGAGGTGCCGATTCCCGTTCTGCGAGCCTGAGAGCCTAAAGCGGTCAATTTGCTCTGCGCCATCGACGCGCCGACCTCGATCGCTGCGAAAGCGCCGACGGCCGCGGCGCCGAAGAGCCGCATCGGCGTAATCATGCTCGCAAGGCTGCCGCCGAGGGCCTTCAGACCCGACATGAAACCGCCCTGCCGCGAAGCAAGGATGTCAAACATCTGCACGCCCTGCTGGGCAAAGATGGTCATCGCATGCTGGCCCGAATAGAGCCCAACGGCGACGTCCTGAAGCTGGCGCGAAAAATTCACCCACTCGTGCGTGCGAAGAGCGCCCTGGTTATCGTTGAACGCCCGGGTGTGGCGCTCAGTCGCCGTCGTCAATGCCTGGAAGTGCTTCGCGGCGAGTTCCGTATTCGCCATGCCCTGCCGCTGCAACGCCACGTAGGTCCGCGCCACCTGCTCGAGCTGGTGCATGGACTTCGCCTCGGCGTCGAGAGCGCGAACCTGCTTTTCGGCAGCTTTCATCGCGCTCTCTTGAGACTTGGTGAGCGTGTCGGTTTGAGCGATTGCCCGCTCAAATCCTTCCGTCTTCGCGCGGAGGATCAGCTCATTAACGACTTGTTCCGCTGCCGCCATGCGACCCCATTCCTCCGGACTCTTGCTGCCGCGCCTTTATGCCCGAAAACAGCGCCGATACGCGCCCGACGTCTGACACGGGAATGTCCGTTTCCTTGCGTTCAGACCTAACCGCGATCTCGTGCAGGATAGCGTCGTCGATCTTGCGCAGGAGCCGAACCTCCCACGGCTCCGGGCGCACCTGCATAAGGCGCGCCCAGGCGTCTATCTCCAGATACGAAACCGGATTTATACCGAAGCCGCTATTCGATCTCGCGTCAGATAGCTCGCAATACCAAACCCACACATGCCCAAGAATGGGGGCCACAAACCTGCGGCCCTCCTCCCGAGCGAAATACGCCTCGACAGCGAAAAGGACTAACTCGCTGGCGAGGCTTTCAAGAAATTTCCACGGTCTCCGATGAAGTTGTCCACCTGCTCCCGGAGAAACGGCAGACGCGCATAGAGCGTTTTCGCATTCTCGGGGGAGAATGGGAGGGGAGCGTCTTTGACGAAGATCCCTTCCCATCCAAGCGTGCAGGCCACAAGAATATCGAGACCCTCGTTTTCGAGCATCTCCGCAGAGACCTGCGAACGCGATGTCTCCGCGGCGGCTTTGATCCGCTTGTTCGTGCGAGCGCGAACCGCGGCGCGATACTGCTCGCTGTCCATTCCGACGAGAGTAATACGAACCGGCGTTTGATCGTCAAGGGTGAGCGGGAGACCCGTCACCGGGTGGCGAACTTCCAGAACGGCGCCTTCGTTAGCGCAGCCAAACGCTTCAAAAATATCCATGTGCCCCTTCTCTTCGCTCTGGTTCTACATCCCCACGGCCGCCCCAGAAACTTAGGTCGCCGCGGTCGTCGTGATAGCGGAGTTGATTGCGATATTGAAGGAGCGACGGACGATGTTGGTCACGTTGCCGACATTGATACGCTTCGACGAAACCAACCCGATGAAGTAATTGAGTTCGTTCGTGCCGCCGCTTGTCAACTTGTTGGGTAGTTCGACCTTGAAGGCGTAGTTTTGTGCAACGCCTTCGGCGGTGATCAACTGCGCCTGGCCCGTGTCGTCGGGGCGATCGAGAACCGTCAACGCCATCGTGCCCGCGTCGCGCGGCCCCTTGCCCTTGAACGTCCGACTGTCCTGGAGTGTCGCGGCGGTGAGGATCTGCGCCTCGTCGCCGTATTCGCCGATGCTCTCGACATCGCCGATCTCCTGCCAAGTGAGTGCGGCGTATGCGGCTGCGTTGGCCGGCTCCGTGTAGACGGCGGATGTGGTGATGAAGACTTTCGCGCCAGCGGCGGAATACGGCGTGCTCATTTGGTTTTAGTCCTTCCTATTTTTCCCCGATGCTCGGTGGCGCAACATAAGCTGGGGGCCCTTACGGCGTTCCCCACTTATCCTTGAGATAGTTGTAAAGGACGGTTCGGTTCGCAGCAGAAAGGACACTGCCATACAAAGCGACTTCGCCGACTTCCGCGTTCATGAAAACGCCGGAGCCCGCTCCAATCTGATCGAATAGAGCCGCTGCGCTCGCGACAACCTGGTATGTGTCGTAAATATCCGCACCGTCCAACTCCGCTGTCGCCGTGCCTCCGGTGAGAGTCAGGATAACCACGTGGTAGGACGCCGTATCCACAACCGCGTCGGAACGCGCCTTGCCCCCAGAATTGACCCAATACAGTCTACTGTCCCCGGCCCACCAATGCGGCGCGTAACGATCCGCATTCGATGAATGGCCGAGAAGGACCACTTCCCCGGTTCCCGCCGGGCCACCATTGCGGACAACCGCAGCCAGCGTGTATGCCGACTCCACATCAATTTCGGAGGTAAGCAACATTTTTTGCGACGAGGCGGCGGTAAATCGGATCGTATCGAGACCGTTCTGCGCCGCCGCCTGTATCGTCGGGCGGTTGGCGAGCGTAGCCTGCCGCAGATGGTTGTTGTTTCCGCTCAGATCGCTCCACTGGAGAACAGCGCCGCCCGAAAGCGCGTAGTTGGTGCTGTCTGAGGACTCGAACCAAGCCAAAAGGCCCGAAATATCCCGCGGCGTTAAAACCTGCAAAACCTGCGTCGTTATCGCCAGATTAAAACCGCGACGCACGATGTTCGCCGCGGTTCCGACATTCAGCCGCTTCGACGAAACCTTCGCACAGAAATAGTTGACGTTGCTCGCGCCGGGGGTCGTCGGCAGTTCAACTTTGAACGCGAACATGCCGGGGTTCACGCCCTCGGCGGTGATAAGAGCCTGCTGGCCCGTGTCGTCAGGGCGATCGAGGCATGTCAGGGACAGGGTTCCCCCGTCCCGCGCGCCTTTAGCCTTGAAAACGCGGCTGTCCTGTAATGTCGCAGCAGTAAGGATCTGCGCGTCATCGTCATACTCACCGATACTCTCGACATCTCCGATTTCTTGCCAGGTGAGCGCAGAGTATGCGGCTATGTTGGCGGGCTCCACATACCGCGCCGTCGTGCAAATAGAGATTTTGGCGCCACCCGCGGCGTATGGCGTGCTCATCTGGGGGCGGCTCCTTTAGGTGAATTCGAACCGATACGGCACGATGACCGATCGTTTGTAATAGTTGCCGTCGTCGCGCGCCTCACTGATGCTCGGCACAAAGCACGTAACGCCGGAGAACTTCTGGCGCGAGAAGATTGCCGAGATCGTTTCGCAGATCGTCAGCCCGGGCGTTTTTCCCGATAGGATTTCCGTGGCGACGACGATACGAAACGAGCCGTTCTCCGAGTTAGAATGCGCGTAGGTAAGAGGCACGACATTCGAGACCGGAAAATAGACGCGAACCCACTTCGTCCCGTCGGAAGGCGTGAAAGCGTCTTCGTTCGTGTCGAGAATAGGCGCATCCGAGAAGTTCGCAGCCAAGCGCGCTACAACCGCATCTTCTACTGCTTTCCTCGCCATTATCTTATCTCAGCGTTACGACGATTGCCGGGTTGCGACTCGCGCGCTCCATGTCCTTCGTCCAGGTCCTTACCCCGCCGGGGATCGTCGAGACGTGGGTAAACCGGATCTGTGCGATATTGCCGAAGCGCCGACGCGCCATGTCCGCGACGACCTCGTAAACGCCGTCTGGCGCCTGCGCGGACTCGCCGCGTTCGATCTTTCGCGCGTAAGGCACGATGTTTACGAACGTGTAGGTTTCCGCGATCGGTATCTGCTCGCCGAGGTCGATCTGGACGCCATCGGCCAGGAGGATATGCGAGTCCTTATAGTGGATCGGCGGGTCCTTGATTGGCGAATGCAGCACGAGTTGCTCGCCGATCCAGCGCAGAACATCCGTTCCGAGCTCGAACAGAAAGACGATGGTTCCGTTGTTCGGATTGACCGACTCCAGCGGGGCGCCCTTGCGGCCGTCCACAATCTGGTCGTAAGGCGTCTCGTGCCCGACAACTTTCTCGTTGTGCGCTTTGGTTTCGGCCAGCGCTTTGCGCGCCATGTCCGCAATCTTCTTTTTTCGCGCCTCAACCGACAGGTTGTCCTGCACAAAAACCGAAATGTCGCGGCGGAAAACGTCCAGCCGATCGGCCATCAACGGATAACCGCTTCGACGCGCACAATCTCGTCGCCAATGTAGGGCGCCGGATATCCGAAGAGCACAACGCGCGTTTTCCCGCCGACGATCACGCGGTCCCCGTGGCGCAGAACCATGTCGGCGTCGATCGGCGTTGTGGTCGACATGATGACCCGCGAATCCCCGATCTGGAGTCCATTCCCGCCGTCGATCTCTTTGGGCGTGAAGTCTCTGATGTGCGCGCGCACGGAAATGCTCGATGCGACTGTGGGCGGGTTGCCCGGCGCGATCCGCTGGACGGTCACGGTCTGCCCGGCTTTCTGGAGCCAGCGATTGAGGCTGGCGCGCGCGGATGCGGGGGTCACAAGAGGGGCGTCCGATATGGGCTAAGCATCGCCAGAACGATCGGGGATAGGCTGGCCCAAGCCCCGCCGCCGCTTGGCGCATTCACCCAATAATCCTGCCGCCCGATCCCATCGACCGTCTCGCCGCGAAGCAACGGGTCACGCGATGAGGCGGAAACCTGCTCCTGGAGCGCGCGGATGGCCGCGAGTTTCAGATCCTGCGGCACGGTGTCGAAGCCTGCCGTGTAGGTTATGACCATCACAGCCTGCGGCCAGTCCTGAATGTTCCCGTCAGAGTCCAAGTAGTTGAGGACGCCCGCAGCCTTGTCGACTTCATAGTAGGACGAGGAGAGAGCGGCGCCGTCCTTCGTAACGCTTGAAACGGAGCCGATAAAGCGCCGAGAAAGACGAAGCTGCGCCTCGTTGCGCCGCATGCGAATGGTCTCAACCAACGTCTCCTGCCGGAGCGTCGGGGGCGTGACGCCAGCCGTAGCAATCCCGCACTCCCGCGAGATGAGATCGGAGGTTTGCAGGATGAGCGCCTCCGTCACCTGCGCAGCCCAATCGGCGCCCATTAGCTCCTCGACCTCATCCAGCGTGACGAGGGCCCGGTCCGCAGCCTCAGCCGAGATGGTGAACAAATTCGCCGCTCCTTACCAACTAATGCGATACGGTATGGACCCACTGGCCAAGGAAAGGCACTCCAATCGGTAGAGGACGCCGCTTTCTGGCTCCTCGACCTGCTCGGATGCAGGGCTTGTCCACTTGTAAGCCTGCACGCCGTCTTTGGTGATGATCTGCCGAGTCACGCCGCCGTCGAAGGACCGCACGAGTTGAACTACGCCAGAGAAAGTCCCCTCGACGGTGACATTGAACGGGCTGCCCTTGCGCGGCGTCGTCCAGGCGCTGTTGCCGGCGACCGTGAATGTGCCAGAGACTTTTGCGGTCATATCAGCCCCGTTCTTCTACAGCTGATTTTCAGATTATTAAGAGTTTGCGGCCGAGCGTGTGAAATCAGCGACTTGCTAGCGTCGCCTGTGCGAAACTGGCGCGGAAGTCAGTCGAAAGTCGCGCGTTTCTCACAGCGACAATAGCGCCTTGCGCTGTTGCTCGGCGATCAGAATTTGCGCCTTGCGGGTGAAGTGCACAAGATCGGCCGCCCGATATTCCGCCAGCATTGCGCCGAGGCTGTTCGGGTCTTCGAGCAGCGACCAAACATCGCAGACGACGACGCCGAGCGGCCACAGCGTCCGCCACATCCACGCGTTCCAGTCGAGCGCGAAGGTGCGGAACCGCGCGACGCTGGCCGGGTTGGTCGTGACCGTCGTGTCGGACCGCGGCGCGACGCCTTGCGCAATGACCATTGAACCGTCAGCGAGCGCCGCCTGCGCCATGGCGAGATAGGACGCCTTGTCGGCGGCGATCGTTGCTGCGGCGGCCACGTCACTCGCCGAGGAGGCGATCGCCAAGGCGATGCTGTTCGTCGCGCTGCCGAGCACGACGAGCTGCGGGTGGAGCTGGGTGCACCAGGCGTCTTGACCGGCCGCCATGTCGGAGACGTAGAAGCTGCCTCGGGCGTGGTTCAAGAAATAATCGGTGTCGCCGAACAGCTCCTGCGCGAGAAGCCACGCCGGGTTGCGGCGCTCGTCGTAGGAATTGGCCGAAAACGTGCGGCCGGTGTTGGGGTCGGGAGCCCAGCCGACATAGCCGGCGTCGACCGAGCAGCCCAGATGCACGGCGAACAGCTCATAGACGCGCAGACGGGCGATATCGAACGACCCGGCGCTGCCGCCGGAGGCGCCGTTTTTGACGATAATCTGCGTCGGCGTGATGTTGCTGGACGGCGTTTGCTGGCCCAGAAAAAGCTGCTTTTCCGTGCCGGAAACTGAGTCCTTGTAATGCAGATAGTAACGGATGGCGTAGGAACTTACGCCCGTCGAGCGGATTACGCAGGTGATGCGGAACCACTGCGTCATGTCGAAATTGGTCGGGTCGACGGTGATGTTCGAGACGCCAGGCGCGGCCAAGGTAATGCGGTTGTTCGGCAGGCCGATCTGCATATAGGCGAGGTTGGTCGGCGTCCCGTTGTCGGAAACCGTCACGACGCCGTAAGTATTCGTCGAGACTTTCCCTTCAAAAGTCGTGAAATACGTCTTGCCGCCACCGTCATAGGGAAAGTTGCGCGGCGAGAGCGCATAGAGATTATTGACGTTCGCGCCGTTTCCAGCGGTGATGTTGAGCGAAATGACTTCGCCGCGGACGCTCGCGGCGTCGGCGGCGGAGGTAATCGAGTTGCCGGAGCCAGGCGTCGAGGTGGTGAAGTCCGCGAGCTTGTCGAAATGGACGATGCGCCGGTTGCGGCGCGTCAGGCGGGCCAGCCGATTGTTCGGCTGAAAGGGGGGAACGAAGCCGCTTTCCCGCATGGTCAGTCCGCCTTCCAGGCCGAGAACGTCGCCGTCGAGCCGGTGACGAAGACTTGATTGATCGCCCACGGGTATTCGTAGGTACCGGCGACGGGGAATTGATGCGTGCGGCTCAGGCCGTTGGCGAAGCCAACCTTGATGTTGCCGGGGACGCTCACCTCAAAGGTCACGCGATTTCCCGGCGTGAACGTGGTCACGTCGTCGGGCGTGATGGCGACCGGGTTCCGTGCGACGTCGACCGTTGATAAAGGATAAGCGGGGTCGGTCGCAATGACCTCGGCGTGGTAGCCGCTCTGGTCCTTTAGCTTCTTCGTCGACCCACCGGCCGCCGGGTATGTGATGTCCGCCATCTCAGCCTCGCCCAATCATCCAAGTTCGAGAGGCGCGCACATCAAGCGCGCGCCGCATTTGCAGGCGCACGTCAGTCGGTCGTGCCGAGGTTGATCCAGAGGAAGGTGATCGTGCCGTTGAACTTGCCCGTGATGGTGTTGTCATGGGCGGCGTTGTCGTCGACAAGCAAGTTCAGATAGAGGTCCTTTGCCGTCCCGGTTCCGTCCAACCAGCGAGCCCCGCTTTCCGTCAGCGCGGTCGCGGCGGAAACAGCATCGACGGTCGCAAGTTTCGCGACTGCCTGCGTGGTGGACGTCTTTTGCAGAACTGAGCCTGTCTTGTTCGCGGCGTCCTGATGGTCTGTCGGGGCTTCAACGCCAAGTCCGATGTCGCCATCCCAGGTGTTGATTGCGGGGGCTGTCAGGAGCATCGTGCCGTTGATGACGGCGCCGAGGACGTTGATGGCTCCTTTCGGAAAGTCATAGACCTTCACGCCGCCATATTGTCCCTGGCCTGCCTCGTCGCCGAAGGTAAGCGGCGTGTCGACGCATGTCAGCACAGTCTTGTGCAAGATGCCATCGCCATATTCTGCCGCCGTGATAGACGCGCCATTCTTTGCCCCGACGCCAGCGCTCGTTTCGATGACACCGCCTTCTTCGATCGTGATCTTGCCGCCGGAGGCAATGACAAGTTCATCCCCTCCCTGGCGGTCATAAACCTTAGTCAGGTATGTGGCGTCGGTCATTTTCTCTGTCCTTCTGTGCTGCTGTTGGGGCTGGTTACTTCTGCGGGCCAGCCCGCAGCATGGCGTCTCTTGCGGCCTGCGCCTGGGCCTGCGTCATCGCCTCTTCGGTGAGGCGTCGCGCGCCGTTGAAGACCGCATATTTGCCGCGCCCGATGTGGCGCACGTAGATGTCGCGCGGCGGGGGCAGGCTTTCGATCATATCCGCTAGCGCGTCTTCTGCGCTTTCGGCTTGCTCGACGGACTCGAACACCTCAGCGTCATCCGGCGCAATCGATGTGATCGGGGAACCTTCTGCGTCTTGAGCGATCTCGCCCGCATCAAAGACGCGCGAGTCCAACACCTCCGCATCGGCTGGCGCAGCGGTAACGGGCTCTGGCGCGGGCGCTTTCTTGACATATCCGGCCTTTTCCAAGCCGGGAAAAATACTTTCGTCGATGTCGTGCTCTTCGCCGACGCGAACAGAAATGACGTGGATGCCGTCATGCGAAAGATCGAAAGGTTTTTTGACGACGGCCCGCATCGCAACCCCCAAAAAATGAGCGCCCCGGATTCGGCCCCGAGGCGCTGCTTAGTTCAGTCTGGATCAGAAGATCAGGCGGGCGGGTTCGCGGTCGGGGCCGAGCGCGGGTGGCCGAGGAGCCAGACGCCGGCCATGAAGATGTTGCCCGCGCCATTATCGGCCGGAGTGACGGTCACCCGGCAGTAACGCTTGTTCCCCTTGTAGCCGATCTTCCGGCACTCATTGTCGTCCGCGAACGTGAAGCTCGCTAGCGCCTCGGTGCCGATGAGGAAAGCGTCTGCGACCGCAGCGTGATCCGACAGGTTCGCGGCGTCGCCATCCTCGAACAGAACGGTGAATGTCGCGTCGGCATCGGTGTTCGCGCCAATCTGCAGGACGAAGGTCACCGACTCATAGCCGGCCGTGTCGACGATCTCGGAGACGTAGGGCGTGTTGTCCGTGCCAGCGGCGACAGGCGAAAGCCCCCGCTTCACGTCGATGTTGTTCATCAGGTCTTTGCTGGCCATCGCGGCCTCTCCTTATGAAAACGAGGAAGAGAAAGGCGGCGCCGAAGCGCCGCCATGACCCGCGATCAGGACGCGGCGATTTTGAGCTTGTTGATCGCTTCCGCCAGCGTCACCTGGCCGCCCTGCCGGCGGCGGAAGATGAAGCGCACGTTGCCGGAGGTCGCCTGCGTGTAGGGGTCGCGCAGGAACTCCATGCTGATGCGGTCGACAAGCGTATACGCGCGCGCCCAGTCGCCGAAGGCGACGGGATACGTGCCGGCGCCGATCGACGGCATGTCGGGCATCTCGACATAGGAGGCGCCGTTGATCGTGTTCGGGACGCCACTAGCGAGGCCCGGCATCCACAGATACTGGCCGTCGCCGTCCTTCAGCTTGCGGATGGCGGCGATGGTGGAGCGGTTCAGGCCCCACACGCCGTTGCGGGCATAGGCGGTCTTGATGCCGTAGAACAGCCCCAACAGGCCGTCCGCGGTGATCTGCGTCGCATGCCCGGAAACGACCTCGCCGACGCTGCCGTGCGACAGGATGCCCTGCGGCTTGCCGACACCATTGCCAGAGATGATCGCCGCGCCTTCGGCGACGGCAAACTGCTCCGCGGCCTCCATACGCAGTTCCGACTCCATGTCGAAGGCGGCGTCCTCGAGCATCTGGTTGGATATGTCGACGAGCGCGTAAATCTCGTGGAGCGGAATTTCCTCAAGTCCGTAGGCGAGGCCCGTGGTCTCAGTGCGCGTGCCCTGCTCGGCGACCCACTGCGCCGAGAAGTTCCCGGTGCGCTTCGGGACCTGGATCGACTTCATCGCGGTGTTGCGGACCCGAACCAGCGCGCGCGCAGGGCTCTGCTCCACAACGCCCTTGATGATCTCGCGGACGTATTCCAGGGGCGCAAGATAACCAGCCGTCGTGTCCGTTCCGACGCTCAGCGACTTGTATTCTGTCAGCACGTCCTCAATCGACTTGCGCTGCTCGCCGGAGAGGTTCGGGACGCCGATCGTGTGCGCCGCGACGACGGCGCGCAGCCAGTCGTTCGCACGGGCCTTCGCCTCGGCGCCAGTGTTGCGCGCCCCGCCGGGAATGCGCGCCATCGCGACCTCGATGCGGTCCGTCGCCTCCTTGACGGCCGCGGCCTGCTTCTCGGCGAGAGTGATGCGCTGGTTGAGTCCCTCGAAGCCGGAAAGCGTCTTCTCGATCTTCCCGAGCTTGTCGTCGATGAGCGGGTCGGCGGCGCCCTTCTTCTCGATCTCTTCAAGCCTGGCGTCGTTCGCGGCCTTGAACTCCTCGAACGCCTTCATCACCGGGTTGACGGCCTCGTCAATGGCCGACTTCAGTTCAGTCCCATCCATCGGGATTGTCCTTTACGATTTGAGGATATCGGCCAGCGCTTGCATGCGCTTCCGAATGTGCTCGCCTAAGTCGTCCTCATCCCGAGGTTCCGGTTGCGCCTTGAAGCCGCCAACGGCGATTGATTTGGCGGCGGCGCGTGAGAACCCTGCGTCCCGCAGAAAGTTCTCAAAGTCCCTGATCGTCTTGATTTCGTCCGCAGGCGAGGCGTCCTGCCGCGCGCTCTTAACGAAATTCAGTTTCGCAAGCGGGTTCATGGGATCGTCGACAAGCGAGACCTCGTGAAGGTTAATCTGCTTCAGATACCTCGCCGGCTCCCCGCCTTTGCCTGACCCGCGACGATATCCGCCCGGAGGAACCTGATAGCCGAAGGACATGGCTTTGATCGCTCCGAACTTGATATTCGACAGCGTATCCTTGCCGATCTGCGTGTCCGGGTTGATGCAGCCCTTTACGAGCAGCCCCTTCTTATCCTCACTGATCGAGTCAATTCGCCCGACACACCCTTTTGAGCGATCGTGGTTGTAATAGAGCGCGGGCGGGCACCCCATCGCATCGCTCATTGAGATGCTTTTCCCGAAGGCGCCCGGCTCAATAAGATCGCCGCCGCGGTCGACGTTGTTGAATACGGCCGCGTAGCCTTCAAAGGCGCCGGCGGGCAGGTCGGAGCCTTCGCTAGCGAACTTCAGTTCGAGCGGGACAGAAATGCAGCCGAGTTCCATTTTCAGCTTTCCTTTGGCGTCCAGTTCTCGTCGACCTCGGCGAAAATCTCAGGTCCGAAGCGAAGCTCGCCGCGATATGGCTCGATCTTCGACAGATCGACGTCGCCGCCGTCATAGGTGATCGTCACGTGCGGCTGATATTCGGGGAAATCCCACGATGCGCCCGCCTCGCGGATTTCATGGTGACGCCACGCCAGGCGCGACGAGGAGAAGGCCAGAACTACGGCGCCACCGTCGAATTTCTCCACCGCGCGCGGCCCGCCAGCCGGGACGATAAGCTCTTCCTCATTGAACACGTCGTCTCCCGCAAGCATCCAGTCGATCTTCGCCTTGCTGTAGGCGATCGTGACGTGGAGCTCATCGGCGGGGGCTGTGGTCTTGAAGCCTTGCGCCTTTGCCCAAGCAAGGAAGTCTTTGGCGTTGATCAGCTTGCGCGACACGTAAAGCGTGCGCGGCGTCATTGCCTTTTCGCCGCCAGTCTGATCAGCGGCTTGATCTTGCGCGGCCTGATCTCCCGGCTTGCGCCCATTCGGCGCCATGGTCGCAGGCTGCCACACCTCGTCCATTTCCGGCCGGTCGGACGGATTCCAAGCATCGTCCTCGCGGACCTCATTTGGTGTGAGCCACCCAGGATTCGAATTCGTGCCGAGCGCGGCCTGGTAGTAGCGCGTGCGCGCTTCAAGAGAGCCGCGGGTCAGTTCCGACGTGTCGATGCGGACGTGGTAGCCCTCTCTGCGCTCGTCCCTGGTCAGCAACTGTGTCTCGATCGCTGTCTTCAGCGCCTTGATCCAGCGTTGCAGCGTGTAGCGAACATGCGCATCGAAGAATGCCTCGGCGGAAGCGAAGGTCGGCGACTGATCGCCTGCATGCCCAACCATGATGGGGAAGACGCCGAGGATGCGGCAGATTTCCTCGATTTGATGCTTGCGCGTCTCAAGATGCTGCGCGTCCACGCCAGTCATCGTGAACTGATGATACTTCATCTGCCCGGAGGCGACGATCGGCTTCATCGCGTTTTGCAGGCCGGAATACGTCTCCTGAATTTGCGCCCGAAGGAGTTGCACCTGCTCCGGCGTCAGCGTCCGGCCGCCCTCCGGGGTAAACATTCCACTCGGGCGAACGCCGTTTGAATGCAGCCTCGCTTGCGACTCTTCGGTCGCGCGCGCCAGACCGATCGCCTCGCGCCCAACAAGGCTCGGGTCAATCCCCTTGAACGGGCGCCAGTTCGGCCCGGTGAGGTAGAAGACATCAGCGTCATTTACGACCGCCGAAACGCCCGTCTCGAAGCTGATGTTGAACTGTCGCCGCATGAACGGCGAGAGCACGTCAATCTCGGTGTTCTCGGGCCGGATCGGGATCAGCTCCCGCGTCTCACCGTTGACGACAACGCGGTAGGACACGCTGTTCCCGGTCGCGGCGGCGTGCATCAGGATCGTCGAGAAGAACTGGAACGAGTCCTGAAGCTCGCTCGGCCGATAGAACAGCATGTCGTAGAGCGGGTGGTCGATCGCTGGCTCCGAACCTTTCCCGCTCGGCAGGCTGCGGTAAATCTGGACAGGCAACTGCGCGACGCCATCCGCGATCACCATGACGCCGCGGAAGAACGCGGGGTTCTGGAGCGCTGTCGAAATCGAAACATCGACCCCGGACTTGGTAGGCACCCCCCATCCGCCATTGAGCGCCGCCCACATCTCAGCCGAGAAGTCGACGGCCTTCTGGTCTTCGGCGGCAGGCGCAGGAGTCGCGGACGCCCCGCCGCCGAACAGCCAGCTCAAAAATCCCATTGCGCCCTCAGATTGCGAATATTTCGATCCCGGCCGACTGCTCCGCATCGAAGCTCGCTGTCGCCGCGCCGACCGCCATGGCCAGCGAGACGAGCGGGTCAATGCGCTTGACCGCTTTGCGCTTCGAGAACCAGCGGTTCCCGAACGGGTCCTCCTCCGTTGTCGCCGAGGCAAAAGCGGATATCAGGACCGGGTTTTTCTGGATCGTGATGCGGCGCTCAAGGATCAGCGTCTCAAGCATCGCAAGCGAACCTGGCATCCAGAGGCCTTGTGGCGGCTCCTGGCCGGCGGCGCGCGCCGCCTCAACGATATCTTCTGGCGCGGCCGCGCGGCGCTTGCCGCCCTGCGGATGCTCGATCTTCCTGCAGACCGAGCCAAGGTCGTCGAGGTGCTCCTCTAGCTTCCTATAGGCGTAACGGTCATACGCAAGCCAATCGAGCAGAAACTCGGTCTCGACCTCGACGATCCGCGCCGCCACGAAGTCCAGCCTGATCTGCCGCCCGGGCGGGGCCCTGAGCCATTCCTGCTCGCGCCAGACCTCGTAGGGCGCCTTGTCCCGCAGCGCGCGCTCGGCGAGCGTGTCGCCGGGCGTCCACGTATCGCACCAGGCGTGGAACGTCGGAAGGCGCACCATCTGGACGGTCGTTGATCCGTCCTCAAGCGTCCGCTCGCGCGGCAACTCAACCTCGCCCGTCTGGCAGACATAGCCGACCGCAGTAAGATCCTGCGACCCGGACAAGTCTGCGCCGGCGCAGACGCGCTGCCCCGCGAACTGGCTCGGGTCGAAATCCTCCAAGCACTGCTCGAGCGTCCCGCGCGCCATCCACGCTCTGTCCGCGTCGGTCCACACACAGAAGTGCAGGCGCAGGATATTGTTCGCCTTGCCGGGGATCGCCTTAGCCTGGCGCACCACGCCTTCAAGGTAATCCTGCTTGAGAATGCGCCCCAAAAGCGGGTTGACCTTTGGCCAACAGGACGGGTCCTCAAGCGGCTCGTCGCCTTCATCGAGGGCGCAGACGTAAGCGAACGTGTCGTCGAACGTTTCGAGGCTGTCCTCGTCGCCGAGGTAAGACAGGTCCTCTCCGGCGAGCCCTTCGAGCAGCGGATTCCCCGCGGCCGCGCGGATGGCGTGAACGTGCTCTTCCCAGCAAACAGAGTTGCGATCGGTCCCGCTGTTTGTCGTCATCACGAGCAGCGGCTGACGCCGGAACTTGAAACCGCGCTCGAGCATCTCGATCACGGCGCCGTCCGGGTGCTCGTGCACCTCGTCGCAGAGGGCAAAGTGCGGCCGCGGGCCAGATTTTCCGCCTTCCTTCGAGATGGGCCGGAAGAACGACCCGCGTTCGAGATAGGCGAGATTCCAGACCATTGGCGCCTGGCCGGAGGGTTTAATCCGCGCCGCCAGGGCAGGGGACTGCTCGACCATCGCCACCGCGTCACGGAAAAGAACCATGGCCTGGTCCTTGTCCTTGCCGGCGGCGTAAATCTCTGCCCGGTCCTCCGCGTCGGCCACCAAGCCGTAAAGGGCAATGCCGGCGGCGAGCGGCGACTTGCCGTTCCCTTTCCCCTCCTCGTCGTAGAAGCGGCGAAATCGTCGCGTTCCGTCCGCGCGCTTCCACCCGAAGATTGAACCAACGCGGAAAGCCTGACTTGGGTCGAGTTCAAACGGCAGCCCCTCGAACTGGCCGCCGTTCAGCCGGAGGATATCCGGGAAGAAATCCAGCGCCCGCTGCGCTGCCGCAGCATCGAACCAGACACCCCGCATCGCCCCGCGCTTCAGATCGTCTAAATGGCGCTGGCATGCGTTGCGGACATGTGGCCCGGAGACAATCTCGCCGGAGAGCACGGCCTGCGCATAGGCCGAAACCGGATCAGCCGGCGGTGTATTTCGAGAGCGCGTCTTTATTCGTGTTCGGGTCTTGGTTGCCATTCACTCGCGCTCTTGCGGAAGGCGTCATCCCGAACTCGCTCGCGTATCGCACCATGTCGGCCGCCGCCTTATTTGCGATGCCGATCACAGGGTTCTGGATCACGTTTCCGTTCGTCGTCTTGATCAGAAGGCCGCCCGTCTTCTTGTCGGCCTTAGCCATCTCGCGAAGCGTGCGCTCAGCTGAAATCCACCGGCCATACGCCTGGCAGTAGGCCGCGAATGCTGATCGGTCGATGTTAGAAAGCAGTCCGAGCCGATGGAGTTCCAGTGACGCGCGGCCCCATTCCTGTTTCGCGTCATCGCACAGATCCGGCGGCATCGGTGGAATCGCCAGCTCTGGGATCGGCTCGTTAGCCGGGAGCGCGCGCTTCCCAGGGTTTCCGGTGATCAGCTTTAAGTGAGACGGAGTCGGCTTTCTTCCTCGCATGCGGGTGAATTACTCTCGGCCTATGCGTCCACGCCGTCCGGCTTTTCCATCAAGACGCTGTAGCATCCATGGATTTGCCCGAGGTCCGCCGAGAAGACCCGCCCGCGCGCTTCGAACTCCGCCCTTCGCGAGTGGAGGACATATCGGAAGAGGCGCTCACGTTGATCGGCTGATCCGGCCGGCGCCGCGCCATCACCTCGACGAAGGTTTCCCCTGTCTCCTCCAGGGTCGCGGTCTGCCCCGTGAAACTCTGCCATCTCGTCACGCCAACATCGACATAGGCTGGGTTCAGTTCGATCGCGTGGACGCAGCGCCCGGTCATTTCTCCCGCGATAATCGTGGTGCCGCTGCCGGAGAATGGCTCGTAAACAGCCTGGCCGGGCGAGGAATTGTTCTCAATCGGGCGGCGCATGCACTCGACGGGTTTTTGCGTCGAGTGCCCTGTCTCGCTCTTCTGCGGCTTATCGATCTGCCAGAGCGTCGACTGCTTGCGGCCGCCGATGTAATGGCCCGTCTTGCCTTTGCGGACGGCATACCAGCACGGTTCATGCTGGTGATGATAGTCGCCGCGGCCGATCGCGAACTGTTGCTTTGCCCAGATGATCTGAGCGCGCATCTGAAACCCGCAGGATTCAAGGCTATCGACGACCGTTCTGGCATGCAGGTCTGCATGCCAGACGTAGGCGACGTCGCCGGGGAAAAGCGCCCACGCTTCTCGCCAGTCGGCGCGCGTATCGTTCTTGACCCTCCCTACGGCGCTCGCGCCGTAGGGACGCCCATCCGCTCGATCCGCCCGGTTTCTCCAATCCGGGTCATAATCGACCCCATACGGCGGATCGGTCACCATCAGGTGCGGTTTCACGCCATTCAGCGCCTTGGCCACATCGTCGGCGCTCGTAGAGTCCCCGCAGACCAGCCGGTGGTTGCCCAGAAGCCATACGTCGCCCGGCTCGCTCACCGGCGTCGCTGGCGTCTCCGGCGTTTCGTCCGGGTTGGTTAATCCAGCGTGGCGCTCAGCGAAGAACGAAACAAGCTCCAGATCTCCAAATCCAGTCAGGCCGATGTCAAAGTCGGCAAGTTTCAGGAAATCGAACTCTTCCTTGAGGATGGCGTCGTCCCACCCACCGTTCAGCGTGAGCTTGTTGTCAGCGATCAGATACGCCCGCTTCTGCGCCTCCGTCCAACCAGCGGCCACCATCACCGGGACCTCACTGATCCCGAGCTTCTTCGCCGCCAGGACGCGCCCGTGCCCCGCGATTATGCCGCCGCCCTCGTCGACAAGCACCGGAACCGTCCAGCCCCATTCTCGGATGGAAGCCGCGATCTGCTCGATCTGCCCCTCCGAATGGGTGCGCGCGTTTTTGGCGTGCGGGATCAGTTCTGAGATATTGCGCCGCTCAACCTTGTCCGCCGGCCAATTCTGCAAAGGTCAACCTCTCCATTGCGTGGAGCCACACACAGGCTCACAGGCGCGTTTTTGTGTGGCTGCGCTATATGCACCGCACTAGGAGCTATTTCGCTTACAGGCGGCCGCGGCAGCCTCGGCGCGGGCGCCTTCAACCCCCTATGCGAATTTCGCGGCGTTGCGCGCGGCGAACCCTGGCCGGTAACGGCCCCCTTTCGGCCCCGACTTTGCAATCCCCCCCCCTATGTGGCTGCGTCAGCCAAGGGGAAGACGCGATTGCGAGCATCGAGAATGAAAGCTTCTGCTTCAGCAACCGTCGCAAAACTCTTTCTGACGACGGCGCGCCCACCTTTTTGAATGGTCGCCACGAAAGGGGATTTCCCGCTCCCAACGGGGAATACCCCGCGCACGCCAGTCTTGCTGTGCCGGCACACGCCTCTGTTTTGAACGCTCTCGGGCCGCGTTAACCAGCGCAAGTTCTTCGCCCTATTGTCGAGTTTGTCTCTATTCCGATGATCGCGCACAAATTCTGGGTAGCGATTTCCTGGCAAAACAATGTGATGCAGATAAATCCACCGCCCCCCGGATTTGCGAGCAACATACCCGCTCTTGTCCAGTCGCCACCTGTATGTGGAGAGATATGCTAATTCGTCGTCGACAATTGCTGGCGCGCCAGACCCTATTACGTTCAGTTTGATCATCACTTTCAATCCACGGGCCAGCCATCAACCCCAGTCGCCACCAGAGCGGGGGCTCCGTGGCGCTCCCGCCTGGCTCGCGCGGTCTTGCGATTGTTGCAACCACCAAGGCCGCCGGCGCCATCGCCGCCCGAGCGGGTGCAGAGGAGCTCGAGATTGTCCTTTGCCCAGTCGTGGCCGCCGTCTCGACGCTCGGCTTTGTGGTCGAGGGTGAGGCGCACGGGAGAGCCGTCGTCCTCGCGGGTCTTGCCGCAGCACTGGCAGCGGCGGCCGCGCTCGGCGATGACTTCGCGCCGCAGCGCGCGCCAACCAGGGGACAGATAGAACGGATCAGGGCGCTTCACCCGCGCCTCACCCTCTCCACGTCGGCAACCCCAACGCCCGCCAAGCGAGCGCGAGGATGAACGCGTAGACGAACCCGGCAATGAACGAGCCGAGGACTTCGGTCACTGGTATCCGCCCAGCTCAGCACGAACGTCGCGCGGCATCTCCAACCAGCCGAGCTCTGCGCCAAGCGCGAAGGCGGTCAGCACAAGGGCCAGCACGTAGGAGGCGCGGAGGAGGATGCGGAGCATCAGCGCGTCTCGATCCAGTTGGCGTGGTTGGCGGGTTCTCCCCCAACTCGGACGACCTTGCCGGCAAGGGCGAATAAGGCACCGACGAGGAGCCCGCCAACCACGCAGGTGTGAAGGAACCGTTGATCCATTGGCTCTGCCTGCATTCCCCGCTGAATAAGCGCCCGGCGGTCGCATTGCGGTCGACCAAGACGATGGAGCCGCCGGGCTTTGACCCTCGATTCAACCGAGGGTCATTGTCGGGCAGGAGGGATCAAACCTTCCCAGGCCCAACACGCGCCCCGCAGGCTTTCGCTTCGGAGCGGTCGAGTGGCGCGATCGACACGCCGGCTCGATAGGGTTCCGAGATGGCCATTGGCGCGCGACGCCAGTGACGGGGCCGGCATCACCTCGCGCTGGCCTATATCCGGCAGGCGCACGACCTCGCGGCCGGCGCGGCATCTCGAAACGTTTGATCGAGCGGCAGGTCCGTTCCCCCGCGCCTTTAACCCCGCCGACGTTCACGCCTTATGGCGTCACCTATCTTCGGGAGGCCAGGCACCCCACGACCCTTGGTGCCCCACTCCGCGCCGAAGCGCGCGCCGCTCGAAACTTGTGCCGGCGAACTCCGGCGAATACCTCGGCCGCGAGAAAAGCCGGATTTTGTGACACCGCACAAGGGCCGCCCGCGCCGCCCGCATGACACCGCAGCGCCAGCGCCGAGCGCTCTCAAAAGCCGTTGCTTGCGCTTCGCCGCCACGGCACGCCTTACGCGCTTTTCCGTCAGGATGACACGCCGTCGTGGATGAGTCCGTCGCAGATCACGCCGAACGCCCGATCAAGACGACGATAGGCCGTCTTGCGATGCTGGCAAGCCTGCTGGTGAAAGCGTGAGAACGGCTGGTTGCGGGCCTCGCACCAGAACCAGATCGATAACACCATGCGCTCATTGTCGTGGGCGCGGAGATACTTTGACGGCCATTCGAGCGCCTCGAGCATGCGGCTTATCTCAAGCCCGGTCGGCGCGCCACGATGGCGGTCCGGCAGGCGCTTCTTCAGCCGAATGCCCTCGGCCATTGCGTTGCGGTCAAACCACGAGACGTTGCGGTAAAGCCGCCAGTCGATCCAATGCGTCATCTTGCGCGACGGGCCCGCAGTCGAGATGAACCTCTCGTGCCCGCGCGCAGCCTCGACAAGGCGGGCCTCCACCTCCGCGACAGTCCAGACACGCTCGCTGCGCGCAAAGGAGGCGTCGGCCAAGAGCCGCGCTGCAGCGTCATCGGCATAACGTCCGAACTCGTCGTAATCGAAGTCGGTCATACCCCGCACGCCCCCTCGCATTCCTGCTTCCACCCCCAGTCTCCTGTTGTCGCCATGTCGGCGATCGAGAACAGGTCAGGTGGAGGCCTGAAGTCTATCTCTCCTAGAGGGCGCAAAGATCGATGCAGGAACGCTTGCCCATTCATACCAGGCCAGCCGGAGCGGATAGCTGCATCAAACTCAACGGCGTCGGCAAAGTCGTCCGGACATTCTGTCTGCAAATCCCACCATTCGCGGTCGGAGCGGAAGGGGCAGAATTTACAGGATGACCGCGGCGGCGCCGGATATTGGCGCTCCGCCATCCAGCGCAGGCAGTCGCCTCGTCGCATGTTCAATTCCACAAGCGGCCATCGAATGCGAACATACCGCAATTCCGAATCCTTCATGCGATCCATTTCGTCCGCGCTGATCCCAAGCCAACTCTCAACGGCTACGCCTTTGGGCCCACGCTGGCCTGGCGCAAGGCCAAGCATCTCCCTCAGCTTCCGCTGAATTGGCCGCGTCTTAAACTCCTTTGAGCAATGGAACGGGGCCATGCCTTTTGGCGACATGAAATATCCCGGCAACGGAGACCCGCTTAAAGTGCGCTCACCTGAAACAACCTTTAACCACAACTCTCCAAGGTTTAGTCCGTCCCTCTTCACCCGAAAAACCGGGAAGGGGAGTTGAGCCTCTAACCAGTCCAGCCATGCGTAGACCCGGCCGCTCTCCCATCCGGTATCAGCGAAGATTGCTGCATCAAGCCGTGGGAGGTCGCCTCGCGCCGACATCAAGGCAAGAGTCGATGACTGAACGCCGGCGCCGAGGCTGAGAACTTTGATCATCGCCCATGCCTCACGCCGTCGAGAAGATTCACCGCGACATTGCGCTCTGAGAGCACCGCCTCAAGCAGGCGCGCCATCATCCAGTTCGGTTCCATGCCCATCCGCCCCGCCAGTTCATACGCCGCGGCGAAGGCATCCGACGAGACCGCCAGCGAGACCGACTTTTGGCCCGGAGCTTTTGGGGCAAGCGCGATGCGGTAATCCGAGAGCATCCGGTAGACGTGGCGCTCGGAAATGTGCGCCTCGTCCGCGATCTCGCGCGCCGAGCAGCCAAGCGCCGCCAGATACGCCATGCGGGCGATCCGGGCCTTCTGGTAGGGCGGCCGGTAGCGACGCGAGCGGCCATGAAACTGGCGCTTGCCCGGCTGGTGCGCGCTCTGCGCCTCGTCGAAGATTTCAAGCTGCTCGGTCATTGCGCCCCGATCCAGTCACGCGGAAAACGGATCGGCGCCTCCCGCAACGCAAAGGCGACCTCCTGCGCGATCGGCCCGAGAATAATCGGCTCAGCGTCGGGCTTGCCGGCCGCCGGCACAGTCGCTGGCTCGCTCGCGGGGCGCTTGGGAAGCCGCCGGCGCTCGACGGTGAAGGGGCGCTTGCGGCGGGTCATTGGGCAGGCTCCAGAGCGCCCAACTCGACGAGGACGTCCCGTGGAAATTTGCAATCAGGGTGCCCCGGAGGCCACCAGCCCGGCGGCCAGCTGTGCGGGTTTTCCTTCCAGCGATTGATCAGTTCGGCCACCTTCGAGCGGCGCCATTTGACGCCCGTCTCGCGGCCGTTCCTGTCGACCAGCCGAACGATCGGGTCGGAAGGGTCGTCTGGCGGGGGTGGGGGTGATGGCGCTTTCGTCTGGGGTTTCGACGCGTATGCCTCGGCGACTGCATTATCGAACCATTTCAATCCCTTGGTTTTCGCCTTCGGCATTCTCGACCGGATGACCGAAAGGATCAAATCTGGGGGATAACCCTGCGCCAGCCAGACGGCAGCGTGCCCGGTTTCTGGCGGAATTTCCTGGCCTGCCGCCCGGTAAACATCCACGATTGCACAGCGAAGTTTCACGACAGGGTCGTCATGGCGCGCGCGGGCAGTGGATGGCTCCCTCTCAGAACTATGACTCTCTGTCTCTGACTCTGTCTCTGACTCTGGGGGCGTTGCATGTAACGTTACATTGGCGTTTCCTGTAGCGCCCTTTTTCCGTTCCCTGTGGCGTTTCACTCGCTCATTTGAAACGTCCGACGAAAACTGCCTTCCGCTCCAATTGTGTGGCCGTAACGTTTCTCCGTCACGGTCGATCAAGCCTCCGGAGACGAGGGCGTCGACCCTCTTCTTGGCGTCTTTTTCAGAAAGGCGCGTAGCGAAGGCGATATCGTCAATGCCGGGCAAAGCGCCACCGTTCCGAGAGGCAAGGCAAAGCAGGTTGATCCACATCTTAAACATGTCCCCGGAAAGCTTCTGCACCTTCGGGTCATCGAGCACGTCGTCGTATAGCCTGAACCACCTGCTCATCCCTCACCCCATCACCTTGTTGCTCATCGTCGAGCAGGACACGTCCACCCATAGGTGTGCGGTCGCCTCCGCCCCCGCTCGGTTCTTGCCGATGATGATTTCTGCTTGATGCTTGAGCGCCTCAAAGGCGTCCATGGCCGCTTGTTGCTCGTTCCTGAACTCGGGCGACTTGAGGATGTGGTGCGCCTCGCGGTGGATGAAGGCGACCACATCGGCGTCGGCCTCGAGGTCCCCGGATTCGCGAAGGTCAGCCAGATTCGGCCGCTTGTCCTCGCGGTTCTCGAGCGCGCGGTTAAGCTGGGCGAGCAGCACGACGCAGAGCCCCTCGTCCTTGGCGAGTTCGTGCAGCGCGGCTGAAATCTCGCCCACCTCGTAATGCCTCTGGCCCTTGTAGCGGTCGCTGGCTTTGATGAATTTCAGGTAATCCAGGAAGACGACGGCGAGGCGCACGCCGCGGCGCGCCATTGTCTTCTTCTCGGCGCGCACCTTGGCGGCGATCTCCGTGATGGTGGCGCGCGAGGAGACGTCGAGGGTGAGGGGCAGGTCACGAAGGCGCTTGGCGGCGTCCTCGAGGCGCCAGAGCTCCTCGTCGTCATACTTGCCGCGAACGATGCGCCCGAACTGGATTGGGCGGCTGTGGATGTAGGAGAGGTCGGAGAGATACCGGGCGGTGAGCTGGCGCTCGGTGATCTCGAACGAGAACGCCATGCAGCCGAACGGCTCCCCGCCATCGCGCCCGGCCTTGGCGCCGGCCTGCGCGACCTTAAGGGAGGACGTCACCATAAACACCGACTTGCCCATGCCAGGGCGCGCCCCGACGATCCAGAGCGTGCCGGCCTCGTAAGGGGAAAGCTTGTCGACATCGGCGAACCCGGTCGTGACGCTCTGCGATATTGCCTCGCCGCGGCGGATTCTCTCGGAATGGTCGAGGAGGTCGTTCGCGCTGGCGCCGATCGTCTTGCGCGTCGAGGCGATCTCCGCCGCGACAAGCTCGCCCGTGGCCTCGGCGAACTCCGCAACGATGCGGGCGGTCGGTGGCCCAGACGGCGCCCGGGCGGCCTCCTGCGCGTCTGCAGCGATGCGTATCAACTCCCGGCGACGCCAAGTCTCGACGATCATGTCCGCGTATTCAGCGGCCTTGTGAATGGTCGTAGCCGCGACGGCGAGGCGCGCAAGGTAGGCGGAGAGCTTGCCGATGCCTTCCGGCATTTCCACGCCGGCTAGCGCGCCGCCGAGCGAGATGTGCGAGACGGCCTTGCCGGCGGCGTTGAGCTCCAGCGCGGCGCCGTAGATGCGGGCGTGGAGATCCTCGCTGAAGTGCTTTTGGTCGAGGCGCAGGCGCAGCTCGTCGAGGCAGTCGGGATTGACGATGACAGCCCCTAGAACGGCCTGCTCGCTTTCAAGGGCGCATGGTAGGGGATCGGCAGCCGGCGGCGCGTGCATGGTCATCCCTGCCGCCCTCCGTCGCTCTTCCGCGCCCGCTTCTCGTCGGCCGCTTTCATGGCCCGCGCCACGCGATCGCGGACGGTCGTTAATTGATCAGCCAACAGATCGCATTCCTTGTTCGGCGGGAGCCTGTGCGCGCGCAGGAACGCGATGATGGAGTCGAGGGCGGAGAGTTGGGTCTGCGCTGAATGCTGCATCACGCCCGCACCTCCAGCCCGGCCTGCCGGATCACGCGCCGCGTCAATTGCCGGCAGATCTGCGCGCAGTCCCCCTTGTCCTTGGGCGAGCTCGAGAGCATGAACCACAGGTTGCGGCCCTTGTAGGCGAAGTCGAAGCGCAGGTGCTTGCGGCATGTGACCTTGACGTCCGACGCGCCAACCTCATCGAGATAGTCGAGCGTCTTCGCGACGTGCTCGCCGATCTTGCGGGGGTTCTCGATGGTGAAGTCGATCTTGCGCCGTTTGGTCATTTGCGCGCGACCTCCCAACCCTTGGCCCCGCGCTTCGCCAGCCGCTCGACCGAAAGGCGGTCGCCGGGGAACACGGCGCGCCAGTCGCGCACAGCCTGCTCGGCCTCGCGTTCGGCCTTGGCCTCGCTCTTGGGGTCGTTCCGATAGAAGGCGAAGGACGTCAGCAGCCCGTCGTCGTTGCGGATGATGCCGAGATAGACAGCTTCACTCATACGACGCCTCCCGAGATTTCGCCGCGGTCGATGCGGGCGCTCTGCGAACCGGGATCGCCCATCAGGTAGCCGGTGACGTTCCGCGGGCGGCCCACGACGACACTTTTCGGATGGCGGTTGTATTTGCGCGGAACAAAGCGCTGGGCGCGGGGTTCTGGTTGCTCGACGGCTGGCGCCGGATGGGGCGCAACTTCCGGTCCCCCGGCTTCTCCTTTTTCGAAGGAGATGGACCCGACAGGCGTCGTTTGCGTAAGCAAGCGCATTTCGGCGAGCTGTCTCGGATAACGCCTCGCCGCCGCCCTGACGGCATGTCGTATCGTTGTGTGGTCGCTTCGCTGGAAAAGCCGAGCGAGCGCTGGATACGATATCTGATTCATCGTGTAGGCGATGGCCATCGATATGTGGCGCGCCTCGATGACTTCTTTCACGTTGCTGCGGCTATCGATGTCCGCGGGAGTAATGCCGTATTGCTTCGCGACCACAGATTTTATGTGGTCGACTGGCACGTCGATCCTCGGATTGTCTCTGCGTGGCGCTCTCATCGGCCGCCTCCGACAGATTCAGGCTTGCCGGCTTTGCGATGCTTCTGCGCGAACTGGTGCATGCCGACCTTCAGAGCGAGCAAACGCCGCGCGTCAAAGCCTTCCTTTGGTTTTGGCTTGCGCGGCGGCTGTGGTCGGTAACAGACGGCCGCGTGCGCCGAGCAATACATACGGTGCTCGTCCATCGTCTCGCGGCGCTCGCCGCAGTAGAGAAAGCTCTCGTCTCTGGGGTCCCCCAAAGGGAAACGGCACGACGACAGCCGCAACTCGATCAGCGTGACGCCAGCGCCGGGTGGGGGCGGCGGCGGGGCCGCTTGCGCGAAGGCTTGCTCGATGGGCGCGAGACGCGGGGCAGGGGATGGGGCGGCGACTGGGGCTAGCTTCTTTGCGGGCGCAGGCGCCGCTTTTGTCTTGGTCGACTTTATCCCGCCCTGGCGGCCCTTGCTGCGCTCAGCAATGCCGAGGCGGTGGACTTTCGCTATCACCGCGTTCCTTGTGATCCCGCCGCCCAGCTCCTCCGCGCACTGGCTTGCGCTCAGGCCATCGGCCCATAGCTCGCGCAGCTTTTCGACTCTCTCTTCGCTCCACCCGAGGCTCATGCCAGCACCTCGCGAACGCCCTGGATGAAGACAATCGCCTTCGTCACTGCCTGGAGCGCATGACGCGCTTCGTTCACGTATTGCCCATCTCCGCCGCAATCCCGCTGCTCAAGTTCATGCGTGATGAACTCTTGCGCGCTCTTGAGGGCGTCTATCAGGTCAGCGGCGGTCTTTATCTCCGGCATCAATTACGCCCTCCAATAAAAATATTCGCGATGGCCCTCGGCGAGCTGGCGATCGACATTCGCATTCCAGACCCGCACGACGTCAGTCCGGTTCAGATACTTCGCCGCGTCGTTGATGCGTGCGAGGGACTGGTGGCCGCGGCGCCAGACTTCGTGGTCGTCGGAGTATTGAAATGTGAGGTCGTGCGCGGCGACCATCGCTTCGAACTCCGAGAGCGTAATCATCGTGTTGCTCACTCGGCGGCCTCCAGTGCGTTGAACTTGCCGGTCTCGTTGCCAAAGCACTCCCAGCCTGGCCGGCGCTCGCGCGAGAACACCTCCGCGTAAGGACCCTGGCTGTAGCTTTCGATGCGACGGTAAGACTCGTCCGGCTTGCGCGAGTGCTCCCGACGCGGGGCGATGATCAGTTCGCGCACGTCCCGGCGCAGGCGCTTCGGCGCGCCGGTCTTAAACAGCAGGCAGTCCTCGCCGTTCTTGCGAGTCGTAAAACCTTGTCCAACAAAGAAGGAGTCGCGATGCAGGAAAAGAGACTCGCCGCCGCGCTCGCAAGGAGAATGCGTCTTAAGCCAGATGAAGGCGCGTCCGGAGTAACGGACCTTTTGCTTTTTCCAGACCGGCGCGATCGCATTCCAGAACCGCTCGGCGATGGGCGATGTGATCCAGATGAAGAAATGCGCGCCGTCCGGGTGCGCGAGATCAGCGATCGGCAAGGAAGCAATCTCGGCGTCCGTCATGCGCGGATAATGCTGCGGGCGGCCCTTGGTCCCCGCGCTGAATTTCCACGGCGGGTCGAGAACCACGGCCCGATATGCGCGCCGGCGCAGCTCGCCGAATGGCCAGTCGCTCATGCCTTGCCCCTTTGCGCGAGCGCGCTTCTGCCGGCCGGCGGGTCACCCATAAGCGACGAGGAGACGTCGCGGCGCTGCATCTGCGCAGCAGCCTTGGCTTGCCGCTCAAGCCCTCTGGCCTGCGTCGTGATGGGGAACGCTGGCGGCTTCGCCGGGGCTTTCGGTTGGGGAGCGGGAGCCTGCGGCGCGCCTAGCGCCGGTCCACGCGCGGCCTTCGCAAAGTCGTCCGGCAGAGTGAGAACGAGTCCACCCGTCGTCTCGCGCCACTTCGCCTCTGTCTCAGGGCGCTCCTCGTTCGGCCACAGGGTCACGATGCCCAGGTTGAAGCGAAGCACGCCGTGAAATTCGACTGGCTCATACTGCCCGCGATCAGCATCTGGAACGATGCGAATTCCGTTGACGTTCGGCCCACCAATCTGGACGCGAAACCTTGGGCCATTACTCTTGGCCCATTCCGCTGCAGCGTGCCGGAGGACAAGCGACGCGCGAATTTTGTCGCCCTTGCCGTGACGGCCGGCGGAGCGCCCGAGACGCACGGTCGCATCTGGCTTGATGTTGCCAGGAGCAGGCTTTTCGAGGTCCTGCCAGTCGTCTTCGTCGAAGTCGGTCATTATCTTGCTCCCGGACACAGCGCCCGCTGCATATCCCAGCCCCGAAACCAGAGCGCGCGGTCAGGGTTCTTGCTGAACGGGCAATCGCCGCGGGTGAGCCCCGCGCGATAATCCTCCGCGCCGCGAAGAAGGGAGGCGGATACGCAGTGGCTCATTCTGCGGCCTCCGCAGTCTGGCCGAACATGACAAGATCTCTGGGCTGGACGCGTGCGTAATGGGCGCAGGCGTAATCCCAGAGACACGCCGCCGCTGCCTTCTCCCAGTCTGCGCAGCCATGCGGCAGATATCGCAGCGCGATCGCGCGCCGGAGCACCATGTTATTCGTCGCCTCGCGGTCCTCGCGGCGCTGCTGCGGCGTGCGCTGACCCTTGCCGCGTGTGGCGGCAGACGCCTTGCCGCAGAAATGAACTCGAGCCGTCGAAGCTGCGACCTTCTCGACGCGAACCCCGTAGCAGCCGGCTAGGGCCTGCAAGGCGCCGTGGCAGTAGATTTGGGAGAGGGCCGCGTCAGCTGACGGATAGGCGGCAGGATTGTCGGTCGACTCCACCACCACGAGGTCTGGCTTGTCGATCGCCCATCGGTCGCGAAGGAAGCAGCCCATGTTACGGGCCTGAACTTCCGCGCGGTCTTTCGCGCCACGCAGCGTCACGGCCTCGATGCGCGGCATCTGGCCCGCTAGACCAGATGCCACGCCCATTCTCTTGCCTGGATCAATCGACCACACGAGCATCTGCGCGCCCTTAGTGAACCTTGTAGCTCCCCTCGCCATCGCCGCTCACGGCTTGGCGACGACGGGAGGGCTTGCGCGCGGTCGCGTCGTCCTCGAAAGGCTCCTCGCTCAGCGGCTTGATCCCGCTCTCGATCGCCTGCGCATTCGCCTCTGCGGCGGCCTCGTCGGGGTCCTGCTGCTCGGTCTGCTCGCCGTCGAAAAGGTTGCCGACATGCTCTTGGCCGAAGATGCCGGACTCGCGGCACATGCGCACATACTCAGGGAATTGTGAAATGAAGTCCTCGCGCTTCAGTTCGTCCTGGCGCGAGAGCTTCAACATCAGGCCAAAGAGCTGGCGATGCAGGTGGCCATTCTCGCAAGCCTCCTTGATGCGCTCGCCGATCTCTCCATTGATGCTGGCGACGCGCGTCTTCTTCTGATCGGCGTCCTTCAGCAGCGCGACGAACTGCTTGGCGTTGACGAGTTTTGTGACTGGTTCTTCCGACATCGGTTTTCCTTCGGTTCAGGATCGCCCGCGCTTATCGATCCAAGGGGCTGTCTTCTGCGCGAACCTCATCAGAGCCCCAGCAGCGCGCATCAAAGCGCCGGCGACGCTCATCGCAGTAAGCGCGATATAAGTCCGGAGCCTGAAGGCGCATGGTTTCCGTGAGGAGTTCGAACTCTTCGGCGAGGCTTGCGAATTTCTCGGCGCTGTAGTTGGCGAGTCGCTCATCTTCTAAATTCTTCTGGGCTTGCGCCGCGCGGATTTTCTCAGCCACGGACGCTTTAAGGTCGCTGCATTCGTTGTAGAAGATCGCCTTGGCGGTGCGCGCTGAAATGCCAATGCGCCGCGCCGCTCTTTCAAGCCATAGCGCGCGACTATCGAAGACGGCCGGGTTGCCGGCGATCTCGATCAGGGCGTCGCGCATCTCTTTGGCAATCGCGCTCAAAACTCTGACTCCGGAAAACTTTTCCGACATCGTGGAAAATCTCCATGCCAAAACACTGGCTATGGAGACTGCTTACGTAATCACCACACTTACTAACGACACCGGAGGCCCTAATTGCCCGTCAAAGCTACTGGGCCACCATGCTGGTTACTGTGAGAACGCCGAGAGATTGTCAGACCTCTCGGCGCTCCCGCTGCACGCCCCACTTCGGGTTTTTACAGGAGATGGCCCGGCGGTTCTGTGCATAAGCCCGGAACTCTTCACCTCTCCGAGCTATCCGCGCCCGACGAGAGCGCGAATGGGTGAAACTTGCTCCCGAAAGAGGCCGAGCCCGAAGGCCCGGCCAGTCTGGGAGGAAACGCCCAAGGAGGGCACCGAAAAGACCGCACTCGACGCTGCGGCACGCGGCTTCCGGCGGGCTGCTTCAACCCCGCCGAAACTCAATCAGAACCCCGCCTCCTTCCGCCGCATCTCCTCCACGCTCTCGCGGATAAGCCGGCGGCGCGTGCGCGCGTAGACGCCGCGATGGATCAGGTTCGCCGTGTGGGCGCCAATTGCGATGCCCCAGCAGGCGGCGAAGATGAGGAAGGCGATATTGTGGATGGTCATTGAAACTGCCTCCCTGTCTCGCTTGGACAGCGGCCTTCGAGGAGTTGCTCAAGACGTTGCAGTTCACTCGGAAGCGGCTCGGCGCCGAACCTCCCCCACCTGTGGATGAGCGACTCAGCCCAGTGCCGCCAGCCCGAAGTGTCTTCGAGCATTGAGAGATGGCGTATGCGAAGCTTGTAGGCGGATCGAACCCTTCGCGCGTCGCTCCATGGGTTGTTGACCTTTCTATGAATGCTGCCGGCGCGGTTGTTCAGATCAATTGCCTCTTCAATGCAGACACCTCTTGCGAGAGCGGCGGCGAACGCGATGACTTCATCCGTCGGAAGGAACCACTCGGAATGGCTGTGCGATTTTGCGAGGCAATCGTGGATGTTTGCCTCAAGAGCGCGCGTGCCTGGTGCAGTCGCAACCAATTCGAGCTTGATCGGGGACCAGCCCATGAACGTCTTGAGCCTATTCATCGGCATTCGCGAAAAGCCGATCTTGATCGGGCCCGGTAGCCCAACGGGCTTCAAGAGGTAGACAAAGCCGGTCATTCAGCGGCCCCTTTCAGTTTCACCGAGCGCAGCGCTCCGCTTTTCAGTGCAGGCCATTGTTCAGCCAGCGCATCCAAATCCGAAGTCGGAACGCTTCGAGTTATGCGCTGGCCATCGTTCACCAGGACGATCTCCCATTGGTCGCTGTGATCGATTGCCGTCACCGATACGATCCGGCCAGGAGTGGAGGCGTGGCTCATTCTGCGGGCGCCGGGTGAAAAGGGGTCGCCTGATCGGCGCGAGCCGGCGGCGGGTAGATGTCGGGGCGGAGCTCATGACGCGGAACGCCCGTCACGCGCTCGACTTCCAGCACGCGCGCGACCGGCACGCGTCGCCATTGAGAAATCGCCTGCGGCGTAACGCCGCCGATCAGCTCAGCCAGACGAGTATTGCCCCCAACGGAGGACTTAGCCTTTTCGAGTGCCGCTTCCATGAAAGCAAAGAAAGCAAATCTTTCCGAATTTTGCAAACGAAATCTTTCGTGGATTGAAAGCTCTCCTTAAGCAATTGTTGCTTCAATGAAAACCATCGGTGAAAGGATTATTTACATCCGTTCATTGCTCCGTCTTAGCCAAGAAGGGCTGGCGGAGGCGCTTGGCGTTACGCGCGGCGCTGTCGGAAACTGGGAGTTGAACAAGCCGATCGGCAGGAAGAACCTATCGGCGCTTGCGCGGCTAGCACATTGCTCGAGTGACTGGATCGCAGAGGGGGTGGGAGACCCGCCGGCACAGCAGAACAATCAAGCATTACCGTTGCCGGTGAATGATCGCGAGGAAACCGTTGCGGTCGTCGACGGGATACTTACTGGGCTCGGATATGAGAAAGACCGAGCCTCCGAGCTAATTGCAGTGCTTCTAGAAGCTCTTGAAGCGCGGATATCTTCCGCTCGGTCTCGCGATGCGGCCCTACAAACTCGCAAAGCTTTTGCTGAAGCTCTAACGCGTGAATTTCTGAAATCAGGAAAGTTTCAATCTCGGTGAGTCTATCGCGTGGCTCAAGTTTTGGTTGATTGTCTGCTTCAGCAACGGCCGCTAAGAAACCCATCACGCGCGCCCCCATACACAAATTAGACACAATCCGCTTACGTTAAGTCCCGCCTTCGTTTTTTGGCAACTAAAAACATAGGGATGATCTTGAGATGCGTTTCGCAATCTTATGCTCAGCGCTTTTGTTATCTGCATGCGCTGGGACGCAGGTCGAGTTGACAAAATCGATGGAAGACGCTGCGAAGACAGAGATTTTGAAAGCAGTGAAAGACCCCGATTCGATCGAATTCGGCGGGCGTTTTGCGGCTGGGCACAGGCTGAACTTCACAATCCTCTGTGGTTGGGTCAACGGGAAGAACGGCTTCGGCGGCAAGACCGGCTGGACGCTTATTGGGGTAGAGTTCCCCGACAACGGCGGCGATCCCTATTTCGTCCCGCGGTCGCTTTCGACTGAAACGCAATGCGAGCTTGCCCACGCCATGCCCGAGCCGCCGGGAGTTTCAAAAGACCTGCTGACGAAGCACGGGATCGGCGGGGCCGATGCGCCCGGTCTTGCGGGGAAATAATCGCAGGAGGATGAACGGTGAAACGAGAGACAGATCGGTTCAACGCCATCGGCAAAGACGGCAAGCGCTACACCGTCATTGAGCTTCGTAAAGTCCTGACCGCAACAGCGCTTACCAGAGGAACCCGTGAGGCCGGTTTGGGGCCGCGCGAATACTTCTTACTGGACGGGCGCGATGTCGTATGGAAGAGCGACAGCGAGTTCCAGATCCTTCAGACTGATGAGATCATTCGGAAGCTCTGACGCCAAAAACTTGACCCACCCGAGATGCCCCTGGTTGTCGAAAATCCCGGCCCCCACGACTCCGTTCTGGCCTTTGACCAAGCGCCAAAGGTTCTTTGGGAGTAGGGGCAGAGCCCCCGACCTGATAGCCGCTATGCGCTGATCGTTCTCGGCGCTCATTGCCCCAACCTTCCGTTCTCCAAGCCGCCGGTCCCGCCGCGCGGCTTTTTTGTTGCCTACCCGGAGGATAGCTGGGCAGGGGAGGGGTGGCAACAAAATTGAAAGTTTCACTT
Source organism: Methylocystis sp. NC52PC (assembly GCF_055698645.1). NCBI lineage: Bacteria > Pseudomonadati > Pseudomonadota > Alphaproteobacteria > Hyphomicrobiales > Methylocystaceae > Methylocystis > Methylocystis sp. NC52PC. The sequence goes on along the minus strand of NZ_CP170127.1, from coordinate 339,492 downwards.
TCATTTCTTATTGCGTAGTGCGGAAAGATATGCTTTCCTTACCCCCAATCGCCACCCCAACCCCGGCGATTGGAGGTCCGCATGGCCGAGACGGCGAAAGAGATTGAGAAGGAAGGCGCGGAGGCGGCGGCTGCAGCTGCGCCAGTTGAGAGCGCCCCAGAGGTTTTGAAGACGGTGAAGGGGTTTAGCAAAGACCTCACCTGCCGCGACCATCAATTTGAGATCGGCAAGACCTACACGCTGGACGGGCCCATCGAGATTTGCGCGCGTGGCTGGCACGCCTGCGAGAACCCGCTCGACATCTTCAATTATTACCCGCCGGGGCAGTCGCGTTATTGCGAGACCGAACAGAGCGGCTCCATTGCGCGCCACGACGAAGACACCAAGATCGCGAGCGCGAAAATCACGATCGGCATTGAACTGTCGATCGGCGATTTGGTTGCGCGCACGGTGAGGTGGATCTTCGACCGCGCGACGGTCGATGAGAAATCGACGGCGACGAGCGGCTACAGGGCCAACGCGGCGACGAGCGGCGAAGGGGCCAACGCGGCGACGAGCGGCGAAGGGGCCAACGCGGCGACGAGCGGCGAAGGGGCCAACGCGGCGACGAGCGGCGAAGGGGCCAACGCGGCGACGAGCGGCGAAGGGGCCAACGCGGCGACGAGCGGCTACAGGGCCAACGCGGCGACGAGCGGCAATTGGGCCAACGCGGCGACGAGCGGCGAAGGGGCCAACGCGGCGACGAGCGGCGAAGGGGCCAACGCGGCGACGAGCGGCGAAGGGGCCAACGCGGCGACGAGCGGCGAAGGGGCCAACGCGGCGACGAGCGGCTACAGGGCCAACGCGGCGACGAGCGGCAATTGGGCCAACGCGGCGACGAGCGGCGAAGGGGCCAACGCGGCGACGAGCGGCAATTGGGCCAACGCGGCGACGAGCGGCAATTGGGCCAACGCGGCGACGAGCGGCAATTGGGCCAACGCGGCGACGAGCGGCAATTGGGCCAACGCGGCGACGAGCGGCAATTGGGCCAACGCGGCGACGAGCGGCAAGCATTCGGTGGCTGCGGCTCTCGGGCGCAGATCGAAAGCGAAAGCCGGAGATGGCGGGGCTATCTGCCTCGTTTGCCGCAACGATGACGGCGAAATTCTCGCAATCCGCGCCGTCAAGATCGGGGAGGCCGGAACGAAGCCGGATACTTGGTATTCCCTCGACGCAGAAGGCAACTTCGTTGAGGCGGAGGGCGACGAATGAGCGCTCCTCACCTGATCCAACTCCTACCCCGCCCGCGCGTGCGGCGCGCGATCGACGTTGTGTCGCAAGCCGCGCTGGACGCCGCTGCGCAGCGCGCGCTGGACGAAGCTGTCGCCGCCGGCGCTGACGGGCTTGAGGACGATGGCGCCTTCTGGGCGCAGGTCGTGCGGCTGCTCGGCGAGAAGCGCCTCGTGGTCGACAGCGCGCCGCTGCACCTGCGCGCCGAGGGCGTTGCGGTCGAGTGCTCTCACAAGCTGGCGTTCCGGCCGCTGGAGTTCACGCGGGCGTTGGCGTTGCGGACGCTGCGAGAGGCGGCTTTTCGGAGGGCGAGAGGGTGATCCGGATTCCGAAGATCGACCGCCGCGAGGTGATGCGCGACGCCCATAAGCGCTTCAAGCAGGGCCAGCGCCTCAACATGGGTTGGGATTTCGCGCGCTGTCTCCGCACTGCTTGGTGTGCCGCGAAGATCAGGCAGGGCCACGCCGCCGCGTTCCGTCACGCCGACCGTCGCCGAAAGCACACCCGCGATTTCATTTTCGTTTCGTCGGCCGCAATGGCTGCGTGAATTGGAGATTAGTTATGTCTGACGGCCAAATCGCATCGTTCTTAGTCGCCTCTCCGTGCCTTGCTCTCGCCGCCGCGTGGCTCATCGGCCGAGCGTGTTTGTATCGCCCGCAGCCGGCGCCGGTGCGGGCTAAGAGGCGCGGCAGATGAAGGCCGTAATCATCGCGCAGTTCGCCATCTCCTTCGCCATCATCGGCGTGGCCGCGTGGCGCGCGCGCAGAACTGGCGACCCGCACGCGAAGCAGATCGACATGCTTCTGAAGGGCGCGGCCGTTTGGTTCGCGCTGATCCTCTTGGCGATGTGGTTCAAGATTTTCTGAGGATTGGCCCCGGCGACTCGCTCTCACTCAAGCCGGGGTCGAAGGCGGCGGGCGCTTAGGCGGACCATCAGCGCCCGCCGCTGTAACAAATCGAGAGGACCCAGCACATGCGATCGCGAGAAGAATTCCGCGAGATGAGCGGAGAGGAATACGAGCCGCCACGGCGCCGGACGCGCGGATGCTGGTGCAGGCTCGACGGCTACCCCGGCACGTGCCCCGGTCCAGAGAGCTGCCCGTATTCGGGGTTTCACGACGATGCAAACGAGGATGAGGAAAGCCCCGATGTCTGACCGCGAATCCACCCTCCGCGCCATGGCGCAATCCATCCCCGAATTCATCGACCTGAGCGACCCCGTAGCCGTCGCGCTGGCCCTCAACCACAAGGGCTATCTGGGGCGCGACATCGGCGACGCCTTGCCGCTGATCGTTGACATCGCGCGGGCGGCGCGCGGCGAGGTTGTCGAGATGAGCCGCCCGAAGACAGAGGCGCGCAATCAGATCGTCGCGATTGCTGAGACCGTCGCGCAGCTTTGAGGGGGACGGGCATGGAACACCGCACCTACGGCGAGACCAAGAACTGCAAGGGCTGCCGTTTCTGGTCTGAGATGGTCGCCATGGTCGACAACGGCGCCGTCGTCGCGCTGTGCCTCGCCAAGGATGGCCCGCATTCGTCGCGATACACCCGCGCCGGGACGCATTGCGGCCTTTGGAAAAGCGGGCACCACGGCGCCGTCGATGAGCCGCCGGATTACGGGGCGGAGACTCGGGCGCTTTATGAGCGCGAGGAAAACCCAGCCCAGCCACCAGCTTCGAACTGAAAGGAAGAACGAATGGCATTCTTTGACAAGATGCTTCTCAGCCTGCGTCCGCATTTCCATGCCTGGACGCGCCGCATGGAGATGGAGACTGAAATCCTCGCACTCATGTGCAGCCAGAAGAGGGAGTTTCTCGATCTAATCGAGGAGCGTGACGACGACAGGTTTTGGCTGACGACCAGGCTCGGCGAGGCGCTGATCGATGCCCGCGCGGCAAATACGAGGGCGAATAAAGCCTTCTGCGCTGCGCTGTTTTTCGCCGGGGTGCTTCTGATCGAAGGCCAGGCGCTCGCCCTCTGGCTTCTCAGGGAGCGTCGATGAAATTCCTCTACATCGGCGCCGCGCTCGCCTGCTTCGTCATCGCCTACATCGTAGCCCGCGCGGCATATGACTGCGCACTAGACCGCGAATATGCCCCTGCGCTCATCGGCCTTGCCATGACGCTGGTGCTTATCCTCCTCGCCGGCTTGGCGATCATCTTTCTCCTTCCCTGAGAGGCCCCATGCCAGTCCCACCAGAAGAGACCAACGCCCAGCGCCTCGCGCGCATCGACCACGAAATGGAAGTCGCGGACCATCTCCTGCCGGGCGTGTTCCCGGCGATCTGTGAGGCGCTCAGGCGGTTCACGCTGGTCTATGACGACCTTGAGTCCGCCAAGCGCCGTCTGGCGCACGAGATCGCCGGCACGCCCATCCAGCGCATCGAGCGCGCCGTGAAACTGCTCACCATTCCGGGGCCGCTGCTGGCCCGCGCCATCGCAGAAGAGGGCGAGCATTACGTCCAGCAGCTCCTGCATGACATCGGGCGCCAATGCGCGGACATCGCGAAGGCAGTTGAGGCGGCAAAGAAGGAGCCAGCCTAATGTCCGTCGCCGACCTTCTGAAAGCCGCCGCGCTGATCGACAGCATCACGAAAAACCTCGGCCTGGCGGCAGCCGCGCGCGATCTGCCTAAGCGATATGCGCGTCAGGCTGAGCAGATAAAGCTGAGCATGTCGGACGTCTCGTATTCGGAGCGCGACGCCATCCACAAGCTTGGGTCACGGGCGGTTCATATCGTCATCGCTCAGGAGCGCCAACGCGGCGAGATGGAGCGCGACGCCCTGCTCGCGAAATACGCGGCGGAACTGGAATCCTTGCGCGCGGTCCTGCCGCAGCTCGCGGCGAAGGCGTCGATCGAGTTGGGCGAGATCGCGCGGGGGTTGGCGGATGAGGCAAGGGGGCAGGTAGATGTCTGAGCAGCTTACTAACAGTCAGCAGCCGATCTACGGATGGTTCGATAGCGCGGACCAGCAAACGCCGTCTTACGATCCCCCGAGGGACGCGCCGTGCCTGTTTTGCGGTGACCCTATCAACGAGGCAGATGTGCGCACACATTGCCTTAGCCGCTACGGCGACGATCGCTCCTACTTCTACAGGACGCATCGGACGTGCGCCGAACAAGACGCCACGGGCACGGCCATGGACGGCGTCATTCTCGACATGATCGACAAAGCCGGAAACTGAAGGGCGGGCCAATGAGTGAAGGTCAACGGCAAGAGCCGTCCGAATACACCTACTATTGGTGCGAGGTCTGCGAGTTTGACACGGTCCGCAAGTCTCCAAACATCAAGGGGCCTTGCCCGATCTGCGCCGGCGACAACGGGACCGATGGCAGGATGCGCTCGCGCCCTGCAACGGACGCCGATGATCCAGTCGAGGGGCCGGATGAACGTTGGGAGGAAGCGGCCAATGAGTAGCCATAAGCAGCAGATCAGGAAGGGAAAATCATGCGAGTGAATATCTACGCCGAGGAAATGACGGATCGCATCGAGATTATCTCGAAAGAGATCGACGGCCACACATTCACAGGATGCAGGTTTTATCTAGAATTGCCGACCACCATTCGATGCGATCATGCAATGTTGCCAGGAATTAGTGAGGGCGCTGTCGGCCAGAACATTTCCGGGCCTTTTATTCACCGCCCCGGCGACGATGACAGCGCAGCCGTGACCTTCTGGGGCAAGGCGGATCTTCGCAAGGTCTTGCGCAAGGCTCTCGACGAGCTTGATCGCTTCTATGAGCAACGTGGCGTCGGGGCTCTTGTCAAAGGCCTGGAAAACATTCGAGACGCGACGGCGCCGCATTCCGTGTCGCATGCGACCGCCGTTCAAGCCCTCACCGTCTACAACCGTGATAACGGACGTCCAGCCGATGAATAGCTCTCAGCGGCGCAAGCGCGATCAGCAATTCAGGCCTCTATCCGAGCATTCCGGATGGGTATGGCCTGTGCGCTATCAGGAAGAGCACCAGTGGCGCTGGCATCAGTTCCGCCGCATGCCGATGCAAAACAGGCTCGAGCGCGCTCAATTTTTCCAATTTCGCAACAGGACGGGCCAATGAGCAGCAATCAGCAGTCGGAGAACGCGAACATGCAAAGCACGGACGCAGCGCAGGCCAGCGCGCCAGTTGAGCTGGATGGTTGGGAATGGGCGATCGTCGAAATCTTCGGCCATCGCAAGCACGCCGGTCGCACGCGCGAAGAAGAGCGTTTCGGCGCGAAGATGCTGCGGATTGACGTGCCAAAGAACGGCGATCCGGGGTCGCATGGCTGGGAGACGCTCTATTACGGCGGGTCCTCGATCTTCTCTTTCGCCCTGACCGACGAGGCGACTGTCATGCGGCTCAACAAGCCCTATGACGCGGCCGCGCGCCTGACCTATCGCGACCGCGAGGAAAGCTTCGACGACGCGGATTTTGAGGGATAGGCCGATGAGCCTTCTGCGGCCAGATCGCGCGTCGAAGGAATGGGCGAAGAAGACCGCCGACAAATACATCACGCGCAAGGGCGATGAGCCTTCAGCAGCAAAGCAAAGTAAGGCGCTTCTGGAGGACGTCGAGTTGGTGCGCGTCTTTCTTGAGAGCGGTGGAGCGCCGCCGGGCACGAATATCTTCTCAGCGTTCAAGAGGATCGCCAACAAGGCGATGGCAAAGGACTAAGCGATGGCGGTTGAAACTTTCAAAACGACAAGCCTCGGCGGCGCGGCGGCGGCCGTGGTCGACCGGCTCACGCGACCATGGCCGGTGCCGGACGGGGTTGAAACGTTCGATGCGTCAAACCGCGAGAACTGGCTCAAGATGCGCGAGAGCGACGTCACGGCCTCGGCGATTGCGTGCCTATTGGGAATTCACGATTACCTGACGCCCTATCAATACTGGGCCCGCAAGTCTGGGCTCGTCGAGGAAGAGATCGAGCAAAGCGCCGTGCTCGAGCGAGGAAACGACCTCGAGCCGATCGTTCTGAAGCACGTCGGCCGAAAGCGCCCGGAGTGGAAGGTCTGGACGCCGGGGCTCTATTACCGCGACCCGGCAGCGCGGGTCGGGGCGACGCCGGACGCTCTCGCAGTCTGCCCGGAGAAAGGCCGCGGCGTCATCCAGATCAAAACCACGGTCGATATGATCTTCCGTGACAAGTGGGTCGGCGAGGACAAGGAAGTCCTGCCGCCGCTGTGGATCTGCGCGCAGACCATTCTCGAGGCGCATTTGACCGGCGCCGAGTGGGCGGCTGTGGCGGTGATGGTCTTGAGCGGCTACGGCGCGGGGCTCGATGTCCACATCATCGAGGTTCCTATCAATCGCAAGCTTGTCGCCCGCATGTATGAGGCGGCGGCGGATTTCTGGCGCCGGGTCGCGGAGAAAGACGCGCCTGATCCGGACTATGGGCGAGACGCGCGCACGATTGCGTCGCTTTACGCCGACGACGACGGATCCGAGGCGGACCTCTCCGGCAATGAGCGCATCGTTGAAATCCTGGCAGAGCGCGCGAGCCTGAAAGAGATCGAGTCAGCCGGATCGGCCGCGGAGAAAAAGCGCAAGGCGCTTGACGCGGAGATCATCCAGCTTCTGCAAAACGCGGCGCGAGGCCGGCTGGCGGACGGAACCGTGATCGAGGCCAAGACCGTGTATCGGAAAGGCTTCACCGTTGAGCCAAGCCAATTCAGGACGGTCAAAGTGAAAGCGAAAGGATCGAGGTAATGGAAACCATCTCCGACGACGCCCTTGTGATTATCCCGCCAGATGGCGGCGCGCTGGCCGCAACGATCCCAGAAGACAAGGCGCTGAAATTTTTCACGACGCCCGGCGCCGAGCGCATCATCCTCGACGCGGCCCGGCGAGAAGTCGACGCATTTGTGGGCGACGCCAGCACGAAGAAGGGGCGAGAGGCGATTAAGAAGTTCGCCATGGATATAGTGCGCACCAAAACCTACATCGAGAGCGTCGGCAAGGCTGTTGCCGCCGACGTCAAGGACATCCCCAAAAAGGTGGATGCGAGCCGGAAACTAATTCGAGACTCGCTGGAGGCGATGGTCGAAGAAGTCCGGCGCCCGGTGGTGGAATGGGAAGAGGCGGAGCAGCAGCGCGTGAGCTACTGCAAATCCATCGTCCAGCATATCGTCGACTGCGGAAATGGATTTATCGGCGGCCAGCCGCAGCCGTTTGCTGTCCTCTTTCGAGAGCTCGAAGAGAGGGTCGAGATTTCAGAAAAGCTCGGAGAGTTCCAGGAGGAAGCGCGCCAAGCCAAAGCGGCCTCCCTCGAAAAGCTGAAATGCGCATTCGCTGAGCACCAGAAGCGCGAGGCAGAGGCTGCCGAGTTGGCCCGCCTGCGCGAAGCCGAGGCCGCCCGCAAGGCCGAGGAAGCCAAGCATGCCGAGGAGAAAGCGCGCCAGGAGCGCGAGGCCCGCATTGCCGAGGAAGCGCGCCAGAAGGCCGAGGCGGACGCCAAGCGCCGCGAAGAGGCGCTACAGGCTGAGAAGGAAGCCGCTGAGCGCCGTGCGCGCGAGGCCGAGGAGCGAGCCGAGCGCGACCGCAAGGAAGCCGCGCGCCGCGAGCAGGAGGCGGCTGAGCGGGCCAAGCGCGACGCGGAATATGCCGAGAAGCAAAGGCAGGCGCGCGAGGCCGAGGAGGCGCGCCGCCGGGAGGCGAACAAAGCGCACCGGGCGCGGGTCAACAATGCGGCTGTCGCGGCGCTGGTCGCGGGCGGGTTATCCGAATCTGCGGCGAAGGCGGCTGTGACGCTGATCGCCGCGCAGAAGGTGCCGAACGTCACGATTTCATACTGAAGGAATTGGAGATGCGGAAGACTGAATTCTTGATCCGCAGCGGAGACGATGGGCTCGAGGTTGTCGACCCGGCAACCGGCGCGACCTCTGGTCAACTGACAATCGGCGAATGCATCGAGCAAGTGCTCGGGCTGCTTGAGCCGGATAACAAGGCATATCCGATGAAAACCCCAGAGGAATGGGAGGCGCAACGCCGCGCCGCATATGAAAGGAAAAGCAAATGAGCATGGTTGAAACTGGCGAGATGGAACGCCGCATCGCCGGGCGGCTCGACGCCTCGATTGCCGGTGCGATGGAAATATCCCGTAGCGCAGGTGGCATTGCCTTCACCAACGCCGGCGAGGCGATGGAGTTTAGCAAGATGATGGCCGTCTCGCAGATCGGCGTCCGCAAGCATCTGCGCGGCAACGTCGGGGCCTGCCTCGCCATCACGGTGCAAGCAATCGAATGGGGCATGTCTCCCTTCGCCGTCGCGAACAAGAGCTATCTCGTCAATGACCAAATCGCCTACGAGTCGCAGCTCATTCAGGCGGTGATCCTGAAGCGCGCGCCCATCAAGGGGCGTTTCAAGGTCGAGTATCTCGGCGAGGGCGGCAAACGGAAATGCCGCGTCTCGGCGACGCTGAGCGATGGCGAGGTGGTCGAATACATCTCGCCGGAGTTCGACAAGATCACGCCGAAGAACTCGCCGCTCTGGAAGTCGGACCCAGATCAGCAGCAATTTTATTACAGCGGGCGCGCGCTCTGCCGCCGGCATTTCCCCGACGTTCTGCTCGGCGTCTATGACGTCGATGAGTTGCCAGACACGGCGCGCGACCCCGGCGCTGCGCGGGACATCACGCCCCCCAAAACCCTCGCCGGCCGCCTTGACGCGCTGGCGGGCGTCGCCGCCGACCCAGAGACGGGCGAGGTCATCGAAAAAGAGCACGGCGACGCTGGCGCGCAGGACGAAGGCGCGGCGCACACGGAATCGGCCGAGACGGCCGGTGATGCTGCGGCGGGGGGAGAGGCAAGAGGTGAGGCCCAGCCCGCCGCAGCGGACGATCTGTTCGCAGGGCAGTCGATGTATTTCAGGTTTGGCCACGAAGCCCATGGGCAGGGCGTTCCGCGCGATCGGGCACCGGGCGATCTCGGACCGGACGAGTGCGACGAATGGCTTGCCGGTTGGGATGCAGCCGCCAAGGCCGCCGGCGGGAAATCCAAGAAGAAGTGAGCCAGCGCGCGCCGGGGCGTCTCGGCGCGCATTTCAGCAAGAGGATTGCAATGACCGACCGCACCTTCCGCGCCTTCTTCGACCCATCGGCGCTTACGCCACGCGAGGCGGCGCTGCTCGACGCGCTGCTCGAACACGGGACGATCCCGAAGGCCGCCGCCGCAATCGGGATCACCGCCACGAGCGCGAGCGGCCGGATGGAGTTCATACGGGACAAGCTCTGCGTCAACTCGACTAAGGACGCGGTGGAGGCGTGGCGGGCGCGGAAGGTGCAGGCGGCGTGAGGGGGAGACAATGGCGACGGTAGGAATCCTAAACGTCGGGGCTGGTGACACCAAGCTCTCATTCGACAAAAACAATCCACAAGACTGCATCCGAGCTGCGCGCATCGTGAAGGACATGCTCCGCAGGGGATATGCCCTTTTAGTCGACAGCGGCAAGGCGGATGCGGATGGCCGCCCGATCTACGCCCGCGCCTATGACTTCGATGAAACCAAATACGAATACATCATCGCGGACTTCGACCCCATTTCAGCATCTCAGGACGAGCAAAATGACGCAGCAGATGAACCGGCAACAGCGGAGGGCGTTGGAGCGGAAGAGCCGCAAGCAGATGAGCCGCAGCCAAAGCTGCGGAGAGGGCGTAAGCGCGTCTCGGCCACGTCGGTCAATGCCGTCGCCGTCGCCAGATCAGCGGGCGGATGAGCGCCTAAGCGCAATTGAGGCATGCGACAATTTCGCTGGCACGCGAAACGCGTTGCGCGTCATTAGCGAGATGAAAGAACACTGGGCCGGCATCCCAATGCCGCTCGACGGACAACCGCTCGTCATCGAGCCAAAATACCCAAATGCCGAAGCGCTCAGCAAGATCGGCCAGAATGAAGATCCCGCCGAGAATTCTCGCGACATAAAGATCATTAACCGCTTCTGGTCGCAGAAGAAGGGGCGGGAGGTGGTTATCTTCAAAGAAGACGGCCGCATCGACTGGGGGACGTGCGGTGGCGTGCATTCCCTCAACCACGCCCTGCAAACGCTCGGCGCCTCTGACGCTTGGGGCATCGAGCAGGAAGCGAACGCCGTGCAGACTCTCGCTGGATTGCTGCGCCATCGCCAGTTCAAGCAATACATGCTTACCGGCAGCTTCCTTGAGAGAAGCCGGCGCAGCGGGCTTGTGTATCTTTTTCGCCGCCTACGGCCGACCGTCGCCATCCGCGATCGCGACGATGGCTCCCGCATCCTGGCCGCGCTCTGTATGCACCCGATCGGCTATTACGAGGGGTCCTGGGCCGGCGCTATGTGCCCGACCGACGACGTGATTGCACATTTGAGCCTTATGCGCGGCGACGAGGCCATGTTCTGGCGCCGCTGCAACCAGCATCCTCCATACAGGCCGGAGGCGGGACTATGACAGGGCGCACTATGACTGACCGCCAGTGCGTAGAGTCGCTCTTCTTTCCCCTTGTGATGAAGAGCATCCTCGAAAGCGCCGGCCAGCGCGACGCCGGTTACGACGCCTGCATCCGCGCACTAGACGCCGCAGCGGCGACGATCCTGCGGCGTGAGGACCAGAAGCGCCGCGCCTCGCTGATGCGGCGGGTTATGCGCCTTCACGACACGGCGACGGACCCGAACCGCAAGGACGGCGTGTCGGTGCTGAAGATCGGCATGACGATCTACTACGTCCTGCAAGCCGTGCTGGGCAGCGGCTACCTCGAGCTCGAAGAAGGGTCCGATCTCGCCCGGGCTATCTCGGCGATTATCGAGAATTTCGACGACGCGTTCGGGGAGAAGAATCTCGACGCCAGCGCGCAGAAGCAGGCGCGCCGGATGATGGAGGTGCTGAATAGGGAAGGCTATTTTTGCGGCGTGGTGTTTGAAAGGGAGGCGGCGTGATGGGGAAGATCGAATGGACGGACAGAAGCGACTGGAACCCGCTACGGGGCTGCACGCGCCTTTCTGAAGGTTGCCGTCATTGCTATGCAGAGTCGATAGCCGCGCGCTTCAGCGGCCCCGGACAGCCGTTTGATGGCTACGCCGAAAGAACCGCCAATGGCCCGCGCTGGACAGGCAAAATCAGCCTTATGGACGATCGCCTCACGCTTCCGCTCAAATGGAAGAAGCCGGCCAAGATTTTCGTCAACTCAGCCAGCGACCTGTTCTACGAGGCCGTGCCAAACGAATGGATCGACCGCGTCTTCGCGATCATGGCGCTGTGTCCGCAGCATGTCTTTCAGATTTTGACTAAGCGGCCGGCACGCATGCGATCCTTTGTCGCCAATGAAGCGACGCCCGGCCGCGTGGCGCGCGCCGTCGTCGACATGCTGATCGCCAAGAAAGTGAAGGTTGACGACGCTTGGCCGGTTAAGTCGATTGGCGACATTGATTTGCCTGACGATATAACTTTGCGCGATTGGCCGCTACCGAACGTTTGGCTCGGCGTGACGGCCGAGCGCCAGCAAGAGGCCGACGAGCGCATTCCCGAGCTGCTCGCGACGCCGGCGGCCGTGCGCTTCGTCTCGATCGAGCCCATGCTGGGGCCGGTCAATCTTTCTGACCCACTCGGCGTCGAGGAAATCACGCTCTCGTTCGGTCGACACTGGACAGAAAAGACCTGCGGCGTGAGTGCTCTCGATTGGGTTATCTGCGGCGGCGAGAGCGGCCCCGGCGCGCGACCTATGCACCCATCATGGGCACGGTCTCTGCGTGACCAATGTAAGGCGGCGGGCACGGCGTTTTTCTTCAAGCAATTCGGGGAATGGGCGCCCGCCTTCGGGGACGTCTCGAAGCCGCGCCGCGCGGTATGCCTGCATGACGGCACGTCATTCGATATTCCAGCCGGCGAGCGAGCGCGCCAGATTAATTTACTCGATCGCGCACAAATGATCCGCGTTGGCAAAAAGCGCGCCGGCGATCTCCTGGATGGCGTCGAGCACAAGGGGTTTCCGAAATGACGAATGAGGAATTGGTCGAGAAGGCGGCGCTGGCGATCTGGAAAGCCTCCGCATTAGACATCATGGGCACGCGAGACCTTGAAGCAGAGTGGCGCTCGTTCGAAGATTTCGACAAAGAGCCATACGTCCGGAAGGCCCGCGCCGTCGTCAATATGGTGCTGGAGGAAGCGGCGAAGGAGGCTGCGACATTTAGGCGCTTGAACGGGAAAGATATCGCCGCCGCCATCCGCGCCCTGAAACCGGAGCCGCCGAAATGACCAAGGAAGAACTGCTCACCGCCCTCCGCGCCGCTCCTGGGCCGAGCCGGGAGTTGGATGAGCAATTGTTGGCGCTACTGCCAGAGAAAACACTTGGTCGGGGTTCCCCTGGCTATCCGCACGGGCCGACTCACTCCCTCGACGCCGCCGCTGTTTTCCGCGCGCGGATGCTGCCGGGGTGGGGGATGACGATCACTTGGGACTCGCTTGAAAAGAGCGTCAGTTTATACGCCGAAGACGGGAGTAGAGATGAATTCGGAAGACTTTGCGTGACGGAAACATGCGCCACCGAATGCCTATCCATCGTCGCGGCTGTGGTCGCAGGGGTGATCGCGAAGGAGAAAAGCAATGTCGCCGGAGATTAGAGACGCAATCGAGAGCGCCAGGAGCGCGGGTCAGAGCGACCGTTGCCAGATAATGGGGAGGCCGGTCAAGTTACATTCGTTCGGTCGCATTCGCTCCATTGTCCTTGCCGTCATGCTCGAACTACCCGAAGAAATGACGGTGCGGGAAATTTGCGACGAACTAGGGAATGCGAACTCGCAATTCGAAGACCAAGAGTCGCGCTGATCGCACAGGAGGGGAAACGTGAAATTCTCCATAGAGCTGACCAACCCGCAGGCCGTTCAAGACTTCATAGACGAAAACCCAAGTTTGCATTCGGTCTATGAGCTAACCGGCGCAGAACTGCGTGACGCGATTACGTTTTACATTGAGCAACATATGGCTCGCGAGAAGTTCGACCCTGATGCTGAGTTCCTTTTTTACATCGACCACATCGGCAGCAACACCATTGTTGCGGTCAAACGCAGCATCCGAATTATCCAGCAATGAAGCGCGCGTTTAGGACCAAGACAAAGCCTCGCGTCGATCCAGTATATGCGGCATTGAAAGAGCGGCGGATTGAAATGAACATGAGCCAGTTGGATTTAGGCTCCGCGCTTGGGTATTCGGAGCGAACGATTAGCTCATGGGAAACAGGCGTTAGAGACCCAACGCTTAACGCACTGAGGAATTGGGCTCAATGTCTTGGCAAGCGGATAAAATTGGAGGACGCGCAATGACAGCACTGATCGCACAGGAGGGGGAAACGCATGGATAAGCGCACCGATACAAAATGGATAATTGAAGGGTTGCGCGCTTGGTCACCAATGGTTGCGGCTGGATATGAATGCCCAGCGGCAGCTTCAACAATGGACCAAGCCGCTGACCTGATAACCGCAAAGGACGCGGAGATTGAGAGGCTCACGCGGGAGAGGGATGACGCCAAGTTACTCGCTCAGAACAACCTCGATTGGTTCAATCAACTGAAATCTGATTTTGACGCCGCCATCCGCCAGCGGGACACGCTGAAGGAGGCGCTAGTGCAGTCCCGTCATTCCTTACGCAAGGACACTGGCATGGCAGTTGTGTATTGGCCGCCAATAGCCGCAGCCCTCGACGCCATCGACCAACCCGCCGACGCTGCGAAAGGAGAGAAACGTGACTGACGTAGGAACAGAGGAAAACTCTCTATGCAGGCGTGACGGGTGTTGTGGTCGACTGGAATGGGAGCCAGTCAAGGATTGCACCTGCTTTATCCGCGCGCCGTGCTGGCATTGCGAAGAAGTTAAGCTCTGGTGCCCTGAATGCAAATGGAGAGAAGGCGATGACTGACGAACTCGCTATTGACGTGAAAATCGACGACGCCTTCATGTCCGCATGGGAGGAGTTTGGAGACGACAAGTCAACGGAGTTCCTAATTACCATCACCGCTGATCGTTGTGGCGTCTCATACGGGCGCGTTGTCGATGCATTGGAGCGAATGGCGAAACTCGCGGAGGAGGAAAAGTCATGACAGACGAGCGTATTTCCAAACTTACGGCAGAGCGCGACGATTACAAGAGGACTGCCTGGGAACTTGACAACGAGTGCATACGGCTTCGCAAGGAACGCGACATCGCAGGTGCAGCAGCGATGGAGAGGATAGAAGCTCTGGCAAAAGAGGTTGCTGAATGGCGAAGCCGACCTGACGCATTACGCGCTGACAAGGCAGAAGCCGAGGCGCGCGAACTGCGGGAGTTGCTGAAAGAGGCGCGCGGCGCAATGCGCGGAATGATGGTTCAGATTGCCATGGAGTGGGGAGGTCCTGAAACGCCGAAGGAAGAAGCAGAAGACGAAGATTACGTTCTGCTCGCCCGCATTGACGCCAAGCTCACAGAGGGGGCGTAGATGGCCCATGACGACCGCACCGACAAAATCGCGAAATAGGAGCATCACATGAGCGTAGACTTTGAGCCGATCTGCAAGGGCTTCAAGCAGGACAAAAACGGCAACATCTTCCACGAGGACGGAACGCCGATAAGTGACGAGATGGTTGCCCTCGTCAAGCGTGCAAGACAAGACGGAATGCTGTTCGTTTCTGCGTGCCTTGGGGCGGCCAGCGTCGAAATGACGAACGGGAAGGTCAATTTGGTAGTTCCTGACATCCTTCTGTGCGCTCTCCCTACCATCCAAGTTCCGCTCACCAAGATTATCGACCGCATCGTTGAGTTGTGCGGGGCCGAGAGATAGCCCATGCGCCGAGCAGCGCCGACAGAACCGCAAGCGCGCCTCCTCGCGAAATTGTGGGGACACAACGACCGCATCCCGATTGGCGGCTACAACTCGCCAACGTCGCTTGCTCTATTGAAGCGAGGATGGCTCGCCCCGAACGGGATCAGGGGCAAATTCCCGAACGGGACGGAATACGAAGAGCACGTCGTCAGTGATGCTGGGCTCGTGGCGCTAGGGCGGTTTTTGGCGAAGAGAGAAGGCTGATGCGAGTCCTCGTCTGCGGCGGGCGCGATTACCGGGACCGAGAGACCTTCACAAAGGTCATGGATGCACATCACTCGTGGCATCAGTTCACGGCCGTCATTCACGGCGGCGCACGCGGGGCGGATCACGAGGCTGAAGTCTGGGCGCAAACGCGCGCGATCCCCGTGCTGAGCTTCCCGGCAGATTGGGACATGCACGGCAGGGCGGCGGGCCCGATCAGAAACCGCCAGATGCTCGAGGTCGGGCGGCCGGACATCGTAATCGCATTCGCAGGCGGGCGGGGGACTCAGGACATGGCGCGCCGGGCGCGCGCCGCGGGGATACCGGTCGTCGAGGTGGAGGGTTAGGGCGTTCCGATGGAGAAAATGGACCCGTTATCCCCGCTATCCCTAGACCAAGCGGCTGAAAACCTGTTGCACGGCCTTGTGAAGGCATCCACGCTCAGGGCTGCGGCGGCGCGCGGGGAACTTGAAATTGAGCGCCTCGGTAGGCGCATCGTAACTACGCCGGCCGCCGTTGAGGCTTGGAGGGCATTATGCCGAGACCGAGAAAGGGCGCGCGCCTCTACCTGCGCGCCCCGAGAAGGGATGGGGATGGAAAAATCACCAAGGCCGCCGCATGGGTCATCCTCGACGGAGGAAAGGAAATTGCGACAGGCTGCGGCGCTGGCGACGGCGCAGAAGCTGAAAAGCGGCTTGCCGACTACATCTCCGAAAAACACCAGCCACCGCGACGCGAGCGTGCACTTTCTCAAATCGACGTCTCGGACGTAATCAATATTTATCTCCGCGACGTCGTCGCTGGACAAGCAAACCCGAAGAAGGGCGCCGACAGTGCGATACGACTTTTGGAATTCTTCGGCGGCAGAACGTTGGATGAAGTAACCGGAGAGTTGTGCCGGGCATATGTCGGCTTTCGGGAGGGCAAGGGCCACACGATCAAGGGGAACGGCGGTGGCGCGCGGCGGGATCTGCAAGACCTCTCAGCCGCGATAAATCACCATCACCGGGAAGGGTTACACCGCGAAGAGGTGCGCGTGGCGCTCCCGCCGCGCGGGGAATCGCGCAAGCGTTGGTTGACCCGATCCGAAGCGGCCCGGCTTGCATGGGCATGCCTGACAACCAGAGAGGCGCAGGGCGCAGTCAAGACAGACCGTCGACCCCTTCGGCACTTAGCGCGCTTTATCCTGATCGGGGTCTATACAGGTTCACGCCCGGGCGCGATCCTCGGCCTGTCCTGGCACCAAGAGATCGGGCGCGGCTGGGTCGACCTCGAGCATGGGATGATCTACCGCATGGCCGAGGGCGCGCGCGCGACGAATAAGCGCCAGCCCCCCGTCCCGATCGCACCCGAGCTGCTCCGCCTGATGCGCCGGTGGGCGCGCCAAGATGGGCACCGCGGCGCCGTGGTAGCCTTCAACGGCCAGCCGATCCTTTCCGTCAAGACAGCCATCAAGCGCGCTGTGCGCCTGGCCGGGCTCGATACGGAGGTCACCGCCTACACCCTCCGCCACACAGCGGCGTCATGGCTCGTCCAGCGGGGGAGGCCATTTCCTAAGGTCGCGGCTTTCCTTGGGACCAGCGAGGCAATGATCGAAAAGCATTACGCCCATCTCTCGCCCGACCACCTCCAGGAAGAGGCGGAGGCTATCGGGCGAGCTAAGAGACGAGAGGAATTCTTGGGCGCGCGCAGCCGTTTTCGCGCCTGATCGTCTTTATTTGCCGCTCAGAAATCCCGAATATCTTTGCTGCTTCCAGCGTGGCGGCAGGGTGTTCGCAAACAGCCTTTACCGTCTCTTCGGAAAAGATTTTTTTCTTCCCACGAACCGGGTTCGCCCTCCCGCGTAATGACATGTCGCGACCGTTGTCAATATTGGTGCCAATTTCCAAATGCGCTGGATTGCAGCAGGCAGGATTGTCGCACCTGTGCCGGATAATGCCGAACGCCCGGTTTGGGATGATGCGGCCTTTGCTGATTTCGTATGCTACTCTGTGGCTAAGAACAAGGATACCAGCAACCTTGAAGCGCCCGTAACCGCCCGCCGATGCCCCTGTCCAGTTCCAGCAGCAGTCGGCGCCGCGAATATCAACATGTGACCAGAATCTAAGGCGGTCACTTTCAGACAGGATTGGCAGGATTTTCGTAGGGACAGGCATGCTCACTTGTTTCATGGGGCGAAACGTGGGTTATAGGTTACATACCTACGCAACCGGCCCACCGTCAAGTGGTTTTTACAAAATCGTATCAAATACTTGCATTGGTAGGCCGGGAGGGACTTGAACCCCCAACCAGTCCGTTATGAGCGGACGGCTCTAACCAATTGAGCTACCGGCCCCTGCGCCATTGAGCGGGCGTTACGTCCCTATACAGCAAACCGTCGGAGGGGCAATATCGCCGCGCGAGGGATGGGGACGATGAACGAAGGCGAGGCGCGGGCGGAGATCGTGGCCGGAGCTTTGGAGCTCGAGCGGCTGGGGCTCAATCACGGCTCGGCGGGAAATCTGTCTCTGCGCCTGGGCGAGGCCGCGCTGGTCACGCCGAGCGGCGTTTCCGCCCGGGACCTGCGCCCGGAGATGATCGCCCGCATGCCGCTTTCAGATGCGACCGGGGCCTATGAGGGGCCGCTGCCGCCGTCGAGCGAGTGGCGCTTTCATCTCGACGTCTATCGAGCGCGGCCGGACGTTCGGGCCGTCGCGCATATGCATTCGACCTACGCCACGACGCTCGCGACGCTGCGGCGCGAAATCCCCGCCGTGCATTACATGATCGCCGCTTTCGGCGGCCCGAGCGTGCCCTGCGTCGGCTACGCCTCCTATGGGACGGCGGAGCTGTCTCGGCTCGTGGTCGAGGGGTTGCGAGACCGAGACGGCGTCCTGCTCGCCAATCACGGCGCGATCGTCGTCGGCGACACGATGCGCAAGGCCTTGTGGCGGGCGGTGGAATTGGAGGCGCTGGCGCAGGTCTACTACCTCGGCGCCGTGGCGGGCGAGCCCGTCATCCTCCCCGACGACGAAATCCTTCGGACCGTCGAACGCTTCAAGAGCTACGGCCCGCGCGACCGTTAGCCGGCGAGATCGGGAAAGAGGGCCGAAAGGCCGCTTTCGGTCGCCGCGCAGACGCCGCGCTCCGTAATGAGCCCCGTCACATAGCGGGCGGGCGTCACGTCGAACGCCCAGTTGCGCGCCGGCGAGCCTTCGGGCGTCACTTGCACCTCCGCCACCGCGCCTTCGGCCGTGCGGCCGCTGATATGCGTCACTTCACGCGGGCCGCGCTCCTCGATCGGGATCTCCGCCACGCCGTCGGCGATGCGCCAGTCGATGGTCGAGCTCGGCAAAGCGACATAAAAGGGCACGCCATTGTCATGGGCGGCGAGCGCCTTGAGATAGGTGCCGATCTTGTTGCAGACGTCGCCGCTGCGCGTCGTGCGGTCCGTGCCGACGATGACGAGATCGACGAGGCCGTGCTGCATCAAATGGCCGCCGGCGTTGTCGGCGATCACCGTATGCGGCACGCCTTCGCTCAGGAGTTCGAAAGCGGTCAGGCTCGCGCCCTGATTGCGGGGGCGCGTCTCGTCGACCCAGACATGGAGGGGCGCGCCCGCCCGCGCCGCCTTGTAAATGGGCGCCAGAGCCGTGCCCCAGTCCACGGTGGCGAGCCAGCCGGCGTTGCAATGGGTGAGGATGTTCACCGGCTCGCCCCGCCGCCGTTCCGCCGCTGCGCGGATCAGCGCTGCGCCATGGTCGCCGATCGCCGCGCAGCAGGCGACGTCTTCGTCCGCGATCCGGCCGGCCTCTGCATAGGCCAACGCCGCCCGCTCGGCCGGCGCCGCTGAAAGCAGCAGCGCTTGGACCCGGTCCAGCGCCCAGCGCAAATTGACGGCGGTCGGGCGGGTCGCGAGCAGCGTCTCACAGGCGGCCGCAATCGCCGCGTCCGCGGGGTCGGCCGCAGCGGCGAGCGCGAGGCCGTAAGCCCCGGTCACCCCGATCAATGGCGCGCCGCGCACGATCATGTCTCGGATCGCATTGGCGGCGTCGTCCATGGTGGCGAGCGTCGAGGTCTCGAAACGATGGGGCAGGCGGGTCTGGTCGATGACGTGGACTCGCCGGCCGTCGGCGTCGAGCCATATCGTGTGGAAGTCCTGGCCGTTGATGCGCATGATTCGCCGGTCGGAAGGGGCGGGTATTTGCCCTTGTGCCTTTTGGCCCGGAACTTGTAAACGGGGCGGGCGCGGCGCACGGGCGGCGCGGTCGGCTGGGGAGCGTCCATGACCTATTGCTGCGGCATTCTGGTGCGCGACGGCATCGTGCTCGTCGCAGACACCCGCACCAACGCCGGCCTCGACAATATCGCCACCTTCCGCAAGCTGCATATTTTCGAGAAGCCGGGCGAGCGCGTGCTGCTGCTGGCGACGTCCGGCAATCTCTCCGTCACCCAGGGCGTGGTGAATTTTCTCTCAGAAGGCTTCGAGAATCCCGACACTGGCGAGGTCGAAAACGCCATGACCGCGTCGACCCTGCTCCAGGCCGCGCAACTCGTCGGCCGCGCCGTGCGGCGCGCGCGCATGGAGGCTTTCAATTCCGCCGAACAATCAGCCGGCGTCAGCTTCGACGTGTCGCTGCTGCTCGGGGGCCAGATCGCGGGCGGTGCGCCGAGGCTCTTCATGATCTACACCGCCGGCAATTGCATCGAATGCACGCCGGACACCAATTACCTGCAGATCGGCGAGCACAAATACGGCAAGCCGATCCTCGACCGCGCGGTCAACTTCGACACCGACATCTACGACGCGCTGAAGATCGGGTTGATTTCGATGGATTCGACCATCCGCTCCAACCTGTCCGTCGGTCTGCCGATCGACATTGCGCTGCTGCGCCGCGACGCGTTCCAACTCGAAGTCTCGACGCGCATCGATTCGAGCGACGAGTATTTCAGGGATTTGCGCGAGCGCTGGTCCAAGGCGCTGCGCGCCGCGCATATGGCCATCCCCGCGCCGCCCTATCGAGGCCGCGCCCCGTGACCACGCTCGCGCCCGCCGATCCGACGTCGATCGTGCGCGCGGCGGAGATTTTGCGCGACGGCGGGCTGGTCGCCTTTCCGACCGAGACCGTCTATGGCCTCGGGGCCGACGCCACGAGCGGCTGGGCGGTCGCGCGCATCTATGACGCCAAGTCGCGCCCTTCCTTCAATCCGCTGATCGCTCATGTTTCCGACATCGACGCGGCGCAGCGCGAGGCTTTGCTCCCGGAAGCGGCGTTGACGCTCGCACAGGCGTTCTGGCCCGGCCCGCTCACCCTTGTGGCGCTCGCGGCGCCAGGCGGCTCGGTGTGCGACCTCGCGCGTGCGGGGCTGCCAAGCGTCGCGCTGCGCATCCCAGACCATCCCGTAGCGATGGCGCTCATCCGCGCGTTCGGTCGGCCGATCGCGGCCCCCTCGGCCAATCGCTCGGGCCATGTCAGCCCGGTGACGGCCGCGCATGTCGCGGAAGATCTCGCGGGCCGGGTGGACATGATCCTCGACGGCGGCCGCACGGCGGCGGGGCTCGAGTCGACGATCGTCTCCTTCTGCGCGGACGCGCCCACGCTGCTGCGGCCGGGCGCGATCCCGCGCGAGAAGATCGAGAAGCTTCTGGGCCAGAAGCTCGTCGCCCCGGCGCATGCGGAGGTGACGGCCCCCGGCATGACCGCCTCGCATTATGCGCCCGACGCCCGGCTTCGACTCGAAGCCCATGAGCTCCTCGAGGGGGAGGCGGCGCTCGATTTCGGGGGCCGGCTCAGCGGCCGCGCGCCGCCTGGGACCGTGACGATCGACTTGTCCCCGAACGGCGATCTCGTGGAAGCCGCGGCCAATCTCTTCGCTTCTCTGCGTGAGCTCGACGCCCGAGGCGTCGAGAAGGTGGCGGTCGCGCATATTCCCGAACGCGGGCTCGGCGAGGCCATCAACGACCGTCTGCGCCGGGCCGCCGCCCCGAAGCTGTAGTCAGGCCGCCAAGGCCGTCGGCGCGGCCGTCCGCAGATGAAAGTCCTGCGTCACCGCGCGCGGCTCGCCCTTCCACAGGAAGGGACACTCATAGCCCCGCGCAGCGAAATCGCCGTCGCCGGCTGCGGACATTTCCACGGCGAGCCGTGTCAGGCGGTTCAAAACGGGCTCCTTCACCCAGGAAAAGAGCGCCGCCTCCGGCAGGACATCGCGCATCGCCGCCCGACGGGCGATGTTATTGGCCTCGCTCATGCGGGCCTGCCAGCCGGGCTGGGGCTCCTGCCAGTCATTGGCGACGATCGCGGGTCCGCGGTAGATCCGCGCCTCCCGCTCGGTGCGCTCGATCAGCGCCATCTCGCCGGGCCGAACGCCGGCGAGGGTGAAGAGCGTCGGCCGGCCCAGCGGCTCGCGAGCGATGAGCCGCACCGCCTCCTCGAAGGTCTCGCAGGTCTCGAAGGCGTAGCGCAGCAGATGGTCCGGCGGCCAGCCGCCTTCGAGCGACAGCGCGTCGCGCAGATTGACCGCGGCGTCCACGGCAAAGCCGAGCGGACCCCGGAGGCGACGCTTCATCGGCGCCTGGTTGATCACGGCGCAGAAGCGTCCCGGCGCCATGGCGGTCAGCACGCCCACGGCGCCCGGCCAGGTGGCGTTGTAGAATTCGCCCGCCGGCCCCGATTGCCACGCCATCTCCACGGCCTGGCCGAGCCCCTGAAACGGCCAGTCGAGCGTGCGGCGGATGCGCGGCAGGCCGTCCGCGCCCTCGAAGGCTTGGGTCGTGCAGGCGAAAAGATAGGCCATGTTGAGCGTAACGGCGCCCGGAAAGCCGAGAATTTCGGCAACATGCTCGAGCTCGGCGCGGTATTTCGACGCCGAACGGCGCAGCCAGTTCGCGGCCAGTCGATCGATCGGCGACAGGCAAATGCGCCCGAAAGGCGCGGCCTTGCCGAGGCAGGCGTCGCGAAGCGCCGCGGCGGCCTCGGTCCGCGCCCTGGCGTGAGCGATGGGGCCGCCATCGCGCAGGTCGAGGAAGGGGATCGGGTGCATCATGGCGTTCCTGTCACCGAAGCGTCATCCAAGCGATACGGATTTCACATCCGGCTGTCATAATACAGTCAAAAATAAGATAGGTTTCGGCGCGCTGCGGAAAACGCCGCTTTCCGCTAAAACTTTCGTCCCCGAGCCCGGCCGATTCGGCGGCTCCTTCCATTTCGAGACGCCAGATGTCCCACGCCGTCGCCGCCGCTTTTCTCGCGCTCGATGCTCATGCGCCCACGCTTGAACCGGTTCGGACGCTCGACCTCTTCGCCGCCGACGCCGCCCGCTTCGAGAATTTCAGCATCGGGCTCGATGATTTTCTCTTCGATTTTTCCAAGCACAAGGTCGCGCGCGAGACGATTGATCTGCTCGTCGCGCTCGCGAAGGCGCGCGATGTCGAAGCGCGACGCGACGCGTTGTTTCGCGGCGACGAGGTCAACAACACGGAACGGCGCGCGGCGATGCATATGGCGCTGCGCGATCTTTCGGGCCGGCCGCTGATTATCGGCGGCGTCGACATGCGCCCGGCGATCGACGCCGAACGCGAGAAGGTCTTCGCCTTCGCCCGCGCCATTCGCAGCGGCGACGCAAAGGGCGCGACGGGCCAGACATTCACCGATGTCGTCAACATCGGCATTGGCGGCTCGGATCTTGGCCCCGCGATGGCGGCGCGCGCTCTCTCGCCTTACGCCGATGAAGGGCTGCGCACGCATTTCGTCTCCAATGTCGACGGCGCCGATCTCGCCGATACGCTCGCGAACCTCGATCTCGCGCGCACGCTTTTCATCGTCTCGTCCAAGACTTTCACGACGCAGGAGACAATGGCGAACGCCGCCAGCGCCCGCGCGCGTCTCGTCGCGGCGCTGGGCGAAGCGGCGGTCGCCAAACATTTCGCCGCCGTGTCGACGAAACTCGACAAGGTCGCCGCTTTCGGCGTCGACCCCACTTGCGTCTTCGGCTTCTGGGACTGGGTCGGCGGCCGCTACTCGCTGTGGTCGTCGATCGGGCTTGCGCTCGTCATCGCCGTCGGACCGGAGAACTTCACCGAGTTCCTGCGCGGCGGCTGCGACATCGACGAGCATTTCCGTGCAGCGCCGCTCGATCGCAATATTCCCGTCTTGATGGGGCTGCTCGGCGTCTGGCATCGCAATGTGATGAAACGCTGCGCGCATGCGGTCATTCCCTACGACCAGCGTCTGGCGCGCTTCCCCGCCTATCTGCAACAGCTCGATATGGAGTCGAACGGCAAGTCCGTCACGCGCGACGGGCGGCTTGTCGGCCACGCCACCGGGCCGGTGATTTTCGGCGAGCCCGGCACCAACGGGCAGCACGCCTTCTTCCAGCTGCTGCATCAGGGAACCGACGTCACGCCGATCGATTTCCTCGTCGCCGCCGAGCCGACGGCCGCCGACGCCCACCACCATGCGCTGCTCTTTTCCAATTGTCTTGCGCAGGCGGAGGCGTTCATGCGCGGGCGCACGCTCGACGAGGCCAGGGCGCAATTGCGCAGGCAGGGGCTTGCCGAGGACGAAGTCGAGCGGCTCGCGCCGCACAAGGTGTTTTCGGGAGACCGGCCCTCGAGCGTCTTTCTCTATCGCCGCCTCGATCCGCGCACGCTCGGCCGCCTTGTCGCGCTCTATGAACACAAGGTTTTCGTGCAGTCCGTGATCTGGGACATCAACCCCTTCGACCAATGGGGCGTGGAGCTCGGCAAGGAGCTTGCGAACCGGCTGGCGCCGATCGTCGAGAACGCCGCGGGGCCGACGACGGGGCTGGATCAATCCACCGCCGGGCTCATTGAGTGGCGGCGCGCGCATAGGTAAGCGCGCCCGCCCCCCTGTCCCGATCAGCGGCGAGGAGTTCAGATCGCCTTCGCCACGAGAATGCTCGTGAGCGTCGGCAGCGCATTGCCGAGAAGCTCGAATCCCCCGAAGCCCGCCTGGCGCAACAGCGCTTCGATTTCCTCAACGCGGCGCGGCCGCCGCGACCCATGGCGAGCGTATAGAAGCCATAATAGGCGTCGAGCGGCTCGGCCCCTTTGACGCCCGACATCGCCTCGATGACGAGAAGCGTCGCGCCGGGCTCCAGCGCCTGGCGGATATTGCGCAAGAGCGCGAGTGCCTGCGCGTCATCCTGATCGTGAACGATGCGAATGAGGGTGACGACGTCGGCGCCCCGCGGCAGCGGATCGCGCAAGAAGTCGCCGCCGATGATGTCCGTCCGCGACAGGAGGCCGGCGGCGTCTAGCCGCGTCCGGGCGCGCTCGGCGACGGCGGGAAGATCGAGGAGGGTCAGTTGCAAATGCGGCGCGCGCGCCGCCGCCGCGCAGAGAAACACGCCCTCGCCGCCGCCGACGTCCATCAGCCGTTTGTGGCGAGAGATGTCATAGGCGTCGAGCGCCTCCTGCGCCACCATCGGCTGCGAGGCCGCCATCAGCGCGCTGTAGGGCGCAACCGCGTCGGCCTGAAGCGCCGTGGGCTGTTCGAGATCGGAATAAGGCCAATAATCGGCGAGCCGCGCGCGCTTTTCGCCCTTGAGCAGCGCCACCGGGTCGGCGAGATCGGCGTAGAGCAGGGGCTGGTGCTCGACGAGCGACAGCGCGGCGCGGTTGCCCGCAAAGGCGGCCCCGAGCTGGCCGAGCCCGTAGCGCTCGGCGCCACGCCGCTCGGCGAGATCGAGCGACGCCGCGGCGTCGAGCAGCCGCCGGGTCGCCGCGTCGGACAGGCCGAGCCGGCCGGCCAGCGCCGGGACCGTCAGCGGCCCGGCCGCCAGAACATCGAAAAGCTTCAGCCGCGCGCAGGCGAACAGCACCTGCGAATAGACGAAACCGGCCGTGAGATCGAGCGCCGCGCGGGCGCGCCGGCGGGCGATGGGCCGCGTGAACGGATTGGCGAGCGACCAGCGCTGGAAATGGGGATCAGCAATGAGGCGGTCCCGCCGCGCCCGCAATCGATCCCGCCACTCTTCAAAGAAAGGTGCCACAAAGCGCGCCATCCCGACCCTCCCGTGATTGCGCCGGAATAGCATGAGCTTTCCTGGCCCAGAAGCGGCTCCGACGTTGCAGGCGGCCGCCGCTTCCTGTAGAAGAAGACCCGGACTCGCGTCACGCGCCCGTAGCTCAGCTGGATAGAGTGCTGCCCTCCGAAGGCAGAGGTCGCACGTTCGAATCGTGCCGGGCGCGCCAGTCAAATCAATCCCTTACAGACGCGGTCGGCCGAGACCTGCCGAGGTTAGCTACCACATAGCTACCGGCAAGCATCTCTCACTAGCTATCATAGCCGATGCCGCTCGACGCAAAGTTCAGCCCCGCGAAACACTCGCGCCCGTTTTCGGCAACCGCCATCCTTCCCATTCCATCGCGCACCTGGCCCGCGATCGCGCCTGCTCTTTAGAGACACCGCGGATAGCCTCATATTCGGCAATCAGCTCCCGTTCTCTTGCTTGCCACCCGAGTGGCTGGGTGCTTCCCGACGATCATGTGGCCTGTGTGCCACAGGCAGGCTCGAACTGTGATTAAGCTTGCGGCTGCTCCACTGCATTACGTTGACTTTGTTGGGGGCGTCCTCATGCTTCGGTTCGTGGCTGGATGGGATGAGATCGAGGGATTATCTTCATGCGAAGAAACACTAACTTCAAGTCCATCGGCTTAGCGCTTGTACTCACTTGGGGTGCGACGACTGCTATGGCTGCGCCTTTAGGTTTGCCTCCGCTCAGCTTTCCGGGACAGGCGGCGGCGGGATTTACCGGGAAGACGCCCGAAGGGCTTTTCCCTCCGTCTACGCTCGATGTGCCGCAGGGGGGGCCTAAGGAGACTTTCCCCGGACAAGGGAGCAAGTTGGAGTTCCCGGGGCAGGGGCTGACAAGTGGGATTGGGAACCTTCCTCCTTGGCTCCCTACCGCGCCTTGATTCTCTGACATGGTTGAGAGATTGGTTTGATAAAAAGGAGGCGGCGCTGGGGGTCGGCGCGGCCTCTCTCGCCCTGTATTGCGACCAGGCCGCACATCCTCTGGACGCGAGCCACAGGCCGAGCAGCGCAGCCGGCGCTTTAGGGACGGGACTTAGACGGGCCCAGGCAGCCCCGCCATATCGACGCTGGCGTGATGACCGCAGGCGCAGGCGGCGGGTAGCGTCCACGACGCAAATGCCGAGGCTGCGCATGTTGGCAAGTCCACGGGTGATTGGTAGCTAAACGTCTGGCATCCTCCGGTGGCCGGCAGCGCTTCTCTTGTCCCAGGACGCTGCTTTCGGCGCTGCGCCTTGGGAGTGACGTGCGCTCAGAGAGGAGTCCGCTAGGGTAGGAACAAATAAAAGGCCGAAAAGGGAGGCCTGCTATGAGAGCCATCGTATGCGGCGGACGTAACGTCGGCAGAACGGACCCAAACGCATTGCACCTCGGTGCAGCCACCGAAATTAAAAAAGCAGGTGCTGCAAGAACCTTCGTTTTAGAGATGATGGATGAATTGCATGCCGACAGAAGTTTTTCCGAAATCATAGGCGGAAATGAGGGAGGCGCGGAACGCTTGGGTATCAGTTGGGCAGCCTCCCGGCGTATTCCGGTGAACGTCTTCGAGCGCAAAAGCCGGAGAGAAACGACAATCCACCGCAACTTAAGAATGCTGCGAGCGAGCAAGCCGGACTTGATCATCGCTTTCGGCGGAGGCGAAAGTACCCAGGTCCTCTTGAAGGAAGCCCACAAGCTTGGCGTGCCCGTTTTAGAGATCGCGTTGCCAGAATGAGAGGCTTGACGCGACTCCCGGGAGCCTTCATTCCCAACCAGACGTTCTGCCTCTAGCTCAAGCGGGCTGACTTGATGTTGCCCAATTCATTAATACTTCTACGGCACAGTTGCGGTCGGATGCGACTGGGAACTAAAATCTCCCTCCCTCATGGAGGAAAGAGACGTGGTGCGTGGGGTAGAGTTATGTCGCAAGCTGTGTGGACGGGATCACAGGCGATTGTCGTTCGGTCTTGGAAAAGCTGCACGCTTTGGTTCGTCTTCACCGCGCTTCCTGCCGCTATTGTCGTGTTCAACAAGCCTGAAATGACAGAGCAAAACCATTTCCTGGCCTGGTTGTGTGCGCTTTTCGGTTCGCAGGCATTTGTCTCCGAATTGCTCGGAATCCGTGCCGGCGGGGGGGTAATTTCGTTCCCACGGTGGCCGTTGCCGCAATTGCCGCTGGCAATTTGGCGGAGGAGCATACCGCTCGAGCACATCTCACGCACCGACTCACTCGATGCCCGTGCGGCGCGTTTTTACCTAACCTCTGCTGAGCGCGTGGATGTCGTGTTTCCCAACAATGAAAGCAAATGGCGTGTTCTCGCCTCTATAGGGAAGGCGAAAGCCGCTCGGCAGGCACGGTGAAGCTAGATTTCTGCCGCTTGGTCGTCAGGGCGTAGAGAGCGCGCTGCGCGACCCGTCGCTAAGCGGGGCGGGCGTGGCAGTCGGCCCAGATGGCCTATAAATGCGCCAAAGAAGGCCGAAGAGCCAGCCATCAAGACGATAGACGCCATACCCAGCGCGCCTGCAAAAACAAAGCAGATTGTTGTGAGCACGATGCCGGTTCTCGCAGCCTCCCAGTCGCTATCCTTCGCAACTTTATAGGTGGCGATGGCGAGAACGACGCCGGAGACGCCGAACGCCGCAGCGCCGAAGGAAAGTAGGATGGGAATCACAGGCTTTAAACGCTCCAGCTACCAAGCTGACTAAATCCAACACGATGGAAACCGCATGGCATAAATCCGCCTTCGCGGATGCGCGGCAGCGCACAGACGACGAGGCGCTACTTCATCCGCGTCCGCTGATTCATCAGCTTCGCTTTTAACGGGGCTTGCGCTGTAGAATTCCCAATCAACGTGCCCCGTCCGCTGGCTAGCACCGCCTTAAAGCGCCGTGGGTTTCCAACTCTCGCAGGATTGCCTCGCGAACTGCGCCCTCCCATTTCTTGGGCGGGTTCAAATCCGCAAGAATGCTCGCGACAATGCGCTGCGCTCGGGGGTTTTTTGCCAGTCTCGCCTCTAGCTCTTCGAGCGGCGTAACAAGTTGCCTGGGTTTTTCATCTTCGGCCATGAAACATCCACCTCGCGGAGTCAGACGCGGCGGTGAACTCTTCCCTGACAGTCCGCCAAACCCCTTCTTTCGATGTTCACATCCTAGAAAGGCGATGTTGGGACAGTCTTTTTCGCTTGAACGCCGTTTAGCAGCAGCAGTGCACGTTGCGCCGCCCGAAGGATATCAATTCAGCCGCACCCCCTCGCCCCGCGCGGACCCAGACAGCCGTGTGAACAACTCCCACGCCGCCGCCGCCTCTCGGGCCTCTTCTGCCGCTTCCTCGATGGCGTCCAGGGTCCGCGCCGACTCCCCTTGCATCACGGACTCAAGGAAATCCAGCAGCGCCTTTTTGGCATTGAACGCAGACCGGCACGCCGTCTTAAACGCCTCGCGCGCCTCAGCCGATTTGAACATGTCGCGCGCCATCAGTCGTCCCACTCATAATCATCGTAGGAGGAGCGATATCGCCCGGACATCATTCGGCGGAGGGCGCGCATAGATTCCCGTTCCATCTGGTCATGTTTGCGCTCAAGGTCCCGCGAGGTTCTGGCGGCCATTTCCTCTGCAGCTTTGCGCTGCGCCTCTGCAATGGCAACGTCATGATCAGAGACGGTCCCCGGTAGCTGGACCCGATCCCCGTATCTCTTCAAGAACCCCGCCGCGCCGGAGAGAAGCGTTCCAGCGGCCTTCATTCGTCCTTGTCGCCTCAATTGGCCCGCTTGGTAGCCACGGGCGTTCGCGGCATTCTGACCCTCTATTAGGGCGTTCTGGGCCTCATAATTCAGTTGGCGCATCTCAGTCTCGCCCGCGAATAGGGCGACGGCCTTGTTATATTCGCCTTGCTCTTCAATGCCGGCGACGGTGTTGACGTATGACGCGTCAGACGATCCGCCACCCGACGCGGCGTTAACCGCTTGCGCCCTGGACAAGGCGAGGTTCTTATCCTCAACGCGCGCCATCGCTTCACGCTGTGAACTGGCCATCGCCTGGTTGGCGGCGTCATTCAGCGCCTTGGCCTTATATTGCGAGGTCAGAACGTCATAGTAGCGCTGCGCGTCGAGGGTGCGCGCCTGTTCGTTCGCGGAGCTATAGTCGCCATAGGCGCTCAGCAAGGTGCCGCCAGCGGATATTCCCGCCGCCGCCATCGTCAGAGGGTCAAACCCCATTCTTCGCCTTCCCTTCCATCGCTCGCCGGCCAGTCTCCAGCAGGAACGCGATCTTGCGCGCCGTCTCGATGGTCAGCGCTTCGTCGCCCTTGGTTTCTATCGGCCCGCCATCCTTGCCCGTCAGTTCCACCCTCTCTGAGAACATGCCGAGGTGCTTGCCAATCTTGTCCAACGCGGCGAGCTTGTCGTGGAACTTGACCCGTATCCCGTCGCGGGTTTGGGCGACTTCCGCGATGGCAGCTGCCGTGTCGTCGTCGATCGCGGCGCTATCCAGCATCGAGACGCCGTTACTAACAGTCTCATTGCCATCCACGTCCTTGACGGCGACGCCTTCACCCCATCGGACAGCCTTCCGAATGTCGGAATAACCGATCTTCGCCAATTCAAGTAGCGTGCGCTCGATTGTGATCTCGGCGCGCTTGGCGGCGTTGGCCTGAATCTCTTGGACCCTTAGCACAACCTTAACATCGGTTAACAATCGAGAGGCGCTGGCATCCACCGCGTCTTCGTTCTCGCCCTCATAACCCGCCGCACGATAAGCCTCGCGCTGAGACGCGCCCTTGGCGATCTCTTGCGCGAAGATTTCGTGGCGAGGGTTATGCAGGACGGGCATTAGTAACCAACTGTGGCGCGTTCAGAAGCGAGCGCTGCCAGCGCTTCGAGGGCGATATTTTTGTCCGCGAGCCCGGACTTGAGAGCGACACCGTCCGATCTCACAACGCACCAGCGGCCAACCGGGCCACGCCATTTCACGCGAAGGTCGTTGCCGACGCTTCGATCCTCTTCAGATTCGCCCCTCATATCGTGACGGCTCAGCTCAACGCAGCGCGCGCCAGCATGCCAAACGTCGGCGACCAACAGATGCATCCGCCATTCGCATGAGTCGCTAGCGACAACGATCTCGTCGTAAGGCCGCAACTGCGAGACGACATGTCTCCAGAAGCCAGGATTTAGCACGTCGTCGGGTTTGATGTGCTCCTCGACCGTCGCAAAAAATTCGCTCCGCTGGCTTTCAGCGAGTTGGAAGCGGCGTTGAAGAAGGGCGGGGGCGTCATCAGTCATTCTGTCTCAGTCTCCTCGATGTTCTCGACGAACGCGCGAACGATGTTGGCGGCGTCATTATCAGCCGCGCCAATCTCTTCGGCGAGCTTCAGCCCTTCGCGCAGGTGCCAGCCCACCCGGCGAAGGGCCACGCCCGACGGATCGAGCGACGACAACGCAGCGTCAACGACGGCGGCGAGCGCAGTGGCGATTTGCTGTGTTTCATGCGGCGTCATGCGAAGAATCTTAAGTGCGCCGAGTCCAACATGCCACGTCGCTTTTGCGGCCCTTGCGGGTTATGCGGTGTTTTTCATTGACGGAAACATGATCGCTGATCAGCCGTCCGAGCCCGCGCCCTCATTGCTGGCGTTGTCCTGAGTTGCCCAGCGGATAGCACGACATTTACGCACGGCGACGAAACAAAGCTGCATTCGCGCAGTTCTATGATTATCGAGTTGTAGGAAAGCTCAGGTAGGGTCCACCTTCATAGGTTGTGGCTTCCCCTCAAATGGCTTAGGCCGTGCTCCCGCGATTCCCTCGCGGGCTTATCTGGGGGCTTCAGATAAGTTCGCACTCCGAAAATCCACTCAGACCGACAGCTGGGTTCCGTGGCCGATATCGCAGAAAAAATTCACGCAGCGATCACAAGCTGGGAGTCTTGCACGGGCGGGAAGATATCTGAACAAGGCAAGCAGATAATAGTCTCCGCCGTGCGCGCGATTGTCTACGATCCGCATCCTGGATGGCGTCTGCCCTCAGGCATGGAGCCATGGCCGACCATCGAAGAAGCCTTGGCCGAGGTGCAGCGAGACGCCATCAGCAAAATAGGGCCGGCCCTAGATCAGATCGCAGCCAAGTCTCCGGACGGCAAGACCGTCAATACCTTTGAGATGCTACATT
This sequence comes from Methylocystis sp. NC52PC, assembly GCF_055698645.1. Taxonomy (NCBI): domain Bacteria; kingdom Pseudomonadati; phylum Pseudomonadota; class Alphaproteobacteria; order Hyphomicrobiales; family Methylocystaceae; genus Methylocystis; species Methylocystis sp. NC52PC. The sequence goes on along the minus strand of NZ_CP170127.1, from coordinate 308,057 downwards.
CCTTGCATGAGATATTTCAGGTCTGGTGCCGGTTCCGGAAAGACTGACGCCGACGCCGCTATAGCCCCGCGCGGCGGAAATAAGCCGCGACACGGGTGCTGGCGCGGTCACCGCCGAGATACAGGCGCAATGCCTCCTCGTCCCCGTCGAGATGCATCGCGAGCGCCACCCTCGACACGCGCCAATGCCCCCCACCGACGCGGCGGCCGATGCGATGCACGGTGCACCAGTACTGAATCGTCCGTGGCGCAACTCCCGCCAGTCGCGCCGCCACATTGACGCGGATGGCTTCCCGAGCGTCGAAGGGGCGCAAAATGAATTCGTCATCGTCTTGCATCGCCAAGCCTATTCGCCACGGCGATGATCTGTGCGCCCACCTCCCCCTCGCTTTCGCCGTCCAGGAGCGCCTCTGCGGCCCGCGTAGCCCGGTTTCGAGCGCCCTTCGGCTTTCCAGGATTGCCGGCTTCAAAAGGACGGCCTCGCGTTTTCCCCGCGCTATTTCGCGGCGTCTCATCAACCATCGGACAAGGTTTCCTTTTTAATGTGCGCGCCGTGGATCACGTCCAGGACCGCGCCGGCGACGCCGACAGGGCGGCCATCCGTTTCGCGGGGTAGAGCGGCGCGTATCTCTGCGACCGGCGCGCCATGTTGCAGGGCAAGCGACAGAGCGACGGCAACTTCCGCTGCCCTTCTCAGCCCCGGGCTCTCAAACAATTGATTGCCAAACGCGTAGGGCAGGACAAAAGCCCGCCATCTCAGCGTTCCCCTGCCCCTCGATTTTGCTGTAGCGCGTTCTGAAGCTTTTCAGACAGGGTGGCGCGGATAAATTCACTCGGCGTCATTTGGGCCGTCCGGGCCGCTACACGGATGGCCGCGCAAAAGCCCCTCGGCGCGCGGGCGCGGATAACCTCAACAAACTTCGCGGCGTTGGTGTCGGCGGTCTGTGCTTCCTTGCGCATGATAGGAGCGTGCTACAAACCGGTGCGCGGGGCTACAAACGGACTGCAGATGCTGCGGCCTTTGCGGAGGTTGCGTTTTATACACGCGTTCCGCCTTAGCTGGTCTGCGGACAATTGGCCCTCTTGTTGCCTTCCAGGCCTCTGCAAAGCTGTGGATTTACCACAGAGATTATGCGTGAAAATACTTAACCCGTATGGACACCTATCCAAAGAGGCGCCTGTGCGTGTCCTTGCCACGGCCTACTTCCTCACCTGAAGCGCCAAAAGGCAGCTTCAATCAAGTATGGAGAATACTCATGAGGAAGCTCCTTCTTATTTCTGCGGCTCTGGTTCTTTCCACTAGCTTCGCATTTGCTCTCGATCTGACCCAGTCGCTCACGCTGAATCAGTCGATCGGCAACACCTCGAAGGGCGGCTTTGCGCTCAACAAGGCTTTCGTCGTGCAAGCGCAGGTCCCGGTCAACCAGTGGCATGGCGATCTGTCGCAGTCAGCCACCATCAGTCAGTCGATTGGCAACACTTCGAAGGGCGGCGACGCCATCAATAAGGCGACCGTCATCCAGGCGCAGGTTCCGCTGAACTTCGGCGCTCCGTGAGATAATTGCTTGCTCTCCTGGTTTGAAAAGGATCGCGGCTGACGACGGCCGCGGTCTTCTCTTCAAGGCAGCGCGCGGCCTGCCGGTCGCAATCGGCATATCAGCCGAAAATCGAGGAGCAGAAGATGAGATTTTTAACAGTCGCCGTTCTTGTCTCAATCGCAGCCGCTCAGGCGCAAGCGCAAAATGCCATCAGCGTCAAACCGAGCTTCATCGGCGTTAACTTCGGCAACAACCCGCTGCTGAGCGCCAAAGCCGGCGTGTCGTTTGGTCAGAACAACGTAGACAACACCACCCAAAACAGCGCCGTGGATTTCTATGGGGTGCAACAAGTCGCCATTGGGAAGGCGGGCAGCAATCTGAGTAATACCGCGACGGTCAACCAACAGGGCGCGTCAACTTATGCCGGTGTTGGCCAGGCAATTCGGTCCTTGCCCCCCATGCCGTCCTTGGGCGGCCCTTAATCGGCTTTCGGCTCACATAAGCTGGGCGATTGGGCGCGCTTAGTTACCTTCCAGGCTGAGCGCGGCCCCTTCAGGATCGCTGTGACGGCCGGCAACTCAATGCAATGGAATTGATAGCTAGACGCCGACGAAGTCTTCTGATGTAAGACCGAGACTGAGATGGGGCAGTCGCCATGCAGACGCGCTTGTGCTTCGACCAAATCAGACCGACGCCCAACATCGACACCGAGTGGAGCGCCTCGAAGCACGCAATTATAGCTCATTATATTGGAGGGTGGCGCAAAGGCGAGTCGCCGCTCGACGCCCTCGCACGCGCGCTGAGTATCCCCGCTGAGGACATTCTAGCGGAACTAGTCACTCATAAAGTCAAGCACGACGAACTTGACCTACTTTCTGAGTGCTTGGGAGCCGGCTGGGTTGAACGGCCGGGGCTTGATATCAGGGGAAGCGTCACCCAGGCGATCACTCTCGTTAACGAAAAGCTTGCACGCGTTCCGCCTGAGGTTCGGGGTTATTTTGGCGCGCCGAAGAAGCTTTCCGCCGCCGGCGTCGACTGGCGGCCCGGGGTTGCCGAAAGGCACTGACCGCCACCAATGTTGCGCCGTAGTTCGCACCGCTGTTCCAAGGCGCGAGGGAGCGTTACGCCCGGCGCGCGATGGAAACTGGGTTGGTCAGACACTACGGTGAGGCCGCCCCGGGACTGTATTTTGGGATGAAATACCCAACGCCCGCCAAACGCCGTCATTCACAAGACAATCAGCGTTGCAACAGCACCGATGCTTAGGAATCCGAGAAGCACGAGCAAGAAGGAATGCTTTTCCATCGGAACCTCCCTCGAAGCCGCCTCTTAGCGCGGGCGGACAGCAGGGAAATGAGAGGAACAAAGTTCTGTTCCGTCTCAGCTGTTTCTGAATCGTTGCTGGCCTTGATCAATGGTGTGTGACGCGGAGGCGGCGGGGTGGGGCGAGGGCCTGTGGAGGCCCTACCCCGAGCCGGTGTGGTGGCTTCCGAACCGTCATCTATTGGCAAAGACGGCGATATCTCGCGCAATTGCCCTGGCCAACCTCGCCCAACTCCTCTTTGTAGAGGCACGCCCGCCGTAGCTCTCGACAATCCCCACGGTAGCCGTAATGGCGAGGGTAGCTTCTATCGAATCCCGGATCTACACGTACGCCGCCGGGACCAAATTCTATCCCTGCCGAGAATGCTGGAGTCGCAAAAAGAGCCGCGGCTGCTAAAGCCAGAACATAAGGACGCATCGCCTCTCCTCCCGCGTTACCACGATATCCGCCCTAAGTGTCGCGGTCCGAAACGCCGGCAAGGGCTGAGAAGCGAGCGGGAAAAGGCCTGCGCTCTTCCGGCAGATTGCAGCTCGCAGTCCCTCGTAAGGAGGTTTCTATGCCGATCCCTGTCTGGGTCTTGCTCGGCTTTGCCGCCTGGACGTTGCTCATCCTCTTCGCGACGGTGGGCGTCTATCGCTGGACTCGCATCCTAACCGGCCGCACAGCTATCGCCGTCTGGCGCGCCGATGAGGCGCAGGGCAGCGAGTGGTATCGCAGAGCGATGCGGGCCCACATGAATTGCGTCGAGAATCTTCCGATTTACACGGCCCTCGTGGTGGTGCAACTATCGGCTCACATCTCAAGCCCGATCCTCGACGCCTTGGCGTTAACGATCCTCCTCGCCAGAGTCTGCCAGAGTACGACGCATCTGCTTTTCGAACAGACAAATATCGTCGCAGGTGTTCGCTTCGGTTTTTATTTTGTTCAGGCCTTATGCATGATCGCAATGGGCGTTCTTATCGCCATGTCTGCAGTTGCATGAAGATCAAAGTCAGCGCCAAGTTAAGCGGCGGCAGTAACGGGGGTGGCGAGCGCAAGATACGGCTCGCCTAGGTGTGATTGGGTTCCTCACCTCGGCACCGGCACGGCGGCGCGTTGGAAATACGCGAGGACAATCTCGCTCTCGCGGTCGCCTGCGAGATACGCCAGCAGCGCCTTCCGGTCGCCGTCTAGCAACATCAGGAGCGCCGGGCGACTGACCTGCCACGGGCCACCCGCGACACGCCGGCCGATGAAGTCATTCTGGCACCAGCTGCGCAACGTGCTCTCGGAGCGCCCCGCGATCCCGGCTGCCGTGCGCAGGCTGATCGCCTCTCTCTTGTCGTAGGGCACGAGGACCTTTGGCTCATCGAGCATGGTCACGCCCTCCCTACGGTGGGCGCGCAATCATCACAGCGCCAGACCTCGCGCCGATTGCCATCAGGCCACGCCAGCCGCGCAAGGCGTCCACAGGCGCACCAACGGTCGGTTACGCCATTGCGGAGCGCTTGCAGGTTTCGCCGGTCGGCTTCGCGCTGCATTGCGGCGGGAGAGAACATGGGCGCGGTTTCTGTCCCGCTTGTCCCATTTGTCCCAGCTGTCCCACTTGTCCCGGCTGTCCCACCTGGCTCCCACTGTCCCAGCGGGACAACCTGTCCCACCATCTCAAATAGCCGCGCTTGCGTTGTCCCGCTATTTTGCAAGGCTGGGACAGCGGAGTCCCTAGAAGAATATGGGGTTTTGGCGGTTTGCCCCGCTGGGACGCTCCTAGGGTTGTCCCGCTGGGACAACATAGGCTTTGCCATTGTGGCCAGATGCTTTTGAGCTAGCTCCCGGAGGCTCATTCCCGTCCTCCTTTCAGCTTGCGATCCACCGCCGACTTGGACATGCCCAGCCGCTCGGCGATCTCCCTCACCGTCGCGCCGCTCTCCTTCATGGCGCGCATTGTGTCGGCGCTGTCGTCAATCATGATCTCGCCGACGAGCCATTTGCCCTCGACAAGCCGGGCCTCGAATGGCGCGGCGGCGTCGCCCCAAAATCCACGCGCCTTCGAGTAATGGACCTCAAAGCGAGCGCCTTCGCTGGCGTCGTAATCGACGGGCCGCTTGAGAGAGATCACGCTGTCTAAAACGTCTTCCTTCCGGGAGGTTCCGCGCTGACCGCCGCCTTTGCCGGCATGGTGGACCAGAAGGACAGATTTTCCCGCCGCTCGCTGTCTCAGGCACCAAGCCTGAACCGGCCCCCAGGAGTCGGCCTCATTCTCCCGGAGGGCGCGGCAGACGGTCGAGAGATTGTCCACGATGATGAGATCAGCGTCGGCGATGACGTGATCGTAAAAGCGCTGCGCCGCCGGGTCCGCAAGGTCTGGCAGTCCGTCAGGCTGCATGTCGGCCGCAACGAGTCGGAAACCGTCCTCAGGCGCATCAAAGGCGGCTCCCTCCACAATGGCCGCATATCGGTCCTTCAACGCGCCAGCGGGCATCTCTCCGTCAATATAGACGACACGGCACGGGCGCGAGGCAGACCAGCGGAGGAACGATCCCCCGCCAGCGGTCGCATGGGCGATATTGAGCCCGACCCAGGTCTTGCCGATACCGCGCTCGGCAAAGATCATCGCTAAGCCCTTCGACGGCAGCCAGGGCGACAAGAGGAACTCGCGGGCCGGAAACTCCCGCGTCAGCAATTCTGCGCCGGTGAGCGTCACGAGGCCCTTGTGATACGCAGGAATATATCCGGCCGGCGCTTCAGGTGGCGCAACGCGGTAAGTTGGCGTCGGACGCTCTGAGCGCCACTCGACTGCGGCGTCGATGCGCGCGGGCGATGGCAACCCTGTAAGGGTGTCGGTGTAGACTGTCATTTGTTATTTCCGTTGTGGTCGGAAGGCAGCGCGGGGACAGCTTCGCGCCAGCTTGTGACGGCCATGGTCAGCGCTCGACGGCAGGTCCAGAGGCGGGCCTCGGTTGCGGCGAGGTCGGCATTGGCGGCGGCGGCAATGAGGGCGGCGCTCTCCGTCGAGAGCGCTGACGCGCATTCAAGCACCGCGTCGCAGGCCATGAGTTGAGCATTGGTCGGGGCCGGCATCGCTTCGAGGTCAAGCTTGTAATGCGCCGTCATTGTCTGGCCTCCGGAAACGCCAGATCGACGACAAGACGTGCGAAGGCGGGATCAAGCCGACAGCGGCGCGCAACATGGGCAAGGCGCAGCTGCTCGACGACGGATGCAGCCGCGTGGCCGAGTGTTTGAAAATCTGCCGAGCCTTTGGTATTCTCTGCAACGAGCACGCCGCCAAGCCGCTCGATATTGGGGTCGCTTCTCCCAGCGTCGCGCTGGGGTAGAGCGGCCCCTTTCCATGAGGGGCCAGCCATGGACTATGCGGCTGCCTTGGCGCGATGCTCGCTGGTCGAGCGGGCCACGGTGGACTTGCCGGCAACCCATTCGACGAAATCGCCCCAGCGATAGAGGGCGCGGCTGCCGTATTTTGTGAAGGTGGGGCCAGTGCCGCGCGACGCCATCGATGCGAGCGAGCTTTCAGCAACTGGAATGTTGGCCCGCTTGGCCATCTCCGAGAGTTGCGGGCGAGTAAAGAGGGTGTCGGGGTCAAACAGTGCTTCGAGCTTGGCGAGAAACGCCGATTGGTCGCCGCTTGAGATATCTTTAGCCATCGTGCCATCCTTTGCAGGAGTTATCGACGGCATCTATTTGTCACCGGGAAAGGCGTTTGTCTTCAAGGTTTTCTGCTTGCTAGTGCCATTCTGCCAGAGTGGCATTAAGTTTTCTGGCGTTCTGATAGAATGGCACCAACCCGGCGAATTATCGTCCTGGTTGCAGGCCACTCTGATCTTGGGTTTGTCTTTTTCTTTCGCTTCGCAATGCACGCGACCGATTCGCATTCCAGTAGCTTTTTGCGAATTCCGTGAGCAAAAGTCGAAGACTTGCGAAGCTCCCATCCGAGGCGCGCTGCCTCGGCAATGATGGCCTCGTCTAGCACCTCTAGGTCATTGTTGGATTTCTGAAGCTTCGCCAGCCCAGCGCGTTTCCCATCAAATCCCTTCAGGGATCGAGCGACGGCGTGGAGCGGCACCATAAATGCCCCGATCGCCATACCATTCCAGAGCAACTCATCGGCAACGAAAAGAATGTCATTTTGCCGGACCGGCGATAAAACCCTCAGCAGCGCGTCAACAGACTCAAGTGCTTTATCCAGGCAGTCGAGGTGCTTCTGGAGCCGGGCTTTCTCATCGGATTCGACGGAACTGCACTGGAGCGCCCAGTCGGATTTCTCGAACATGAAGGAACGCAGCTTGGACAATCCATCGCGCCTACGTCGCGCCGCGTCGATCAGCGCCTTTTCACTTTCGGCCTTGTTTTTTGAATAATTCGGGTCTTCCGGAGTGGCGGCTCCACTCAGAAGAGTGCCCGCGCCCATACCTCTATTCTCTGCCATCGCGAGCCCTCGCGAAGCCCAAATGGTGCGCAGGGAAGCGGGTGGGCTTTACCCGCTTGTCGGCCCGTCGGCCTATCCCTGCGCGTCTATATGGCCGTCAGGCGATATCCTGCGGCCGGTCGTCGTTAGTAACGGCAGTCTCGTCCCGGCGGCGCTTCGAGCGCTCAGACCGGCGCTTTGCGTTCACGAGCCGGAGATACTCCGCCTCGAAGAGTCGGGAGAACGCATTGTCGATAATGTTGCTGAGTTCGTCGTCAGTCTTACTGAGAACCGCGTCTCGTGCCGCGCGGGAGCAGGCGGCGACGGCGTCTTCGTCCGAACCGAGCCAGCCGTCTGTCATGACGGCGCGCATATACTCACGGAAAGTTGCGGCAATCGGCATCGAGGCCCGCGCCTTAACGCGCTCACGCCATCGCGCCTGCCGCTCTCTGTTCGTCAAAGTGTACTGCGGCCCGGTTTTGAGACAACCGACTGCGCTTATTCAGGCGGCCAAGGGTAGCTCTGCGATGTTTGCCTTGGCAACCGAAAGCTGTTCGGCTCTCACCTGATCGGGCGTTTTGTAGCCGTGCCTGGCGACGAGCCAAGTTTTGTTGTAACGCGCGGCGAATTCGATGAGCGCCACCCTGAGGTCCTCGATCGTGCGGAAGGCCCTGACCCACAACAGGTTCTCCTTCAGCGTCCGGATGAAGCGCTCGGCGACGCCATTGCCCTCGGGCTCTCGCACGAAAGAGGGCGAGGCTTCAATTCCCAGGCATTTGACCTCGGACTGAAAATCTTCCGACATGTAATTGGACCCGTGATCGTGACGCAGTCTCAATCCGCAGGCGATTTCTGGAGCGATCGCGCCGAAGCAGCGTTTCACGCCCTGTCGAACAGGCTCCAGCGCCTCGAACCGATTGGCTGATTTTGCGGCGTGAACGCCGACGACCTCCGAGTTGGCGTGTTCGACGGCGACGAACACATAAGCCTTGCCTTCATCGGTCGTAACCGTTTGTGTCATGTCGGTTCCCCACATTTCGTTGACACGATCGGTGACGATCGTGCCGTCATGCGTCTTGGCCGACGCCGACACCACTCGATGCGGCGCAAGCAATCCATGTTCGCGCATCACGCGCCGCACCCGTCGGGGACTGGCGCGCACGCTGGAGACTCGTAGCCGCGCCCATATCTTCCGGTAGCCTTCGCCATGGAATTCAGAGGCCTCGATTTCGCGACGGATGTGATCCGCCAGTTCGGCATCCGAACATGCCCCAATGGGGCCGGGTCGACGTCGGGGAGTGTCTTCAGGCGTCTCCACGCGAGATCGATACACGGTTGCCCGCGACAGGCCCCACACCCGCGTCACGCGCGACAATCCATAGATGCGACCGAAAGACAGAGAACGAGCCCGGCTCATTTCCTCGGCCTCCGGCGGGCCAAAGGGCGTTTGTTTTCCAGGACGTCAATCTTGGCGTAGAGAAGCTCGTTATCCATGGTGATCTCGCCCACCTTGGCCTTCAGCCGGGCGATCTCATCGTCGCGGTCATCCCGCTCGCGCTCTTTCAGAGCCGAGGCGGCCCCCGCCAGAGCCCGATCCCGCCATTCGGTCAGCTTCTGGATGGTGACATTGGTCTCGCGAGCCACCAGTTCCAACGGCTCTCCGCGTAGGAGGCGGGCCACGACCGCCATCTTGCGCTGAACGGAAAAACGCCGGCCCCTGGCGCTAACCTTCTCTTCCTTGGTCACTTTCAAATCTCCGGTTGCGGTTCAAATTACCGCAGCCGGCTGTCTCACCTAACCGTGCCGCACCCCACTCTGTTCGTCAAAGCCATTTGCTACCTGCCATTGTTACTAACGCGGATGTGGTGGCTGTTAGTAACGGATCAAGCCCCCGATGCTCGTTTATCCACAAGGAGAAACGGCTCGCCATGGCGAGCCGCTCAATCATGCCGGAACGACAACATGTCGCTGCGCCCGCCGTGTAATCAGCGGCTCAAGACGCGCCGCGCATACGCGTGGGCAGCGTCTTCGAAACGCGACGTTGTTCGCGCCATCCAGAGCAGCAAACGAGCAAGGCGGAGACGCTGGACGTGAAGGAACAGATCGAGGAGAGACGGGCGCTCAGTCATTGCCGCGCCTCTCCACAATCCGTTTATCGGCGGAGAAATCGCGTGGATGCAGCCAGTCGACCAGATCACACAGGAGCCCGGCGACCGCATTGGCCTCTTCCGGATTTTCGGGCAGTTGCTGGGCGATCCGCAGGGCGATTTGCCTTAGTTCGGCGAAGGACTTGGGGGTGTCCGTTTCGGTAATGGTAGCGTCAGACATCGGAAAAACCTTTCTTCACAATGGGTCAAACATGAGCACTGACGCACGACCGCAGCAGCGCCTCCGCGACTCCCCGCACGGGCAGGCAATCTTGGAGGTCCTCGTCGAGGAGATATGCAGCCTTACGCCGCGCCTCGTCGAGGGTGCGCACGGGACAGGCCGCAAGCGCTACGAGCGCAGCCGTCTCCGCAGTAGCCGCAGCATTCTCATCTTCGTGCGCCCGGTCGTCCTCGTCGAAAATCCTGTCGACGTTCGCGAGGTATTCCTGCTCTCGCGCATCCAGCTTTTCAGACGCCTGGCGAGCTAAATCAGCATCCCAACACTCCATCATCACGATGCGGCGGCGCTCCATGTGGTAAAGGCCCTTGAGCACGCTTTTGCAGACTTCACGAGTAAGGGGTTCGTAGTCGGGGAGCGCGTCTCCTAGGCCGGTGGGCACCACTGGACAAACAACGGCATCAGCACGCTTTAAGGCGGCGAGCCATGTCCGGCGCGCTTCCTTGTGCGCCTCGATAAGACGACCAAGTTCGTCTCCCTGCCACGCGAGCGACTCTGCCACGGCTGGCAGTGCGGCAATTGGCGTTGCGGCAAGGCCGGCGAGCATTGCCCGACGGCTTGGGACCTCTATTATACCCTTCGTCATGATGTAGATTCCTCAACTGGTTCGCGTCGTGACAAGGCCGGTGAGGGGCGCAATCCCTCTCCGGCCGCATCAGGCGGATGCGCCGGCCGATCCTCTGAAAGGGACGACGACGCCAGCAGGCTGCGCGTCGCCCATCAATTCTGAAATCCTGTTTGCAACCGCGTCAGCAGCGGCCAACAGCACCGCGTCGGCGTGATGCGTGTATCGAGACGTCACGGAATTTTTCCTGTGACCGATCAGCGAGGCAATCGTCAGCTCAGCAAAGCCAAGATCAGCAGCGACCGACGCGAACGAATGGCGCAGGACATGCGGCGTCACGTCCGCCGGCAGCCCGGCCCGCTCAGCAATGCGCAGCCAGACTTTATGAAAGCCAGCCATCGGTTTGTCAGGGGTCGTCGAAGAGGGAAACACAAGGTCGCCAAGGCGCGGCACTGCGCGAAGAATGTCGCAGGCGGCGTTGGGCAGCGGGCGCATCGATGATCCGGTCTTAGTGTCAGAAAGCCGGGCCGTGCGCGTCGCAAGGTCAATCTCAGACCACCGTAACGCCAGCATTTCGCCTCGACGCCAACCGGTTACCGCCAGGAACCGCGCGGCGTGGATTGCGACCGGCCATGCGCTTTCCGGCATATCGCGCAGAGCGTCGCCGAGGGCCCCATATTCGTGAGGAGAAAGCCGCCGCTCGCGCCTGCCGTCTGCTTGGCGAGCAACGCCCCGGCAGGGATTGTCCGTCCTAAGCCCTCGATTGATCGCGTAGGCGAAGATCGCGCCTAAAAGCCCAAGTGTGCGCGTGGCGGTTCCGCGCCCGCCGGTAACCCGAGCCAAGCCATGAACGCCGGTCTTTATGCGAGCGGCGGTGTCGCCATCAGTCACGGCCTCCTGAAACTTTTCAATGTCTCTCCGGGTAACGGCCGCGACCTTCATCCGGCCGAGCAGGGGGATGATATGGCGCTCGATGCGCCCCCGATCAGTGGATAACGTGCTCGCCTTCTTTGGGACCTTCCGGCGCGTCAGCAGCTTCCCGGCCTCCGCCTTCTCAAGATATTCGCGGCAGACGTCGGCGACGGTCGCAGCCTTCCGCGCCCCGATCTTTTCGCCGGCAGGGTCCGAGCCCTTGGCGACTTCCGAGAGGATGCGGCGCGCTTCGGCGCGAGCCGTGTCAGGCGTCCATGGCGCGCCGTGCCGCCCAATCGTCTGCCACCGCTGGCGACCATCGGCCGTCCGATACTTCAGAACGTAGGAAACAGCGTCGCCCTTCTGCCGGCGAGCCCCAAAGCCTGGCACAGCGCCCTTGCCATCATCCCAGACAGTCGAGCTCGGCCGAATCGTGGCGATGGATTTAAGAGTGAGCATCTCGAACGCCCTGGTAGCTAATGGAGGCTAGCAACCCCATAGCTACCACATGAAAGCAAACCTCAGCAATACCAATCAAGTCGCTTCAAAGAAAGCTACCAATGGAAGATAATGAAAAACAGTATGTTACAGACAAGTGATTTTCTTCGAGGCAGAGCGAGCAAACCCGAGCAAGAGGCGGGAACTGCCCTCCGAAGGCAGAGGTCGCACGTTCGAATCGTGCCGGGCGCGCCAAATCAAACCAGACAGCTAGAGGCAGGGGCGGCTGAGACTTGCTCAGCTTAGCCGCCACATAGCTACCTGCGAGCAGCCGACAGCCATCGTCCGGCACGCTTGCGACAAAGGCCGGCGCTAAAGGCGGCAACGCCTCCCATTGCGGCGGCAGGCCGCTAGCCGAGGGAGAAACGGCTCAAGGGCCATGTGCGCCGACGCACCGAAGTTCGCTTTTGGATGAGCTACCGTCAATCATCGAAACACGGACAGGACTGACGGAGCCGACCATGACCAAGCTGATCACGATCTTCGCGGCCTTCGCTCTGACCCTGAGCATCGGCTTCGCCAGCACGGCTTCCGCCGCTCCTGAGGGTTTCAATAACTTCGATGGCTCCGCCTGTTACTGCATGGACCCGTGATGTTTCTTTGGGAGCGAAAACGGCAAGGGGGCGTCTTCATGCGCTCCCTTTGCGCGATGTCGCAAAAGGCGAGCATCCACGGCTCGGACGCCGAGAGCTCAGCATGTTGGCAAGGTTCATGGCGGAGCCACAAGTCAACAGCGAAGTTCTTGAGCAACGCCCCTTGTCAGACGATCAGTGACAGATCCTGATGCGCGACAGAATTGTTGATCCCCAGAATGGCGACGTTCACTGTGCGGACGTCGAACGTCACGTGATCAATCGCGCGTATCGCGGACTGATAGGCCGCATCCGTGACGCTATGGGGGACGAGGATCTCCCCGCCTGTCTGCCCCGACGCATTCGCATAAGCCAGTGAAACGGCGATCTTGTTCTTGAAGGAATCCTGGCGCTCGACCGCAGCTTGGAATTCTGAAGACGACAGGCTCGCTGCGTTTGCGGGAATATCGTAACTGATCATCGCCTGCACGAATGCGCCGGCGATTTGAGCGCGTGCAGCTTGCGTGCCCAGGCCCTCGCTTCGAAGGCCTTGCAATTGGCTGGTCCAATATCGAATGCCGCCAGCGTCGCCAGCGTTCCCGCCGATGTTCGTGTATAGCGCCTCGACAAACTGAGGATCGCTCAACCTGCCGTATGTCGCGTCGAAGAAGGCGCTCTGGGTTGTGACAAACGCCTGCCCGAGCGCCTTTGCGTCTTGCGACGTCGTGCTTCCCACATGCGCGTTCGCCAATGTCACCCCGCGAGCGTCGGGTTGCTGGCGGAGATAGTCAACCCAATAGGAATAGCCGGGCATCTCAGCGGCCCGATCATAAAGGGCCGCATAAAGGCCGAGCAACAATTGCTGAGGCGTCGCCGACGCGGGGGGCGACGAGGGGGGCGCAGGAGTGAGGCTCGATGTCGCGACCGCTTGATCTCGAAATTGAAAAAACTCCACGCCGGTAATGCTGTCGCGGCCATCGCGGCCGGCGACTGCGTCGCTCACGATAAAGCCCCCCGCTCCATTCGAAGAAATTTTGTAGTCGGCGGAGTTTCCCTTGAAGACGAATGTGTCGGCGACAGGCGAGCCAATGATCGTTTCATTACCGGGAGCGCCATTGATGAATACATAATCTTCACCGGTGAGCCAATTGTAGTATTTTCCCTGTACGAACTGCCAGGCCGACATGTTCAGCGAACCGCCGCTCGTCATGTTTACGATGAAGTCCGTTCGTCCCCACGCGCCGTAGATTTGCACGTCATTGCTGATAAGGCCGGCGCCGAACTGCGAGGACGAAAAGGTTGCCTTGCCGGGCATGTCCATCGCCATCCAGTTGTAATTGATCTGCTCGAAACTATAGAAAACGGCCTGCGAGAAATCGAAGTTCTCGAGATAGCCTGGCGGCATGCCATGCCCGGCCCAAATAGCGTCTTGATTGCTGTCGCCGTAGTAAACGCCCGTGAGAACAGGGTTGAAGTTATCAACGACGGTCGTCATTTGGCTTTCTCCCACTCACGAAAGTCGTCCCGGACGCGCGTTGCTCGGACTGGCGGCGCATTGACGCATTCCGGCCACCAACTCAAAGTTGCAGTCTCCGCAAGCCGGCGACGCCGAAAAGCCGACTGCGTCACGCAATTTGGCGGCGGCGTGAGAGCGCGGGATTTCCGGGGCCGCGCGTTCGTCATAGCTTGAGCGTTGCTGGTTAGCAACACTTGGACACGATCTGCGCGCATCGCGCCGAATGCGGTTGCTATTCAGGCGGCGCTTCTCGAATATACGGCCATGCTCACGCTCGACCATCGTCGAAAGTCATGCGCCGCCGCGTTCATCGCGGTCGCTCTGGCTTTCTCGCTTGTCGTTCAAGGGGGCGTTTCCTTGCTGCTGGAGCGGGGGGGTGGTCACGCGGGCTACGCCAGGGTCGGCACCCTTTCACAGTGGGTCGCCGGCGTCAGATGCGCCAAGGACGGCTCCCAGTCGGACCTACCCACGGGCGGGCATGCGGGCGGGACGAATTGCGCCTCATGCGTGATGCCGGGCGACAAGGGCTCGGGGCTCGTCGTCGCGCCGCTTTCGGCCCTCCTGCTGGCGATTCTGCGACCGGAGAGCGCCAACCAGCCGAGTTATGCGCATGAAGACCCGCCGCTCGCATCCGGCCTTGAGGGCTGGGCGAGCACGTGGACATCCCAAGGGCCGCCTTCGACCTGATCGTCTTTCAGGCGTCGATCGAGGGAGCGCGTCTTCCGTCAACACAATCCTCCGAAACGACGGCCTTCGTCGAGCGCATGAGTTGTTCTCGGCTGCGGGGCCTGAAGATGGCTTTTCCGCAGACCCGTGAGCCCTTGCGACTCACGGAAATGGGACCGTCGTCGACGCGAAGCCTCATCGACGCTGAACCAAGCGCATCAAAACAGGCCGCTTCCCATTTGCCTGCGGGGGGGGGCCTTCAGCAAGCAGCTTTCAACCCAGGATGGACTTCAATGAAATCGACTGCCTCTCTCGCGGCGTTCGCGCTCATGCTTTCCGCTGGCGGCGCGCTCGCCGCCGACCTTCCCGCTCGCAAGGCCCCGCCGTTGCCGCCGGCGCCGCCGCCGCCGCTGTGGAGCGGTTTCTATGTCGGTTTGAACGCCGGCTACGGCTTTGGCGGCAGCAATGGCGTCACGACCGCGACGTCCGCCTGGGATCAATATGCGTCGACCTATTTCACGACATGGGCGGTTCCAAATCTGGCGGGCACATTCGGGGCGATCCAGGCCGCCAACTCGGGGCAGGGCTCGGCGAATGTGAGCGGTTTCGCCGGCGGCGCCCAGATTGGCTACAACTATCAGTGGGGTTCTAACGTGCTCATCGGCCTGGAGGCCGACATACAGGGCGCCACTATGAATGGTTCCGGGAGCTATGCGGGAGCCGCCGTCGACTCCTACCGGATGGGTAGAATGAACATGCCGCACGCCGACCGACAGGTGTTCGGCTACGGCAACGTACAGGCGTCCCTCGACTGGTTTGGCACTGTGCGCGGGCGCCTGGGTTATCTCGTCACCCCCACTCTTCTCGTCTATGGCACGGGCGGACTGACCTATGGCGGGGCTACGGTGAACGCCAATTATGTGAGCGTAACCAATTGGATCAACACGGGCATGCTGAATTACCCTTACTCGCAGACTGGGTTTGGGAGTGGAAATGCGTCGACCACGCTCGTGGGCTGGAACGCCGGCGGCGGCCTGGAATGGCTGTTTACGCCCAACTGGTCTTTGAAGGCTGAAGCGTTCTACTACGATCTGGGCAATCTCACTGTGCAGGGATATGCGAGCACGCCGGCTTCCGGGCTTCCTGCTCAAATGGGCACGGTGATCGGCGAAGCGCAGGGGCTCTTTCCCCACACGCGGGTCAACGTAAACGGCGTGATTGCTCGCGCCGGCGTCAATTACCACTTCAACTGGGGCGCTTCCGCTCCGGTCATCGCGAAATACTGACGCGCGCCACGTCGTCAGCTTACCGGAGGAGGGTCCCCCCTCTTCCGGCGACCGCCGCTGTTCGAAACCCAAACTGCTCGTCGCTGACAGATTGCGTTCTTCGGCGCGCCAGGCGGCTTTCCGCTCAGAGAGAGTGAAGCGATGTTACAAGCGCGACTCCTGACATGCAGTGCGATTGTTCTGGGCGTCGGACGGCTTGCCGTTTCGGAGGCCGTCGCCCAGACGAAGCTCCCGGATCTTTACGTTTCCGCAAGCCGGCCGACGCCCGTTCGGGCGACGACGGCGCAGCCGCCACAGCCCGTGCAGGAGACGGCGCCGATCAGCCGACCTTCGATCGTCGACGAACAGAAAATCGAGGTTCTGCGCGTCCAGTCCGAAGATGCTACGAAGCTTCTCGAGCGGACGCCGGGCGTCACCATGTATGAAGCGGGCGGCGTCTCCCGCCTTCCCGTTATCCAGGGCCTTGCGGACGATCGTGTGAAAATTCTCACGGGCGGCGTGAGCATCACTTCCGCCTGCGCCAACCATATGAACCCGCCGCTCTCCTATACCGGCTCGAATAACGTCGAGAAGATAGAGGTCTATTCGGGGGTCGTGCCCGTCAGCAAGGGGGGCGACTCCATCGGTGGGACCATCATTGCAGAGCCGAAATCGCCCGTGTTTTTGGCGCGGAGCCCCGGCGCCTCGGAGGAAAAACAGGTCGGCGGGACGATGGCGCCGTTGTTCCAGGCCGGTAAGTCGGCGCGCGGTTTAGACGTGAACATGCTTGCCTCTGGAGAAATTTCAAGCGCCTATCGCTCGAACAACGTCGGGATCAGCACGTCGGCGACGGTCAACGAGGCAATGGATCGTTTTGCCTTCCTCTATAACGGTTCTTGGGCGCGCGGCCGCAATTACAACGCAGGCGGAAACAATGCAGAGGCGTTCTCGACAGACTTCATTTCCGAGAATCATTCCGGAACCCTGGCCTATCGGGCCGACGGGCATTTCGCGTCGCTGCGCGTCGCATACGAAAACATCCCCTATCAGGGATTCGTCAATCAGCGCATGGATATGATCGGGAACCGGGGGTATCTGGCCGAGGCCAAATATAACGGAACGATCGACTGGGGCGTTGTCGACGCGCGTCTCTACTGGAATTCCACCGCGCACAAGATGGGTTTCTTGCAGGACAAGCAGCCCAACAACATGCCGATGGATACAACCGGCCTCGATTACGGCTACTCGATCAACCTCGATCACAGGATCGACGAGCGGCTCCTGTTGCGGGTAGCGAGCGAATTCCACGGCTTCAGGCTGAACGACTGGTGGGAGCCGATTCCCGGCGGCGGCGTGATGACGATGCTGGACAACACGACCTTCATGGCGCCGTTTCCGGACATCTACAGCATGAAAATGCTCATGATGACGCCCTTCACACAGTGGAACATCCAAAACGGAATGCGAAACCGCTGGAGCCATTACGCGGAGGTCGAAACCAACTGGTCGCCGCAACTCGAAACGCTTTTTGGCGTGCGCAGCGATCTGGTCTTCTCCAACGTCGGCGCGGCCCAGGCGTATGATCCCAACAATCCGACGATCATGCCCATGCTGACTTCCGGCAATCTCTGGCGCCCGGGAGAGATGCAGAATCCTGACGCGACGGCCGCCGCTCGCTTCAACCAGCAGGACCGCCGGCGTTTCGATCCGAATTTCAACATCACTGCGCAGCTGCGCTACAAGCCAACCGAAGATACGGTCTTCGAGGCCGGCTATGCCCGCAAGACTCGGTCGCCCAATCTCTATGAGCGTTACTCCTGGGGCGTAAGCTCCATGACGACGGCGATGATCAATCAGTTTGGCGACGGCAATGGCTATGTCGGCAATCTCGCCCTGCAACCGGAAGTCGCTCACACGGTTTCCGTTTCGGGCGCCTTCAAGGACAAGGAGCGCGGCATAGAGGCCAAGATCGCTCCCTATTTCAGCTTCGTGAATAATTTCATCAATGCGCAGCGCGTCAGCAGCTTCCGCTTTGGCGGCTACTACAATGCCGGTCCCTATACGTTCCAGGAACTGCAATTCGTCAACCACAGGGCCATCATCTATGGCGTCGACGCCAATGGCCGCGCCAAACTCTATGAAGAGGACACCCTCGGTCGCTTCGATCTAACCGCGCTCGTAAATTACACTTACGGCGTCGATCTGGACGCGGGCAATCCGCAGAATTGCCTCGCAACCACGGGGCAGAATGTCACCCTGCAGGACTATTACCAGGATACGCAATGCTACATTCTGACCTCGTCGCAGCGCGCAGGCGACGGTCTCTACCACATCATGCCGATAAACGCGCGCGTCGGCCTGGAACACAAATTGGGCGGCTGGACGAACACTTTTGAGGTTTACACGGTCGGCGCGAAGACGCATGTGTCGGTGCAAAGGGCGGAGCAGATGACCCCCGCTTATACGCTGTTCAACTTCCGCACCAGCTACGAGTGGCAGAATTTCAGGGTCGACTTCGCGATCGAAAATCTGACCAATACACTCTATTTTCCGGCGCTGGGCGGCTTCAACATGGCGGGCTACATGGTCTGGACGAATTACAACTACAGCCGTTTCCCCGTTCCGAGCCCTGTGCCGGGAATGGGCCGCAACGTCATTGCTGGCTTGACGGTTAAATTCTAGTGGCGAAAGGCTGACAACTTCTGCTGCCGAGGGTCGCCATTCACTCCGGCGATCGGCGTCGTAAATCCAGCGAAGCCGCCGGAGGGGTTTCAAACTCCGGCGGCTTCTTCGGTCAGCGGGTTGGTCGCAGGGGTCCGCCAGCCGATGGATGGACACTATCCCGGGCGACTACGAAGCGTATGTGCTTTGGCGCACGACGCAGGCCGCAGAGGGCGCTCAGGCGGCGCCGCGCGTGCGAACCGGGGGGAAATGCGCCGAGAGATGACGGAGACGGGGGAAAGGCCCTTGGACCGACGCGCCCTCCCTTCGCTTCTTCCCTCAAAGCCACTTCTTTCGCCACCAGCGAACGAGGCCGGTGATTGAGAGAACCACGACGCCAATCGCGAATAGGTCGTTGATCCACTTCCATTCCGACCAGAAGAACGTTCCCATGTGCAGACGCAGGATCCAGTTAATCCAGGGAACGCCTTCGTCTGGTGGTTGAGCGACTTCGAAGGACTCCAGCGAATGACCCTCTTCGTCGGTGACGAAGAACTTGTTCGAGCTCTTCCACAGCAGCCTGTCCTCGAGCTCAGTCACGTCGGTCGGCATGAACATGCCTTCCATGCCGCCCATGCCCATTTTCTTCCGTCGTTCCGCCGCGTCCGGCGGCGCAGCGGGGCGCGCCCCGCCGGGACCGGGGACGCCGAGCATGCGTGATTTCTCAGGCGCGGCGATGATCTCCTGGGCGCGGTCGTCAGGACGGATCGTGGACGGTCCCGCCATGCCATTGGCGACCAGCACCTTGTCTCCGATGCGGCGCAGCCGTGCGGCGGCGACCACCGGCCGGCCGCTCGCGTCTTCCTCGCGCGCGAAGGTCTGGCCGCCGTCCGCCGTCGTGAACATGCCGATGCGGCTGCCGATCGTGAAAACCCCCGGCGCGTCCGGATAGGCCACGATGGCCTCGATCCAGCCGTCCCAGGATTTCAACGCGAAGGCCGGCGTGAGATAGGCTTGCGGCACCTGCACCGAGCGCATCCACATCAGGAGCTCGCGGCCATGGCCGAGCAGAACGCCCGTAACCGAGAGATAGAGAAGCATCACGACCGACGCCAAGCCGACAGTCGGGCTGTGCAGGTTGAAGAGCCACTTGATCGTCGTCTTCTTGGCGGCCTTCGAGGCGCGCCCCGCTTCACGGCCCTGCGACTTCCAATATTTTGGCAGTCCCCAGTAGAGCAGCCCGGTGAGCGCCAGCAGAAACATGCCGAGGCCGCCAATGTCGTTCATGACAAGCGACGTCAGCGGATCGAAGAAGGCGCGGCCGAAATGCAGGTCGTGGACGAAGTGGATGAGGTCGACGGTCGGCGGCCGGGTCTGTTCGTCGAGCGGCGACAGCGCGATCTCTTCGATCTTGCCATCGTCTGTCCCGAAGCGCAGCACTTTCGACTTGTCGACGACGAGCAGGAGCTGGTCGGCCCGGTCGCTTGCGGCGATCGCGGTGACATGCGCGCCCGCAAGTCCCGCCGGCGCGGCGGCGGCGCCCTTGTCGGTCGAGCGATAGACGCCGTTGTCGGTCGCAAACCACAGACGTCCCCAGCCGAGAGCCGGATCGGGCGTACGCCCGAAATTTGCGGATGGTCGCCGTCGACGAAGCGAGTGGCCGTCCAACTCGCGCCGCCGTCGGAAGAGGCCCACAAACCGCGCGGGCCTCCGGCGATGCGGTTCGAGGGCGACGTCGGGTCGATCTGGTGGAAACGGACCACGTTTCGTGCGGCGAAATCCTGTAGGTCGACGGGCGTCAGCCAAGCGGGCGCCTTGCCCTGCTGCATCCAGCGCCACTCGTCGTGATCCATCAGAAAGCCGGTCACGCCGAGCGCCGCGAGCCAGCCCAGGCCGACCAGGCCCGCCCATTTGTGAATGACGAACGACCATCGGTAGAGCTTGGAGCCGCCCGCCTCTGTCTTCGGCGCGGGACGCCGGCCGGTCTCCGTCACGCCAGGGGCGTCGTCAATGGCGGACCGGCGAAAAAAGGACTCTAGAAAAGTCATGCGAGCCTCCCTCGCAACAGTGGCGAACCGCGCCGCGTCTCTTGGCGCGCGGGCGCGTTAGATCGCGCGCGTCCTGCGGCGGGCTTTTCGGTTTTGGGAGATCAGACGGCGAGCGCGGGAGGCGCGCGAGATCGGAGATCGTCCGGCGTGTCGTCGGTCACATGCCCGAGGCGGCGGGCGAAGCCACGGCGGGTCGACGCCTCATGTCGCATCAAGAAGGACGCGGTCGAAATCGCCGCGAGGCCGACGGCGTCGCTGAGCTGACAGGCGCCGCAACAGGCGCCGGCCCGTTTCGACGCGTCATTCGTCTCTTCGCCGCCAAGGCACAAGGCGTGGGCCAGCGCCGCAGACGCGGAATGTTCGACGCCGCGTTCGGGCGACTGGTGCGCAGCGCCGAGCAGGACGGCGACAAGGGTCGAGAGCGCGTAGACCGCGACCAGCCCCAGCCTGACAAATTTGAAGACGCCGCGCATACGTCGAAGCTAGGACCGCTAAGACGCAGCTGTCAAGCTAACTGTGACGTTCAAGTCACACTGCGTTTGTTTTCAGTCGAGCCTGCCGCCTCGAGCTTGACCATATTCCCCGGCGGTGGTGTTTTTCGCCAATGATGCGGAACCAGCCGGTAAAGCCATGGACAGAGACTCGCGGCGCGCTGATTGCCGGCTGCGTGGCGCTGTTCTTGGCTTTGCAGGGCTTGCTGGCGCCCCTCGCCGCCGTCGCCCACGCCGCGCGCGCGGTTGACGGCGCGTCGGTCAGTTCTCTGGTCGACTCCGAAATCTGCCATAAAGGCGACGCTGGCGATCCCTCCGAGCGCGCGCGCCACAACCCCCACGGCTGCTGCATCCTATGCCAGGCCCATGCGCGCGACGCGGCGTTCGTCACCGTCGCCGCATCGGCGTGGATCGCATGCGCGTTGATGCGTGACGCCGCGCCGCGAGCAGCCGTTTATCCCGAGCCGAAAGACGCACGGCCGAAGTCGGCCGGCTGGGCAAGCAGCTGGTCCTCGCGCGCGCCCCCTTTCTTCTCCTGAGCGCATGAGCCGCGGCGCAGGCGCGTCGCCCATTCCATTCGTTCGCACGGCCCCTCAACGTGGCCGATCAGGAGAATTACATGCACGTCCCGCACCTGCTGCGCGGCGGCGCGTCCGCCGTCGCCCTTCTTTGCGCCCTCGATTCCGTCGCCGAGGCCCAGACATCGCTTCCCACCATCAGCATCGGGCCCGCGCGTCCAGGCCTCTCGCGTCGTCCGGCGGCGGCGAGCCCCTCGACGGGGACGACTGGCTCCGGCGCTAATCAGCCTGCGCCGGAAAAAGAAATCGTCGTCGAGACCGCGACCCGCACGCAGAAGAAGGTGAGCGAGGCCCCCGGCGACCTGACCGTCTTCAGCCAGGAGTATATCCAGCGCCGCGATGCGCCGCGCCTCGGCGCGATCATTCGCGACGCGCCGGGCATCTATTCATGGGGCAACAGTCTCGGCTATGCGGCGCCCTCCGCCAATCGCGCCGGCCGCTTTTCTTTCCGCGGCATTTCGGGCCTGCAGCGCACCTTGTTTCTCTACGACGACCAGATCATGAACGACCCGATGTTCGGGTCGTTCAATTATTCGCAATATTTCATGGACGACATCGAGCGCATCGAGACGCTGCCCGGCGCATCCTCGGCGCTTTATGGCGCAAACGCCTATGCGGGCGTCGTGCGCGCCTTCAGCAAAATACCGGAAAAGCGCGAAATTCTGGCCCGAGGCGAATCGTCTTTCGGGGAGTTCTCCCGCCAGGCCGGCGACGTCATCTATCGCGATCGTTTGCCAAACGGCGTCGGATGGAGCGCGGGGGGCCGCTGGGAAGGCAGTTCCGGCTTCAGAGACAACGTCATTCAGCGCACGCTGGTCGCGCCCTACGTCGCCGGGGCCATCCCCACCGTCAACGCACAGGGGCAGCAGCTGTGGAATCTCGGTCTGCAGGGCGAGGCGAAATGGCGGACTGTCAATTCGCAGCTCAAGCTCTATTACGACTACGACAACGCGACCAAATTCGGTGCGGGGGTCAGCTATTTTCTCAGCAATTCCATGCAGGGGCTGTTCGAGAGCTATGCGCCCTATTCCAGCTATCTCGCCTATAATGCGCGCGTCTCGGGCGCGAACCGCATCACGCCGAGCGCAGTTCTCGGCGCAGGCCTCGCGTACGAATCGAATGTGATCAGCTACGGCTTTGCGAAACATCGCTTCTCCGAGGAATCGGAGATCAAGCTGAACGTCAGCAACATGGCGCGAGTCTATCGGTTCACGACGCCTTCTTCCGCGACGGGCTCCAACGCCTGGGCGCTGGGCGGAGCCGGCGTCTATAATAATTATCCGCAGAACCTGTTCAGCGCGAGCGTGCAATACACCTTCCCGGTGAAGTTCCTCCCCTTCTTCGCGCATCACCTCACGACGGGCGTGGGCACGGATCGCGGCGCCGCGACGTTTCAGGCCTATAATGTCAGCGACTGGACCAATTTCGGATCGTCGACGCTCTTCACGAGCAGCATGCAGGGGGTCTCGAATTTCGTCTGGGGCTTCGTGCAGCATGAAATCAAGGTCACAAATTGGCTGACGGCCTATCTCGGGGGCCGCGTCGACTGGTGGCATACGCATGGCGTGCGCGTCACGGGCGGCGCGCCCTACGATAATTTTCCGGGCCAGGACGTCGTAAACTTCAATCCTAAAGTTTCGCTCGTCGCCAACATGCCTTGGGAGAACGGCGTGATGCGCGCCTCCGCCGGCCGCGCCTTCCGCGCGCCGACGCTGAACGCGCTTTACGTCGACAGCACGCGCGGCAATGTGCGCAGTTTCTCCAACCCGAATTTGAAGCCCGAGACGGCCATTTCCTGGGAGGTCGGCTACGAGCAGTTTTTCAAGCAGACGGGAACCTTCGCCAAGGCGACCTTCTTCGAAAGCTGGCTCTCCGACTACAACTCCACCCGTCGCCTGCCGGCGCCGAGCATCATCCAGAACTGGTCGACGACGGTGAACACCGGCGAAGCGGTTGTGCGCGGATTCGAAATCACCGGCTCGCAGCAGATCACCGACTGGCTGACGGCCTATGTGACCTACACCAATGTTTTCGACGCCCAAACCCTCGAGGCGCCGGATCAGCCGGAAACGGTCGGCAAGCGTCTCCCGAACGCGCCGCGCAATCTGTTCAACGCCTCTCTCGAAGCCAATTATGGCGATTGGACCGGCACGCTTACCGGAAGATATACGGCTGACAGTTACGACCTTGCGACCAACGCCGACTTCGTGCGCGGCGTCTACGGCAGCTTCGACCGCTTCTGGCAGCTCGACGCCTATATCTCCTACAAGCCGACCAAATTTGCGGAGATCTACTTTGCTGGCAATAATATGCTCGGCCGCTACTATCAATTTACGATCAACCCTGGCGCCTTTTTTACGGCGGGGCTGAAACTGACCTACTGAACCGACGCAACGCATACGCGGTTGAAGACCGACAGAAGGAAGGACGCTCGGGATGCGCGCATCTGACTCCAAAAATAGAGAAAAGTTTCGAGACGGGCGCGCGTGCGCGCCGCTCGCTCTCGTCATCGCCCTGGCCGCGGGGCCGGCGCTTGCGGAGGAGGCGGCGCCGACGGGAGCGCCGCCGTCGGGCGACGCACATGCGCAGCACAGCGCGGCTGAACACGCCAAACACGCGATGCGCCTGCCGACGGGCGTCGTCAGCCTCGACGTCGTCGCGGAGGGCGGCCGGCTGCATTTACTGACGGGACGGCATGCGCAGGGCGCCACGACCATCTGGCACCAGGTCTCCGCCGACGACGGCAAGAGCTGGTCAGCTCAGACGCAAGTCGAGGGACCGTCCGGCGCCGGCGCCACGGTGACGCGCGGGTCGGACGCCCGCATCGCCGCCGTCGACGGCAAGCTCATCGCCATGTGGATGAGCCATGTCGACGGCGCGTCGCATGGCGGCGCCGGCCCGATGGTCGCTGCGCGCTCCAGCGACGGCGGCAAGACATGGACGCCGCTCGCCGGTCCCGCCGATTGGGCAAAAGGGCCGCATTCCTTCTTCACGCTCGCCTCGGACGGCAAGACGCTTCACGCGGCCTGGCTCGATAGCCGCGACGGCCCGCCGCCGGCGCCGGGCGCGCAGGGATTGCGCTACGCGTTTTCGACCGACGCCGGCGCAAACTGGTCGAAGAACGCCACGCTCGACGCCGCCTCCTGCGCCTGCTGCTGGACGACCGGCAAAGCCGACGCGGCTGGTAATTTCTACGTTCTCTATCGCGACAAGCAACCCTCAGACATGGCGATCGGCGTGGTCGAGCCCAAGACGCATCAATGGACGCGGCTGGCGACGGTCGGCGCCTTCGGCTGGGATTTCCCCGGCTGTCCGCATATCGGCGGCGGGCTGGCGATCAAGAGCGGCAAGCGGCCCGAGATCCATGCGGTCGTGGGCACGCGCAAGAAGGAGAGCGCCGGCTTCTATCACCTCAAATCAACGGACGGCGGAAAGAGCTGGTCGGAGCCGCGACGCCTCGGCGACGATACGGCGGCGCATGGCGATCTCACGCTGGGCAAGGACGGCCGTCTCGCCGCGGTATGGGACATGGTCGACCCTGACGCCGGCGACGGCAGCCTTGGCGTCTTCGCCTCGACGTCGACCGACGACGGGCTCCATTGGACGCCGGCCAAGCGGCTGTCGCCGCTGAAGATCACGGCCTCCCACCCGAGAGTCGTCGCCACGAAGAGCGGGTTTCTCGCTTTGTGGACTGAACAGCCCGGTCCCGACGAACAGCGCCTCATGATCGCGCCGATCGGCAAGGACGTCGAGCTGCGTCAGACCAACCTTCAGGCGCGCTGACTTTAGCCAGAAGGCTTCCCCCAGCCAGAAGGCTTGCGCCATTGCTGACGCGCGCGGTACGCGCCGGGCGCGCAGCCGGTCATCGCCGAAGACTTCCATGTAGGGAGGATTGCGGCGTGACCGCCAGGCGGCCTCCTCTTCGACCATGGATTTGTTCATCTGCGCTATCCAGAGTCCGCCCGGGAAAGGCGACTCTACAAGGTCTTACTGTATCCTCCGAGGCAGACCCGAGCTTCAGTCAAAACAGGACGAGCCAAGCCACGCAAATGACGCAGATGCAGGTGAGCGCGACGCCGATCAAAGCGGCCGGCCAATCCCTGTCTTTCGCCGCCTTATAGGTCGAAACAGCCAGGAGGAGGCCGGAAACCGAAAAAGCCAACACGCCAAAGATTGGCAGAGTGGAGACAGCGCGCGCCCAGAAAGGGCGGACAACCGGCGTAAGCTCTACGAAAGACATTGATTAGACTCACAGTGACCTATGCTCTCCCCTTTGCGGCGCTGTCGAACGACGCGTCCTTGCCTGCTCCAGGGGTCGTCGCATTCGGTATCAGATGCGTCCGACCCGGTCCGTATGCGGGCGCATTGCGCGAGGTTGCGCAAGCGTCGTACCTTAGACGGGAGCGCCGCGCGCCGTCCCCGGGAGTGGCGTGGGCCGGGCTATTTGCCGCTTGCGGGCGTGTGGCAATTTGCCACGAGCAATCTCAAAGAAATTGCCATGATGAAACCGTCGCGTGAGCGCTACGTGCGGTGCGCCAGCACCCAAACGCGGGCTGCGCTACGGTAACGCTTAGTGGAGCCGCGACGACGCAGCCCATTGACAAAGGCCCCACCCTTGCGCGCGGATGTTAGGTAACCCGGCGAGCGCGCTCAGGGTAAAGCCAATGCTTGGGCGCCTGCTAGGCTTTGAGCGAGGGACGCCGATAAAGCGCCATGAGTATTTACTGTGGCTTTAGACGTCATCCGATCCGGATCGGACTCTTGCGGCGGCGTCGGCAATTCTTGTCCAGGGTAGCATTGGATGCATATGCCTGTCTCTAATATTGACGCACTCTGGGTTGTAGACTGGTCGACTGATCGCGACGGGCAATGCAGCTACATTGATCCTCTTTGGCGCGAAATCACGGGCCAAAGCGCCGATTCAGCCTTGCAGGAGGGTTGGCTTGAAACGGTTTACCCCTGCGATCGCGATCAGGTAAGGGCGGAGCTGACGCGGGCGATACAATCGGAGCAGCCTTTCCAGATCGTCTTGAGGCTCAGGCGCGCGGATGGACATTTTCGCTGGGCGATGGCGGTTGGCGCGGCGAAACGCGACGAACAAGCCGCATTTATCGGCTACAACGGCTCGATCATCGACTTCCACAACCGAGTAGAAGCCGAGCAGGAGCTTGCCGAAACACGGCAACGCCTTGAAGCAATCATGAACGCCGCGCCGATCGGCCTGAGTTATTCGAGCGATCCGAGCTGCGCGTACATTACCGGCAACAAGGCGCTTTTTGCACAATTTGAAATCAATGCCCGCGACAATATTTCGGCGCTTGCTCCTGACCCGGCCGACGCCGGTCGCCGAGTTCGCTTCTTCAACCAGGGCCGCGAATTAACGGGTTCAGAGCTTCCCTTGCAGGCGGCGGTGCGCGAACGACGCGAAGTCGAACCTTTCGAAATCGACGTGCAACTGCCGAGTGGCCGTCGGTGGACGGCGGAAGCTTCCGGCGCGCCCATTATCGGGCCAGACGGCCGCCTGCTTGGCGGGGTCGCCGTCACCGTCGATATTACCGAGCGCAAGAAGCACATTGAAGCATTGCAGGGGAGTGAAAAGCGTTACCGCTTGCTCTTCGAGACGAGTCGCGACGGCATCGTCACCGTCGATCTGAGCGGCCATATTCTCGAGGCCAATCCAGCCTATCAGCGCATGCTCGGCTATACCGGCGCTGAACTCCGTCAATTGACCTATCAGGAGCTGACCCCGGCGATCTGGCGCGACATGGAGGCCGCCATCGTGCAGGAGCAAGTCCTGCCGCGCGGCGAATCCGACGAATATGAGAAGGAATACATCCGCAAGGACGGAACCGTTTTTCCGGTCAGTCTCCGCACGTGGACCGTGACCGACGACGCCGGAGTAGTTGTCGGCATGCGTGCATTTGTGCGCGACATCACCGAGCGTAAGCGCGCCGAGGAGAAGCTGCGTGAAAGCGAAAGGCTGCTGCAGGCGGTGCTCGATGGCAGCCCCGACGCAATTTTTCTCAAAGACCGAGAGAGCCGACTGCTGCTGGCCAATCCCGCGACATTCGCCGCAATTGGCAAGCCGGCCGATTTTTGCCTCGGCAAGACCGACGAGGAGGTCTTCGACAATCCAGAGGATGGGCGCGCCATCATGGCCAATGATCGCCGCATCATGGAGTCGGGGCAAACCGAGACCTTCGAGGAAACGCTGGGCACCGCTTTCGGGACCCGTTGCTATCTGACGAACAAGGCGCCTTACCGCGACGCCGCGGGCAATATTGTCGGCATAATAGGGACCGCGCGCGACATCACCGAGCAAAAAAGGGCCGAAGCGGCGTTGCGCGAGCGTGAGCAGCGGATGCGGCGTTTCTACGAGGCCGGCCTTCTAGGCGTGATCTATTGGAATGTGGCTGGAGAGGTTACGGACGCGAACGACAAATTTCTGGAGATGGTCGGCTATTCGCGCGCAGACCTTCAGGAAGGACGGATCAACTGGCGGAAAATGACGCCGCCGGAGTTCCAGTTCGTCGATGACGCCGCGATACTTGAAGCGCAAGCCGCAGGATCGAACGCCTCGCCATTCGAGAAACAGTTTTTTCACAAGAACGGCGCGCGCGTGCCGGTTATCGTCGCCGGAGCAATGTTCGACGAAACCCGTACCAATGGCGTGGCGTTCGTCCTCGATATTTCCGAGACAAAGCGGGCGGAAGCCGAGTTGCGCGAAAGCGAGGAACGCTTCCGCGTTTCCTTCGCCAACGCCGCCATAGGCTTTGCGGTGAACGCGCCAGACTTCGGTTTCCTGGACGCCAACCCCGCTTATTGTGAGCTCACCGGATATACGCTGGAGGATCTTCTCGCCCAAGACGGTTCGCAGCTCATCCAGCTCATCCATCCTGACGACCGCTCGGCCAATCTAGCCTTGACGGAGCGGATGCTCGCCGGCGAAATTCCAAGCTTCGTCGTCGAAAATCGCTACATTCGCAAATGCGGCGAAGTCATCTGGGTCCGAAAGAGCGTCTCGCTCATCCGCAATATTAACGGCGCCCCCAGGTGGATCATCACGCTCGTCGAAGACGTCACCGAGCGCAAGAAAGCCGAACAAGCCCTCCGTGCGAGCGAAGCCCGGTTGCGGCTGGCGACCGAGGCCGCAAAGATCGGCGCGTTTGACTGGGACGTCCCCGCGGGCGTGAATACTTGGACTCCGGAATTGGAGGCGATGTATGGTCTCGCGCCCGGTGAATTCGCTGGGTCGCAGGCGGCGTGGGAGCAGCTGGTTCACCCCGACGACCGCGCCGGCGCGATCGCCAAGGTCGAGGAAACGCTTGCGACCGGCGAGCCGGTTGAACACGAGTGGCGAGTCGTTTGGCGAGACGGCTCGGTGCGTTGGATCGCAGGCCGTTTCCAGGGTTTCACGGATAGCGCCAAAAGGCCCGTGCGTCTCACGGGCGTGAACATCGACATCACTGAGCGCAAACGGGCGGAATTGGCGCTACGCGAGAGCCAGCAGCAGCTGGCGCTGGCGTTGGAAGCCGGGCAACTCGGGTTCTGGGACTGGGACGTGCCCAGCGGCCGGGTTCAGTTCGGCGGTCGCTGGGCGTCCATGCTCGGCTACGATCTCGACGAGGTGGAGTCCCATGTTCGGGCGTGGGAAGTGCTCGTCCATCCCGACGATCGGGACTCTGTCGCAGCCAAGCTGATCGACCATTTGGAAGGGCGCGCCGACTTCTATGAATGCGAGCACCGCCTGCTGCACAAGGATGGCTCCTGGCGCTGGATTTTGGATCGTGGTCAAGTGGTGGAGCGCGACGCCGACCGCCGCCCGCTCCGGGCGATCGGCACACACGCCGACGTGACGGCGCGCCACGAGGCGGAAGTCGCCCTGCAAGAAGCCGACCGACGCAAGGACGAGTTTCTCGCCACCTTGGCGCATGAACTGCGAAACCCGCTCACGCCTATTCGCAACGCGGTGCACTTGCTGAAAATCAAGCATGGTTCAGAGCATCCCGAAGCGCATCTTTTTAATATGATGCAGCGTCAGGTCGATCATCTTGTCCGGCTTGTAGACGACCTGCTCGAAATCTCCCGGATCAGCCGTGGCAAGATAGAACTGCGCAAGGAGAATGTGGCCCTGGCGGAATTCTTGTCGGCTGCATTGGAAACCTGCCAGCCGCTCATCGACAAGAAAACCCATTGCGTCGTCATGAAGACCCCCGATGACCCGGCGTGGGTTTTTGGCGATCCGGTGCGTCTCTCTCAGATTGCCGCTAATGTCATCCATAACGCTGCAAAATACACGCCGCCCGGGGGGCGCCTTGAAGTCGAGGCGGCGCGCGCGGGCAACGACGTCGTTCTGCGCTTTCGCGACAATGGCGTCGGCATCAGCGCCGAGATGTTGCCGCACGTCTTCGAACTCTTCGCCCAGACAGACGGTCAAGCTCGGCTTTCCGAAGGGGGGCTCGGCATCGGGCTTGCGCTTGTGCGCAAACTCTTGGAGCTGCATGGCGGGCGAATTGAAGCGCATAGTGAAGGCGTTGGACGCGGCAGCGAATTCGTGGTTTGGCTGCCTCTCGGCACGGCGCCCACGGCCGTCACGGCGTCGACCAACGAGGCGGCGACTCGGGACAGGATGGCGGCGCGGATACTTGTCATTGACGACGACGCCGATGTTGCAGACAGCTTCGGTCTGTTGCTGGAGGGCTTGGGGGCGACTGTTCGCAAGGCTTATAGCGGTCCCGCCGGCATTGCCCTTGTCGAGACGTTCGACCCCGATCTGATCTTTATAGACGTCGGCATGCCCGCTGTGGACGGCTACGAGACAGCGCGTCGCATTCGACGTAGCAGCCGGGGGCCTCAGTTCACCCTCGTCGCGCTGACGGGTTGGGGTCAGGACGAGGATCGCCACCGCGCGAAGGAAGCGGGCTTCGATCTGCACCTCACCAAGCCGGCTTCGATCGACGCGGTGCAAGACTTGCTGAACGCTCTGCCAAGTTCAACGAGACGATAGCTCAGATAAGAGCTAAGCTTTAGCTGCGCCACGCCCGACGTGTCGCCGAAGCGGGCGGGGCGGCTCCTGGCGAGCGCAGCCGCGGCAATTAAGCAAAGATATTGGAAGGCGGCCCGCTCGATGAGGGAACGGCGGGCCGCCCCAGCCGGCCGCATAACGGCGCCAGCCCCGCGCAAACCTCCCAAAAGCGAGCCAGCGCCGATGCGCGGCGACGCACAGACGGCGCTGGGAAAGACTATTGCCGAAAGTCCTATTTGCGATCGCCAGCCATTGATTCGCCAGAGCGCATCCGCCAGACGCCCAGACCCGCCGCTCGCGCTATTTTGTAAACGGAATGAATTGTGCTGAGATAAATAAGCGGGGACCTTCCTTGCCTAGTTTGCGACATCGAGAGCGATCCTCATGAAGGTGACGATTGCGGGCGCCGGCGGCTATCTCGGAGAACACATCGTTCGGGCCGCGTTGGCCGAAGGACACGACGTCGTCGCTATGGTGCGGAGCGGGTCCAGCGCAAAATTCC
Organism: Methylocystis sp. NC52PC; assembly: GCF_055698645.1. NCBI lineage: Bacteria > Pseudomonadati > Pseudomonadota > Alphaproteobacteria > Hyphomicrobiales > Methylocystaceae > Methylocystis > Methylocystis sp. NC52PC. The sequence continues at coordinate 277,110 of NZ_CP170127.1, read as the reverse complement.
CAAGCTCGGTGCGACGACTCGAAGGCGATCTGCATGAGGCCGCCTATGTCGCCGACGCGCTGGCCGACTGTGAGGCCGCGATCTTCGCAGCCGGTAGGAATTTCAAGCCGGATCTGCCGCTAGACCAATATTTGGCGCAGAATGTCGAGCTAACGAAGATATTCTTCAACGCGCTTTCACGCTCGAATCCATCGGCGCGCGTTATCTTCACCTCGTCGATGTCAGCGATGGCCGGCAGTCTCGAGCCATTGGTCTTCAACGAGACGAGCGGCCGCGCTCATGTCTGCGTCGCGCGCCTCAATGCATATGATCGGGCGAAAGTGGCCTGCGAACAATTGGCGCGCGAGGCGGGCGCCGCCGGTCGCAACGTGGTGATCCTCAATCCTGGCCTCATGCTGGGCCCCGGCGCTTCGGTAAACAGCTCAGTTTCGAGCGCCTTGCTCCTGCAATGGTTCTGTCTGAAGCGATTCCCGATCATGGTTGCGTGCGGCGGCCACAGCGTCTGCGACGTGCGCGACGTCGCGCGCGCCCATGTGGCGGCGCTCACGGAAGGCGACGGCCAATACATCCTGGGCGGAGAGAATATCGATGCGCTGCAGCTTTATGACTTGATGTCTGAGCAGACGGGGATCAGACGACCGCCGCGGGCTCCCCTTTGGCTCGTATCCGCCCTTGTAACTACTCTCGACGCAGCATCGGCCCTGACATTCGGGTGGCTGCGCAGCCCCTTGCATCGCGACTTCGTGCGCTCGCAACCCCTGTTTTATTGGGGGAACTCCGACCGCGCGACGCGTGAATTGCACTACAGGCGGCGGCCTCTGACCCAGACCATACGCGACACGATCGCAGACTTCGTGGGCCGCGGCCTCGTTCCCAGTGACCTGCGGTTTGCCGCGTCCATTACCGACGAGAACCGCGATGCGCTGCTGCTGTTCAGTGAGTTGGCGCGCCGCCATATTCACCGCACGCATCTCCTGCCGCGCTTGCCGGAGATTCTAGCAGCGTGCCGCCAGAATCACGAACTTGCCGCCGCCCTCGACACGGCCTTGTCCGGCGCTTGTTATGATCACGCACGCGGACGCTTCCACTGGACCGGCGATCGCCCCGAAGCTGCGCTCGGTCGGTTGAGGAGATTGCTCGATTATTGCTACTACGCCTCCGACGAATTCCGCGAAAGAATGAGTTGAGAATGCGCCGGGAGCGAACAGGCATTTGCATCATTGGCGCCGGCGCCGCTGGCGGCATTCTGGCCTATCGACTTGCAAGCGCCGGGCGCGACGTCCTCTCCCTCGAGCAGGGGGCCTCGATCACGGATGATTACTTCAACAATGGCCTCCCGCCGGCGCAGGACGAACACTTCGGCATTTCGCGGGAGCGATCGTGGGACGACCCGCCGAGCGACGTTTTTTTCGACGCAAATGCAAAGGCGCGCCGTCTGTATGCTTCGGCGGACATTGCCTCGACGAGCCAAGAGGCGGCGGCCGTCTTTTGCAACCGTCAGATCTTCCGGCTCAACGGCAAGCAAAATCTGTGGGGTGGCGTCGCATTGCGAATGTCGCCGCGGGACTTCCGCGCGCGTGATTTTGGCGACGGCGATTTCAACTGGCCAATCGATTACGACGATCTCGCACCTCACTATACGGAAATTGAGCAATTGATCGGCGTGTGCGGCTCACATGAGAACCTTGCCGCTCTTCCCGACGGCGATTTTCTTCCGCCGCTTCCGCTACGGCGCCCAGATGTGGCGATGCAGTCGGCAGTCCGAAGGATGCGTCGCCTTCCGCTACGGGCGATTCCAACCCGAAAGGCGATCGAGACCCGGGCCGATGCGCCGAATGTCTGTTTGCAGTGCGGCCACTGCGTGCACGGTTGCCGAACCGGCAGTATCTACAAATTCTCGAGCCGATTGCTGCCGCTCATCGAGGGACGGCGCAACTTTCGCATTGCGTACGAAACGAAGGTCTTGCGCCTGAGGCGCGCTTCGGACTCTTCGCGTATCGAAGCCGTCGAATGCCTGGACACGTCGAAACAAGAGCGCTTCGAGGTGCTGGCCGATACATTTATCGTCGCCGCTGGCGCATTGGAGACTTCCCGCCTCCTTCTCAATTCGACGGACGATGCGTGGCCAAACGGGCTCGCCAATTCCTCGGGGCTGGTCGGCTGCTATTTGCAGGACCATGTGCGCGCCCGCGCTTCCGGTTCGCTCTGGTGGCTTGGCGGCAGCAAGCCCGCCGATCCCCCCGGAATCGGCGATCACCTTCTGATCCCGCGTTTTCTGTTCGGCGCTTCCGATTTTCGTGGCGGCTTTCAGATCCAATGCGGACACATGTTGCCCTGGCTTCCATTTTATCTGGACGGCATGGCGGTTTTCCCGGCGCGCCTGAAAGACCTGCTCGCGCGTTGGCTGTTTTCCACCTATGTTGGTCTGTTCTTCATGGGCAAACCGAGCGCGCGCATCAGCAACCGCTTACGCCGAAGTAACAAATGCGACCGTTACGGCGTGCCGCAGGTCGATGTGGACTACGCCTGGAGCAACGAGGATTTGCAGATGCAGGAATCAATGCAGCTGTGGGGCCGAAAGATATTGCAAGCCGCTTTTGCGATTGGCGTCAACGCCGCGCCCGATACGCTGCCCGGTCTTGGAATACACTATGCGGGCGTCTGCCGAATGGCCGCCAACCCACATGACGGCGTCGTGGACCGCGGATGCCGCAGCTTCGACCACCCGAACCTGTACTTATGTGACGGGGGCGTCATGCCCGATCTCAGCGAGAAGAACCCGACCTTAACAATTATGGCGCTCGCCAACCGGCTGGCGGCGACCTTGTCGAGCCGTGGGGCGGACCAGTAAACCGGACGACTTAATCTGCGTCCGTTCCGATCATCTTATTCTTCACCCGTTCAAAATGCGCGGATGGATCGTAGAGCTGGACGTCCAGTTGCAACGTTGTTGCTGAAAGCTTCCCGATCGCAGAGAGCGCAGCGTAGGAGGCGACAACACGATCCCGCTGCGAAATGATCAGGTTGACGCGGGCGTTGAGCAGAGCTTGCTGGGCGTTGAGCACGTCCAGGGTGGTGCGGGCCCCCACTTTTGCTTCTTCGCGAACGCCGCGCAGCGCCGCCTCGGCAGCTTTTATCGCCAATTCATCCGTTGCGGTTTGAGACCTGGCGGTGTTGAGTTGGCCATAGCTCGAAATGACCGCCGCGCGAACGTTTCGCCTTTGTGAGTCGAAATTCAGCTTCTCGCGCCCCAGGGTTTCCTTCGCCTGCCGAATGGCGGCGTACTCCTCGCCGCGTTGGTAGAGTGGAACATCCAAGTTCAGGCGCACCGCGGCGTTGAATTCCCTCGAGTTAGGCGCTGCGAGCACCGCCTCGCGCATGGACAACAGCGAATCATATTGCTGTGAGACCTGCCCATCGAGCGAAAGCCGCGGCGCAAGATTGCTCCACGCCGCATTCACTGCGAACTCCGCCGCGTCTACTTGATGCCGAGCTGCGTCCAGGGACGGATGTGTGTTTAGGGCGAGCTCAATTGCTTCGTCGACAGATTTCGGCAGGAGCCGTTCAACCGAACTCGCGGGCTCGAGCCGTCCGGGCGGCTCTCCAATGATCTGCTCGTAAATTGCCAGGCTGTTCTTGAGCTGAGCCTGCGCACCAAAAAAATCCGAGCGGGCTTGCGCGAGCGATGCTTCCGCCTGAGCTACGTCGGTGCTGGTGAGATCCCCCTCTTGCACTTTGCGACGCGTGTAATTGAGTTGAGTTTGCAGAATTGAAATATTGTTCTTGCGCAAAGAGAGCACGGCCGTGTCGCGCAAGACATTCATGTAGGCTTTCGCTGCGTCCTGCAAGATCGACTGCTCGGAGAGATCGGCAACCGAACGTGCGGCGAAGACTCCCGATTCAGCCTGATGTACTGCGTTTTCAGTACGGCCGCCGTCGAACAGCGGCTGCGAGACGTAGACCTTCACATCCCGTGGATAGGCTGCGAAATTGGTCGAGTACGAAAAGGGCTGTCCCGTAGCAGGGTTTCTCAAGGTGACGAACTGTCCGTTAATCGGCGACCGCACTGGCGGAAAGCCGAGTTTGAGGTCAGTTCGCTGGGCCCCCGCTCCGGCCTCGAGTTTTGCAATAGGCCGAAGACCCGACCACGCGCGCGCAATGTCTTCATCTCTGATCCTTACCGTCGCTCTTTGTTGGTTTAGATCAGGATTGCTGCTGTAAACGCGCGCAAGGGCGCGCGCGATCGTTTCCGCCGGGGCGGAGCGCGGAGTCGAGACGAGAAGCGCGAGGGCGATCGCCAACGACAAGTTACGCTTCGTCGGTTTCTTCATAAATGTCCGACCTGCTAAGCTTAAGAGTGTGCAGCTGCGAAAGGATCTGGCGGTCTTGCGATAAAATGCGCCATAGCAAGGAGCAAAATACTGGCCAGAACAAGGCCACATTCCTTTGGTTCCAGTCTTACTTGAGCTTGACCGATTGAGCAGGAAAAGAGCCGCGACGAGAGATAAGTTACCATCTGTAACTCGCGGAATCACTGGCGGCGCAGCGCTCATTTTTCTCTCCAGGGGCGTCCTCTGGCGAACTGCAGTAAGCTGGTGTCGATAAGCATGGAGTGATGATTTAGTTGTGATTGCGTCGTCACAAGAGTTGGCGCATCGAATACTCAAGCTCCAGCGCTGTCGCCTAGTGATGAGTCGGTGTGCAGGCCACGCTTAGATCACACTTCTTAATAAATTGCATGTATGTTTGCATCAAAATATGTTTTCGATTAGACTGGCGTAGAGTTATACAAATGCATTTTGTGCATGAAAAATAAGCTTAGCAGCGCTCACTATCATCGTTCATTGCTTCACAGTTAGGCGTTTCGACGTTTTTCTCCCTAATTGTTGCCTGTCAAGTGTACCCGGATGCAAACGCCGTCCTGAGTTAGAATTGCTCGCCAGCGCCGGTCGCGCTTTATCTCTGAATGATTGTTTCGAGACGCTCGACGCAGACAGCCTCATTTCGAAACTGCATAAATAATTCACATCAAATAATTAAGGGGCTCAAAAATGTGGCGCCCATGGATGCAACCAAACCGAGACTTCGCGCGTTTGCGCTATGATCACGCTGCGACGCAGCATTTTTGTCCCGGAGCGTGGTGGCTTTGCCAGACTACAACGGAGCATTTCCTGATTGGAGGTTTGGATGGAAAGGAACTCCGATGACGGCTCCCACTCAAACGGCGCAAGATTCGATTCAGGTTCGAGCGTTGTCGAGAGTCCGGCTACGGAATGCCAGTTTCGCGGGACCATTCCAACTCCGCCCCGTGAGATCACCGACGGTAGTCCTCGTGAAAAACTGCTTTGCGCGCAAAAGCAGCGAGATGCGTGCCGAGAGAAGTTTGAGCGAGCCCGGTCTGCCGTCAGTTTAAGCCGCGAGATGATAGACGCGCTTGAGGAGCAGTTGAGCAGATTCTCATATATCGGTTCCGTAGTAACAGAAGAATGCGTTGCATCAATCATGAAGTCGATCGGCGGCGTAGAGCGGCCGCAGGTAGAGTTTTCACCTGAAACTATGACTGTCTGGCAGCAAATGATCGATATTGAGAAGAGGCTCGCTGCGGCAAAGAAGGCCGGCGAGATTCTTGAGAGAGAGTTGCAGGAAGCCGAGCACGCGTTCCGCGACGCAGAGGACAGAGTGAAAGGCGCTGCTATAGCTATGGCCGCGCTTGTTGTCGAACCGATCGCCGAAGAGCTTGCAGGCATAGAAACCCGAGCAGCGGTGCTGAGACGAATACTATTGGGTTACGCAGCGCTGCGTCATGCAGGCCAGTTTTTGCCTCTAAATAAGAGGGCCGCCATGTTGCTAAGGGGTCAGAAAGCCGCTCATGACCCGCAAGTCGTCGAACATTGGGGGACATTTCTAAATGAGCTCGATCGAAATGCTGACGCGTCTTTCGTCGTGAAGGAGTTCTCCTGACGGCACGTTTCTTGAAGGCGTCACCGATGGTTTGGAGAATATGGAATGGCATTAGCGAAGTCTTTTGATCGGCCCAGTAATCTCGAAACAGGTTATCGCCCGGCGCCGAGTTGCGTCCCGCGCGTCGCCGATTCGGGGGTAGCCATGGAAACGGTTCTAGCGCTCACGCCGAGCCATAAGCTCGACGCCACGATCGCCATTGCAGCCGCACGCGCTGGCGCAGTTGGAATTCTGGACCTCGGCTTCCGTCAGAACCGGTCTTCGGTCGAGAGAGAGATCGTAAGATTGAGAGACGCGATCGGCGCAGCGTCGTGGGGCGTTCGCTGGGATACGCTCGGTTTGCCCGCCCGCGGGATGGACCGGCTGGCCGAGACGCTGCCCTTCAAAGTCCCCCTGTTGCTGATCGGCGGAAGAGAGGAGCCAACAGCGGAGTTGCTCTGCGCCGCGCGACGACTTGCGGATCGCGTCGTCGTCGAAGCGAGCGACGCGAAGTCTGCTGTGATGGCTGACGCTGCGGGTTATGATGGCGTCATCGCAAACGGCAGCGAGGTTGCCGGACGCGTCAGCAAGACGGCGTCGTACATCTTGGCGCAGGAGCTTCGAGGGCTCGTTCGAATTCCTTATTGGATCAGAGGCGGCGTCGGTCCGCGTGTCGCGGCCGCCACTCTTGTAGCAGGCGCCAAGGGCTGGGTTCTCGCCGAGCAGCTGTGGCTTTCTGAGGAAGGTCCCTGGTTCCTGAGAGGAAAGAAGCTGCCGGACTTCGATGGAAGCGAATCAGTCGTTCTGGGACGAGACGACGATCTTTTCAGAATTTCCGCGCGGCACGGCAGGAGCAAGTTCAAAGAACTCGAACTGGCCTGCGCGCGCGGCGGGGATTGGCGCCAATCTCTCGAGGCGAAGCTCGCAGACGATCATGACCCGATCATCCCACTTGGACAGGACATCGCCTTGGCGGCTCCCCTTGCGCGTCGCTACGGCACGACTGGGCGGATCATTCAAGCGATTCGCTCAGGGGCCGAAGAGAGAATTCGGCAGGCGGCGGAGCTGAAGCCATTGGCGCCCGAATCCGCCCTGGCGAAGGCGCATGGCGTGCGCTACCCGATCCTACAGGGTCCGATGACTCGCGTAAGCGATGTCGCGCCTTTCGCCAAATCCGTATCAGAGGCTGACGCGCTTCCCTTCCTTGCGCTCGCCGTCATGCCGGGACCGCAAGCGAGAGAGTTGCTGCTGAAAGCGCGGGAGACCATGGGCGGAAAGCCTTGGGGCGTCGGCATGCTCGGCTTTCTTCCACTGGAATTGCGCCAGGCGCAGATGGAAGCCATCAAGGAGATCAAGCCGCCTTACGCCATCATCGCAGGCGGGCGACCCAGCCAAGCCAGGGAGATGGAGGAACTCGGCGTTAGTACGTACTTACATGTTCCTTCGCCCGCGTTGCTTCAGGGCTTCATCAACGAAGGCGCCCGAAATTTCATCTTCGAGGGCAGCGAGTGCGGCGGCCACACAGGACCACGCTCGAGCTTTATCTTGTGGGAGTCGGCGTTGGAGGTCCTCCTCGCTTCCGACGTCAAAGACCCGAGTTCGTTTCGAATTCTTTTTGCAGGCGGGGTCCACGACGAGATTTCTGCGGCCATGGTTTCGATCCTGGCGGCGCCGCTTGTCGAGCGCGGCATGGCTGTGGGCGTATTGATGGGCACGGCCTACCTCTTTACGGAAGAGGCCGTGCGATCGGGCGCCGTCACGCAGGGTTTCCAAGACGAGGCGCTGACTTGCCGAGATACTGCTTTGTTGCAGTCCGGCGTCGGCATTTATACACGATGCGCGAAGACGGCGTTCTGCGACGAATTCGATGACGCGCGGCGCAAGCTTTTGCTCGAAGGCAAGTCCGAGAACGACATCCTGATGGCGCTCGAGTTGCTCAACATCGGGCGCCTGCGCATTGCTTCGAAAGGCGTTGTCCGCAACGAGACGCCGGAAAGCGGCGGCCGCTACCGGCCTGTCGACTTGGAAACGCAGCGTCGCGACGGATTGTATATGATGGGCGAAGTGGCCCGCCTGCGCAGTCAGAAGACGACCATGGCGGCTCTCCACGAAGCGGTGACCATCGGCGCCGGTAAGGAGCTCGATGCAGCTGCGGGCGTCTTCGCCAAGCCGACGACCAGCGTGACGTCGGCGTCGGGGGAGCCGATCGCCGTTGTGGGAATGGCGTGCCTGATGCCACAGGCGAACGATGTGGAGACATACTGGCGGAACATATTGCTTGGAGTGGATACGATACGCGAAGTGCCCCCGGATCGTTGGCGCATGGAAGACTATTTCGATCCCAACCGCGGCGTCAAAGATAAGGTCTATTCTAAGTGGGGCGGCTTTCTCGAGGACATCGCATTCGAGCCGGCTGCTTTCGGCATTCCGCCCGCAAGCCTCTCCTCCATCGAACCCGTTCAGCTGCTCGCGTTGTATGTGGCCAAAAGGGCTTTGCAGGACGCCGGCTTCGACCAGAGGCCGTTCCCGCGCGATCGCACCGCGACGATCTTTGCATCTGGAGCGATGAACGATCTGGGGACTGAATATGTCTTCAGGACGCTTCTCGCGAAGTTTCTTCCCAGGGTCGAAGGGATATCGAAGGAAGCCGCCGCGCAGATCAAATCGTCGCTCTACACGCAAGACTTGCCTAACTGGACGAGCCACTCGTTTCCTGGCTTCCTGGGCAATGTCGTGGCGGGCCGAGTAGCAAACCGCCTGGATTTGCGTGGAGCGAATTTCACGGTTGACGCGGCTTGCGGCTCAGGGTTGGCCGCGCTGGAGGTCGGCGTACGGCAGCTTCGCCACCACAGCGCGGATGTCGCGCTCGTTGGGGCTGTCGACGCCACCAATGGGCCGGTCGGCTTCATGTCCTTCGCCCAAACGCTTGCTCTGTCTCCTCGCGGCCGCTGCCGCCCGTTCGACGAAAGCGCCGATGGCATCGCCCTCGGCGAGGCCATCGCGGCCGTCGTGTTGAAACGGTTGAGCGACGCCGAGCGCGATGGAGACCACATTTACGCTGTGATCAAAGGCGTTGGTTCTTCAAGCGATGGGCGCAGCCGCACATTGACGGCGCCCAGTTCACAAGGACAGGTGTTGGCGCTGCAACGTGCTTATGAGGACGCGGGCGTCGATATCGGCAGCGTCACGCTGATCGAAGCGCATGGCACCGGCACCGTGCTGGGCGACAGATCCGAAGTCGAGGCGCTGTCAATGGCGTTCCCGGCCTCCCAATCAGCGCAGAAAACCTGCGCCGTGGGCTCGGTCAAATCAATGATCGGACATACCAAGATCGCGGCAGGCCTGGCGTCGATCATCAAGGCGAGTCTCGCCCTCGATCAGCGCGTGCTCCCGCCGACGATCGGCGTCGAGCGTCCACTTCCTCAGTTCGAGCCGTCTCCATTTTACGTCAATACGGAAACGCGGCCCTGGATCACCAGGCCCGCCGACCAACCAAGAAGATGCGGCGTCAGCGCCTTCGGCTTCGGCGGAACAAATTTCCATACGGTTCTGGAGGAGTACCAGGGTGAGTACCGCGAGCACGACGCCCGCGACCTCAACCCTAGAAACGCTGAAATCTTCACGCTTTGTCGAAGCACCCGCGCCGACCTCGAGAACGCTGCAACGACTCTACTGCGCGCCGCATCCGAGACAAGTCAGCCCTCTTTGGCCCAACTCGCGTATTCTTGGCACTTGGATGAGGCGAAGGCGAGGCCGAAGAACGGAGGACAAGTATTCCATTTGTCCATCGTCGCAACGTCCGCGGACGATTTGAAGACGAAGCTTAGATCTTTCTCGGATGAGTCGAACGGCGGCAAGCCGGCGCCCGGCGTGTATTTCCGCGACAAGACGAACATCGAAGCAAGCGGCAAGGTCTGCTTTCTCTTTCCCGGCCAGGGCTCCCAGCAACTCAACATGTTGCGCGATCTCGTGACGTCGCGTCGCGCGAGCCATACGCTTTTCGAGCGAGCTGACGCTTTGCTGGAGAAGTCTCTCTCGCGACCCTTGTCGTCGTATATTTTCCCGCCGCCGGCCCTGTCGAAGGTCGAGGCGGATCGGCAGAAATCCGAACTCAATGATACGCGCATCGCTCAACCGGCTCTTGGAGTGGTCGAGCTCGCGGCTTACGATCTACTCAGTGAGTTTGGATTGCGGCCGCATTTTCTGGCGGGTCACAGTTTCGGTGAGTATGTCGCGCTATGCGTAGCGGGAGCGATGTCTCGGGAGGAGCTTATCCGGCTGTCCGAGGCGCGCGGCCGCATTTCCGCGAAGGCGGGCGGCGGCCAGAAAATGGCGATGGCCGCCGTCAACGCCGCTGAAGCGAGAGTTGCTGAAGCCATAGCAGGGCAGAGCCTGGCGGTTGAAATAGCGAGCCTCAATGCGCCCGATCAGACGATCATCGCCGGCGCCAGAGAGGCGATAGAAGAGGCGATCAAAGCGTTCGACAAGGAAAACGTGAGAGCCATGCGGCTCGCGGTGACTGCTGCATTCCACACGCAAGCGATGGGAGCCTCTTTAGGCGAGCTTGTCGACGTGCTGGACCGGATCGACGTCAAGACTCCAGCCACTCCAGTGTTCAGTAATACAATCGGCAAGCGATTTCCCGATGAGCCCCAGGCGATCAAGACGCTGCTCGGACGGCACCTGGTGGAGCCGTTGCGCTTCGTCGATGAAATACAAGAACTGTATGATGAAGGAGCGAGAGTCTTCGTCGAATGTGGGCCAGGCGTCGTGCTGAGCCGGCTTACTGATAATATTCTGGGCAAGCGCCCGCACGCAACGCTCTCTTTGGACGTCGCTGGGCGCCCGGGGTGGCAGCAGCTTGCGCATGTTCTCGCGCAATGCGTTACTCTCGGTCTTCCGGTCAATCTCGATATTTGGTTTCGAAACCGGGGTCTCGCGCCCGTTGGGCTGGAGGAGGCGCTGCAGCGCGCCCGCGCCAGCACAAATCCGCCGCAACTCGCCTGGCGAGTTAATGGGGGGCGGGCTGAACCCTGGTATGCCGCGAAGACCTCCGCAACAGGCCGAAAGCGGCACAGCGAGCTCGCGCCAGCGAAGCGCGAGGATCAGCGGCCGGAGCCTGCGCCATCCATCCCTAGCGAGAGGCCGGCAAGTAATGGCGTAATTTATAAATTTGACAGGAGATCAAAAGTGCAGACTGACGAACAGAGCCATAGGCCAGCGGCCCCGCCGCCGACGGCGCCGAATATTGCTCTGTCACCGAGCTCGTTCGGGGCAGAAGTCCAATCTAACTTGTCGAGTCTAATCGACCTGCAACGTCAGCAGCAAGAAACGCTGTGGCGCTTCATGGAGTTTCAGGAACGCCTTATGAACTCGGGGCTTTCCCACTCTTCGCCAGCAGCCTTTGCCGCTTCAGCCGCCGCAGCTTCGCTCTCAACCGAGGCGGCGCCCCTTCCAGTCCGCGCCGCGACGACATCGGAGCCTCTGCAGCGCGCCGCGGAACCCCCGGCAGCGCTCGCGAGGCGTATTGTTCCTCCCGCGCCCGTCCTCCCGAAGTTTGTTACGTCCCCCAGCAAAGTCGAACCGAAGACTCAAGTGCAGGCGCTAAATGGAACAGCGGCGCCGACCCCGGAGAGACGGGGGCCGGAGCCCGCCGTACGAACGCCAAAAGCCGCCGAGGCGCCGGCGCTGCCGCCAACCCCTCAGTTCAAAAATGATCTGATTCGCGTCGTCGCGGAACGCACAGGCTACACGGAGGAGATGCTCGATCTCGATGCGCATGTTGAAGCAGATCTGGGCATCGACTCGATCAAGCGAATCGAGATCTTCAGCGAGTTGAAGGATCACTACCCCTTTATGGAGGGACGAGATCAAGAGACGGTGTTCGAAGAGCTTTCGAACCTCAAAACCCTGAGTGCAGTCGTCGCCTGGTACGATTCACTGCGGTCAGCAGACAAGGCGGGAGGCTCTGAAACTGGAAAAAAATCTCCGACTCCGTCGCAGTCTTCGCCTGAGGCGACGGAGTCTTCAAACATGCAGGCCCTCGCGCACGACGCTCGTCGTTACGCGGTAATCCCCTTATCTGCGCCCTTGGGCGCGGATGAGCAGCAGGAACTCCTCTCCAGTGACCGCGTATTGCTTGCGATTGGCGCGCCCGAGACCATGAGCAGCCATTTCCGTGCTGCGCTGGCGGCCAGACACTGTCAGTTTGTCGAAATTTCCGCCGCTGGCGAGACCAAGATGGTTGGCGCCAATCGCGCCGAGGTCGACTTCTCTTCGATCGACGGCGTGAAGAAGCTCAGCGCATTGCTTCACGACCAAGGAAAGAGGGTCGGGGCCATCGCAAACTTCGCAATGGGTGGGGCGGAGGCGACGCAATTCGAAGCCGCGCGCCGATTATTTCTCCTGCTAAAGGCCTTCGAGTCTGATCTGAGGTCCGACAAGCGCGGGAACTGGCTTCTCAACATAACCGCGCTGGACGGACACTTCGGTCTGCGTCGCACACAGCGGTTCGGGGTTCTTCCTGCAGGCACTTTGGGCGTGGCGAAAACCGCCGCAATCGAATGGCCTGAAGTGACGGTCAAATGCCTCGACGTCGATCCCGACATTGATCCAAATAGTCTTGTCGAACATGCCATTTGTGAAATCACGAGCGGGGACCGGGCCACAGAAGTTGGCTTCACGGCGGAAGGTCGTTTCGTTCTAGACTTGAAGCCAGACAGCGGAGAAGATCAGAACCTTTCTAACCTCAGCCTCGAACGAAACTCTGTCCTGCTCGTGACTGGCGGCGCTTACGGGATCACTTCGGATATTGTTAAAGCCTTCGCGAGCAAATTTAAGCCAATCATAATTCTCACCGGCCGCAGCCGGCTGTCAGAGCCAGAGTCGCCTGAGACGACTGCGCTCAAAAACGTTGAAGATCTTCGAAAGTTCTTGATCGAAGACATGCGCGCCGGCAATCCAAAAATCAAGCCGGTGGAAATTGAGAGAGCGCTGCAGCGAATTCTCAAAAACCGCGAAATATCCAGAAATCTTTCCGAAATGCGCCTCGCTGGCGCTCGGGTGGAGTATCACTCGATCGACCTGCGCGACAAGCAGGCGTTCAGCAAATTGATCGCGTCCATCTACGAATCTCACGGACGCATCGACGGGGTACTGCACGGAGCCGGCGTCGTCGACGACAAGCTCATTCGAGACAAGCAGCTCCAGTCGTTCGACGAGGTATTCTCGACAAAGGTTGTCCCGGCGATGGTGCTGGCCGAAAATCTGAAGCCGGAAACGCTGAAATTTTTCGTGTTCTTTTCTTCTATCGCCGGACGATTTGGAAATGCCGGTCAAGCCGACTATAGCGCAGCCAATGAAGTCATTAACAAACTTTCTGGGCGTTTGCGGGTAGATTGGCCGCATGTACAAACCGTCGCAATAAACTGGGGTCCCTGGGACGGTGGGATGGTTCGACAGGAACTACGCGCATTCTTCGCCGCGAAAGACATTTATCCGATTGGTTTGGAGGAAGGGACGCAACGTTGTCTGGAAGAGTTGCAATATGGAGCCGACGGGCCGGCAGAAATTGTCGTCACCTCTAGTCTCGATGAGATCGTCAAATTGACAACGCGTTTGAAAGCGCCTGCTTCGGCGGAGCTAACGGTATAGCTGCAAAGGCAAGAAGCAGGAAAAGGAAAGCACTATGTCTCAATTTGCTCCCATTCTGACAGGGTTCACGCCAATCCGGCTCGCTGACCCGACCCCCCAAGGCATGAGCTTGGAAATTTCGGCCTACGCATTTGCGAAGTCTCAATTCCGAAAGCGGGAGCACGAGGACGGAGTCGAGTTCTCCAGCGTCTACAAAGATGTACGTCAGAAATTCTTAAATTACGCACTTCCTCAGGACGTCATCAAGCGTCGGCAACTGGTTTTCTTTCCCAAGCTTTCGGACATAAAGTTCGACAATGGGCAATTCAGCTTGAACGAACCGGAGCACGATTATCTCAAGCTGTTTGATAATTATGAAGATCTAACACCGAAGGACATCAAGGCTCGACATGGCAGCTATGCGAAAGTGGTTGGAGACTGCTTGGACGAAATGTACTCCGGCGTCGATGAAGCGCCGGACGACCTCATCCATGTCACCTGCTCCGGCTATCTCGCTCCGAGCCCAGTCGAGCGGATGGTGTCTCGCAGGGAATGGTTCAACACGACAGTAACGCACAGTTACCATATGGGTTGTTACGGGGCCTTTCCGGCGATCAAGATGGCCCATGGATTCCTTTCATCTTCCCGGTTCAGCGTAACGCCGCCAAAAGAGCGGGTGGATATCGTTCACAGCGAGCTCTTGTCCGCACATTGCGATACAGCTGAGCTCAGGGCCGAAAATATAATAACGATGACGTTATTTGCTGACGGCTTCATCAAATACTCCGTCGTGGACGAAGAATGGATAAATCAGCGTGGCCAGCCCGGGCTAAAAATTCTAGCCTTCAACGAGCATCTTCTGCCCAATTCCGCAGACGACATGACATGGGTGCCGGGCTCTACACGCTTCCATATGACGCTTTCAGTGATGGTTCCGGTCATCATCAAACAGTCGGTTCGTCCCTTCGTCGAAAACCTGTTCCGACGCATCAATCTTGATTATGAACAGGAGAGAGAGAGGCTCATGTTCGCCATTCATCCTGGCGGCCCCAAGATAGTGGAGCACATTCAGGAAAGTCTTGGTCTTACAGATGATCAGGTCGCGATCAGTCGTTCCATTTTCGTCGAAAACGGCAACATGTCGTCTGCGACGGTGCCTCATATCTTGAAGGAAATTTTAGAGGAACCTTCGATTACGCGTGGGACGCGGGTCGTCTGTCTCGGTTTTGGCCCAGGGCTAACTGCGACCGGACTTATCGTGGAAAAAGTATGACTATGGGAAAGCACGACCCGACCGATCTGACCCTCGGAGATGCGACCGCCTCCGTCGACATTTCCGGTCGTTCCCTGGTTGGCGCTTCGCCGCTCGTGAGCCGGGTGCTCGAGGCAGAACAACAAACAGGAGATTTCGAATCGGCTGGATTCGGGGCCTCGCGCATTGGAGCCCCTGACGATCTGGAACAAGAGAACTCCCCTGATGAAAGCCCAATCCTTCCATTCTTGGGGCCGGTCAAGCTTTATGAGCCGGGAAAGGCGATAAGATTCGATCGGCGACTCTGCTTGCAACGAGATCTCTATCTGGAAGATCACTCATTTGTGCACGCGCCAGGAGTAAAGCCCGCGTCATCGTGCCTGCCGGTATTACCAATGACCATGAGTCTAGAGGCGATGGCGGAAGCCGCCGCTTGCCTGGCCCCGGGGGAAGGATTGCTCGGCTTCGAGAACGTCACGGCGACTCGCTGGATCGAACTTGAAGACACTGACGCCACAAATCTCTCCTTCGCTGCGGACTTTGTTGGTCGAGACCCGTCCACGGGCATGGCGCGGATTAAGACGTCAATTTACGTCCCGGCCCAAAAGGCTCCCGCTATTGAAGCAACAGTCTTGTTCGGAAGCGACTACTGCGTTGGGCTCGATTTCGAATTCTCAGAGTTCGAGAATCCGCGGTCCTTTCCACAGTCTGGCGAGGCGCTTTACGCCGAAAGGCATATGTTTCATGGTCCAAGCTTCCAGTGCCTTCATGGCGAAATGATCGTTGCAGACAATGGCGCGATAGGCGACTTCGTGATCTTGTCATCGGAAAATCTTTTCGATTTTACGCGAAGCCCGCAACTCCTCGCGTGCCCGACTCTATTGGATGCCGTCGGCCAGTTCATCGGCGTTTGGGCTTTGGCTCATGAACGTTTCGCGTTTCCAATCGGTTTGGGTAGGCTGGAAATTTATTGCCCGACGCCACCGGTCGGCACGCTCACGCCGGTTCGGTTGGAAATTACAAACGATCAAGGAAAGATGCTCCAGGCGAATGTCGAGATCCAGGACGGCCGAGGCGGCGTCTGGATGAGGATCGCCGACTGGCGCAGTTGGAAATTCAAATGGCCTCGACGCATCGTTGACTTCCGTCGCTTACCTCATCGCTATCTTTTGAGTCGAGACGCGCCAATCGGCCCAAGTGCGCCCCAAAGCGTAATCTTGATGGTTTCGGACGAGGATTTGCGTGGTTTCGATCTCATGTTGCTCGCGCGTTATTACTTGGATGAAGTCGAATTTCAGCGTTACAAAGCCTTGAAGCGCTTTCCTGAACGCCAGCGACAGTGGCTCCTGGGGCGGGTCGTGGCCAAGGACGCCGTTCGGAAATGGGTCAGGAGCGATCTCTCTCAGGACTTTCTTCATCCGGCGGCCGTGCCTCTAAATTCCGACGATGGCGACGGACCGCCACGCGTAACCTTAGGCGCCGCGGGCGTTGCGCCGAAAATCTCTATAGCGCATTGCAATGATCGTGCGGCTGCGATAGCGCAGAGCGAGCCGGTCGGCGTGGATATTGAACAAATTAAAACCAGAGATGCAGCAGTGTTGGAAGCATTCATATGTGATCGTGAGCGGGACTTGCTTGCAGCTTTCAGTCCTGAGGAGTTCGACGTCTTGTGCACCAAATTATGGTGCGCCAAGGAGGCTGTCGCCAAGCTCCTTGGAGTTGGGATTGGAAGTTTGATGAAATCGCTCGAAGCGGTGCAGATCATGGAAAACGGGGAGATCATAATCATGGATCGGGCGCGCGCCCGCGTATATCCGGTTCAGACGTTCCGTGACGAAGATTATATCCTTGCATATGTGACGCAAGTGGCTGCTTCGGAGCAAGACGCCATGACCTGAACTATATCCAAGTTATGGAGGTAAATATGTACTTCCTGCCTGACGAAGAAATCGAGATCACTTGGATGCGGAACCCGACAAGCGAGATGTTAGAAGGGCATGCTTGGTATAATGATGCTTATTGCTTTTTCGAGTCGGAGCCGAGCGCGGATAATGAAAGAAAGCATCGGGGGATGGTCTACAAATTATACGCCTTGACGGGTCAAGCATTAGCGAACGAATTGGCCAGAGAGAAGCTCTTTGAGTTGAGCGAGGGGCCGTCTCGTTTGGCGAAGCTCGCGCCCTCGCTCGCGGTCGGTCTAGGAGATCGGCAAACCCCTGGTATCGTATTCATCGGCCGGTTTGTCGCATTGCCAAGCCAGGACCGCCGCCGAGCCGAGTCGGGCAGGCGTCTTCAATGGGCGCAAGACCGTATCGCGGACGCCATCCCGCCCGGACTGAGAGCGATTTTCTCGCGCGCGCGATCCCGTTCGCCCAAGCAAAATAAGCGCGTCGCCTGACAGAGCGGCGCGCCTCCTCAAAATATTTCTCATACGCAAGCGGTAGGTAAGGCGGTCCGATGTCATCCCGGAGTAGCGCACGGACCGTCCCCCTCGGATTCGATCGGCCCGACCGTTCGAGCAGAATCCGCCTGGGTCTGACGATATTAATTGCATGGCGTAACCTGATTCACGATCGGCTACGTTTTGCAGTCACTCTTGTCGGCATCGCCTTCTCAACTCTTCTCATCGGGATTCAGTTGGGAATGCTGTTAAATTTCATGCATACGACTTCCATAATCGTCGATCAGGCGGGCGCGGATCTATGGATTGCCGCTCCGCGCGCGCTGAGCGTTGATCTCGCAACCCCAATCCAGGAACGCAGAAGATTTCAGGCTCTTTCAGTGCCTGGAATCGAGCGGGCCGAATCGTATTTTTTGCACTTTAGCTTCTGGCAGAGGAGCGATGGTTTGCGGCAGACCGTCATCGTTATCGGGGTTGACCCAGATGCGGAGATGGGGCTTCCTCCGAATTTGGCGAAGGGTCCAAGCGTGAGAGAAGCGCTAGCCAGCCCGGACGGGGTCGTTATCGATGAGCTGTATGCGGAGAAATTAGGGGTAACCGGGCTCAATCAAGTCGCGGAAATAAACGATCGGCGCGCTCGAGTCGTCGGCTTTACCCGTGGAATGCGTACATTCACGCAATCGCCCTATGTGTTTACGTCTTTGCGAAATGGACGCCTATTTCTTCGTAAGTCGGATAATGACATTACCTATGTGCTGATAAAGCTGAAGAGCGGCGCCGATCAAAACGATGTTATTGCAAAGTTAAAGAATAAGATGCCTGATGTCGACGTTTTGACCGCGTCTGAGTTCTCGCGGCGGAGCGAGATGTATTGGCTTTTTACCACAGGCGCTGGCGCTACGATCATCGGTTCCGCGCTTCTCGCGCTGCTGGTTGGCATTGTGATCTCTGCGCAGACGCTCTACGCCAGCACCATGGATCGGCTCCCGGAATATGCGGTCATTCGAGCGATTGGCGGGCCTCGGTCATATCTTTACTCAATCGTTATCCAGCAGGCGGTAATTGGCGGAGCTTTGGGAAGCGTCCTGGGGCTGACCATTGTCGCCATCATCGTAGTTGTTGCCGAAAACCTAAGCTCCCGGCCAGAAGTTCCAATATGGCTCGGAATTCTCATCGGATGTCTTTCTATTGCAATGTGCGTCGGCGCATCCGTTGTTTCTCTTAGCAAAATAACCGCCATCGATCCGGTCAAGGTCTTCAGATGACACAGACCGTCCTCACTGCGGCGAATATTACCCATACTTACGAATTGGGCCCTCATCAGGTTACCGTGCTGCATGACATCAATATCGAGATCCGAGCTGGTGAGGTCCTGCTGCTTGCGGGACCGTCGGGGAGCGGGAAAACGACGCTTCTCCAGATCCTAGGCTGCCTTCTCAAGCCGACGTCGGGGCAGGTGATCGTCTGTGGTGAAAGGGCTTCGGGACGCGACAGCGAGGCTCTCGCGGCGCTGAGGTTGAGATACTTTGGCTTCGTGTTTCAAGCGTATAATTTGTTCCCTGTGCTGACAGCGACTGAGAACGTAATGGTGGCGCTAGACCTGCTGGGCGTCGGAAAGCAGCAAGCTATGGAGCGGGCGCGCGCCCTCTTGATAAAAGTCGGCCTGGGAGAACGGCTCGACTCATATCCTTCTCAATTGAGCGGCGGCCAGAGACAGAGGGTCGCCATAGCGAGATCCATGGCCGCCGGCCCGCCAATCTTGATGGCCGACGAGCCGACCGCGGCTCTCGATGCAGAGAGCGGGCAGAAGGCGATGCGGCTGTTTTGTGCTTTGGCGAAACAAAATCATGCAGTTGTGATCGTAACCCACGATCCACGAATTTTTCATTTGGCCGATCGTATTATACATTTAGAGGATGGCCGTATCACGCGCTGCGAGACTGCGCCCCGGCGCTGGCCGCACGAAAAGGAATCCGCCGGATGAAGCTCTCTAAAGGGACCGCGATTGCTATTGTCGTTGCCTTCTCAGCGGTAGCCTTATGGTTCGGCTTTGGAGGTACGCCCGAGGCGACGTCCGTAAACGCCACCTCGTCCAGAGCCTCCACGCCCGAGGTCACGCCGCACGTGGCCGTGGCGCCGGGTCTCATTGAGCCGTTGAACGAAGAGCGTGAGGTCGCCGCCGAAGCTAATGGGATTTTGAGAGAGGTGCGCGTCGAGGAAAACGATGAAGTGACGGCCGGCGAGGTGATCGCGATCGTGAACAACGCCGAGCAAGCCGCCCGTTTGGACTCGGCGCGCGCCGAACTGGCGCTGCGCCGGGCGGAATTGGACAAAACGGTTAACGGCGCGCGGCCCGAACAGCGGCGAGAGGCGCAGGCGGCGCTTTCAGAGGCGCATGCAGGTCTCGACTACGCTCGCCGGGAATACGACCGGCGGGCGCCTCTCGTAAAAAGCGGCGTTTCGCCGAAGGCAGTGTTGGACAAGGCCGCGTCAGATCTGGACGTAGCTAAAGCGCGGGCGGCTGCGGCGGCGGAAAAGCTTGCCGCTATTGAGGCGGGGTCCCGGAGCGAGGATATCGCCGCGGCTCAGGCTCATGTTGATCTAGCCAAAGCGAACGTTGCGCTGGCCTCGGCCTTACTGGATAAAACCCTCATCAGGTCGCCGATTTCTGGAATCGTATTGCGTCGAATGCGCTTGGGGGGCGAGTCCGTCTCTGCGACGCCTCCGACCCCGATAGCGATCGTCGGGAATATCAACGGCTTGCAGGTGAGAGCGGAGGTGGACGAGACGGACGCGGCGCGTGTCAAAGTTGGGCAACGCGTCGAAATTCTAGCGGATGCTTTTCCTGGTAAAAAGTTCCGCGGAACGGTCTATCGGGTCGCCTCCCGAATGGGCGCAAAGCAAATTCAGACTGGCCGTCCTGCGGACAAACTCGACGCCAAGATCCTTCAAGCCTTCATTCATCTTGATCCAAATGTGAGGGCGCCGATCGGCCTTCGCGTAGATGCGTATTTCTTAACTCCTGCTCCTCCTCTTGGCGAACGTCCCCTAGCAAAGCAAAGGATGTCCCATGAAAGGACCGAGGCCTCCGTGGCGGGCTCTCGCTGACTAAATGACTTAACGGTCCGGAGAGAACCGATGCAACGCGCGCAGGAAACCGTGAGGATTGTGATAAGCACGGTCTTCCAAGACGCCGGGGACGCAACCCGCGCCATCGAGATTGCGCTCGGTCTGAGAAAATACGCGCCCGCGGACATTGACTACGACATCATATTCATTTCTCGCGGCAGCCGGTTCGAGAAGAAAGTTCTCGATCTCGGGTTCAAGATTCATCACGCCGAGCCGAGAACGAAAGGCGTTGGAGAGCGCCACGATTACAAAATGACCGAAAGTAATTTTATTGGCGACAAGGCGCTCGCTAAGGCATTGATAGAGGGTGAAATTTCAGCATATCAGCGCCTTCGGCCAAATGTCGTGCTCTATGGCTTCTGGCCCATGGCGGGCATTGCCTATAGGATGCTGGAGCAAGATATTCTCGGAATCTGTTATGTACCCATTCCCCTTACGACAGAACAAATGTTGGATGTGATCAAGGAAGTTCCAGAGGACGCGCCTCTCGGAAACTTGCTTCCTCCGCCAATTCGAAAAGCCGTTTTCAGGATGGTCCCGCGAGCGATTAAGAAGCGTTGTCCGCCGTTGCGGCAACCGAATATCTTGTGGGCGGCGCGTCAGGTGGGATGGAAAAAGCCTCTCGTAAACATATTCGACCTTTTGAAAGCCGATCTCACAATTGTTAACGATTTTCCGGATTTTTATGGTTCGGGCGGTTTTTCCTCCGATATCGTATTCACAGGTCCTGTGTTTTCGCGATCCGAGAAAGACACATGCGTGGACGCTTCGATAAGGGACATATTCCAGGACTCCAGTAAGCTCAGGCTATTTTGCACGCTCGGCAGTTCCGGCCTGAAAGGCCAGTTACTGGAAATCGTCAAGGCATTCACCTTCGGTATCGGCAGAAACTGGTCGGGGGTGGTTCTTTCGCCGGAGTCCGTTTGCCCGATCGATGAGGCGAGATCGGTTCTTGGAGACAGGGAGAACGTTTATATTACGGACAAGTTTGTCCCAGCGGAAGCCGTCAATGCAATGGCGGATATCGTCATCTGTCATGGCGGGCAGGGAACGCTACAGACCGCGATCTGTTCGGGCACCCCGCTTGTCGGCGTGGCCGCCCAGGCTGAGCAATTCGTGAATCTTGCCAATATCGAAGCGAGCGGATCCGGCATTCATATTCCGAGGAGTAAATGGACCGCCGCGAACATACAGAAAGCGGTCCAGCAAATTGTTGAAAGCGAGCGCTTTGGAAAAGCTGCCAAAGACCTTGGCCAGCGCATGTCCGCCATGGACGGGCAGAGAAACAGCGCTGAAGCAATATGGCGAGCTATTGCTTTGAAACGCGCCGGCAAGGCGAGTTGTCTCGAGAACGTTCCCTAGAGGGCCTCCAAGCCGAAAGCGAAATTACAAACTTCGCAAGGCCGACAGTTACACCGTCGGCCCGCCAAAGACGGCGACGACCTGCCTTGCTGCGGGTTCAACGACAAGGATGCGGCGGCCGGCGACGATAAACTTGTAGCCGCCAAGTTTTGGCTCCTGCCGGACGAGCCTGCGAGGGAAGGTTGAGAGGCGCACGTTGGGCGGGACATGCGCGCCCACTTCGATCGGAAGCGCGTTCCCTTTCAGTTTAGCTGACCGCCAATCGCCGACTGCGGCGAAAACGGCGAGTTCGCGTTCGCGAGAAAGCTGAAAGTCTTGCCGAGCGATGTTGGATTTCTCTTCGTCGCCCTGCTCTCCAGCGAGTTCGCCTGGCGCACGTGAAGAAGGCGATGCGGCGGCTTCCGATTTCGTCCCGGGAGCCGGGGGCTTTATTTCGGAGAGAAAGTCTTTGGAAGCATAAAGAGGCGGCTCTCTCGCCGGTTCGGTGTTTTGGGCGTGTTCATGGACCTGTGCGGATGGCGGCGCGGGTTCAGACCGATTCGTGTCCGTTGCAGTGAATAAATAGGCGGCGAGCGCGAGGGCGCCGAGCTGTGCCGCAATCACGCCGAGTTGAGGGACAGTGGGGTTGCTCTCTCTGTCTCCGTCTTCGAGCGCCTTGGCCTCGAGAAGACGGGCTTGGCCTTGCTCGGCTGCGCGCTGAGCGCTTTTTGCGACCGCGGCTGCCGCGGCCGCAAAGGCAATCAGCGCATCCCGCGACGCCTGCGCGCCGCAGTCCTGAATGGCGCCATTGAAAGTGAGATTTTCGTCAATTGAACGCAGGGAAATTCTGCGACGCATCAGGTCGCGAATCGCGTCGGATATTTCTGCGTAACTTGCGCCGAGCGCGCCCACGCTGCTCACGACCAGCGTATCTCCGGCTCCTAGCCTCTTATGCGCCGCTTTGCTGAGACGCCGCGCATCGTCATCCTGTGCGCCGAGGGCCTGATCGATTGTAATGCCCATCGCTTCAGCACGGCGCCATTCGCGTGCGAGCCGTTGGCCAAGTTGAGGCGCAGGCGCTTCATAGAGGTATGTCGTCACTTCCGTTCCGGCTTTTGCAGATCGGGCTCACAACAAATAGGTTCTATGGCGCTCATGGCACGCTGTCCGTTACTTGCGGGAGGGTTGTTTTTTCTCCAGGGGCCGCGCGACGCTCAAGCGCCCTCGATTGGCAAGCTCAAGGTCTAGCTTATTCGTCTGTCCTCTTGGGCGCCCCACCCCCTCCTTTTGGGCAAAAGCGTGTCCAACGCTGGCCAAAATGGCGCCTATCGAGACCTGCGCCGGCGGGGTAGGTAGTCTTCGAAGCTTGTTGAAGCTTCCCCTCCGGAGGAATTATTAATGAAAAAACTTCTTCTCGTTTCGGCCGCTGTGGCCCTGTCCACCAACTTCGCCTTCGCCCTCGACATCAGCCAGTCGCTGAAGCTCAACCAGACGATCGGCGATACCTCGAAGGGCGGCTTCGCCCTGAACAAGTCCTTCCTCGTGCAGGCGCAGGTTCCGGTCAACAGCACCACCGGCAAGGTTTCGCAGAGCGCTGAGCTCGGCCAGAAGATCGGCGACACCTCCAAGGGCGGCGACGCGATCAACAAGAACGTCGTGATCCAGGCTCAGGTCCCGCTGAACTTCGGCGCTCCGTGAGACTTGCTCACCTCGATGCTTAAAAAGGTCGCGGTCTGAACAGGCCGCGACTTTTTCTTATGAAGCTTCCCTGCGGCGGGAGAGCGTCTTGCGAAGGCGGCTCGCCGCAAGCTGTCAACGGCGAACCGCCCCCTCCGGGCGCTTCCAATAAGAAACCCGGCGTCACAAGCTTGACATAGAGCGGCCGGCAACGCTACCGCCAAGACGGCCGCGTCACAACAGCCGCTAGCAAAAACTTTGTCGAGGGAGGCTGAACTGCCGAGCAAGACATTGCCTGTGCTGCTCAGCGTCATCGCGGGAGCGACGGATACTATTTGCTTCCTGGGTTTGAACGGTCTCTTTACGGCTCACATCACTGGAAATGTCGTGGTGTTGGCCGCCAATTTGGTCACCGGCAAACCTGCGGTGGCGTCTTATCTTCTCTCCATCCCAGTCTTCATGTTCGTACTTTATATGACGCGTATGCTGGCGATCCACTTTGAAAGGATCGGCCTTCCTCCGCTGCGGCCGCTGCTATTCATCCAACTGCTGTTTCTCGTCGCCTGCCTGGAAATCTCGGTCTTCGACGGATCTAGGCTTCATCCCCAGTCTGTCGCAATGCTCCTGGCCGGCATGTCCGCCGTTTGCGCTATGGCGGTCCAAAATGCGCTCGCTCAGATCGCGTTCAAGAAGGTCCCCTCGACCGCAGTGATGACGACCAACGTCACGCATTTCGTTCTGGACCTGACGGAGCTCGTGCACGCGCGCGACGAAGCGGATTACGCCGCCGCCCGCGACCGCGCCTTACGGACGCTGCCCGTCATCGCCGGCTTCGTCCTCGGATGTGCGCTTGGCGCGATCTACCAAGCCGCGGCAGGTTTGTGGTCGCTGAGCCTGCCGACGAGCCTCGCGCTTATCGCGCTCCTCATCGCAGAGATGTAGAGTTCTTCCACGCAAAACGCCCGCGCGAGGGCGCGGGGCGTTCTCTGCGCCAGCGGCAGGCTATCCCAGTCGCGGTCGCGATCTCGATCGCGCATGCTGTAGTCGCGATCATAATCGCGCCAGCCGGCGCGTTCATGCGCCGGCGCGATGCTCGGAAGCGCGAGAACGCCGCCCAACAACGCCGCGCAGAGGGACAGTTTACGAAGCATGCCAATTCCTCCCCTGGTGAGGTCAGTTCCATCGCGGGGAACTTCGTCCAGGACCAAATAGGGGCGATTATGGTTTTGCGAGCTCGGCGGCGCGTTCTTTGGGCGCTGTCGCGTCAGCCGCGGTCGGCGAGCCACTCCTTGGTCTGAGGACTCTGCTCGAGCGCGCCCCAGGAGACGCCGACGGCCAGGCCTGTCAGCACGATCAAAGCGATGCGAATGCGGCGAAGAACGGCCATGGCCGCGCCCCTTTCTGTCACATGCAGTTGATCGGGAAATGGCCCCGCGACGCCGCGTCGGCAAGCACGGCGCCGTCGTCCGCGAAGGGGAATGGCTGGGAGAAAGGCTCCCTCAAGGGCTAAATCGCCCAGATGCGGCCGCCTCCGGCTGGAAACGCTTGATTTCGGCGCGGCCTCGAATAGGAAGGGCGGGTGAGGCCACCAAGAGAAAAGCCCAAGATGAGTGACGAGTTCGCCAGCCTGTCCGACCTTGAAGTTCTTTCGCTGATCCATCGCGCCAATGAGGAGCTGGCGCGCCGCAAGGAGGCGCACAGGGAAAACCTTCGGGCGGACATCGAGCAAAAGCTCAGGAACGCCGGCCTCGACCTCACCGATCTCTTTCCCGAGATCGAGGGCAAGCCCGCGCGGGAAAAGAAATCCGCCGAGCGGGCGAACAGCAAGGCCGTCGCCGCCAAATATCGAAACGCCGCCAGCGGCGACACCTGGTCGGGTCGTGGCGCGCATCCGCCGCAATGGGTGAAGTCGATCCTGATCGAGCGCGGCTGGTCCATCGAGGAATTCAAGGCCTCGGACGAATTTCTGGCTTGAGCCAGCATCTGGCTTCGCCCAGGTCACACACGCCCTCCCGGCGCTTGCGCTGAGCTCGCCGGGCCGCTGCGCCCAATCGGCCGGCGACGCGCCGTCCCGCCGTTAGGTCGCTTTTTTTCCCTCCGGAAAGCCAATGATACGCGTCGAAAACGTCAGCAAGCAAAACGGATCGCAGATCCTCTTCATCGAAGCTTCGGCGGCTCTCTTGAAAGGCGAGAAGACAGGCCTCGTCGGCCCCAACGGCGCCGGCAAAACGACCCTGTTCCGCATGATGACCGGACAGGAGCAGCCCGATGAGGGCCAGGTCTCGGTCGAGCGGGGCGCCACCATCGGCTATTTCAGCCAGGATGTCGGCGAAATATCCGGCCGCAGCGTGGTGACCGAGGCGATGGACGGCGCCGGTCCGGTCAGCGCCGTGGCGGCCGAACTGAAGGCGCTGGAAGCCGCCATGGCCGACCCCGACCAGGCCGACGATATGGACGAAATCATCTTGCGCTACGGCGAAGTTCAGGGCCGTTTCGAGGAGCTCGACGGCTATGCGCTGGAAGGCCGCGCGCGCGAAGTGCTCGCGGGGTTGAACTTCTCGCAGGAGATGATGGACGGCGACGTCGGCGCTCTGTCGGGGGGATGGAAGATGCGCGTGGCGCTCGCCCGCATCCTGCTCATGCGCCCGGATGTGATGCTGCTCGACGAGCCGAGCAACCATCTCGACATCGAAAGTCTCATCTGGCTGGAGGAGTTTCTGAAAGGATACGACGGCGCGCTGCTCATGACCTCGCATGACCGCGAATTCATGAACCGCATTGTCAACAAGATCATTGAAATCGACGGCGGCGCGTTGACGACCTATGCCGGGAATTACGAGTTTTACGAGCAGCAGCGCGCGCTCAGCGACAAGCAGCAGCAGGCGCAGTTCGAGCGTCAGCAGGCGATGCTCGCCAAGGAAATCAAATTCATCGAGCGATTCAAGGCCCGCGCTTCCCACGCCGCGCAGGTCCAGAGCCGCGTGAAGAAGCTCGAGAAAATCGAAAGGGTCGAGCCGCCGCGCCGCCGCCAGACCATTCTCTTCGACTTTCCGCCCGCCCCGCGTTCGGGCGAGGACGTGGCGAGCCTCAAGAATGTCCACAAGAGCTACGGCGCGCGCCGCATCTATGAGGGTCTCGACTTTGCGGTGCGGCGGCGGGAGCGCTGGTGCGTGATGGGCGTCAATGGCGCGGGAAAGTCCACTCTGCTCCGGCTCGTCGCCGGCGCGGCGCGGCCGGACGTCGGCGAGGTGACGATCGGCGCCAGCGTTAAAATGGGTTATTTCGCGCAGCACGCCATGGAGTTGCTCGACGGCGAGCGGACGGTCTTCGAGACGCTCGAGGACGCCTTTCCGCAGGCCGGGCAGGGATCGCTGCGCACGCTCGCCGGCTGCTTCGGCTTTTCGGGGGACGACGCGGAGAAGAGGTGCCGCGTCCTGTCTGGCGGCGAAAAAGCGCGGCTCGTCATGGCGAAGATGCTCTACGATCCGCCGAATTTCCTTGTTCTCGACGAGCCGACGAACCATCTCGACCTTGCGACCAAGGAAATGCTCATTGCGGCGCTCGCCGGCTATGAGGGCGCGATGCTCTTCGTCTCGCATGACCGGCGCTTCCTCGCGGCGCTCTCCAACCGGGTGTTGGAGCTTACGCCCGAGGGGCTTCACAAGTACGAGGGCGGATATACGGAATATGTCGCGCGCACGGGCCACGAGGCGCCCGGGCTGCATTAGCGGCGAACCCTCCCCACAAGGGGGGAGGAATTCGTCGCCTTAGGCGCAAACGGCCTTCCCGCCCTCGTGCAACACGAGCCGCGGACGTCCGAGCAAGGCGTTTTCCTCTGAGCCGATGACGCGCAGAGACTGGACATGCAGCCGGCGAACCGGCATGCGTCCGAGCCAGTCGGGGTCATTGGCGGGGGCGAAGGAGCCCAGCACGAGGGAATGCGTGCGGCCGAAATGGCGCAGCGGCAGGAGCAGGACCTCCAGATCCAGCCGCGGCAGATCGCCGGCGCCGCTGCGCGCGCCCATGATCACGGGACGCGCCTCATCGGTCACGGCGGCGAACGCCGAGACGACGGCGGCGCGATCGCGCTCGTCCCAGAATTCCAGGAAGGAGCGCCCCTTTTGCTCCCCCAGCCACAAGGCGTTGATGCGGGTGCCGCACATTTTCATCGGGAAGCGGCCGGCGTGGTCGAAGTGCACGATGAACACATTGGCGAGCAGACGCCGGATGGCGGTAAATTCTATGTCGTTGCGCTCCGGCGCGAGACGGGCGCCCTTCAGGCTGCGCCAATAGTCGTGGAGTTCTTTCGAGACCAGCTGCTTCATGTCCTGCTCCTGCCCGAGCAATGCCGTCTCTTCTCGCCTCCCAAGGGTCGAAGCGGCGGCGTGGTTATCGAGGGATTACCCTGTGGCCGGAATTGTTAGCGGGCAGCTCTCACCAGACGTTTATCCGGACGACTAAAATTGTCGGCGTCTGAAGTTAAAGAGCATTCCGGCTTCGATAAATTGTCAAGCTACAGATACAACCTGCGCGGGAAGCGCCAGGCAACCAGCGTTAACTGACGCGCTTCTTCGCCCTCCGGCGCGGCGCGCCGGCCGCGAAGCGGCGCGCCGGCTCCGGGGGCGTTTCGCTCGCTTCCTGGCGCCACAGGCGGGCGTAGACGCCATTAAGGGCGAGGAGCTCGCGATGTGTCCCGCGCTCGACGATGCGGCCCGCGTGCATCACGAAGACGCGGTCGCATTCCACGACCGAGTTCAGCCTGTGCGTGACGAGCAGGATCGTACGGCGTCGTTTCAGACGATGCAGCGTCTCCGTGAGCAGCGCTTCGTTTTGGGGATCGAGCGCGCTCGTCGGCTCGTCGAGTACGAGGAAGGGCGCTTCGCTCAACAGCGCTCTGGCGATGGCGAGCCTCTGACGCTGCCCGCCGGAGAGATTCGCGCCGCCTTCGCTGAGCATGGCGTCATAGGCGTCGGGAATCGCTTCGATGAATTCCGCCGCCCCCGCCAGCGCCGCCGCCTCCTCGATGTCCGCCCGACTGGCGGCGGGACGCCCATAGGCGATATTCTCGGCGACGCTTGCCG
Source organism: Methylocystis sp. NC52PC (assembly GCF_055698645.1). Classification (NCBI taxonomy): domain Bacteria; kingdom Pseudomonadati; phylum Pseudomonadota; class Alphaproteobacteria; order Hyphomicrobiales; family Methylocystaceae; genus Methylocystis; species Methylocystis sp. NC52PC. The sequence continues at coordinate 248,657 of NZ_CP170127.1, read as the reverse complement.
GCAGCATGAAGGCGTCTTGCGTCACGAAGGCGAAATGCGCGCGCAGATCGGCCAACCGCACGTCGCGAATGTCGACGCCATCGAGCCGCAACGCGCCCTCGAGCGGATCGTGGAATCGCAGCATCAGCCTGAGCAGGGAGCTCTTGCCGGTCCCGCTCGGACCGACGAAGGCCGCCATTTCGCCCGGCGCGATGGTCGCGGTGAGGTCGTTCAGCACCAGGCGGCCCGGCAGATAGCCGAAGGAGAGATGGTCGAGCGTCAGTCGACGCGGCGCCGCAGGCAGCGGCCGCGCATCCGGCGCGTCCTTGATCGACTCCGGCGTATCCAGCACGAAAAACACGCGCCTTGCGGCGGCCTCGAATGTCCGCACCTTCGAGAAAAACTCGGCAAGCCATTTGAGCGGATCCCATAGCTTGCGCAAATAGTCCATGAAGATCATCAGCGCGCCGACGGTCATGCCGTCGGCCACAGGCGCGAGAAACTGGTCCCGGTAGACGAGCCAGCCGCCATAACCGAGAATGATGGCGGCGCCGAGCGACAGGATGAGGTCGCGCGCCAGCGGATAGAGCTGCTCCTGCCAATTGAGGCGCAGGAGCGCGTTCACGCTGCGCAGGACAGCTTGCTGAAAGCGCTCGAATTCAGAGGGTTCGCGGCGGAACGCCTGCGCCAGCGGCACGCGCGCCATCGCCTGCTGAATATGCGCCGTAAGGTCCGCGTCGATTTGCTTCGACTCGAGCGCGCGCTTGTGGATTTTCAAGCCGAACCGCCAGTTGCTCCACACGATCAGCGGCGCCACCGAATAGGCGGCGAAGGTGAGCGGCGGGCTGCGGGACAGAAGGATGGCGGTCATGACGGTGAGCGTGACGGCCGCGACAGACGAGCCGATGATGATGTCGATAATGCCCCACGGGCCGAAAGCGTCCGTGGTGAGGCGATAAATGGAATCGCCCTGCGGACGCGACTGGTGGTAGCCGAGATCGAGCCTTTGCAGCTTGCCGAAAAGATCGGCGCGGACGCGCGTCGTCCCCCAGTAATTGAGGTAAAAATTGATCATCATCCGGGCCATCCAGGCCGAATAACCGATGACCTGCAGCAGCAGGCCGATGATCACGAGGCCGAGAATCTGGCCAGGCCGGTCGGGCGGCAGCAAGGCTAGGAAGTAGACGTGCAGCCAGCCGGTTTTCGGCTCGTGCGTCAGGACGGTGTCGACGAGAATGGCGAGCGGCCAGGCTTCCAGCAGGCCGACGCCGACAGAGACGCCAATGAGCGCCACGAGCGTCGCGATCCAGGGCCAGTCGGGTGCAAAATAGCCGTAAGCTCTCTGATAGGCGGCGAGCTTGTTGCTCTGGCGCGGCGCGTCGGCGGTCGGGCTCATGGCGCCTTAACGCGCGAGGCCTGCAAAAGATCGGGGGCGGCGCCGTCCCGCGGCCGGCGTTTTCCCTGTTGGCGCAAGGCGAAGCGGCTTGTCAGCCCGTCAGATGTCGAGACCAAGCGTCAAATCGTCGCTTGCGCGCCGAGCTGACGCCGTTTTTCGCACGGGCTTAAGGGGCTCTCTTTTACGCAAGCCCATGTTTTTCTTGAGGGTGCAGATCGAGCCCCTCTAGGTGTTCGTACGTACTTCCCATGCTCGGCGCGCAAACGATCTAGCGCTGATCGCCTCGATGGTCTGGCGACGGGCGACCGGCGTTTCGGAGGCTGAAACGCCGGCGTCCGAGCACCCAGGCGAAAGGCCGCTCGGCACGGACAATGGCGCTGGCCGGCAGGCGGCCCTCGGGGCCCGGAACATGCGCTCGGGCGTTCGTTTCGGCAGGGGCCCGCAAGGTTCCCGAACTCCAGCGCGAGGTTGAATGGGAGGTCACTATGGCCCGCACACATGGTACGGAAGGCGAAAAAGGCTCTCAGAAGGCCAAGGGCACGATGACGGTTCAGGAAGCCGGCCGGATGGGCGGCGAGATCCGCAAGGAAGAGCTCGGCCCCGAGGGCTACTCGGAAATCGGCAAGATGGGCGGCGAGGTCCGCAAGGAGCAGCTTGGCCACGAAGGTTATTCCGAGATGGGCAAGAAGGGCGGCGAGGCCCGCAAAGAGCAGCTTGGCCCAGAAGGTTATTCGGAACTCGGCAAGATGGGCGGCGAGGCGCGTAAAGAGCAGCTTGGCCCGGAAGGCTACTCGGAACTCGGCCATAAGGGCGGCCAGCGCGTGAAGCAGCTTATCGAAGAGGGCAAGCGCGCAGAAGGCGCCGGCGAAGAGGAAGAGGAAAGCGAGACCAAGGGCCGCGGCAAACCGCGTCACTGAAGGCAGTCGCCCGACGGCGAGCGCGCTTGACTAAATGGAGAACGACATGGCGCAGCGACAGACTGGGCAGAAGCCGGGAAAATCCGGCGCAGGACAGATGACTGTCGAACAGGCCGGCCATCTCGGCGGCGAAAAAGGCGGCCAGAAGGGTGGCGAGCGCGTCAAGGAGCTCATCCAGGAAGGCAAGCGCGCCGAAGGCGCGGGCGGCGCGGGGAAGGGCGGCAAGTCGAAGTCGCGTCACTGAGCCGCCCGTTCTCGTCAACAGGAGGAGGCCATGCCGCAGAAGCGGACTGAACCGGAAAAGTCCATCAAGCGCGGTCAGATGACGGTCGAAGAGGCGGGGCGCCTCGGCGGCCACAAGGGCGGGCAGCGCGTGAAGGAGCTGATCAAGGAGGGTAAGCAAGCCGAGCGTGAGGACGCCGGCGAAGACCTCGAGAACATGGAAGACGAAGAAGAGGAGGACGGCGAAGCCTAACGCGATGGTTTCGCCGAAACGGCGAGAGGAAAAATCATGCCACAGAAACAGACAGGTTCGCAGGGTGGAAAATCGGCGCCCAAGGGGCCGATGACCGTGAAGGAAGCCGGCAAGATGGGCGGCGAAATCCGCAAGGAAGAGCTGGGGCCCGAGGGCTATTCCGAGCTCGGCCACAAAGGCGGACAGCGCGTGAAAGAGCTGATCGAGGAAGGCAAGCGCGCCGAGGGCTCGTCCGGCAAGGGCAAGAAGCACTAAAGCGGAGAAGCCTCATGCCTCGAACGACCGAAAACACGGGCGAGGGTCGCGGCAGCGGCCATAAAGGTCCCGCCAAGGGCTTCGCATTCGGCGTGGCGTCGGTGACGCAGGCGCTCCATGGGACGAGCTTCCCGATCTCCAAGGAAGATCTGATCCGCCAGCACGGCAAGGAAGAGGTCAACTGGACAAAGGACAGTTCCGAGCGCTTGGGCGACCTTCTGAAGGACGTGGACAAGGACGAGTTCCTGTCCGTCGCCGACGTTGCTTCGGCCGTCTCGGAAGCGCACAGGCAACAAGGCCAGGGCGAGGACGAGGACGAGGAAGAGTAGCGCCCTCGCTCGAGTGACCGTCGGCCAGAGGGGGGTCGGCGGGACTATCGAATTTTTCAAAGCGACCCATCGATTTATCGGGGCTGGAAACTTGACCGGGGCGAGCCCAGTTGAGATCAGCCGCGGCTCGTGGCCGTAAGTTTTTTCAGGAGGACACGGGATACATCTTGAGGGCTCCCACTAGCCGAAACGCGGCGGGCTCGCAGCCTGAAAGCAGATGGCGGCGCGGCCGCCATTTGCGCCCGCGCGTCCGAGGCGCTAAAACGCGCTCCTTCACCTACGCCAAGCGACTTACGCCGATCCGTGTCGGCGATTGAGCGCGACAGGAGCGACAAATGGTTGCGGTTACATTCCCCGACGGGGCGTCCCGTCAGTTCGAGCCCGGCGTCACGGGCTTCGACATCGCCAAGAGCATCTCCCCGTCTCTCGCCAAGCGCAGCGTCGCCATGACGCTCGACGGGGAACTCGTCGACCTCATGAAACCCGTCCAGAAGGACGCGCGAGTCGAATTCGTTTCACGCGACGATCCGCGCGCGCTGGAGCTCATCCGCCACGACGCCGCCCATGTGCTGGCGGAGGCCGTGCAGGAGCTCTATCCCGGCACGCAGGTGACGATCGGCCCGGTGATCGAAAATGGTTTCTATTACGATTTCCAGCGCGCGGAGCCCTTCACGCCCGAAGACCTGCCGGCGATCGAGAAGAAGATGCGCGAGATCATCGCCCGCGACGCGCCGATCGTGCGCGAGGAATGGGACCGCGAGCACGCCAAGACATGGTTCATCGCCAAGGGCGAGACGTTCAAGGGCGAATTGATCGACAGCATCAAGTCGGACGAGCCCTTGAGCGTCTACAAACAGGGCCACTGGCTCGATCTCTGTCGCGGCCCGCATCTGCCGTCGGTCGGCAAGATCGGCGGCGCCTTCAAGCTGATGAAGGTCGCCGGCGCCTATTGGCGCGGCGACTCGACGAAGCCGATGCTGTCGCGCATCTACGGCACGGCCTGGGCGACGCAGGAAGAGCTCGACGCCTATCTGCACCGGCTCGAGGAAGCGGAACGCCGCGATCACCGCCGCCTCGGGCGCGAGATGGACCTCTTTCATTTCCAGGAGGAAGGGCCGGGCGCCATCTTCTGGCATCCGAAGGGCTGGACGTTGTTCCAGACGCTCGTCTCCTATATGCGGCGCAAGCAGAAGGCGGCGGGCTATATCGAAGTGAATACGCCGCAGGTGCTCGACCGCGCCTTGTGGGAGACGTCGGGCCATTGGCAGACGTATCGTGAGAACATGTTCGTCACCAAGACGGACGACGAGCGCGTCTTCGCGATCAAGCCGATGAACTGCCCTGGCCACGTGCAGATCTTCAAGAACGGGCTCAAATCCTATCGTGATCTGCCGGTGAAGATCGCGGAGTTTGGCGTCGTACATCGCTACGAGCCCTCGGGCGCGCTGCACGGCATGATGCGCGTGCGCGCCTTCACGCAGGACGACGCCCATATTTTCTGCTCCGAAGATCAGATCATGGACGAGGCGCTGAAGATCAACGACCTCATCTTGACGATCTATCGCGACTTCGGCTTCGAGGACGTTGTCGTGAAGCTCTCGACGCGCCCCGAAAAGCGCGTGGGTTCGGACGAAGCCTGGAACAAGGCCGAAGCCGCGCTCGGGAAGGTGCTCGACGAACTTGCGCGCCGCGGTCTGAAGACGAGCGTTCAGGAAGGCGAGGGCGCGTTTTACGGGCCGAAGCTCGAATATACGCTGCGCGACGCCATCGGCCGTGAATGGCAATGCGGCACGACGCAGGTCGACTTCAATCTGCCGGTGCGTTTCGGCGCCTTCTACATCGGACCGGACAGCGAGAAGAAGACGCCCGTGATGATTCACCGCGCCATGTTCGGCTCGCTCGAACGCTTCACCGGCATTCTGATCGAGCATTACGCCGGCCATCTGCCGCTCTGGCTGTCGCCGCTGCAGATCGTCGTTTGTACGATCACGCAGGAGGCGGACGACTACGCCTATGAGGTCGCGGCGGTCGCGCGCAAGCTCGGACTCAATGTCGACGTCGACGCGCGAAACGAGAAGATCACCTACAAGGTGCGCGAACATTCGCACGCCAAGGTCCCGGTGCTTCTCGTCGCGGGCAAGAAGGAGGCGGCCGAGCGCACGATCTCGATGCGCCGCCTCGGCTCGCAGCAGCAGACGCAACTCGCCATCGACGAGGCGCTGAAGCTGCTGGCCGAAGAGGCGACGCCGCCGGATGTGCGAGGGTGAACGGCAAATTTTGACGATAGATGACCCAGAGGCGCTCACGTCTCTGGGTCATTCGTTTTCAGAGACGGTTGCGAGGGACAATGCAGCCTGACTACAAGCAGTGGCTGGAGAATCAGAAATACGACAGGGCGACGATATCCGCGCAGCTCCATCGCGTGGGTCGGGTCGAGAAAAATTACGGAGATCTCGACGACCATTACACCAAGGACCGTCTCGCCTCAGTGATAAGCGATTTGAAATATTCCGCCGACGACAGACGCCGGGGAAAGCCAAATCCAACGAAGATAGCTTTTGAGGGCGACGCCTATAGCAATCTTGCGTCATATCGCAACGCGATCGTTCTCTATCAGCGCTTTCGGGACGAAGCATCGCTTCCAAAGGCGCGAGCAGGCGGGGAAGAGTCTGCCGCGGACGCTGTAGGGCCGGAGCCAAGCCAGCGCTTTGGCCTCGAGCGCGACCTGCAGGCGTCGCTTCGAAAAGCGATCGAACAGCTTGAAGCCGGCCTGACAATTGTTGACGAGGGCATCGAGCGTAGCGTTGATTCCGGAAGAATTGACATCACGGCGCGCGATGCGGCCGGCAGGCTCGTTGTCATAGAACTGAAGGCCGGAACGGCTGGCCGAGACGCGATCGGCCAGATCCTCAGCTACATGGGAGATGTGAGCGCCGAGGAAGGGTCGGTCGAGGTCAGAGGCGTTCTGGTGGCGTCCGATTTCGACTCGAGAGCCGTCTCGGCCGCGCGCATGGCTCCCCGACTTAGTTTGCGGCGCTACAGCGTCGCTTTTCGTTTTCAGGAATGCTGACTGCCGCGTACGGGCAGAGCCGCCCGCGGCTTTTTCACGGATTGACGCGACGCGCGTCCCCACAGAAACGCCCCCGCGAGCAGACCCAGCGCCGCCAGAACGCCGCCGCCGCGCAAATAGGCCGGGTCGACCGCAAGAAGGCTGTCCTTCGCGCGGCGCGTGAAGCGTCCCCGCGCGCCATGATCGCTATCGTCGGGGCCAAGGAGTTCGTCCGGATCGCCGGGGCGCACGGGGTCGTTCGACAGCTGATTTTCATAGGCGTTGCGCGCCAGATAACGATCCAGCAAGCCGGGCGCGACGATCTGCCCGAGGATGGACTGCACGGTGGGCGCGCCGAGCCAGAGTTCACGGGGCGCGCGTCGCGCCTCGACGGCGCCGACAACCGCCTCGGCGACAGATTCCGGCTCATAGACAGTCCCGATCGGCTGGTGCCGATGCGCAAAATGCATATGCGACCAGTCGAACTGCGGCGTGTTCACGCCGGGGAGCTGAACCATCGTCAGACGAATGCGACTCTTGTCGTGCAGAAGTTCCGCGCGTAGCGCGTCTGTAAAGCCGCGCATGGCGAACTTTGCCGCGCAATAGGCCGATTGCAGCGGAATGGCGCGATAGGAAAGCGCCGAGCCAATCTGGACGATATGGCCCTCGTCGCGCCCGCGCATGTGGCGCAGCGCGGCCAACGTCCCGTGCACGGCCCCGAGATAGGTTACTTCGGTCACGCGCCTGAATTCCTGCGGCGTGATCACGTCGACTGGCCCGACGACCGTCTCCATCGCGTCGTTCACCCAGACATGTATGCGGCCCCACCGGGCGACGACGTCTTCGGCCGCGCCGAAGACCTCATCGGCCTTGGCGACGTCGGTGACGAGCGCAAAGGCTTGGCCGCCCGCCGTCGCGACATCGCGGGCGGCGCCGTCCAATCCTTCGGGGCTGCGCGCGAGCAGAGCCACGCGACAGCCGCGACGGGCGAATGCGACGGCGACGGCGCGGCCAACGCCGGCCGAGGCGCCCGTGACGACAATGACGGGAGGTTCGCCGTTCGAAGTCCCTGGCATCCGCCGCCCCCTTCTTGAGTTGAGCGCGCCAATTAGGTTGAGACCCGCTCCGCGGCCGACAACCGGAGCAGGGGACTTTAATGAGGCTGCGCCTTTTCCATCTCCTGCTGCTGCGCGGGGGATCGGCTCCGCACGAGTCCATAGGGCGCCAGCGGCACGGTGAGACAGATGCTCTGCGCCGGCAGCACCTCCCGCCAGTCCTGAATCAACTGCTTATAGGCGAGGCCGACGGCGCGCGGCTTGCGGTCGAGATCGTAGAGTCCCAGCGGACAGACTTTGCCGCGCGCTTCGCGCAGGGCGATGTCCCAGTCGATCTGATCGGTGAGCGAATACCAGGTGAAGCCGACGATGGGCACGCCGCTGTTTCTGACGCGCAGCACATTCGCCCATTCCTTGCGCAGCCAGCGCACCGCCTCGTCGCCGCGCGGGCCTTCGCATGTGTTGGTTTCCGTATGCATCACCGGCAGGCGGTAGCGATCGTAATATTGCCGGGTGATTTCGTTGTAGCCGAAAATTTCGCCGGACGACGTCATGGTCCCGTCGGCGGCGACGTTGTGCTCATTGGCGCCGTAATAGTCATTGCCCATGATGCAATGGCTCTTCAGGTGCCGCTGCATGAAGAAATTATACTCCTGCCGCGTCATACCGTTATCCATGAGGAAGACGAACATCTGGGAATTTACGGCGCGGCCGTAGTTGAGATCGAGCGACAGGAATCTGCGCTCGTTGAAGTCTTCGGACGGCGCGATCGCGGCTGGATTCTCGGCGTGGAAATATTCCGTCGACTCGCTTTGCACGAAGATCGCGTCGGGCCGCGCCGCGAGGATCGTGTGCATCGCCTGCACATTGGCTTTCACAATATGCTTGAGCGCCGTCACGAAGGCCCGATCCGTCGTCATCTGCTCGTTCCACCACCCATAGGCGGCCGAGAAGGTCGCGCAAACGAACATCTCGTTGATCGGCGTATAGAGTTGCACGGCGGGGAAGCGCTTGGCGAAGGCGTGGGCGTAGCGCGCGAAGAGGCGGGGGAAATCGGGATTTTGGAAATCGCCGATGAAGTCCGGCACGCCGAAGTGACAAAGATCGGCGATGGGGATGACGCCGCGCCGCTCGAGATCGCCGAACGCCAGATCGGCGAATTCCCAGTCATAGCGGTCCGGGCCGAGCCACGTCATGCACAAGGGCAGGCCATAGCGCAGCGTCTTGACGCCGAGATCCTGCACGAGGTCGAAGTCCTCGCGCCAGCGCCGGTAGTGCCCGCAAAGCTCCATCTCGTCGATTCGCGTGCGGCCGTGATGGATCGTCGGGCAGCTGTTTTCGATCCCCGTGCTGAACATGAAATGCGCCATCGTACGGTCCTCGCGTCCGCCCATGCGGATAGCTAAGGAGCGGCGCGCCGATGAACAGGCGCGCTCCACGGCCGAGCGTCAGGTTTCGCCGGGGGCGGGGACAAAGCGAGATGACCCCAGGGCCGCCTGAAGCCGGGGCCGGTCTGGCGCCAGCCTTCCGCCGCGAGATCTTTCGCGACGGCGCGGTTGAACCAGCCGTGACCGATGAGCGCCACGTCGCCCTGGAGCGCCGCCTCCCGAAGCTCATCGCAGCATATGCGCACGCGGCGGCGCAGATCGGCGCGCGCCGGCGCCAAGGCCGGGTCGAAAGCGCCGCGCGCCCGGGCGAGGGCGAGCCAGACGATCTCCGGCCATTGGCCGGGCAGGCGCGGCGCTCTGGGCGGCGCCTCGCGGTAGGAGGCGTCGACGACGTCGGCGGTGACGCCCAGCCGAGAGAGCGTCTCGGTCACGCGCCGCGCATCGCTGGCGTAGATTCTCGACACCCTCCGCAGGATCGGAATCAGCTGCGCGGGCGGGCGGGCGCAGGCCTCGATCCCCGCCTCCTCATAGGCCGAGATGAAAGCCGCGAAGGCCTGAAACGACAAAAGCCCCGACGCCTTGACGGCGACGGGGCCATGTCTGATCAGGACGATCGACGACAATCAGGCGGTCGCGCCGGCCTGCTTCTTCTCGATCTCGCGCTTGAGCGCGCGGGCGCCCTGCGACAGCTCCTCGTCGTGGGCCTTCGCCAGAAAGGCGTCGAGGCCGCCGCGATGCTCGACCGAGCGCAGCGCCGCGGCCGAAATGCGCAGGCGCACCGAGCGCGCGAGCGCGTCGGAGGCCAGCGTCACATTGACGAGATTGGGCAGGAAACGCGTGCGCGTCTTGCGATTGGAGTGGCTGACGAGATTGCCCGTCTGCACGCCCTTGCCGGTCAGCTCGCAACGCCGGGACATGGAACTTCCTTTCAAACCAGTGTAGCGCTTCCATACGTCGGGAGGGCTAAAGCCCGCACGCCGCGACGGATGGGTGGAAACGACGGAAAAAGGCTCGCCGCCCCAGCGCCGAGCCCTGTTCGCGAGCCTTATAAGAGCAAAGCCCGGCGAGCGTCAACCGGCCGGAAGGCTAAAGCCGTCGCAGGGCCGGGGAAAGCGGCGGCTGCGGCGCAATCGCCTCTAGACATTGGCCGCGTTCTGGGCTCTAAGCCTCCTCGTCGCTCCGGACGGGTCCAGGCGCGCCTGCGCCGTTCAGCCGCCCGGAATCATCGAAAATCGACAGAGCCGGAGCCTGTCCTCCCGCCGAGCCCCGCCAATTGCCCGGGGCGTCGAGCGCGAAAAGACAAAGGTTGGGGAAATTCCTATGGCCAAAGCAATTCTCCATATGCTCAGCACATTGAAGCATATGAGCCCGTTCGACGTGAACATGGCCCTGGACGCCGGCTATGACGCCGCGATTCCCTATACGAACGTCACGCTCGACGAAGTGACTGCGCTGGTGCAGGACGCCATGTTCTCCCGCGCGCCCTCGGCCGCCCTGAAGACGGGCATTTTCTTCGCCGGTCGCGACGCCGTGCTCGCCCTCGACATGCTCGAGGCGGCGCAGAAGGCGCTGCTGAAGCCCTTCGAAGTGTCGCTCTTCGCCGACCCCTACGGCTCCTTCACCACCGCCGGCGCGATGGTCGCCTGCACCGAAAAGGTCCTGCGTGAAAAGAAGGGCCGCGAGCTCAAGGGCTCCAAGATCGTCATCTATGGCGCGACCGGCGTGGTCGGCTACTCCTCGGCGGTGATCGCGGCGCTGGAAGGCGCCGCCGTCACGATCGTCGGCTACAGCGGCCTCGACCGCGTCGCCAAGCAGGCCGACGAGATGAACAAGCGCTTCAACATCAAGGTGACGCCGGCCGACGGCAGCAGCCATGAGATGGTGCGCGAGCTTTTGCTGAAGCACGAGATAGCGCTCTGCGCCGCCCGCGCCGGCGTTCAGGTTCTGTCGAAGGAAGACCTGGCGGCCGCCAAGGATCTGCTCATCGCCGCCGACGTCAACGCCGTGCCGCCGCTGGGCGTCGAGGGCTGCGGCCTGCACGACAATGGCGTCGTCATTTCCGAGCATGGCGCTCTCGGCATCGGCGCGCTTGCCATCGGCAATGTCAAATACGGCGCCGAGTCCGGCCTGTTCAAGCAGATGGTCACCTCGGACAAGCCGCTGTGCCTCGATTTCCGCCACGCCTTCGCGCTGGCGCGTCAACTCGTCTAATTCTGGCGCGCCTGCGGCCAGGCTTGGCGCGGGTGCGTGAAACTGGTTGAGTGCGCGCCGCGGAGAAACTGCGGCGCTTCTCAAGGCCGGCGCGGCATTGCGCACGGTTTATTCACAAAACGCCTGCCGCGGGGCGGGTCGTCAGGTTTCTTTGAAAGGAAACGCACATGGCTTTGATCAACAAGATGCTGGTCGGCGAGTCGCTCGTCGGCGAGGGCAACGAAGTCGCTCACATCGACCTCATCATGGGTCCGCGCGGTTCGGCCGCTGAGCTCGCCTTCGCGAACGCGCTCGTCAACAACAAGGACGGCTTCACGACGCTTCTCGCGGTCGTCGCGCCGAACCTGCTCTGCAAGCCGAACACGATTCTCTTCAACAAGGTCACCATCAAGGGCGCCAAGCAGGCCGTCCAGATGTTCGGCCCGGCGCAGCACGGCGTCGCCAAGGCGGTCGCCGACTCGGTCGCCGAGGGCGTGATCCCGGTTTCGGAAGCCGACGACCTGTTCATCTCGGTCGGCGTGTTCATCCATTGGGACGCCAACGACGACAAGAAGATTCAGGACTACAACTATCAGGCCACGAAGGAAGCCATCGCCCGCGCCGTCCGCGGCGAGCCGAAGGCCTCGGAAGTCGTCGCCAAGCGCAACGAAGCCAAGCACCCCTTCGCCCCGAATTGATTTCGGGCTCCAGCTCGGTTTTGAAGGGGAGCCCTTGCGGCTCCCCTTTTTCTTTTGCACCGTCTAGATGTCGTTAGCTCAGGAGAGCTCGAGAAATGCGCAAGTGACCGCGACCATCGGCTGGGACATTGGCGGCGCGCATGTCAAGGCGGCGCGCGCCGAAAACGGGCGGCTCGTCGCCGTCGCCCAGCGCGCCTGCGCGCCGCATCTGGGCCTCGCCCATCTCGAAGCGCCGATCCGCGAGACGCTCGTCGAGCTTGGCCCCGCCGCGCGCCATCGCGTCACCATGACGGCGGAGCTCTCGGACGCTTTCGAGGACCGGGGGCGCGGGGTCGTCTCTGTCGCAGCTGTCATTGCGCGCGAGATCGGGAACGCAGACATTATGTTTTACGCCGGGGCGCGAGGCTTCGTGTCGCGCGCCGACGTCGGCGGCGCCGCCCGTTCGATCGCCTCGGCGAATTGGCGCGCAAGCGCCGAACTCGTGGCGCGCCATTGCGACGACGCGCTTTTCATCGACATCGGCTCCACAACGACGGATCTCGTTCCGATTCGGAACGGCGTCATTGCGGCGCGGGGCGAGACCGACGCGGAGCGGCTTGTTCATGGCGAATTGGCCTACGCCGGCTTCTCGCGCGGCGCGCCCCAAGCCTATGCGACGCGGGCGCCCGTCGACGGGCGCTGGACGCCGCTCGTCAACGAGGCTTTTGCATCGATGGCGGACGTTCGGCGCGTGCTCGGCGATCTGCCCGAAGGGCAGAGCGTCGCCGATCTGTCGCCAACGGCGGATGGGCGAGGCAAGACGGCCGCGGCGTCGAGCGCCCGGCTGGCGCGGCTCGTGGGCCGCGACGACGGCGATTTGTCGGCGGCGCAAATTCGGGCCTTGGCCGATCATCTCGCCCGCGCCCAACTGCGGGCGATCGAGGACCAGATCGCCTTATTGGCGTCGCGGGAAGCCATTTCAGGCGAGATGTTGTTCGTGGGCGCCGGCGTGGGGCGCGATCTCGCCGCGCGGCTTGCGACGTCGCAAGGCCATGCCTACCGGGATTTCGCCGGCTTCGTCGAGGCGCCCGACGACCTGGCCTCATTGGCCGCCAACTGCGCGCCAGCCGTGTCGCTCGCGCTCTTGGATTATTAATGGCTCAGGATTAGCTTCGTCCTCCTTTGGGGGGCGTTTTGAAGAACTGGCATATCGTCGCGGCGGCGATGGCGGTCACCTCGGCAGGCTCTGCGCTGCTCGCGCCGAGCTTCTCTCTCCTGCCCGCGCTTCTGGCGCTCGCGGGCGTCGTCTGTGCGAATTGCGTCTTCCTGGCGGGGCGCTTCGGCGAGGCGCTGGAGCGGCCGGTCGAGTGGAGATGGCTCGCAGTCTGCGCGGGCGTCGGTCTGTCTTTGGCGGTGCTGGGCGGCGAGGGCCATCTCTTTTTTTCGAAAGATGACTGGCTCGGTCGCGACGCCGTGCTTGCCGATCTCGTGAGCCGCGCGATGCCGGCGTTCTATCGTCACGAGGGCGGCGACTTCATTCTCCGCGCGCCGCTCGGAATGTATCTCCTCCCTGCCGCTGTCGGCAGGATCGCCGGCCTTCAGGCGGCGCATTTCACGCTCGTCGGGCAGACGACGTTCCTGCTTGCCGCCTTCTTCTACGCCATCACGCTCGTCTGGCCCCGCGGCAGGCTGGCGTTCATTTTTCTGTTCGTCTTTTTCAGCGGGCTGGACAGCATCCCGGTTCTGATCAAAACGGGAGGGGCGTCGCTCTTGCGCGTCCCCGCCTTCTGGGTCGAGATCGGCTATTTTCCGCCCAATCTCTCGCAAGTGTTCTGGTGCCCGCCACACGCGCTGCCAGGCTGGTGGTTTGCTGCGCTCGCTGTGCTCTACCTGCGGCGTGAAATCGATCTTGCCGCCCTTTCCGCCGCGAGTTTGCCGCTCCTGCTCTGGTCCCCGCTCGCCTTGATGGGCGCCGCCGCAATATTTGTCCCGCTGGCGCTGCTCTCGCCTCAGGAGATCACGCGGCCGCGCTTCGCCTTCGCCTGTATGTCCGCTCTCGGGTTTCTCCCTCTTCTCGCCTATCTTGGGGCTGGCGCAGAAGGCGTGCCACATCGCCTCCAGATCTTCGAAAGCGGATTTGCCGACGAATATGTTCTGCTGCTGATCTTCGGCCTGACGCAGCTCGCCCTTGCTTTCGTATTCTGGAAAAGGCTCGACGTCTGGTTTCGGCCGCTCCTGGCCATCTCCGCCCTTCTTCTGCTGATCTCTCCGCTGTTCAATCTCGGCTACATGAACGACGCCACGCAAAGGGTCTCGATCGCTCCGCGGGCGCTGCTGGCCTTTGGCTTCGACGCGTTGCTGATCGATTTCTTTTTCGCGCGCGCATGGGCGCCGCTCGCCGCGGGCGCGCTCGTTTTCCTCATCGGCGCCATGTCGCCCGCGCTCGAACTCTACGACACGCTGACGACGCCGCGCTTCTCCATTAGCGATTGCAACCTGCTCACGGTCTATCGCAAGCACAATCACGATCGCTATCTGCCGACCTATATCGCCGCCATCGATTCCTTCCCGTCCTGGCTCTTCGCCGGCGGGCCGAAAAGCGCGCCGCTCGAAGTCGAGACGCGCCTTTGCTGGCCCGATCGCGTCTATGGCGAGAAACTCTTCAACTGGCTCAAGCCCGAGTATCGAATCTGGCTGCGCGAACCCAGACCGGAGGATCTGAGCGCCAAGTAATTAGCCTTCAGCTCGCCGCTTCATTCAGATGGGCCGCGATTTTTTCCATCACCGTGTCCCACGCTTCACGCTCGGCGTCTCCGGCCGTCTTGTCGATCGCGATCCTGAGATAGGCGATTTCGCTGTCGATTTTTTCGCGCGGCAGCCGCCCGAGGCGCGTCGCGAGAATGGCGGCTTCCAGCACCGCGGCGCGGGCGCGGTTCATGCCGAGGTAGGGGCGGTGCGACTCGGTGTGCTTCACACGGCAGAAGAAGCGCGGGCGAATCTCGTCGTCTTCGACGCGGGCGATTTCGAGTTCGGCGTGAGCGAGCGCGCAGGACAGGCGCGGGGCCGGCCAGCCTTCGATGTCGGTGAGCGGAAAGCTGCGTGTTCCGGTCACAAGCCCCGCGAAGACGCGCGCGTCATCCGTGAAGCTCGCCGTGAACTTCTTCCCGTGCTCGAGATTGAAAAGCGTTGTCGAGGGCCTGAAAGGCGCGGCGATCCAATATTCACCTTCCTCGATTAGGCCGAGCGGCGCCACATGCGGGCGCCCCTCCGGCGACAGCGTCGTGACGACGCATTCATGAATCAGAGGCATTTCCTTTTCCCTCGCCCGCCTTGCGCAGCGTGTGTCCTGCTTCCTTAAAGCGGGTCGCTTCTTCTTCGTTGATGTCCATGGCGACGCCGAAGTCGAGCGGTTCGTCCTGGCGGTAGCGCTTGCCGAGCTTGAAGGCGAGTTCCGCCTTCATCAGCTCCGCGCCGAGATAAAAGGCGTGCGCGCCGTCGTGCTCGACATTGAGATGCGGAAACAGCGCCATGGCGTCCTTTTCGACCGCGTGGAACTGTTTGGCGAATATATGCACGCCGTCCTGCGTCGTCTCGATGCGGAAATTCGAATCGCGCAGTTCGCGCGCCAACTCGGCGATCTCGGCCGGCGTCGAGGCATAGGGGCGCTTGTCGTGCACCTGCAGCAGCGCGTCGCTGTAGCCTTTCGGCAAAGCGCGGTCGGCGCGGGAGGCATACATCAGACGGCGCGCCGCGTCGTGCTCCTGCAGCGTGCGCCGCGTATGCGGGCTGACCTGCACGGTGAGCAGGTGGCGGATATGAAGCTCCGAGCAGACGCCGAGCATCGCCGCGGTAATTCCCGCGGTGTCGGCGTCGGTCAGTTCCGTGAGATTGCCGGTGCCCATCATGATCTCGGCCTCGGGCTCGCGCGCGCGCAGCTCGACATAGCGCGCGATCGAGGCCGCAAAGCCGAAGTGGATGGGGTCCAGAATGGGGTCGAGAATGAAGTCGATGCCCCGCGCACGCGCGATCCGCGCGGCCCGTTGCAGGGAATCGAGATCGCCATGCGGGCGCGGCACCAGCACCGGAACGAGAGGCGAATTGTCGGGCAGGATCGCGAGCGTCTCTTCGTCGAGGCTCAAGAGATGATCGGCGCCCGCGGCCACGGCGCGCTCGAGCTCCGCAATATTGGCCGAGTCCACTGAGACTTTCAGCGCTTCCGCCTTCAGCGCGGCGATCGTCTCTTCCATATGGTCGAAAGGCGTGTCCGGCAGGCAGCCGAGATCGATGACGTCGGCGCCGGCGCGCGCCAACTCGCGGGCCTTCCCCACGACCTCGGCGACGCTCATCTTGGAGGCGTCGACGATCTCCGCGAAAATGCGCATGTCGTAGCGCGAGAGGTCCGGCGGGACGCCGCCGCGTCCCAGATAGCCGGGGAGATCGGCGATCTCCTCTGGCCCGCGCTCGAATCGCACGCCGAATTCGTCCGAAAGAACGTCGAGATCGGCGCGGCAGCGGCCGGGGACAATGACCCGATCGGCCGCGACGGGGCGGGGCAGGCGGCGCAGGATGATGTCCTGCGTCATCAGCGCCGCGACCTTCACGCCAATGTCGTGAATACGCCACTCGCGCGCCGCCTCGCCAAAGCCCGCCACCATCCGCTCCAGGCGCGGATAGGCCAGGTGGCCGGTGAGAAACAGCAGGCGCTCGCTCATGCTCGGGCTTTCTTGAAGGGGTCCGGCCGACGTAACTTAAGTGTCGGCGCGTGGCCGGCCCACCCCTCTAGGGGACGGCGGGAAGCCCAGTCAATCGCGGCGGGCGCATGGCGAGTCTATCCCGCGCCATGGCCGGCTTGGCCATCTACGTCACGACGTCCATAGTCTTGCGGCCGTAAACGCCCGCGACAAGCGCAAGCAAGGGTGGCAGGGGAGTTGCCGGCTCACCCTTGCTCCGCCAGTTCGCGCTTGCGCCGCTCGACGGCCTCCTGCAGCGCCGCGAGGCTCTCGACGACTTGCGTGGCCTCGAAGGATTTG
This sequence comes from Methylocystis sp. NC52PC, assembly GCF_055698645.1. Classification (NCBI taxonomy): domain Bacteria; kingdom Pseudomonadati; phylum Pseudomonadota; class Alphaproteobacteria; order Hyphomicrobiales; family Methylocystaceae; genus Methylocystis; species Methylocystis sp. NC52PC. Next base: position 231,917 of record NZ_CP170127.1, on the reverse strand, counting down.
AGCTTGTCGGTGTTTTCGAGGTCGATTCTGCGCGGATAGACCATCACCATGCCCTTGGGGGCGCGGGTCTCGAGCTCCGGCGCGGTGTCGCAAGCGAAGACGATGGTTGGCACGCGGCATTTGCCGGCCTGGGCGAAGACATTGGTCGCCAGATTGTCGGAAATGCCGACAACGGCCTTGGCGACCGTGTTCGACGTCGCCGGGGCGACCACCAGCGTGTGATAGACGTTGTAATAGAAGCCGCCGACCGGGGCGGCGCTCGCGGTCGTGTCCTTGAAGATGCGGATCGTATCGGGGAGATTGAGGTCGTGCTTGTACATGCGCACGACTTCCGCCGCCGCCTTGCTGACGAAAAGGTCGCAATGGTCGAGCGAGCGGATCATTTCCAGACATTCGGTAAAAAAATGGCCTGAGCCGGTGAGCGCCCATCCCCAGCGCGGCGTGACGACGTTCTTTTTTGTCATGAAGCAATCTTCTTGAGTTGGACAGGCGCGCCGGGCAGGGCGCCGCCAGCCAGTAGCGCGCCCGCTGAGGCGAGCGCGCCGGGGCCGGCGACGACGACGGGCGTACCGTCGACATAGGCTGGAAAGGCCGGATCGACAACGCCGGCCGAGACGAGGCTCGCCAAAGCAGAATCGGCGCCGACGTCCACGCTCTTGATCATCAGCAAGGCCGACGCGCCGCTGCGGCGCGCGAGCCAGGCGGCGAGACTGTCGGAGGTGACGTCCCAGCCCGGCGTGATATCCGACGCAGCGCAAACCATGGCCGATGCGCGCCAGAGCGCCGGCCGGCCCTGCGCATGGGCGGCGTCGATGTCCTCGAGCGTCGCGGCGAGATCGAGGTTGTAAAGTTGCGACAGCGCGAGCGCATATTGCTCCATGGCGAGCACGGCCATGGCGTGGGCCGTCTTCTCGTCGAAGCCCAGCCGGGGCTGCGCGGCGCGCACGGCGTCGGCGAAGGGGCCGCCGCCTGAAACGATCGTCAGCCGATGCGGCCAGCGTCGCAGCGCGGCGATCCAGCGCGCGAGATTGGGCGAGGCGTGGAGGCTGCCGCCGATCTTGGCGACGAGGAGGGGCCGCGCGCCCTCGGGGGCCTCTCGCGCCATGGCGTCAGTTCGGCTTGACGCGGCGGGCGTCGGGATGACGCTCACGACGGATTTTCACGCCGACGGCGCCGGGCGCCACGTCGAGCTTTTCCACCTGCACCGTCACCGAACGCACGCGCTCGTGCAGCAGAACGCTTTCGGCCAGGCGCTCGGCGATGGTCTCGACCATGGCGATATGGCCTCCGGCGAGGATCACTTTGATCGCGTCCATGATGACGTCATAGGAGAAGACCGCGCGCATGTCGTCCGTGACGTCGACCCGGGCGACTTCGGCGTCGACGTTGAAGCGCACCCGCTGCGTATGGCCATATTCATGCGCATAGGCGCCGACTTCCATCGGCACGACATAGTCGTGCAGAAACACGCAGTCGGTCTCGTTGAGGCCCGGCGGCTCGATATAGCCCCGCGCGATCAGCGCCCATTCGGCGGCGAGCGTGTCGATCTTGTCGCGCCGCGTCGGGATCAGGTCGCGGATGAGCCGGGTGGCGCCGGCGTCGATGCCGGCGCGGCGGTCGCCATGGGCGCACAGGGCGCCGCGAAATCCCAGAACATCCGGGCCGGTGACGAGAAGCCGCGGCACGTCGGGCGGCTCCAGGGCGCCCGCGAGGCCGGCCGAGAGATTGAGCTCGCGGCACAGCCCGGTGAACTCCGAGAGCGCCCCGACCGCCATCATGTCGATGAGCCGTCCCTTGCCCTTGTGGGCGGTGTCGAGCATGGCGCCGTGGAAGCCCGCCGCCGCCAGATCGGGCAGAGACGCGAAGTCGGGGCCGAGATCGGCGAACAGAACGGCGACAATCTTGAGCCGCTGGGCGAGCGGCGACAGGGCGGCGACGATCTCGCCGGCGTCAGGCGTGAGCGGCAGGGCGAATTTGACATAGTCGACGCCGGCGTCGGCCGCCTCCTCGAAGGCGCGGCGGGCGTGCGCGACGTCATGGGGCAGATCGACCACGGCGCTCACCGGCCGGCGGCCGTCCACGGCGGCGACAATATCCGCGACCTGCGCCAGCGGCAGCGCGCCGAGCGCGCCGCGCGCCGGATCCTTGCAGTCGATGATGTCGGCGCCGTGGGCGAGGGCGATCTCCGCTTCCTCGCGCGACAGAACGCTGGCCAACATCAGGGTCATTTATCCGGACTCCAATCCTTTGCGCGCTGTCGAAACGAGGGAGAAGCGAGCGCCCCCGGCGCTGAGCCTCCATATACGGTCCGGCCGGTTCTGTGAATGCGAGGGCTACTCGATCTGCGACCCATTGGCCGCGAGCACCGCCGCCGCGAGATAGAGGGACCCGGCGATGAGCACGCGCGGCGGTTGGTCGAACCGGCGCGACGCCAGAATCCGCAAAGCTTCCTCGACGTTCGGGGCGGCGGCCGCGGCTGGGATGCCCTCGGCCCTGGCCATGGCGGCGACCTCCTCGGGCGGCCAGCTCTTGTGCTCGCCTTCGACCGGCACGGCCACGACTTCGCGCGCGAGCCCGGCAAAATGCCGTAGCAGGGCGCCGACGTCCTTGGTCGTCTGGGCGCCGCAGATCAGCGCCAGCGGGCGCGGCGCGCGGTCGTGGAATTCGGCCATGGCTTCGGCCAGCACGCGGCCGCCGTCCTCATTGTGGCCGCCGTCGAGCCAGACTTCGGCGCCCGGCGGCGCGAGATCGACGACGGGTCCGCGCAGCAGGCGTTGCAGGCGCGCCGGCCATTCGGCGCGGGCGAGCCCCTGCTCCATGGCGATCAAGGGGAGATCCGGCGCGACCGTCCGCAGCGCGGCGAGCGCGCCGGCGGCGTTTAGATGCTGGTGGCGGCCGGCGAGACGCGGCAGCGGCAAGTCGAGAAGGCCGCGCTCGTCCTCGAAGACCAGCCGTCCATTCTCCTCACGGACATGGAAATCCTGCCCTGCGACAAAAAGCGGCGCGCCGACGCGGCGGGCCTCGCGCTCCAGCACGCGCTCGGCGCCCTCGTGCTGAAAGCCGATGATCGCAGGAGCGCCCGGCTTGAAAATGCCGGCCTTCTCATAGGCGATCTTCTCCACCGTATCGCCGAGGAACTCCATGTGGTCGAGCGACACGGAGGTGACGATCGTGGCTTTCGGAGCGCGGATGACGTTCGTCGCGTCGTAGCGGCCGCCCAGTCCCGTTTCGAGCAGCAGCCAGTCGGCGGGCGTCTCGGCGAAGAGCGCGAAGGCGGCGGCCGTCGTCACCTCGAAAAAGGTGATCGGCTGGCCGCCATTGGCTTCTTCGCAGCGCTCCAGAACGGCCTTGAGCCGCGCGTCGTCGACGAGCTTGCCGCCGCCTTCCGCGCCCAGCCGAATGCGCTCGTTGAAGCGAATGAGATGCGGCGAGGTATAGACATGCACGCGCTGGCCGGCGGCCTCCAGAATGGCGCGCAGAAAGGCGATGGTCGAGCCCTTGCCATTGGTGCCCGCGACATGAATCGTCGGCGGCAGGCTGAGATCGGGACGGCCGAGCGCCGCGAGCAGCCGCTCGGTGCGCCCGAGCGACAGATCGATTTTCTTGGGATGGAGCGTGAGCAGTCGCGACAGGATCGCGTCATGCTGATCCATGGCGGCCGCGCCTCGCGTCAGGCGGCGCGGCGCGGCGGCGCCTTGGTGAAGAGGCCGCACAGGCGCGCGAGCGTCTCGCGCATCTCCTGGCGCGGCACCACCATGTCGACCATGCCGTGATCGCGCAAATACTCCGCGCGCTGGAAGCCTTCGGGCAGTTTCTCGCGGATCGTCTGCTCGATGACGCGCGCGCCGGCGAAGCCGATGATGGCGCCGGGCTCGGCGATCTGCACGTCGCCGAGCATGGCGTAGGAGGCGGTGACGCCGCCCGTCGTCGGATTGGTGAGCACGACGATATACGGCAGGCGCGCATCGCGCAGCCGCTGCACCGCGATCGTCGTGCGCGGCATCTGCATCAGCGAGAACATGCCTTCCTGCATGCGCGCGCCGCCGGAGGCGGTGAAGATGATGAAGGGGGTGCGCCGCGAGAGCGCATGTTCCGCGCCGGCGACGATCGCTTCGCCCGCGGCCATTCCGAGCGAGCCGCCGAGAAAGTCGAAGTCCTGCACGGCGACGGTGACCTGCGAGCCGTCGAGCTTGCCCGTGGCGAGAGTCACGGCGTCCTGGGCGCCGGTCTTTGCGCGATATTCCTTCAGCTTGTCGACATAGCGCTTGATGTCGCGAAATTTGAGCGGGTCGAGCGGCGTCTCGGGCGTCGGCAGCAACTCGAGTTCGCCATTGTCGAAGAGCGTCGCGAGCCGCACGTCCACGGGGCAGCGCATGTGATAGCCCGAACCCGGCACGACATAGAGATTGGCCTCGATGTCCTTGTGAAAGACGAGCTGGCCGCTCTCGGGGCATTTGACCCAGAGGTTTTCCGGGGCTTCGCGCTTGATCAGCGCCTTGATCTTCGGCGGAACGACGTTGGAATACCAGTTCATGCCCAAAGCCTCGTGAGCCAGGAAAGTGCGCCGCCGTTCTTCGCGGGGGCGGGGCTTCTCTGTGCGCCGCGCACGCCGCCCGCAATGCTCGACACAAGCGCGATCACCGCCTCGACGCTCTTGTCGGTCGCCCTGTTGTCGGGGCCGAGCGACGCCTTCAACGCCTCGACCAGCGCCGAGCCGACCACGACGCCATCGGCGTTGCGGGCGATTTCCGCGGCGTTTTCAGCGTTCTTCACGCCGAAGCCGACGGCGATGGGCAGATCGGTATGGCCTTTGATCCGCCGCACCGCGGCGCTCACGCCCGCATAATCGGCAAGCGCCGCGCCGGTGATGCCGGTCAACGAGACATAATAGACGAAGCCGGAGGTGTTTTCGAGCACCTTGGGCAGCCGCTTGTCGTCGGTCGTGGGGGTGGCGAGGCGAATGAAATTCAGCCCCGCGTCACGCGCCGGGATACAAAGCTCCTGGTCTTCCTCGGGCGGCAGATCGACGACGATCAGCCCGTCCACGCCCGCCGCCCGCGCGTCGACGAGGAAACGCGGCACGCCATAGACGTAAATCGGGTTGTAATAGCCCATCAGGACGATGGGCGTTTTGTCGTCGCCCGCGCGGAAATCGGCGACGAGCTTCAGGGTTTTCTTCAAGGTCATGCCCGCCTTGAGCGCCCTCAGGCCCGCGGCCTGAATGGCGGGGCCGTCGGCCATGGGATCGGTGAAGGGCATGCCGACTTCGATGACGTCGGCGCCGGCGGCGGGCAGGGCCTTGACGAGGGCGAGCGAGGTCGCCGGATCGGGATCGCCGGCCATGACGAAAGTCACGAGAGCGGCGCGCCCCTCGGCGGCGAGGGCGGCAAATCGGTCGTCGATACGGGTGGACATAAGAAGTTGCGGTCTTTCCGGTTCGGCGGTTGGCCCGCCCGATTTCGCTGATGGCTTAGTCCCTGGCCCGGCTCCCGTCCACTCCTTTTGCGTCCCGGTTCGGAAGCGCTGGCCTCGCCGCGGCGGCGATGCGCCTCGAGCAGACCTGCCGCCGCCATCCTCCCCCGTACGGGGAAGGCGGCCGTCGCGCGCCGGGCTGGGCCAGGGTGCGGCTTGGTGGCGGCTGCGCTAAATTGTCACTTGCGCGCCGAGCTCAACGACGCGGTCGGGCGGGATGGCGAAGAAGTCGGGCGCGCTGGAGGCCTGCTTGGTGAGCGAGACATAGAGCTTGTCCTGCCAGGGCGGCATTTCGGAGGAGGGACTCTCCTTTACCGTGCGCCGGCCGACGAAGAAGCTCGTCGTCATGACGTCATATTGGAAGCCCGCCTTGCGCATCAGGGCGAGGGCGGCCGGCGCGCGCGGGCTTTCCATGAAGCCGAAATGCAACGTGGCGACGGCAAAATCCGATGACAGCCGCTCGATTTCAAAACGTTTCCCGACCGGCACGCGCGGGCAGTTCTCGGTGCGCACGCAAAGGAGCAGCACCTGTTCGTGCAGCACCTTGTTGTGCTTGATGTTGTGCATGAGCGAGGCGGGCGCGATGTTGGGGTCGTTGGTCAGAAAGATCGCCGTGCCGGGCGCGCGCATCGGCTTCGATTTCTCGAGCATGGGAATGAGCTCCATGATCGGTATCGAATCGCGGTGAGTCTTCTCGTTGAGAAGCCGCGTGCCGCGCACCCACGTCCATATGACGATCATCGAGCAGCCGCCGAGCGCCACCGGGACCCAGCCGCCGTCGACGATTTTCAAGAGATTGGCTGTCAGGAAGGCGCCGTCGACCGCAAGAAACGACGCGATGACGAGGAGGCTCGTCCAGAGCGGCCATTTCCAGTGATAGCGGACGACGACGAAGGCCAGCGCCGTCGTCACGACCATGGTCCCGGTCACCGCGATGCCATAGGCGGAGGCGAGCGCCGAGGAGCTTCTGAAGGCGATGACGAGCAGCAGCACGCCCAGGAGCAGCAGCCGGTTGACACGCGAGATGTAAATCTGCCCTTCCTGCATGGCCGAGGTATGGGTGATGTCGAGGCGCGGCAGAAGCCCGAGCTGGATCGCCTGGCGGACGATCGAAAAAGCGCCGGTGATCACCGCCTGGCTGGCGATGACGGTCGCCGCCGTCGCCAGCAGCACCAGCGGCAGCAGCGCCCAGTCGGGCGCGAGCAGGAAGAAGGGATTGGCGACGGTCTCCGGCCGCGACAGCATCAACGCGCCCTGGCCGAGATAATTCAGGAGCAGCGCGGGCAGCACGAAACAGAGCCACGCCGCCTGGATTGGGAAGCGTCCGAAATGGCCCATGTCGGCGTAAAGCGCCTCCGCGCCCGTGACGCCGAGAAAGACCGAGCCGAGAACGGCGAAGCCGAGCCAGCCGTGCTCCAGGAGGAAGCTCACGCCCGAACGTGGGTCGAAGGCCGTGAGCACCTGCGGCGCGTCGGCGATATGCATCGCGCCGAGCCCGCCGATGGCGGCGAAGAAGGCGACCATGATCGGCCCGAAGAAGCTGGCGACGCGCGCCGTGCCGTGACTTTGCACCCAGAACAGGCTGATGAGGATAACGAGCGTGATCGGCACGACGTAATCGCTGAAGCGATGGGTCACGAGTTCGAGGCCCTCGACCGCGGACAGGACAGAAATCGCCGGGGTGATGATGGCGTCGCCGGAGAAGAGCGCCGCGCCGGCGACGCCCAGGAGAAAGATGGCGGCGGACCTGCCGCCGACAGACGATTCGGCCAGCGCCATCAGCGACAGCGTGCCGCCTTCGCCACGGTTATCGGCGCGCATCAGGAACAGAACATATTTGAGGGTGACGGTGAACAGCAGGGCCCAGATCAGCAGCGAGATCGCGCCGATCACCGCCTCCTCCGTCAGCAGGTCGGCCTTCACGCTATGGGAAAGCGACTCGCGCAGCGCATAGAGCGGGCTCGTGCCGATGTCGCCGAAAACCACGCCGATTGAACCGAGGATCAGTCCGGCCGATGAATGTCTGGCATGCCCCGAATCTGTCGCGGCGTCGTCCGTCGCCTGGGCCCCGATCCGTTCATGTTTCATCGTGACGCTCCGCTGGAACTCGAACCCGTGACCGCGGGATTAACTAATTTCGGCGCAGGCGGCGCGCGTGCAAAAATCGTGGTCGCGCCCCTAATTCCCGAGCCGCGCTTAAGCAGCAACAACATCTCCACGCGATGAACGGCTTAATCCGTAGACCGCTTCATTGCGACAATTTACAAGGAGCGCGTCCCGCCTCAGATCGTGACCTGCGCGCCAAGCTCGACGACGCGGTCGGAGGGGATCGAGAAAAAGTCCGTGGCGTTCGCCGCCTGCTTCGTCAAGGCGACATAGAGCTTGTCCTGCCAGACGGGCATCTCGGACGCCGCGCTCTCCTTGATTGTGCGCCGGCCGAGGAAGAAGCTCGTCGTCATGATGTCATATTTGAAGCCCGACTTGCGCATCAGCGCCAAGGCGGCCGGCACGCGCGGGCTTTCCATGAAGCCGAAATGCAGAACGGCGCTGGCGAAGTCGTCGGAGAGCTTCTGCAGCTCGAAGCGCTTTTCGGGCGCAACGCGCGGGCGGTTCTCGGTGCGCACGCAGATGATCAGCACGCGTTCGTGCAGCACCTTGTTGTGCTTGATGTTGTGCATGAGCGCCGCCGGCGCCACCTTGGGATCGCTGGTCAAAAAGATCGCTGTTCCCGGCACCCGGGTCGGTTTCGATTTCTGCAGCATGCCGATCAGATCCATGATCGGAATAGAGTCGCGATGGGTCTTTTCCGCAAGAAGCCGCGTGCCGCGCACCCAGGTCCACATGACAATCATCACGCAGCCGCCGAGCACCAACGGCACCCAGCCGCCCTCCTTGATCTTGAGCATGTTCGCGGCAAGGAAGGTGAATTCGACGATGAGGAAGGAGGCCGCGAAGACGATCGCGAGCCAGAGCGGCCAGCCCCATTTGCGCCAGGCGACGATAAAGAGCAATGAGGTGGAGAGCACCATGGTGCCCGTGACGGCGATGCCATAAGCGGAAGCGAGCGCCGACGAGCTCTTGAAGGCGATGACCAGGAGCAGCACGCCGACCAGCAGCAGGCGATTAATGCGGCCGATGTAGATCTGGCCTTCCAGCATCGCGGAGGTGTGGGTGATTTCGAGGCGCGGCAGCAGCCCGAGCTGGATCGCCTGCCGCGAGAGCGAAAACGCGCCGGTGATGACCGCTTGCGCCGCGATCGTCGTCGCCAGGGTCGAGAGGATGACGAGCGGCAGCAGCAGCCAGTCGGGCGCCATCAGAAAGAATGGATTGCCGACCGCCTCCGGCCGCGACAAAACCAGCGCCCCCTGGCCCAGATAATTCAAGAGCAGCGCCGGCAATACGAAGAACAGCCAGGCGAACTGGATCGGGCGGCGGCCGAAGTGGCCCATGTCGGCGTAAAGCGCCTCGACGCCCGTGACCGCCAGAAAAACGGAGCCGAGCACGGCGAAGCCGAGCCAGCCATGGGTGAGGAGAAAGACGACGCCGCGGCGCGGATCGAAAGCCCCGACCACCTGCGGCGCGTCGGCGATATGCGACGCGCCGAGCACGCCGAGCGTGAGGAAAAACACCAGCATTATCGGCCCGAACAGGGCGGCGACCCGCGCCGTGCCGTGGCTTTGCACCCAGAACAGCGTCACCAGAATGAAAATGGTGATCGGCATCACATATTCGCTGAAGCGATGCGTCACCAGTTCGAGGCCCTCAATGGCGGAGAGCACCGAGATCGCCGGCGTAATCATCGCCTCGCCGGCGAATAACGCCGCGCCGCCGACGCCGAGCAGGAAGGCGATTCGCGTCTGGCGGCCGAGCGCCGTCTGCGCCAACGCCATCAGCGAGAGAATGCCGCCTTCGCCGCGGTTGTCGGCGCGCATGACGAAGAAAATATATTTGATCGTGACGGTGAAAATCAGCGCGAAGATCAATAGCGAGATCGAGCCGATAACGCCTTCTTCCGTCAATGCGTCGGCCTGCGCCTCATGGGCGAGCGACTCGCGTAGAGCGTAAAGCGGGCTCGTGCCGATGTCGCCGTAAACGACTCCGATCGAGCCGACGATGAGACCGAGAAATCCCCCCTTGCCGTGCTCATGCCCCTGTTCATGATGGCCGGCCGCTCCTGCGGCGGCGCGCGGCTCCGCCCCCATCTGCTGGGTCATAAAGCGTTCCTTTTGGAAAAACAGTCGGGCGCGTCGCAGGACGCGCGAGGGGGGAGGGGCCGCTCGACGACAAGCTTCCGGGCAAACACGGACAAAGCCCTCTCAGCGCGAAAGGGCGTCCTTCCGCAAACGGAGCGGCCATATACGCTTTTTTGGGCAGGATGAGAAGGCCGAGTTTTGCGCCGCAAAATCGTTTAGGCTCGCCGTCGCGCGGCGGGACGCCCAACCTATCTTCTGAAGGGGCGCGCAGCAGGGGAGGGAGCCGCCATGACGCAAGGGTCTCGAGAGGAAGGCTTTGCCGCCGCGGCGGGCGCGATTTCGGCCCATGTCGTTCACACCAGCGCCGAGGGACTGGAGGCCGGTCTCGCCACTCTGCCCAGCGGCTCCCCGGCCTATTACGCGCTGCCCGAGGGCGGCCGGGATCTGCCGGTGGTTCTGGTGGCGCAGGAAATCTTCGGGCTGCACGAACATATTCGCGACATCGTCCGCCGTTTGGCCAAGCTCGGCTATTTCTCTGTCGCGCCCGACTATCTCATTCGCTACGGCGACCCCATGGCGGCGCCTGACGTCGACGCGATCCGCGCCATTGTCGCCCGCGCCCCGGACCCGGAAACGATGGCGGTCTTCGATGAGGCGCTGGCCTTTGCGGAGAGTCGCGACGCCGACCCGAAGCGCGCAGCGATCACCGGCTTCTGCTGGGGCGGCCGCATCGCCTGGCTCTACGCCGCGCATCGTCCGGAGCTTGCGGCCTGCGTTCCCTGGTACGGCCGTCTCGACGGCCCGCACACGCAAGAGCAGCCGCGCTGGCCGATCGACGTCGCGGGGGAAATCAAGGTCCCGACGCTCGGCCTCTACGGCGGCGCGGACCCCAGCATTCCGCTCGACCTGGTGCAGCAGATGATGCAGCGGCTCGCCGAAGCGGGCGCGCCGGCGGACATCATGGTCTATGACGACGCGCCGCACGGCTTCTTCGCCGATTACCGAGCGAGCTACCGGGAGCAGGAGGCGAAAGACGCCTGGGGGCGGATGCTCGCTTGGTTTCGGGCGTATGGGGTCGGCTGACGCGTTTTTTTAGAAATCGCTCGCCAATCCCTTGACCTCCCAGTCGCCGTAGCGGGCGGGATCGAGCCCGCCGCGGCCGCCGAGCTCCTCCGGCGGTCGATCGGCGGCGGCGGCTCGCCGGCGCGCTTCGGCCTCGGCCAGCGCGCGCCGCGCGGCGGGGGACAAACGGCGATCCGCTTCGGGCGCCGCTGCAGGTTCTTTTGTTTTTGCTGTCTCGGACATGGCTACCACCGAGGTTCTCGCCCGCCGACGCCGGCTTGTGCTATGATTTCGCCAGACGGGGCAGCGGAGACGGCCGCTTGAGCGATAGTAGATCATTCCGCGGGCGGCCGAAAACAGGGCGTCAATCGACAAGGCAGGGTTTCGTTCCGGCGGAAGCCGCCCGCGAGGCGGAGGCCGCGAAGATTCCTGGCCTTCCGGCGCGCCTCGCCGCCGCGGCGATTATCGCCGACGTGGCGCAGGGCGGGCATCGCCTGGATGAATGTTTCTCCCCACAGGCCGTGCCGAGCCGTCTGACGGGCCTCGACGCCCGCGACGTCGCGCTGGCGCGCTCCATCGCCACTGTCGCGCTGCGCCGCCTCGGCGTCATTCGCCATGCGCTGGCTGCGCTTCTGGAGACGGGTCTGCCGCGTCAGGCCGGCCGGCTCGAATTCACGCTGATCGCCGCAGCCGCACAGCTTCTCTTCCTCGACGCGGCCGACCATGCGGCGATCGACCTCGCGGTCCGGGCGACCAAGCTCGAACCGAAGACCAGCCCCTATTCGGGACTGGTCAATGGCGTGCTGCGCAATCTGCTGCGCCGGCGCGAAGAGTTTCTGGAACTCGCGGCGAGCGGCGATTTCGATAGCCCCGCCTGGCTCCTGCAGCGCTGGCGCAAGCATTATGGCGAGGAGACGGCCCGCGCCATCGCCGCCATGCACATGCGCGAGCCGCCGCTGGATCTGTCGGTCAAATCCGATCCGGAAGACTGGGCCGAGCGCCTCGACGGCGTCGTGCTGCCGACCGGCTCCGTGCGGCTGCGCACGCATGCGCCCATCACCGAACTTCCCGGCTATGACGAAGGCGAATGGTGGGTGCAGGACGCGGCGGCGGCGCTGCCCGCGCGACTCCTCGCCCCGAAGCCAGACGAACGCATCCTCGACATGTGCGCCGCGCCGGGCGGCAAGACGGCGCAGCTCGCTCTGGCGCGCGCCCATGTGGTGGCGCTCGACCGTTCGGCCGAGCGTCTCAAGATCCTCGCGGCCAATCTTGCGCGCCTCGGGTTGCGCGCCGACGTCGCGGTCGCCGACGCGACCGGCTATCAGGCGCAGCCCTTCGACGCCATTCTCATAGACGCGCCCTGTTCGGCGACCGGCACGGCGCGCCGCCATCCCGACGTGCCCTGGACCAAGAAGCCCGGCGACATCGACGCGCTCGCCGCGTTGCAGACGAAAATGCTCGCTCGCGCCGCATTGCTCACGAAGGCGGGCGGGCGCATCGTCTATTGCACCTGTTCGCTCGAGCCGGAGGAGGGCGAGCAGCAGATCGCAAGCTTCCTGCGGCGCAATCCAGACTTTCGGCGTGAGCCGGTAAAGTCCGAGGACGGCGTCCCGGCGGAATTCGTCAACCGCGACGGCGATCTGCGCACGCTCCCCTGCTATTGGCCAAATGACGACGCTCGACTTGCCGGCATAGACGGGTTTTTCGCGGCGCGGCTCGTACGACAGGCCTGATCCGCAACTTACTCGCCCACCGCGGCGAGGGCGACCTGCTGAGTCGCGCAGGCCCCGAGCAGCGCGTCGAGCGCCTCGAGCTCCGCGGGCTTGGTGAGATGCCGGTCGAAACCGGCTGCGCGCACCCGCGCGTCCACCTGGTCTTTTCCCCAGCCGCTGAGCGCGACCAGGAGGATGTCGCGGCCCCTGGGCAAAGCGCGAATGCGGCGCGCGGTCTCAAAACCGTCGAGGCCGGGCATGCCGAGGTCGAGCAGGACAATTTCCGGCTCGAATTCCACGACGCGCGCAAGCCCCGTCTCTCCGGAATAGGCCGCCTTGGCGACCGCTCCAAGCTCTCCAAGCAGCGCAGCGAAACTGTCGGCCACATCCCTCTCGTCGTCGATGACAAGGGCACGGCGCGCTTCCCGCGCTGGCGCGCGCCTGGGCGCCGCAGGGCGCGCCGCTTCCCCGGGCGCCGCTGGCAAACGGACGACGAAGACGCTGCCGCAGCCGACGCCGTCGCTTTGCGCCTCCACTGCGCCGCCATGCAGATGCAAGAGGGTGCGCACCAGCGCGAGACCGATCCCGAGCCCGCCTTTCGCGCGCCCGAGGGTCCTGTCGACCTGCGCGAAATAGTGGAAAATATGTGGAAGCATGTCCGGGGGAATGCCGACGCCCGTGTCTCTGACCGTGACGACGACGTCATTCTCGCGTCTTTCGGCGGCGAGGGAGATCGTGCCGCCATGTTCGGTGTATTTGGCGGCGTTGTCGAGCAGATTGGTAAAGACCTGGGTCAGTCGAACGACGTCGCCGTCGACAGTAAGGGGTACGCAGGGGAACTCCGCCTGCAGCGCGTGACCGCCCGCCTGAATAGCGGGTTGCGCCGTCTCAATGGCGTGCCGAAGGACCTGGCGGAGGTCGATCGCTCCTTTCTTCAGTTCGATTTTCCCGCGCGAGATGCGCGAGAAATCCAGAAGCTCGTTGACGAGGCGAATCAAGTGCTCGACCTGGCGTTCGGCCATGGCGAGAAGGTCCTTGTCGCGCTGACGCGTCAAAGCCCCGTCGTGGCGCAAGACGTAAATGACGTTGCGAATCGGCGACAAGGGATTGCGCAGCTCATGCGCCAGCGTGGCGATGAATTCGTCCTTGCGCCGGTCCGCCGTTCTCAGCGCCTCCTGGGCGCGTTTGCGTTCGGTGATGTCGCGCACGAAGGCGCGCACGCCGACGACGTTTCCCTGTCCGTCGTGGATGGGCCAGGAACGCACGCTAACGGGGAAGACCGAGCCGTTCTTGCGTATGCACTCCTTCTCGTATTCGCCGGAGTCGCCGAGGGGCAGAATGCGCTCTCGCATGATGCGCTCATCGGCGTCCCGCCAGCTTTCAGGCGTAAGGTCGTGACACCCCATCGTCCGTAATTCCTCGAGCTCATAACCGAACATCGAGACGAAAGCCGCATTGGCGTCTTGTATTCTTCTATCCAAATCGATCGTCACGATGCCGTCCCGGCTGGTCTCGAACAATCGACGGTACCGCTCCTCGCTCTCGCGCAGCGTCTCGTTGGTTTCTTCCCGCAGGAGGCTGCGGGTGCGTCCGATTTCGGCTGCGACCAGCGTGCGCTGTCGCGCGCCATACCACCCGACCCCGAGTGCGAAGACGAAGCCGAACGCTATGAAAACCACGACGCGCAGAACATCGGCGTCGGCGCCGATTTGAAGCGAACCCCGCGGCTCGAGGAAGAAGTATGCGCCGCTGATCGCGGCGAGAATCGTGCTCAAAGCGCCGGGGGCCGGCCCCGCGACGACCGTCGTCAGAATAGCCAAGAAAAAGTAGAGGATAAAAGGGCGTTCGGCGAAGATGCCGCCGTAGAAATAAGGAACGGCGGTGCCGACGGCCGCGGCCAGGACCGCGACGGCGTAGGGCGCGGCGATGTGGCGCGCGCGATGAGCGAATGCGTTCTTCAAAATCGGGCTCGCGGTCCAGGCCCGCGCGCCAACGCGGCCCTGCATCAACAAGGACTATTCCAAAAAAGCCTGATAGGACCAGGTCTTGGCAGTTTTGAGGCGCCGGATCAACGCGCCGCGAAAGGCGAGAACGCTTCGACGACGTCGCGGTAGACTTGCCGCTTGAAGGGCACGATGAGATCGGGAAGAGTCTCGAGCCTCTCCCATCGCCAGTCGTCGAACTCGGGCTTGTGGCCGCCGCCGCCGGGGGCGTGAATGTCAATTTCGCTGTCGACCCCGAGAAAACGCAGGGCGAACCAGCGCTGCGACTGGCCGATGTATTTGCCGCTCCAGCGCTTCTTGGCGTCCGGGGGCAAGTCGTAGGAGAGCCAGGCCGGCGCTTCGGCGAGAAATTCGACGCTGGAGACGTTCGTTTCCTCGTAGAGCTCGCGGATCGCCGCTTGGAACGGCGTTTCGCCCTCGTCGATCCCGCCCTGCGGCATCTGCCACATATAGGGTTCGGCCACCTGATCGAAGGCGCCCTTGGCTTTCCGATGGCCGACGAAAACGAGGCCCTGCGCGTTGAACAGAGCGACGCCGACACAGGGGCGGTAGCGCGTGTCCGGCGCGTTCATCGGGTGTCGCTCGCGGCGGCCGCGGCGCTGCGCGGGGCCAGGGCGGCGGATACCGGGACGAGCGCAACGCCGCGGCGCTCGAGATCGCGCGCGAAAGGCGCGATTCTCGCGATCGCCGCCGAGCTGGCGTTGGCGAAGCCGATGGCGACTCCCTTCTCACGCGCGACGGCCTCCAGCCGCGCCAGGGCCGCATCCATGGCCTGCGGCGCGCCGCGCGCGTCGACGACAATGTCGACCTTCGCGTAAGGGGCCGCCAATTTCTTTGCGATTCCAGCGGCTTGCGACTGCGGAGACAGCCCGTCGTCGAGATAGAACAGCCCGCGCCGGGCGATCTCGCCCAATGCGACAGACATGGCCGTCTCATCGGCCGTGAAGCGTCCGCCAAGATAATTCATGACGCCAGCATAACCCGCAAACCGGCTCATCAGCCAGTCCAGATCGTCCGCGCCGCCGTCGCCTGCGCCAGTGACGAGCGTATGCGGCCCCGGGTTGTTTTGCGGATAGTCGAAAGGCTCCATCGGCGCCTGCAACAGGGCTTCATGGCCGCGCCCGCGGGCCTGCGCGACGAGGCGATTGAGCTCAGCGCCATAGGGCGCGAAGGCCAGGGTCACGTCCTCGGGAAGCTCTTCGATCGCCGCCTGCGAGGATTGCGGATTGAGCCCCACGCCGCCGACGACGATCGCCAGGCGCGGCGCGCCGGCCTTGAGCGCCGCGCGGGCCACGAAGGGGCGGGCGTAGACGTCCATCGGCCGCGCCCCGTCGTCCCCGATCTTTGGCAGCAGACCGTAGCGGCCCTTTTCGGTCACCCGGCGATCCGGCGCGGGCGCGAGCCGCGCGCCGGAAGCGGGTTCGACGCGGATGATTCGGGCCGACCCGGCCTCGCCGCGGCGGGTGACCTTGACGCCGGAAACGAATTCCATGTCCGCGGCGGCGTTGTCCCCTTGTGGGGTTTCCGACGGGCGCACGGCGGCCGGCGGCGGCGCGCCAGAGGGCGGGTCCGGCGCGGGCTCGATTCGGGCGAGGGCGTAGGGTTGCCCCCCGCCCGGATCGACGGGAGCAAGGTAGAGCGCGGCGACGCCCCCCGCCATGAGGGCGCTGGCGGCGAGGGTAAGCGGCGAGCCGCGCAAGGCGCGCGCCCGGCGCGGCGGTCTCGGCTTGCCGCCAAGCGGCGCGTTCAATTCGTCGGTCATCGGGGCGCCCGCTCGCGGTTCAAGGCGAAAGCCTTTGGCGAATCAGCGCCTATTGTGAAGTTTCAGCCTGGTCCCGTCGAGCCTGGGGGCGCTCAAGCGCCGAGCACGCCGTCGGCTTCCATCAGCTCCAGCAGCATGCCTTCGCGCAGCCCGCGATCGGCGATTCGGGTGCGCGTCGCTGGAAACATCTCGCGGATGGCCTCGAAAATCGCACAGCCCGCGAGGACGAGATCGGCGCGCTGCGGACCGATGCAGCCGTTCGCCACGCGCTCGTCGAAATCCATGGCGCGCAGCCGCTCGATCGCCCGCGTCGCCTCGGCGTCGCTCATCCACAGCCCGTCGACGCGCCAGCGATCGTAGCGTTCGAGCCCGAGGTGCACGCCCGCGAGCGTCGTCACCGTGCCGGAGGTGCCGAGAAGATGGAAGCGCGAGCAGCGGGCGATCTCTGCGGTTTCGTCGACGAAATGGACCAGGGCCGCACGCGCGTGCTCTTTCATGGCCGCGAAGGTGCGGGCGTCGACCAGCCGGCCGCCAAAATGCTCGGCGAGCGTCACCACGCCGAGCTCCAAAGAGGTCCAGCTGTGCAGCTCGCGGGCCTCGCCGGAAACGGGCGAGCGCGTGAGCCAGACGAGCTCAGTCGAGCCCCCGCCGATGTCGAACAGGAGCACGCTGGCCGCGTGGGGGTCGGCGAGCGAGCCGCAACCGCGGGCCGCGAAGCGCGCCTCGGTTTCCCGGTCGATGACCTCGAGCTCGAGGCCGGTGCGCTCGCGGACGCGGGCGACGAACTCCTCGCCATTGGCGGCCCCCCGGCAGGCCTGGGTGGCGACGAGCCTGGCGCGCGTGACGCTCCGCGCCTCCATCTTGGCGCGGCAGACGTCGAGCGCGGCGATGGTGCGCTCGATGGCGGCTTCGCTGATTCGCCCGGCGCGGCCGAGGCCCTCGCCGAGCCGCACGATCCGCGAAAAGGCGTCGACGACGCGGAGAAAATCGGAATTGCGGCGGCGCGGCCGACGTTCGGGGCGCGCGATGAGCAACCGGCAATTGTTCGTTCCGAGGTCGAGCGCCGCGTAAGTATGGCCGGGCCAGGTGGCCGAGGGACCCGGGCCGGCCGCATCCGCGGCCGCGACACGGGCCTGCGTCCGTGTCGCCACCATTGCCTCCAGACCTGGCTCCGCACGCGCGGGCCGCTCGGTCCCTGCCAAGTTCATGCTCCCGCGATAACCGGTTTCTCGCGCCTTCGCCGCTCGCGCGACCCCATTCGCGTCACTATCCTAAATGCAGGATTGCGGACCCGCCCGCAAGGGGCCGCCCG
Source organism: Methylocystis sp. NC52PC (assembly GCF_055698645.1). Lineage (NCBI taxonomy): Bacteria > Pseudomonadati > Pseudomonadota > Alphaproteobacteria > Hyphomicrobiales > Methylocystaceae > Methylocystis > Methylocystis sp. NC52PC. Next base: position 214,401 of record NZ_CP170127.1, on the reverse strand, counting down.
CCCGGGCTTGGCTCTTGGTCCGGCGGCGCGATCCCGCGGCGGGGCGGTTGACAGCGCGCGCGGCTCTCTCTAGATCACGTCTCGCTTCGGCGCAAAAAGCCGAACCCGTTGGGGGATAGTTCAACGGTAGAACAGCGGACTCTGACTCCGTTAATCTTGGTTCGAATCCAGGTCCCCCAGCCAGCTAACCCCCTGATTTCCTGTGTCTCCGCCAGTCGTGCGGCAAACCTCGTGACTGGGCGATGAGACGCGCGGCGTCAACTCGACCGGGTGCTGACTGGCGAGGATGGCCCAGCTAGGACAGGCGCAGCAGCACAGCGAGATAATCCCGTCGTAGCCACAGCCGTGCAGCATCGCTTCAACTCTGTCGTCGTGGCCAGCCTTCTCCGTCGTTTTCACCGATGCGTAGGCTTTCACTCCGACGGTAGGGCTCGTCGGAAATACGAGATCTGGATTCATTCTCTTGGCGTCGCTCTTGATCAGCTCGACGACCTTGGCACTGCGCATTTAACGTTGTCGCGTCCCCGCTCGTCATTCGAAGTGCATCTTGCTCCTTGACGGCCGCAGGTCGAACTGGGTTTTCGACTCGGCCCGCGCCCGCCTTAACATCTTTTATTTGTATAGAACGCGGTTGGCGGGCTTGTGCTGGATTCCGAATCGCGCCGAAGCGTTTGAGATCAGATCGAAGCCTTCACTCCCGACTAGGAAGCCCGCGCAGATGAAAACCCGAAGAACCGCGAGTTTGCCGACGTTGAAAAACACTTTCAAATTTGGCCATCAACGCAGCGCCCGCGAAATTCATATAATCGAGCAGTAGAATCGCGGCGGAACTGCCCTTGTGTGATGCAGAAGCTCCAGCTCGCCCATGCTCCTGAACCATCGCTGCGGATCCAAGACGTAACCTTGATCCGCTCGAGCTCCCCGGCTCGGTAACATGCGAGAGGCTTTCCCTGCTCGTCGGCAAAGCGAGAATCCCGCTTCCCGCGCAGCATCAACCAAAACCGGGAACCTTGTGCAATTCGGTGAGCGCGCAGCGATAGTTCCGCTTTGAACGCTTATGTGGCGATCGTCAGCACGCTCTGTATGTGCGAATGGCGTGGTTGGTTGACGCCCTTATCTTGTCTCAAAGGAGAGGGATATTTTTTTTGTTGATTCGCACGCAATCTTCGCTCCAAACGCTGACGCGCTTTTGCATAAGCAATGGTCCCATGATGACAGGCGATATTATGAAGACGATAGCCGGGGCGTCGCGGGTCGCCGAACGATCTATCGGCCACGCTGCTGTCGGCGACGCGCGGACGCGGCTGCAAATCCCTTCCCCTCCAATAAAGGGCCGCCTGACATGAGCGAGGACCGGCGGAAACTCTATGACATCTTGGTCGTCTGTGCGTTGCGATATGGCTTGACCCAGGACAGCCGCTTCGCCTTGGCTGCGCTCGTGACCTATCGAACCTTGCACAAGGTCCTGAGGCCCGAAGCAATGGACTACGTCGAGGGTAAGCTGACCGAGCTTCGGGACAGAGCTGTCGCGACGATGCCGCCCCGAAGCAGGGCTGACGACAGCTACGTCGCGCTCGCCGCCTTTATTCGATCAATGGGATTAGCAGAGGCGCTCAAGGGCGAGAGTACGATGCAGTTTGACGATCACAGAGCAAAGATGGGCCTGCGCCAGTTGGCGCCAGAGCTTGCCAAAGCCATCGAGACTTGTGACCTTCGAGGCGTTCACAAGTTCTCGAAACCAGAATACGCGACATAAGCCACAACGGGATCATCCCACGCCCCCGGCGGTCGGTTGTCGGCCGCGCCAGGGAAGTCATGCTCATCGCCTCGTGGGCGGGGTTAAATGCGAGAAAGACGATGGCGGAAGAAATAGAATATTACCGGGGCCACCGGTTGGAAATACGGACGTTCGGGCCTGGGTGGATCGTCTTTATTTATCCTCCCGGCGACATGTTTGCCTGCAAAGAACCTCCCTCGACGCGCGAATCGAATCAACGCAGCGAAGTGGTGACCCAAGCCAAAGCTCTGGTCGACGGCTTTTTCCCGCCAAGCGTCGCTTGCAACGCGCTGTCCTTCTCCGGCGAGCGAGAACAAACCTTAGCCACGACGAGGGCCAGCGAGATGAAAGCGACATTCATCGAAAAAGCAGGTGGCAATTAAACGACGCGAGACGAAGGCCGCTTGGCGCGAGTCGGCGCGAAGGCATACAAAAGAGCAAGGCTGCCCCAGGCCGAATTGCATCTTCGCGACACGATCTGCGCGCCATGAAAGATGACAAGGCGCCGCTCGAAAGATTTCCGAGCGCACTCAAATCACCAACGCAATTGCGATTGGACACGACCGGATTGATTCTTCAAATCTCGACATTCGAAGTATTTCTTTGCCTTCCGCGCGCTCGACGAAGGGTCGCGTGCGTCCCCGATGCATCGCCCACAAATCAGAATTGGCGTTTGCGACACAATTTAAGCCTCGAAGACAAGGCGTTAACACTCAGTTAACCATATCGAGGCGAAACTCTTCTATCCCGTCGAGAGTCGGACATGACACAATCTTTCGCTCAGCACATCCGATTTCGAGGCCTGTCCTTTCCTCTTCTCGCGCTCGAGCCGGAAGCGCCGGTCCCCGACTGGATCGTCCGGCTCGACGAATATTTGGCGCGCTTCCCGGTGTCGTTCGCCAAGAAGCCGATCGTCGTCGACGTGTCGAAACTGAGCATCGGGCGCGCCGATTTGATGGCGTTGGTAGAATCCCTGTCTCGGCGACGCATTCGCATCATAGGCCTTTCAGGCTTAGATTCGTCGTGGGCGTCGGATGATCTTCCTCCAATCCTGAGCTGCGGTCGCGCCCCTGCAACCGTCGGCAAACCAGGCCTCGCAACTTCAAGCGACGGGACCTCCGGTGCGATTGCTCGAGAGGAACCGCTCGGCTTCGACGAGACGGCCGAAACTCGAAACGGACCGCAGGCGGAACAAAGACGTTCATCGCCCGACTATGCTGGCGCCCCCGCGGCGGTCGTCGCGCCGCTTGTCGTAGAAGAGCCGGTGCGCTCCGGACAATCTATCGTTTGCAGGAACGACGTGACGGTGATCGGTTCGGTCGCCTGGGGCTCCGAGGTCGTCGCCGGCGGATCGATCCATATTTACGGAACCGCACGCGGACGAGTCATGGCGGGGGCCTACGGCGACGCGCGCGCCCGCATTTTTTGCCGCCGGCTCGAAGCCGAACTCATAGCCGTCAACGGCGTCTATATGACGGCGGAAAAAATTGACGCGAATCTCGTCGGCCAGGCCGTCCAAGTTTGGTTGGAGGACCAGAAGATCAGAATCGCAAGGTTTGACTGAGAGGCGCAACACATGCCCAAAGTTGTGGTCGTTACCTCCGGTAAGGGAGGCGTTGGAAAGACGACGTCAACCGCCGCTCTCGGAACCGCTCTGGCCCAAGCGGGCCAGAAGGTCGTCGTTGTCGATTTCGACATTGGCCTGCGGAACCTTGATCTCGTGATGGGCGTGGAGCAGCGCGTCGCCCACGACCTCATTAACGTGATGCAAGGCGACGCGAAGCTGAACGATGCGCTGATCCCTTGCGCAGACCTTAACAATTTGCATCTCCTGCCAGCCTCGCAGACGCAGGACAAGGATGCCCTCACAGAATCCGGCGTGCGCCGCGTCGTCGACGAGCTGCGCGAGCAATTCGACTGGGTTATTTGCGATAGCCCGGCGGGAATCGAAGTTGGGGCTACTTTGGCGATGCGCTTCGCGGACATCGCGGTCATCGTCACCAACGCCGAAGTTTCTTCGGTGCGCGATTCCGATCGAATTGTTGGCCTGCTCGACGCCAAGACCGAACGCGCCGAGAGAGGCGAGCAACTCGAGAAGCATTTGCTGCTCACACGCTATGACGCCGGCCGCGCCGCCCACAGAAACATGTTGAGCGTCGACGACGTCGTCGAGATTTTGGCCCTCCCGCTTCTCGGCGTCGTGCCTGAAAGCGAAGAGGTTTTATCCGCTTCGAATCTCGGCTCACCCATCACGCTGCATAAGCCCGCGAGCGCTCCAGCCCGCGCCTATGCTGAGGCCGCGCGGCGGTTGTGCGGCGCCGGCACAGCTTTCGATACCCCCACAAAGAGGCAGGGTCTCCTTGGCAGATTGTTAGGTCGGAGGGCGGCATGAGTGACACCTCGGCGTCGATCGCGCGCGGGCGCCTGCAAACAATCTTTGCACGCGAGCGGAACACCCCAACCGAGGAGCCGCCCATCGTTGGCGGCGCGCAACAGCAGGCTCTGTCCGCACCGATCGAGCATGTCCCGGTCGTCCCGGACGAAAATGACGTGAAGCCCTCGGGCTGCGAGGATCCTTGCGCTCGCGAGATCGAGGTCAAAAATCAAAAGTCGGCCGAGCCACCGGAGATCGCGCCGTTGCAGAGCGCACTTCCGCCATCGACCGGAGCGGCTGCGGCCGAAACGATCAGTCAACCGATCGCTGCGTCGGCAAACATGGGTGGAGCATTTCATTCACAACTTTCCTTGCTCTCAGCTGCTGCGGTAATTCTCGTCATGGGGGGTGCGGCATGGTGGCTCAATAAGAGCGAAGCGACGACGGTCTCGCCCGAGACAGCGTTTTCGGCGCAATCGGAAAGGATATCGCCTCCGCCTCTCGATGAACCTGTTCCGACGAAAGCGAGCGAAGCGGCCGTAAGCCCGTCGAAAGGCGCCGTCGCAACGCCTGCTAAGCCGGCGTCGTCGCCCTCGTCGTCAGAACTTGTGGCGCGGGGAGAGCAAGGCCACGCGACGCCAGTGCAGCCCATGACTCGCAGCCTCGATAGCGGCGAGCAGATGAAGGTTCAGAGCAACAAGGAAACCCTCATTCCCGCCTTCAGCGTCGAGACAAGACTCGCTGATTTTTTAAAACAGGAGTCAGTCGGTTCCAGCGAATTCGATCTCGATAAGATTGGCTTTGGCCCGACGAGCGCCATATTGACCCCCGCGTCTGCTGAGCAGTTGCAAAATATTGCGAATATTTTGGCGCAGCGACCGAAGCTCAGAATTTCCGTGAACGCCTATGTCGACGGATTCACAAAAGGAGCGCCGGGCTTAAAGCTCTCGAGGGCTCGCGCGAACAGCGTCATTCGCGCGCTGTCGCGCAGCGGCTACAAATCGCACATAACCGCCCAGGTAGTCAGACGCGATCGCGTCGAACGCTCAGGCGATGCAACGGAAACCAGTGGGCAAGGGCAGCGCGTTTCGCTTACCGTCACAAAGTGAGATGAGACTCGCGGCAAAGGCGGCCGCGTGAATGAGCCTATCCGCTCTAATCAACGCGGGTTAGTGAAATTGCCTTGAAACAGTGTCTCGAAAAACCCACGAGGAGGTGGACTTTCGATTTCAGTTGGAGGCGCTTGTTCGGTGGCCGCCTCCTGCTCGCCTTCAATCTTCCTTTTCTTGTTTGAAGCGAGCTTAACCTTCCTGGGCTTGGAGTGCTTGATCAAACCGGTGGGTGTTTCATCGACTGATAGTTTGGCTTGCTCATCGGCAGCCGAAGCTTGGCTCGCTTTCGGGGCTTCCTCTATCTCTGTGGGTGTCTTATGGACACGCATGTGCCGGACGTGTTCATTGGGTGGATCGTCGACTGCAATCGTCAGAGCCGGGGCTGCTTGCACAGGGTTTTGGCTGACGACCACCTTCGGGCTGAAGGTGGTCGCGCAGGCAAAGCCTACTATTCCACCAATCACAAAAACACCGAGGTATTTTTGCATTTTGCTCTTTCCAATTTGAACTCTGTGACTCGCCTTTCGTGAAGCGGGGGAGAGCTCGACTGGAAAATCATAAATTATTCTATGCCAGGAGCGAACAGGGCATCGACGAGACGGTGAACGGAAGCTTAATCAGGTTGGCTTGGCAGTCCGAACCTCTTTCTGACTTGCAACAAGAACCTGCTCGCTGCGATGCAGCCATGTCCGACACGCGCATACTCCAATTGGACCTATCAGCGGATGCCGATCAGATCAATTACGCTGAGCCATGGCGCTAGCGGCGCCTCCGATCGGGGTTGCGTCGTACTTTCCGCACTGGATCAGTTTCAGCCTGATCATTGCCCTGAACCGTGCCCGCTCCGAGGCAGCAGCAGCAGGCCGTCTCGGTCACGAGACTTGATGAGAGTTGCTGAAATCAAGGTTTCTCGTCAATAAACGGTTTGTAGCTGTAGATGCGCACTGCGGGATAGATCCTTCGTCCCAACGGGGCTGCACCCCATCGTACTGCCCTCTGCGGAGGTACGATTATTATGCCTCCCTGTGGCAGCCAGAGTCGTGCCGATGGCGCTAGAACAGTCGGATTGAATCCGAACTGAGCGAAGCCTTGTGCCGCGACAGCTGTAGGCGTTACTAAAAGCGCCAGCGTCAAAACGGTTGGTTTGAGAGTAGTCATTGGCCTTTGCCATCACGGGGCCGCTATTTGGCCAGGAAGAACAATTATGATGGCGCGGAACTCATCGAATGACAGACATCTGAGGTTGTGGGCTTAGCAGCTTAAGTCCGATAAGGGAGCATCGCTCCGCGTAGCGAAAGCGGGCGGTGGTCTCTTTGCCCCCCATACACCCAGCCTCATGCAGTTATTGATCAAAGCGCTTGCGGGGGAGGATCACGAGTTGAACTGCCACGGCGTGGGCTGTGCGACGCCGCCCAAAGGTCCACCAAACCAAAAGTCTACCGATAAGCGTCAAAGCCGTTTCGCTCCAGTCATAGAGGGACTGCACAGGGTGCATCTACCGGCATCGTACCTCTGCGCCTTTCACAACCGCGCTAACTCTTCTCACTATCGAGGGGGGAGGGGAGGAGACGATGGCGGACAAGAATAGGGTCGGTTTAGTCGGAGCCGCGCTGCTCGGAGGATGGCACCTCGTGTGGTCGGTCCTGGTCGCCACAGGAGTTGGTCAGGCGATCTATGACTTCATCCTGTGGGCGCACATGATCCGTCTTAGCATCGTGATCGGGCCTTTCAATCCTTCGGCGGCAGCGACACTCGTCCTGATGACAGCTGTGTTCGGCTATGTCATCGGCTACACCGGCGCGTGGGTGTGGAACAGGATGCAAGCGCGAAGTGAAGGATCAATACGCTAGCGAACGCGAACCGATATCGGCCTCGCTCTCAAGCCCATGTCGAGTGCCTTGCTGAGGCTTGCTCGGACGGGGTTCTTCACCTTGGCAGCCAGGGTTGAACCGGTAGCGCTTGACAGAAACCGGCCGCTCAGTTGGGATGATCGCGTGCAGTGCCTAAAGCAAGTAGACGGCCCTCAGCCCAGGGAGGTTCGAATGGGATGGCTCATTCCAATTTGCATGCTGGCTATGGTCATAATTCTCGCGGTGACCCTAACGCGCCTCTAAACCAGGGCGTGGCCCTATGTTTGCTCAAAGCAGATCGTCAACGGTCGCCCCTCGCAATTAGCAACTCGGCCCCGGGGCATGTTGCGATTTTTTGCCGCTGTGCTCAGCAGGCTCTGTGGAGAGGCCACGTCTCTTTGTTGCAGCGGATCGCATCTGCGTCATGCAATTAATTACGAAAGGACTCTTGCGGTAAGAAGGGAACGCGAATGAACCATAAGCATCGGACAGCTCTGCATGCCTTGTTTTCGCACCCTATGAGCAGCAATATCGATCCGCAGATCGTCAAATCATTGCTGGAAGAACTTGGCGCTGAAGTCACCCATAGCCGGCACAACCATTTGTTGGTCACGTTGAATGGCGTCGCACATGGGTTTCACGACACCCACCATAGCCTTTCAAAAGACGAGGTTGCAGCCCTGCGTAAATTCCTTGCAGAGGCCGGCATCGATCCTATTCGCGACTACCCACTGTGACGCTGCTTAAGCAGAAGTGTAGCTGGCTAAGGTGTTTGTCTTCCTTTTTCAGGCAAACCCCGGCAGGCTTGCGAGCCTTGTTTCGTGCGGACGTGACAAAGAGCGCAGCAATCTTGCTCTCGTCGCGCCGGCTGTCTTGCTCATTGCAAGCACGCTGGAACCCTTCCGACGCGAGCGCGCGAGCGGCGGACTTCAATCTCTCTTGAGAACGGCGAGAGGCCGGGTAAGCCTCCTGACTGAAAATTTTACCTGACCTAGCCAGGTTAATTCCTCATGATAACATCGAAATCGCCATTTGTGACGATGGCGAAAAAAATAGGTGGATCATGAAGAATTTGTCCGCTGTGCTTTGCGCCGCAATTCTTTCGGCCTCGTTATCTTCGGTAGCTACGCCTGCTTTGGCGTTGGGCGGCTGCGGTCCAAACGGGCACCGCAATGCGTGGGGTTATTGCGTGTTCGGCGGCCAAAATCAGGATTGGTGCCTCAGAAGGACCGGCCATCCAGCCACTCGCATGCCAAACGGCACGCTTCGTTGTTTCAGGTGAGCAGTTTCCCCGAAGCTTAAGCCAAGCTGAAGTGGCGCACAGGCGGTCGCTGTCGACAACCTTTGAACCACTTCTCCGCGAGGTTCGCGCTGTGGGCGCTCCCGGCAAGGACCTCGCGCGTATCGGGCTCCGGCGCCTGGTTGGCCTAGAAGCAATGGGCCGAGGCCGGCGCACAAGTTCGCAAGGGCGAGGTCGCCACATGCAAAGATTGCCACGAGATCGGAATCAGTCGCTGCAACCGGGCCGGCATTTACGAAGTCACAAGGAACGCGACCTATTCTGGCCCCAATAATGGGGGCAGTTAACCGAAGCCGTTGCATGAAGCTAGAGGGTGACATGAACTGGATCAATCGCCTCTTCGAGTTTTTCTCCTTCGCATTTGTTCCGGCCTCAGCCGTTATCGTTACGGTCGAACGGAACGAACGGGATAAAGTGCTCGGCCTGCTGCAGGATTACATTAAGTCCGAGGGTGGAATTGACGAAGTGAGGCGGCGCTTTGAAAGCGCCGGCTTCATCGGCAAGGTGCGTTCCTGGGATTCAGATCGCCCCCTCCCCATCAACTCCGTCGAGGCGTTGCAGCTCATGGGCTGGAGGGACCTCCGCAAGATGGCAGAGAAGGCGGAAATGCCCGTTGATCGAGCGCGCGAGCTATTGGCTGAACTGCTGCCCATCGCCGTCAAACGAGCCTTTTCGAAATAAGCGCTCGGTAAATAAGGCTACCCGTTCCGTGGCTCGCTCCTGTATGGAACCGAGCCACAATTCAAGCGGGCGCGTGGCTCGTTAAAAATATGGGTGGTCTGTAAAGGCTCGAGCTTGCGCGGCGCATCAAAGAAGGCGCGGACCTCAGGCGGAATGACTCGGAGCTTTTCGTTGAGCACCGATATTGCGAGGGCGACGCTTTCGGTGATGTTAAGCCCCGACAAGTCGCCCCAGTCTTCGCCGAGACAGGCTGAAAAGTGATCAAGTTCGTCGGCCGCGGAGTCGGTCGACTCTAATTGAATATTGTGCGTCGAAACGCCGAGAGCCCGGGCGAGGGCGTCGAGCGGCGACTCGCCCTCGCGCCACCCGCCGACGTGATAAGCTAAAATAGCGCGTTTAGAGTTGCGCCATTCGTGCTCGTGATGTGGCCAATCTGATTTGAACATGGCCCCCACCTCCGCACGCCATCGTCAGTGTCCTGCGTCCATTTATCGGCCCGCCGGGGTCAACTAGGGTTGACCGGATGGCAAAGGAGGCAAAGACTCAATGTGCTGGCCAACGCCCGTGTAGCTTTGGTTCCCGACTTGAGTGACCGTCGTATCGTTGCTGAGCGAGCTTCCTGCCTTGCCAATGGCGACTTGTTGGACGCCGTAGAAATTGACGAGGCTGGTCTGGGTGGCGTTGTCGGTGTTGTGTTGCCCCAGCGACACGCCGGCCTTGGCGCTCAAGAGCGGGTTGTTGCCGAAGTTGACGCCGATGAAGCTCGGCTTGACGCTGATGAAGTCGCCCGCGTGCGCCTGGCCCAGGCCGATGCAAGCAAGGACGGGAATAAGCCAATATTTCATTCGTCTATTCCCTTGCGTCGTCAATGGCGACGACAGGTCGCTTCAGTATTTTTGGAGATGCGATCGCGGCCGATGTGGCCGCGATCACTTCAAGACCGCAGAGCTATTCTCACGGAGCGCCGAAATTCAGCGGAACCTGAGCCTGGATAACCGTGCCCTTGTTGATGGCCGTGCCACCCTTCGACGTGTCGCCGATGCTCTGGCCAACGTCCAACTTCTGCGTAATGTCGCCGTGGCCGGGGTTGACCGGAACCTGCGCCTGCACGATGAAGGCCTTATTGAGCGCGAAGCCGCCCTTCGAGGTGTCGCCGATCGTCTGGTTCAGCTTCAGCGACTGGCTGATGTCGAGACCGCCTGCCAGAGCGAAGGTGGTGGAAAGGGCCAGAGCGGCCGAAACGAGAAGCAGCTTTTTCATAAAAGAATCCTCCGGGCTTCAAAGAAGCTACGTTTCTTAGCTTCTGCTAGGAATTTTATCTCCGCTCCGTGGAAGAGCTAGACGCCTCTTTGGCTAAATTCGGATTACCCTGCGGGGTCGGGAGGGCGCCCAAATTGGGTAAGTATTTTTCCTAGGTGGTTACCGCGCGCGCCTCGCCGGATGGGTGCGCTGCGTAGTTCGTAGTTCTACGAATTCACGGGCAGGCGCTTGGTCGCTTAACTGACGGGGTTTCAGTATAAATTGCATCTCCGGCCGTGAGCGGTCTGCCCGACAAGAGGGCGGGCCGCTCATGTGCAGCGCGTCAACCGTGAGCGCCATCGCTGGCCTCGTGGCTGCTTCGGTTGGCGTCGCTCGTTTAGCTTGGCCTCCTCACATGCGCAGATGTGCTTCGGCGCTCGAGTTTGGGCTACATGTCAAGGAGGGGCGTTACCCCGCGCTTACTTCAAACGAACGCACGACGCATAGGCTCCTACCCGGTCGTTTTCTCCTGCGGGCGAGACGCGCAGCCGGATATCCTTGTTCGGCCCCTTATAGATTTCCGCGAAGGGTTGAGCTTTTCCGCCGTCGCGCGTGCTGGCCCAGGCGCCGGTGATTCCGGTGATGTAGCATCGCACATCATTGGCTTGGTCGGACGGCGCGAGCTGCACATCCGACGTGGAAAGGACCTCGGTCGCTGCAAACGGCGGCGACCACGCGGCGCATCCGTTTGTCCAGGATTCGCCGGTCATGGGTCTGAGTCCGGAGGGCGGCGCGTGCTCCTGCAGCAATGCGATTTTGCCGGCCGTCTCGAAGACGTGGAGCTTGTCAGGACGCTTGTCTGCATTGGCGATCGCAACGTTGCCGATAAAACCCGACAATACGTTTGCTGACGCCGCGCCGGTGACGGTGGCGTCGATGTTTTGCGCCAGGCGAGAGCCATCGGGATCGAAAACAATGAACATGTTTGCGTAGCAGTTCTTCGGGTCTGGAACCGAGGCAATCTGATTGTAATTGACACATTCGGCCGTTCCGCCCGGCGGCGCGGTGGCTGGTCCACCGGTGGGATCGACGAAGGCGCGCCACTTCCACTTGCCGCCGTCGGCGTAGATGCGGGCGAATCCGCCGCGATAATTGGCGTCGCCAATCGGGATTTCGGACTTCGTCGTTTGCCAAAACGGTCCATGTAACGTACGCCAGTAGCAGAATCCAAGCGGACAGTCCCCGCTTGGCGCGCAGGCGCTGAGGTCGCCGCCGGTGTCGCTGCGGCTCGACGTCGGCTCCGTTTGGGTGGCGCCATTGATGACGATGCCGCCTGAGGGCGGTTGTGCGCAGGCGGCGGTCAGCGCGTCCTTATGCTTGGCGTAAGACGCGTTGTTGCCAGGATTGCTCGGCGGCATCGTGAATTTGATCGCCTTGGGCAGGATGATCGAACAATAGCCCGGCGTCGCCGTCGAAACCTCGGGGAAACGGCGGCCCGGAGGCCTGTCGTGACAGGAGGAGCAGGAACTCTCGCCTGAAGTCAACGTGATTCCCTGCAGAGCGTTGGTCGGCCCGGGGTTTTGCGGCCAGCTCGGATGAACCAGCGGTTCCAGCCAAGTCTTGGGAATGATTTTGGAACCCAGATCCATCGGCTCTGCGGGATGCACGATGTAGGGATTTTCTCCGGCGTGACAGTCTGTGCAAACGCCTCCCGTGCCGCCCTGCAGGTCGGCCCCGCCAGCAAAGCCCGATATCGAAACAGGCGTATTTTTTGGAATATCATATTGCTGCTTGTTGCGTTGGTTGTCCCAATAGCAGGATTTGCTTGTGTCGACGCCAAGACAGATGATCCCGAGAAGGCTGATCGTGTCGCCCGCCGATCTCGGCAAAGCGAAGCAAACGCCGCGGGGCGACTCGCTCACGATTGCGAACAGTTCCGCTTCGATGCCGCTGCTGATGAACTTCATGTTTAATTTGCCGCGCGATTGCCAATTTGGACTTCCCCAATCCGACGGCAGCGGCACGCCCGACTTGCGGCATTCCTCCAGATAGCTTGCTCCCCCGGCATTCGTTGCGGCGTAAAAAGTCAGCAGATTTTGACGCCTGAGATAATCAAAGAACTCCTTACGGATTCCGCCCGAAGGCGGGTCCTTCGTCTCAACTCCATCATCCGTTATCCGCACGAAACGCGCCAGCAGGGCGGCGTTCTTGCTGGCTAAAAACGGCGCCTCCCGCTGTTCTGCCGCATCGATGAAGCGCGCGATCAGCGCGGCGTTGGCCAGGATGTCTTCAGACTGGGACCGGGATTTGAATTCGTTCAGGCCGCGCTGGGCCGCGATGAATTCGCCGCGCCGCCGCTCGTCCATCAAACCGTATAATTTCTTGAGGTAAAACCTCTGCGCGTCGATGACGGCCTCGGGCGACGGATTGATTTCTTCCCCTTCGTGATTGAAAATCGCGCCATGCCCCACAGTTGCGATCGGGTCGCTTTCCGCAACCCGCCATGCGCTGATGTCTTCCGAAACTTCCTGGCTTTTTTCTTTCTCGCAGCCTGCGATTGACAGCGCGAGCAACAGGATCGCGAGCAATTTGTTCATGATGACCCTCGAAATCAATGTGCGCTAAGTCTGCGCAGCTTGCACTTAGTCCGCTCGCTTTTCTGCCAACGTGTCCGAGCCGCTTTCGAAGCCGCGAGCTTTTCTCTTAGCCATAGTGGCGGCGGCGTAATGCAATGAAATATTGGGTTACAAGAGCAATTTCACCCTGGGACCTTAGCCGATTCCGCGTATCTGAACTCGCAGATCTTAATCATTACGATTGTTATCGGGGTCGCCCGGCGCACGCAGCGCAGGCTAGACGTAGCGTTCCGATGTCGCACAAGCGGCCAATAAACCCATCGGCTAGGAGTCATCAAAAGCGCAAATGTCGGCGAGTGCAAGCGCCTTATCAAAAGGCCCAGTCCGCGCGTTGCACATCCCTGGCGTGACGACGACACATCGGATCGCCAGAGGTCCCGCCTCTTGCCGATGCTTTCGCTCTTTTCGGTATAGCCCCCACTGGCTTGCTGCCGGCCGCTGTGCTTCCCACAAGGGCTGCGACTACGGCTCTCTAACGTTCCCTGAACCCGCCCGTCGTTTCCGACAGTCACGACTCAACGATGCATTTTATCCGGGACTGCAGGCGGCAGCATTTTGTTTGGAACCTGCATTTGATTGGGAAGCGGCAGCGGCGCCAGATGATCGGGAATTATAGGCGACGACGGCGCCGTCGTCGCTGCGGGACACCACCAAAGCGACGGCGCTGCTCTGCACAAAAATGGCTGTGTCTTGGCTGCAAAGGCGCTTATCGCGTCGATCAAGGCAACGGCCGCTACCAAGAAAGCCGTCAAAGCCGCCATCTTGGCTGTCAGACTCTTCGATCCTTGAGAGGCAGAAAGATTGTCTGGCAAATTCATTGACTTTAAACTCCAGCGGGCGCTCGGGAATGATTGGATCCTATGCTACTGCATTTTACTAGTTTGCAGAATGATGATCCATTCCTCCGATGGCGGCGACACCGCTTGCCTCACGCCCGACAGGAGGGAGTCCGTCTGACCTGCCTCGGGCGAAGGATAATGCTTGGCATCCGCTGCGGTGCGTCCACATGGCTAATTGACTGTCGGTCCACGAAGTCCGAAAGTTCGGCATGCTCCGTGCTCCCGTCGCCGATTCCGTGCTTGGGTCCATTCTCGTCGCCGTCATCCTCGGCGGGGTGATGCTGGTGCTTCTCTACCTATGAATGGCCAAGACGAACGAGTCATCTCGTCTTGCACAACCATTCAGGCCTTCCGCGCCGCTTCCGGATATGACATCCTTTGCGGATGATCATCCGAGACGAGATCAGCTACGCCATCATGCTGTCTGTGCTTGTCGCAGCGCTGGCGATCATTCTGTGGATCGCGAACGGCTGAAGGCGCTCCGAAGGCCAATTGCAAAATAAAGACGGCTCGGCCTGGTGATCTGTGCGGGCGCGCTTTGCATCGGGCCGAGTTAATTCAACGGACACGATCTAGAAAAACTCGCGAAATATCGCTGAGGCTCCGTTGTGTAACAATGCTTGCGGTTGAGTTATTTCCGCGTCGTAGCGGCCGGGGGAGGCAAGAACAGCTGGAAACGCCAAGTTAAGTCTCCCTTCACTGAATAGTGGATTCCTGATGTAAGCTGGGGCCCTTTGGAGCTTAGTCCCATGATGAAGGCTAGACGCTCACTCCGCATCGCTCGAATCTACGCCGCCTATGCGCTCCGGCGTCTGATTGGTTTACCGGATATGCTGGCCGCAGCCATGGAGAAGCACGCCCGCGGCGATTAGCAGAGCAGGAACGCCCCGTCGATGAGTACGGTCGGGGCGTTTTGACGGCGTTCAAACTGCCACAATCCGCATCGCTGCGAGGATCATCAGCAAAAATGCCTCCAGGGTGACGGCCAGGGCTATGACTTGTTCCGACATGGCAAGCTCTCAGGCAAGCGAGGGACCCCCTGAGAGCTAATGCAAGAAATCTCGTTCAGTTCCAGACAGTTGATGAAATAAAAAACAAAAGCGCCCGCGCCTGTCCATCCCAGGTCGCGGGCGTCTTGTGTCGTCGCCCCTTTCTCCGACTCATGCTCCCGCGCCAGAAGTCATGGCGCCCGACGCTGCATGCGCGTGCGGCGGCGCACCTCCAACTGGTTCGGGTTCGACTACTCTCAGACCATCGAACGAGAAGACAGAAATGAGGGAGCCGACCATGACCAAGCTGACCACTATCGTCGCCGCCATCGCTCTGACCCTGAGCATCGGCTTCGCCAGCACCGCCTCCGCGGCTCCCGAAGGCTTCAACAATTTTGATGGCGGCGCCTGCTACTGCATGGACCCGTGATCTCGATTGCTGTGGGGGTAACCGGCAAGGGGGCCGCTCAATGCGCCCCCTTTTGTATAGCGCCGAGATCACACGACATGGCTCGGCGCGAGGCGGCATTCCGTCGCGCCGCTTTCTATTTGGATCGTGGCGTGATGGATGCAAAAGCGACGATCGAGCTCTCGCGCGACGTCCGCCAGAAGCGGGTCGTCCAATCCGGCGTGTGGACGCACGAGATGCGCCGTCAATGCGGTTTCCGTCGTGCTCATGCCCCAGATGTGGAGGTCGTGGACTTCGGTGACGCCGGGCAGGCCTGCCAAATAGGCTTCCACCGCGGGTCGGTCTATTCCTGCCGGGACGGCGTCGAGCGCCAGATTGAGCGCATCGCGCATCACGCCCCAGCCGCTCCAGAGGAGGACGACAGCGACTGCGACGCTCGTTACGGGGTCGAGCCATAACCATCCCGTTTGACCAATAAGCAGCGCGGCGATGACGACGCCGAGCGACACCGCGGCGTCCGCCGCCATGTGCAGGAACGCGCCCTTGATGTTCAGGTCCTTTTCGCGACCGCGCATGAACATCAGCGCCGTCGCGGTATTAATGGCGATCGCGATCGAAGCGACCCAGAGCACGGTGCTGCTTGCGACGGGCGGGGGGTCGGCGAGCCGTTGCGCAGCTTCGACGAGGAGGCCGCCCGTGGCCACCAGCAGCAGGGAGGCGTTGCCAAGCGCCGCCAAAATCGATGCGCGCCGATAGCCGTAAGTGCGGGAGGCGCTCGGCTGGCGTGTCGCGAGCCAGGATCCGCCCCAAGCGAGGAGCAGCCCCAATACATCGGAAAGATTATGGACCCCGTCCGAGATCAGCGCGAGGGAATTCGACAGAAAGCCAAAAGCCAGTTCCGCAAGCACGAGCGCGAGATTGAGCGCGACGCCGAGAGCGAAGGCGAAATCATAGCCTCGCGGCGCGTGGGCGTGAGCCTCATCATGGCGGCGATGGTCGTGCGGCATCTCTATCGTCTAGCATCCTTCCACTGTTTCGCAGCAAAGGCGTCAATATACCCCGGGCATCAGCCGATAGGTGCGGGCGCGATAGGCCCGATAGGCGTCGCCGAAATGGTCTTCGAGCAGCGCCTCCTCGGAATGGATGCGCGCGATCAGCGGCGGGATGAACAGCGCCGTCAGCGCCACCCCCGCCAGCGAACGGAAGGTCAGCCCCCAGCCGAGCATCATCACGATAAGGCCCAGATAAGAGGGATGGCGAATGACGCCGTAAAGCCCGCCGGTCTCCAGCGTATGCCCCGGCTGGATCGCCACCAATCCGCTGAAGCGACGGCCGAGCACGAAAGTCGGAGCGAGGCGCAGAGCGCCGCCGGCGGCAAACAGCAAGACGCCAAGCCAGCGCACGCTATCGCCGTCAATCACCAGAAAGTCGTGGCGATCGGACCATGCCGGCAGCCAACCGGACAACAGTCCGATGATCAGAAAGGGGATGAAGATCCAGCGGTTGCTGCGATCTTCCCGCTCGCCTGTCCGCAGGCCTGCTTCGCTAAAGGAGCCGGCGACGGCGAGCGCGAAGCCGATCATCACGAGCGCGACGCGCGCCGGATGGGCGAAGAAGGCCGCGAGCCCGCCCCAGCCGAGAACCGCGAGGCCAAACCAGAGCAGCGACGAGAGGAGAATGATGAAGAGAAGGGCGGGCTTCGGCATGTTCGGCTCTCAACCATTCGCTTATCCGCGGGCGCTACGGCCAGGCCAGGGCGTTAAACTAATGCATGGCGGCCAAAGGCTGGTTGAGCGGAATATCCACCTGGAACCCAGCGCCATGGTCGGGCAATGTTTCGATCTTGACGGTCCAGCCATTCTGTTCGCAAATCGATTTGACCGCCGCGAGCCCAGCTTCGGACGGGATTTGCGACAGGGTTTGAAGCGAAGCGCTCGGTCCGTCCTTACCAACATCGCGCCCGCCAATCGCCAGCCGGATGCGATTATGTTCTTTGTTCAGCACCGCCGAAATGTTGATCTGAGGCGCGGCGGGCCTGCGCGCGACAGCCATAGATCTCTCGATGAGATTGCCGACGAGGCGCATGAATTGGTTGCGGTCAGCTTTTATCGTCAGATCGACCGGGACATTATTGGCGATCTTTACGCTGGCGTCGCCTTGCTGCGCGAGCTTTGCAATAATGAGATCGATTTCGCTTCTGAGATGAATAAATTCCAGATTGAGAATGGCGGAGGCTTCCAGGCTGTATTCCATCAGCGCGCCGACGAGCCGCTCGGCCCGCGACGCCGAGTCGAGCGCAATCTCGCCTGCGTTTGCCGCCGCCTTTGCGTCGCCCTGCGCCAGAGCCGTCGTAACGGCGTCGCAGCAGGACGCGATCATGCGTAAACGATCGCGCAAGTCGTGGGTGGCGAGATAGGCGAATTTCGAAACGCGACGCTTGGCCTCCTCGAGCTGGCTGCCTCGAAAAAGCAGCTCCAGCTCAGTCTGCTTGTATTTTGTGATGTCGAAGATGGTGACGGACAGATACGACGCCGCATCGGTCTCGATCCGGGATGTGCCGACGCGTAAGGTCAGCTCGTCGCCTTGCTTCGTTCGGCCTTTGATCTCCTCATTGTCTCCGACGATCCTCCGCCCCGGGAAATAGCGTCGAGGCACAGCAAGATTGCGATCTTTCGGGGACTTGAAAATGACGTCCACCGGCTTGCCCACCAATTCGCCCGGTGAGTAGCCGAACAAAGTTTCGGCGGCCCGATTGGCGAAGACGACGGCGCCTTCGCGGTCGACGAGCAACCGACTTGCGAAAGAGCTGTCGATCATCAGTCGGAGCCAGGAGTAGCCCTCGTCCATGTCGCGGGTCCCGTTTTCACACAGGGAAAACGTAGCTTTCGCCACGGTGTTTTCAACCGTTCGACGGCGTTAAACGCGTGTTTGGCTGCTGCTCTGAGCGGCGCGCGCGGTAGGTTATCAGCCAAACATGCGGCGGCTTCTGGGGCGTTTTGGAGAGCAGGGGCGCCACGAAGCTTCCCGGCTCGGCTTGCCTAACGGTAAGAGCGCCTATTTGTCGGCTTCGCAACACAGTGCGAAGCCTTGTACTCTATTGACAGGCTTTCCGCTGGGGCAGGGCAGGGCAGGGCATTGGCCTGCGACGCCGACGCTGCACACCCTGAATAAGGCGCGTCATTCGCGTAGACGCGGCGGCCTGATCCTCTGCTCCTTACGCCGGCGTGTCTGCTGGCCTGCTATTTGCAGCGATCGTGTCCATCTGCGTCTCGAAAAGGCGGCGGCGATGGCGTTCACCTCTATCTGTCACACAAGCGACGTGGCTGAGGGCGGCATGGGCCTTTTTCATGCCGGTAAGAAAAGCGTGCTCCTGGTTTGGCCCACGGGGGGTGAGCTCAAGGCCTTTCGTGGGCGCTGTCCGCATGCGGATATGCCGTTGACCGACGCGACGTTCAACGGGAAGACCGTTACCTGCCCGCTTCATCAATGGGGTTTCGACGGCGTCAGCGGCAAATGCGTGACGCATGTGGTTCGCAACGCCCTTCATCCCTACGACTTGCGCATTGAAGGCGATCAGATTCAGGTCGACGTTGGACCGATCAAGCCAGCACGTTCGCCGGCGGGCGTCACCTCCGCTTAGAAGATCAGGGCGAAGCCAGGAACGACGGCGGACAGGATGAATATTGAAATAGCAAGAGGCGATGTCGAAGCGTTGATCGCGCGTTTTCCTTCTCAGGAAGGCCTCGCCGCGCAACTGCGCTTCAGCGACCGAGTGGAGGTCAATCTATCGCATCTCTCCAGCGAGCAACTGGATTTCCTTGAAGAACGCTACCGGCGCGCGGGGCCAGAATTGCGCGCTCGCGCGGCGCAGCTCGCGACCTTGCGGGGCGCGTTGGCGACCGAGGGCGTCCGGTTCGAAGCCGGCGATCTCGAGGACGCGCTGCCTGCCTTGGTCAGATATCTGACAGTGGCGCCGATCCATGGCTGGCTGTTCACCGCAAACGTCACCACCAAGGCGTTGCCATATGTGATTGCGCGCATCGATTACGTGCCGGCGTCGAACGACGAAGCTGGAAAGATTCTGATCGAGTTGAAGGCCAACGCCAAGGGAACGCTCCAGTCGAGTCTCATCCGCATCATGGCGGGGGACATCAGCGGCCGCACGATCAGCGAGGTTCTCGCGGCGAAGGGATTCCTGCGCGAGACGCCGCAACTCGTCGAGGCCTTCGAAGCCGCGAGTGCGACCTATTTCGAGTGGCGCTCCCGATATGGCCAGCAATTCAGCGGCAAAGGCATCGGATTTCACGCCGAGGACCCGAGTGCGACGCATCGGGACACGGATTGGGCGCGTAAGGATATTGTGGTCCTGTCGACGAGCGGCGCCGACGCGCGCCTTGTCAATGATGAAGGCGTGCTCTCGAACCGCAGTCTGACGCTCGAGGCGCCGGGAGACATTCTGGGCCATTTCCTGCGCAAAGCCGGCAAGAGCAATCGCTTCGCAGCGGAGGACGAGATCGCGGAACTGCGCGGCCATATACCGGAGGGCCTCTTCACGCGCATTCCGGTCCATCCGTACATCTTGATGTTCCATCTCGATCTGCACCAGCATCTTTGGGTGCATGTCGATGAAATGCAGCCTTACCGCTATCAGCCAGAGCTCAAGGACAAGCTGGTGCTTCCGCCCGAGCAGACGGACCTGATCGACATTCTCACGGCGGAGATGGATCTGCTGATGGATGACATCGTGAAGGGGAAGTCGGGCGGAACTACCGTGCTGTGCGCCGGGCCGCCCGGAGTCGGCAAGACCCTGACGGCGGAAGTCTATTCTGAAATCATCCAGCGCCCGCTCTATCGCGTGCACTCGGGTCAGCTCGGGCTCAATGTCTCGACCATGGAGACGGCGCTCAAGGAGGTCCTCACGCGCGCGCAGCGCTGGGGCGCGGTCATGCTGATCGACGAGGCGGATGTCTATATCCGGCGGCGCGACGACAATATGGCGATGAACGCCGTCGTCGGCGTTTTCCTGCGGGTGCTCGAATATTTCAACGGCTTGCTCTTCCTCACCACCAACCGGGTCGACGACATCGACGAAGCCATCGTATCCCGCTGCATCGCCTTGATTCGTTATTATCCACCCGACGAGGAAGCCCGACGCCGCATCTGGCGCGTCATGTCGGATCAGTTCGCACTCGGCCTGGATGACCGGATCATCGACGCGCTGGTGCGCGCATTCCCCGAGGCGACAGGGCGCGATATCAAAGGTCTGACGAAGCTGGTCGCCAAATTCTGCCACCATAAACAGGTTCCGCCGGACCTGAGCGTCTTTCGACGTTGTGCGATCTTTCGTGGTCTCGATATGGCCGCAACGGACAGGAGAACCGATGCGGCGGCCTGACGCCGCTCGAACCAATCGCCGCTATCTTTGCCTGCTAACGAGCGCTTCGCCACATCGTGGAGGTGAGCGGCGCGCCGGGAAGCGTCGGAAAGGCGCTCTTGATGAGATCAAAGCCGAGTTTGAGATAGAGCGCGACTGTCCGGGCGTCCTGCGTTTCCAGATAGGCCGGCCATCCGTTCGCGTCGACTTCTTCGAGCAATTTGCGGGCTAGGATCGCCCCAATGCGGGCCCCGGCGCGACCGCCGAGAAAGTAGCCATGGCAATGCGGCTGTTTCGGCCGCAGGCGATCGAGCGTGGCCTGGATGCGGTACAGTTTGAATAGGCCCAGGGGATCACGGCAGGCGATGCGGAGATAATCCGGGAGGCCCCGCAAGGCGCGGCGGGTCGTCATCGGATAGGCCCCCGGCGGGTACCACAAAAGGACGCCGACAATATCGTCCGCAACCGCGACGTCGACGCGACCGAAAATCAACGCGTCCTCGACGATGGGGCGAAAAAGCCGGCGCAAAATCGCGCGTCTTGACGCGACGCGGGGAAAGGCGAAGTCGAAAAGCGGATGGTTTTGGAAGGTATCGGCAAGTAGAAGGATCACGTCGCCCTTGCGCGGGTCGGCGGGCGTCAGCCGCCGGATATCCAGATTAGAAATGCTCGCCTCCGCATCTTAAGATCGACCATCAACTTCGCCAGGACAATACGAAGCCGAGAACGGGTTCGTAATACGTGATCCTACCTAGTCCCGCGCGGTCCGCCCAACGACGGCGGCGCGCATGATCCATCCTGCAACTCTACCACCCAAGAATGAAAATTTCGATCAGGGCAAGAGCGTAGAGGAGCGCCACCGCGCCCATAACCGTTTTTTGGTTCATCATCGCCGCCTCCTCGATCAGATCGCTGAGATCTGTGATTTCACGCCGCCTGACGCTCCTTCGGTCCAACCCAAAAGCGCTTGAGCTCGGAGCGCCGCAGAACGTCGAACGCGACGACGCGGCCGATCACCTCCGGACCGAGGAATCGGATGAGATCATTCGCCCCGGAGACGGTCTTGTTGTCGACGCTTAGAATAATATCCCGCGTCATCAGGCCCGCTTCCCAGGCGGGGCCGTCGGGTTCGATGCTGATGATCGAGGCGCCCAGCTCCTGTCCGATGCCGAGCCGCAGCGCGATCCGACGCGGCACCGAGACCGTGGCGGCGGCGACGCCGATATGACCCCGTCGCACGCGACCATGCTGAAGAATCTCGCTCATGACGAATTCCGCCGTGTTGGACGAGACCGCGAAGCAAATCCCCTGCGCCGCTCGAATGATGGCGGTGTTGACGCCGACGACCTCGCCGGCGGTGGTGATCAACGGCCCGCCCGAATTTCCCGGGTTGAGCGCCGCGTCGGTCTGGATGACGTCTTCGATCTGACGTCCCGTTCGCGCAGCGAGGCTTCGACCGAGCGCCGATATGACGCCGACCGTTACGCTCGCCTCGAGGCCGAGAGGGTTTCCGATCGCCAACACCAGCTGGCCGCGCTTGAGGCGCGTCGAATCACTGAGTCTCGCGGCCGGCAAAGCCGCGCTCTCGTCGATGCGCAGCAAAGCGAGGTCCGTGTCGGGATCGTCGCCGAGGACGCGGGCCGAGAGCGCGCGCCCCTCCATCGTCGAAGCTTCCACGCGGCGGGCTCCGTGGACGACATGGCTGTTGGTCAAGAGCAGGCCATCTGGGGAAACGATCACGCCAGAGCCGGAGCCCGCCCGCTCGGCCCCGCGACGCACGTCAATTCGAACGACCGACGGCGAAACGGCCTCGACGGCGTCGCTGAGCATTCTCGAATAGGGATCGAGCCCGTTGGTCACGTTTCGCTCTAGCCTTTAACCGAGCTCCCCAGCTTGGCGTCCAAGGTGATCTCAGCGTTGAGGAGCTTCGATACCGGACAGTTCGTTTCAGCGGTTTTGGCCATCTCGACAAAAGCCGCCTCGTCGAGCCCCGGCACGCTCCCCCGTAGAGTCAAAGCTGAGCTTCGAATGCGGAAGCCTTGTCCCTCCGGCTCGAGCGTCACCGCCGCTTCCGTGTGTAATTCATCAGGCGTATGGCCGGCCGTCTGAAGCAGAAAGGCGAGCGCCATTGTGAAGCAGCCCGCATGCGCGGCGGCGATCAGTTCTTCCGGATTTGTCCCGCGTTCGTTCTCGAAACGCGTCTTGTAGGAATAGGGCGTATGCGAGAGCACGCCGGAATCGGTCGTCAGCTCCCCGCGGCCATCTTTGCCGGCGCCGCGCCAGACGGCTTGTGCTCTGCGGATCATGGGCCTCTCCTGCTTCGCGAAAACCGGCCCGTTGGTAGAATTTATGTGGACCGTCCAAGACAGTCAGAAGGCTCCAATTATTGTTGCAGACCCTGGAGGCAAGGCGGCGCCGGGCGGGGGGCAGGCAAGGCCATGCGCGCGTTTCTGTGGATGGCGCGCGGACGCGGTCCGTTGGGCAATTTGCCCGACATCCTGCCGATGAGGCGCGGTCGTCTTGGCGTTTCAGCCGTTCACTGATCTAATCATGGCGTCCTGACACTATTTGACGGCGGCGCCCATGCGGCTGATCTTCCGACTGGTTCTGCGTCTCACCGCGATTGCGCTCGCGTGTCTGGTTCTCACCGCAAGCTTCGTGATGGTCGACGCGCACAAGGCGATAGAGGCGGAAACGACGGCCTCGGCGGAGCGCGTCGCTCATGGGCTCGAGAATTTGTTCTGGCGCGCGATTTTGTGGCGCGCGACGATGCGGCGCGACAATGTCCTCCCGACGCCTGACTGGGAATCCTTTTCGACTCTCCGCCTCATCTCCCCGGGCGTGTGCATCTCTTACGCCCCGGCGGGGGATACGCCGCGCACGCTCTGCAGCCAGACCGAAAACGTTGGCTCGGCGGCGCCGCCATGGTTCTCCGACCTTTACGAAAGCGTTTTCGGCGCACCGGGCTCGGCGACGCGCCTCTTAACCGTGCGCGCGCCGGATACGGGCGTCGTCGTGGCCAGAGCTGATCCGCAAGCGGCGATTCGCCAGGCCTGGCGTCAGATTTCCGTCGTGCTCAGCGTCGCCGCGACGATGGCCTTCGGCATCTGCGTTCTTTCGGGGATCGCCATCTGGCAGGCGCTTGCGCCAACGAGAGCCATCGTCGATGGACTGCGCAAGCTTGGAGAAGGGGACTATCGCCACCGAATCGCTGTGTTCACCAAGGAGGAATTCGGCCTGATCGCCGCGGCCGTCAACGACCTTGCCGAACGTCTTGCGCAGACGACGGCCGAGCGGGTTGCGCTGACCAAGCGGCTGTTCGAGGTTCAGGAAGACGAGCGCCGCGCGCTTGCGCGCGATCTGCACGACGAATTCGGCCAGTGTCTGACGGCCATGATCGCCTTTGCGGCGGCGATCGAGTCTGGCGCGAAGGATCGGCCGGACCTGGCGGAAGACGCCCGCGCCATCGCGAAAGTCGCCAAACGTATGATGGCGTCATTGCGGGAGACGCTTGCGCGACTGCGGTCGCAGGATTTGGAGGAGCTTGGCCTTGAAGCCTGCCTCTTGCGCCTCGCCGCCAGCTGGAACGCGCGGACCGCTCCCAAGGCTGTTGTGCAACTCGGCCTCGTGGGCGATCTCGGGGCCTTGCCGATTTCGGTTTCGACCAGCGTCTACCGAATCGCTCAGGAATGTCTGACGAACGCCATGCGCCATGGCGCGCCGAAAGAGATTCACTTGCGCGTTGAGCGCGCCGGCTCGGATGAAGACGCCGTCTCCCTGGTCGTCGAGGACGACGGAGGCGGCGATCCGCAGAAAATCCACGCCTCCTCGGGGCGCGGCATTCTCGGCGTGCGCGAGCGGATCGCCGCTTTTGGCGGAAGCCTGTCGATCTGCAGCGCTGCGCGCGGCGTAAGGATCTCCGCGCGCATCCCCTGCGCGACCAGCCGATTGGTGGAAGCGTGAGCACGACCCGAATTCTTCTTGTCGACGATCATCCGATTGTGCGGGAGGGCTATCGACGCCTGCTGGAGCGCCAGCCGGGGCTGTCGATCGTCGCAGAAGCGGACACGGCGGCCACGGCCTATCAGGCTTACAAAGCAACGTCGCCCGATCTGGCGCTGATGGATCTCTCCTTGCCGGGCGTCGGCGGGCTCGAGGCGATCCGGCATATTCGGCAATGGGACAAAGGCGCGCGCATCCTCGTTTTCACCATGCATAGCGCGGCGGCTTTCGCGCTCAAGGCTTTCGAAGCCGGCGCATCCGGCTATGTGACGAAAAGTAGCGACGCCGCTGAGCTCGTCCGCGCGGTGACGATCGTCGCCCGGGGCGGTCGGGCCTTGAGCGACGACGTCGCCCGCGAAATCGCCGCTGAGCGGCTGGGCGACGGCGTCGCGCTCGCGAGCGAACTTGGGCCGCGTGAAACTGAGATCTTGCGGCTCGTGGCGTCTGGCCGCACCACGGAAGAGATTGCCGCGCTTCTCCATCTCAGCGCCAAGACGGTGCAAAACTACCACTATCAGATCAAGTCCAAGATCGGCGCGCGCACCGACGCGCATCTTGTCTGGCTGGCGATGGGCGCTGGCCTCGTCGAGCGCGACAGCGCCGTCTGATCTGATCTTGCAGGCCTGTTGACGTTCATCCGCGCGCGCAGGCGATTTGCCCAGGCGAGATCAGGCGCCGCGCCCAGGCGCGCTTCGTCGCTTCGGCGTTACGCTCTCTTTGGATGTGACGAAGTCGCGTCGAAGGGGAGGGCAAAATGCCGATGACTTCTACTTTTCAGGGGCTGCTGCGGGCGTTGGCGGCTGGGGTCATGGCGTTGGCGACGGCTCCCTCAGTGGGGTTAGGCGAGAATGCCCGTCCGATCCAACTTGCCGTCTTCGCAATGGAGCTCGACGATTTCAGCGCTGGCGGCCCCCTTGCCGGAGAAAGCCCGGCGGAAACCGCGCGGCTCGAGCGCATGACCGATCTGGCGCGCGAACGCCTCGCCAGCTCAGGGCTATTCGAAATCATCGATGGCCGTGCGTCGCGCCATGAGATGGCCAAGGAGCATTGGCTGCGAAAATGCAACGGCTGCGAGGCCGACGCCGCCCGCGACCTCGGCGCCGAAATGTCCTTCATCGGCTTCTATCGTAAGATCAGCGTGATGGAGCAAAATCTCGAATTTCGAATTCGTGACGCGCGCAGCGGGGAATTGCTGAATGTCTCGCAGACCGACTTGCGCGGAGAAACCGACGAATCATGGAGCCGCGCGCTGAAGTTTCTGATCAGATATGCGCTGGTGGAGCCGGAGCTGCGCCGCCGGTCGGCCGGAAGTCGGCGGGAAACGCCGCCGCTTTGAGGCGAGTGAGCTGTTCAGCAAAAGCTGAGTAGTTTTGTACTGCTAAGCGTTCGCTCGACCGTATCCTTTACAATAGAGGTGAAACCGCGTCCTTTACAATAAGAATCAAGATAGGGGGTGGTGGTTGTCACGTTCTGGCCTGACGCATAATCGTCTGTTTTCTCTTAGCTTCGCCGCAAGAATTGAAAAGGCGGTCGCACCTGGAGCCTCCCGTCCGCTATTGTAAGCGGGGCCAAGAGTCCTACGCACCCGCGAGAGTTTGACGTGCAGCTTTTTGATGCGTTGTGCTTATTGTCCTTGTGTAAAATATCCTGTAAAGTGAGATTATTAGCAGGTGGAGGATGTCATGAAAGTTTATTTGAGATACGGCCTTCTTGCCGTCGCGCTATCAATGGTCGCCGTGCCGTCTGCCGCTGAGGCGGCGCCGTTTGGGGGATTCTTGGGCTGGATTCTGCGGCCGATCTTCGTCCGTTTTCCTGGTCACCTCCCCAATCCGTTTCCTGGTAACCCGCCGGGAAATTTCCCGCCGCCCGGCCCGGGTTGCTGGTTCCGCAACTGTCCATCGCCGAACTGAGCACGGACAGGCGCGATACAGAGCCGATGTTATGCGCGAACTCCTGCCGGATGGAGTTCGCGTTTTTTTCTCTAGCACGGCGTCTGTCAGGGCCGGCGGACGACTTGGTGGCGCGTGAGGCGGGTCAACGGCCAGCCAATGCATTAGCGTGGCAATAAATTTTTGTTTTTGCGAGTAACGGGAGTACGTGCCGCGAGATTAGATGCTAGTCTGAAAACCGCGACGGCTTTTTTTAGTATTTATATGTCGCGCCAAGCGTAAGCTGATTGCGGTCATAGGTGTTGCCGACAAGGCTGGATATTTGGGAAAAATAATTGTACTCGAACCTGGCGTCGAGATTCCGCCAGATTTCATAAGAAACGTTCAGGCCGGCCTGCCAATAGCGATAGTGACTTGGATTGGCGTCCTTGACGTATTTGAAATCCAGATAGCCGCCGAAAACCGACGTCCGCCAGCTGCGTGATAAGGCGTAGTCGATCCTTACTTGCGACAGGAAGGCCTTTGCAGGGCTCCCAAGGACATTGCCGGTCGTTGGCATGAAGGCGTCTTGAATATATTGCGTGGCGAGAGCCGATATCGTCCACGCCCGTGTCGGGCTCCAAGAGGCGCTCCCCCCAATGACAGGCATCTCGACCGACTTGTATCGCGCCCCCTGATAGAATTGCTGCTGAAACCCGGCATAGACCTCGCCGCGCAACAAACGTTCGCCAGTTTCACGGTCCTCGCCCCGGTCAACCCCCAAACCCGCAACGGCCCGATAGCCATGCGCCGAAAAATCGGATGTGCCGAACGGCGTGGTGAACGGCGGGATTCCCTGGGAGAAGTCAGGTGCCGTGAAATTGTAAAAATCGCGAATGCTGCCAGAACCCTCGGAGAAGACGTAGAACGAGGGGATCAACCGGTAGCCGACCCGAGCAGTAACCCAGTTGACGAAATCGTGGCGCCGACTCGAGGCGTAATAAGCGACCCGCGGATTGATCGGCTCGAAATCCAGTAGCGCGGTATTGAGGCTCGCGCCGACGAACAGACGGTCGAAGCTCTTGAGCGCGGCGACGGACCCGGTCAGCACGTTCCACTTTTGCAGATCGCGTTTCCTGCCCAAAGACGATGCCGTCGATATCGGCAGCACGCCCAAGCCGCTCTCACCAAACAGAAACGCGCCAGAGCCATAGACGCTGGTAAAGTGATCCGCTTGCCCCTGGAACTTGACAAGTAAGTCTCGTCTCACTTCCCAGACATGGGAGAGACCCAGCTGCCCATTGATCAGATTGTAATTATTGACATCCGGCACCAGCGTGAGATCGCCGGAGCCATAGACCTTGGTTCGATGCATGCCGGTGTCGCGAATGGCGACAAACCTCGGCTGCAGACGTATTCCTGCGGCGGCGATGGGCTTGACGCTCGAATAATAGATATTGTCACTATAGGTCGCGCCGACGGTCATCTCGCCCGACAACATCCAGCCCGCGAGCGACACCCCATGATAGTTGCGGGTCGGCCGACGCCGAATTCTATGGGCGAAAGGGGTCGGCGCGAGAAGACTGAGCGTGTCTTCCTGGTAGCCAAATGCTGAAAAGCCGCTTCCGGAGCTCACCTGCGGCAAAATGACAGTCTGCGCCGCGCCATCGCGTATCGATAGCGCAGCACAAAAAAAAGCTAGGACGCCAAAGCGACGCCGATGTGATCTTTTTGCAAACACGCAACCTACCATGCGCAAATGAGAAAAGCTTAACTAATCATATGGCGTCCATGCTCTAATCCGTGATTCTTGCCAAACTTTGGCGGGAGATATTCGAAGCGCGCGTTCTGCACAAGACGTCTCCGCGAACCTAAAAATATCGCTCAGGCAAGCGAACGACGTCTCCGGGATAGACCAGGATCTTCGGAGATCTCGGACATTCGCGATAGCCCGTGTCGCCGAGACGCTGAATGAGAACCCGCGTTTCACTAGCGCGATAGGTGTGGCCCCCGGCGACCGCGACGGCGCTTTCGACGTTGAGCCCGCCCTGATAGGGGTACTCGCCAGGCTTTTCGACTTCTCCGAGCACGTAGAACGGCTTGAACGACGCAATGTCGACAGTGACCTTGGGGTCAATGACATATTGCGCCCGGCGCAGCCGCTCGGTGAGCAGCCGTTCAAGTTCGGCCTTCGTCATCCCGGCGACTTGCACGGTTCCAACGAGCGGCAGCGACAGGCTGCCCCCGGGGTCCACGAAATAGTCGCCGGTCAATTGCGCTTCGCCATAGACGGTGACATGCAGTCTGTCGCCAGCCCTTACCTCGATTGGTCCTGTGGCGCCGCCAGGCCCGATCTGATGCGACTCAATCCCGACGCAGGGCTCCGTGCTCATCTCGATAGTGTCGCAGCCCGCCAGACTCCCTGCGAGCAAAAAGCTCAACAGTATAGAATGCGTCTGTCTGAACGATCTAAAGCTCAACGATAAACACTCCAAATGGAATTCGCAATTTCTAATAATGCCACGCCCTCTTGCCCGCAAGTCATTTAGCCTGCAACGATAAAAGCGCGCTACTTCTCACAAGCGTTATAGTTAGCCATTGGTAAGACTGAGCGCCGCGCCGTCGGCGGTATCCAAAATCCACGAATCGCCGCCCTCGAGCACGACGGCTGTTAGTACATTCGTCGCGTAAGCGCCGGTGTCGGCGTTAATGCGGTTCGGCAAAATCTCGACAGTCGGAACGGCATTGTGCCCATGAACAATCGTTTTGCCGAAACGCTCGGAGGCGCCAAGAAACTCGTCTCTTATCCACAGCAGATCTCGCGGGTCTTGCTGATCGAGTGCAACCCCCGGGCGGACGCCCGCATGGCAGAAAAAATACTCCCCAAGCGTATAAGAGAGGCACGTTTGCTCTAAAAATTCCCGGTGCAGATCGGGAAGGTTGTGGCGCAGACGATCCTGCGCGGCTTTGAACCCCCGACCCCGCATGACCTCTGTAACTTCGACATTATAAGAGGCGAGAGTCTCGACGCCGCCGAAGTGGCGCCACTTATCTAAAACGCTCTCATCCTCGAGAAACTGAAGCATGACCGCTTCGTGATTGCCGCGGAGCGGGATGAAAGACGTCGGGAAGTTGTTCGACGCCAAGCGGTCGATCACGGTCGCGGAGTCCGGACCCCTGTCCACGTAATCACCCAGGAAGATCGTGAGCACGCTCTCGCACGGTCTTTCGATCACGTCTCGCCATATTTGCTCCGCGAGACACTCCAATAAATCCGCCCGTCCGTGGATGTCGCCGATCGCATAGACCCGGCAGCCGGCAGGCAGAAAGCTTTGATCCGCTCCCCCCGCTTGGCGTTGCTGACCTCGAAACAGCCGCCATGCCGATGGAAGCAGGTTGGCGGCGCCGCCAACGTCAAATTTGAAGCGTCGCAGATTTTGCAGCAAGGCATCGGCGCCCCAGGAGAAACGGAAAGCGTCGTCGGGCGAGGGGTCGATCGGAGTGGAGCGGTCCGGAAAGCCGATCATGTGAATAGCCTTGAACGAATGCATAAGCATTATACGGAGGATCCTCGCTCCGGCAAGCGCTTGGCGCGTCGCTCGCGTGTAAATAAATAAGAGCGCACGGCGCCTCTCCTCACGAGCTGGGAACTATTCAAGTCGCATCACTTGACCTTAGCAGAAGCTTGTCGCACGAAGTGATTTATGTCAATCGGCTCATTTGCTAACGAGGTAAGTAGTTTTACGTAAGCCTCTCCAGCGCCGAAAAATAGGCCGAAGGCATTTTCATATTGTGGCGCCACAGAGCGGCTGGCCTGTAATTTGTATCATTGCGGAACTGCAACATGGGTTGCGCGCTGGCGCTGACTATGCAACTCTAACTTATTGTGTACTGCGGCCCGGTTTTGAGACAACCGACTGCGCTTATTCAGGCGGCCAAGGGTAGCTCTGCGATGTTTGCCTTGGCAACCGAAAGCTGTTCGGCTCTCACCTGATCGGGCGTTTTGTAGCCGTGCCTGGCGACGAGCCAAGTTTTGTTGTAACGCGCGGCGAATTCGATGAGCGCCACCCTGAGGTCCTCGATCGTGCGGAAGGCCCTGACCCACAACAGGTTCTCCTTCAGCGTCCGGATGAAGCGCTCGGCGACGCCATTGCCCTCGGGCTCTCGCACGAAAGAGGGCGAGGCTTCAATTCCCAGGCATTTGACCTCGGACTGAAAATCTTCCGACATGTAATTGGACCCGTGATCGTGACGCAGTCTCAATCCGCAGGCGATTTCTGGAGCGATCGCGCCGAAGCAGCGTTTCACGCCCTGTCGAACAGGCTCCAGCGCCTCGAACCGATTGGCTGATTTTGCGGCGTGAACGCCGACGACCTCCGAGTTGGCGTGTTCGACGGCGACGAACACATAAGCCTTGCCTTCATCGGTCGTAACCGTTTGTGTCATGTCGGTTCCCCACATTTCGTTGACACGATCGGTGACGATCGTGCCGTCATGCGTCTTGGCCGACGCCGACACCACTCGATGCGGCGCAAGCAATCCATGTTCGCGCATCACGCGCCGCACCCGTCGGGGACTGGCGCGCACGCTGGAGACTCGTAGCCGCGCCCATATCTTCCGGTAGCCTTCGCCATGGAATTCAGAGGCCTCGATTTCGCGACGGATGTGATCCGCCAGTTCGGCATCCGAACATGCCCCAATGGGGCCGGGTCGACGTCGGGGAGTGTCTTCAGGCGTCTCCACGCGAGATCGATACACGGTTGCCCGCGACAGGCCCCACACCCGCGTCACGCGCGACAATCCATAGATGCGACCGAAAGACAGAGAACGAGCCCGGCTCATTTCCTCGGCCTCCGGCGGGCCAAAGGGCGTTTGTTTTCCAGGACGTCAATCTTGGCGTAGAGAAGCTCGTTATCCATGGTGATCTCGCCCACCTTGGCCTTCAGCCGGGCGATCTCATCGTCGCGGTCATCCCGCTCGCGCTCTTTCAGAGCCGAGGCGGCCCCCGCCAGAGCCCGATCCCGCCATTCGGTCAGCTTCTGGATGGTGACATTGGTCTCGCGAGCCACCAGTTCCAACGGCTCTCCGCGTAGGAGGCGGGCCACGACCGCCATCTTGCGCTGAACGGAAAAACGCCGGCCCCTGGCGCTAACCTTCTCTTCCTTGGTCACTTTCAAATCTCCGGTTGCGGTTCAAATTACCGCAGCCGGCTGTCTCACCTAACCGTGCCGCACCCCAACTCTAACTTATTGTTACTACGGCTCACTTTAAGGCTAAACATGTTAAAAACCGATCTGAGCTCGCAGGATGGTTTCTCGCTTGCCGAGGCTCATTGCGCTCTTTCCGAGCATAAGAAGATATGTCCCTATAACCACGTCGCCGCACTTGTTGTTCTCGACGCGGTTGCAATCGCTATCGTCGGCATTGTCGCAACCTGGTTCATCGGCTTCGCCCGCGACAGCGCGATGGAGCTGCAGCAATGGCAGATCTTCGCCATGACATTTGCGATCCTATTGCAGTTCAACACGGCGAAAGCGGTCGGCGCTTATGACGTCGACAAAGCGTTTGATCTCACGCCGTCAGTGAAGGCGTCCATTTGCGCCCAAGTGACGACCTTCGCCATGCTGGCGGTTGCAGCGGCGGCGGCAAAACAGGCCGGACACTATTCGAGGCTCTGGTTTTTCACCTGGGCGCTCGGCAGCGTGCTATCTGCTCAGGCTCTGCGCGCCTTTTTGGCAAAACGCTTCTACAATAGGATCGACGCTGGCCACCATATGAGCCGCGCCATGTCGATTGGCGTGGGCGGCGCGCCAATCGAGCGTGATGACATCGAGTTCGCCACGCAAAAGAAGGTGCGGGTCATCGTCGAACGGCGTCTCCAAAGCCACCATGATCTCGCGGCGCTGTCCAAGACCATTTCCGAACGGCAGATCGATTGCCTGTTCGTCTCCGGACCTTGGGAGGCGATCCCCGAGATCGCCTCAGCGCTCAGCTCGCTCAAACACCTCTCGGTAAGAATACTTATTCTCCCCCGCGAAAAAGCCCTGTCGACTATCCTCGACGCTTCGCTCTTCGATGGGGATCGCCTCGCGCTTTGCGTCAGTAATCAGTCGATCGCCGGTTGGGGGCTTTGGCTCAAGCGCGTAGAAGACATCTTTATTGCAGGCGTGGCGCTCGCTTTGCTGACGCCCTTGTTCATCCTCGTGTCCTTGGCGATCAAGCTCGAGAGTCCCGGGCCGGTGTTTTTTCGGCAGACGCGCGTTGGCTTCAACGGCGAAAGGTTCCAGCTGTGGAAGTTTCGGTCGATGTATGTCGAAGCCACGGACCCGCACGCGCAGATTCAGACCGCGAAGGGCGACAAGCGCGTGACCCGGGTGGGCCGCCTTATTCGCCGCCTGAGCATCGATGAACTGCCCCAGCTTCTCAATGTCATCGAAGGCGACATGTCGATCGTGGGGCCAAGGCCGCATGCGCTCGCGACCAAAGCCGAGAACCTCCAGCTCGAGGACGCTTTCGACGATTATGCCGCGCGTCACCGCGTCAAGCCGGGAATTACTGGCCTCGCGCAGGTAAGCGGTTTCCGTGGCGAACTGACCAGCCTGGAGAAACTACGCCGCAGGATCGACTACGATCTCGACTACATCAAACACTGGAGCCTTTGGCTTGATCTCCAGATCATCACTAAGACGGCGGTCATCGTCTTGTGGGACAAGAACGCTTACTGATAGAAAGATCCTCGAGACGAAAAGGGGCGCTTTCGAGGGACCTCCGCGTGAAGATGCGCAAAAACGACCGGATGCGTGCATGCCTAGTAGCGTAACTTTGGCGGAACTCTCTGCGGCCTCTCCGGCGTCATCCATGACCGCAGAGCGCTCATTCGACCGCAAGCTGTTTGCGGCCTTGATATTCGGCCTCGCCTTCGCGCCCTTCTGGTTGGGCTCCAACCGCCCGATCGCTTGGGGCGTAAATGCGATCTACTATGGTTCGCTCGCCATCCTTTATGAGGCCGCGCTGCTCTGGAGCGGCAGAACCCATCCCGTCGCCTTGCGCCGCATTTGGTTTCCCGCGCTCGCTTTCATGAGCGTCGTCGTCTGGTCGCTGCTGCAGACTGCGCCCTTTATGCCGGAGAGCTGGCGTCACCCGATCTGGCGCATGGCGAGCGACGCGCTCGGCGAACCGATTGCCGGCGCGATCAGCGTCAACCCCGACCTGACCGTTCTGGCGGTGACGAGGCTTTTAACCTGCGGCCTGGTGTTTTGGTTGTCATTGCAGCTCTGCCGCTCCGAGCGCCGCGCGCGCGCCATGGTCAAGGGAATCGCCCTGATTGGTCTCGGCTACGCGGTCTACGGGATCCTCGCCTTCTTTGTTTGGCCGGACACCATTCTCTGGTTCGACAAGGAGCATTATCGCGACTCGCTGACGTCGACGTTCGTGAATCGCAATTCCTACGCGACCTACGCCGGAATTGGCTTGATCTGCGCATTGGTCTGCTCCCTGCGCGCCTTCGAGCGTTCGTCGGCCCCAGCCGGTGTTAATGCTGGCCAACGGATTTTGGCGCTAGTCGCAGCTGCCTTTGGTTCAGGGGGGTGGTGGACGGTTTGCGCCTTCATCCAAGGCGCTGCGCTTGTTCTTAGTGGCTCACGTGGGGGAATTGCTTCCTCTCTAGCAGGCGTGATCGTTTTCATGGCTCTTGTAGCATTCCGTGGACGGACGGCGCAAATGACTTCAAACGCGGTTCTCCTGAGCGCAGTCACATTGATCGCTACGGTGTTCGTCGTCTACGGAGGTTTCCTCGGAGAGAGATTGAGAATCGATGGGTTATATTCCGAAGATCGGCTCACGGTTTATAAACTTTCCTTGTTAGCAATAACGGATGCCCCATGGCTCGGAACCGGTTACGGTGCCTTTCAGGATGTGTTTAAGATGTATCGTGACAGTACATTGCCTCCGCTTCTCTTTTGGGACAGGGCACATAACACATACATTGAATTACTGCAGGGCTTAGGAATCCCTGTCGCGCTTCTGTTTGTCATTGCTGGCGGGGTTATGGTGAAATTCTGTGCAACGAGTGCACTGAAAAAAAATGATCGAATGCTAGCGCCTCTGGCGGCAACCGCCGTGAGCGCCGTGGTCAGCTTGCATGCCTTTGTGGATTTTAGCCTGCAGGTTCAGGCGATAGCGCTAACCTGGTCAGCATTGCTGGGAGCAGGAATCTCGCAGTCGGTCTCCCTAGGCGGCCTGGAACGGCGGGAGTGGAGTCAGAAGGGCTCGTCTTGGGTTGAAAACCAAAGATCTTAGGGGCGGGTTCTCCCCTTACGCTTCCGCTCGTCGGAGAACAAAACTACCAGCTGACCGTGTCGGTTTTTAACCCATAGAGACAAAGCTGACGGAATTGAAAAATGAACAATCCTCTTCTAACGCATAAGCTAGCGGGTCCGGGCCCAATGAGCCTGGCTGATAAAGTTGACCTCCGAGAAATACAGGATTTTTTTTGGCGCCGCTGGAAGAATATAATGTTGGTGGCCGCAGTGGTGGTTGCTGTTTCGGTCCTCGTATTGATGACCATCCAACCCCGCTACACTGCAACTTCGCAAGTTTTTCTTCAGCCACGAAAGGAGAAGATTCTTGGCAATGATCAGCTTGTCGCGGAGCTCAACCTCGAAAGCAGCAACGTTGACAGTCAGGTTTCGGTTATCCAGTCAACGGGTCTCCTTCGCCGCGTCGTGGAGAAAGAAAATCTCGTCTCAGATCCAGAGTTCACCGAGGTTGGGTTTTTCGCGCGAATTTCGGGTTTTTTTGAAGGAGAGGCCCCAGACAACGGAGTGGCCCAAAAAGCTAGCAAGGATGAAATACCCCCGCAGGTTGCTCGCACCATAAAGGGCTTTCGTGATGCAATTGATGTTTCCCGTGTCAACCGGACTTATGTCCTTTCCATCTCGGTCACTTCGAAGGAGAAAGTGAAGGCCATGCATCTGGCCAACGCGATTGCGAATGCCTTTGTGGAGGATCAGGTCGAGGCGCGATACGAAGCTGCAAGACACGCTGCAGTTTGGCTTAGCGAGCGCATCGAAGAGTTGCGAGAACAAGTGCGAAAATCTGAAGAGGATGTAGCTAATTTTCGGCGGGAACATAATCTTGTGGCAACGTCTAGCGAGGGAAAGACGACTGTCACAGAGCAACAGCTTTCGGAGCTAAACGAGAAATTGATCATAGCTCGAGCGGACGTGGCTGAGAGGCGCGCCAAGTACGAACAGGTAAAAAAAGTTGTCACAGGAGGGGGAGATATACAAGGAATACCTGACGTCGTTCGCTCCGATGTGATTACGAGGTTGCGTGATCAAGAGGCTGAGGTCGCCCGTAGAGAGGCCGATCTGTCAGCCCGATATGGACCACGTAATCCAGCGTTGATCAATGCGCGGGCAGAGCACCGTGATATTGAGCGCTCGATAACCGCTGAGGTTAAGAGAATTTTGCTCAATTTGAGAAACGACTACGAGGTTGCTGAGGCTCGAGAAAGATCCCTCGAATTTAGCCTTAATGAAGCTACTGGCAAGACGGGCATAGATAATAACGTTGGTGTAAGATTAAGAGAGCTGGAAAGAATCAATGCGGCAAACAAAGCAATATTCGAAAGCTTCTTAGCACGGTCGAAGATTACGCAAGAACAGTCCGGCTTAGAGGAGCGCGAAGCAAGAGTGATTTCACCTGCAACGAAGCCTTCGAAGCCGTCCTATCCGAAGAAAGGCTTGTTCCTTGGTTTGGCCGCCGGTTTAGGGATTATCCTCGGAATTTTTGGTAGCGTCGCGCTGGACCGCCTTAATCCAGGTTTTGCAGCTGCAAGGGAGATCGAAGAAAAGCTAGGTTTTCCCGTGCTAGCCTCCGTGCCATTGCTAAACGAGAAGGATCTGCGGATAAATGATAGATCAGTCGATTCCGTCGATTTCGTTCAAATAAAGCCTCTATCCCGATTCGCTGAGGCGGTCCGTGCGGTTCGCGTTGGCATCCAGATCGCGGACGTTGACGTGCCCCCAAGAGTAATTCTTGTAACCTCTTCAATCGCCAGCGAAGGCAAATCCACGTTGGCGCGCTGCATTGCCGCCTCTGCCTCAAAAAGCGGACAAAGCGTGTTGCTTATTGATGCCGATATGAGACATCCATCAAACAGTAGATTTTTTGACCATGGCAATACAAGCGGGCTGATGGAGGCGCTCACTGATGCGCTACCACTTGCAAATGTGATTTCGCAAAAAAGCGGATTCTTTTTTCTGCCGGCGGGCGGCAAATCACAGAACCCGCCGGATATATTGGGTTCCGCGCGCATGAAAAATCTCATCGAAGAGGCTAAGGCGCGCTTCAGTTTGATCATCATAGACTCCCCTCCAGTTGAGCCTGTGATAGACGCGAAGGTTTTGGCAAACGTTTCCGATAAGGTTGTATTTGTGGTGCGTTGGCAATCAACCCCCCGAGAAGTGGTCGCTCGAAATCTGGAGGTCTTCAATAAAGCAAGACTTATCGCTGGGCTCGTATTAACTTGCATAGATGAGCGTAAGACCTCAAGGTACGGAGCTTATGCGTATTACCCTGCCCGGTATTACGGCAAATATTATGAGAACTAGGATGGGCGATGCGACTGAAAAATCGCTAATGCTGACTATATCGGCTTTAACTTTCATGGCTGGAATTATGACAGTTAGCTCTCTGATAAGCGACTCTTCCAAGACGGAATTCCCGATAAGTTCTCCTGGCGTCGGTGCAGCATCGACAGCTGACGAAGATCGCCTGAGGGAGAAATTGAAATCGAGGCCTGCCTCTGGCATTGACTGGCTAAGGTTAGCCGAGGTTCGGTTCAATCGACTGGGCATGGATGATCTAGCGCGCTCGGCTCTCCAAATGTCGGAGCTCACTGAGCCCAAAGAGATCGATTCAATTGTAGGTCGTATATCGTTTTTCTTTTCAATGTGGGAAGCTTTGCCTCCCAAAAAACAAGCATATGCCCTGAGTGAGCTGACCGCGTCTTTGCCTTCGATGTACCCTGAGCATGTTCAACTGATACGCGTTTCGTTGCAAAATATGCCTCCGGCATCCCGACAAGTGATCAGAAAGAGACTAATCGTGCAGGGCGGAGAGCAGCCATGGATGAATGCACTTGGATTCTAAGTTTTGTAGCAAGGAAGGAAAGCTAAGCGATAGTTCAGGGTGGGAGCGTTTGATGTATCAAGATCGCGCCGAGGAGGGTGAAAAGCTCGCCGTCGTAAGTAAATGTTCCAGCAAGATATTGATCTACGCAATAAATTTCGCCCCAGAAGTTATTGGCTGTGGCAAATACACGGGTGAACTCGCCCAGTATTTAGCCTCGCGTGGTCACGAAGTCGAGGTCGTCACAGCGCCTCCCCACTATCCTGGTTGGTATGTAAGAAAGCCATATCGATCTTTTCGCTACATAAAGGAAACAATTGCTGGGCCGATCAATATAACCCGTTGTCCAATGCTTATGAAAAGAGACGGCGGTGGGATCTGGCGTTTGCTCGCACCTTTTTCGTTTGCTATCTCTGGAGCGGCGGCTGTCGCACTGCGGGTACTCTCCTTTGAGCCAGACGTCGTGCTGTGCGTCGAGCCAACACTGTTTGCTGCGCCTGTGGCCCTGCTAATCTCAAAGATAAAAAGGGCCAAGTGTGTTCTGCATGTTCAAGACCTTGAGGTCGATGCCGCTTTCCAGGTCGGTCATTTGAGAGGCAAACATATACGCTGGATTGCACTTTCAATCGAAAGGACATTACTGCGAGGATTCGATAGAGTTATCACTATATCAGAGGCTATGCGAACCCAGCTTATCAAGAAGGGTGTTCCCCCATCCCGGGCAGCTGTTGTTCGGAACTGGGTAGATACAGATAGGATAAAACCCCTCGATAGAAATCTACCCAATCAATACCGCACGCAGCTCGGTCTGGATAGCCAAAAGTTCGTTGCACTCTACGCCGGAAATGTAGGCCCAAAACAGGCGCTAGATGTGGTGATCGCTGCCGCACGCAGACTTCGCGAGCAAAGGGGAATCCACATTGTAATCGCTGGCGAAGGCCCATCAAAACGCAGCCTTGCCGACGCCAGTCGCGGCCTTCCAAACGTATCGTTTTTGCCTCTTCAACCGCCAGATTGCTTGAATGAGTTGCTGGGGATGGCGGATCTGCATTTGCTGCCGCAGCAGAAAGGAACGTCCGAGCTGCTCTTACCTTCAAAGCTTGGCCCGATGTTAGCCAGTGGACGACCAATCGTTGCAACTGTTGATCCTGGAAGTGAGTTGTTCCAAATTCTGACTGGTATCGCCTTGACCAGCCCACCTGGCGACGATGCTGCTCTTGCAGAGACCATTCGTAAAGCAAAAAGCCAAGATCATGAAAGGAGAGTTGAAAGAGGTGTTTTACTCGCGAAGACTCTAGCCGGTTCGCACCTGTTACCGATACTAGAGCAAGAAGTAGTCCATGCTGCATACACAAATTGCCGAAGCTAAGGGAGATCCACATTAAGAACCTCCAGAAATACCTATTAGCGCTGTCGAAACCTTCATTCTGGCCCGCGATAGTCAGGGGCGTAATTCCGGCCGTGGAGCACACTGATGCAATACGTCGGCTTGCTCCGAAGACATTGATCGATGTGGGTGCCAATAAGGGGCAGTTTTCTCTTCTCGCTCAACATCTGTTTCCAGCGATAGATATATTCGCATTTGAGCCGTTAGAAAGTGAACGGCTCAAGTACCTTTCCGTTATTCGAGGCAAAGCTAATTTATATCCTATTGCGCTGGGAGCTTCCTCCGGAAGAGACAATTTTTTTGTAGCTTCTCGAGCGGACTCGTCATCTCTGCTTAGGCCCGGAGCCGGGCAGAGCAGCGCCTATGGCGTCTCGTACAAGACTAAAATCCAAGTGCAGATAGCTCGACTGCCAGATGTTATTTCTCTCCAAAACATGCAGAGGCCAATACTAACAAAGCTGGATGTACAAGGCGGTGAACTTAACGTGTTAAAAGGAGCACAAGACGTCCTTTCTTTTATTGACGCTATTTACTGTGAAGCTTCATTCGTCGAGCTTTACGAAGGACAACCTCTCGCGAGCGAAATAATCTGCTACTTAGCGAACCACTCTTTTGTTTTGACGGGTGTATTCAACCAGTCAATCACGCGGAGGTACGGGCCCACACAAGCGGACTTTCTTTTTCAGCGGTCCAACAGCAATCTGCAGGCTTGAGTGATCAACATGACCGTGGATAGCATTCCGAAAGTCGTATTTATTGGTCAGCTCCCACCTCCGGTGTACGGAATGGCGATAACGACACAACTTTTAGGAGAGGCTTTACAGGCGACTTGTCACTTGGAAATCGTGCGGGTGAGCGGGATAAATACCAATATCCGGCTTCTGTTTCATCTATCCCGTGTTGTTCGCGTTCTTAGATCCATTTCCGTATTGATTCGGACTGCAGCGACCTCCAAGGAAAGCAGAATTGCCGTCATTGGATGCGATGGTGGCCTCGGGCTTGGTTATCTTCTGACGCAAGTTGTTTTTGCGCGTCTGCTCGGTTATACCATTTACATACACCATCATAGTTACAATTATATTGACACTGAGCGAAGATTGATGAGCGCTGTCCTCGCCGCAGGAGGAAACAACCTAGTTCATGTTTTCCTCGCAGCGGAGATGGCGCAGGCTTTTGTGAATCGCTATTCCAAACCCGCCAAGGTTTTAGTATTTTCAAACGCAGCACATTGGCCAAGCTGCGAGCCACGCGATCGTAGGACAAAAGAAAGGCCCTTCACGCTTGGGTTATTGAGTAACCTTGATGCTTCCAAAGGTCTTTTCAAGTTCGTTGAGCTGTTTCAAGCCCTGAGATCGGCAAACCTCGAAATCCGAGCAGTGCTGGCTGGTCCCATCAAAGATCGTGTCGAGCGCGCTTTGGTGCTCGCTGCAATCGACAAAGCAGACGGTTACCTCGAGTGGCGCGGCCCGGTATACGGCTCTGCTAAAGAGAATTTCTTTTCAGATATTGATCTCTTCGTTTTTCCAACCTGCTACGAAAACGAGGCCGAACCCAACGTTTTGCATGAAGCCATGGCCCGGGGGATTCCGGTTGTGGCTTATCGTCGCGGTGCAATTGGAAGCCAAGTCCAGGACGGTGGACTCGTCGTACCTCGGGAGCAGGATTTCGTCAGCTCCGCGCTTGAGTATATATTTAGTATACATTCTAATCCTAACCTGTACCGTCTTCTTAGCCAAAGGGCGCATGCTATCTTTGAAGAAAACAGGACAACTTCGAGTCGCATTCTGCATTCCCTATTGCAATTGGAGCCTCTGCTCGTAGTCCCAGAGCGAGCGAGAATATAGAGGAACAAGACCGTGCTGCCACTTTTCCTTCTGGCGATTGAATTGGCTTTGCTTTTGCGAAGCTCCCGAAATAAGGCGCTTCTCCCTTTTCCACAAGGAGTCATGCTTTATTTCATCGTTGGCCAATTAACATATGAAGGGGTTCGTGCAGGTCTCCTTGAATCCCAATTTCTTTACACTTGGTCCTCTATGTCTTTTGCCCAAAGCGGTGATTATGTCCAGCTGCTGTTTTTTAGTATGTTTATGTTAGTTTTTTTACTAAGTCTGGGAATTCGCATCGATAGGGGCTCGCTTACCTCAGCACGAGTGGACGTACCAGTTGTTTTGGTCTTATTTAGTATTGTGATCGTATATTCTTACCAAATTCTGCACGCTTCCTTGTTTAAGGATGGAACGCTTTGGTTCACAAGCGAATATTTACTACAGAAATCGCCCGAGGCACTCTGGCAAACTTGGTACTCCGGAATTCTAGCGAGTGCGTTTGGTCCAATGGGTATGCTGACTATCATCTCGGCGGGAGTATTTTATAGGGCCGGTCACCGGAAAGCTTGCTTGTTTCTCTTTCCCGCCATCATATGGTTCTTCCTCTTCGAATTGAGTGCACACTCACGTATTTGTGCAATGTTTTTATTCATCGCAGCTTTCGCGACTCGCATCGCATCGCCGCAGGGAACCAGGCTTCTATCTCTTGGTTTTGTAGCATTGGGCTATCTGACGATTTTGTCGGTCCTTGGGGGGCGAGCAAGCTACCGCCACGGGATTTCCAGCCTCGGCGAATACTTCGACAACGCGCTTGTGGGCTACAATGATGTGGGGCTTTTTGGGCCAGTCATAAATTTGGCCGAAGGAGTATTTAGTACAGCAGAGCTGTTCTCTAGAGAAGCGGTTTTTGCCGCCTCTTACAAAATTTTATCCTTTTCCCCTCTGCCCTCGTTTATGGACGGCTTCAATGATTTGAGGGATTCCGCCATGGTTCGCTTGCACGAATACGTCCCTATGGGGGCGGTGCAAGAGACATACTACTTCGGAACCATTTTTGTGGTTCTATACTTCGCGACAGCGAGCCTAGCCGCACGCCTGAACTTAATCCAGCTTAGCAGACACATGTCTTTGGCGGGCATGTTCAACAATATTTTGGTAGCTGGAGCTTGGTATATGGGTCTAGCCTACCCTTGCCGCACTGTGTTTAGGTTCTTCATGG
This sequence comes from Methylocystis sp. NC52PC, assembly GCF_055698645.1. Taxonomy (NCBI): domain Bacteria; kingdom Pseudomonadati; phylum Pseudomonadota; class Alphaproteobacteria; order Hyphomicrobiales; family Methylocystaceae; genus Methylocystis; species Methylocystis sp. NC52PC. The sequence goes on along the minus strand of NZ_CP170127.1, from coordinate 172,383 downwards.
TGAGCATTTTTGCAACGATCTTTATAGAAATATATCGTTCCATGAAATCTCGCAGCGTCGAACTTGTCGGGGGTGAGGTCTCAGTAACGGATTTGGAGGTAAATCACCCTGTAAGAAGCGATCTGAGGTCGTTACTGCCAAAAGAGTACATGTGACGGCGGAGAGAGGCATGAAAAAGGAAACTGCGCGTAAGATTTATCCAGAGATAGGGGCGGGGGGGTTTTCGGGCCGTGACGGAACCGTTGCATTTTATACGAGAGTCGATGCCTTACTGAAACAGTCCGACACTGCGCTTGATTTGGGTGCTGGGCGCGGGGCCTTTTTTTATGATGATGACGTACCGTTTCGGAGAAGGCTCCGACTTCTTAAGGAAAGATGTCAAAAGGTGATCGGTTTAGATATATCTAATGAAGTACTCGAAAACCCGAGCCTTGATGAAGCTCATGTAATTGGGCCCGACCTCCTGTTTCCTATCGGCGACAACTCGGTCGATCTCATTATCTCCGATTGGACGTTTGAGCATGTCAGCAACCCGAGTGCATTTGTAAGTGAAGTGAGCCGTGTGTTGAAGCCGGGAGGATGGATATGCGCGCGGACGCCAAACCTGTATGGTTACATTTCGGTAGCTAATCGAATTGTGCCACAGAGGCTACACAAGAGTGTTTTGAGGGTGGCGCAGCCTGATAGAAAGGACAAAGATGTCTTTCCGACTGTTTACAGATTGAATACTAAGCGGGATCTACGGAGGGTGTTTGCTGAAGAGAACTGGCATCTGATTGCTTTCCACTGGGAGAGCGAGCCAGCATACATGGGAAACAGTTTTTATCTGAATAAGGCTGCCGACCTTATGCTTAAATGGTTGCCCGAGAGCTTGTGGTCTACCATTTTCGTATTTGCTCAGAAATTGCCTTAGCTACACGCATGAGATATATCGGACTCCTACAAAAAAAATCCGCCTATTCCACCGTCTTGCTGTCGGGGATGGTGGCTAAAGTTGCTGGGTTCCTCAACCAGATCTTTTCAACCTATCTGCTAGCCGAAGCGCTTGGTGAGCAGGGGCTGAAGCTCCAAATGTTTGCACTCTCCTTCGTCGGTTGGTTTTACTTGTCTTTATTCGGAATGAGCACGTCGCTTCCGGCTTTGCTTGTGAAGGAGCAGGAAAAACCTGACTCCCGGGAGAGGTATATTCAAAGTGCCTTTTTGGCCGCATCTGTTTGTGCGTTGGCAACGTTGACGATTGCGCTTTTGTCAAAAGCGTTGATTACGTCTCCAACCGTTGCGCAAGCACCCATCGTCGCTGCGGCAACGTGTAATGCTTTACTCTTATTTTTCTCCCTGTCCGAACAGATTTTCCTGGTAGACCACAAGGCTTCTCAGTTCAATCTCCTGAACGCATTCGGTACAGCCGTTAGTCTTTTTGCAACGTTTATACTAACGTTGACAAAAGGTGGATCTTCTGCGTTTGTCGTAGCCTATTATGTAGGGATGTTGCTTCCAACCGCGGCAGCTGGATGCTTTGTCCTCTTTAATCTTTCTCTCGTAAAAGTGCCGAAACTTTCGGAACTCCATATTTTTTTCAGTCGACTACTCTCTGTTGGCGGATACGGCCATGGATATGGGCTGGCATTGTATTGTAAGACGCAGGCGCCCCTGATGATTTTGGACTTTCTCGGGAGGTCCGAGGAAATTGCTTCAGTTGGGATGGGACTGCGCTTCTCTACTCTGATGTATAGTTCCGCATCTATCTTTTTTCCCGTCTTCTTTTCGGGAGTTGCTGATGCACTGCGGCGAGCGGACTTTAGCTTATACGGTAGAATTATTTTCGCGGCCTTAACACTATGGGTGGGCCTGTTAGTTGGGATCTGGGCGCTTTTTGCCTCCTATGGCTCATTAATATTTGAGCTTTGGACAAGAGGTAGTGTCTCCATTGACTACGCGGGGTGTCTCGCGATCGCGCTGTTTTCTTCTTCCTTGCTTGGACAATATTTACTTTTTGCGGTAACGACTCCGGATTTGATTGTCACAGAGCGTTTGCGGTGGCTGTTCTGGATAGAGGCTTTTCTAGTACCACTTTTTGGAGCCATAGGCGCGCATTTCTACGGTGGGGTAGGGCTGTTTGTTGCGATGAGCAATCTCGTGCTTGTTTCGACAATTGTCACGATTTTGACTATGTTAAGTTGCCGTAAGCTAGGAGGCTGAAATTCGTGGAGAGCCAGATGATCCGTGCGGTAGTGCAAGTGCCATTGTTCTTTTTACCATGGCCTTTAAGAAGACGCTTATTATGCATGCTTTTTAATTATCGTTTGGCTGAAAGTTCGAAAATTGGAATTTCTATTGTCTGTGCTACGAGCGTTCAGATGGAAAGGGGCTCGAGGATTGGTCATTTCACCATCGTGAAGGGCCTTCGCCGGGTGTTGATGGAAGAGTGCGCGTCTATAGGAAATCTAAATTGGATTACAGGATTACTTGATCGCACGTCGTTTTTTAAAGACAACGAAGAGCGTAGTTCGACTTTGATTGTTAAGAAGCATGCTGCAATCACGAATCGACACTTTATTGATTGCAGCGACTTGGTCTCGATTGGGGAATTCTCAGTTTTGGGTGGCTGGGGCAGTCAGATCTTGACACACGGAATCGACATTCGCGCGTCTGCGCAGCGAGCTTCGCCGGTTTTCATAGGTGCCTATTGTTTCGTTGGCACGCGGGCTGTTTTGCTGAAAGGCTCTAAGCTTCCGGATTTCTGTGTGTTGGCGGCAGGTTCCACTCTCCACAAACCGGAGACGGAGAGGTTTTGGCTTTACAGCGGAGTTCCTGCAAAGGCTGTCCGTCAACTGGACCCGGAGTGTGCGTATTTTCACCGTAGAGAGGGGTTCGTAGCTTAAAGGCGATGCTCGTAAAGTTGGTCCGAACGTGGAAAGAAGCTCTCAGAATAGGGAAATAGTATGGTTCGCGTATCTCGACGCTTTTTAACTCGCTGGCTAAGCGCATGTATCGGTATCTTACCCGAATCCCTGTTAGCCACCGAGGTCGAAATGCCGAAATCAGGGGATCAGGAGGGGGCCCCCTTGCAAGAGATATTCGTCGCCGCTAGTGGATATGATGATACGCGGACCATAAATCAAGCTCTGGCTGTTGCGGGACAAGCACACCTCCGATTTGGGCCCGGGATATTTTACTATAACGGCGGGGAACGAGCTAATTTTTCGGGGTCTAAATTTGCAATAAGTGGTTCGGGATCAGGATCTTCGGTAATCCAGCTGGGCGAAAATAATTACTTTCTATATACAGAGCGCCCAGTCGGCTCTTGTCTCTTCGAAGGTCTTACAATTCGTGGAGGGCGCGGAGCCTTTTTCTCAGATTTTCGGGGAGTGAACGTCACCGGTAAAAAAGTGTTCCAGAACAACCGTTTCGAGGATTATCGGGAATGCGCGATTCAGAATAACGGCCATGATGAACCGTACTGGCTGATAGACGCAAATGTATTTAGTGCAGCGAATTCAACGCACACGATCGGAGTTGCTTTATCCAGATTTTGCGACAACTCACTGATCACCCGCAATTCCTTCCTCAAAAACCGGGTGCATCTGAAGTTGAGGAGTGCGGGGGTTTCCTGCATGGTTCATGACAATGACTTTCTATTTTTCGACCGAGGCGATCCTCTATACCCTAGGAGTTCAATTTGGTTAGTTTTACATGAAAGTAGGGTAAATGCTGGGGTGGGTTTTGTGGCGTCCCATAACAAATTTGGGAATGAGGGCCAATCTCCGGAAGATTGCAGAATTTTATTCGCTTCGGAGGTTTCGTCTTCTGGTGCGTGTAACGGAGCGTTGAGTCCGGATTTAGCGAATAGCGTACTGGGCTATGCCGACGGTCACATCTTTCTGAGTAATAAGGTTTCAGGGGGGCCGGCGGTGCCATTCCTATACTCAACAACCCCTAATTTGCGAAGCATTAAAATCTGCCTAAACAGTTTTGATGGAACGCCGCCGTCTGAAATAATCAAATTTAAAGAAGCGCCTCGCCCGGATCCATTTAATCAGACCAACTTAGTTGCCCTTAACACTTTTGGCGCTCACGGTGTTAATTCGCCCGCACCTCTAGTTTCTGAAGCTCAGGGCATTGCGACAGTACTGGATCCTAACGGCATCTTCGAAACCGATCCAAGATTTTGTCACGGTTGGCTGGGTGGAGGGGATGCCACTGGTTCATCTATCGTTCTGGATAGCGCTGCAGATGGCTTTGCTATTGCAAATGGTGTGGATTCAACCTCTCAACATTCGAGTGTTCCAGATGCGCTTGGTCAGAATGATGCCTCTTGCGTGCAGCCGGGATCGGGATGGCGAGTGATTCTGTCTAAGGATGCCCCAGAGATTCGATTAGGGGATCCCGCTTGGATCGAATTCGACCTCACGCGCTATGGGGTTATCTGCGCTGATGTCATTGACGCAGCGTTGTTCTCCGACGGAGACGTTTGCTGGCAGCGGGTCTTGAGGGTTCCGGCAAACGGGTGGCGTCGGTTTCGCTTCTTATTCGTTTTTGGAAGTCCGGTGAATCAAATTCGCCTATCGTTTGCAAACCGCGATGGCGGTGGCCAGGGGGGGTTTGCGGTGGGGCGGGTCAAGATTTATCATTCTCGGGAACCGATGAACTTCTCCGACCAACGCGCTGAAGACATCAGTTTTTCTAATTTGCCGACTTCGCCAGAGAGGCTTCCACCCGGTAGGATTTGGGTTGATGAAACCAACGGCAACATCTTGCGTCGCAAATGACCAAGCGCGCGCTTGTGACTGGCGTTACCGGGCAGGATGGCGCCTATCTTTCGCAATTTCTGCTCGAAAAGGGCTATGAAGTGCATGGCGTGGTCCGCCGCTCGTCGCATCGCGGCGTCGAGGACCACCGTCTGCGCTGGCTCGGCATCAGCGGCAAGCTGCATCTGCACGACGCCGACTTGATCGACCTGTCGAGTCTCCTGCGCACCATCGAGGACGTCCGTCCCGACGAGATCTACAATCTCGCCGCGCAGTCCTATGTCGCCTCCTCCTGGCGCCAGCCGATCCTGACCGCCAATGTCACCGCCGTGGGCGTGACCAACATGCTTGAGGCCATGCGGCTCGGCGCGCCGGGCGCGCGCTTCTATCAGGCCTCCTCTTCGGAGATGTATGGGCTCATTCAGGAGCCGATGCAGAACGAGAAGACGCCCTTCTATCCGCGCTCGCCCTACGCCGTCGCCAAGGTTTACGGCCACTGGATCACGGTGAACTATCGCGAGAGCTTCGGCCTGCACGCCTCCTCCGGCATTCTCTTCAATCATGAGAGCCCGCTGCGCGGCGTCGAATTCGTCACCCGCAAGGTCACGCGCGGCGTGGCGCAGATCAAGCTCGGCCAGGCGAGCGAGCTGCGGCTCGGCAACATCGACGCCAAGCGCGACTGGGGCCACGCCAAGGACTATGTCCGCGCCATGTGGATGATGCTGCAGCAGGAGAAGCCCAACGACTATGTGGTGGCGACGGGCGTGACGACGACGGTGCGCGACATGTGCCGCATCGCCTTCGATCACGCCGGCCTCGACATGGAGAAGCATCTCGTCATCGATCCCGCCTTCTTCCGCCCGGCGGAAGTCGACGTGCTGCTCGGCGACTCGAGCAAGGCGCGCAAGGTTCTGGGCTGGGCCCCGGAAATCACCCTCGATCAGATGATCCGCGAGATGGTGGACGCCGACCTTCAACGCAGAACTCCCGCCTGCCCCGATTTTGCGATTAGCATCAAATAAGCGCAGTATCTGATATATAGCCGTAGTGGTGCTTTGGGTCGGCTGCTTCTTGAAGGTCGATGCCAGCTATTCCAAGTTGTGTAGTGTTTTTTCCGTTTGGAAGCCTGAGCGTTTGCTTTAAAGTCGTCCTGGTGTGTGCAGAGCGAAAAGGGGATAGTATAGATGCAGGAGATACTGAGACAAATCGCTCGCAGCTCTATCAAGCGGTTTCCCCCACTATACCGTCAGGTGAACCGGCTACGTGGATGGAGAATCCACGACCCCGATACGAGCATCCGTTACATGCACGTGGGTGGTAACAAGGGCGTACATAATTACGGGGCTTGGGTTGTGCCTGTTGGGTTGTTACACGCAGAATCGGTAGTTTATTCATTCGGGGTAGGTGAAGACATTTCCTTTGATAAGGAAATAATCGAAAAGTTTGGGTGTAAAGTTTATGCGTTTGATCCCACGCCGAGTGCTGCCATGTTCGTCGCCAGGTATGGGCCTGATCCGCGTTTTGTATTCGAGGAAATCGGGCTAGGGTCTCTGGATGGATTCGCCTGCTTTTCTGCGCCTAAGAAAGGAGATCCATCGTACTCGAAAGTAATAACGTCGAACGCAGAAGAAAATGTCCATAAGTTCCCGGTAAGAAGGTTGTCTACAATTATGAAGAATAACAACCACTTGGAGATTGACCTTCTTAAGATGGATATCGAAGGGTTCGAATACGAAGTAATTGATGACTTGATATCTAGCAAGTTATTTCCAAGCTATATACTTCTTGAGTTTCATCACTTCCAACGAAGGGACGCGAATGCAACGCGCGCGTCTGTGTCGAAACTGAGAGATTGCGGATACGGAATATTCTGGGTTAGCGATTTGGGGGCAGAGTACGGCCTTTGCAGGCTCTGATTAAAGATAATTTGTCCAAGACTCGGCCTGCGCGAGACGATGCATTGGGATCCCTTCGACAGCCCGATCCATGTCTTTCGCGCGAAGAGGGCGGACCGCAGTAACCATCCGCCCAGACCCGCGCGTTAAGCTGGGCGCGATTTTTTGGCGGCTGGCTTTCGAGACCAACGTTTGGCGAGAGCGGCAACGCCCGCTTTAAGCGGTTCTGGGTCGAAGTCTTTAGATGCCGTAATGGCCCGGCCCTGAGCTGGGCGGAGGGGTGGTTGTCCCCCGTATGATGGTGAAACGGGGTCCTGGTTTGGCGCCAGGCCCCAAGCATCGCAGGACGGAGGACAACCATGGATCATTATGCTGGAATCGACGTCTCTTTGGAATTCTCGAGCGTCTGTATTGTGGATGCGAAAGGGAAAATTATGAAGGAGGCGAAGGTCGCGAGCGACCCGGATGCGCTCGTGGCGTTTTTCAGGAATCTTGGCTTTCCGGTAGCGCGGATTGGGCTTGAAGCCGGACCTCTGTCGCAGTGGCTGCATGCCGGATTGAGCGCGGCCGGTCTTGAAACCGTTCTTCTGGAGACCCGGCACGTGAAAGCTGCGCTCTCGGCGATGACCGTGAAGACCGACCGTAAGGACGCGCGCGGCATCGCCCAACTGATCCGGATGGGCTGGTTTCGGCCGGTTCACTGCAAATCGAGCGGTTCACAGGAGGTGCGAGCTCTGCTCGTTGCTCGCAAGCAACTGCTTGGAAAATTGCTCGATGTGGAGTTCAGCATTCGTGGCATTCTTCGCGGGTTTGGGCTGAAAATGGGCGCGGTGACGCGTAACGGCTTCGACGCGCGGGTGCGCGAGTTGTGTGTGGGCCAGGCGATGTTGGAGCGGATCGCGGGAGCGATGCTCGCGGCGCGCGCCACCCTACGGACAGAATATTCGAATCTGCATAAAGCCATGCTGGCGATCGTCCGCGCCGACGCTGTTTGCCGCCGGCTGATGACCGCGCCGGGCGTGGGCGCGCTGGTGGCGATTACGTTCAAAACGGCGATCGACGATCCGACGCGGATCAAGAAATCCAAGGCTGTCGGCGCATTGTTCGGACTGACGCCGAGGAAATACCAATCGGGAGAAACCGACATCACGGGCGGCGTGAGCCTGGTCGGCGACGAGATGGCGCGCACCGCGCTCTACGAAGCGGCCAACGCGCTATTGTCTCGAGTTACACGTTTCTCGGCGCTGAAGCGCTGGGGAATAGACGTCGCCAAACGGCGGGGCGTGAAACGGGCCAAAGTCGCCGTGGCGCGCAAGATCGGGGTGATCTTGCATCGGATGTGGGTCGACGAATCGAGTTTCCGCTGGACGAAAGAAGGAAGGGCGCCGCAACTCGTCCATGCGTAAACTGGAGCGAAGCGCGATTTTGAAGCTGACCTGACAAGGTCCGCTTCGTCAGAGGTCCCGTCGCCGGGACGACGGAATCGGTGAAGCCGGAGATCGGGCCGTAGCCATCTTGCGATGGACTACGCGTAGTTAGAAAGGCTCGCCGTTTCCTCTTATGGCATAATGTGGCGGCTTCGCGCCGACCACGGACGGAAGCAAGAGACCGGCGACGAAGACAAGGAAACCAGTCCACCAGCGCCGCGTTCGATGCGGTGCCGAGAGATGGGCGCTCACGCCTTGCGCCATAGATTGGGGAAGTTGATACGCGGGACTTGACTTCACGCGGGCCATTACGGAAGCCTGATCTATTCACGACGATAGGCGTTTGCGTGGGTTTTTGTGAGAGGCTGATTTCGGGCGCGCGACGGCATTCGTCTTTTTCGGTAAGCGTACACCCGGCACCGTTCACTCGGTGGGCTTGAAATTCCAGGGCATGAGCGCCTCGATGTTCTTGTTGGGCCATCGATCGGCGATTCGTTCGAGGGTCTGCTGGGCCCAGGCGTAGGGATCGACGCCGTTCATTTTGCAAGTCTGAAGCATGGTGGCGATGGAAGCCCACGTCCGTCCGCCGCCAGTGGACCCGGCGAAGAGTGAGTTTTTACGCGTTATGGCCGTCACCCGTTCATTCTGCCCATGTCGGGCAGCAGTTGGAAGTCCATTACCGGTGGCACCCGTATTTTGGCAGCAAGGTTGCTGTCCGCCGTGTCGAGCAGCGAGCAACTGGGCAATTTCTTCAGGTGCTGGGTCCAGCCGGCGTTGTGATCTCGATGGCGGGGTGGATGCTTGATCCCGTCATCTGCGCCGGAATGACTTTTGGCGGCCCGCGCGTCGATCTCGCCGCACTCGTCGAGCTGAAGCGACTGTTGATTGGTGCGATCAATCCCGCACGGTGCCGGAGCGATGTTGCGATCGTTCCGGAGGAAGGCAATGCAATCTCCCAAAGCGTCGGCGGTGGAGCCGGCTCGGCAGCTGACCCTGATATTCGACAACAACAAGCTGGAAAGGCTGGGCTCCGCGGAGCGGGACAAGATCATTTCGGCGTTGGCTCAGATCCTCATGCAGGCTGCCGGCCTCAGCGTAGAGGAGCTTGACGATGACAAGCGCTGAAATGATTCCCGCGGTCATCCTCAGTAAGCGTTCAGCCGGCGCCATTCTGGTGGCGAGCGGCGTGGAAGTGGTAGCGGTTGGACATGGATAGCAACATCTATGTCTACGCCTATGCGCAGAACTGACACGAACCAGTTCATCGAGGTCCGCGCGGAACGTCTCGAAGGAGCGCCGGTCGGAGAACGCCGACGGTGGTCGGAGGACTTCAAGGACCGAGCGATCGCCGCGTCGCTGGAGCCCGGCACGAATGTCTCGGCGCTGGCGCGTTCGCTGGATATCGCGCCGTCGCAACTTTTCGGGTGGCGTCGCGCTGCCGCTCTGCGGGCGGAAAAAATCGATCGCCAGGCGCCGGCGGAGCCGCGTGCGGCAAAGACGCGGCGCGTGGAGATAGAAATCGGCGGCGCGGTCGTGCGGGTGAACGCGGACATTTCGGAAGCCGACCTTCGCCGCCTGCTGCGCGCGGTGCGTGAGGCATGATCCCGCCGGGCGCACGGGTGCTGTTGCGGGCGGCGGCCGTGGATTTCCGTAAAGGTCCAGAAGGATTGGTTTCGGCGATGTCCCGAACGATGTTGAAATAGGAGGAGCGGCGTTGCTGACCTTGAGCTTGTAGGCTCGGGGTGCTGATTCCACAGAAGGAAAGCAACGCCATGAACCAAGCTATCACATCGACGGCGATTCCCGCGAGCGCCTGGAAGGCGCAGGCGCTGGCCAACATGACGGCGAGTTTCGAGAGCTTCTGCCTTGTCTCGGGCATGGAGGCGCTGGCCGAGATGATGGAGAGCGACGCGACGGCGGCCTGCGGCCCTCGGCATGGGCGCGGCAAAGGGCGACGGGCGCATCGCTGGGGTAAGACGAGGGGCCAGATCGGTTTCCATGGCGGCAAGGTGGAGATCGACCGTCCGCGTCTGCGCGGATTTGACGGCAAGGAGTTGGCGCTACCCAGTTGGGAGGCGGCGCAAGCCGAGGATTGGCTTGGCAAATGGGCGATGAACCAGATGCTGATCAATGTCTCGACGCGCAGGTTCAAGCGTTCGGTCCGGCTGCCCGAGGGCGACGTTCCGGCGCGTAACGGGTCCGGCCTGTCGAAATCGGCGGCGTCGCGGCGGTTCGTGGCGCTGTCGGCGGCGCGGCTGCGGGAATGGATGGCGCGGGACCTCTCCGCCCTGGATTTGTTGGTGATCCAGATCGACGGCGTGCGCATGGTCGAGGACATGACCCTCGTGGCGGCGCTCGGCGTTGACGCAAGCGGCGACAAACATCCGCTCGGGCTGGTGGAGGGCGCGACGGAAAACGCAGCGACCGTGCAGGCCTTGATCGACAATCTCGTCGAGCGCGGGCTCGATCCCGCTGTTCCTCGCCTGTTCATCATCGACGGCTCCAAAGCGCTCGCCAAGGCGATCCGGGCGACCTTCGGGCGCGAGGCGGCCATTCAGCGCTGCCAGATCCACAAGGCGCGCAACATCCTGGACCGGCTGCCGAAATCCATGCATGCGTCCGTTCGCCGGGTGCTGCGTCAGGCATGGGAGATGAATGACGCCTCGAAGGCCGAGAAGCTATTGCGCAACCTCGCCCGGCGCCTTGAAAAGGACTGGCAAGGCGTTTCCGCCTCGATCCTCGAGGGGCTCGACGAGATGCTGACCGTCACGAGGCTGGGTCTGCCGCCTGAGCTGCGGCGATCGCTCGCGTGCACGAACATGATCGAAAACGTGATGGGGACGTTGCGGCGCGTCTGCCGGAACGTGAAATACTGGCGATCCCCGTCGATGGCTCTCCGTTGGGCGGGCGCAGCCATGCAAGAAGCCGCCAAGGGCTTTCGGCGGCTCAAGGCTCACAAGCAGCTCCCGATCCTGAGGGCGGCGCTCTCCGCCCGAAAGCTGAACGTCACTTCAGCCAGCTCAACTCTTGCTGATGCCGCGAGGGCAGCATAGTCTTTCAACCAGCGACGCCCGCTGCTCGCTTTTCAACAGCAAGCGGGACATCCCCTTGGTTTCACTGGTTCGGGATGCCGGGGCCGATCCGTTCGATGGCTCCCTCTATGTTTTCCGAGCGAAAAGAGCCGACCGGATCAAGATCGTGTGGTGGGACGGTTCGGGCCTTTGTCTTTTCGCCAAGCGCCTCGAGCACTCGCATTTCTGCTGGCCGACAGCGGGGAGCCACGAGGTTCGTCTGAGCTACGCGCAAGTCATGGCGCTGGTCGAAGGACTCGATTGGCGACGGGTTCGGGCTGTGGACGTACGAGCGCCGCAGAGCGCAGGCTGACCTTAGAAAAGACGTGCCGGAAGCGTTGAAAAACCCAGAAAATGCGGGACTTTCAGCGACGAAAGCGGTACCTTACGCAACATGATCGAGCGCTTCGACGAGCTTCCTGACGACGTTGACGAACTGAAGGCGCTGGCGCGCGATGCCTTGGCGCGCGTCGATCGTTCAGAGACCGACGCGCAGGCATTCCGTTCGCAAACATTGAGCCTGACGGCGAAGGTCGAGGATCTCACGCAAACGAATGCGGCGGCGAAAGACGAGATCGATCGGCTGACTTCGATCATCAAGACGCTTCATCGCGACCGCTTCGGGAAGCGCTGCGAAAAGCTCGGCGCCGACGACGCCGAGCAACAAAGCTTCGTGTTCGAGGAAGTCGAAACCGGGCTCGCGGCAATCGACGCGCGGTTGGCCGCGAAGGCGGACTCCAAGCCGCGCAAGACGCCTCGCGACAAGCCACGGTTTCCCTCGCATCTGGAGCGGGTCGAGGAAGTCATGGAGCCTGAGATTCCCGATGAGCTCCAAGGCAAGGAGCGAGTCGAGATCGGGCGGGAGGAGAGCGTCAGGCTCGATGTCGTGCGCGCGCGTTTCCGGCTGATCGTGACGATCCGGCCGAAATACGCCTACAAGGACCCCGCCGTAATCCTGCAAGCGCCGGCGCCCGAGCACATCGTGGAAGCCGGCTTGCCGACGGAAGCGCTGCTCGCGCAAGTCGCGGTGTCGAAATACGCCGATGGGCTGCCGCTCTACCGCCAGGAGGCCATCTACGTTCGCGACGGCGTTGAGCTGGGACGCTCGCTGATGGCGCAATGGATGGGCGCGGTGGGTTTCCACTTCGAGCCGCTGGCGGCGCATGTGCTCGCGCGCATCCGCGAGGGCGAACGGATCTTCGCCGACGAAACGACGCTGCCCACGTTGAGCCCTGGCGCCGGGAAGACCAAGACGTCATGGTTGTGGGCCTATGCGCGGGATGATCGGCCATTCGGAGGCGCGGGACCGCCGATGGTCGCCTACCGGTTCGAGGAGAGTCGATCCGGCGATTGCGCGGCGCGCCACCTGGGCGATTATCGCGGCATTCTACAATGCGACGGCTATGCAGGGTATCGCAAGCTCGCGGGCGCTCCTCATTCCAACAGCCTGCGTCTGGCCGGATGTTGGGCCCATCTGCGCCGCCGGTTCTTCGACCTTCACGCCAACGGCGAGTCGGTCATCGCGACGGCGACGGTCGAACAAATGAAGCAATTGTGGGCCGTCGAGGAGGAAGTGCGCGGTCAGCCGCCACAGGCGCGTCTGGCGGCGCGAAGGGCGACATCGGTCGACATCGTGCAAGCATTGTTCGACCTCTGGGAGCGCGAGCTGCCGCGCATCTCAGGCAAATCGAAATTGGCTGAGGCGATCCGCTATGCTCGTTCGCATCGAGCGGTCCTCGGCCTCTTCCTCGACGATGGCCGCGTGGAAATCGACTCCAATATTGTCGAGCGGGCGATCAGGCCCCAGGCCATTACGCGCAAGAACTCACTATTCGCCGGGTCCGCTGGCGGCGGACGGACGTGGGCTTCCATCGCCACCATGCTTCAGACTTGCAAAATGAACGGCGTCGATCCCTACGCCTGGGCCCAGCAGACCCTCGAACGAATCGCCGATCGATGGCCCAACAAGAACATCGAGGCGCTCATGCCCTGGAATTTCAAGCCCACCGAGTGAACGGTGCCGGGTGTACGCTTACCATCCTCAAGAAGAAAGCTGTCGTCTATGTTCGTCAGTCGACGCAATCGCAGGTGATGACCAACCTGGAGGGCAAGCGCCGCCAATATGATCTGGTTGATGTCGCCCGCCAACACGGTTTCGTGGATGTTGAAGTCATCGACGACGATCTCGGCCGGTCGGCGAGCGGAACGGTGGCGCGCCCCGGCTTTGACCGCTTGGTGGCATGGCTGTGCGCCGGGAAGGTCGGCGCTGTCTTGTGCTTCGATGCTTCCAGGCTCGCGCGAAACGGTCGCGATTGGCATCATCTGCTTGAATTGTGTGGGCTTGTCGAAGCCCGCGTCATTGATGGCGAGGGGGTCTATAACCCGTGTCGCCCCAATGATCGCTTACTCCTTGGCATGAAAGGCAGCATCAGCGAGTTCGAACTCGGCGTGCTACGCACCAGGATGTTGGACGCCGCCCGGTCCAAGGCCAGCAGGGGCGAGCTTCGCTTGTCGGTTCCCTTCGGCTACATCTGGCACCGGGAAGCAGGGCTTGGCCTTGATCCCGATAGATCGACGTCTCCAGGAGGTCATTCGCCTCGTCTTCGCCCGCTTTCGTGAACTCGGCAGCGCGCGCCAGGTTCTGCTCTCGATGAAAGCCGATCATATCCACTTCCCACGTCCCTCAGAGGAGGGCCGCATGACGAGCTTCGACTGGACGCCTATCCGCTACCGCAATGTGATCGCCGTTCTCAAGAATCCCTTCTACGCCGGGGTCTACGTTTATGGGAAAAGTGAGAAACGCACCTCCATTGTCGACGGAAGGGCGCGACGGAGCTACGGGCATGGCAAGCCGATCGGGACATGGGAGGTGATGATCAAGGATCATCACGAAGGCTATATCCAGTGGGCGGAATATGAGCGCAACCAGAAGCAGCTCGCCCTCAACAATTACGGCCATGCCGGAGGCGCGAAGTCTGGCCGGGGCGGCAAGGCGCTTTTGTCAGGCGTCATGACTTGCCGTCGATGCGGACGGCGACTGAGCGTCGCATATACGGGCAATCCTCAGAGTCGGCCGGTATATCGCTGTGACAAACAAAACCTTATGATGGGGCTGCCACGGTGCATGACCTTCGGCGGCCCGCGGGTCGATGCGGCTGTCTCCCGGGAGTTGTTGCTGGTGGTGGAGCCAATGGCGATTGCGGCGGCTTTCGAGGCGGAGCGGATGCACCGGGAACAACAGGAAGACCAGCAACGCATCTTGGACATGGAAATGCAGCAGGCTCGCTATGAGGCAAGTCTGGCCGAGCGCCGTTATGCGGCCTGCGATCCCGACAATCGTCTCATTGCCGCGCAACTAGAAAAAAGCTGGGAGACGGCGCTGCGGCGTGTCCGCGAACTGGAGATGCGCCAGCCCGCGGAACGGCCATCAGCCCTCGAGGTCGACCCGAGCGCCTTCACGAACCTGGCGGATAATCTGTCGGCAGCATGGCATGCGCCGAACGTAACGATGCGTGCCCGACAACAACTGCTGCGGACATTGATCGCCGACGTCATCGTCGATGTCGACGACGACGCGCGCGAGGTCGTGCTGACGATTTATTGGCGTGGCGGTCAGCATTCCGAACTGCGCGTCCGTAAACCACGGGCTGGCGAGCACGGTTGCGCGACGACAGAGGACGCTTTGGCGGTCATGCGAAGCATGGCCGGTCGCTGGTCGGACGAGCATATCGCCGCGTCGCTCAATCGAATGGGCATGCCCACAGGCCAAGGCAAAACCTGGACAGCGCATCGCGTTGCTTCCGTTCGACGCGTGCGTCGAATCCATGCCTATCGATCGGCGGAAAAGGACGGCGAATGGCTCACCATGAGGGAGGCGGCAAAGCTGTTAGGCGTCACACACCATACGATTCGGCGCCTGATCAAAACGGGTGTCCTTCCTGCGGTGCAGGTTGTCGCCGGAGCTCCTCATCAAATACGGGCCGAGGACTTGGCGTCGGACCCGGTGAAGATGGCGGTGGCCCGTAAAGGTCGCCCGTGTCGCGCTGTTGACGCGGGCACGCTTCCAATGTTTCCAGACACTTAAAGAAAGGGCGCACAATGACTCACGCATCGCCTGGGGCCTGATTGCCCGCTCGACAATGTTGGAGTCGATTTCGACGCGGCCATCGTCGAGGAAGAGCCCGAGGACCGCTCGATGCGAACGGGCATAACGGATCGCTTCGGCCAATTTCGATTTGCCGGAGATGCGTGGCAGCTCGCGCTCCCAGAGATCGAACAACGCCTGCACGATGTCGCTCGATGTCGCCCTTCGCGCCGCCAGGCGCGCCTCTGGGGGCTGACCGCGCACCTCTTCCTCGACGGCCCACAATTGCTTCATTTGTACGACCGTCGCCGTCGCGACGAACGATTCGCCGTTGGCGTGAAGGTCGAAGAACCGGCGGCGCAGATGGGCCCAACATCCGGCCAGACGCAGGCCGTTGGAATGCGGAGCGCCCACGAGCTTGCGATATCCCGCGTAGCCATCGCATTGCAGGATGCCTTGATAATCGCCAAGGTGGCGCGCCGCGCAATCGCCGGATCGACTCTCCTCGAACCGGTAGGCGACCATCGGCGGTCCTGCGCCTCCGAAAGGCCGGTCATCCCGCGCATAGGCCCACAACCATGATGTCTTGGTCTTCCCGGCGCCAGGGCTCAACGTGGGCAGCGTCGTTTCGTCGGCGAAAATCCGCTCACCCTCGCGGATGCGCGCGAGCACATGAGCCGCGAGCGGCTCGAAGTGGAAGCCGACCGCGCCCATCCATTGCGCCATCAGCGAGCGTCCCAGCTCAACGCCGTCGCGAACGTAGATGGCCTCCTGGCGGTAGAGCGGCAGCCCATCGGCGTATTTGGACACCGCGACTTGCGCGAGCAGCGCTTCCGTCGGCAAGCCGGCTTCCACGATGTGCTCGGGCGCCGGCGCTTGCAGGATTACGGCGGGGTCCTTGTAGGCGTATTTCGGCCGGATCGTCACGATCAGCCGGAAACGCGCGCGCACGACATCGAGCCTGACGCTCTCCTCCCGCCCGATCTCGACTCGCTCCTTGCCTTGGAGCTCATCGGGAATCTCAGGCTCCATGACTTCCTCGACCCGCTCCAGATGCGAGGGAAACCGTGGCTTGTCGCGAGGCGTCTTGCGCGGCTTGGAGTCCGCCTTCGCGGCCAACCGCGCGTCGATTGCCGCGAGCCCGGTTTCGACTTCCTCGAACACGAAGCTTTGTTGCTCGGCGTCGTCGGCGCCGAGCTTTTCGCAGCGCTTCCCGAAGCGGTCGCGATGAAGCGTCTTGATGATCGAAGTCAGCCGATCGATCTCGTCTTTCGCCGCCGCATTCGTTTGCGTGAGATCCTCGACCTTCGCCGTCAGGCTCAATGTTTGCGAACGGAATGCCTGCGCGTCGGTCTCTGAACGATCGACGCGCGCCAAGGCATCGCGCGCCAGCGCCTTCAGTTCGTCAACGTCGTCAGGAAGCTCGCCGAAGCGCTCGATCATGTTGCGTAAGGTACCGCTTTCGTCGCTGAAAGTCCCGCACTTTCTGGGTTTTCAACGCTTCCGGCACGTCTTTTATAGGGTCAGCCTGCGCTCTGCGGCGCTCGTACGTCCACAGCCCGAACCCGTCGCCAATCGAGTCCTTCGACCAGCGCCATGACTTGCGCGTAGCTCAGACGAACCTCGTGGCTCCCCGCTGTCGGCCAGCAGAAATGCGAGTGCTCGAGACGCTTGGCGAAAAGACAAAGGCCCGAACCGTCCCACCACACGATCTTGATCCGGTCGGCTCTTTTCGCTCGGAAAACATAGAGGGAGCCATCGAACGGATCGGCCCCGGCATCCCGAACCAGTGAAACCAATCCTTCTGGACCTTTACGGAAATCCACGGCCGCCGCCCGCAACAGCACCCGTGCGCCCGGCGGGATCATGCCTCACGCACCGCGCGCAGCAGGCGGCGAAGGTCGGCTTCCGAAATGTCCGCGTTCACCCGCACGACCGCGCCGCCGATTTCTATCTCCACGCGCCGCGTCTTTGCCGCACGCGGCTCCGCCGGCGCCTGGCGATCGATTTTTTCCGCCCGCAGAGCGGCAGCGCGACGCCACCCGAAAAGTTGCGACGGCGCGATATCCAGCGAACGCGCCAGCGCCGAGACATTCGTGCCGGGCTCCAGCGACGCGGCGATCGCTCGGTCCTTGAAGTCCTCCGACCAACGTCGGCGTTCTCCGACCGGCGCTCCTTCGAGACGTTCCGCGCGGACCTCAATGAACTGGTTCGTGTCAGTCCTGCGCATAGGCGTAGACATAGATGTTGCTATCCATGTCCAACCGCTACCACTTCCACGCCGCTCGCCGGCAGAATGGCGCCGGCTGAACGCTTACGGTTTATGGGCAGACGGTCGAAAAGGACGGGATCGGGAGAATCAGTTCGCACCGAAGCGCCTCGAGCGCGCGTAAGCGTGACGGACCCGATCTGCGCACTTTCCATAAGGGCTCGCGGCGTGTGAAGGCCGCATAACGAAGCCGGACACACGACAGCGCTCGACCACATGCTCAGTGACCGAAATAAGATTTCGCTTGCATTCGTGGGGGCAATGGTATGGACCCCGCCCTTGGCCTAGGCTGGGATGTCGAACTGTCACTCGCAGAGCAGGAGACGACCATGCACATCGTCCGTATCGGCCTCGATCTCGCGAAATATGTCTTCCATCTTCACGGTGTTGACGAACGCGGCAAAGTCGTTTTGCGTAAGACTTTACGCCGCCCGGCCGTTGCGCCCTTCTTCGCGAATCTTCCGCCCTGCATTGTTGGAATGGAAGCCTCGAACGGCGCGCATTATTGGGCCAAGACGTTCTTCGAGCTTGGGCATGACGTTCGATTGATCAGCCCGCAGTTCGTCACGCCATACGTAAAATCCAACAAGAATGATCGGAATGACGCCGAGGCGATCTGTGAAGCAGTCGGCCGTCCGAACATGCGGTTCGTTCCGGTCAAATCCGCCGAACAGCTGGCGATCCAGGCTATTCATCGGATTCGCAGTCGTCTAGTCGCCAATAGGGTTAGACTTGTGAACCAGATCCGCGGCCTACTCGGCGAGCACGGCGTCGTTATTGCGCAGGCCATCGGCAATCTTCGGCGCACTTTGCCGCGGATCGTCGACGAGGAAGCAACGGTCTGAACAGCATTGTTCGGGAGTTGATCGGCGAATTGCGGGAGGAATTGATCGACCTTGATAAGCGGGTCGCAATTTACGATCGCAAAATCCGGGAATTGTATCGAACAAGCGAAGCATGTCAGCGCCTCGGCATGGTCGAAGGAATTGGACCTATTACTGCGACAGCGCTGGTCGCAGCGGCTGGCGATGCAAAATGCTTCAAGAATGGACGACAGTTCGCGGCATGGATCGGACTTGTCCCGAGACAACGATCGAGTGGCGGCCGATCGCGGCTGCTCGGCATCAGCAAACGCGGCGACCGATATCTTCGCACCTTGCTTATCCACGGCGCACGCGCCGCCTTGGGCCGGATACGAGGGAAGCAGGATCCGAGAAGCCTTTGGCTGCTCAAAGCGCGCGAACGCCATCATCCAAATGTCGTCGCCGTCGCGCTCGCCAACAAGAACGCTCGGATCGCATGGAGCTTGCTCGCCAGCGGCATGAACTACGATCAGCGTCTAACCGTCAGCTCGGCCTAACCGCAGCTAAGCATCCGGGAAACAGACAACCAAGGAGATTCCCACCAGCAATTGCAACGATTGGCAGTGATGGCGAAACGGTCACTCCGTCGCTTCCCGAACCTGATGTGTGGACCGGCATGGCGAGAGCCAATGCCTTGGGGGCATTGAGGTGGAAGCGCGCGAAAATCCATCGAGGCTCGCGGCAAGAACTTTTTCGGCCGCATCATGAAGCCGGATATACGTCAGCAGTTGTGACCGAAAGTCGGAACTGTCAAAGCCGTTGCAATCGGGCGGGGTCCATATACGTCCACACACGGTGCGACCGGGACACGCCGATTGGCTGTGGATGTCGTTACCTTTACAGTTGACCTGGGATCAGGGGGATGGCGTTGTGCCTCATGAGGAGCGACGCCGATGATGATCGAGGACCAGCTTCGAGAGCGGCTCAAGAAGGTCGAGGCGCTGTATTTCGGCTCGACGAGCACGGGCAAGCGCGAGGCGGACTTCATAGCCCTTTTCGAGCAAAAATTGCGAAAGATAGGCGCCATCCTGCCCGGTAACGCCAGTCACAAGCGCGCGCTTGGTCAATTCATCTCCTCAATGCCAAACGAGATAAGCAATGCGAGAGGGTAGGCATGCGTGAGCCGCAACCGCCGCAAATCCATCGAATTGGTTAGAAGAAAAAAGAAGTGGCGCTTCTATGCAGCCTTAACTCCAGCATGCGCTACCCAATTTGACAGAAACCATGCATATGTTCGCGCGATCCCCTGTTCGAGGCTGATCTCCGGTTTCCAGCCTAGTTCTCGGATCCGACTAGAATCCATCAGTTTGCGGGGCGTGCCATCAGGTTTAGTTGTATCAAACACAATATGTCCTTCGTAACCCACGCTCACAGCAACCAATTTCGCAAGTTCTCCGATCGAAATCTCCGAACCGGCGCCGCAGTTTATGTGTTCATATTCATCGAACTTATCCAAACAAAAGAGAACGCCTCGCGCTAGATCATCTACGTGGAGAAATTCTCGCAGCGGCTTTCCTGTCCCCCAGACAACTACTTCCCCGGTTCCCTCGATTCTCGCTTCATGGAACTTCCGTATGAGCGCAGGCAGAACGTGGCTTGTATTGAGGTCGAAATTATCATTTGGCCCATAGAGGTTGCACGGCATAACGGATATGTAACGCCGTCCATATTGTTTTCTATAAGCTTGGCAGAGTTTGATTCCCGCGATCTTTGCGACCGCATACCACTCGTTGGTTGGCTCGAGCGGGCCAGTCAAAAGCGATTCTTCCTTTATAGGCTGAGGTGCAAATTTCGGATAAATGCATGAAGACCCCAAGAACACGAGGCGATCTATTCCTGCTTGATGCGCTGAATGGATAATATTGGTTTCAATGGCAAGGTTATCGTAGATGAAATCCGCCGGAAAACTATCATTCGCAGAGATCCCACCGACTTTTGCAGCGGCAAATAATATCGCGTCAGGCTTGTTCTGCTTGAGCCAAACCTCGACAGCAAGTTGGTTGCGGAGGTCAACAATGGATCGATCGACCTCAAGAACGTCGTCTCCGCGTCCCTTCAATTGGCGCACAAGAGCGGAGCCAACCATGCCCTTATGACCGGCCACCCAAACGCGCTTTTTGCTCATTACAGTTCCCCTCAAAAAGAATTGCTTTTAGTTCTCTATTGTCCCGAACCAACTACGGCTCGTCAAGGGTGAGAAGTCTCTGCCTCTTGCAGCTGACCACGTACGTAGCCAAAGCGTACAATATCGTCCTTGCCGAGATAGGAGCCCGTCTGCACCTCGATGAGCTCGAGATCGATCTTGCCCGGGTTGGTGAGCCGGTGTTTGCAGCCGATCGGCAGATAGATCGACTCGTTTTCGTGCACCAGATGCAGCTCCTCGTCGCGGCCGACCTCGGCGGTGCCGCGCACGACGATCCAGTGTTCGGCGCGGTGGAAATGCTTTTGCAGGGACAGCCGCTCGCCCGGCTTCACGACGATGCGCTTGACCTGATAGCGCTGGCCCTCGTCGATCGCCTGATAATAGCCCCAGGGCCGGAAGATGCGCTTGTGCTCGCCGGCTTCGCGGCGGTTCTGCGTCTTGAGCTGGTCCACGAGCTGCTTCACCCGGTCGCCATGTTCGTGGTTGAGCACGAGCACGGCGTCCTGCGTCGTCACCACGATGACGTCATTGACGCCGACGACGGTGGTCAGAGTGTCCTCGGAGCGGACATGGACGTTCGAGGCGTCCATCACGACGCCCTGGCCGCGCACCGAATTGCCGAATTCGTCGCGCTCGGACAATTCCCAGACCGCGCGCCAGGTGCCGACGTCCGACCAGCCGATGTCGGCGGGGATCAGCGCCGCTTTGTCGGTCTTCTCCATCACCGTGTAGTCAATGGACTTTTTCGGCGCGCGGGCGAAGGCCTCGGCGTTGAGCACGCAGGCGCCGAGATCCTTGCTCGCGCCGTCGATCGCCGCCTCGGCGGCTTCGGCGATGGCGGGCTCGAAACGCGCGATCTCGGCCTGCATTACATCGGCGCGGAAAATGAAATTGCCGCTGTTCCAGTAATAGCCGGCGTCGATGTAGCGCTGCGCCGTCTCGGTCCGGCTTTTCGACGAAGGCGTCGAGCTTGAGCACTTCCCCGCCCGGATGGATCGGCGCGCCGGGCTGCAGATAGCCGTAGCCCGTGGCCGGGTGGTCCGGCTTGACGCCGAGCGTGACGATAAAGCCCTCGGCGGCGGCCTCTCCGGCCTTCTTGCACAATTCGGCGAGGCCGGCGCGGTCGCGCACGACATGGTCGGCGGCGAGCACGACGACGACCGTCTCGGGCGCGCGGCGCGCGGCGAGGCCGGCGGCCACGGCGACGGCCGGGCCGGAGTCGCGGCGCGAGGGTTCGAGGACGATGTCGGCCTCGGCGCCGATCTGGCGCAGCTGGTCGGCGATGAGGAAGCGATAGTCCTTATTGGAGATGACGATCGGCGTCTCGAAGGCCGGATCCGCCAGCATGGCGATGGTGGTCTGGAAGGTGGAGCGCTCGCCGACGAGCGGGATGAACTGCTTGGGCAGGGTCTCGCGCGACTCGGGCCACACCCGCGTGCCCGAACCGCCGCACATGATGACCGGCTCGCGCAGCCGATCGCCAATTGCGGTCAAATTGGCCGCATATTCCGCCGGCGCGCGCCCGCTCGGCGGGGCGCCATCTCGATCGCCTGGATACAAGCGTACGTTGCTTGCGAAAAAGGAGGGGGTTCCGGCTTGTGATCTTTCCCATCCGGTTGCGGCGCATACCTAAAGGGAAGCGCGATAACGCAAGTTACCGAGTCTTCATGGGCGTTATGAATCGTAGCAAATCATCATGCGAGGACAATGACCGGCGTTCCGATGGCGACGCGCGCATAAAGATGGGCGATGTCTTGGTTGATCATGCGAATGCACCCCGACGAAACGTTCGTTCCAATGGTTTCGGGCTCGGTGGTGCCGTGAATCCGGTAGCCGAGATCGCGGCCTTCGCCAAAAAGATACATGGCCCGGGCGCCAAGGGGACTGCGTGGGCCCCCTGGAACCCCGAGGCCGCGGGGGGTAGGCTGCAATTCAGCGACAATTTCTGGCGTTCGACTGACCATTTCCGACGGCGGGATCCAGTCAGGCCAGTCGCGCTTCATGTTTATGCGGGCGTCGCCAGACCAGGCGAACCCGTCGCGACCCACTCCAACGCCATAACGCGTCGCTTTGCCGATCTCTTCCACGAAATAGAGGTGTCGGGTCGCGGTATCGACAACGACCGTGCCTGGGCGCTCAGGACCGTTAAAGGCGACGGTTTGGCGAAGAAAGACCGGGTTGGCTTTCCGGTAATCAAACCCTCGGATTGCAAATCGCTCTCCCGGATATTCATTATAGATCGCCTTGTAGTCAGGGCGCGCCAGCGTGACGTCAAGAGGACGGCTGGAGGGGGCGCCCGTGCAGCCTGTGAGCGCCCCGGCGCCCGTAACGAGGGTGCCCGAGCAGAACTTGCGGCGGGTGATCATTTTTACGTCTCAACGATGGAACCTAGCCAAAGGCTCGGCGATCCCGGTTAACAATCATTTGACGAGGTCGCTTATACGAGCGGCCTAAGAAGAGAGACCAGCGCAATCTCCCGCCAGCTTTCTTGGCGAATGCGCCGGGTGAGATGGTTAGAGGCCTCTTCTGAAGCCGGCACAAGAGCGATCCACATCTGAATGCGTCTTATTGTCATCGCGCGCTTGTCATGAAAACAGCAGACTGCGAAGCTCGCGTCAAAGGCAGTATCGAGCGGGCGCGCCAGAATAGGAGCGCGCGCAGTAGATTCATAAGTCCAATCTCAGAAGCGATAACTTTATGTCGCCGCATTAGCCGAAACGCGGCCGCCGCGCTGGCAAATACCAGCGCGAGCCGCACAGTTAAGCGCGACCGCACGCATGGCACGGTCTCACATAGCCGGGCTCGAGCGACTGAGGAACCGCTTTCTACTCGCGGGAGAAGCCTGCCATTCCTACAAGCCGCATCGGGAAAATAACGATCAGGCTCAGTAGGATCAGCATGACGGTCGCGGCCGGAAACAGGTACGCCGCCAGCGCGAAGCAAATCGCCAAACCCCCCAAAACTTGTCTGGACTTCTCTGTGCGGTATTCGAGCCTCCTCGCCAGCTGCGCGGTAGACTGCACCCAGAGGCGTAGCGGATCGGCTTGGTCAGCCATGAACACAATTTCGATGCGGTCGTTAGGGGGAGTCGCCACGTGTTTCTCTCCTGCTCGCGCCGCATCATCACAAGGCTAGCAGATTCGCATGACCTCAGCGACTTCGAGCTTGGCCGACGGCCGTGGCCGAGGCGATGTCATCGAAGGACTGCGCCATTCGCTCCCAAACTCCGAGGAGGCGACGGGCATATGCGCCTCTCACGCGGGACCGCTCTCGGCGGTCTTGTCGTGATTGCACTCGCTCTAGATGATCAGAAGCGAGCCATACAAGCGGCGGCAAAAATGATTCGACTGGAGAAAGTCAGCAAATCTTATGGGGAGCTCCGGGTCATTGACGACGTTAGCCTGGCTATAAGACGCAGCGAGACAACAGTGTTAATCGGGCCCTCTGGATCGGGAAAATCCACGCTGCTGGCGTTGATGACAGGGCTGGAATGGCCCGACCGCGGGGCGATCACGATCGACGCCTGTCCGCTCACGCCTCGGTCGGCGCTCCGACTGCGGCGGCGTATGGGCTACGTCATCCAGGATGGCGGACTGTTCCCTCATCTCACTGCCCGCCAGAATGTCGAGCTCATGGCGAAGGAGGCCAGCTGGCCGGCGGAAAAGCGCCGTGAGCGGTTGGAGATGTTGTCCACCCTCACGAAAATCCCATCGTCCGTTCTTAACCGTTACCCCTTGGAGTTATCGGGGGGGCAGCGCCAACGTGTTTCCCTCATGCGGGCGCTGATGCTCGACCCTGATATCCTTCTAATGGATGAGCCCCTCGGCGCGCTTGATCCTATGATCCGAGCCGACCTGCAGGACCAACTCAAGACCATCTTTCAGAATCTGGCAAAGACTGTCGTGCTCGTCACGCACGACCTTGGCGAGGCGGCGTTCTTCGGGGAGACAATCATACTCGTGCATCAAGGGCGGATCGCTCAGCAGGGGCAATTCCACGACCTGGTCGAGCATCCGATAGAGCCCTTCGTCAGCCGGTTTATTCATGCGCAACTGCCGCGCCTTTCGATGTTCAATAGGCAGGCCCGCAACTCTAGAGGGCCGCGCGCGTGAAACGACGCGGAAGGAAATTCCTGCTTCTCCTTTGTCTCGCTGCGATACCGGGTTCGCTTGACGCGAGTCGCGCCGAAGAAGAAATTCGCATCGGCTCCAAGAAATTTACCGAGTCGGTGATCCTTGCCGACATAGCCTCAAAACTCGCGGGCTCGATCGGCGCAACCGTAATCCATCGTCAAGAACTCGGTGGAACAAGGCTGTTGTGGGGGGCCTTGCTGGCGGGCGAGATCGACGTCTACCCAGAATACACCGGAACGCTCATGGGCGAGATGTTCGCGCGTGAAGGCGTCCGCGATCAGGCGTCGCTTGGCCAGGCGCTTGCCAAGCGTGGGCTCCTCATCAGCCGCTCGCTCGGCTTTAGCAACGCCTACGGTCTGGGCATGGCGGCGGGCCGAGCGGAGCTATTGAGAATCTCCAAGATCTCAGATCTTGCCCGTCATGCGTCGCTGCGTTTCGGGCTGAGCGATGAATTCCTCAGTCGGGCAGACGGTTGGCCTGCTGTCCAGGCGACTTACGGCCTGAGCGCCGCGGACGTCCGCGGATTGGACCACGACATTGCTTACAAAGGACTGGCCGAGGGTGCAATCGACGTAATGGACGTATACCGGACCGATCCCGAAGTAGAGTACTACGGCGTTCGAACCCTTGACGACGATTTGCACATTTTTCAGGAGAGTACGGCCATCCTTCTCTATCGGGCCGACCTCCGCCAGCGCGCGCCAAGGGCGCTCTCGGCTATGCTTCGGCTCGAGGGTCGCATCGACCAACAGTTAATGATCGGCATGAATCGCGCCGCGAAGGTCGACCGACGCTCAGAAAGCGAGGTGGCGGCTCAATTCTTGGCCGCAAATTTCTCATTGATCGATACGCAACCTTTAGAAGGTTTAACAAGACGACTTGTTCGTCGCACCATCGAACATCTAAAGCTTACCACCATCTCGCTTGGCGCGGCGATTCTCGTCGCCTTGCCGCTAGGCGTCATCGCCGCGAGGCGTCCAGTCCTCGGTCGAGCGATCCTGGCGGCGGCGAGCATTGTTCAGACAATCCCTTCGCTTGCGCTTTTAGTGTTCATGATCCCAATACTAGGCATTGGCCCGGGGCCCGCCATCGCCGCGCTATTTCTTTACAGTCTGTTACCGATCATCCGGAACACAGCGACGGCGTTGCAGGACATCCCCCCTTCCATCCGCATTTCCGCAATCGCGCTCGGCCTGACGCCTCGCCGGCGCCTAACGCTCATCGAGCTTCCGATGGCTTCGCCAGCAATTCTAGCCGGCATGAAAACGGCCGCAGTGATCAATGTTGGCGCTGCGACGCTTGGCGCCTTAATTGGAGCCGGAGGCTACGGCCAGCCGATTTTTACCGGCGTGCGACTGGATAATTTTGGTCTGATCCTCGAAGGCGCCGTGCCAGCGGCGCTGCTCGCACTTCTCGTGCAGGGGCTGTTCGACCTCGCCGAGCGTTATTTAACTCCCCGCGGGTTGCGTCTCAAGCCACCGGTCTGATCCTGGACTTGCTTCGCGTTAGGGATAGCATGTTCGCCAGGTTCAGACCTGCCGTCGGCTGATCGAGGCGAGCGGACGCTGTCCGCCCGAAGATGTTGGTGGGCCTTGGAGCTAGGCGGAAATGTCGGAGCCAACCGGCGACAAAGCGCATGAGCGCCACGCCGAAATCTGCGAGTGGCTCGGAAGCGCGTTCGATCCTGAAGACTTCGACCCAGAACCGCTCAAAGCGGACGTTGCCGCTCTCGCCCTCTCACCGGATGCTTACATCGCAAGGAGCGCTCCTAGCGGTCTTCTTAATATTGCCCATGGCGAGGCGCCGAATAGGCCCGTAATCGGGCTACAAGCCGCGTGGGTGGGCGAAAGGCGGCGGGGTTACCCTCGGGGGTAGTGGGGTTGACCATAGCCAAGCCCTTAGCATCACGAGGCCGGGCGCAGCAAGGTAACCGGCACGTCCACGAACAGATCCATTGGCGCTCGGTCCTTAGTGCGATGAGGAGCGTGATAACCACTCTGTATTGCCGCCAGTGACCCCTTGAAAATCAGTTTCGACGCCAACAACAATCCGATCCGTGACCTGCCAATTATAGCCCACCTGGCCTCCACCGACGAAACCAGGCTTCTTTGTCCAAGCAAATCCCGCTTGAGGAACCGATGCAAAAGCGGTTGAGTAAGGGAAATTCCCCGGCGCCAGTCGGGACCAATCCACAGTTGCGGGGGCGTTGCCGTTACTCCAAAGACCTCCCGCGTTCAGACCCACGTAAAACCCGGTCCAGGTCGGGAGCGGCGCGAGTTGTGTTCCCCTGGGGCCAGTGAGTTCGTCGCCATAAGCAAAGGGGACACCCAGGAGGACCAAAAATATCAAGGCGGCAGAAATCTTAGTCACTCGGTGCTTCCGGGAAATGCCTAGCTTATCAATTTTCGTCCGATCTTTTCCTTGTTGAAATTCTTACGGGTAATTTAGGCCCCACTGTGGCGACCGGGTTGTTGATTGCCTAATTCCATCCATGATCTGACCATCCCCCAGTAAATTGATTCGCGTTGATGTGCGTTTCCACTGCAGAGGACTTGCCATATAGCGGAGTTATCGAAAGCTTGGGTTTGGGCAAGCTATCAGGGTGTGGTGCAGGACAACAGCACAAAGGGAGCGGCCCAAGCACAGGTCCAAGGTTTAGCTGAAGATCGGGTCGTGCCGTTCAGAGCGATCACGAACTTTCGGAGCAATGCGATGGATCGAGATACCGCGGAAGCCAGAACAAAATTCGGACTAGCGATTGCGGCTTCGATACTGATCGGGGCGTTTTTCAAGCTCATCGCTTTGGCGCTGTTCTTGATCGCCGTCCTCTTAATTGTATCTGGCAAGGAACCACAAAAAACTCGGGAATTCCTCGCAGGCGTTCCAGGCGGTAACTACGTCATCAAGGCACTGGCCCGCGTGGATGAGTGGATTTCGTAAGGATGGCTCAAGTCATCCCGAGAACTGAGCAATGACGAAAGCCGGCGCTTCCGGCCCTTAGATTGCGCCGGTGTTTATATCGAATTCATTTTGTTACTGCAGTTAGGTCGAGCTCATGAAGAAATTGAAAGAGCGTGTGTCTCAATTCATCGCAGACCGATTCCCTGACGAGGAGGTTCCCGTTGAAGCTTTGTGCCAAGACAAGAATGGAACGTATGTAATCCCTTACGCATGCTGCCGCTTTGATGAAGAATGGCGCAATTTCGACACCGACGAAACGGTGACCGCCACTATCATAGGTTGGCGTCCAATTTCCGAAAAGCCACGGTACCGGCCTCTGCGAAAAAAGTAAATGAAAGCAAATGAATCCGTTTTTCAGGGCGTCGAATCAATCTCTCTACCTCTTGTCTCGTCGCTTCAAAGACCTTGGCTCGCGTGCCGTCGCGAATAATGCCGAAGCCGATGTTCTCTTCGCCGATGCAGCGAATGCCCAGCTGCTCCTTGACGCGGATGGCCGCGATATTTTGGAAAGGCCTTTTGAAGAGGATCCGCTTCAAGTTGAATTTGTTCATAAAAATCAGGCGAGCTCTTGGGTAAGTGAACCTTGTAATGCCCTTTTCACGATCCCAGTTGTGTGCATGGAATACGCCATAATCGCCCTCAATGAGTGGCGATATCGCATGGTTGCCGATTGCGGCGCCTTCCGAGACGGCTGCGTCCTGTCAGAGGCCGCAAATTTGGGGAAAGTTGCATCCAAGCCGGAGACATCCGGCGACTCCCGGTTACAGGGGCGGGGCATCTTGCAACAAATTCTCGCCTTGGTTGCACTATTCATGTCGACAAACGAAGGTGATGCAACGCATTCTCACGTCAGCCCGCCATGAAGTCAAAAACGCTCCTCCTGCGCATCCCGGCCATTTGGGTCATCTGGGGGAGCATTCTATCGCCTGCCCAATCCCTGCAGTCCCTGCCTACCATCGAGATCAGGCGGGGACCGGCGGGCAACCCGAGCCTGCGGAGAGTCCCAGGCGGCCCGCCACAGAAGCCAGCCGCCGCGGCCCAGGCGAAGCCCATTGCACAGCCTCCGCCTGTTCAACCGTCAGGCACGGGCGAGCGGCCTCCCGCCATAGAAAAATTCCAGATCCCGAACTCCGTTTCGAGCGTCACACGAGCTCAGATCGACCGACAGGTAAACGTCGTCGATACGGAAGATGCGCTGAAATACATGCCGAGCCTCGCGGTCCGCAAACGCTTCAACGGCGATACGCAGGCTCCGCTCCAGACCAGAACCTGGAGTTTCAATTCGCCCGCGCGCAGCCTGGTGTATGTGGATGATCTCCTGATCAGCAATCTGATGTCGAACGAAACGCTCACCGGCGCGCCCCGCTGGGGAGTTGTGTCGCCAGAGGAGATCGAGCGGATCGACTTTCTATACGGTCCTTACTCTGCCCAGTATCCCGGAAATTCGATGGGCGGCGTTCTTCTCATCACCACCCGAACGCCGGAAAAGCTCGAAATTTCGGTGCGTAACACCACGAGCGTGCAGGATTTTTCACTTTACGGCACTTCACGGGCATTCACGACAAACGCCACCAATTTCTTCATTGGAGACAGGGTCAACGATTTTGCCTGGTCCCTCTCGGGCAACTGGCTGGGGGGCGCCCAGCCCCCCCAGATCATGGTGGTCGCGCAGCCCACGAACACATACCCGTATCCGGGAGCGTTCTTCGCCTTGAACAGGTTTGGTTTGCCTGCACAGGTCCTCGGGAGCGCGGGAGGGCTCGACGGCAATCAGCTTTCGGGCCGATTCAAGGCCTCGTACGATCTCTCGCGTGACGTTCGCGCAACCTACTCAGTCGGACTTTGGTCGAACGATGGAACATCCCGGCCCGAGAATTACCTGACGCTTGGGCATGTCCCCTATTTTGGCCCGAGCCCTTTGCCGAGCCCGCCAGGCCTCGGACCGGTCGCTTTTCTGACTTTCGGCAGCGGCTATTTCCGCACGCAGGAGAAGTTGTTGACGAATTCCGCCGCCATAAAGTCGAACAGTGGCGGCCTTTTCGACTTCGAATTATCGGGATCCAATTTTTCGGTGCTTCAGTTCGACCAGATCAGCCCCTTCTCAGCGGCGTATCCCTACGGGGGCTATACGTCCAATGGAAAGGACTTGCGGTTTGGCGGGACCTATTGGTCGCTTCTCGACCTGAAGGGCATTTTACGCCCCTCCATCGACGCGCTGAAAGATCATAATCTGAGTTTTGGCCTCCATGGCGACCAGGTGCATTTCAGCAACCCGGTTTATCTGACCACGAATTGGCCTGCGGGCATGTTCTCGTCCTACGGCGTAACAGCGACGCGGAGCAGCGGCACGACCAGGACACAAGCGCTGTGGTTTCAGGACGCCTGGTCGATTAACCCCGAAACCAAACTGACCCTTGGGTTGCGCGCGGAGACCTGGAAGGGCTCCGACGGATTGACGCAGACGATCGGCAATCTGACGAGCACGGGTCTTCCGGCAAATCTGAGTCTCCAGCGACTGGCGCCGTCCTATCAACCAGTCACAAGCTATGCGAGACTTTCGCCCAAAGCCTCATTCGAACGCGCGTTGGCCCAGGACTGGTCAATTGCCGGAAACATCGGCGTCGCCAATCGCTTCCCTACGCCGCGGGAGTTATATGGCCTGAACAGCGCCGTCACGTCCGGTTTTGACGTCATTCCCAATCCGACCTTGCGGCCCGAAGTGGCCCTCACCAAAGAAATCGTTTTCAAGCATGATCGCCAGGGAGGAGGAACCATTCGCGCCTCCTTCTTCGACGAAGAGGTTCGCGACGCCATGATCGCGCAGACAGCCCCTCTGGCCGGAACGTCTCAATTGAGCCTCACAGTGAAGAACGTCGAGCGCGTTCGCAACAGTGGCGTCGAGCTTGCCATCAATAAAGATAACTTTTTTCTGGAAGGTCTCGAGCTTGCCGCGAGTGCGACCTGGGTGAAATCGAGAGTGATCTCGTTTCCCGACTGGTCTCCGAGCGTGGCGTGGCCGCGGTCGCTCTCCGAATTGTTGCGCAACCCTGGCAACATGGATTTCTGGTGTTATTCGGTCGCCGGAAAAAATCTTCCCTATGTTCCCGAATGGAAAGCAAACCTGGTCGCTACCTACCGCCCGGACGACCAATGGTCATTCACGTTCGGCGCGCGCTACCAGAGCAACATGTCGACGACTTTCTCCAATAACGACTTTGTTCATAATGTATACCAGTCGTTGGATGGTTTTTTCGTCGCTGACGTCAAGGCGCGACTGAAGCTCGATCAGTCGACCGCTCTGGATTTCGGCATCGACAATATCGGAAACTACAAATACTTCATCGTCAATCCGATGCCCCAGCGCACATTCTATCTCGCCCTGAGCCACCAGATTGGCGGCAATAGCGCTTTGACCCGGACCGCGCCCTAGAGAAAGTTGCGGGCAAGTTGGTCGCCGCCCTTGAACGTGGTTATGACGGCCTCCGCATCAGCGGCAGCACCTTTTCGCTGGCGCGGGACGATTGGGAGTTTCGTGCGCTATGAGGCGGCGATCGACCGCATCGTCAGACATAAGCGGATTCTCGCGATGTGCGCCTATTCGCTGCAGAAGTGGAGCATGAGCGAAATCTTCGACGTCATCGCAACGCATGATTTCGTCCTCGCCAAGGAAGACGGCCGTTGGCGGGCGTCCAAGAGTTTCTCCCGCGAGCGGATCGAGCAAGGTCTGAAAGAGAGTGAAGCTCGCCTGCGCGCCACCCTCGAAGGCGTCTGCGACGGCGTCATCACCACCGATGAGTAGGCGCCATCGTGTCAACGAATCCGGCGGCCATGCGGATCTTTGGATATTCGCTTTGGGATGCCTACCAGCGACGACACGACACTGCGCTGTCTCAAACGACGAGTAAAGGCGCGCGGCTCAGAGGAGACGGCGCGCGTCGTAGGCGTCGACGACTGGGCTTGGCGCAAAGGCTCGACTTACGGGACCATCATCGTGGACCTGGAGCGACGGGAGGTGCTCGATCTATTTCGCGAACGCGCCGCAGGCATGACCGGGACTGGCTCAAGCGGCATCCTGGCGTCGAGATTGTCAGTCGCGATCGCTGCGGTTCATTTGCCCAAGGGGCCGACGAAGGCGCGCCGCAGGCACGGCAAATAGCCGACCGTTTTCATATCCTGCAGAACCTGCGGGAGGCCGTTCAGGCGCAACTCGGCCGCGCATCAGGGTTTTCCGCACGTCCATTGTTGCCGGCAGACGGCGAGGAGGTCGCCAGCGTGAGAGACAAGCACGGCGGCGCTGAGCACCGCCGCCTCACCAGGGTAGCGAATGAGCGTTCAAGGCAAGCGGTTTTCGGGCGGGTTCGCGCGCTCCACAAGGAGGGGAGAAATGTGATGGAGATCGCGCGCCAGACGGTTTCGATCGCCGCGTCTCCGCGGCATTTCGAAGAATATCTATCGCGTCGCTGGTCGGAAGGTTGCGTGCGCGGCCGGCGCCTGTTCCAGGAGATCAGAGCACGCGGTTACACAGGCAGTTTCTCAAATCTCGAACGGCTGCTGGCGAAGTGGCGCAATCCGAGATCCAGGACTGTAAAGACCACATCGACTGTTTCGAATCCGCGACCCGTCGATCCCGCGACTGGACGCTCGATCTCACCGATCGTCGCCGCCGCGCTCTGCATCAAGCCGCGTGGGCTGTTGACCGTTAATCAAGCTGCAAAAGTCGAGTCTATGAAAGAGGACTGGCCAGAGCCGTGGAGCAACGGCCAGACAGAAGGACAGATCAATCGCCTGAAGGCACTCAAACGAACGATGTATGGACGAGCAGGGCCAGAGCTCTTCCGGGCCCTGCTTCCTGTGTAGCAATCACTGCAACAGGAATTGAGGAAGACCCATTAAAGGTGAGAATATCGACCAAGCGTGTTCTCACGTTTAATGGCTTTTTCGATTCGGAATCGGAAATTCTCAAGCCAAGATGGCCCCTGACAGCCTGCTAAGGCGATATGTTCTGCCCCATCGCTCTTCCGAGTCTGATGCTCTCGGACAAACCCCGATCTTCCGGGTAATAGAAGCAGGTGTCAGCGATTTGCAGCCCGTCGATCGGCGTCCGGACAGGCGGGATACGCGCTGCAAACCCTGTCGTGCAAACAGGCTGAGCGTAACGTAATCGGCCGACATGCGAGGCGCAAACATCTTCGCGCTGTATTTCAGGATTTACGCGCTGCAGGTATGAGAGGGCTTCGCCGAGGAGCTCATCGTCTGACCAGCTAAACTTGGGGTGATCTGTAGGCATATAATACGGAATATAAACGACAGTGTTTTCCAAGTCTCTCAGGTTCGAGAACTCGACGAATCCTGGGATCTCTATTCCCGGTTCCGAAACGTTAACCCAGAAGTGAGGCGTCACTGAGCGACTGAGCAGGAAAACAAGGCAGCAAACGCCGATGTTCTTGATGCTGCGGTAGCGCGCGAGCAAGTCTTCGGGAAGGTCAGGGACGAGATCTGGAACCAAAGGTATGGGCGCGGTGCAAATAACCGCGTCCGCTCGGAGCGTTCCATGCGGGGTCCTCACGCCGACCACTCGGCCTGCTTCTGTCATCACCCTTTCTGCAGGGCAGGAACATTTTATCTGACCGCCGAGAGCTTCTATTCCTTGCCGCAGCGCATTCACCAGAGTCTGGCTACCACCTTCTATATGCCCGAGCTGCTCACTAAAGATTGACTTCCTCGACTTTCCCAGCCGTTTGATTCTTGTCCATATCCATGCTGCGGAAATGTCATCGGCGTATCGGTAGAATTTGTAGTGGAATAGCGGTCGCCATAGTCGATCATAAACATCGGATCCACACCAGCCTTCGATCCAGGTTCGGGCCGGCTCGTTTTCGAGTGCCGGCCAATTCCTTCTGCGGATCGAGACAAATGCGAACAACGCGTATCTCAATCGAGAAATCAAGCTGACCTCAGGAAATTTCAGCAAGGACAATGGATCGCCCCAGGGGTGCAGACGCCCCCCCGTAAAATACCCCATGGTCGTGCGCTTCCACCGAATTTTATCTCCGATTCCAAGCTCTTCCATGAGCTGGAAAGTCGGCGCGTCGGACTTACACACAAAATGATAGAAGCGCTCAATCGAAAGACCGCTCAGGTCGAAATGAGCCGCCATTCCGCCCGGCTCGGGCGCTGCTTCCAGAACCTCGACACTATGGCCTTCCGTCGCCGCCTGATAGGCAGCCGCCAAGCCCATCGCGCCGGCTCCAATAATAATTACTTTAGACATTCGAGACCTACAGGACAGAAGATGGACATATCCGCCAGCTACGACTGCTAACGCTCCGCGATCGTCCCCGTGCGGGCAAAGGAGAGTTTCTTGTGTCCGAAATACGACGTCACAGCGGAACTTGATAGGCCGATAAAATGCGCCGTCAGTTCCGGATAGAACGTTACGTCGAAAAACGGCCAGACGAGCCTCACGAGGCCAACGGCTACGATCCACGTTTGAACGAGCGACGCGGCGTTTACGATCGCAAAACGCGTAAACTCGGAGGCAACGGGTCTTCCCGTCGGTTCAAACACGAAAAGTTTCGTCAGCGTGTAGGCGGTCGTCATCCCACACAAATGCGACAAAGCAACCGCCGCCTCAAAGTAAGTTACCAAAGAAAATAACGCGCGCGACGCAAGATTGACGGGAACAGACAGGCCAGCAGCCGCGACGAACTTGACGAACTGCGACCGTTCGCCTGCAAGGTCCCGGATGACTTTTTTGAAAGGCACTGCGCACCCAATCATATTCTGAGCCGGTTGAAGATCCAGGTTGGGGCAAGGCGTATAATCAACATAATCCACCCCCAAAATGAAGGAGCGTATACGATCGGGCCTCCACGCTCGGCGCTCCTTGCGATGATCCGGGCGACATCCTCCGGACGAGACCAGAGGAAACCTTTTTTTTGAAATGCCTCGGTCATGGGTGTATCCACTAAACCCGGCTTCACTACCACGGCGCGAGCGCCCGTTGGCGCCAATTTGTGAGCAATTCCCTCAACGAGGCATGCGAGACCGGCTTTTGTCGCGCCATAGACGAAGTTTGATTGACGCCCGCGATCGCCAGCTACAGACCCCAAGACAATGAGCGTTCCGGAACGCTGCTGCTCCAAAATACGGCTGGCTGCAAGCGACCAGGCGATGGAACTCGTAAAATTCGTGGCGACTAAGCGCTCAATGGCCTTCTGGTCTTGTTCCAGTATCTCCTTATCTCCGAGAGCGCCATAGGCCAAGAGCAAGAGGTCAAGTCGGCCGAGCGTCTTGACCATTTTTTGAAGCTCGTCCCTCGCATTGGCCCGGACGCAATCAATGCTCACGATCGACGTACTCTTAGCCCCCCTGACGCTCAAATCTTGAGCGATCGCTTGAAGACGCGCCGGGTCCCGCGCGACCAGCACGAAGTTCGCGCCGGCTGCCGCCCAAATGCGAGCCGTGGCTTCTGCGATCGCAGACGTGGCACCGAGGACAATGATATTTCTCGCTCTCACGGTCATGAAGCTGCTCGTCGCCAGAAATCTGAACTCATGGCAGGATCTGTGGCCTTGCTGAATTCTTCCCACCTGGGGAAGGACTGACGAAATAATCGCGCCGGCATGCGCCCGTCCTTAGCCGGGTAGAGTGCGCCATGGAACTCCTGTACGATCTGGTCAAGACGGGCGAGCGCCTCGAGAGTATCTCGCCCACGGTTGGGAAAGTCGATCGCCAGGGTAGCGCCCTCCCGAGGAAAGGACAGGAGCCCTGGGGAGGCGAGCGCCCCGAAAGTTTTCAGGACAGCAAGGAAAGAGGCGCCCCCGCTCCTGGTAATTTCGCTCAGCATATGCGGGATCGCCGGACGAGCTTCCCCTTTGGGGATGACGCATTGATATTGCAGCATGCCGCTGCGGCCATATAGCCGATTCCAATGCAAGACAGAGTCTAGCGGATAAAAGAACGGGGCGTAATGGAGCCGAGACTTCCTCTTTCGTTTTTGCAGATGGTAATAGACCTCGTTGAATGCACCGATCGAGCGAGTGTTCAGCAAGGAAGACGGCGCTTCTATAGGTACGGTCTTCCAAGTTTCGTCCTTATGAGGGATGAGCGAGCCGGTTGTCGACCAATTGCCCCGCGTGAAAATTCCTCGACCGATCTTCGAGCCCTTTGAAACGCAATCGATCCACGCGACCGTATGTTCGAAATTCCCGACGCTTTCCGCGGAGAGCGCCCAAAACTCTTCCAGATTTTCAAAAGGCAGGCACTCAACGTCAACGTGGGCGGCGGCTATTCTGGCAAGATCGAGCTCGACCCATTCGATGACTCCGGTCAGGCCGAGCCCACCGATTGTCGCCGAGTACAGCGCAACCTCCGACGCCGGCGTAACCGTCAATCTCCCCCGGTCGCTCCGAAGCAGACCTATCGCCCGCACATGGCGGCCGATTGAGCCTGCGCTATGGTGGTTTTTGCCATGCACGTCATTGGCGACAGCGCCGCCAAGCGTAACGAAGCGCGTCCCGGGCGTCGTGGGCAAAAACCAGCCGCTCGGCACGGTAAGTTGGAGAATATCGGAAAGGACTACCCCCGCTTCGGCCCGCAGAACGCCCTTTTTGGCATCGAAAGAAATGAAGCGATCAAGACCGCACATATCGATGAGCGAGCCATCGCTATTGAGACAAGAGTCACCGTATGATCGCCGTCGCCCAATCGCAAGCTTGGACGAAGGAAGGCCGACGAGGCCGGGCAATTCAGAAAAAAAATGCGGACGAACGACGCGCTGCCTCCGGCGGACGACTCTACCCCACGAGCAATAATCGTCACGATCGATGAGGGGAGGAGAGCTCACAATCTTATCTCTTCTACGCCACCGCTGCGGCAAAAATCAGAACCATCATCGCCCCATAAATTAGGCTGACACGGTCCTTGAGCGCAAATGCGACCGGGTCATCTTGGAGCTCCCCCCGGTGAGCAAGCAGCCAAATCCTCCCCAGCCAAAGGAAGATGATCACGGGGAAACCCCAGAGAAAATTCGGATTTTTATAGTAACCAACGGGAAAGGCATCCTCGACGAGATAGATTACCATGATAAGAACTGTGGCGATCATCGCGCCGACGCCGAGCGCGAGAAGAAGGGGACCGTCACTCGCGTAGTACCCCCTCCCCGGCGTCTTTCGATGCCCATGTTCAACCATGCGCGCGATTTCCGTTTGCCGCTTAGCAGTCGAAAGGGAAAAGAACAGGAACATCGAGAAGACCAGCAGCCACATCGAGAAAGGCACATCAGCCACGACCATGCCCAAACCGAGGCGCAATGAAAACAACGCGGCGAGAACGAAGACATCTATCAACGGCTCGCGTTTGAGCCGCCACGAATACAACAGGCTAATGCAAAGGTACACCAGGAGCATCAGCGCGCAGGATTGTCCAATTGCAAGGCCGATCGAAAAAGCCAGAACCGCTCCGCCAGCCATCAGACCCACCCCTGTCGCGATAGGGAGTTCGCCGTTGGCAAGAGGCCTGTGCCTCTTGGACCAATGCTTTCGATCGTCAGCGAGATCCAGCAGATCGTTGAGGACGTAGGTGGAGGACGCCAGGAGGCTGATGGCCAAAAAGCATCCCAGTGCGTATAACCACGCTGATGCGTCCGCTACCTTGCCTCCCAAGATGAGGGGCACAAATATCAGAGCGTTTTTGGCCC
Source organism: Methylocystis sp. NC52PC (assembly GCF_055698645.1). Classification (NCBI taxonomy): domain Bacteria; kingdom Pseudomonadati; phylum Pseudomonadota; class Alphaproteobacteria; order Hyphomicrobiales; family Methylocystaceae; genus Methylocystis; species Methylocystis sp. NC52PC. The sequence continues at coordinate 135,089 of NZ_CP170127.1, read as the reverse complement.
ATTGATGAACTCGCAGTCCGCGACGCAAAGAGTTCAAACCAAGCCGCTTAGCAGGCACTGTAGCGAAGAGTTCGGTGCGTTCGCTGATCTGTTTCTGCAACGTCGTCGATCGCCTCGTCAGAATCGCGGCCGAGGCGACGGTCCAGACATCGAGATCGGACGCGGAATTACCCGCATAGATAAACCCCTCAGGGAAGCGCCTTGCAATTTCCTTTGCCTTGGCGGATCGATCGAGACTGTTCCCGCTGTCCGCCAAAACGAGCACATTACTAACAAAAACGAACTGCTTCTGCAATTTTGAATTTAATGGGACATTCGAGCTTGTGACGATAACGACCTCGCGGCCTCGACTGGCTTCCTCCGCCGCCAGCGCGACCAGATCTTCGTTGATAGGCAGACTTGTCGCCTCGTCATCCGAGAGCGCAGAGGAGATCGATTGCTTCAGCGTCCTTCGGTTCCTGAGGAGCCAATAAGGAAGCCTCCAAGCGGGGTGGCGCTTCAAAAAGAATAAAATCGACTCATGGTGGATCGCCGTTGCGAACAGCGTTTCAATGTCTAACACCAAGGGGATGGAGACATCGTGAGGTATACTATCAACCGCTCGACGAACATCGGAACCATGGACTGAAAAGGTCATGTAGTTGGGGCCTATTGACATGCGGAAGTCGATTTAAATTGAGCTGTATCAGAGGCACAATTAAGATCAAAGTCCCTAAATCCCAAATATATAGCCAAGATAAAGGCTCATTGGCGCTTGTATCGCCAGCGTGTGGTCGCTAATAAATAAAGCCACAGCCCAAGCAGCGGGATCCGGATCGTTTCATCTGAACCGGTGTGGGCAGGTCGATATAAAAGGAAAGATCGTGAATTTCCTGCCAAAACAGACTCGTATTGAGTTCTTGATAAGAATGGCGGACGCAAGTCTCGCTCGGTTTGGCTCGATTTTCTTGACGATAGGACTTTTGCCGTTCCTTGCCTTCACGTTTTCATCTTTGTCGATACGTCCTTTATGGAACGACGAACTATTCACATATTACATCGGCTCCTTGGCATCGCTCTCGGAGGTCTGGCAGGCTCTTGCCACGGGTGGCGAGCAGATGCCGTATTTCTACTACATCATTATGTGGAATGTCTTACATTGGTTCGGCGCCAGTGAGGTGACTGTACGATTGCCGTCATTCCTCGGATTTCTGGTCGGACTGTCGTCGATCTTCTTTGTCCTTCGTCGCCGAATTGGTCCCTCCTACGCAGCCATTGGAGCCATGTTGCCAGCGGCGACTGGATTTGCTTCATACCTTAGTGAGGGACGGCCCTACGGACTTTTAGTTGGCTTCACAGGCCTTGCCCTTTGCGCATGGCAAGCGGCTGGAGACCCAAAGTGGCGTCGCCCTGCTCTTTTGTTATTGACGGTCTCGCTTTTTGTGTTGCCAGGGATTCACTACTTTGGCGTCCTGATCCTTCCGATCCTCGTTCTAGGCGAAGCTTTGCGCGAACGTTCCTCGCACGCCTTCGACCTAGCAGTGATCGCGGTGCTTTTTCTCGCGCCCCTAGCCTCCTTGGGCCTGAATCTCCCCTTGTTGTTCATAAGCGCGAAGGAAAATGTTGGAACCTTTTGGGCCTCGCGAGGATCCTTGGCCGACGCCGCTTATGTCGTAAGGGTTGCTTACATCAGCGCGTGGAGCGCGCCCATACTTGCTATGAGCTGGCTGGTCCCGTTAGCGATCAGGGGCTGGCTCAGGGAGCCCTATAGCGAAGAAATACGGCCCGCAAACCCACTTCCTCCTGCAGAATGGGCTATTGCAATAGGAGCGTCGCTTCTGCCATTCTTGGGCCTGATTGTCACCTACGTCGTGAAGGGCGCGTTTGTCGATCGCTATTTCATCCAGATGATATTCGGCGTAAGCATCATCACGGCGACCATCCTCTCGATATGTTTTTTGCCGTTTGGTAGGAACGGCTCCTTCGCCAAAGCCAGCGCCATGAGCGTCGCTGTATTCCTTGCGTTAGCCGGCTGGCAAATCCTCAAGGAAGCTAAAGCTAAGCGTAACGAGCTTGCTGCTGCGGTTGATATCCTCCAGTCCGACACGGACGCATCAATACCTATTGTGTCCTGTGAAACGCATAAGTTTCTCGAGCTTAGCCATTATGCCCAAGCGCCCATCAAGGACCGTCTCGTCTATCTCAGCAATCGCGAATACGCGAGCCGCTGGCTTGGCGTTACAAGCGTGGAAAAAGGCATGTATCGCCTTGTCGGTCCCTGGTTCCGGACGAACGTAGCGGATTATGACCAATTCCTTAGAGATCATCGAAAATTTTTGTTGTTTTGTGACGCATCGGGTGCGTGGGTTCATGAACAGCTCGCTAGCGAGGGGTGGTCGTTCGAGCTCAGGAAGAAAGCGACGCTATTCAATCTGTTTGAAGTGCGCAAAGAGAGTTCGAACTAAACCTACCTGTCTGCATTTATACTAGGACGTAAACTCATAAACGGCGCGGTCGGGATTCCCGAATCCACAGTGGCGTGATTCAAGCTCCTTGAAGGAGCTTTGCCATGGCCCGTTATGAGCTGACCGATTTCGAGTGGAAGGCGAACGAGCCGCACCTCCCCAACAAGCCCCGTGGCGTCCCGCAGGTTGATGACCGGCGTGTTCTCAACGGCATTTTCTGGTTGTTGCGCTCGGCGCGCCGTGGGGTGACTTGCCAGAGCGCTATGGTCCACGCACGACGGTCTACAATCGGTTCAACCGCTGACGGATGGCCGGCGTCTGGGATCGTCTGATGGACGCGATCGTCAAGGCGCATGAGGGCGATGTGCAGATGATCGACAGCTCCGTTGTCCGCGTGCATCAGCAAGGCGCGACGGCAATAAGGGCGCGAAAGCTGCAAGCGATAATCGATGTTTGGGGGCGCTCCCGAGGTAAGCGTCCGACACGTGCCGTCAGGGGCTTGCGAAGTTCCAGGGCATGAGTGCGTCGATGTCTTTGTTGGGCCAACCGGCGGCGATCCGCTCGAGCGTCTGTGTCAGCCATGCGTTGGGATCAACGTCGTTGAGACGCGCGGTTGCCAAGAGCGATGCGATTGTCGCCCAGGTGTCGCCGCCCGCCTCTGACCCCGCGAACAGCGCATTTTTACGCGTGATGGTCTGCGGCCGGATTGCGTGCTCCACGCTGTTGTTGTCGAGCTCGACGCGGCCGTCATCAAGAAAGCATCGGAACTCCGTCCTGCGAGTCAGGCCGTATCGGATCGCCTCCGCAAGTTTGGATTTTCCGGAGATTTGCGCCAGCTCGGCTTCCCATTGAGTCTGAAGCTCGTCAACAATCAGCGTCGAGGCCTGGCGGCGAACGTCACGACGGGTTTGCGGATCGCAACCTCTGATCTGCTCTTCGACCGCCCATAGGTCCGCCATGCGCTCGACCGTTAAGGTCGCCGTCTGCGAGACCCCCGCGATATGGAGTTTGTAAAACTCCCGGCGCAGATGCGACCAGCAGCAGGCAAGCGTCACCGGTCCGCCTAGCCGGTCGGGCTCCGCAAGTCGGCGATAGGCCGCATAGCCGTCGCACTGAAGGATGCCGCGCCAGCCTGCCAGATGCCGTTCGAGGCGCTCCGCACCGCGGCTGTCCTCAAAGCGGTAGACGACGATCGGCGGCCCGGCGCCGCCCCAGGGCCGGTCGTCTCGCAGATAGGTCCACAAATAGCCAGTCCGCGTTCGGCCCCGTCCGGGCGCAAGCACCGGCAGGGTTGTCTCGTCGGCGAAGATTCTGTCACCAGCCCGGATGAGCTGAAAGAGACGTTCGGCCAGCGGCTCGAGGTGGAACCCGACATGCCCCATCCAGCCGGCCATGAGATTGCGCCCGAGTTCGACCCTCTCGCGCGCGAAGATCGCCTCCTGGCGGTAGAGCGGCAATCCATCGGCGTATTTGGAGACGGCAATGGTGGCCAGAAGTCGCTCCGTGGCGATCCCGGCCTCGATCAAGCGAGCGGCCGCCGGCGCCTGGATGACGCTCTCGCGGCATGCCGTGCAGGCGTATCGGGGGCGGCGCGTCACGATCACGCGGAACTTTGGCGCGGTGACGTCGAGGCGTTCGGTGACGTCCTCCCCGATCTTTACCCGCGCACAAGCGCCGCAGGCGCACGTCAGCGGATCCGGCTCGATGACTTCCTCAATGCGCTCCAGATGCGCCGATAGCGGACGACGGCCGCCGGATTTATGAGCCGCTTTTGGCCGAAGGTTTTCCAGTTTGGCCTCGACCGCGCCAAGCCCCGTCTGCACTTCTTCGAAGGAGAAGGCGTATTGGCTCTCGTCAAGCTTCTCGGAGCTGCGCCCGTAGGTCGCGCGTTGAATGGTTTTCAACAGAAGATGCAGGCGTTCGATCCGCGCCTGCGCCTCGGTGCCCGCCGCTTTCAGCGCCGCGACTTCCGCCTGGAGAGACGTGCGAAAGCCGCATGTCGGCGATCATCGCCTCCAGCGCCGCGGGGTCGTCCGGGAGGTCGTGCAGGTCGCCGTCCATGCTCTAAAGACAAGCATAAAACCGGCGATTTGTGGCGCCCCTTTCTTCTCCCTGAATCACTATGCCGCATCTTCAGCGGACGCTCGTCGGCCGTGTTCGGGGCGCGCTGCGAACCCGTGTCCAATCCATGCCCTCGACGAGGGCCGTAAGCTGGGAAACGGACATATGGATCGTTCCCGACATGAGCTTCGGCCAGCAGAAACGATCTGTCTCCAGTCGCTTGGCGAACAGGCACAGGCTCGTGCCGTCCCACCAGATAATCTTCACGCGATCGGCGCGCTTGGCTCGAAAGACGTAAAGGGCGCCCCCGAAGGGATCGCCGCCAGCGTCGCGCACGAGCGACGCCAGCCCGTCCGGGCCTTTGCGAAAATCGACCGGTGTCGTCGCCAGAACAATACGAGCATGTGGAGGGATCATGCCAGGCGTGCCGCGCGAAATGAGCTCGACCACCCGTTTTGTCGGCACACAGGGGCCGATGCGCAGGATGACGCCCCCCGGCCGATGTTGGCGCGAACAGCTAGCCGATTGGCTGCTGCAGCCTTATTAGGAATAAGCCTAGTACCTGGCGTTTGGCGAAACGAAGCCAGTTTACGAGCAGCGCGCCGGAGCCGCTATTATTCTCTCGCGCCTGCCAGACGGGTCTGCTTGCTTTCGATGCTGATCATTCAGTCAATGGAAAAGCCGACCCGGCGGCGCGACGTCGAGGCGCGACAAACTGCGTTATCGACCCTTGCCATTTGAGCCTTCGGTAAAGAGAGGAACGCCGATCTCGAATGCGTGAACGACGAGCGGGAAGGAAGTAGTGGGCTTTAGCTCTACTGCTGGTTTTCTGAGGAGATGCACGCGCCGAAGGTCTAAGCGGCGCGGCGACGGTCCTCCACAGAGCGTTTTGAAAGAGCCAATGACTTACTGGAATGCCCCTAATGCTTGACTTGTTCAACCCGGGCCTCGTCTATTGCATTCGCCCAAAATCCGACGTATTTGCGTCTCTCCCCCACATGTCGCCGGACGCATCTGGGGAAGGGGCAGGACGAAGCAAATTCGGAAGGACGGATTATGCGCAAGGCTCTTGTTTGTGGGGCAGGCGGCTTTATTGGCGGTCATCTGGTCAAGCGCTTAAAAAGTGAAGGTTTTTGGGTCCGCGGCGTCGACCTTAAATTCCATGAACACGCCGAAACCTGCGCCGATGATTTTCTTATCGGCGATTTGCGGGACCAGGATTTTTGCCGCGACGTCGTCGACGGCTATTTCGACGAGGTCTACCAGCTCGCCGCCGATATGGGCGGCGCCGGCTATATTTTCACCGGCGATCATGACGCCGACGTCATGCACAATTCAGCAACAATCAATCTCAACATGCTGGACGTGTGCATGAAGCGAAACATCAAGAATGTGTTTTACTCGTCCTCCGCCTGCATCTATCCGGCCTATAATCAAGAAGATCCCGACAATCCGAACTGCGCTGAAGCTTCGGCTTACCCGGCCGCGCCGGACAGCGAATATGGCTGGGAAAAACTGTTCAGCGAACGTCTCTATCTCGCCTATAACCGCAACTACGGCATGCGCAACAGGGTCGCTCGCTACCATAATATTTTCGGCCCCGAGGGCACCTGGGACGGCGGAAAGGAAAAATCTCCTGCGGCGATCTGCCGCAAAGTCGCGCGCGCCATGGACGGCGACGAGATCGAGATCTGGGGAGACGGCAAGCAAACGCGCTCGTTCCTCTACATCGACGAATGTCTCGAGGGAACGTTGCGCATTGCGCGGTCGCCGGATTTCGAGGGACCGGTGAATATCGGCTCCGAAGAGATGGTGTCGATCAACCAGCTCGTCGACATTGTCGCCGATATCGCCGGCAAGCGCGTCGGAAAGAAGCATGTGCCCGGTCCGCTCGGGGTGCGGGGACGCAATTCCGACAATCGGCTCGTGAAGGAAAAACTCGGCTGGGCGCCGTCGCAGCCGCTGCGTAAAGGGCTCGAGGTCACCTATCGATGGATCGAGCAGCGCGTGCGCAAAAATAGTCCGGCTTAAACACAGTAAACGCCGCCGACAGGAGTTTTTATCAATCCCTGTCGGCGTCGTCTCGTGCCGGCGGCCGCGACGCAGATGGGCGCGGCGCCGTGTGCGGATGCGCGACAAAGCCTCATTATCTGACTCATAATCCGAAGAATCGCCATTTCCTCCTGCGGGGACGCCTAGGCCGATTTCGTTGCGCCCTTTCAGCTTTCGCACGCGTCGCGCGCGGCGACGCCGGAGCGCGGGATTTTGCATCGCTGGCGCAGGATGCTACGGTTGAAAGCCGCATTGGCGACCGTTAACGTTTCGATCCAAATGGCTGATATCCAAGGCGCGTCTGAAGAGCCCGCCGGTCTTTTGCAAAGCGATAAGATCTCGCGTCCGGCGCGCCTGGCGGTCGCCGCGTGCGTCGTCGCCATCGTCGTTCTGTCGCTCGTGCCCTACGCCGAGCGGCCCGAGACCGGCATGCCGAAAGAATTCGAGCATTTCATCGCCTATGCCGGCGCTGGATTTTTTCTGCCGCTGGCGGCGTCGTCGCTTCGCCAGCGCCTTCTCGGATGGTCGTGCCTTGCGGTGGCGAGCGGCGTCCTCGAAGTCGCCCAGCAGTTGTCGCCGGGGCGCACGCCCAGTTTGAGCGATGCGCTGGCGAGCGCGAGCGGCTTGACGGCGGGGGTGTTGTTCGGGGCGCTTGTCGCGCGCATCGCCGCCGCACATATCGCGCGTCGCCCGATGGCGGCGATCGCCGCGGCCGCGGCGGTCCAGAAACTGCGCGAGTTAGGAAAGAAAGCCTAGCGCGCGCTATTCTGGCGGAAGCCAATTGAGGGGCGGCGCGTCAGGTCAAAGGCATGCGCGATAAGGCGCAATAGCGCCAATCGTGCGCGAATGTCGATCCCGAATAACCCAGCTTTGCGCCAAGCGCGGTCGACGGCGCCGCTGCGGGAGCCCAGCCGGCGACGGCCGTTGGGCTCATCCGCCCCTTATAATAAGCGCATGGCCGCCGCCGCGACCGCGAGCATAATGGAAAAAGTCGGTAAGCACGACGCGGATCGTTGCGGTCTCTCGGTAGCTTTCTCTCGCCGCAGGGTGGCGGAGATCAAGCGCAGGCTCCACCAGCACAGCCCGGCCGGCGCAAAGCAACGACGCATCGTAACGCTAGCGCCTCCATTCGCCGGTCTAAGTTTCTCCAATCTTCATGGTAAGAAATGAAAAGCACGGCGTCGGGGTTTACATGCGCCGACGCCCAGCGACGTCTCTTGACCGCAGCAGCAGGGGTCGCCGCCTTGAGCAAGAAATAATTTCAGAAGACCAAGGAGCTGGAGATGCGACGTTCTTTGATCCTGATTGCTTTATTCCTTGACCCGCCGGCGACGTCAGCGGCAGCGCAAAGCAACCAGCCTGGAACGCATATATTCGGTTCCGAAGCCGGCTGCCGCGCGAGTGGGAAAGTCAGCGACATGATTTGCAGCAATGCGGCGCTCAACGCCGAAGCTGAGTTTCGCGAGAAGGCGCCGCGCTTTTCCTCGCGTCCCGAATGCGAAAGGATGTTTCGGCAGGGGTGCAGCGTCGGCATAAGCGGCGCCGCCGGCTGGGCAGGCAAGAAAAGCGGGATTTATTTTCATCCCAGACAAACGGGTTTTGCCGTGGAGGTCCGATCCAATCAGAGCATCACCGTTTCGCCGCTCATCGCCGGCAACATCGTCAGGTTCGGCGCGAGAAGCGCATTAAGCCGCGACCTGCACATCGACTATCGCGCCACGCAAGTTCGATATGCGGCTCCCTTCGGCGGCGCCCTGGAAAGGGGAGGCGGCGGGCCTGGGGGAGCTCTTCCGCCGCGCCCGCCGATGGATCCGAATTTCGATTGTTCTTCGGTCATCGAGCCCGATGGAAAAGACGCTTCGACGGCCTGTTATCCGGCGCCGAAGCGGTGAAACGCGCATTGTTCAACAATTGACGATTCGGACCGCGCGAAAATTCCGCAATCGCCTGGCCAATCCCATAAACAACACGCGATTTTCGCATATTGCAGAGGCGCGCCTCCGCCTTTACCCAAGGCATTGCAAGGGGCCAACGCCCTGGACAGCGTCGGAAAAACTTCTCCCAGTTCGGCGCTTGGGCGATTGGCGACGAACGAAAGGCGTCTCATGTCCACGACGGCGGAGCTCGAAGCGCTCCTCATGCAGCGATCGCTGACCGATCCGCAGCTCTTGGCCGCGGCTGAAGCCGCCGCCGATTTTCGTATTTTGCCGGACGCGACAGTGATCAAGATCGGCGGGCAGAGCGTCATCGATCGTGGCCGCGCCGCCCTCTTCCCTCTCGTCGACGAGATCGTCGCTGCGCGCAAAGCGCATAAGCTGCTCATCGGAACCGGCGCCGGCACAAGAGCTCGGCATCTCTATTCGATTGCGGCGGGGCTCGGCCTGCCGGCGGGCGTCCTGTCGCAACTCGGAGCCTCCGTCGCCGATCAGAACGCGGCGATGCTTGGTCAACTCCTCGCAAAGCACGGGGTCTCGGCGGTCAACGGCGCCGGGATGTCTGCAGTGCCGCTCTATCTCGCCGAGGTCAACGCCGTCGTCTTCAGCGGCATGCCGCCGTATAATCTCTGGATGCGTCCTGCCGCCGAGGGCGTCATTCCCCCTTACCGCACCGACGCCGGATGCTTTCTGCTTGCCGAGCAGTTCGGCTGCAAGGCCATGATCTTTGTGAAGGATGAGGACGGGCTTTATACGGCGAATCCGAAAACTGCAAAGGACGCCAAATTCATTGCAAGGATTTCGGTCGACGAGATGAAGGCGCAGGGCCTGCACGATTCGATCCTCGAATTCCCCGTGCTCGACCTCTTGAAGGCGGCGCGCCACGTTCGCGAGGTGCAGGTCGTGAACGGCCTGGTTCCGGGCAATCTGACCCGCGCGCTCGCCGGCGAACATGTCGGCACCATCATCACCGCGAGCTGAAGAAAGACGGCCATGACCGACACGGTTAACAGCATCAAGCATGTCGCCTCGCCGCTCGCGCGCCAGACCCTTCTCGACAGCGACCTCACCCGTCCGGTCGCCGGCCGGCGTCCGATCCGGCTGCTTCCTTGGCTTCATGTCGTCAAGATCGGCGGCCGGTCCATCATGGATCGCGGCGCGGAGGCGATCCTTCCCGTCGTGGAGGAGCTGCGTAAACTCCTGCCCGAGCATCGCATGCTCATATTGACCGGCGCAGGCGTGCGCGCGCGCCATCTCTACGGCGTCGGTCTCGACCTCGGCCTGCCCGTGGGATCGCTTGCGCCGCTCGCCGCGAGCGAAGCAGGCCAGAACGGCCACATCCTCGCCTCGCTGCTCGCCCCCGAGGGCGTCTCCTATGTCGAGCATCCGACGATCGCGAGCCAGCTCGCGATCCATCTCACCGCCGCCCGCGCGGTGGTGGGGAGCGCTTTCCCGCCCTATCACCACCATGAGTTCCCGACGTCCCGCATTCCGCCACACCGGGCCGACACGGGCGCCTTTCTCGTGGCGGACGCGCTCGGCGCGGCCGGTCTGACGATCGTGGAAGATGTGGACGGGGTGTATACGGCCGATCCGAAAGGCCCCGAGGGTCAGCAGGCGCAGCTCGTGCGCGAGACGAGCGCCCCCGATCTCGCGAAGGTCGAGGGCTCTCTGCCTTTCGACCGCGCGCTTCTCGATGTGATGGCCACGGCCCGCCACCTCGAGCATGTGCAGATCGTCAACGGCCTCGCGCCCGGCCGGCTCACAGCCGCTTTGCGGGGCGAGCATGTGGGAACGATCATTCACACCAGCGCGGCGAAGGCATAGGGCGATCCACAAGAGGTGGATCGGCGGAGAGCCCGTATCGCGCGGCGACAGGCGTGTAAGCGAAGCGTCGCCTTGGTCATAGCTTGAACGTGACGATGTTTGCGCGGGCGCCTTGCCAAGCCATCCCGAACAAGGCAGCCGGAACAACGAACCCTGTTACGCTGGGCGACGCTCTACCGCTCGAGCGAATGCGTGCAAGCCGAAGTCACGGGCAATGGATCCTCGAGGTCACACCGGTCTCTGGCGCGAGATTTTCCAGCGCCGTCGCGGCAAAGGCGGCGACAGCGCCCTTGTCGCGGGCCAGAGGCCCTACCTCTAATCTCTACCCGGTGATTTTAATGGTGGGCGCACAAGGGCTCGAACCTTGGACCCGCTGATTAAGAGTCAGCTGCTCTACCAACTGAGCTATGCGCCCGTCCGTCGGCGTCACGACGCTCTCGGAACGGGGGAGCGAATATCAAATGCCGATCCCCCTGTCCAGCGCCGTGTTGCCCGACGGAACCAATTTTCCCGACGGGAGGCTGGCCGAGCCTATTTCTGGGCCGGCCAGCCGTGGATCGCGCGGACTCTGGTGACGAGGTCGGCCCAGGGGCCCTTGTAAGCGTTCCCGGCCTGGGCCGTCGGCGCCGATTGCTTCTTCTCACAAATGTCCTTGGCCCCCGCGGACTTGGGGCCGTCCACGAAAAAGTAGATCACGTTGAGGCGCAGGGTCGAATAATACTGGTCGAGCACCGTGCCGCGCTTCAGCGCATTCGTGCCCCACACGGTCGTCTTGCGATCCTCCGGCGCAGCCGAGGGCTTGAAGCCATAGCCATAATCGCCTTCGCCGCGCAAAAGGTCGAAGCGGACATAGCAGAGCGCGCCCTTGGGCTGCTCATCCTTGAAGACGAGTTCGCGCGTCGCCACGGCGTCCTGGTCGTTGTAGCGAACGGTGGCGTCGACGGGGAAATGCCAGACATCGACTTTCTCGAAGTATTTCAGGAGGTCCGCTTCGTCGGGATCCTCGGCCGCGGCGGCCGTCACGGCCGAGAGCGCCACGGCGGCGGCGATGGCGACGAGCCGACTGCGCGAGATGAAACTGCCCATATTCAATCCTCTCAGGCGCCCGGACGGCGCCCCGCTAGGCAGGTGGGAAGCGCGGCGGCGGCCCGCAAGGTCTGCGACATTTGCGCCCGGGCGCGGTTTTTTGTCCTGCCTGCGAATAAGGCGCGCGCTGCCGGCGCCGGTGATTTGGGCGCACTGCGAGTGAGTTAGCCCGCTTGTTCCCATTGAGGTTTCGGCGGGCGGAAAAAGCCGCCGCCGCGTCTTCCCTCGCGCGCAAAAGCGCGCTAGCAGTTTGAGGGAAATAACAGCACGAGATTGATTATGTCGCGGAAGAAAATCGCTCTGATCGGCGCCGGCAATATCGGCGGAACGCTCGCTCATCTCGCCGGTCTGAAAGAACTGGGCGATATCGTGCTCTTCGACATTGTTGACGGGGTGCCGCAGGGGAAGGCGCTGGACCTCGCGCAAGCGTCGCCCGTTTCGGGCTTCGACGCCGATCTCGCCGGCGCTTCCGATTACGCCGCCATCGCCGGGGCGGACGTCGTCATCGTCACCGCCGGGGTTCCGCGCCAGCCTGGCATGAGCCGCGACGATCTGCTCTCGGTCAATCTCGGCGTCATCGCCAAGGTGGGCGCGGGCGTGAAGCAATATGCCCCCAACGCCTTCGTCATCTGCATCACCAACCCGCTGGACGTCATGGTCTGGGCGCTGCAGAAAGCGTCCGGCCTGCCGACGAACCGCGTGGTCGGCATGGCCGGCGTGCTCGATTCGGCCCGCTTCCGCTACTTCTTGTCGGAGGAGTTCAAGGTCTCGGTCGAGGACGTCAGCGCCTTCGTGCTCGGCGGCCACGGCGACGACATGGTGCCCTCGGTGCGCTATTCGACGGTCGGCGGCGTGCCGCTGCCGGACCTCATCGCCATGGGTTGGACCAGCCAGGCGCGCATCGACGCCATTGTCGACCGCACGCGCAAGGGCGGCGGCGAGATCGTAGGCCTGCTCAAGACCGGCTCCGCCTATTACGCTCCCGCCACCTCGGCCATTGCGATGGCCGAAAGCTACCTCAAGGACAAGCGCCGCGTGCTGCCCTGCGCGGCCTATCTCAATGGCGAATATGGGGTGAACGGGCTCTATGTCGGCGTGCCGGTCGTCATCGGGGCCAATGGCGTCGAGAAAGTCATGGAAATCAAGCTCGACGCCGCAGAACAGGCGATGTTCGACAAATCCGTGAACTCCGTGAAGACGCTGATTCAGGCGGCCAAGGGTCTCAACCCGGCTTTCGCCTGACAGCAAGAGATGGTCTCTTCGGACATGGCGGGTCTTCGGATATGGCGCGGCGGCGGCGGCTCTTCGCCGATTGCGGCGCCGATCGTCGATATCCGCGCCCGGCGGGGACGGGGGCGCTGATCCAAACTTTGCTGAAAGTCACGGCTGCGCTTATACTTGCGCATCTCTAGGAAGCCGGACCCGATGTCGAAGCACACAATTGACGACCTGCTCAAAGGCAATGAGCAGTTCGTGTCGGAAGAATTCTATCCCCACGCGGCGTATTATCAGGCCATCGCCAAGCGGCAGTCGCCGAAGGTTTTGTGGATCGGCTGCTCCGATTCGCGCGTCAGCGAAGACGTGATCACGGGCTCGCGACCCGGCACCATGTTCGTCCATCGCAACGTCGCCAACATCATCGCCTTCAACGACGTCAACGTCGCGTCGATCATCGAATACGGCGTGGTCCATCTGAAGATTGAGGACATTATCGTCTGCGGCCACACGCGCTGCGGCGGCATTGCGGCGATCGAGGACGGCGTTCACGAAAACTACATCGCCGACTGGCTCTGCATCGCGAGCGGCGCCAAGGACGCCGCCGACCGCATCGCCCGCGAGAAACATCTGTCGCGCGAGCAAAAGCTCGAAGTGCTGACGGCGGAGAACGTGAAACTGCAGATCAAGCATTTGAAAAGCCTCGCCATCATCCGGAACATGCACGCCGGCGGCCCGCTGCCGCGCATCCACGGCTGGCTCTACCGGGTCGAGTCGGGAAAGATCGACGTGCTGGTCGACGGGCGGGCCGGGCACGAAGCGGGATGAGCGGCCGCGCCTTGGTCGAAACGACGCAACGGCTGCAACGCCCCCGCGACCTCCCGTCCGCTTGACGCCGCCGCCCCGCCATGGCCATTAGGCCGCAAGCCCCGCCGTTTCTTGCTTCGAGGGAGAGCCCACCGCATGAATATCCACGAATACCAGGCCAAAGCCATTTTGCGCGAGTTCGGCGCGCCCGTAGCGGCCGGCGTGCCGGTGCTCAAGGCCGAAGAGGCGGCCGCCGCCGCCAAGCAGCTTCCGGGTCCGGTCTATGTGGTGAAGGCGCAGATTCACGCCGGCGGCCGCGGCAAGGGCAAATTCAAGGAAGAGAAGGCCGGCCCGCAGGGCGGCGTGCGCATCGCCAAGTCGATCGAAGAGGCGGAAGCCTTCGCGAGGCAGATGCTCGGCGCGACGCTCGTCACGCTGCAGACCGGCGAGGCCGGCAAGCAGGTCAACCGCCTCTACATCGAAGACGGCGCCGCGATCGACAAGGAATTCTATCTCTCCATGCTGATCGACCGCGCGACCTCGCGCATCGCCTTCGTCGTCTCGACGGAAGGCGGCATGGACATCGAGACCGTCGCCCATGACACGCCCGAGAAGATCGTCACTTTCTCGGTCGATCCGGCCACCGGCCTGATGCCGCATCACGGTCGCCGCGTCGCCGACGCGCTCAATCTCAAGGGCGATCTCGCCAAGCAGGCGGGCGACCTGGTCGAGAAACTCTATGCCGCGTTCGTCGCGAAAGACATGGAGATGCTCGAGATCAATCCGCTGATCACCACCAAGGACGGCAAGCTGCGCTGCCTCGACGCCAAGGTGAGCTTCGAGAACAACGCCCTCTATCGCCATCCCGAACTCGCCGCGCTGCGCGATCTCTCGGAAGAGGACGAGAAGGAGATCGAGGCGTCGAAATACGACCTCGCCTATATTTCGCTCGACGGCAACATCGGCTGCATGGTCAACGGCGCCGGCCTCGCCATGGCGACGATGGACATCATCAAGCTCTACGGCGCCTTTCCGGCGAACTTCCTCGACGTCGGCGGCGGCGCCACGACCGAGAAGGTGACCGCGGCGTTCAAGATCATCACCGCCGACCCGAACGTGAAGGGCATCCTGGTCAATATCTTCGGCGGCATCATGCGCTGCGACACCATCGCCGAAGGCGTGATCGCGGCGGTGCGCGAAGTTGGGCTCAAGGTGCCGCTGGTCGTGCGCCTCGAAGGCACCAATGTCGAACTCGGCAAGAAGATCATCAGCGAGTCCGGACTCAATGTGATCCCGGCTGACGATCTCGACGACGCCGCGCAGAAGATCGTCAAGGCGATCAGCTAACGCTCACGTTCTGAAGGGGGACGACGCGTCCCTCAAACGCTTCATCGCCCTTGCCCTGTACGCGGCCTCTTCAACGGCTGCACGCCAGGGCGAGGGCTGTAGTTTTTCAGGGGTCTGGCGACGATTGCCCCGGCCGACAATCATTGCGTCGGGACTCGCCTTGCGCTGCGAGCGCAAAACCGCCATCTTTAACCGCGAATCTCCTGAACTCCGGCCACTCGTCCTGGCGGAACGGCCGCGTCTGCCGCAGGCCGCGTCGCCTCTTTTCTAGGAAAGCGCCTGTGCTTCAACTCGTTCGCCCGCTCGCCATCTTCTCTCGCGGCGTCAGGCGCCGGCTGCCGCTTCGCACGACGGCGGTCGCGGCCGTTTTCGCGCTATCCTGCGCCTTGCCCGGGTCCAGCCACGCGACGGCCCGGGAAGGAACCCTGTCGGTCCCGCGGCCCTTCGAGGTCGGAACGAGCCTGTCGGGCAATTACCTCGCCGCCATTGTGGCCGGCGCCGAGCGGGACACGCTCGCCGCTTCGACGTTTTTCCGCGAGGCGCTGCGCGACGATCCGAACAATCAGGACCTGATCGACCGCGCTTTCGTCGCAGCGCTCTCCAACGGCGCCATGGCGGAGGCCGTCGCCTTGGCGCCACGCGTGCTCGCGCATGACAAGGGCAACGGACTCGCACACCTGACCAAGGGCGTGGATCTCTTCAAGAATCGCCGTTACGCGGCGGCGCGCGCGGAACTCGCCAAGGGCGGCGGCGACCGTCGCCGCGACATCACGACGACCCTGCTCACCGCCTGGACCTACGCCGGCGCCAAGGATACGCGCAAGGCGCTGCAGACTCTCGACGCGCTCAACGAGGACATTTTCGTCGTCTTCCGGGATTACCACGGCGCGCTGATCGCCGATCTCGGCGGCGACAAGGCGGAGGCGGAAAAGCGCTTCAAATCCGCCTATGCGGCGGAGCGAAACACGCTGCGTCTGGTCGACGCCTACGCCCGCTTCCTCGCGAGCCGCGGCCAGCGCGAGGACGCGAAGAAGCTCTACGAAACCTTCAACGAGGTGGCGCCCGGCCACCCGATCGTGGTCGCCGCCATTGCGGCGCTCAACGAGGGCAAGCCGCTGCCGCCTTTTGTGCGTACAGCGGATGACGGCGCGGCCGAAGCCCTCTACGGGCTCGGCGCCATCGGCGGCCGGCAGGGCGACGAACTCGCCTCGCTCATCTATCTGCGCCTGTCGCTCGCTCTCGCGCCGGAGAACGCCCTCGCGATCTTGACGCTGGGCGACGTCTATGAGCGCATGAAGCAGCCGGAGATGGCGATCGATCTTTACGACAGCGTGCCCAAGGACAGCCCGCTGCGCGTCAACGCCGATATTCAGGCGGCGCTGATTCTGGAGACGCTCGGCAAATCGAAGGAAGCGACGGACCATCTTTCCGCGGTCGTCGCCGCCAATCCGAAGAACCAGGAGGCGCTGACGGCGCTCGGCAATCTGCAGCGCTCGCGCAAGCTCTATGGCGACGCGGCCGCGACCTATTCGCGCGTGATTGCGCTTCTCCCCAAGGACGAGAAGAGCCAGTGGCTCCTCTATTATTATCGCGGCATCGCCAATGAGCGCCGCAAGGACTGGAAGGCGGCGGAAGCCGATCTCAAGAAGGCGCTGGAGCTCAATCCGGATCAGCCGCTGGTGCTCAATTATCTCGGCTACAGCTGGGTCGATCAGGGTGTCAACGTCGACGAGGCGTTCAAGATGCTGCGCCGCGCCGTCGACTTGCGGCAACGCGACGGCTATGTCGTCGACAGCCTTGGCTGGGCCTATTACCGGCTCGGCCGCTACGACGACGCCGTGCGCGAGCTCGAGCGGGCGATCGATTTGAAGCCGTCGGATCCGGTCATCAACGACCATTTGGGCGACGCTTATTGGCGCGTGGGCCGCAAGCTCGAAGCGCAGTTCCAGTGGAACCATGCGCGCGATCTGAACCCCGAGCCCGAAGACCTGCCGAAGATTCTCGACAAGATCAAGAATGGCCTGAAGGATCAGCCGGAGGTCGCCAACGCCACGGGCAAGACGGGCGGATAGACGGCGACGTTTTTTCCGCGCAGGCTGCGGGTGACGTCGTCATGCCCGGCCCTGGGCCGGGCGTCCCTCGCCGGGGGATGAGCCCGGCCATGACGAGGCGAGGGAATTACGCGCTCTTTTCTCCCGCCATCTTCATCACAAGCGCCCACTCCGCATCCGTCACCGGCTGGACCGACAGACGCGAGTTATTGACCAGCGCCATTTCCGCGAGACGCGGCTCGGCCTTGATCTGAGCGAGCGTCACCGGCTTGGCGAGCGGCTTCGCCGCCTTTACGTCGACCATGCCGAACTTGCCGGTCTCGTCGGTGTGGTCGGGGTAATATTCCTTGATGATCTCGACGATCCCGACGATCGCGCGCTCGTCGTTCGAGTGATAGAAGAAGGCGCGCTCGCCCTTCTTCATCGCCATGAGATGCTTCTTGGCGAGATGGTTCCGCACGCCGTTCCAGAACGTGCCCTTCGCGCCTGCGGCGACCTGCTGGTCCCAGGACCAGGTCGAGGGTTCGCTCTTGAGAAGCCAGTGCGCCATCTAGAGCGCCGCGCCGACGACGCGCTTCCAGGCGCGCAACTCGACCCGTTCGAACAGACCGGCCTGCGCATAAGGGTCCTCGGCGAGCAGGGCGCGCGCCGCGGCCTCGTCGGGACAGTCGAGGATCAGCATGGAGCCCACGGGCGTCTCGCCGTCGAGAAAGGGCCCGCCGAGCTTCACTTGCGCCGCATGCGTCTCCAGGAAGGCGAGGTGGGCGGCGCGGGTCGAGAGGCGCAGATCGACATGACCCGGCTTGTCCTGGCAAAGGGCGACGAAGAGCAAGGTTTCAACCTCGTGGCGAACGTGACGTTGCGACCCTTGTCCCAAAGCCTCGCCGCCCGGTCAAGCGACCTACTCGACCCGTTCCGGCGTGGTTTCCGCGAGTTCCGCGACGCGCGTTCCGAAGTCCGTTAGAGTTTCCCGCAGCGCCACGACATCCGCCTGAGACGCCGGCTCGCTTGTCGCGGCGGTCCCGCCATTGCGCCGCTGATGCGCGCGTTCGGCGCGCAACGCCTCGACCGCGCCGTGAAGCATGGCGTTGTCGGCGCGCGTGGCTTCGAGCCTGTCCGCCGCGCTGCGCGCCTCGTTGCGCGCCAGCCGCAGGGCGTTTTCGAGAGAATCGGCCTCGTTGCGCCGGCGCTCCTGCTCGGCGGCGAGTTCGGCGCGGGTCTCGTCGCGCTCCTTCAAGAGGGCGGCGTATTCGCGCTGTGCGGTCTCGAGCTCGTCGTTCTTGTGGGCAAGATGCTTGGCGAGCCCCGGCGTGCGCGCGGCCTCGGCGGCGACGCGCTCATAGTCCTGTTTCAGCGCTTCGAGCTCACGCTGCAGACTGGCGTTTTGTTCGTGCAACGCGCCAATCTTCGCTTCATGGGCGACGACCCTGGTCGATTGCGCCTCTTTCTCGCGGCCGAGCTCTTCCTTGTCGGATTCGAGAAGGCGCAGACGCTCGACGTCGCGGTCGGCGCGCTCGGTCATTTCGATCAGGGCGAGTTCGGTCGAGCGCAGGAGATCGGTGCGCTCGGCAAGGACCTTCTGCGCCTCGCCCAGCGCCACCGCCATGTCGCGGTTGTCGGCCTCGGCCTTCTTGAGCTGCGCTTCGGCCTGCGCGACGCGCGATGCGTGGCGGCCGATGGCGGCGAGATCGAAGGCCTTCGAGGCCTTCACCGCCTCTATCTCCTGCTCCATCCGGCGCTCGCGTACGGCGAATTCCGCGCGCAGCAGGTCACGCTCGGCGATCACCTCCTCCATGGACATGGGGGCGAGCATTTGCAGCCGGCGCATCGACAGGCGCATGGCGCGCCGCCAGAAGGCCGGCAGAAACAGAAGCGTGATCAGCCCGGCGACGAGAAAGCCGAGCGCGAAATACATTGCCTGTTCAATCAAGACGCCAACCTCGCGCCGCCGTGCGCCCTATTCGCCTGCGGGACGCGCGCGAGAGTGCCACGACTGGCCGGCGAAATCAAAAAATCAACGGCTCAGATTTAGCTTAAGACTCGCCCAGGCCGCTGGCGGCGCGCCCTCTCTTCGCGCCCGGGCGCGGAGCGGTCCTTCGTCTCAGAACGGGTTCCAGGTCGAATCCGGGGTAAATTTCAAATAGCTCAGCGCGAGGCCGAGTCGCGCGCCGAGGCCTGCGCGCACCGGCATGACCACGACCTCTTCATTGTTGAGCGCGGTGAAGCCCAGGCCGCCGACGAGATAGGCCGAGCCGTTGACGCCCGCATAGCGGCGGTAGATCGCCTCCACGTCCGGAAGATTGTAGACCAGCATCATCGTGCGGTCGCCGTCGGCGCCGGCGTCGAGGCCGATGGAGGGACCCTGCCAGAAAACCGGCTTCTGGCCCGCGTTGCGGGTGAACATCTTGCCCTCGCCGTAGCGTAGCCCGCCGACAAAGGCGCCGCCGGCCTCCTGGCCGAGAATATAGGCGTTGGGGCGGCCCCATTTCTTATTGGCCTGCTCGAGGCCTTCGGCGAGCCCGCGCGAAATGGAGCCGAAGAAGCGGTGGCCGTTCTCGACGATTTCGCCGCTCGTAAAGGCCTCGGGTCTTTGATTGGCGCGCGCCAGGCCGGGCAGGGCGGCGCAGGCGGCGGCCGAGGCTGCAAAGCGAAAGAGATCTCGGCGGGACGAGGGACGATGCCAGGCGCTCATGATCGCTTGAAACTCCAATACGCAAACGGTGGCGGGCCGAGTGACGGATCGGCGCGGAATGCGGCCGTCGCGCGGCGCCTCGGCGTCGCGGCGGCGCCGGACGTCACGCATGGCGGAAGAGTCGCGCAGCGTCGTTAATAAAGCGTTGCGACCGCAGGATCGCCCCAGGAAATGAAGGGGCCGTTGCGGTAGTTTGCGGCCGCCTTGTTGTAGAGAAGCGGCGCGCCCGCCGGATCGAGCGTCACGCCGCCCGCCACGCGGAGGATCGCGTCGCCCGCGGCGGTGTCCCACTCCATGGTGGGGCCGAAACGCGGGTAGACGTCGGCCGTCCCCTCGGCGAGGGCGCAGAATTTCAGCGACGATCCGACCGACTTGCGCGCCGCGACGGGAAGGCGCGCGACGTAGGCCGCCGTTTCGGCGTCGAGATGCGATTTAGAGACGAGCGCGGTGAGCCCGTCCTCGGGCGCTTTGCGCGTGCGCAGAAGCCGCCAGTCTTGCGGCGCCGGCAGGCGGCCGCCAGGCGCGGCGTCGGCCACGAAGCTGTCAGCGCCGGCGAACCAGACTCGGCCCTGCGCCGGCGCCGCCACCGCCCCCGCGGCCGGCGCGCCGTCGACGATCAGAGCGACATTGATGGTGAATTCCGAGCTGCGCGCGAGGAACTCGCGCGTGCCGTCGATGGGATCGACGAGCAGAAAGACGCCGCCATGGGCCGCGCTTGTCCCGCGCGCGGCGCTTTCCTCGGCGACCGCAGCCAGCCCCGGAAGCGCGCGGGCCAGGGCGGCCAAAAGATACTCCTCGACGCGCTGATCCGCCTCGGTGACCGGAGAATGATCGTCCTTGAGGCGCGAGGCGATTTGCGGCCGCGCCAGCACGTCCATCGCCAGCGCGCCTGCGCCGGCGACGAGCTCGCCAAAAAGCCGCGCGAGGCGCCGGCGCTCGGCGGGAGGCGCGTAATCGTCGATCATGCCCGCTCTTTCAAGCTTTGTTTACGAACATAGGGCGCGCAATTTGCAATCCGCGCGGCCGCGGTTACCCTTGCACAAGACGAAATACAGTGATTCGTCGCAAGCGTGCCTGTTCGCGTTACGCAGCAAAGATCCTTGATTGTCTTCTCACCAGCAAGCGGCGCCGCGCGCCTCCGGGATTGCCTTATGACCAACTTCTCGCTCGACGCTCTCGATCTCGCGGCCTTGCTGTCGTCGCGAGTCTGCCACGACGTGATTTCACCCGTCGGCGCGATCGTCAACGGGCTCGAAGTGCTGGAGGAGGAGAAGGACGCCGAGATGCGCGGCCATGCGCTGGCGCTCATCAAATCCTCCGCCAATGAGGCGTCGGCGCGCCTTCAGTTCTGCCGCCTCGCCTTCGGCGCCGCCGGCTCCAAGGGGGCCTCGATCGACACCGGCGACGCGGAGCTCGTCACCCGTCAGCTTCTCGCCGATGAGCGCACGCAGCTCAATTGGAGCGTGCCGCGCGTTCTGATGTCCAAAAACAAGGTAAAGCTGCTGCTCAATCTTTGCCTGCTCGCCGACGCCGCCATCCCCCGCGGCGGCGTGATCTCCGTCTCCTCGACGGGAGCGGACGACTCCATTTCCTTCAAGGTCGAGGCGCGCGGCGTCAATGCGCGTCTGGCGGCGCATCTTCCGGCGCTTCTCGCCGGCGAAGCGGAGGACAGCGCCATCGACGCCCGCGCCATCCAGCCCTACTACACGGGTCTCGTCGCAAAGGCATGCAATCTCGCCATCACAGTCGCGACCGAACCGGAGCTCATCAGCATCGAAGCCCGGCCGGCGGCCGCCTCGGACGAGGTGGAAGCGCCGCAAAGCGCTGTCGCGTAACGGTTCGGGTTCCGCTTCTTTAACCGGCCTGCGCCGATACTGCGCGCATCGCCGCGAGATGCGCGGCGGCAGGGGCGCGCCAGATGAAACAGGTCCTCGTGGTCGACGATTCGCCTGTGGTGCGAAAAGTGGCCCGTCGAATCCTCGAAGGCGTCGATCTGCGCACGCGCGAGGCGGCGGATGGCGAGAGCGGTCTTATCGCATGCGAAGAGCGAATGCCCGACGCGATACTGCTCGACTGGAATATGCCCGGCGCCGACAGCGTAGAATTTTTGCGCGCGCTTCGCCGGATGCCGGGCGGCGAGATCCCAAAGGTCGTCTTTTGCACGTCTGAGAACGACGTCGGCCGTATCGCCCGCGCCCTGCGCGCCGGCGCCGACGGATACATGTTGAAGCCCTTCGACCAGGACCGTTTGCGGTCGAAGTTTTGGGAGATGGGAATCGTCTTGACGCTTCGGCGCTGACGCCCCCTTGCGCGTCACGAAGACGACCCTGAGCGGCTTCTCAACGGGGCGCTGAGGCCCTCATCCAAAGGCCAACAAAGCGCGCGTCTCAGCAGGAGGCGGGAAAAAGGGCTCCTGCCGTGTTACGCCGTGATGCGCTCGTCGGCCTCGTTCGGCTCACGCAGCACATAGCCGCGACCCCAGACCGTCTCGATATAATTGCGGCCGTCGCTGGCGTTGGCGAGCTTCTTGCGCAGCTTGCAGATGAAGACGTCGATGATTTTGAGTTCCGGCTCGTCCATGCCGCCGTAGAGATGATTGAGAAACATCTCCTTGGTCAGCGTTGTGCCCTTTCGCAGCGAGAGCAGCTCCAGCATCTGATATTCCTTGCCGGTCAGATGCACGCGCACGCCGCCGACTTCGACGGTCTTCTGGTCGAGATTGACGATGAGGTCGCCGGTGGTGATGACCGACTGCGCATGGCCCTTGGAGCGACGGACGATGGCGTGGATGCGGGCGACGAGTTCGTCCTTGTGGAAGGGCTTCGTCAGATAGTCGTCGGCGCCGAAGCCGAGGCCCTTCACCTTGTCCTCGATTCCGGCGAGGCCGGATAAAATCAGAATGGGGGTCTTTACCTTGGCGACGCGCAGCGAGCGCAAAACCTCATATCCCGACATGTCGGGAAGGTTCAGATCCAGCAGGATGATGTCGTAGTCGTAGAGCTTGCCGAGGTCGATGCCTTCCTCGCCGAGATCCGTCGTATAGACATTGAAATTTTCGGATTTGAGCATGAGCTCGATGCTTTGAGCCGTCGCGCTGTCGTCCTCGATCAATAAAACGCGCATGTTGGGTCCCCACCGAGCTCCATTAATCAACGACACGGCGCCGTAGCGGGCGCGCATCGGCCGCACGCCAGCCCCCTGGCCTGCGACTCTTCCCGTCTAGTTTCCGACGGTAAGCGGAATTGGTTAATAAACCTTCACTTGCGCCCGCACTGCCGCCCAAAGTCTTAAGCTTGGGCCCAGGGCGAGTAACGCGCGAGACGCAACTGGGTCGAACGGGCGACTCGGGTCCGCGATCGCGAATCAGTCGCCACAATCCATCTATACGCCCTCGTGAGTCGCGGGCGCAAAGACAAAAATATTCAATACGGGGAACTACGTGCCGTCTTCACCTAAGAGATTGCCGGGCTACGCGGTTTCCTAAATCGTCGCGCTCACCCTGGACGATGCGGTCGGGCGTTCGGGCCGGCCTTCTCGAGCGGGTCGACGACGCCCGCCGGCGTCTTGGTCTGAAGGCCGACGACGGTGATGGAGCCATCGCTCGGCCCGGGCAGATCGAGCTGGCTTTTCTAGGGCAGGGGAGCGCTGACAATGAGGCGCCAGGCGAGGGCGCCGGGCTGGGTCGCGGGCCCCGAGAGGGGCGTCGTGATGAAGCCGTGTGAGGGCGCAGCGCACACCTTGACCTCAGGCGTGAGCCGCCGGACAAATGGCGCGAAAGGCTAAAGGCGCGTCATTGACTTGCGCTGAGCCTTTCTCCTATATGCGTCGCGCGGCGCTGCTCCGAGAGGGGCGGCGTCCATCTGTTTTGTCGCCTCGGCGTCCTGACGCCCGCGCGCGTTTGGCGCGGAAAGGATCGGCGGGGCAAGGAAGACGGGCCGAGGCCTAAAAGGCTTCAGCATCGCCAGCGGAGACGTTTCGTGAAGAGAACTTATCAACCCAGCAAAATCGTGCGCAAGCGCCGTCACGGCTTCCGCGCGCGCATGGCCACCGTGGGCGGCCGCGCTGTCATCGCCGCGCGTCGCGCTCGCGGCCGCAAGCGCCTCTCGGCCTGACCCGGCTCGGCGGAACGACGGAAAAGGCGGACGCCCAGATGACGACGGACGTTCCCGCCGAACCGCGGACGTTGACGAAAAAGCCGACGCGCCTGCGTCGACGCCAAGACTTCGTGCGTGCGTCGAAAACCGGCGCGCGCTTTTCGGCGCGTGCGTTTACCCTCCAGATGGCGGGCCGCGACGCGACGGAAGAAGAATCAGCGGCCGAGGCCCGTTTCGGCTTCACCGTGACCCGGAAGGTCGCGGGAGCCGTCGGGCGCAACCGCATCCGCCGTCGCCTCAAAGAGGCGCTTCGCGTCAGCGGAGACCTTGGCGCGCGGCCCGGCCGCGATTACGTGTTTGTCGCCCGGCGGGGGGCGCTCGACGCGCCCTTTGCCGAAATCGTCACACAAATGGCCGAAGGATTCGCGCGGCTCGACGAGCGCCACGCTGCGAACCAACGGCGCAAACAGAAAGACAGGCCTGCGGCGTCATGACCGAAAACACCAAGAACATGCTCATGGCCGCGGCGCTCTCGCTGATCTTCATCGGGCTGTGGGATTATTTCTACGCCTTCCCCGAGTTCGAGCGGCAGAAGCAGGCGCAGACCCAGCAGATGAAATTGGCGAAGGCGCCCAAGCTCGGCGCGCCCGAGCAGGCCGGGGGCGTCGCTGCGCCCGCGACGCCCGCCGTGCGCACGCGCGAGGAGGCTCTGGCGCTGAGCCCGCGCGTGACGATCGACACGCGGTCGATCGCCGGCTCCATCGCGCTCAAAGGCGCCCGCATCGACGACGTCTCGCTCAAGCACTATCGCCAGACGGTCGACCCGACGAGCCCCATCATCACTTTGCTGTCGCCGGAATATGGGCCGAGCCCGTATTTCGCCGAGATGGGTTTCGTGACCGGCGAGACGGAGAACGCGCCCGCGCTGCCGACGACGGAAACGCTGTGGACGGCCGACTCTGACAAGCTCACCTCCGGCAAGCCGGTGACCCTCACCTGGGACAATGGCCAGGGCCTCGTCTTCAAGCGGGTGATTTCGGTCGACGACGAATATCTCTTCACCGTCAAGGACAGCGTCGAGAACAAGGCGGGCAGGCCCGTCACGCTGTACAACTATTCGCGCATCAACCGCATCGGCCGTCCGCCGTCCTCCGGCTACGCCATCCTTCACGAGGGCTTCACCGGCGTCATCGGCGACAAGGCCGAAGAGCTCAACTACGACAAGATCGAGAAAGAGCCCGACGCCACCAAGACCTTCAAGGGCGTTGGCGGCTGGGTCGGCCTCACCGACAAATATTGGGGCGCCGTGGTCGCGCCCGACCAGAACGCCTCGATCGAGGCCCGCTATGTCGCCATGGGCGGCGCCACCAAGACCTATCAGGCCGCGACCGTCACCGAGCCGAAGACGATCGAGCCCGGCGCGACCGCCGAGACGACGGCTTATGTCTTCGCCGGCGCCAAGGAAGTCGATACGCTCGACGCCTATAAGGCGAACCCGGGCCTGAAGCGCTTCGACCTCCTCATCGACTGGGGCTGGTTCTATTTCATCACGCGGCCGATGTTCCGCCTGATCGACTTCCTCTATCGCGTGCTCGGCAATTTCGGCCTCGCGATCCTGGCGGTGACGGTTATTGTGAAGCTCGCCTTCCTGCCGCTCGCCAACAAGAGCTACAAGTCGATCGCCAAGATGAAGGAGATTCAGCCCAAGATCAAAGAGCTGAAAGAAAAATACGGCGACGACAAGCACAAGTTCAACATGGAGCAGATGGAGCTCTACAAGCGGGAGAAGGTCAATCCCGCGAGCGGCTGTCTGCCGGTGCTGTTGCAGATTCCGGTGTTCTTCTCGCTCTATAAGGTGCTCGTGGTCACGATTGAGATGCGCCACGCTCCCTTCTTCGGCTGGATCAAGGACCTCTCGGCGCCCGACCCCACGAATATCTTCAACCTGTTCGGCCTGCTGCCCTTCGATCCGACGCACGTCGCGATTTTCGGGCCGTATCTGGCGCTGGGCGTGTGGCCGCTGGTGATGGGCGTCACCATGTGGCTGCAAATGAAGATGAATCCCGAGCCAACCGACGAAATCCAGCGCACCATGTTCGCCTGGATGCCGGTGATGTTCACCTTCACCATGGGCAGCTTCGCCTCCGGCCTCATCATCTACTGGTCGTGGAACAACCTGCTCTCCATCATCCAGCAGGGCGTCATCATGAAGCGCGCCGGCGTGAAGTTCGAATTGTGGGACAATCTCCGCAAGACTTTCGGCATGGCGTAACATTCAAGCGGCCGGGACGACCTCCCGGCCGCAAGGCTTTTCAAGCAGACGATGACCGACGAGCCCGATTTTTTCGAGGACGGCCGCATCCTCTTCGCCGGCCCTTGCGAATTCATTTTCGCGAGCGCAAAGGCCGGCGATCTGCCGCCGCTGGGCCCGCCGGAGATCGCCTTTGCGGGCCGCTCCAATGTGGGCAAGTCGTCGCTGCTCAACGCGCTCACCAACCGCAAGACGCTCGCGCGCGTCTCTCATACGCCGGGGCGCACGCAGCAACTCAATTTCTTCGCGCTCGGCGGCGCGCCTGGCGCCGAACGTTTGCGCCTCGTCGATATGCCGGGCTATGGCTATGCGGCGGTCGGCAAGGAGAAGGTCGCGAGCTGGGGCGTGCTGATGCGCGACTATCTGAGGGGCCGCGCCTCGCTCACCCGTGTCTTCGTGCTGATCGACGGACGCCGCGGCGTGAAGCCGGTCGACGCCGAGATGCTGGATCTTCTCGACCAGTCCGCCGTTTCCTATCAGGTCGTCCTGACTAAGCATGACGAGCTGAAGGCCGCCGAGCGGGAGAGCGTCCTCGCGGCGACCGTCGAGGCCCTGGCCAAGCGCCCGGCCGCCTTTCCAGACATTCTCTTCACCTCGTCGCATACTGGGGAGGGGATCGCCGCGCTGCGGGGGGCCGTGGCGAAGCTGCTCGCCGAACGAGGGGCTTGAATATGAAGGTTCGAACGGGCTAGTTCGCACCGCCCTCTCCCAGCCCTCTCCCGCGATGCGGGAGAGGGAGGCGCTAAACCGTCAGGACGCCTCATGACCACGCACCCCGCCGACAGCGCGCTCGAACAGGCCCGGATTCTGATGCAGGCGCTGCCGCATATGCAGCGCTACGACGACGCCATTGTCGTTGTGAAATACGGCGGCCACGCCATGGGCGACGACGAGGTGGCGCGCGACTTCTCGCGCGACATGGTGCTGCTCGAACAGTCCGGCGTGAACCCGGTGGTGGTGCATGGCGGCGGGCCGCAGATCGGGGCCATGCTGAAGCGACTGGGCGTCGAATCCCGCTTCGCCGACGGCTTGCGCATCACCGACGGCGAGACCATGGGCATTGTCGAGATGGTGCTCGCCGGCGCCATCAACAAGCAGATCGTCGGCTACATCAATGCGGTGGGCGGCCGCGCCATTGGCCTCACCGGCAAGGACGGCCGCATGGTCACGGCCAAGAAACTCGAGCGCCCCGACGGCGTCGATCTGGGTTATGTTGGCGAACCCGACAAGGTCGACACGACGGTGCTCGACCAGGTGCTCGGCCGCGAGCTCATCCCGGTGCTGGCGCCGGTGGCGCAGGGGCCGGGCGGCGCGAGCTTCAACGTCAACGCCGACACTTTCGCCGGCGCCATCGCCGGCGCCCTCGGCGCCAAGCGCCTTTTGTTCTTGACCGACGTGCCGGGCGTGCTCGACAAGGAGAAGAAGCTCATTGAGGAGCTCAAGGTCGCCGACATTCCGGGCCTCATCGCCGACGGCACCATTACGGGGGGCATGATCCCGAAGGTCGAAACCTGCATGTACGCGATCGAGCGCGGCGTCGAAGGCGTCGTTATCCTCGACGGCAAACTGCCGCATGCGGTGCTCGTGGAGCTGCTCACCGATCACGGCGCGGGCACGCTGATCACGCGGTGAAGAAACCATTGGCCCCTCACTTTGACGCTCCACCCGCAAGCGGGGAGAAGGCGCTCAAGGACCGCTTCGCGCATATCGACACATGGGTGTTCGATCTCGACAATACGCTCTATCCGCAGACAGCCGACCTCTGGCCCAAGATCGACGCGCGCATCACGCTTTTCATGATGCGGCTTTTCGGCCTCGACGCGATCTCGCTACGGGCGCTGCAGAA
Organism: Methylocystis sp. NC52PC; assembly: GCF_055698645.1. Classification (NCBI taxonomy): domain Bacteria; kingdom Pseudomonadati; phylum Pseudomonadota; class Alphaproteobacteria; order Hyphomicrobiales; family Methylocystaceae; genus Methylocystis; species Methylocystis sp. NC52PC. The sequence goes on along the minus strand of NZ_CP170127.1, from coordinate 107,322 downwards.
GCATTATTACTTGCGCTACGGCACGACGCTGCGCGGGCTCATGATCGAGCACGATATCGACGCGGAAGTGTATCTGAAATTCGTGCACGACATCGACCGCTCGTCGCTTGCGCATAATCACTCGCTCGCCGAGGCGATCGCCGCGCTGCCGGGCCGCAAGCTGATCCTCACCAATGGGTCGCGCCATCATGCGATCGAGACCGCCAAGCAGCTCGGGATCGATCATCTCTTCGAGGACATATTCGACATCATCGCCGCCGATTTTATCGCCAAGCCCGAGGAGGCCGCTTACGAGCGCTTCTTCGCCCATCTCAAAGTCGACCCCGAACGCGCCGCGCTCTTCGAGGACCTTCCCCGCAATCTCATCGTGCCCCATGCGCGCGGCATGACGACGGTGCTGGTCGCGCCAGCGGTGGGGGAGGAGGTTGAACGCGAGGCCTGGGAGATCGCGACGGGCGAGGAGCCGCATCTGGATTTTGTGACGAATGATCTCGTCGGGTTTCTGGAGGCGCTGGCCAGGTGACAGGCTCCGGTTGACTCCCCCCGCCGTACCCCTACAACCAGCCGAGCTTTTTCACTTCGCACGGAACGTTCATGCCGCACACGGGACTCGAGACCCTCATCACCGCCGCCTTTGAAGACCGGGCCAACATCAATACGGAAACCCAGGGCGACATCCGCCGCGCCGTCGACAGCGCGCTGCGCCTGCTCGATTCCGGCAAGCTGAGGGTGGCCGAGAAGATCGAAGGCGAGGAGGGGCCTCAGTCCTGGAAGGTGAATCAGTGGCTCAAGAAGGCCGTGCTGCTCTCCTTCCGCCTGAATGACATGTCGGTGATCCCGGGCGGCCCCGGCGGCGCCACCTGGTGGGACAAGGTGCCCTCCAAATTTTTGGGCTGGGGCGCGGCCGAGCATACGGCGGCGGGCTTCCGCTCCGTGCCGGGCGCGATCGTGCGCCACTCGGCCTATGTGGCGCCGGGCGCGATTCTCATGCCCTCCTTTGTCAATCTCGGCGCCTATGTCGACGCCGGGACCATGGTCGACACCTGGGTGACGGTCGGCTCCTGCGCGCAGATCGGCAAGAATGTCCATCTCTCGGGCGGCGTCGGCGTCGGCGGCGTGCTGGAGCCCCTGCAGGCCAATCCGACGATCATCGAGGACGACTGCTTCATCGGCGCGCGCTCGGAAGTGGTCGAGGGCGTCGTCATCGGCAAGGGTTCGGTGCTGTCCATGGGCGTCTTCATCGGCGCTTCGACCAAGATCATCGACCGCGCGACCGGGAAGGTTCATGTCGGCTTTGTGCCGCCTTATTCGGTCGTCGTATCGGGGAGCCTTCCCGGCAAGCCGCTGCCCGACGGAACGCCCGGACCGTCGCTTTACTGCGCCGTGATCGTGAAGACGGTCGACGCACAGACGCGCTCCAAGACCGGCATCAATGAATTGCTGAGGGACTGATGGCGATCGATCGCGAGCGCATCCGCTTTCTCTACCGCACCGAGCAGGGGCGCATCGACCGCGCAACCTGGCTCAAAGGCGCGGGCGCGCTCGCGGCGATCCTCGCGCCCTTCTTTCTCGTCTGGCTTGCGCTTGCGCCCTACACGGATCACGATCTGGCGAGAGACCCCTTCTTCATGCCGATGACGGCCGTCGCTTACGCCTTCGTCATCTTCTATTCCTTCGTGATCCTGCTCCTGGCGGTGAGCTATGTGAATCTTTCCGCCAAGCGCTTTCGTGACCTCGGCCGCGCCGCGCCCGTCGCCTTCGCCGGTCTCGCGCCGCTCGTCGCGCTCATCGCCGGCGCGACGCATTGGCTGCAACCGCGCGTCGCCGAAGTGATGCCGCGCTTTTGGGTCTGGGGCGTGGACGCGGCGCTTGTCGCCGTGGTCGCCTGGAGCTTCTACGAGTTGGGATTGAAAGACCACGCCAACGCTTGAGCAGAGGGCCTTCTGCGCATGTCAGTCTCTCGCGCCGTTTCGCTCACCCGCGATCTCATCCGCTGCCCGTCGATTACGCCCAAAGACGCAGGCGCGCTCGATGTGGTGGCGCGCGCTCTGCAAACCGTTGGCTTCGAGACTCATCGGCTGACGTTCTCCGAGCCCGGAACGTCGGACGTCGATAATCTCTTCGCCAAGATCGGGTCCGGCGCGCCGCATCTCGTCTTCGCCGGCCATACCGACGTCGTGCCCACGGGCGACGTTTCGCGCTGGAGCCGCGATCCCTTCGCGGCCGAGGTCGTCGACGGCGCCATCATCGGTCGCGGGGCAAGCGACATGAAGGGCGCGATCGGCGCCTTTCTCGCCGCGACGCTCGCCTTCGTCGAACGCCACGGCCCGCCGAAAGGAACGCTCTCCTTCCTTATCACGGGCGATGAGGAAGGCCCGTCGATCAACGGAACAGTGAAGATGCTCGACTGGGCGCTGGCGCGGGGCGAGAGGTTCGACCACGCCATCGTCGGCGAGCCGACCAATGTTTCGAGCCTCGGGGATACGATCAAGATCGGCCGGCGCGGTTCGATGAATGGAAGGATTCGCGTCTCCGGCAAGCAGGGCCATGTCGCCTATCCGCATCGCGCCGACAATCCCGTGCCGACGATCGCACGGATCGTCGCGGCCCTGTCGTCGCATGACTTCGATTTCGGGACGACGCATTTCGATCCGACGAATCTCGAAGTTTCCTCGATTGACGTCGGTAACCCGGCCGTGAACGTGATCCCCGGCGAGGCGCGCGCGCAGTTCAACGTGCGCTTCAACGACGCCTGGACGCTCGAGACTTTGCGTGACCGTATTCGCGACGTCGTGAGGGAAGCGGCAGGGGAGGCGCGCGTCGATGTCGAATTCATGCCGAGCAACGCCGTGTCCTTCATCACCCAACCGGGCGAGTTCACCGGACTCGTGGCGCGCGCTGTGGAGGAAGTGACGGGAATGACGCCGGAACTGTCCACGAGCGGCGGGACGTCGGACGCCCGTTTCATCACCCGCGCGTGCCCGGTGGTGGAGTTCGGCCTCACGAATGAGACAATCCACGCGGTCGACGAAAACGCCTCCATCGCGAACATCGACGCGCTGGCCGCGGTTTATCACCGAATATTGGAAGCCTACTTCCTGCGCCCCCGTTCTTGAGAGCGACGTTGCCGCTAATTGAAGCGGCGAGGATCGCCCAGCCTCTCGGCGCGAGGGCTCCGCAGCAGCTCGAGCTTGCGCGGCGCGTCAAAAAACGCTCGGACTTCGGAGGGAACTTCCGCGAGTTTTTCGCTAAGCAGCGAAATGGCGAGAGCGACGCTCTCTTCGATGTTGAGCCCCGGCCGATCGATCCAGCCCGTGTCCAGACAGGCGGACAGCTGATGGAGTTCGTCGCGCTCAACGGTCCGGTCGGTCGCTTCCAACACGGTGGTTTCCGCTTCGACGCCGAGGGCGCGCGCAAGAGCGTCGAGCGGCGACTCGCCCTTGCGCCAGCCTCCAACGTGGTAGGCTAAAATGGCGCGTTTCGAACTGCGCCATTCACGATCGATACGACCCCAGTCAGATGTGAACACGGCCTATCCCACACGCCGCCATTACGCTGTCTTCTTGTGGCGTCGATCGCCCTTATTCAACTGATCAGGGCTGGCCCAAGCCCGGCAGCGGGGGCAAGGATTCGATGTGCTGGCCGAGACCCGTGTAGCTTTGATTGCCGACCTGGGTGACGCCGGCGTTGTTCGACTGCGAGCTGCCGGCTTTGCCGATGGAGACCTGCTGCACGCCGACAAAATTGGTCAGGCTATTCTGCTTGACGTCGAGGTCGTTGTGCTGGCCGAACTGCACGCCCGCGACGGCGCTCAGCAGCGGGTTGTTGATGTTGACGCCGATAAAGCTCGGGCTGACGCTGATGAAGCTTCCGAGCGCCTGCGCCTGCGCCTGAGCGGCTCCAGCGCACAACAGAACTGGAATAAGCAGAAATTTCTTCATTTTACGCTCCGCTCTCTATTCCGCCGCCTCGGCGACGACGACAGGCAGGGACGCGGTCGCGCCCTACATTGAGATCGCGGCCGTCGCCGGCCGCGACTCGGTGCTAGGACTAATTGCTCGAGCGGCAATTATCAGGGGGCGCTGAAGTTCAGCGGAACCTGGGCCTGGATCACGACGGCCTTGTTCTTGGCTTCGCCGCCCTTGGTGGTGTCGCCGATCGACTGGGCGATGTCGGCCTTCTGCGTGACGTTGCCCGACGTCGTGTTCACGGGAACTTGCGCCTGCAGAACGAAAGCCTTGTTGAGGGCGAAGCCGCCCTTCGAGGTGTCGCCGATCGACTGGTTCAGCTTAAGCGACTGGCTGATGTCGAGCGCGCACGCAAAGCTGGTGGAGAGGGCCAGAGCGGCCGAAACGAGAAGCAGCTTCTTCATGAATAATCCCTTCGGATTTAAGGAGAAGCTCCGATTGCGAGCCTCCACGCGTGGTCTTAGCGCGGGGCCGCAAACGCCGATAGGCGCCAATTTGGCTCGCCGGATGTCACCCAAGCGGGTGAAGGACGGCGCCATATTGGCGTACGTAGATGCGCGTAGCGTCGGGCGGGTTGAGCGATGACGCGCGCCCCGCCGCCATGCAACTTTCCTGCCTCGGCGTGGCGGCTGGCGACGGCGGATCGTCGCGCTTCGCCGATTGTGATCAGAAATGCCGCAGAATAGGCGCTTTCAAGGGTTCCTTAACTGACGTACTCTGACGATTGGACAGATATGTATTTGGGTGAAGTCATGAAGCTTTCGCTGCACAAAGTCCGAACCGTGACCGTAGCTGTCGTCAGCGCGGTCATCGCAGGACTGGGCGGCTGCAATGGGATGCCCGGCGATGGGGCGAGCATGGCGTCGCCGGATCAGCCACAGACAGCTGCCGCCAAAGTCGAGAGCCGCGTTGTCGCCGCCTCCAAACCCGGCGGCCCGAGCTACATGATCGGGCCGATGGATGTCGTGCAGATAACCGTTTTCAAAGCGCCTGATCTTTCCAGGGCCGTGCCGGTCGCAGAGGACGGCACGATCAATCTTCCCCTGATCGGCGCCACTCCTGCGGCAGGCAAGACCTCAGCGGATCTGGAGCGCGAGATCCAGAAACGCCTCGACGCTGGTTATATGCGGTCGCCGCAAGTCACCGTCGTCGTGACGGAATACAACAGCCGCCGCGTCACCGTGGAGGGCGCGGTGAAGACGCCGGGCGTGTACCCGCTGCGTGGGCGGGACACGCTCGAGCAGGCGATTGCGAAGGCGGGCGGCCTCGACCGGAACATGGCCTCGGATAGTGTCACCGTTTTTAGAAATGTGGACGGCCAGAGGAGCATGATCCCCTATGATCTCGCCGCTATCCGCAGTGGACAGGCCGACGATCCCGAAGTCGCGCCCGGAGACGTGATCGTTGTTGGCGATTCCGCCCTCAAAGTCGGCATGTCTTACTTCCAGCAATTGAACCCGGTTGGGCAGACGGGCTTGTCGGTCGGGCAACAGGTCGCAAGATAAGGCGGGCGAGAAGGGCGCGTTACTCGACCGTCACGCGCACTGGCCGTGATGCGACCGGCGCCAACGCCAGCCGCGCCTGAATGCGGTGCGCGCCGGCCGTCATCGGCCAGAAGACGGTCTCATCCGCCTGCGCCACCGCGACAGGCGCGCCGTCGACGGTCCACACGATCTGCGAATTGGCGGCGCCGTTGGCGAGTTTCAGCGCGAGCTTGTTGAGCGCCGCCGGCTGCTCCGGGTTGCGCCACACATGCATATTGTGTTCGGGCGTGGCGATCACGAGAGCGCCCGAGTCTGCTGAAACCGCATCGTCCAGATGCGCCAGCGTCGACGCATTGGGCGTGGCGGCGATTTCTTCCGGCTTTACCCATTCGCGCAAGGAAAGCGGGCAGGCGGGACCCGAGTCGACGCGGCAAAGATCGACCGCGACGCGCCCCGGCGGCGGCGGAAAGGTCTCGGGCGCAATCTCCCCCGGCCGCGCGCCATGCAGCCCCGCCATCAGCGCATGGGCGAGACGCGCGGCCGAATTGGCGCCGGCGAGGCCGCGCATGCCGCTGGCGTCGGCGCGCCCGATCCAGACGCCGACGATGTATCTATTGGAGAAGGCGAGGGTCCAGGCGTCGCGATAATTCTGCGAGGTGCCCGTCTTCACAGCGACGGCGAAAGGATATTCCAGCGGACCGTAACGCGGGAAGGACGGGAGACGCGCCTGTGGGTCAGAAAGGAACGAGGTGACGAGCCGCGCCGTATCGATGGACATCACGCGACGCGGCGGGCCTTTTCGTTCATCCGCGGCAAAGGAAAGGTCTCGCATGACGCCGTCGTCGGCAAGCGCCGCGTAAGCGCGCATCAAATCCTCGAGCCGCGTCGGAAGGGCGCCGATCGCCATCGAAATTCCGAAGCTCTCCGCCGGCGCATCGAGATTGTGCAGTCCGAGTTCGTGGAGGAAGTCGAAATTTGCGAGAAGTCCCACCCGCCGCAGGAGGTTGGTCGCGGGCACATTGCGGGAATTGGCGAGCGCCTGCCGCGGCGTCATCGGACCGAGGTAAAGTCCGTCGGCGTTGGCGACGCCGGAGGCGCCTTCGGGCATGTCCTGGAGGAGATCGGTCGGCTTCAGCGCGCCCCGCTCCAGGGCGAGGGCATAGACGAACGGCTTCAGCGTCGAACCCGGCGAGCGCATCACCCGCGTGAAATCGAAGGCGCCGGCGCGCGGATCGTCGTAATCGGCGGATCCGACGTCGGCGATGACGGCGTTGGACCCGCGCTCGGCGACCATCACCGCAACCTGCCGCGCGCCCGCGTGACGGAAGATCGACAGATAACGCCGTGCAAGCCGCATGGTCTCGCCTTCGACGACGAGGTCGATCGTCGCGTGGATGCGCGGATCGTAACGGGAGGCCGCGCGCACGCGGCCCTCGCGCGCCAGACGCTCGTAGCGCAAGGCGAGATGCAGCGCCTCGGGACGGCGCTTCGCCGCGAATGGGCGCATGGCCGCGAGTTCGCGTCGGGCCAGTTCGCCTTGCGTGGCGTCGAGCGCGCCGTCCTTTTCGAGCTGGTCGATCGCATAGCGCGCGCGGGCCACGGCGAGCTTCAGGCCGCTTGCGCGCGTGAGGTTCATGCGGCCCGGCGATTGCGGAATGGCGGCGAGCAGCGTCGTCTGCGCCCAGGAGAGATCGTCGATCGGCCTGTCGAAATAAAGGCGCGCGGCATGCGCGACGCCATGGCTGCCGAGCCCATAGGGCGCGAGACGCAGATAATGGGCGAGCGTCGCCTCCCGCCCGTATTTCGTGACGAGGAGAAGGCCGGTCGCCGCCTCGCGCAACTTGTTGAGCAGCGTGCGGGGACGGGGCGCCTGCATGCGCGCGACCTGCATGGCGATGGTGGAGGCGCCTTCGGCGCGTCGGTCGTGCGCGACATTGTTCCACAAGGCGCGCAGCACGGCGCGGGGATCGACGCCCGGATGCAAGGAGAAGCGGCGGTCTTCGAGAATGAGCGTGGCGCGCGCGACGCGCTCGGGAATTCTTTCGAGCGGCCAATAGCCGTAATCGATGCGCTTGCCTTCCCGCGCGTCATGCGTCGCATGTCCGATCTGCGTGAGATAGGCGCCGTTGCGGTCGTAGACGATCGGCGTCGCCGGCGGCGCACGAAGATCGGCGCCGTCCGCGGCGTCCCTGAAGAGCAGAGCTCCGCCGCACAGCGCCGCCGCCGTCGCGGCGCAGGCGGCGATGAGCGCAACTCTGCTCATTCGCGCTTTTCTCATGGCGCTTTGGCGATCTCCACCCGGGCGCCCGCGCTCGCGCCGCGAACGCCTTTCTTATACATCGTCTCCGCCGTCGCGGGCGGCTGCGTGTAAGCGCCCGCCGTTTGCGCCTTGAGGCGGAAGGCGAAGCGGTAATTGCCCTTGGGCAGCAAGTCGTAAGCGTAGAGCACGCGGTCGTCGCCATAGGAGACCCATGTCGGCGCGAGCGTCGGGGCGCTCGACGGCTGCGCTTCGGCGGGCGCCGTGGCGATATTGGGATTCAAGGGGTCATAGCCCGCCGCGAGCGGCAGAGAGATTGCAACATAAGTGCGATCTTCCGGGTTCACGACCTCCGCCGTCTCCTCGATGACGTCGCCCTGCGCGACGCGGATCACGCTATCGGCGGCGTCGAGCTTTTGCGGCGCCTCGCCGTTCTTCACGCGCCAGCTCTGCCGCGTGACGACGAAGCCCTCGCTCGCGGCTTCGGCTTTGGCGCCGGGCTCCGCCGGCATGTAGCGCGTCTCGACAAGCGCCACGAGCGGCGCGTTGGACGTGTTGGAGATGGTCAGCGGCGCGTCGGTCTCGCTCATGTGACGCGCGACAGGATTATTGGCGTCGATCGTCATCGTCTGCGGCGCGCCGCCTTGCGCGAAGGCGACGTTGAGCGGCGTCACCGGTCGTCGCCAGCCTTCAGCGAGCGCTTCGATGGCGCTGGCGTTGGCGTTGGTCGTGCCCCAGCCGTCGCCGTCGCCGAGACGCAGCAGCGCGTCGCGCAGCGCCGGCGCGCGCGGGTCGGCGGGCGCGGCGAGGGCGGCGGCGCGCAACATTTCAGCGAGGTTGCGCGTCTCTGAGGGCAGGATCAACTCCGAGGCGCGTTCGCCCGCCTGTCCGGCGTAGACCTGCGCGCCGTTGCGGCTTGCAAATTTCACGCGCCCCCACATCGTTTCCATCAGGGAGGCGAGAATGCGCTGATCGGCGTCCGGCAGCCGCGCCGCCGCCGCCGCGAGCTCGGCGACGCTTTCATTGGGCAGGAAATCGGCGCGGCGCGCGAATTCGGCGACATAGGACTCGTCGAGCTTGCCGCCTTCCGCGAGCGCCGCGAGCGCCGTCGCGCGTTCGCGCAACTCTTCGCCGCCGAGCAGGCGCGCGTAATCCGAACGCAGGGAGAGGCGCAGAATATTGGCGAGGCGATCGCGCAGCGTGGCGTCCACCGGCTCGCCGGCGCGTTCGGCGCGCGCGAGGAAGGCGTAGGACCAGGCTGTCAACAGCACATTGCCGCGCGCCCGCGGCCAGAAGGCGACAAGCCCGTCGCCGTCGACCGACTGCTCGATCTGCTGCGCCGTGCTGCGCACGCTCGCGGAGACGCGGTCCTGCAATCCCGCGGCTGCGAGGATTGGCGCGAAGCCCTTCAGCGACAGAGCGGCGCGCGACAAGGCAAGCCGCTGCTCGGTGCAGCCGTAGGGATAATCCACGAGCATATTGAGACCGGCGACGAGTTTGACGATCGCAGGATCGGCCGCGACGACGATGTCGCGGGAAAAGGTTTTCGCGCGCATCGGGGCGCCGACGGCCGCAAGCGTCTTGGTCTCGCCGGGGGCGATTTCGACGACCTCGTAGCGCGCCGCCGGCTCACGGTCGGGCTTCACCGGAAGGTCGATCTCGACCGCGTCGCGGGCGTGATCGGCGTCGCGCTCGATTCGGAAATTTATCTTTGCGCTGTCCTGCAAGGACGCCGGCGCGTCGGCGCTTAGATCGACGCGCACCGGACGGTTCGGCGGCCATTCGATCTTGCGGCTGCTCTCGCCCGCGAGTTTCAACGCGGACGCCGCGATCGCCGCCTTGCCGGCGCCGCCCGGTCCCTCGACGATGCGCGCCACGAGGCCGATGTCGAAGGCGTCGCCGGGACGAATGAAGCGCGGCAGCGCGGGCTGGGCGACGAGGTCCTGTCGGATGAGCATTTCGCCGCCCGCCGCGCCGAAGCGATCCGGGCCGCTCACCGCCTTCGCGCGCAGCTTGAACACAGTGAGCGTATCGGGAAGCGTGAATTTGATCTTGGCGACGCCGTTGTCGCCCACCTTCACGCTCGGAAGATAGATCGGCACGGGCGTGAAATTCTTGCGTACGGAAATATTATTCTCTGCGCCCCATTCCTGCAGCTCTTCGTCGCCGCCGGCGATCTCTTCGAGCGGAATGACTCCGAAGGCCATGTTGCGCGTGTCGCGCGCCGCCATCTTCGTTTCACGCGCGACGATGAAATCCGGCAGCGGATCGAGCGGGCGCTCCTTGGCGAGCGACAGCACGGCCTGGTCGACGAGCCAGAAAGTCGCTTCGCCCGCAAGCGGCTTGCCGGCGTCGTCCGTCAGGCGCAGCGCCACTTCCACTTCCTGGCCGGGCCGCGCCTTGCCGGGATGCTCCAGTTTGACGTTGACGATGTTCTTGACGGGCGTCACCTCGATCCATTTCGTCGCCGCGATGGTGACCGGTTTGCCCTGGTCGAAATTCGCGGAGGGCTGCGGGGCGCTGTTCTCCAGCCGCCCGCGCATGATCAAGAAGTGGACGGCGAGCTTCGGCAATTGCTCCTTCTTCACCGTAAGCGGGAAGCGGCCGAAGCCATTGTCGATGTCGACGAAGCTGTAGTCGTAGACGCCGTTGGGCTGCTCCACGATGGCGAGGGCGCGCGCCTTCTGGAAGGGCGACTGAATGACGAGCGTCGCCGTTTCGCCGGGCGCATATTTCTCCTTGTCCGTGGTGATCGTGGCCGACTGCGCGGGCGGACGTGCGAATGTCACGGGCGTGTCGCCGCCGACGAAGAAGTCGACGCTGACCTGCTGCCGGCGCTTCAGGCGGTCATAGGCTTCGAGCTGCACGAGATAGACGCCGGCGCTCTTTGTTTCGAGCGCGATTTTCTGCGCCTCCTTGGCGCTGGCGACCTTCTGCTCGAAGACCGTCTCGTCCTGCACCTGCGTGACATATTTCGCCGCGCCTTGGGCGAAGTCGCTCGCCTGCAACGTCGAAATCCAGTTGCGCTTGATGAGGCGCAGCGTCATCTCGAGGCCCGTGACGCTCTCGCCCTTGCCGTCCACGGCGATGATTTCGGGCGTGACAGCGCCGGGCCGTTCGACATAGCGCGGCGTTTTCACGCCGAGCACGAAGGGCGGCAAGGCGATGACGTTTTGCACATTGCGCACTTCAACGCCGTCGTCGCCGGTGACGGTCGCCTCGATCGAATAGCGGCGCGGCTGCGCGGTCGGTTCGATCGTGGTGTCGAAGGTCATGCGCGCGGCGCCGCCGGCGTCGGTGCGCTGGTCGCGCTCGAGCACGGCCGTCGATTTGAACTTGCCGTCGCCGGAGAAGCGCGCATCGGTCGAGAACAGGAACCCCTCGCGGTTCGGCGGCGTGAAAACATGCGGGAATTGCGCCGCGCGCCATTTCACCGGACGATCCGCCGCGAGCCCGCCCGCGAAATAGCGGGCGAGCAGATCGACGTCGAAGGTCGTATCGAGCGCCACCGTCTGCGGCGCGTTGAGCACGACCTCGAAGGTCGGCAGGCGATAGGCTTCCTTCTTGAACGTGAATGTCCCACAGGACGTATCCTGCGCCACCTCCGCGCCTTCGCCCTCGGCGGCGTCGGCGGCGTCATCCTTCTCGGCCTTCTTCGCCTTGGGCGCGTCGGGCTCGAATTTGACCGAATAGTCGCCGGTCGCCGGCGTCTGCGCGTCGAATTTGTGATAGAAGCCGCCCGCCGCGTCGAGCTTCACCGGGATGCGCCATTCCTGATTGTTCGGCCCCGTGACGACGAGCGCGCCGCCGGTCTTCGCGAGGCTGAGCGCGCCGCCCTTGTAGCTGCGCACGAAGCCCTTGATATGCGCCGGCTCCTCGGGCCGGTAGATCGGCCGCTCCGAGAAGATGTGGCAGAGCGTGCGCGCTTTCTCTTCGCGCGGCGTATCGGTCTCGGAGACCCAGGAGAGCCACGCCGCCTCCGGCTTCGACCAGAGTTCCCTGGCGTATTCGGACGGCGCGCTGTCGGGATCGATGACGAGCGTATCGAGCCCTTTACTGACGACGACGCGGCGCAGCTCGCCGTCGCCGCGCTTGATCGGCGACCAGGAGAAGAAGCCGTTCTCGTCCGTCGTTCCCGTCGCGAGCGTGATGAATTTGTCGTCCTTGACGCCCTCGACGCGAACTTGCGCGCCGCTCACCGGCTGCGCCGTCGCGAGCGAGGTGACGGCGAAGCGCACGCGCGTCGGCTCCTCTATCGCCGAGAGCGAGAGGTCCGTGACCTGAACGCGCAGCCATTTGCGCTTGTCCTGATCGACCGCGCGCAGGCCGACAAGATAGGTTCCTGGCTGCTCGCGCCCGCCGATGCGCGCGAAATCTTCCTTCAGATCGACGCCGAATTTCGCATCGGCGCCATTGCGCTTGATCGGCAGATCGACGAGCCGCGAGACGGCCGGCGACCCCAATGTCTTGATGCGCGCCTTGATCGCCTCGGCTTCGATATTGCCGCTCTCCGCCCAGCGCGCGGGCTCATTGCCGGGAAGCGGCGGCGCCTCGGCGTCAATCGTTTCGACGCCCTGTTGCGGGAACGGCCAGAAATCTCGCGCGAGCGGATCAATGGCGTGGATGCGAATATCGGCGCGGTCGTAGCCGCGGCCGCGCAACGGCAGGAGCTGCGCGCCAAATCGCTCGGCGAGGCCATAGCCCGCGTCCCACTGCAAAGCGGGAATGTCGCGCGTGAAGGCGAAGCGCTGCGAGAAGGCTCCCGCCAATGCGCGCCCGTGACCGTCTTTCATCGCGCCGGGCGCGACGGTGAGTTCGTAGACCGTGTCGGAGAGGAATTTGCCGCCGATCCTGAGATGATTGCCGTCGGCGTCGACGGCAAGGTCGTCGACGGGCGGCGTGATCCGCAAGGCTTCGCGCGCCCGCAAAATGTCGAGCGTTTCAGGCTGCGCGTTGAAGGAAAGAGACAGCCGGCGCTTGTTCGCCGCGGCATAGGTCGAGGCGACGTCGCCGCCTTCCTCCTCGCCGCTCTCGGGCGCCGGGGCGAATCCATTGGCCGCGCAGCGCAGCACGCCGCCGAGATGCGTATCGTCCCAGCCGCGCCCGCAGCTGGCCTCCGTAACGGCGAAAGGCAGAGCGGTGCGGATGCGCAGCTCGTATGTTTCGTCGTCGAGACCGGGCTCGTCGGAGAGCTTCAGACGCAGAATGGCGACGCGGCCGTCCGCGATGCTGTCGCGCAGCCGCAAGACATAAGTCTGTTCTTCGCCGCGCGCGCCGCGTTCAAGCGGCCGAATATCATAGGCGGAAGGGCTGAGCATCTGCCCGCCCTGCGGCGAGACGCCCGGCGCCGGGCGCAGCTCCACGGAGACAAGGCGCGAGAGCGCCGCCGCGTCGATCGGCTGTGCGAAGGTGAGCGCGATCTGCGTCAGTTCTGGCGTCGGCTCGGCGTCGGCCGCCGGATTGGTGGAGGAGGGCGTCGGCAGCAGCGCCACGAGCTTGCGCTCGTCGCCGCCGCTCCTGACGCTCACGCGCGCAAGCGGCGTCCACGCCTCGGCCGGGCGAAACTGCAAGGCGCGTGGGCCGATCCAGCGCCAGTCGCCCGCGGGCTGCGGGGTGATCGTCGCGTATTTCGTGGGCGTATCCTCAGGCCCGCCGGCCTTGGGGCCGACGTCGCCGGGGAAGAAGATGGTGAGCGGATCATAGGCGCGCAAAAAGCGGTCAGGCGCGATGCGCGCGCCATCGGCGCGCTGCGCGCGATCGAAGACCGGCGGCGCCTCGGCGCGCGAGGGCGTCGCAAAGGAAAAGGCCGCGCACAGGCAAAGCAGCAAAGTCTTCTTCATCGCAGCAACTTTCATCCGTGAACCAGCGTGCTTCCGCGTTTCCCTCTCCCCGCGCGCGGGGAGAGGGAAGAATGGCGCAATCGAGCGACAGACCTGTCTTTCATTTGCTCTTCTTCATCCCAGCCTTGTCGAGCAGCTCGGCGACCACCTCTTCCGGCGGCGCGGCGGGCGGGGGCGACAGGCCGACGATCGCGACGCGAAGGGTCGTCGCGCCGGCGTCGGCCGGCGCGCGCGCTTCGAGGAAATAGCGGCCGGGCGCAAGCTTTGCGACCTGATTGACGCCCTCGGCCAACGTCTTGCCGCTCGCGTCCATGAGACGCGCGCTGACGCGGTCGGGTTCGGCGCGCACGCCGACGCCGATCTCGCCGTCGCGCTTCGTCTCAAACGCGAAGAGCGCGCTGGCGCCGGAGGGGACCGCGATGGCGTCGTTCACCCCCTCATGCGCCTCGATCACCGGCTGCGCCGCGAGGTCGAGCGCGCCGCTGAGCGCGCCGTCATGCGGCGCATAGAGTTCGAGCGTCGCCTCGCCCGCCGCCACATAGTGACGGAATTCGACGCCGGCGGGGAAAGCGAACGTCTCGCGCTTGCCGTTCTGGGTGAAGGAGAGCAGCGCCGGCGCGCCGCTCGAAACGCTCAGCATGACGGGCGCGCCTTGTTTGATCGCGAAGCGCGCGGCGGCGCCGTCGAGCGTCACACGTTGGGGAAGCGCCAGCGCGCGCGCCGCCGCCTGCGGCCAGGGCGCGACGCCGCCGCGTTCGATCCAGGCGGCGACGAGGCCGGGCTTGTAGTCGAGAGTGACCTCTCCCGGGCCGTCGAGCGCGAGGTCGCGTCCCCGCAGCACGCGTCCGCTGGTCGAGACGACGGTCGCGTCGGCGCCGATGACGATCAGGCGGTCGTTGGGCTGCGCGTCGAGGGGCAGCGCGAGCTGGCCGGCGGCGCCGAAGAATCGTTTGAGCGCGGTCTTGGCGTCGAGCTTCATACTGGCGTCGGGCGCGCGTGCGATCCGGACGGGCAGGGGCGTCGCCGTCATATTGACGAGCAGCACGCGCGATCCCGCGCCATGAAGGACGCGCGAGACCGCCGCGCCGTCCCCCAAGACGCCGGTTTTTCCCACAAAGGCGGCGAGCCCTCCGGCAAGGTCGAGCGCGAGCGGGCCGTCGAATTTCGCCATGTCGACGGGCTGCGCGCTCATCGGCGGCACGAGGCCGGCGAAACTGGCGCCGCCGCTGACGGCCGCGCGGTTTTCGACGTCGATCGCGGAGAGCGCGGCGCGCATCGCGGCGGGGCTGCTGGCGTTCCATGCCTGCGGCGCCGCATCGCCTGCAAGGGCGAGCGCGGCGCCGTCGGCGACGCCCATCCCGGCGCCCGAGTCGATCGCCGGCTGCGCGAAGGTCGAGCGCGCGAGCCAGAGCCGCGTCTTGCCGCGCGGGGCGCCGAGCGGCGGCAGAACGGCGCGGTCGCCCTCGCCAAGATCGAGCGCGACGGCCTCGCCGAGCCAGTCGAAGGCGGCGACATGGGCCTTCGCCTTGCAATCGCGCGCAACGAGCCAGAGCGTCGGCGACTGCGGCGCCAGCACGCCGGCGCGCGCCGGGCGCAACAGCCGGCCCGCCGCCGAGCCCGCAAAGACGCCCGCCGGGGCGGTGACGTCGACGAGCGCGGCGTTGGGCGCATCGACCCGCGCGACGCAGAGCGGCGGCGCGATGTCTCCTTGTGGGTCGAATGAAATTTCGCCCGCGCGCTGGGCGCGTCGCTCAATCGCGCGCGCGGCGACCTCGATTGGCTCGTGGCCGCCGCCCAGCGGCCAGACAGTTACGCGCCACGCGTCCTTGTCGCTGGCGGCGGGCCAGGCGGCGACGGGCGAAAGGCCGCGCGCGACGCCGATCATGCGCCAGACGCCGTCGGCGCCGCGCCGCTCGATCGACAGCGCGACTTCGCTCGCCGATTGCGCGGCGACGAGGGCCAGCGCGTCGCCGGCTATCGCCGGCAACATGAGACGCTGCGCCTCGCCGCCGGACAAAACCGTCGCGCCGGTCGCGGCGAGCGTCGGTCCATCCTTCTCGTTCAGCGCCGCCAGACGAACCTCGACGCCGCTTTCCGCCTCCGCTTCTTCGGACTCGCCCGCCGCGGCGCTCTCCTCCGAGGCCGCGGCCTCGCTCGTCTCTTCCTCGCTGTCCTGCGCCGCTTCTTCCCGGTCGCCGTCCTGGCTTGCATCCTGCGAGACAGGCGCGCGCGTCGCGGCGAGCGCCTCCAGCTCCAGTCGATAGGCGCCGGCCGGCAGACGGCGGGCCAGCGCGACATTCCAGTCATTGGCGCGCGGCTCCAGCCGCTCCACGACGTCGCCCGCCGCCGTCTTCAAGACGCCGATCGTTTCCTTGTCGCCGAAGCTCGAAAGGTCGACGACGCTTTCATGCGCGAGACTGAAGTCGAGCCGCGCCGGCAGGTCGACGCGCTTCGGCGCGCCCGGCTGCAACTGCGGGGAGGACAGCATGATTTCGTAATCGAGCCGGTCGTCATGAGCGAGGCTGCGCGCCTCGATGCGATAGTCGCCCGCCGCGAGCCTGCTCTTGAACGGCCGGTCGCCGACGACCTTGCCGATCACCTCGTCGCCTTTCAGCACCTCTCCAATCATGCCTTCGCCGATCGAAAGCTCCACGTCGGAGTCTCCCGCGAGCACAAAAGGCCAGACGTCCGGCGCGCGCGGCGCGTCCTTCGCCTGCGGCTCGCGCCACTGCAGCTTCCGACTCGCCTCGAAGGGCAGGGGATGCGGACCATGTCCTTCGAGCGTCGGCGGCGGAACGATGGGGGCGAGGCGCGCGATCATGCGCGCTTCCACGTCTTCCGGGCTCACCACAAGTCGATAGGCGCCCGGTTCGAGATGCAGCGTCTTGCGCCGGAAGGAGCCGGGCGCCGTCAGCGGCCAGCCGTCGGCGTCCTCGAGCCGGGCGCGCCACTCCTGCGTCAAACTCGCGAGCGCCAGCCGATAGTCGCCGGCGCGCGTGATCTCGATCGGAACCAAGGCGCCCTTGCCCGGCGCGAGCGTCGCGCGCGCTTCGCCCGCGTCGACGATTTTGGCGGTCGACGTCAGCGTCGCCGGGGCGACGGAAAGGCCGAGATGGCCAGCGGACTCTTTCGCCGTGACGGCGGCGCGATAGGCGCCGGCGCGCAGATAGGCCGTCACCAGGCCGTTGTTGCCCGGCCCATTGGCCTCGCCCTCGCCGAGCTTCGGCGAGACCGCCGCGCCGACGCGCAGCGCCGTCTTCAGCCGGCCAAGCGTTTCGACGCGATAGAGACCGCCTTGGGCGACGTCGAAAGAGAGGCTCCTCGTTTCGTCGCGCGCCAGATCGAAAAAGGCCGGCCGGCCCGCCGAGGCGCGCGGCCCCTTCGCGGCGGCGGCTTGCGGGCTCGTCTCAAAGGCGGAGGGCGGCAGATACATCAATCCCAGCGCGCGCGCTGCGGCGGGAGGCGCGATTTTCACCGTGACGAAGCGCTGGTCGTTTTCCGTCTTCTCTTCCGCGAAGGCGAGCGGAATATCTGCGCCGCTCTCGTCGCGCGCGGCGACTTTGCCGTCTTTCGGCAGGCGCAGGGGCAGCGCGATCTCCTGCCCGGCCGACTGACGCAGGGGGAGCGGCTCTTTGTCGAGCGTCGCCGGCAGGGCGACGACCCGCGGGCCGGTGAGAAGCCCCGGCGCCGTGTTGGCGAGAATAAGATAGGCGCCGTCGCCTTCGAGAGTCTGCTTGCCAAAGGAAAGGGACGCGCGCGACGGCAGCGGCGCCGGCGCAGACACCGCGAGACCAGGCGCGCCGAGCGTGAGGTCGACCACGCCGGCCCGATCGCCCAAGGGCTCGAGCGTCAAGAGATAATAGCCCGCGGCAAGGTCGTAGCGGCCGCCTTCCCGGCCGACGCGCGGCGGCGCCAGCGACCCCAGCGCCGGCTCGATCGCGGCGCGCAGCTTGACGCCCTTGGCGTCGATCGCAACGGGTCCGTCTTTCGTCGCCTCGAATAACAGCGACACCGGGCCGAGCAGATTGAATTTGCCGCGCCACGCCTTGCCGGCGCCGATGCGCGGCAGGTCCGAGGCGATGACGCGCGTCTTGCCGTCCCTTTCAATGCGCGCGAGGAGGGCCGTCGCGGGCGGATCGTCGCCGCCGTCTCCCGCCACCTCGAGCGAGACGAGATGCGGCCCGGCCGCCTCGAAAGTCTCGCGATTGGATTGGCGCATCGCACGCAGCGTATAAGCCTGGCCTTCATAGCCCGAGACGTCGATCCGCGCTGGCGCGGTCCCGTCGCTCGCGAGACGCAGCGTGGCGACGGGCGCGCGGCTGGCCTTGCCGATCGTCGCCATGTCGCGCCCCGCGCCTCGCCGCGCGTCTATGCGCGCGGGCGCCTGCTCGGGCAGCTCCAGGCGGAAGCTGTCGTCGCGTGCCGGCGCCTCGTAGCGCGCGGCGCCGAAGGGACCGATGACGCCTTTGGCCACGCCCGCCGCGAGCAGCGCCGGCTCGGCAAGACGCAGCAGGAAGGGCTGCGCGCCGGCGCCGTCCGACCAGACGAGCTTCTCGCCGCCATAGGCCGTGACGACATAGCGGCCGGGCGCGACTTTCCCTTCTAGTCGCAGCCGGTTCATCGAACGGCCCGGCTGCGTTTCAACCGTGGTGCGCTCGAAAAGAAGTTCGACGAGCGCGCCGTCGGCGTCCCACAGGCGCAGGTCCTGAAGGGCGCGGCCGACCGCTTCGAGATAGACGGGGCCGTCGCTTTTGACCTCCAGCGCATAAGAGCGCTGCTGCAGGTCGCCCAACTCGCCGCGCGCAATGACGTTCGGCGTCAGCGCCGGCCGCGTCGTCTCCACCTCGGCAAAGGGCTCGACGCTGACCGTCGCCTTGCCGGTCGCGCCCTTCACCGCGCCGATGCGCAGCTTGTAGACGCCCTTGTCGAGCAAGGCGTCGATGCGGCCGTCGCGCAATCCGGCGGCCCCCGAGGAGTCGAGGGGGCCCGCGATCATGTCCACCAGTTCGATGCGCGCGCCCGTCGAGCTTTTGGCGCGGATCGCGTAGCGCCCCGCGGCGGGGATGGTCAGCAGCGTCGCGCCCTCGCGGTCGAGGGCCAGCTCTTTCGGCGAGATTACGACCCCGCCGCTTGTCTGCATCTCCGGGACCGCGGTCTTCGCGAAGGAATTAGTGGGGAAAAACAGCGAGGCCGCGCCGGCCGCCAAAAGGGAGAATGCAAGTCGCCGCATGAAAACACCCTGGAGAGGACAGGCGCGCCAGCCTGCCATCGACATTAGGGCGCGCTCATCGCAAGAGTCGAGGGCGCTCGGCCGCTTGTCCCCGATCGCCATATGCGTCTCCTTGCCGACGATTTCCACCCGTGGAATTTTCTTTTAGACTGCGCCCGCTTCGTCGAATTTGCGCTGGCGCACGCGCCGCGCGCAGGGGGTGCCATGCGGCGGTCTTTTTTATGTGTGTTGGCCTTTCTTGCGTTCGCCGCTTTTTCGGGCGCCGCCCTCGCCGAGATTCTTACCCTCCATGCGCCTGTCGAATTGCGCACGCGGCCGACGGTCAGATGCCCGGTGACCGTCATCGCCCCGGCCGATACGGATCTCACCATATTGGGGGACGGTCGCAACTGGATCCCGGTGGCGCTGAACGGCGAACGCTTCTTCGCGTCGCGGGCGGAGCTCGTGAACGCCTCTCCAGCCCCCGCGCCCGGCCCCGACCCGACCTGTGATTATGGCTATCCTTATTCGGGAAGCGGGCTGTTCTTCGCGCGGCCGCTTGCGCAATTTCGCCACGGACCGCTTGGATTCCTGCTCGGAACGCATCGTTTCTATCCGTGCTGAAAAGTCCGAAAGTCGGTCCGCTGGCGACTGCGACATAAACGCGCGAAGGCGCGTTCTTCCTTTGCGTGAAATCTGTCGCAAATCGTAAGCGCTATCCGCAACCGCCGGCGCGGCTAGGATGATCGGCGTTCGATTTTCTTGATCTGTGACAATTCCGCGCAGAGGCCGAAGTGCGCGCGTGTAATTGATTGAAGTCAAATTTCTGTTGCTATTGCGCTGTACAATGCCGAGTGTGAATCGAAGTCGCGCTGGGGCGACTTTGTCACATTTTTCCGGCGCCAGCGTAATTCTCGCGTCTGCAAGAAAAGAACCTCCAGAGGACAGAATCATGGAGCGTCCCCCTCTCATCGCGAAACAAATGACCTTCAGCGAGAAATCGCTAAGCGCGATCTTCGTCGCCCTTGCGCTTGCGACGGGCTATATCGCGACAAAAGCCTATACGCCGGCCTTCGCCTTCCACGCGGCGCTGTTCTCTCTGGGCTCCATCGGCGCCGTCGTCGCCATCCTGCTGCGCTATCGCGCGCGCGGGCCGCAACTGCCGCCGCTCACAATAGACGGGCGGCCGAACTATAACTACGGACCGATCAAATTCGCGTCGATCGCCTCGCTGTTCTGGGGCGTCGCGGGGTTCATCGTCGGACTGTATCTGGCGCTGGAGCTCGCTTATCCCGCCTTCAATCTCGACCTGCCCTGGATCAATTTCGGCCGCCTGCGGCCGCTGCACACCTCGGCGGTGATCTTCGCTTTCGGCGGCAATGTGCTGCTGGCCACGTCCTTCTACGTCATGCAGCGGACGAGCCGGGCGCGCATCGCGGGCGATCTCGCGCCGTGGTTCGTCATCCTCGGCTACAACTTCTTCATTGTCATCGCCGGCACGGGCTATCTGCTCGGGGTCACGCGCGGGCACGAATACGCCGAGCCGGAATGGTACGCGATCCTGTGGCTCGTCGTCGTCTGGGTCACCTACCTGCTCGTCTATCTTTTCACGCTCGCGCGGCGTCAGGAGCCACATATCTACGTGGCGAACTGGTTCTACCTGTCCTTCGTGGTGACGGTCGCCGTGCTGGTGCTCGGCAACAACGCCGAGATCCCGGTGTCGATCTTCTCGCCTCAGTCGGTCATCGTCTGGGCCGGCGTGCAGGACGCCTTGATCCAGTGGTGGTACGGCCATAACGCCGTGGGCTTCTTCCTCACCACCGGCTTTCTCGGCATCATGTATTACTTCATTCCCAAGCGCACCGGGCGGCCCATCTACTCCTACCGACTGTCGATCGTGCATTTCTGGTCGCTGATCTTCCTCTACATCTGGGCCGGCCCGCACCACTTGCTCTATACGGCGCTGCCCGATTGGGCGCAGACCCTCGGCATGGTGTTCTCGGTCGTGCTGTGGATGCCCTCCTGGGGCGGCATGATCAACGGCCTGATGACGCTCTCCGGCGCATGGGACAAGCTGCGCACCGATCCCGTGCTGCGCATGCTGGTCGTCTCGGTCGCCTTCTACGGCATGTCGACCTTCGAGGGTCCGCTCCTGTCGGTGAAGGCGGTGAACGCTCTGTCGCATTACACCGACTGGGGCATCGGCCATGTGCATTCCGGCAGTCTCGGCTGGGTGGCCTTCGTGTCCTTCGGCGCGCTCTACTGCCTCATTCCCTGGATCTGGAACCGGCAGCTCTATTCGCTGAAGCTCGTCAACTGGCACTTCTGGATTTCGACGATCGGCATCGTCTTCTACATCACGTCGATGTGGGTCGCGGGCATCATGCAGGGTCTGATGTGGCGCGCCTACACCCCGCAAGGCTTCCTCGAATATTCCTTCGTCGAGACCACGGAGGCGCTGCATCCCGAATATGTGATCCGCGCCATCGGCGGCGGGCTGTTCGTGATCGGCGCGCTGATCATGGTCTACAACATCTACCGGACGCTCGCCTCGCCAGCCGCGGAAAGCGCGCTCGCCCCGTCGCCCCTGCCTGCCGAGTGAGGATAGGAAACCATGTCGCAATCCTCTCAACACGCACCCGCCGGCGGCGGGTTCCAGAAGATCCTCGAAACCAATTCGATCCTGCTCATCGTCGGCATTCTGCTGCTCGTGTCGGTCGGGGGCATCGTCGAAATCGTACCGCTCTTCTACCTGAAGAACACGATTGAGAAGGTCGAGGGCGTTCGTCCCTACACGCCGCTCGAGCTTGCGGGCCGCAACATCTATGTCCGCGAGGGCTGCTACACCTGCCATTCGCAGATGATCCGCCCGCTGCGCGACGAGGTCGAGCGCTACGGCCATTATTCGCTCGCGGCCGAAAGCATGTATGACCACCCGTTCCAATGGGGCTCGAAGCGCAACGGCCCGGACCTTGCGCGCGTCGGCGGCAAATATTCCAACGACTGGCAGCGCGATCATATGCGCAGCCCGCAGTCGGTGGTGCCGTCCTCGATCATGCCGGGCTATCCGTTCCTGGCCTCGGCGCCGCTCAAGGCCGAGCATCTCGCCGAGCAGATGCGGCTCCTGCGCGTCGTGGGAGTTCCCTACAGCGACGAGCAGATCGAGAACGCGCAGGCCGATCTTCTGGCGCAGAACGGCGCCGACTCGGCGGCGGCGGCCGAGATGCAGAAGCGCTATCCGAACGCCGTCCTGAACGATTCACCCGCCAAGGGCGGCGTGACCGAAGAGGACGCGCTCATCGCCTATCTGCAACACCTCGGCGTCTCCGTGGATTTCAAGCTCTACGAAGACAAGGCCAACATCAGGTGATCCCATGAACGCCTCAGCGGCCGAAGCCTTATCGACCTATGAGTATCTGCGCGCGCTCGCAGCCTCCTGGGGCCTGATCTTCTTCGGCTTCATTTTTCTCGGCGTCGTCGCTTACGCCTTCTGGCCCTCGCGGCGGAAGCAGTTCGAGCAAGACGCCCAAATTCCCCTTCGGGAGGACGACGATGTCTGAGGACACGTTTGACAAAGGCAAGATTAAAATCGACGAAGTCAGCGGCACGCCGACGACCGGCCACGAGTGGGACGGCATCGAGGAATTGAACACGCCGCTGCCGCGCTGGTGGGTGTGGACCTTCTGGATCACCATCGTCTGGGGCGTCGGCTACACGATCGTCTATCCCGCCTGGCCGACGTTCTCCGGCGGCACGCAGGGCGTCACCGCGTGGCATTCGCGCGATCAGGTTGCGGCAGAGGTCGCCGATCTGCAGACTCTGCGCGGCCCCGTGCTCGACAAGATCAAGGACGCGCCGCTCGACAAGATCGAGTCCGACCCCGACCTGCTCGCCGCGGCGCGCACTGTCGGCAAGGTGGCTTTCGCCACCAATTGCGCCTCCTGCCATGGCGCCGGCGGGCAGGGCGCCAAGGGCTACGCCAATTTGAACGACGACGACTGGATCTGGGGCGGCAAGCTCTCCGACATCCAGCAGACGATCGAGCATGGCGTGCGCTGGGACGCCGACAAGGCGACGCGCGCCTCCGCCATGCCGGCCTTCGGCCGCGACGGGCTTTTGACGCCGGAGCAGATCTCCGTCGTCGCCGACCATGTGCGCACCTATGCGGAAACGCCGGACTCGGACGCGCCGACGGCGGAAGGCGAGAAGCTTTACGCCGAGAATTGCGCCGCTTGCCATGGCGTCGAAGGCAAGGGCAATCCGGAGCTCGGGGCGCCGGCGCTTTATGACCAGGTGTGGCTCTACGGCTCCGACAAGCCGTCCGTCGTCGCCCGTATCGCCAATGGCGGCGGCGCCGTGATGCCGGCCTGGAAGGACAGGCTCGACGACACGACAATCAAGGCGCTCGCCGTCTATGTGCACTCGCTCGGCGGCGGGCAGTAGGGGGCGGCCATGAGGCCCCTCCCTGCCCGTCGGCGCGATGAGCGCTCTGGATAAAGGCCCGCATGGACTCCCTCTCCCGCGACGCGGGGGAGGGTTGGGGTGGGGGAGCTAAGGAACAGTAGAAGACAATGTCCAGCGCAGACACACAGCACTCGCTCTTGGACGAACCCCTCGTCGAAGCGGCGCATCGCATCTATCCCAAGAAGGTCGACGGACATTTCCGCCGGATCAAATGGGGCATTCAATTCGCGACGCTGGCGATCTACTATTTTCTGCCTTTCGTGCGCTGGGACCGCGGCCCGAATGCGCCCAGCCAGGCGGTGCTGGTCGACTTGCCGCATCGGCGCTTTTATTTCTTCTTCATCGAGATCTGGCCGCAGGAAGTCTATTACGTCACCGGGCTGCTGATCCTTGCGGCGCTGACATTGTTTCTCATGAACGCCGTCGCCGGCCGCATCTGGTGCGGCTATATGTGTCCGCAGACGGTGTGGACCGATTTCTATATGACGACGGAGCGCTGGATCGAAGGCGACGCCCGCGACCGCATGAAGCTCGACAATGGTCCGCTTACCGTCGAAAAAGTCCGTAAGAAAATCTCAAAGCATTTCGTCTGGCTGCTCATCGCCTGGTGGACGGGCGGCGCCTGGGTGCTCTATTTCGCCGACGCGCCGTCGCTCGTCTATCGGCTCGCGACCTTCCAGCCGGGCGCCGGCGAAGCCTATCTGTGGATCGGCATCCTCACCTTCACGACCTATATCTTCGCCGGCTGGATGCGCGAGAAGCTCTGCCTGCACGCCTGTCCCTGGCCGCGCATTCAGGCCGCGCTCACCGACGAATATGCGCTGAACGTCACCTATCGCTATGACCGTGGCGAGCCGCGCATGTCGTTGAAACAGGCGACTGCCGCGCGCGCCGCTGGCGCGCCATCAGGCGATTGCGTCGATTGCGGGCAATGCGTCGCGGTCTGTCCGACGGGCGTCGATATTCGCAAAGGCGCCCAGCTCGGCTGCATCCAGTGCGGCCTTTGCATCGACGCCTGCGACGCCATCATGGAGAAGATCCATCGCGCGCCACGGCTTATCGGCTATGACACGGAAATGAACCTCAAGCGGCGCGAATGCGGCGAGCAGCCGGTCTTCAAGCCGCTGCGCGTGCGCACCCTTTTCTACGCAGTGCTCATTTTGGCGATCGGCGGCTTCATGTCGGCGACGCTGGTCACGCGCGGCGACATGCACGTCAGCGTGCTGCATGATCGCAACCCTCTTGCGGTGCGGCTCAAAGACGGCGGCGTGCGCAATGGCTATACGCTGCGCTTTTCCAATAAGAAGCCTGAATTTCGGCGGTTCACGCTCGCCGTCTCTGGCGTCGCCGGCGCGCAGACGGAGGTTGTCGGCGTGGCTCCCGACGCCAGGGGCAACGTCGTGATCGACGTCGGGCCGGATCAAACCCGCGAAGCGCGCGTTCTCCTCTCGACCCACGGCCTGGCCGCTGCCAAGGGACAGGCCCCTGTCCTCTTCACCGTGACCGACGCCGGCGACGGCGCCGCGGTCGAGGTGAAGGACGTGTTCATTTCGCCGTGAGGTCCGACGATGAGCCTGGTCATGAGCAAGAAAACTCCGTTCGAGCCCGATCGCTTCTCGGACTATGAGGCCGGCGGCAAGCCGCTCACCGGCATGAAGGTGCTGGCGATGATCGTCGGCTTCTTTCTCTTCGTCTTCGTCGTCGACGGGGTGATGATCTACAAGGCCGTGAAGACCTTCTCGGGCGAGGTGACGCCGCATCCTTATGAGCGCGGTCTCGCTTATAATCGGGAGATCGCGCAGGCCCGCGAGCAGGCTGCGCGCGACTGGAAGGTCGACGTGCGGCTCGCGCGCCTTCCGGCCGGCGAGACGGAGATTCGCGTCATTGCGAGCGACAGCACGGGCGCGGAGGTGTCGGGCGTGGAGATGACCGCGCTTTTCGCCGCCCCGGCCGATCTTGCAAAGGACGTGCGCGTGAGGCTCGCGCCCGTCGCGCCCGGCCGCTATGCTGGCAGGGCGGCCTTGCCCAAGGGCCAGCGCGACCTCGTGCTCACGGCGGCGCGCGGGGGCGAGGAGGTCTTTCGCTCCAAGAATCGGATCGACGTGGAGTAGGGCGTCGCATGAGGGGGCTCGCATGACCGTCGCATTCGACTATGAGGGTCTCGTCGCAAGAGGCGAGGACGGCGCGCAGCGTTTCGAGGCGGCGATCGACGGCATGACTTGCGCCGCCTGCATCGGCGAGATCGAGCAGGGCCTTTCCGATCTGCCGGGCCTGGAGCGGGTGCGGGTGAATTACACGAACCGCCGTTTGCAGCTCGAATGGCGCGATGACTCCTTCGATCTTCCGACGGCGTTCGAGCGCCTGCGGCGCATGGGTTATACGCTGCATCCTTTCGAATTGGCGGAGAGCGAACGCGCCGAAATCGAGACTTCGCGCTGGCTGTTGCGTTGCCTGGCCATCGCCGGCTTCGCCGCCATGAACATCATGATGCTTTCCGCGGGCATTTGGGTCGGCGAGGGCGGCGGGGACATCGACCCTGCGACGCGCGATCTGTTCCATGGCGTCTCCGCGCTCATCGCCTTGCCCGCGGCGGCCTTCGCGGGCCAGCCCTTCTTCAGGAGCGCTTTCGCCGCCTTGCGCGTGGGTCGGCTCAATATGGACGTGCCCATCTCGCTCGGCGTGCTGCTCGCGCTCGGCATGTCCGTCTATGAGACGCTCACGCACGCCGAGCACGCCTATTTCGACAGCGCGACCATGCTGCTCACCTTCTTGCTGCTGGGCCGCTTCCTCGATCACGCCATGCGCCGCAAGACGCGCGCCGTCGCCGCCAATCTCGCCGCCCTGCGCGCGCCGCTCGCCTGCCGCCTCGGTCCCGACGGCGCCGAGACTCTCACCCCGCTCGCCAAAATCGAGCCGGGCGATCTCGTTCTGACGCGCCCCGGCGAACGCGTGCCGGTCGACGGCGTCATCGAGCGCGGCGCCTCCGAGATCGACGAAAGCCTCATCACGGGCGAAACCGCGCGCCGCGCCGTCACGGCCGGCGATCAGCTCTACGCCGGCAGCATGAATTACGACGGCGCGCTGGTGCTGCGCGTGGCGGCGGCGAGCGGCGCCACGCTGCTCGACGACATCGAGCGTCTGCTGGAAAAGGCGACAAACGCCCGCTCGCGCTATGTGCGCCTCGCCGACCGCGTATCGCGGCTTTATGCGCCGATGGTTCATGTCGCGGCGCTGTCGACCGCGTTGTTCTGGCTCTGGCGCGGGGCGAGCCTCCACGACGCGCTCGTCACCGCCATTTGCGTGCTCATCATCACCTGTCCTTGCGCGCTGGCGCTGGCCGTGCCGGCGGTGCAGGTCGTGGCGAGCGGCGCGCTGTTTCGCGCCGGCGTCCTGCTCAACAGCGCCGACGCCATAGAGCGGCTGGCCGAAGCCGATACGATCGTCTTCGACAAGACCGGCACGCTGACGGCGCCCGAGCCGCGCGTCGTCAACGCCAGCGAATTCGATGTCGAACTCCTCGACCTCGCCGCGCAACTCGCTCGGGCGAGCAGCCACCCGCTGGCGCGCGCGGTCGCGCATGAGCGGCCAAGCGGCGCGGCGCTGGAGGCGCGGGAGGAGCATGGGCAGGGAGTCTGCGCCCTCGTCGAGGGCGCCGAGTCGCGCCTCGGGTCGCCGCGCTTCTGTGGCCTCGAGCAGGAGGCGGCTCGGCTCGGCGCGCTCGATCCGGACGTGTCGCTCGTGGCCTTTCGGCATGGCGACCGGCGCGCGCTCTTCCAGATCCGGCAGGCCCTGCGCAGCGACGCCGCCGAAACGGTCGCCGCGTTGCAAGCGCGGGGCTTCGCCGTTGAGATCCTCTCCGGCGACCGCGTCGCGGCCGTGGAGAAAATAGCGCAGGCGCTCGACGTCTCGGCATGGGCGGGCGCGCTGAAGCCGGCGGACAAGGTGGCGCGGCTCGAGGCGCTCCGCGCGCAGGGGCGCAAAGTGCTGATGGTCGGCGACGGATTGAACGACGCGCCGGCGCTTGCCGCGGCTTACGTCTCCGTCTCGCCGATCGACGCCACGCAAATCACCCAAGCCGCAGCGGACGCGGTCTTTCTGGGCGAGCGTCTCGCGCCGGTTCTGACGACGCTCGACATCGCCCACAAGGCGCGCGGCCTGATGCGGCAAAATCTGGCGCTGTCGGTCATCTACAATGTCTTCGCGGTGCCGCTGGCCATGGCTGGCATGCTGACGCCGCTGATCGCCGCGGCGGCGATGTCGGGCTCCTCCATTCTCGTCACGCTCAACGCCTTGCGCGCCGGGCGTGCGGCTGCGGCCCCGCTCGAGCCCTCCCTCGCTTCGCGCGCGAGCGGGCGGCTCGCGGATAGCGTTCGGAAAGGGACGCCGGAGCCTGTCATCGGGCCAGCCGAATGACCGTGCTGCTTTTCCTCATCCCGCTGGCCCTGGCTCTCGGCCTCGCAGCCCTCGCGGCTTTTATGTGGTCGTTGCGCAGCGGCCAGTTCGACGATCTCGACGGCGCGGCGCATCGTGTGCTGATGGACGACGACGTCGACGAGGCGAAGAAATGAACCTTCGCGAAAACAGCGCCTCGGATGTCGTCACCCTGGCAGGCCCTCCAAGCGAGCTGAGTTGCGACGCCTCGTCAGTCGACGACGGCTCCGACGCGGCGATGCGCGTCGGCGCGCTTTATTGCGCCTGTCCGGCGTCGCTCACGCGCGCCAACGTCACCGACAACCGGCTAACTCTCGCGCTCGGCTTCGGCCTGGCGGTGCTGGCGCAGGCGCTGGTTCTCACGGCGCTGCCCGAACAGAGCCGCTTGATGGCGCCGAGCGTGGAGCGCATCGGCTGGCCTTTCGCGCTACTGCTCGTCGGCGCCGCCCTTGCGAGTTTTCCCGCAGCGCTGCTCGTCGACGCCTTTGGGCGGCGCGCGGCCTTCAGTCTCGGCGCCAGTCTCGGCGTCGCGGGCGGCGCGCTCTCAGCCTTCGCCATCGCCAAATCCAATTTCTTCGGACTGTGTCTGGGCGCCTTCTGGCTCGGCCTGGCGCAGGGCTTCGCCCTGTTCTACCGCCATATCGCCGCGCAGGGGTCGGCGCGGGGCGGGCTCGTCGTGCTTGGCGGCGGCGCCGGCGCGGCGCTGGCGGCGCCTGTTGTCGTCTCTTTGGCGCCCGAGCCCGGCGCGACCCTGCTCGCGGCCGCCGGCCTGCACGTCGTCGCGCTGGGCCTCGCCGTACGCATGCCGCACGTTGTCGCGCCTGACTCGGCGGCGCCCGCGCCTGCGCCCATTTCGCGCCGCTTCGCGCTCGCGACGCTCGCCGGAGCGGTGGCCTGGTTCGTCATGTCGGCCGGGATGCTGCATGGGCCGTTGACGCTCGCCGTCTGTGCGGCGGCACCGGCCTTCATCGGCGGAGCCATGGGCTGGCATCTCTTTTCGATGTACGGCCCCGCGGCGCTCGCAGCTTCTCTGCCCGGCCTGTTCTCAACAGCGCCGACGCTCGCCGCCGGCCTTGCGGTCATGGTCGGCGGCGCGGGCGCGGTTTACGCGGGGCTTTCGATCGCGAGCGTTACGCTCGGACTCATTGCGATCGGTCTCGGCTGGGGCGCGGTGAATGTCGCGGCGCTGCGTCTCTTGCATGAAGGCGCGCGTCCATCGCGCGCGGCGCTGGCGCTGCACGACCTCTGCCTGCTGGGCGCGGCGGCGGCGGGCGCGTTGCTCTTTTGAGGTCCGCGCTGCTACGCTGACCGAGGCGCAAACATCAGCGAGAGTCCGCAGTGCAAATTCATTTCCTCGGCGCGGCGGGAACCGTCACCGGCTCCCGCTATCTGCTCGAAAGGCAGGACACACGCCTTCTCGTCGATTGCGGCCTGTTTCAGGGCCTGAAAAATCTTCGCCTGCGCAATTGGGCGCCTTTCCCGGTGAAACCGAAGACCATCGCGGCGGTGCTGCTGACGCATGCGCATCTCGACCATTCCGGCTATCTGCCGGCGCTGGCGCGCGACGGTTTCGATGGACCCATCTACTGCTCGAAGGCGACGCGTGAACTCTGCAAAATCCTGCTCGCCGACAGCGCGCGACTGCAGGAGCAGGACGCCGAATACGCCAATCGCCGCGGCTTTTCGAAACATCATCCCGCTTTGCCGCTCTACGATTCGCAGGACGCCCGTCGCGTGCTGCGGATGTTTTCCTCGCTTTCCTTCGCCGACAGTCACGATCTTCGGGAAGGCCCGGTTTTGCGACTGCATCGCGCGGGGCATATTCTCGGCGCCGCCTCGCTCGAAGTGAACTGGAGAGGCCGGCGGATCGTCTTCTCGGGCGATCTCGGCCGTTACGACGATCCGCTGACCGTCGATCCCGAGCCGATCGACGGCGCGCACTATCTCATCGTCGAGTCGACCTATGGCGATCGACCGCATGATCGACGCGACCCCAAGGAGGCGCTCGGGAGCGTCGTTGAAAAGACAATTCGCCGCGGGGGCACGGTGATCGTTCCGGCCTTTGCGGTGGGGCGCGCGCAGATGCTGCTTTATTATCTCGAGCAGCTGAAAGCGTCGGGCCGCCTCGCCAATGTGCCAATTTATCTGAATAGTCCGATGGCGGCCGAGGCGAGCGAATTGTTCGTGCGTTATGGCGACGACCAGAAGCTTTCGGACGAGCAGCGGCGACGCGCCTGCGCGGTGGCGAAATATGTTCAGTCAGTCGAGGAGTCGAAGGCGCTCAACGATGACGAGACGCCCAAGGTGATCATTTCGGCGAGCGGAATGGCGACGGGGGGCCGCGTGCTGCATCACTTGAAGAAATGCCTCCCGGACCCGCGCAACACGATCCTCTTCTCCGGTTTTCAAGCGGCGAGCACGCGCGGCGCGGCGCTGGTCTCTGGCGCCGACAGCGTCAAGATTCACGGCGAATATGTCCCCGTGCGCGCCGAGGTCGAGAACTTAACGATGTTGTCGGCGCATGCAGACGCCGACGGCATTCTGCGCTGGCTGCGCAATTTCACTAATCCGCCGCGCATGACCTTCGTCACGCATGGCGAGCCGACAGCCGCCGATACGCTGCGGCGCCGGATACAAGACGAACTTGGATGGCGCTGCGTCGCGCCGGAACAGCTCGAGCGCGCGACGCTGTCTTAAGACCCGAAGCGCGCGAGCTGCACTTGCGGCGGCTCCGTGCCGGTGTCGCCGAATTTCGCGCGGTAGACGACGAAATTCTCCATCACGCGCTGCACGTAATTGCGCGTTTCGGTGATCGGGATGCGCTCCACCCAGTCGATCGGATCGACGTTGGGCTTACGGGGATCGCCATAGGCGTCCATCCACTGCTTCACGCGCCCGCCGCCGGCGTTATAGGCCGCGAAAGTGAGGAGATAAGCGCCTCTGTATTCGCCGAGCAGCGTGCCGAGATGCGCCGCGCCGAGCCTGGCGTTGAAGGCGGGCTCTTTCACCATGCGCGCGGCGTCGAATGCGAGGCCATGCTGATAGGCCGTATGCCGCGCGGTCGAGGCGATCATCTGCATCAGCCCCATGGCGCCGGCGGAAGACACGGCCTTGGGATCGAAGGCGCTCTCCTGCCGCGCGATCGCATAGACGACCGAACGCGAGGCGGAATTCGGAAGCGCGTCGAAATTCGGCACGCCATAGGAGGGAAAGGCGACGTCGTCGAGCGGAATGCCGCGATAAGACGCGCTCTTGCCGAAAATCAGCGACATCTTCGCGTCGCGCTGGCTGGCGATCGCTTCGCCGAGCGCGGCGATCTGCCGGACGTCGGCCATGTTTTTCGTCGCCTCGAGGGCGAGCGGCGCGGCCACGTCCTTGTCGCCCGTCGCGAGCAACAGCTCGACGACGCGCACGGCTTCGTGGCGCTCGTGATCTCGCGCGACGGCCGGGGCGGGGCGCAGCGGCTGGTCGTCGCCGCCTAGCTTGGCGCTCGCCAGCTGACCGTAGAAGGTGGTCGAATGGGCGGCGGCTTGACGATAGAAATCGCGCGCCTTCGCGTCATCGTCCGGCGTGTGATAGGCCTCTGCGGCGCGGGCGCGCCAATAAAGCGCTCGCGATTTTTGCAGCGGGGTCTCCGCGACCTGACCCAGCGCTGCGAAATGCCTTGCGGCGCGTGACGGATCGTCCAGAAAGCGCAGCGCAATCCAGCCCGCCATGAATTCGGCTTCGACCTTGTTGCTCGTCGACTCGGCGCCATGTTGCGACGCGATGAGATAGGCGGTGTCGGCGTCGCCCGTATCGAGCAGCTTGCGCGCGGTCTGGCGCCGTTCGGCCCACCAGGCGTCGCCGTCGACCACTTTCACCGGATCGGTCGGCGCCTTGCGAAACAGCGCGCCCGCCTCGGCGAATTTCTTGGCGCCGTTCAGACTGCGGATGCGCGAAAAAAGCAAACCCGGGTCGTTCTGGAGCGACGGCGGCACGGAAGCGAAAAGCTTCTCGCCGCCGGCTCCGTTATTCGCCGCCGCACGGGCGCGGGCGAGAGCCGCGACATCCTTGCCGGCGAGTTCGGCGGCGCGCAGGGCGAGCACATTCTTGCCGGCGTAAAGCAGACGGTCGGCGCGATATTTGTGATCCTCGGCGGTAAGCAGCGCGCCGAGTTCCTTGTAGAACTGGTTCTCGAAACTTTGGCCGAGATCCTCTTCGCGCCAGGCCTCTCGGGCGAGCGCGCCGGCGGTCTCGAAGTCGCCGTCGCGCGCCAGCGCGCGGGCCAGCGCAAATTTGCCATAGGCCGTCTGCGGCTTGGTTTCGGCGAACCAGCCCTTCACGACCCGGTCCGGGTGGTGTTCCGCGACGAGGGCCTCTTCGGCGCGGCGACGGAGCCAGTCCGCGGCCGGCCAATCCGGATGCGCCGCGAGAAAGGCGGTGATGCGCTTGAAGCCCGCCTCGTGGGAATGGAGTTTGAGTCCGACCCAGCGCGCGGCCGTGTCCGCGAGATTGGTCTGCAGATTGGCCGCCGCCTCTTCGCCGCTCGCGAAGTCGCCGGCGCGGAAGGCCGCCAAAGCGGGGTAGAAATTCTCGAAGTCCGGCCCGAGAAGTTTCGACGGGTCGGTCGCGTTCGGCGCAGCGGCGCGCGGCCATCCGTCCGGCGGCGTATAACGCGCGAGCGGGGACAGGCCCGCGTCGTCCTGCCCAAACAGGGAGATTTGCGGCGGATGCGCCGCCTCGGTGTGGGGCGGCTCGCCGGTGACCAATCCGCGCACCGTCTCCTCGAGATTGCCGACGCGCGCGCGCCAGGCCCCGACGC
Source organism: Methylocystis sp. NC52PC (assembly GCF_055698645.1). Taxonomy (NCBI): domain Bacteria; kingdom Pseudomonadati; phylum Pseudomonadota; class Alphaproteobacteria; order Hyphomicrobiales; family Methylocystaceae; genus Methylocystis; species Methylocystis sp. NC52PC. The sequence goes on along the minus strand of NZ_CP170127.1, from coordinate 74,865 downwards.
TGAACGGAACATGCGGAACGATGTTGGCGTATTCGCGCCGCGCTTCCCCATCGCCCAGATCGTCAAAGCCCGTGAAGGCGGGCGTGATCAGGGCGATCGCGGCGGCGGCGGCCAGGAGCTTGAGGCGCATCGAAACCCGTGGAGGCAAGGTCATCGCGTTTCGTTTCCGTCTTCAGAGGCTGGACCTTATTCATTTACGAAGCGTTAACCAAGGCGTCGCCGTAGCGCCCTGCCTGACGCGCCCCAACTCGCCTAGGTGGGGCTTTTCTCACAAGCCCCCAGCGGCTATGAAAGACCCGTCTATGATACGGGCGCGAATACGGCGGCTGTGAGGCGTAAGGAAGTTCCTGATTCTATGAGCAACAAGCCGATTTTTCATGGGTCGATCACGGCTCTCGTCACGCCTTTCGCCAATGGAGAGGTCGATTACGACGCGCTCCACGCGCTCGTCGACTGGCAAATCGAGCAGGGAACGCATGGGCTTGTTCCCGTCGGGACGACGGGCGAAAGCCCCACTCTGAGCCATGAAGAACATGGCCGCGTCGTCACGGAAACCATTCGGGCGGCCAAGGGGCGCGTCCCCGTCATCGCCGGCGCGGGTTCGAACAATACGCGCGAGGCCATCGCCCTTGCGGGTCACGCCGAGCGCGCCGGCGCGGACGGACTGCTGATCGTCACGCCCTATTACAACAAGCCCAATCAAGAAGGGCTCTATCTGCATTTCAAGGCGATCAACGACGCGGTGTCGATTCCGATCGTTATTTACAACATCCCGCCGCGCTCGGTGATCGACATGAGCGTCGAGACGATGAAGCGTCTGTCGGAGCTCAAGAATATCGTCGGCGTGAAGGACGCGACCGGCAATATCGGCCGCATTTCGCTGCAACGCGAGGCGATGGGGCCGGACTTCATCCAGCTTTCGGGCGACGACCTCACGGCGCTCGCCTGCATGGCCGCGGGCGCGCATGGCTGCATTTCGGTCGTCTCCAATATCGCGCCGCGCCTGTGCGCCGATCTGCAGAACGCCTGTCTTGCCGGCGATTACGCCAAGGCGCTGGAAGTTCAGGACCGGCTCGTGCCGCTCCAAGTCGCGACCTTCCTCGAGGCGGGCGTCACAGGCGCGAAATATGGTCTGTCGCTGCTCGGGAAGGCGCGCGAAGAGGTGCGTCTGCCGCTCGTGGTCTCGACGCAGCCCACCAAGGACCGCATTCGCGCCGCCATGATCCGCGCCGGCCTGCTGCCGGCATAGAGCTTTCGACGCGTCGTCGCCGGGAATCAGTCTTCGCTCGAAAGCTCTAGGAACGGGCCGTGGCCGCTAAGCAGGAGCCGAATCACAAGGTTGTCGCCGACAACCGGAGGGCGCGCTTCAATTATGAGATCGGCGAGACCTTCGAGGCGGGGCTCGCCCTGACCGGGACGGAAGTCAAGTCGCTGCGCACCGGCAAGGCGACAATCGCCGAGAGCTACGCCCATGTCGACAGGCATGGCGAGGCTTGGCTCGTCAACGCCAATATTCCCGAATATCTCTCCGGCAACCGTTTCAACCACGAGCCGAAGCGACCGCGAAAACTATTGCTGAAGTCCCGCGAGATCGCGAAGCTCGCGCAGGCGGTCGAGCGCGAGGGCATGACCATCGTGCCGTTGAAGCTCTATTTCAACGCCAGGGGACGCGCGAAACTCCAAATCGCGCTCGCGCGCGGCAAGAAGATCCACGACAAGCGCGAGGTCGAGAAGAAGCGCGATTGGAGCCGGGAAAAGGGGCGGCTCATGCGCGAGAAAGGTTAGTTTCGGCCGGCAAGGACGCCTCGGAGCGCAAAAAAGCCCGGCGAGGGCCGGGCTTTTGGACTCTCGAAGCAGAGGAGCCTTATTCTTCGTCTTCTTCGCTATGCACGCCGGCCGGGGCGGGCGCGGGCATTTGCGGACGGCTGGGGCGCTCCTGGTAGCGCTGCATACGCTCGGCGCGTTCGCCAGGATCACGGCCGATCTTCCCGACCAGATGGATGAGGTCGATGAATTCATCGGCCTGGCGCCGCAGTTCGTCGGCGATCATCGGAGGCTGCGTGGTGATCGTCGAGATCACCGAGACGCGCACGCCCTTGCGCTGCACGGCCTCGACGAGCGAACGGAAGTCCCCGTCGCCCGAGAACAGAACCATGTGGTCGATATGCTCGGCCATCTCCATCGCGTCGACGGCGAGCTCGATGTCCATATTGCCCTTGACCTTGCGGCGGCCCAGCGAGTCGACGAACTCCTTGGTGGGCTTCGTCACGACAGCGTAGCCGTTGTAATCGAGCCAGTCGATCAACGGGCGGATCGAGGAATACTCTTGATCCTCGATCAAGGCCGTATAATAGAACGCGCGTATAAGTCGCCCCTTGGCCTGAAACTCGCGCAGGAGGCGTTTGTAATCGATGTCGAAGCCAAGCGACTTGGCCGTGGCGTAGAGATTAGCGCCGTCAATAAATAACGCAATACGTTCGATATCAGCCATTTTATTCTCGCGTTCGTTATGTAGGTCGCCTTCGCCCGAGCTCTCGGCCTTGGGCCCGGCGCCGGCGCGTTCAACCCTGTTGAAGCGGCCTTGACTGCCGACAAACCATCGCCGGTTTCATTTTGGAAAGGCGCCTTTGTCGGAACACGGACGCCGCAGCGTCACGACCGGTAGATTGCGCCGATGTGCCGCAACGTCAAGAGCAACCCGAGCTTTAAGCAGACAATACTTTGTTAAATTTCCGATAAGTTGATGGTTTACCGCTCAATATGGGCAACCATAACCCGGCGTGGGTTCGTCAAAAGCCCAGTTCGCGATTGATCTGTCAACCATATTGGTATAACTGCCTTCGTTTCCCCTCGGACAGGAGCTGTGGACAGATGGCGCGCGTCACCGTCGAAGACTGTATCGACAAAATTGAGAATCGATTCGATCTGGTTCTTCTTGCGGCTCATCGCGCCCGGCTGATCTCCTCCGGCCAGCCAATTCTCGTGGATCGCGACCGCGACAAAAACCCCGTGGTGGCCTTGCGCGAGATCGCCGAGACGGCGCTGTCGCCGGGCGATCTGTCGGAGGATTTCATCCATTCTCTGCAGCGCCACGTCGAAGTCGACGAGCCGGAGGCCGAGGCTGCGCCCGCCCTTACCCCTGCCGCTGGCGCCGACCTCGAGGGCGAGACGCAGTTTGACCGCATGACCGAGGAAGACCTTCTGCGCGGCCTCGAGGGACTTGTGCCGCCGGCCGAGGTCGAGGAAGACGGCGAGTAAAAGCCATTGGCGATGCGGTCTCCCCTTGGAGACCGCGGCAAAGCTGCGCTACAATTCGGGTCAATTCCCAGCGGCCTGACGTCGCCCGCCCGCTCCGCGCCGCTCGGATGCGAGGGCCGCGTCGGCCGCGCTATCCTGTCGTGGCGTTTAAGCGCATGATGCGTCAATACGAGCTTGTCGAGCGGGTTCGCAAATACAACCCGAACGTCGACGAGGATTTGCTGAACCGCGCTTACGTCTACGCGATGAAGGCGCATGGCCAGCAGACGCGCGCTTCCGGCGACCCCTATTTTTCCCACCCTCTCGAAGTCGCCGCCATCCTGACGGATCTCAAGCTCGACGACGCGACCATCGTCGCCGCCGTGCTGCACGACACGATCGAAGATACGGAGACGACGCGAGAGGAGATCGATCGCCTGTTTGGCGAGCAGATCGGCCGGCTCGTGGACGGCCTCACCAAGATCGAGAAACTCGACCTCGTTTCCAAACAGGCCCGCCAGGGCGAGAATTTCCGAAAGCTGCTGCTCGCCGTCGCCGAAGACGTGCGGGTGCTGCTCGTCAAACTTGCCGACCGCCTGCACAACATGCGCACGCTGCATTTCGTGCCGCAGGAAAAGCGCGCCCGCATCTCGCAGGAGACGCTCGACATTTATGCGCCGCTCGCCGGGCGCATCGGCATGCAGCGCCTGCGCGAGGAATTGGAGGGGCTCGCCTTCCGGCATCTGATGCCCGAGGCGCATCAGACGATCGAGCAGCGCCTGCACGAGCTGCGCACGAAAAATGGCCGCATCATCAAGAAAATCGAGGACGAGCTGAAGCGCGAATTCTCCGATCGCGGGATAGAGGCGGCGGTGACCGGGCGCCAGAAGACGGCCTATTCCGTCTGGCGCAAGATGGAGCGCAAATCCATCTCCTTCGAGCAGCTCTCCGATATCTTCGGTTTCCGCATCATCGTCGGCACCGTCGAGGACTGCTATCGCGCGCTCGGCGTCGTGCACGCCAAATGGCCGAACGTGCCGGGCCGCTTCAAAGATTATATTTCGACGCCCAAGCAGAACGACTATCGCTCGATCCACACCACCGTGATCGGACCCGGCCATCAGCGCGTCGAGCTTCAGATCCGGACGGCCGAGATGCATGAGATCGCCCGTTTCGGCATCGCCGCCCATGCGCTCTACAAGGATGCGACGGGCGACGAGGGGCGCGAGGAGCTCGCCAAGGAAAGCCGCGCCTTCCGCTGGCTGCAGGAGACGCTCGATCTGCTGGCGCATGGCGACAGTCCCGAAGAGTTTCTCGAGCATACCCGGCTCGAGCTGTTCCAGGATCAGGTGTTCTGCTTCACGCCCAAGGGCGGCCTCATCGCCTTGCCGCGCGGCGCGACGCCGATCGATTTCGCCTACGCCGTCCACACCAAGCTCGGCGATTCGGCTGTGGGCGCCAAGATCAACGGCCGCGTCGCGCCGGTCTTGTCTCAATTGCAGAATGGCGACGAAGTCGAGATCATCCGCGCTGAAGGCCATGTGCCGCCGGCCGCCTGGGAAGCCGCTGTCGCGACCGGCAAGGCGCGCGCCGCGATCCGCCGCGCCACGCGCGAGGCGGTGCGGCAACAATACGCCGGGCTCGGCCGCCAGATCGTCGAGCGCGCCTTCGAGCGCGCGGGCCGCGCTTACTCCGACGACAGACTCAAGGGCGCGCTTACCCGTCTCGCCCGGCCCTCGATCGACGACGTTCTGGCCGCGGTGGGGCGTGGCGAAATCTATTCCGGCGACGTGGTGAAGGCGGTCTACCCGGACTTCACGGAGGAGCGCAAAGCCGCGCAGGCGCCGATGGCGCCGGGCGAACCGGGCTGGTTCGGCGTCAAGGCCAACGCCAATGTCGTCTTCAAGGCGCCGGGCGCGGCGGGCGACGGGGACCCGGGCGCCATTCCCATTCGCGGCTTGCGCGGCGACGCGCCGGTGCGCTTCGCGCCGGAGGGCGGCGCCGTGCCGGGCGACCGCATCGTCGGGATTTTCACGCCCGGCGAGGGGATCACGATTTATCCGATCCAGTCGCCTTCGCTCACCGCCTTCGACGACCAGCCCGAGCGCTGGCTCGACGTACGCTGGGACATCGATCCGGAAAAGCCCGCTTTGTTCCCGGCGCGCATCGTCGTCACGGCGATCAACGAGCCGGGCACGCTCGGCGCCCTGGCGACGCTGATCGGCGAAGCGCGCGCCAATATCGACAATATCCGGTTCAAGGCGCAGTCGCCGGATTTCCGCGAGATGACCTTCGATCTCGAGGTCGCCGACCTCAAGCATCTGACCGACGTGGTCGCCAAGCTGCGGGCGAGCGCGCTGGTGAGCAAGGTCGAGCGGGTGATCGGGTAGTCGGCCTTAGCCGAGCAGTGCGATCGACAGGCTTGAACCGCCCCCCTCCGTGCAGGCGCTTGTTAGAAGCTCGCGTTTCGAAGGACCAGGGCGCGTCTGGCTAGCGCCTCCGGCATGACAAGCGTCCCCTCGCTGCGCTATGACGCGCCATGACTACAAAACCCCTTCGCCTCGGCGTCAACGTCGATCACGTCGCCACCATCCGCAATGCGCGCGGCGGGCCGCGTCCCGATCCCGTTCGCGCGGCGCTCCTCGCCATTGAGGCGGGCGCCGACGGGATCACCGCGCATCTGCGGGAAGATCGCCGCCACATCACCGACGCCGACATGGCCCGTCTCAAGGCCGCGATCTCCAAGCCGCTCAACTTCGAAATGGCCGCCACCGGGCAGATGCTTGACATCGCCCTGGCCACCGCCCCGCACGCGGTCTGTCTCGTGCCCGAAAAGCGCACCGAGCGCACGACAGAAGGCGGCCTCGACGTGATCGGCGGCCACGATTATCTCGCCCCTTATGTCGATCAGCTGACGCGCGGCGGCGTCCGCGTGTCGCTCTTCATCGAGCCGTCGCCGGAGTCGATCGACGCCGCCGTCTCGATCAAGGCCCCGGTCGTCGAGTTGCATACGGGGGCCTGGTGCCACGCCGTGGAAGTGGGCGATCTGACGCTGGCGGATCGTGAATTTGCGCGCGTGCAAGAAGCCGCGGCCTATGCCGGGGGGCGCGGGCTCGAAGTCCACGCCGGCCACGGCCTCGACTACGACACCGCCCGGCGGGTCTCGGCGCTGCCGCAGATCGTCGAGATGAACATCGGCCATTTCCTCGTGGGCGAGGCTGTCTTTGTCGGCCTCGCCGAGGCGATCCGTCGGATGCGCCAGGCGATGGAAGAGGGGCGGGCGGCGGCGGGCTGACGGGTCCGGGCCTGGGAAGCCCGGATCGGGCTTACCCGGTAACCGCTTGTCCAGGCCACTGGTTCTCATCTGGGCGACGCCGTGCTAAGCGGGGTCTCGGGGCGGATTCTGGCCGCCGCCAAGGTCAAGGAGCAGTCGGCTTGAGCAGGAACGTCCCGGTGGCACAGAAGCAGGAAGAGGGCGGAGTTCTCGAGACCATCAAGGTCATCATCCAGGCGCTGGCCATTGCGCTCGTCATCCGCACGCTGCTGTTTCAACCCTTCAATATCCCATCGGGCTCCATGATCCCGACGCTGCTGATCGGCGACTATGTCTTCGTTTCGAAATACGCCTATGGCTATTCGAATTATTCGATGCCTTTCGGCCCCAATGTTTTTTCCGGCCGCGTGCTGGCCTCGCCGCCCAAGCGCGGCGACGTGGTGGTGTTCAAGCTGCCGCGCGACAATGAGACGGACTACATCAAGCGCGTGATCGGCCTGCCCGGCGACCGCATTCAGATGATCGAAGGGCGCCTTTACATCAATGGCGTCGTCGTGCCCCGCGAGCGGATCGCGTCGGCGGAGACGGAGAATAGGGAAGGGCGCGAGGTTCCGGTCGCGACCTATAAGGAAACGCTGCCGGGGGACGCCCAGCATCCGGGCGTCGAGCACACGATCATCGAGATCGAAGACGATTACGGGATGAACGACAATACGGGGCTCTTCGTGGTGCCGCCGGACCATTATTTCATGATGGGCGACAACCGCGACAACTCGACCGACTCGCGCATCGCGCCGGAGAGCGGCGGCGTCGGCTACGTCCCCTTCGTCAACCTCGTCGGCCGGGCCGAGATCATCTTCTTCTCGGTCAGGAAAGATGAGTCGGCGCTCGCCTTCTGGCGCTGGCCGTGGTCCGTGCGTTGGAGCCGTCTGTTCAAGTCGGCGCATTGAGCGGGCGCGCCATGGCGCGAGGCAAGCCCGATCTTGCGGCGCTCGAGGGGCGCGTCGGGCATGAATTCACGGACAGGGACCTGCTTCGCTGGGCGCTCACCCATGTCAGCGCCGCGCCGCGGCGGCCGGATTCCTACGAACGGCTGGAGTTTCTTGGCGACCGCGTGCTCGGCCTCGCCGTCGCGCATATGATCTACGAAAGCTACCCTGCCGAGAGCGAGGGCGAACTTTCGCGCCGCCTGGCCGCGCTGGTGCGCAAGGAAACCTGCGCCGAGGTCGCCGAGCTCTGGGGCGTCGGCCCCTATATGCGCCTCGGCGAGGGCGAGGCGCAGACCGGCGGGCGCAAGAAGCGCGCAATCCTCGGCGATATTTGCGAGGCGATCATCGGCGCGGTGTTTCTCGACGGCGGAACGGCGGCCGCCGAGCGTGTGGTGCGCGCCGCTTTCGGCCCTAAAATGCGCGAGGCGGGGCGCAATCTGCGCGACGCCAAGACTGCGTTGCAGGAATGGGCGCAGGCGCGCCGCCTTGCCCCCCCGCGCTATCGGCTGGTGGCGCGCAGCGGACCGGATCACGCGCCGTCCTTCGAACTCGCGGTTGAAATCGAGGGGTTCGAGGGGGCGACGGGGGCCGGTTCGTCGAAACGCGCCGCCGAACAGGCGGCCGCGGCGGCCTTCATGGCGCGCGAGGGCGTAGAGGAGTAGGTCTCCTCGCTCCATCGCTGGCCCGCGAAGGGGGAGACGCTGCGGTAATAGAATTGGAAGAGCCAGTGAGCGACGCTAACGCCATGGAACATGAAACGCGCTGCGGCTTCGCGGCGCTGGTCGGCGCGCCCAACGCCGGCAAGTCGACGCTGCTCAATCAGCTCGTCGGCGCCAAGGTCTCCATCGTCTCGCGCAAGGCGCAGACGACCCGCGCGCTGGTGCGCGGCATCGCCGTCGATGGGCCGGCGCAGATCGTGTTGGTCGACACGCCCGGCATTTTCAAGCCAAAACGCAGGCTCGACCGCGCGATGGTGGCGAGCGCGCTCTCCGGCGCGGCGGATGCGGACGTCATTGCGCTGCTCGTCGACGCGCGCAAGGGCCTCGACGAGGAAGTCGAGGCGATCCTCGAGCAGCTCGCCGAGGCGAGGGCGCCCAAAATCCTCGTCTTGAACAAGATCGACGTCGTCGCCCGCGAAAAGCTGCTGGCGCTGACGGCGAAGCTCAACGAGCGCCAGAAATTCGAGGAAACCTTCATGGTCTCGGCGCTCACCGGCGACGGGGTGGACGATCTGCGTCATGCGCTCGCGAGGCGGATGAAGCCCTCGCCCTGGCTCTATCCCGAAGACCAACTCTCCGACGCGCCGCTGCGCCTGCTTGCAGCCGAGATCACCCGCGAACAGATCTACGAGCGCCTGCACGACGAACTGCCGTATCAAAGCACGGTCGAGACCGACTCCTGGACCAATCAGAAGGACGGCTCGGCGCGGATCGAGCAGACGATCTATGTCGCCCGCGACGGGCAGAAGCGGATCGTCATCGGCGAGGGCGGGCGCACCATCAAGGCGATCGGGCAGGCGGCGCGCCGCGAGATCGCCGAGGCCGCCGAGCAGCCGGTGCATCTTTTCCTTTTTGTCAAGGTAAGGGAAAACTGGGCGGAGGACCCGGAGCGATATCGCGAAATGCGGCTCGACTTTCCCAAGGGCGAATAGGCTTTCCCATGGCCAAGAAGCACAAAGTTCTGACCGTCTACCGCTATCTCACCGGCCCCGACGACGCGGCCTTCTGCCACCGCGTCACGGAGGCGCTGAGCAAGGGCTGGAGCCTCCATGGCGGGCCGACGTTGACCTTCGACACGGCGCAAAATCGCGTGATCTGCGGTCAGGCGATCGTCAAGGACGTGGAGGGGATCGAGTACAGCCCCGAGATGAAGCTGTCCGAGCAGTAACGCCGCGTGAGGCGAGGCGCACGACGAGGATCGTCGACCCCGCCCCTATCCCCTTCTCCGCAAGGGTGACGGGATTAGATTGTCGTCGTTGAAGGGCGCGCCATGGAATGGCAGGACGAGGGCCTCGTCATCGGCGTCAGAAAACACGGCGAGACCTCCGTGATTCTGGAGCTGATGACTCGCGCGCATGGCCGCCATCTCGGCGTCGTGCGCGGCGGCCGGTCGAAGGCGATGCGTCCAGTCCTGCAGCCCGGAAATCTGGTGGCCGCCAATTGGCGGGCCCGGCTCGAGGATCATCTGGGCGTCTTTTCCGTCGAGCCGCTCGCCAGCCGGGCCGCGCGTTATCTGGATCGGGGCGCAGCGCTGCATGGCGTCGCCGCGCTGACGGCGCTGCTGAGGCTGCTTCCGGAACGCGATCCTCAGGAGGAAATCTTCGACATGGCGAACGCCATCGCCGCGGGGCTCGATTCGGCGGACGCCGCGGCGCCGTTGATGGCCCGCTTCGAGCTCTCTCTGCTCGCGGCGCTCGGCTTCGGTCTCGACTTGCAGAGCTGCGCCTTGACAGGCGCGCGCGAAGGGCTCGCCTTTGTCTCGCCGAAGTCGGGCCGCGCCGTCAATCGCGACGCGGGCGCGCCGTGGAGCGCGCGGCTCCTGCCTTATCCGCGCTTTCTGCAGGATGCGTCAGAGGCCCCCTCAGTCTCGGAGATCGTCGACGCTTTCCGTCTGACCGGCTATTTTTTGACGCGCGACGTGCTCGCGCCGCGCAGCGTCTCCATGCCAGCCTCGCGGGCGCTCTATCTCGAAGCGCTCGGCGGGGAGACTTAGCGAAGCGCGTCGCAGATGACGCGTGATTCGTGATTCGTCACGCCATATCCCTCATCCGTATCGACGAGGATCTCGCGACACATCGCCTGCATCGCGGTTTCTTCCTGCGATTGCCCCTGATGGGCGCTCCGGAGGGCTGCATTGTTATTTGCAACCTTCTTGTTTTCCAGCGCCAGAGCGGCGCCGGCAATGAGCGCCGCGCCAAGAACCACAAGAATTCTGAGGGTTGATGGCATGTCGGAAACCAAAGGAAATGTAAGAGGAAAGCGCTCGGGCGAGCAGGAACGGCGCTGTGGAGGCCTCCTTTTTAAGGAGCGGCGTGAATCGCCGCAAGCGATAATCACGACAATTCGCGCCAAAAAATATTGTTTACATTGTTAATGCCGGCGCGCGCTTGCGCCTGCCGCCCGCAGCCCATAGGAAACGCAGGCGAAAGAAACAGGAACGGATCGGAATGGCGCAGAAAGGCGGTTCGGCGGGGAAGGGCAGGGACGGCGGCGGCGAGAGCGTGGTGACGCCCGTCGATCTGCGCGAGGCGCTCGAGGAGCGCTATCTGCGCTACGCGCTCTCGACGATCACTGACCGCGCGCTGCCCGACGCGCGCGACGGCCTGAAGCCCGTGCATCGGCGCATTCTCTACGGGATGCATGTGCTGCGGCTCGACCCCGGCGCGCCGTTCAAGAAATGCGCCAAGATCGTCGGCGACGTGATGGGCTCCTACCACCCGCATGGCGACCAGGCGATCTATGACGCGCTGGTGCGGCTCGCGCAGGATTTCTCGTCGCGCTATCCGCTCGTCGACGGACAAGGAAACTTCGGCAATATCGACGGCGATTCGGCCGCCGCCTATCGCTACACGGAAGCGCGCATGACCGCCGTCGCGCGCGCCCTTCTCGAGGGCATCGACGAGGACGCGATCGACTTCAAGCCGAATTACTCCGGCGAAGAAAAGGAGCCGGTGGTTCTGCCGTCCGCGCTCCCCAATATGCTCGCCAATGGCGCGCAGGGCATCGCGGTCGGCATGGCGACCTCCATTCCGCCGCATAATCTTGCCGAGCTCTGCGACGCCGCGCTCTATCTCATCTCGCATCGCGGCGCGACGAGCGAGCAATTGCTCACCTTCGTGCAGGGGCCGGACTTTCCGACCGGCGGCGTGATCGTCGACAAGCGCGCGGAGATCGTTGAGGCCTATCGCACCGGCCGCGGCTCCTTCCGGGTGCGCGCCCGCTGGACGCGGGAAGAACTGCCGCGCGGCGGCTGGGTCGCCGTCGTCACGCAGATACCCTATGGCGTGCAGAAGTCGCGGCTGATCGAAAAGCTCGCCGAGCTGATCGCCGAGCGCAAGCTCCCCCTCGTCGCCGACGTGCGCGACGAATCGGCGGAGGACGTGCGCATCGTCTTTGAGCCGCGCACGCGCGCCATCGATCCGGCGCTGATGATGGAGACGCTCTTCAAGCTCTCCGAACTCGAGAGCCGTTTCAGCCTGAATATGAATGTGCTGGTCGACGGCGTCACCCCGCGCGTCGTCTCGCTCGACGAAGCACTGCGGCAGTGGCTCGACCACCGCCGCGCCGTCTTGCAGCGCCGTTCGCGCCACCGGCTCGCGGCGATCCTGCGCAGGATCGAGCAGTTGGAAGGCATGGTCATCGTCTTCCTCAATCTCGACGAGGTGATCCGCATCATCCGCGAGGAGGACGACGCCAAGGGCGAGCTGAAGAAGGCGTTCAAGCTTACCGATCTGCAGGTCGATTACATCCTCGACACGCGGCTGCGCTCCTTGCGCCGGCTGGAAGAGATGGAGCTGCGTCGCGAGCTCGACAACCTCTCCAAGGAGCGCGTCGACCTCGAGGCGCTGCTCGCGGACGACGCCAAGCAGTGGAAGGCGATCGCGAGCCAGGTGCGCGAGCTCAAAAAGCTCTATGGCCCGACGACGCCCGTCGGCAAGCGCCGCACCACTTTCGAAGACGCGCCCGCGACCGTCGATCTCGATCTCGCGGAGGCGATGATCGAGCGCGAGCCGATCACTGTCGTCGTCTCGAAAAAGGGCTGGATTCGCGCCCTCAAAGGCCATGTGCAGGATTTGTCGTCGCTGCAGTTCAAGAGCGACGACGCGCTGGACACGTCCTTTTTCGCGCAGACGACCTCGAAGATTCTGGCGCTCGCGACGAACGGCAAGGCCTATACGCTCGACGCGTCGAAACTGCCGGGCGGGCGCGGCCATGGCGAGCCGATCCGGCTCTACGCCGACGTCGACGAGGGCGCGGAGCTCGCGCGCGTCATGCCGCATCGCGGCGGGGGCTCGCTGCTGATCGTCGCCGACGACGGGCGCGGCTTCGTCGTCGCGCAGGACGATCTTCTGTCGTCGACCAAGAAGGGCAGGGCCGTTCTCTCCGTCGATCCGCCGGCGCGGCTGAAAGTCGTGACCGAGGCCGAGGGCGACCATGTCGCGATCATTGGCGAGAACAGAAAGCTTCTGGTTTTCCCGCTGGAAGAGGCGCCGCGCATGGCGCGCGGCAAAGGCGTGCGCATGCAGCGCTACAAGGACGGCGGCGTCTCGGACGCCAAGGTGTTTGCGCTCGCCGACGGGCTGACGTGGACGGACTCCGCCGGCCGCGTCTTCACCGTGGCGGCGGCGGAGCTTTCCGAATGGATGGGCCACCGCGCCGAGGCGGGGCGGCTGCCGCCGCGGGGGTTCCCGAAGAATAACAGGTTTGGAGGGTGAGCGCAGGGCTGCCTTATCGCCTCGTCTTGACCCCACCCGACCCCGCTACGCGGGGCCACCCTCCCCGTAAAGGGGAGGGATTGAGAGCGGCGAGAGCGACGCCAAGGAATTTCGAACCGGTCGATTAGTCTCGGGCTGACCGACGCGACGCGACGTTGAGTAAGGCGCCTTCGGGCTACGACGGTTTCGCGAAATTCGGGATCTTGAACCCGAGCTTCCCCTGCCGCCACAAGGTGAAGGCGACCGCGCCCCCCACGATCGCGAAAACGCCAAAGCCGATGTAGAGGTAGAACTCCTCGTCGGTGATCAGACCCACCGAAAACGGATGCCGCCCCTCGTAGCTCCTGGCGCCGTCGTCGCTCGTCAGTTTGACGTAGAGCACGTAATTGCCGGCCTGCCGGAAGTCCTGATCGAAATTCACCATGCCGTTGGGAAATTTCTGCAAGGGCAGGCGGCTGACGGCGTCGGCGTCGGGATCGGCGGCGCCGCTTTCATCCTTGGCCCGCAGCACGCGAATGTCCCAGGTCATGTCGCGCAGCTCATTGTCGGCGGCGTCGAGCACGATGACCGAGGCGCCGATATCGGGCAGGGCGGCGCATTCGCGGTCGACGCTTTTCTTCGGCTGCATCGCCACGAATTTCATCGATTTCGTCCCAAGCGCGATGGGACATTCGGGATCGTAATAGTGCCAGCCCGCGGCCTGCGCGTCGCGCGGGGCGACGCCCGCGGCCAAAAGAAAGGCGAAAGCCGCCAAGCCGATCAGTCGTTTCTTCACCTTTAAAGCCCCGTCCTCGTGTCCGACGCCGCATCCAATACCGCGAGCATCTGGTCCATGGCCAGAGCCGGCTCCGCACATTTCGAATCGCCGACGATCCGCGCCGGCACGCCCGCTACCGTCTTGTTCGCGGGCACGGAATCGAGCACCACCGAGCCCGCCGCGATCATGGCGCAGCGCCCGATCTCGATATTGCCGAGAACTTTCGCCCCCGCCCCGATCAGGACGCCGCGCCTGACCTTCGGATGGCGGTCTCCGCGCGACTTGCCGGTGCCGCCGAGCGTCACGCCATGCAGCATCGAGACGTCGTCCTCGATGACGCTGGTCGCGCCGATGACGACGCCGGTGGCGTGGTCGATGAACACGCCTTTGCCGATCCGCGCGGCGGGGTGAATGTCGGTCTGGAAAATCTGCGAGGACAGGCTCTGCAGCGTGAGGGCGAAATCGCTGCGCCCGTTCATCCACAGCCAATGGGCCAGACGGTAGCTCTGCAAGGCGTGGAAGCCCTTGAAATAGAGCGCCGGCTCCAAGAGCCGCGTGCAGGCCGGATCGCGTTCGAGCACGGCGAGAAGGTCGGCGCGGAACGCCTCGAGAATCGCCGGCGAGCGGGCGAGGCAGGCGTCAAAGGCCTGTTTTATGGCCGCATAAGGGGCCTCGGGCCGGTCGAGGCGCTGGGCGACGCGATGCGTGACGACCCCTGCAACCGAATCCTGGGCCAGAATCGCCCCATGGACAAAACCGCCAAGCTCCGGCTCGCGCCGCAGCACGTCCTCCGCCTCGAGCCGCAGCCGGGCGAGCAAGGGGTCGAATTCGATCACGGACGCAGTTTTCTCGCGCGGGTCGGCGGCCATCGTGCTCCTCCTGCGCCGCTATATAGCGGTTCGGCCGCCGTCGCGCATCAGGGCCGTTGGGCCAGGAATTCGAGCGCCGCCTGTTTGTAGATGCGGTCCCCGACCGCCCGGTTGTGGTCGCGGCCGGGGATGTCGACGAGGCGGACGTTGCGAAACAGCGGCTCGAGCGGGGCGGGGTCCCCGGCGACGTCGTCGCGCGTGCCGACGCAGATCAGCACGGGGCATTCGATCCGCGCGAGAAGCGCCGGATCGATCGTCTTGCGCGCGCCCCGCACGCAGGCGGCGAGCGCCTTGAGATCGCTTCGGGTCGATTCGGCGAAGCCGCGGAAAATCTTCATCATGGGCGTATCGACGTCCTCGATCCGCTCGGCCTCCATAGCCTCGGCGAGGCCGCCGGGGAGGCCGGCCTCCTGGACCAGATATTGGCCGATGCCGCCAAGAATGAGCGAGCGCACCCGCTCGGGTCTCGTGAGGGCCAATACAGTTCCGATCCGGCCGCCCAGCGAGTAGCCCATCACGTCGGCGCGGGCGATGGAGAGGTGATCGAGCAGATTGGCGACGTCCTGGGCCATCAGATCGAGCGTATACTGAGCGGGATCGTAAAGCTTCTGCGACCGGCCGTGACCCCGGCTGTCGAAAGCGATCACGCGGCGGCCGTCCTCGGTCAACGTCTTGACCCATTGGGTAAAAAGCCAGTTGACCGCGTGCGTGGAGGCGAAACCGTGGATGAGAACGATCGGCTCACGCCGGTCTTCGCTGAGAGGCTCGAAATCCGAATAGGCTATCTCGACGCCATTCGAGACGAAAGTTTCCATCGCAAATCCTGTGTGACAGCTTTTTAATTAAAGGCTCACGCAAGCCGTGCAAGGCGCGCGGCCCCAAAAATAACGGCACTTGCCATTCGCCTCGCTTGTCGCTAAACGGTGGCCAGTCGCAGCGCCGCGGCCCCGACGGGCCCCTCAAAGCGCACGCGGCGGGCGCCCGTAGCTCAGCTGGATAGAGCACCAGACTACGAATCTGGGGGTCAGAGGTTCGAATCCTTTCGGGCGCGCCATTCCCGAACAAGCAGAGAGAAGCGCGGACGGGCTGGTCGCCTGCTCCGTCCTCGGCGCCAGCACAGGCGTCCGACAGGTAATGCCCGTCCTCCGGTCGCGGCCTACCCAGCGGTCGCTCGACCTTCAAGCCGAAACCCGCGGGTTCCCCTTAGCCAGTGGTGTGCGCCGCCGCATCTACATGCGCGGCTGCGCGAGCTACCGTCAGATCATCGAAACAAGGACCGCACCGAGGGAGATGACCATGACTAAGCTGATCACGATCTTCGCCGCCATCGCTCTGACCCTGAGCATTGGTCTCACGAGCTCCGCTTCCGCGGCGCCGGAAGGTTTCAACAACTTCGATGGCAGCGCCTGCTATTGCATGGACCCGTAAGGCGATTTCGCGCGGGCGGAAAGCAGACCAAAGGGGGCCGTCCATGGCCCCCTTGTTTTTTGGCTGAGCGGTCCCGGTCAGCTCTCTCGGCTCCGCGAGTCCGAGGCGGCGCAGCTGGCAGCTTTCTCGAACGACACCCGTTAGACCGCCATGATCCGAGACACGGCAAGGATCATGAGCAGAAAGGCCATCAGAGTGACGGCAAGGGCCATCGATTGGTCCGACATGGCGAGCTCTCGATCGGAAACGGCGACCCGCCGTGATCTAGCGCGGCGGGAAGCGAGTGGGAGGGCGCCTGCAGTAAGAAAAAGCCCTCCAGCGTTTGTGCAATAAGAAGCGCCGAAACGCCGCGATCCATGATCGCGGCGTTTCAATTGATCGGCGCGAAGGCCGATTGTCTAGTAAGTCGCGACGATCGGCGGCGGCGCGGCGGCGTATGTGCGGCGACAGCTGAAGACGGTGTCCAGTTGGCTGAAGATGCCGCCGTCAGCCGGGGTCGCGCCATAATACGCGTATGCCGCAGCCTGTGGGTCGTAAACAGGCGCGGGCGCGCTCACGATAACACGGTGGCGCGCGCTGGCCGCGCTGGCCGATACCGCCAGCGCAACGGCGACCAACAAGAGCGTTAATTTGGAATGCGCCATTGCATCTACTCCATACGTCATCCAGCCTCTCAATCGATGTAGGGCGCGTGTGGGCGTCAGGCTGCAAAAAACTGTGAGGGCGCGGCGGGCGTGCGCTTGCATGTGCGCGACGCCCGCGCCGCGAAGCTAGAATGTTTCCCGATACAGCAATAAAAACGCGCCCCCGGCCATGAAAGCGATCGGCCACACGATCCCGGCAACCCGGCTCAGCGACGATGCGGGCAGACGAATTTCCAGCCATCGGGCAATCGCCGCGATCACGCCGATCAGCGCAACAGGCGTATGGCTGATCTCGATCAGCACTTCTTCCTTGCTGTCGGTATGGCCGTAGTGAGTCAGCAGGAACGCCGCGGCGGCCGCGAGCGTCAGCGGAAAGACATAAGACGGCCACTGCGACTTAAATCTTTGCAGCTGCACGCGCCATTCATATATCGCGAAGGCCGCAATCAGCGCGATCATGAACTTATGCTGCGCAATCCTCGGCGTCGCCAGACTTTCGAAAAATCCGATCTTGCCGAGCGGCCATGCGTCTTCATCGGCCACGACGAAGAGATAGCCCGCAAGGACAAGGAAGAGCGCTGGCCAGTTTCGCGTAAAGCGGCCGATGCGCCTGCTTTGCGAGAAGAGCGCCACGAGTCCCGCGGCGACGACAATGAGCGCCGCGTAGTGATGATGCGCTTCGGACCACGCAATATCGAAGGCGCTGCGCTCAGGCTGCGACGTCGAGGGTCGGGGCGCGACGGGGATCTCAATTGCGTGTGAGTCAACCGCGGATGGCTGCGCAAAGGCGGGGCTCTCCAGGCGTGGCCAAGCAAGCTCGAAGCGCTTTGCGATATCCGCCGTGTCGGGTCGCGACGCTGACGTTTCAGACGCCAAAGGCGATGCGGCGAGGGCGGCCGCGCAAAAAATTGCAATAAGGCCGACGCCGACTTCCGTCTCTGCGATGATTGGCGCGCTTCGAAGGGTCAGAGCGGAATCGCGCTGAAGCTTTCGTATCGCGAGGAAATTCATGGCCCCCAGACAGAGAAGGATAATCAGCAACACGCTCTTCGTGCTGATCAGCAGGCCATAATTCGTTTGGTAGAGCCCGCCCAGCGAGCCTGCGAAAGGAACGGCCATGAAAACGCCGGTGGCGACGACGACAAAGACAGACACAAATGAGACGGCGGAGAAACGCCTGGCGACAAATCTGTAGCTCTCACGGTCGCCGAGCATGCGCAGCGACGCGACGAAGTAGGGGACGCCGCCGATCCACGCGGCCAGGGCCAAGAGATGGAGCATCTCCGCCACGAGCATCGCGGCGGAGACTTCCGTCCTGCTCGCGACATGCGTCAGCCCCGTATGCGCGACGATGAGGATAGAAGACGGCAGCACAAGCGTCCAGGGCGTCCAGAGCCGCGGCCAGCGGGCCGCGCAGGCGAGGGCGAAAGCCGCGCATGCAGAAACGACGTGGAAAGTAATGGCGTCCGCGCTCATCGCGGTCTTCAGATCAGCGCCCGCCGAGCCGATGAGAAACGCTGTGAGCGCGGCGGCGGCCATGAGCTGCGCAACGCAAGACGCCGCGGCTGACCAAAACACGACGCGCTTGCAAAAACGATCGAGCGCGGCGCGTCCGCCGCCGCTTGCGTTCGAAGGGGCGAGCGTCAGGAGAAAATATGTCGCTCCTCCGACCGCAACTGTCTGAGCCGCCATCGCCGCCCCTCGCAAGATCCAGTCGATCAAGCTGTAGATGGACAGGAACGCCTGCATCCTCATGGCCTCACTTCGAACTTGATCTCGCCTTGATTGGCGTGCCCATCGACGCTCAAGACACGCCAATAGAGGACGTAACGCCCTTCAGTCAGTCCCGTTCCGCTTGCCCTCAATACGCTCGGCGAATTCGCGGACTCCATCGTCAGCGCCGCCTGATTGTCGTCCGCCCTCAACAGCTTGAGATTGGAAAAGCGCGCATCGAGGCGACTATCGAAACGAAGCTCGATCGACACGCGATCGCCTGCGACAACTGCGCCTGGCTGGGGAGACGCCTGAATAAGAGAAGCGTGCGCAACCGCGCTTGACGTTGCGTGCATGAAAAGGACAGTCGAAAGCGTGAGCAGTCGCCAGGTCATGAGTAAGCCCTCCTCGGCCTTTCGCCAGGCTCGGAGGTAAATTGCGTGCTAGGCAAGCGCGACAAGCCTCACAGGGCGGTCCGCCTGCCAGAAACCCAGCATGTGCAGAGGCGGCGCCCCTGCCGGACGTCGTCGGATTTATTGACGCTCTTCGCTGTCAGCCGTCTCCACTTTGCCGCTCTCGTCGCCTTCGGCGGCTGTCGCCATTTGGGCTCCGATCTGACGGACGACGGCGGGGACCTCAGCAAACGTGTTATGTCCCATGATATCCGTGTTCAGTCGCGACAGGTCGCGCACCGAAACGCCTAAAGCTTCGAGCGCGGCGCGGT
Organism: Methylocystis sp. NC52PC; assembly: GCF_055698645.1. Lineage (NCBI taxonomy): Bacteria > Pseudomonadati > Pseudomonadota > Alphaproteobacteria > Hyphomicrobiales > Methylocystaceae > Methylocystis > Methylocystis sp. NC52PC. The sequence goes on along the minus strand of NZ_CP170127.1, from coordinate 55,796 downwards.
CCTTGGGGTTGCTGGGATCCATTGCGCCCAGCCTCGGGCGGTCGCCCGCGATATGAGCCGAGATCGACAGCACGCGATCCGTATTAGAAACAAAAACCGTTACATGCTCGGCGCCAACGCGCGCAAGCTGCTGGCTGAAGACGCTGAGATCGATGTCCGGCGCAGCCAGCATCACTTCACCGAGTTTCCCGTCCAGATCTGGACGGCCCGAGATCGCGATCGAGCGCAAACTCTCCATCGCCAGCCACGCGCCCATCGAATGGGCCAGGACATGGATCCGCCCCACGCCTTCGACCCGAGCGAGATCCAGCAGTAGATTTTCCAGCGCGTCTCTCGCCACAGTCGCGCTTTCCTTGTCGGAATGATAGGCGGAGAGGCCGCGCCGGGAGATCGAGTCCCAAGTAAACAGAGCCGATGTTCCCTCGAAGCGGGAATCCAGCGTGAGTTGCGCCGTACGAAACTGAGCTTCATTCAGGCTCGTGTCGTAGCCATGGACATAGACGAGGATGTCCCTGCTGGAGGGCCGGCTCGACACATGAGCGGCGATCTCATCGAAAAAAAGCGGCTCATTCAAGTTTCGACGCGACTCGACTGCGAAGTTGCGACCTGCCCTTGGCGCGCCGAAGGTGGGGCCTTCGACGGCTCCGGCCCTGTGGTAGGGAGGCACACTGATGGAAACCAGAGAGAAACGCCCGTGGGCGCCGCTCTCGCCGGCTCCGTCTTCCCGTCTCGTCGAGACCACGAAAATCGGCACATGCGCCGGCTCGGCCGCGAGGGCGAGGAAGCTTGCTCGATCCGAGGCGTCGAGACCGTCCGACGCGCAGGCGCCGAGTCCGACGGCGACGAGCCCTAAAAGCGCCATGGAAAAAAGACGAGATCGAGAAAACACTGCAACCACCGGGGCTGGATTTGCGGAGGCGGCTGTCTGCCTGCGTTAGTGTAATTGGGAGTCTTAAAATAGGCCCGATGTTTTCGTGGCGGCTTCGCTCTTGGCTAACGAAAAGCTAACTTCACTGTCTACGACGCTGCAGATGCGTCAGATGCGAGACCTCTCTGACTGACCCACTCCTGGCGTTCATCCATCCTCAAGCGATTGATCCAGAGGCGTAAACCAATGCTGATCCGGCGATTGACATTCCTCCTTCTCTTCGCAGCATGGAGCGTTCCCGCTGTTGGGGCGACGGCTGGCGGCGGGGGCGGTCAACCCCTGGAGATCGTCGGCGGCGGACGAAGCGCCGCCCTTATCATCAGCTCGCCGCGCGCCGGCCGTTTTGAAGCGCAGGCCGCCCAGGATTTGCAAAAATACATCGCGCGCATGACCGGCGTGACCTTGCCGCTCGTCAGCGCTCCGGAGGCAGTCGACAAGGCCCTCAAGAGCGGCCGTCCGTTGGTGATAATTGGGGACGCCGCTTTGCAGCTCAATCCGGGGATCAAGGCGAAGCTCGCGTCTGTGGTCAAGCCAAAGCCGCGTCTTCGTGCGGACGCCATAGCGCTGTTGCGAGATCGAAACCGCATTTTTCTCGCGGGCGTCAATGACGAGAGTCATTATTTCGCCGTTGCGGAACTCCTTCGCGCATGGGGCGTGCGCTGGTTTATGCCGGGCGATTTCGGAGAATGCGTTCCGACGGAGTCCAGGCTCACGGTCGGCGACCTCGAGGTTTATTATGCGCCGCCGTTCGAAATACGCGCGTTCTGGGTTTCCTGGTCGGGAGACGCGACCGGCGTAACGGATTTCCAGCTGCGTAACATGATGGTGAGCGCGACGACCGTTCCCCCGAACGGCCACAGCCTCGGTCAATTCATGAAAGGCCTTGGGACGAGCGTTTTCGATGTCCCGCTCACCGATCCAAAAAGCGCTGAACACGTCGCCAATGCGGTCGACAGCCTATATGCCGCGGGGGAGGGCATCTCGCTCAGCATGGAGGATGGTCTCTACGCTTCCACTTATCCGCGCGACGTCGAACTTGGAAAGCTGCAGTGGGATAAATACTCGCTCCGCCCCTCCGTTACCGACGCCATGCTGGAGTTGCTGAACAATGTGGCGCGACGACTGCGGGAGCGTCATCCCGAAAGTCGGTCGAAGATCGGGTTTCTCATTTACTCGAATATGTTTCTTCCGCCGGTACGGAAGGTCGCGCTGGAGCCTTCACTCTATGGCGTGATCGCTCCAATCGACATTGACCCTATTCACAGCGTCGACGATCCGCGCTCTCCGCAGAAGCAAGAATATCTGGACATACTAAAAAAGTGGATGAAAGTAACTCAAGGCCGACTTACGATCTATGACTATGATCAGTCCATGCTCGTCTGGCGCGATCTGCCCAATCCAAGTCACCAGGCTTTCGAGGCGGACGTGAAGGCCTATCGGGACGCCGGCGTCTTAGGGATATCGACCGAAAGCCGGATGGCGCTGGCGACGACCTTCACCAATCTCTATCTGCGCGCCCGACTCATGTGGAAGCCGGACTCCGACGTTTCTGAGTTGCTCGAGGACTTCTATGCGAAGTTTTTCGGACCCGCGCGAAAGCCGATGCGAGACTATTGGTCGGCGATTTTCGACGCCTGGAGGAAGACGAACGTCACCGAGCATGAATTCTTCGTTATTCCCGCCATCTACACTTCTGAGCTCGTCGAACGCCTTGGCGCATCGCTTCAGGAAGCAGAAAGGGCGGTGGAGAACTTGCGCGCGTCGGGCGGCGCCCTCGCTCCCGCCGACGCTCTTTACGTCGAGAGGGTGCGCTTCGTTCGTCTCGGATACGAGACCATCAAGCATTATGTAGAAATGACCAGGGCGGGGGCGAGCGACCTCGATTACGAGAAAGCCGCCGTCAACGGCGACCAAGGCCTACGGGCGCGCGACGCGCTCACGGAAATGAACAAGGCCTTCACGACGACCCGCTTCGAGTCCGGCGACGCCTTTTGGAAAGGCGAAATCGACCAATACAGACGCCTTCTTTCCCTGACCAACGGGGAAAAGGGCCGTCTTCTCGCCGCGCTTCCTTTGGAGTGGAGTTTTCACCGGGATCGCGAAGGAAAGGGGATGGAGCGCGGCTACGCCGACGGCCCGCTCGATCTGTCATTCTGGCGTGAGCATCGCGCAGAATACGATGTCGACACGCGGAAAGATTATCCGGCCGACCAATGGGAGACCGTTCGAACGGATCTCTATGTCCAGGCGCAAGGCGTCCGCGATCCAGATCAACGCAGCTTTACGGGCGACATCTGGTATCGCACGACGATCGCGCTATCGCCGGACCAATTGGCCGCGAAGCCCCACATTCATTTTCCGGGGCTCTTCAACGCCTGTGAACTCTACGTCGACGGGACCTTGGTCTCGAAACGCCAGCAGTTCGAGCCGTGGTGGTTCAACGACTACAAGTTCGAGTGGGACGTTTCGCTCGCCAACAAAGCAAGCGTAGGAGATAACATCATCGCGCTTCGTTGCCACAATCCACACCACCTTGGCGGCATGTTCCGCCGCCCGTTCCTCTACGCGCCCATTGACGGCGGCGCCCACTGACACGGGCCGCTCAGCTTTCGGGGTCCAAGATGTGGAGGGGAAGATGTGGCCGGACGGGCTTTCTGACCTATCTTACTGAAAATGAGCCAGCCGTCGAAACGATATCAAAGAGACGATCCCGCCCGCTATGAACGCGCAAAGCGGCGCAAGCTCATCGAGACCGGGAAAGTGCCCGGCCTCTTCGTCGCCGGCAGCAAGAAATTGCGACCCGAGGTCAAGGCGATGATCGAGAGCGCTGTCGCGGAGCGCGCGACGGGCGCGTCGGGGCCATAGTCCGCCATATTTTGGCTAGTCGTTGCGCAGCCAAAAATAGCCGACCGTGGCGGTTCCGACCGCCAGCATGAGCACGAAAAGTCCGTATCCCGCCATGCTGTCCTCCCCTTGCTGGGATTTCGATCACGGCCGCGGCCGATCCGAGACGCCCTTTACGCACGAAGCGTGCGCCTCCTTTTTCGGCAGGTCGATCTCGTTTCTCGCCAATTTCCGAACAAGGCTAGTCAGGCGCGCGTCCGAAGGACCGCATGGGGACTTCGGCCGCGAGGCGGGCGTGGTCGAACAGGTGCAGGGTCCGGATCAGGTCGGAGACGTATCGCTCTGCCCCGAGCTCGGTGAACCTGTTGATGTCATTGACGATCATCCCGCGAACCGTCGAGCGGCCGCGGCCCATGTTGCAGAGATAGCTCGCCAGCATCTTTGTCGGGCGACCGCTGTCATTCGGCCCTGCTGAGCCGATCGTGGCCTGCGAATGCCGCATCGAGTTTCCTCCCTCGAAATTCAGCTGGCCATTTTTCAGTCTTTGCTTTCGCCAACCTTGCCAGCATGCCGGCGCGCGCCCCCGCCAGAAAGCTGTGGAAACTACGGGACTTCTGTTGCAACGCGGTAGACCATGGCGACGCCCCAGCCTTTTCCGCGGCCGGCCCTCGGGGCCCTCGCGCCAATCGGGACATCGCGCCCTTCCCTTTGAGGGCGGGCGCTGCTATCCCCTCGCGCCATGAGCACCCCCCACAAATTCGACAACATCCGCAATTTCTCGATCGTGGCGCATATCGACCATGGCAAGTCGACGCTTGCGGACCGCCTGATCCAGGAAACCGGCACGCTCGCGGCGCGCGAGATGGTCGAGCAGGTGCTCGATTCGATGGATATCGAGCGCGAGCGCGGCATTACGATCAAGGCGCAGACGGTGCGTCTGCATTACCGCGCCAAGGATGGAAAAGACTATATTCTCAACCTGATGGACACGCCCGGGCATGTCGATTTCGCCTATGAGGTGTCGCGCTCGCTGAAGGCCTGCGAGGGCTCGTTGCTGGTCGTTGACGCCTCCCAGGGGGTCGAGGCGCAGACGCTCGCCAATGTCTATCAGGCGATCGACGCCGGGCACGAGATCGTGCCGGTTTTGAACAAGATCGACCTGCCGGCCGCCGAGCCCGACCGCATCAAGGAGCAGATCGAGGAGGTCATCGGCCTCGACGCCTCGGACGCCGTGCTCATTTCCGCCAAGACCGGCATCGGCATCCCGGACGTGCTGGAGGCGATCGTCACCCGCCTGCCGCCGCCCCAGGGCGACGAGAAGGCCCCCCTCAAGGCGCTGCTCGTCGACAGCTGGTACGACGCCTATCTCGGCGTCGTGGTGCTGGTGCGCATTTTCGACGGCACGTTGAAGAAGGGCCAGAAAATCCAGATGATGGGCACGGGGGCCCATTACGAAGTCGACAAGATCGGCGTCTTCCGCCCCAAGATGCAGGACGTCGCCGCGCTCGGGCCGGGCGAGGTCGGCTTCATCACCGCGCAGATCAAGCAGGTGGCGGACACCCGCGTCGGCGACACGATTACCGACGAGCGCAAGCCCTGCGACGCGGCGCTGCCGGGCTTCAAGCCGGCGCAGCCCGTCGTGTTCTGCGGCCTGTTCCCGGTCGACGCCGCCGATTTCGAGGACTTGCGCGCCGCGATCGGCAAGCTGCGCTTGAACGACGCCAGCTTCTCCTACGAGATGGAGACCTCCGCGGCGCTCGGCTTCGGCTTCCGCTGCGGCTTTCTCGGGCTCCTGCATCTCGAAATCATTCAGGAGCGCCTGCAGCGCGAGTTCAATCTCGACCTCATCGCGACGGCGCCCTCGGTCGTCTACAAGATCCTGCTCACCAATGGCGAGGAGATCGAGTTGCACAATCCGGCCGACATGCCGGATGTGGTGAAGATCGAGGAGATCAAGGAACCCTGGATTCGCGCCACGATCCTCACGCCCGACGATTATCTCGGTTCGGTGCTGAAGCTCTGTCAGGACCGGCGCGGCGTTCAGGTCGATCTCAATTACGTCGGCAAACGCGCCATGGCGGTCTATGACCTGCCGCTCAACGAAGTGGTGTTCGACTTTTACGACCGTCTGAAGTCGATCTCCAAGGGCTACGCGAGCTTCGATTATCAGCTCACCGACTATCGCGTCGGCGATCTCGTGAAGATGAGCATTCTGGTCAACGCGGAGCCCGTGGATGCGCTGTCGATGCTCGTTCATCGCACCCGCGCGGAAGGGCGCGGCCGGCAGATGTGCGAGAAGCTCAAGGAGCTGATCCCGCCGCATATGTTCCAGGTGCCGATCCAGGCGGCGCTCGGCGGCAAGATCATCGCGCGCGAGACGGTGCGCGCCTTCCGCAAGGACGTCACCGCGAAATGTTACGGCGGCGACGTGACCCGCAAGCGCAAGCTGCTCGAGAAGCAGAAGGAAGGCAAAAAGAAGATGCGCCAGTTCGGGCGGGTGGAGATCCCGCAGGAGGCGTTCATTGCGGCGCTGAAGATGGAGGAGTAGCGTTCCTCGGCCTTCATTTTGCAATCATCGCCCGGCGGCCTCGCGTGGATGGCCGGGACAAGCTTGGCTATGGCGGTTGGCGGCTACTTGCTTTTGTACTCGATTACGTACATATCTGTGTCATGCGCACAACTTCCTTCAGTGACCTCCGCAAGAACCTCGCGGCCACGCTCGACCGCGTGACCCAGGATCATGAGCCCGTCGTGATCACACGGGACCGAGGGAAGCCTGCGGCGGTGCTCATCTCGCTCGAGGATTTCGCATCCTATGAAGAGACGGCATATTTGTTGAAAAGCCCCCGCAACGCCGAGCGCCTGCTGGCGGCGATCGACGAACTCGACGCGGGCAACGGCGCGGAGCGCAAGCTTTCTGAATGAAGCTCATCTTCGCGGAGCAAGCCTGGGAAGATTACCTTTATTGGCAGTCACAGGACGCGAAGATCCTCGAGAGGCTCAACGGTCTCATCAAGGAATGTGTGCGAACGCCATTTTCGGGCACAGGGAAGCCCGAGCCTCTTCGAGGCGACTTGCGCGGTTGGTGGTCCCGTCGGATCACACTGGAGCACCGGCTGGTGTATCGCGTCGAAGGCGCAAGCCTGCTGATCGCGCAGTGCCGGTATCATTACTGATCACCCCCGCGCCAGCACGATCATCACCGCCCCGGCGAGCATGACGGCCGCGCCCAGAAACCGTCCGCCGGTCTCCTCTTTCAGCACATGCCCGCTCGCGAGCACCGTGAACAGCGCCGACAGGCGCTTGATGGCGATGACGTAAGGGGTGAAGAGCACCGTGAGCGCCCACATTTGCAGCGCCGTCCCGAAGGACATGGCCGAACCTGCAATCAGGGCATGGCGCAGCGCCTTGCGGCCCGCGCCCGGTCGTCCGCTGGCCAGCCAGTAGGCCAGCGAACACGCCGCGATAAAGGCGCTGAGCGTCGTGATCCAGACGAGCGGCGTTGACGCGATCACGCCGAGCTTGTCGAGATTGGCGCAGACGCTCCAGATGCTCGCCGTCGCGATCATGTAGCGCGGGCCGGCGTGGCGGATGAAAACGCCGAAGTTGAATCGCTTGCCGTTGGCCTGATTGGCGTCGAGAAGGCCGACGCCGAGCACGGTGAAAATGACGCCGAGAACGCCCATCGGCGGCGCCCTTTCGCCGGTCATGATCGGCGAGGTGACGAGCATCAGCACCGGGGTCAACAGAACGAGCGGCGCGACGAGCGACGCGTCTGAGAGACGGAAGGCGCGGATGAAGAAAATATAGGCGACGACATTGAGGGAGCCGTTGAGGACGAGCAAAGTCCAGAAGCCCGGCTTCGTCAGCCCGTCCAGCGTCTCCACGGGCGCGCTCAGCAATCCCGGATAAGCAATGGCGCTGGCGACCAGCAGCAGCGCCGTGCAGATCGTCCATTGCGCCGCGAGGATGGCGCGATCGTCGGCGGCGCGCGTCGCGGCCTTTGTGCCGAGATCGGTGACGGTTTGACAGAGGGCCGTGATGAGCGAGCCGAAGAGGGCCAGAAGCGCGAGATCCATGCTCAGGCTATAGCCCGCCTGTGTGACTTTGGAAAATTACGGCTTGTGGGCCTTCGCCAGCGTGTCGACGCCCTCGCGGAAAGCGACTTCCACTGGCGCGAAGCCGAGCGCGGCAAGCTGGTCGAGCGCCGGCTGGAGATACATGATGTGGTCGGGCGACTCGTCGCCGTAGAGATGGACGATCCAGTCTTCGAGCAGATCGAGGCGGTCGAGTTCCTTGAAGAGCTTGAACCACTGGCGCATCATCGCCTGCGTATCGGCAAGATGCGCCGCGCGATCGTCGATCGCGTAGCGGTCGCCATTGACGAAGAGGCCGCCCGGCGTCAGGACGCGGTAGACTTCCGCGAGCGTTTGCGCGCGATATCCTTGCGAGAAATTGTGAATGGCGTAATTCGACGCCACGACGTCGACGCTCCCGTCAGGCAGCGCCTTCAGCGCTGCGAGCGCATCGGCTTCTCTGAAGTCGACGCGGCCGGCCGCCACATAATCGGCGAGACTCGCCCGCGCCTGATCGAGCATCTTCGCGGCGCTGTCGACAGCGATGAGCGTGAGGTCGTCGCGCGCGGCGAGGAGCGCGAGCGTGCAGATTCCCGTGCCGCAGCCGATCTCGAACCCTTTGAGCGCGACGCCCGGCCTGAAGCCGGCGACCGCCTCGCCAACCGACTTGGCAAGCAGGACGTGGTTGGGGCACATCAGCCGCAGCAGCTCATATTCCGCGCCAATCTTGCCGGCGAAGAGATTGTCTTGCAGCGTTTCGTGCAGGCGGGCGGACATTGCGTTCCTTACGCTTATTGCAGGGCTTCAGGCTCGGCGGAATGTTAGAAAGTTCGCGGCGCTGTGGCAATCGCGCCCTCAGCCGAAAAGGCGCGCGTCCCAGCTTTCGATCCGGCCGCTTTCCAGCCGCCGCCGCGCCAGCCGCCGCCAGCCCTCCGCGAGCGGGTCGAGCGCGGCCATGGCGGCAAGACCCGCACGGTCCCCCGTGTCGCGATAGAGCAGGCGCGTGAGCCGCGAGAGCGGCCAGTCGGGGCAGGGGCGTTCGACGAGGGCGAGCAGGTCGCCCGGCCCGGCCGCGCCTTCTTCGAGAACGCGATAATACCAGCCGCTGCGGCCGCTCCTCTGGACGCGCAGCGCCATATCCGAGACGCCGAAGCGCCGATTGAGCTTCCAGCAGGGCTGGCGGCCCTGGCTGACTTGCAGCAGCGCCTTCCCGAACCGGAGAACGTCGCCAATGCAGACATCGTCCTCGGTCCAGCCCAGCGTGGAGAGGTTCTCGCCGAAGGCGCCGGGGGCGTCGAGCGGCGCAGCCGCGCCGATATCCGCGCGCCAGGCGCCGTAATGGTCGAAGGGATAATGATGCAGCGCCTTCTCCGGCCCGCCATGATGGGCGAGATCGGCCTGAGCGTCGCCGGCAAGGCCGGTCTTGCAGATGCGCCAGGGGCTGGGCGCGGGCTTCTTGTCGATTCCGCTCACCCTCCCGTCGGCGCCGAGCGGCGCGACCGCCCCAATCAGAACCAGCGGCTCGACAGAAGGAAGCGTCACGGCGTCTCCGCCAGCAGCGCGCCGAGGATGGCGCCGAGCGCCAGATCGTCCTCCTGACCGAAGCCGTGGTGGCGGATGGTTCCGTCACGGGCAATGACGATGGCGGTGGGCGTGCCGCGCATCTGATACCGGCGCATGGTGACCGGGATCGGCCCGTCTTCCGCGGGCGCATCCACGCCGATAGGGAAAGTCAGGCGATACTCGTGAATGAAGGCTTCGAGCGACACCGGGGTCATCGCCGCGTGATGCTCGAAAACCGTATGCAGGCCAATCACCGTCAGGTCGGCGTTGCGGAAAAGCTCATGTGCGCGCTGCGCCTGCGGCGTTCCATGCGCCACGCAGCCGGGGCAGAGCATCTGAAAGGCGTGCAGCAGCACGACGCGCCCGCGCAGTCCTTCGAGGGAGATGGGCTTTGGCGTATTGAACCAGCGCGAAACGGAAAGCTCGGGCGCGAGCGTAGCCATGATGATCCTTGCTCTCTGATTTTGCACGAGAGATCGCGCCGCGGCCGAGTCTTGGCAAGGGCCACTGATCCCAAAATGGGTAAAGCCTTTACCTTTCGGGCAATTTGCGAGAGCTTTGCAGAGTAGCTGGCGCCGCCGCGCGAGCGGTTTGGGGGAGGGTTCGCCATGCAAAACTTCGCGGTTCTCGAGGCGCCGCTGGCGACGCATCCGCGGTAGGCTCGCCCATGCGCTGGCTCATCGTTTCAGATCTCCATTACGCGCTGCCGCAGTTCGACTGGCTGATGAGCGCGGCGCCGCAATTCGATCTCGTCATTTTCGCGGGCGACGCGCTGGATGCGGGCTCGATCGTCGATTACGGCGCCCAGATCGTCGTGGTGCGCAAATATCTCGAGCGCCTCGCCGCGACCACGCGGGCGATCTTTTGCAGCGGCAATCACGATCTCGATTCTCGCAGCGACAGCGGCGAGAAGATTGCGCTTTGGGTCGAGGAGGCGCGGCCCCTGGGAGTCGCCTGCGACGGCGACGCCGTTGAAGTCGACGACGCCTTGTTCTCGGTTTTTCCTTGGTGGGACGGGCCGCAAGTCAAAGAAAAACTCGTCGGACAACTCGCGGCGGACGCGGAACGGCGGGAAGGCCTGCGCTGGATCTGGGCGCATCATGCGCCGCCGCGCCAGTCGCCGACCAGCTGGTCGGGCAAGCAGAGTTTCGGCGACGCCGACCTCGTCGACTGGATCGGGCGCTATCGGCCTGATTTCGTCATTTGTGGGCATATCCACCAGGCCCCCTTCGTCGCGGAAGGCTCCTGGGTCGACCGCCTCGGCGACACATGGGTGCTCAACGCCGGGCGCCAATATGGCGCGCCGCCCGCCTATATCGTCATCGATACCGAGTTGCAGGAAGCGTTATGGCTTTCCGCCATGGGCGGCCAATCCGTCCGGCTCGATCAGCCGCTGGTGCGGCCGATTGCGCGGTTGAGCGCCTTGCCAGACTGGTTCACGCCGCCGCCCGTCCCGGCGTTTTAGTCCTGATAGCCGTCGCGGTCCGAGGCCTGCCGGCCCCGGGAAATCCCTTGCTGATGCATCAGCGATTCGAGAACTTCCCCGACCATTTCGAGGTGGTTGCCGTAGCCCGCGAACTGCCGCTTGATGTCGACGAGATAGGTCGTCGCGGCGTTGAGGCGGCGGGCCAAAAGGCGTGAGACCAGCCAGGCGAGTTCGGGACGTCCGCTCAGAAAGTCTGCGCCGTCCTTCGCCACATATACTTTCGCCTCCCCGAGGGCGCGGACGGTCGCCGTATGCGGGGAATCGAGCAGAACGGCCATTTCTCCGATGAGCGAGCCGGGCTCCTCCAGAAGCGCGACCTGGGTTTCGCCGCGCAGCACTTCGAGCCGCCCCTCGGCGAGGGCATAGAGATGGCCGGTGCGGTCGCCCTCGGAAAGCAGCGTCTCCTTGTCGCCGAGAGCGCGCAACGGCACGCCGCCGAAATGGGCGAGAATCTCACGCATTGATCCCTCTCCCGCGTCCCATGGACCTCTTTCTCTGCGCAGGGTGACCATTCCTGCCAGCGCCTGTCAAACGAAGAGTCGCCGGCGCCGTGAAGCGGCCATTTTCCTGCTCGATCTTTTGTTGGGTTCGAGCTTTCACGAGGGTTGCGCAATGCCGAAGATTGGCGTTCTGGCGGCGATGGCGGCGGGCCTGCTGCTTTGCGCCTGCCAGACGACCTCTCCCGCCCAGCAGCGCGCGATGGACGACGCACGCTGCCGCTCTTATGGCTTCCGGCGCGGGACGGACGGATTTTCCAAATGTTTGCTCGACGTCGACCTCGACCGGGCCGCCGACCGCCGCGTTCAGCGCGAGGAGCTGTGGCTCATGACCGGGCCGCGCTACGGGCCCTACTGGCGCTACTGGTGAGATCACAGGCTGTTACGGATGTGTTCGCGCAGGACCGGATAGATTTGATGATCCCAGCGCTTGCCGTTGAAGACGCCGTAATGGCCGACGCCCGCCTGCATGTGATGTGACTTCATATAAGGCCGTAGCCCGCTGCACAGGTCCTGCGCGGCGAGCGTCTGGCCGACGGCGCAGATGTCGTCCCTTTCGCCCTCGACGGTGAGAAGGAAGGTTTTTCGGATGGCGCGCGGCGTGACGGTGCGTCCCTTAAAGAGCAGTTTGCCCTCGGGGAGGGCAGATTTCTGAAACACCGTCTCGATCGTGTGCAGATAAAACGCCGCGTCGAGATCCATGATGGCGAAATATTCCTCGTAGAACGAACGAATTTGCGCCGCCTTATCGACGTTGCCTTCGACCCGGTGCTTGAACAGGTCGGCGAAGGCCTTGGTGTGCCGATCCATGTTCATGCTCATGAAGGCGCAAAGCTGCAGAAAGCCGGGATAGACGCGCCGCCCCGCGCCGGGCAGTCCGCGCGGCACCGTGCTGATCATGTTCTGCCGGAACCATTCGATCGGCTTCGACGTCGCGAATTCATTGACTTTCGTGGGCGACACGCGCGTGTCGATCGGCCCGGCCATCAGCGTCAGGCTCGCCGGCTGGTCCGGGTCGTCGTCGGCGGCCATGAGGGCGACGGCGGCCAGCGCCGGAACCGTCGGCTGGCACACGGCCACAAGATGCGAATGCGCTCCGATGAACTTCAGAAAGTCGATCACATGCTGGACGAAGTCCTCGAAACCGAACGTTCCCTGATTGAGCGGCACGTCGCGCGGGTTGCGCCAGTCGGTGACATAGACCTCATGATCGCGCAGCAGCGTGCGGATCGTGCCGCGCAGCAAAGTGGCGAAATGGCCCGACATGGGCGCGACGAGAAGCACGCGCGGTTCTGCGCCGCCGCCCTGTCGCGAAAAGCGCAGGAGCGTGCAGAAGGGCGTTGTGAAAACCGGCGTTTCCGTCACGGGGACGATCTCGCCGCCGTCCGTTGCGATCTCGTGGATTCCGTAATCGGGACGATAATGCGTGAAGCCCGAGAGCGCGATCAGCTCATGATAGGCCTGGATGCAGCGAAGGGGGTGGGCAAATTGCATCGCGCCCCAGACGCTCATCACGCTTTCGTGACGCGCGGCCGCCCGTCTAATCTGATCATGCAAATGGGCGTAGGCGTGATAAGCGTCGTACATGCGCAGTGACAATGACCTTCGCGTTGCGTTGGTCGCTGGCGAGCAAGGCCTGTGCCATCAGCAGCGCACACTGGCACATGACTTGCTGAGCGCCGTTGCAACAAGGAGCAGCCATGCCGGACGTCACGCTTACCATCAGCAGCAGGAACTACTCCTCCTGGTCCTTGCGCGGCTGGCTGATGATGAAGCTTTCGGGCGTTCCGTTCGAAGAGATCGTCGTCGATCCGGACGACGCCGCCGCGCGCGAGGAAATTCTCCTGCTCTCGCCCTCGATCCTCGTGCCCTGCCTCACCTATGACGGCTACCGCATCTGGGACACGCTGGCGATCGGCGAGTTCTTGCACGAGATCGCTCCGCAGGCGCAGCTCTTGCCCTCGGATCGCCTGAGTCGCGCGCGAAGCCGCTCGATCTGCGGCGAGATTCATTCAGGCTTCAATTCGCTGCGCTCGGCGCTGCCGATGAATCTCAAGGCGCATTTTCCAAAGTTCAAGGTCTGGTCCAAGGCGCAGGGCGACATTGCGCGGATCACGCAGATCTGGCGCGACTGTCTCGACGCCCACGGCGGGCCCTATCTCTTCGGCGAATTCTCCATGGCGGACGCCATGTACGCGCCCGTCGCCACGCGTTTTCGCACCTATGACGTGCCGCTCGACCCAGTTGCGCAAGCCTATTGCGACCGCATCTTCGCCTGGCCCGCAATGCAGGAATGGGTCGCCCAGGCGCTTGCCGAGAAGGAAGAGATCGAGGAGCTCGAGGTCGAGTTCTAGAAGCTGATTCCTTCGGAACGCCTGTTCTCCGGCGCGGTTCTTCCGTGACAGCGCGGCGACGCCGCGCCTTGCGGAGGTCTCGCAATGGCGATGGATCAGGCTTCTTCATCGGACCGGGGGGCGGCGGGTCGCGGAAGGGAGGCGTCGACGCCGGCTGAGATCCCCGCGCCCGGCTGGATGGACGTGCTCGGGCGCGTCTACAAAAATATCACCGAGCACCGCATTCTCGCCATCGCCGCGGGCGTGACCTTCTATGCGCTGCTCGCAATCTTTCCGGCGATCGCCGCCTTTGTCGCACTTTACGGGCTCGTCGCCGATCCCGCGACGATCGCCGGGCATATCAACGCGCTTTCGGGCGTGCTTCCGGCCGAGGGCCTCTCGATCGTCAGCGACCAGATCCAACGCGTCTCGGCGCAGGGCTCCGCCCGTCTCGGCGCAGCCTCGATCATCGGTCTGCTCGTGTCGCTGTGGAGCGCCAACGCCGGCATGAAGGCGATCTTCGACGCGCTCAACGTCGTCTATCAGGAACGCGAAAAGCGCGGCTTCTTCCGGCTCAACACGGTGACGCTCGCCTTCACGCTGGGCGGCATGGCGATGATCGCGATGTCGCTCGGGCTCATGGTCGCCGTGCCGCCGGCGCTTCAGGCGCTGCGTCTGCCGCCAGGAGTCGAGACGGCGATCGCCTTGCTGCGCTGGCCCCTCCTGCTTGTCCTCGTCGCGCTCGCCATCTCGCTGGTCTACCGTTTTGGTCCGAGCCGCGACGAGCCGAAATGGCGCTGGGTCAGCTGGGGCGGCGCCTTCGCCGCCATCGCCTGGCTCGCCGCTTCGCTTCTGTTCTCCTGGTATGCGGCCAATATCGGCAAGTTCAACGAGACCTATGGCTCGCTCGGGGCCGCGATCGGCTTCATGCTGTGGATGTGGGTGTCGTCGATCGTGCTGCTCATCGGCGCGGAACTCAACGCCGAGATGGAGCATCAAACGGCGAAGGACACGACCGAAGGCCCTCCGCGCCCGCTCGGCGAGCGCGGGGCGGTGATGGCCGACACCGTGGGGCGGCAGAGCTCATAAGCTAGCCCCACCAGAAGATCGCCGCGATGATCACATAAAGGCCGATGAGCGCCGCGCCGTCGACCATGTCGGCCTCGCCGTCCACGGTCACCACCGTAACCACCATGACCGAAAGAAACATGGCGGCCGCGAGGATGGTCGGGATGGCGAGGGTGAAGGGCGGGCCGCCGAGCGCGACGCTCACGAGCACCAGGATCGGCACGACCACGACCGCGACTTGCAGCGCGCTCGTCAGCACGACGCTGACGGCGAGGTCCGCCTTGCCCGCCGCCGCCAGGCGGATGCCGACGACGTTCTCGATGGCGTTGCCGGCGATGGCGACGACGACGAGGCCGGCGAAAGTCTGGCTGAATCCGAGCGTATCCATCGCCGGCTCGAGCGCCTCGACGAACCAGTCCGAGACCAGCACGGCCGCCGCGGCGCAGACCAGAAGCACGCCGACCGCGACCGACAGCGGCCAGGCGTGGGCGCGTGCGTGCGCCTCCGCCGGGACGGTGCGCTGGCCGGGTCCGAGCATTTCCTTGGTCATGATGGCGAAGACGAGCAGCAGGACGACGGCGCAGACGACCGCGAGCGGCTGTTCATGAGCGGCCGCCGGCAGATGCAATTCATTGGCGAGGGTCGGCAGAGACAGCGCCGAGACCGCGAGCAACAGCAGCGAGGCGATCATTCGCGTCGTGCGCACGCCAAAGACCAGGACCCCGTGACGCCAGCCGCCGACGATAAAGGCCAGGCCCAGCACCAGCAGGACATTGGCCAGGATCGAGCCGATCAGCGCCGCCTGCACGACAGTGACGAGGCCGGCTTGTAGCGAGAAAATGCAGACGAACAGCTCGGGCAGGCTGCCGACGGCGGACTGGACGAGGCCGGTGGCGGCGGGGGAGAGGTGATTGCCGACCTGATCCGTCGCCTCCCCAATCACATGGGCGACGCCGGCAAGCGCCACGGCGCTGGCGAGGAAACCAAGAATTGGCCCGGCATGCCAAAGATGTGCGCCGCCAGCTGCGCCGACCAAGGCCGCCGCCGCCGCCATCGCCGCCATGTCTTCCCGATCTATCCTCGCCACGGGCGATGTCCTTTCTCGCAAAAAATGCCGCCTCGGCCCGCCGAGCAAAAAACGCAATATGCGAAGCTCTGCCTGATGCTTTATGAAAAAGCCGACGGGCATGACGGGAATCATCGCCATGGTAAAGCTTTTTTGCGCCAGCCTCTTCTTCTCGATCGTCCTCTTCGGGTCCGCGCCAGCCAAGGCGCAAGCTGGGCCTTTCGCCTGCCGGCTGTTGGAAACGGAGGCTTTCCTGCCCGAATTGCAGACATTCAGCGGCTATCGCTGGATCGAATGCCTCGTGGTCGGACCAGCGATCGCGGAGGTCGAAGGCGTGGCGGTGAACAATGGCAAGTGCCAGACTTTCGACTACTGGTATGCCGGCCGCAGCTTCGCCAGGGGAGAGGCGATCTACATCCCCTACGCCTGCATGACTCCGGTCAACGTGACAATTTCAGCCAACGGGCTATTTTGGCCGGTGACCTTGCGCTAGGAATTTACTCAAAGAGGGGAGATATGCGCTATTTGGGCGTCGCCGTTCTCATGCTCGGCCTGACCGGCTGCAACAGCAGCCCGCAAAGCGTCAAGGATGCGGCGAACAGGGAATACGCCGTCAGTTCCTACGAACAGTCGCTCGAAGCCTATCAGATCTGCGTCGCCCAAAATCCGAATGATCAGCAAAAGTGCAGCGCTCTCGCGCGCGTGATAGACGCCGATCGCAAACGCTACGAAAAACTGCCGCCCGGCCTGTGACGTGGCGCGCATGGGACGTCTCGGCGGGGCCTTGCTTGTCGCCGTCTATGTCGCCGCCGCCGTCATCCTGGCTGTGCTGCTCGCCCAGGAATTCAGTCGCGACCGCTTTGGGGATTGCATGAGCCTCGGCGCCTACTCCAGGGAACAGTGCGAGGAATATGCGCGCGAGTAGGGGCTCCAAGCCCCCGGGTCGCAAGAGCGGCGTTGGAGGTCAAGCTCGGCGGCCGGCCCGAGCCTATGACCGCGGTTTTGACAGGCAGGGGCATGTGTGATCTTTCGCCATGACGCCCCATCCGCGGCAGGAGAATATTTCTTTTGCGCACGCATGACGATTTCGCCGCGGAAGCCCGCGAAAAAGACGCTTCGTCCCGCCTCGCGGAGCAGGAAGGGCTCTTGGCCCATCAGCTGCAATATCTCTACGCGGAAGTCCTTCAACTGAAGAAGGAACGTTACGAAATCATCTATACCGCAAGCTGGCTCGTGGTGCGCCCGCTGCTGCGTCTCGAGGAGGCCTTGGCCGGCTTCGCGCGCCGCCTCTTCTCCGCCGCGCCCGCTCCCGCGACGACAGGCGCCGCTTCCGCCGAAGCTGGCGAAACGCGGGCGGCGGAGCCGCGTCGCATTCTGATCGACGTGACAGGCACGGTCGAGCGCGACATGGGAACGGGGATCGAGCGGGTCGCCAAGGATTTGTCCAACGCTCTCCTCGCCGCCGATCCGGCGCATTGCCTGCTGGTGAGATGCGACAAGGGCCGGCTTCTCGAATGCGTGGCGCCGATCGGCGCCAAGGACAGGGCGGGAGATAAGGAGCTCGCGGTCGAACCCGGCGACCAGCTTCTCATCCTCGCCGACGCCTGGAATTACCCGCAGGCCTATGCAGGCGTTTTCGACGCCGTTCACGCCAGCGGCGGGCGGGTGATCGTCTGCGTGCACGATGTCATCCCCGAGCTTTTCCCGGCCGTCTGCCATGAGCGGACAGTCGCGCTGTTCGGGGCGTGGCTGCGGGATATTCTGCCCAGCGCCGACGGCGTTCTCACCATCTCTCGCGCCTCGGGCGCCGATCTCCGCGCGCTGATCGAAGACAAGAACCTTGCGCACCGGCCGGGCCTCTCGATTGGCTGGTTTCACAACGCCTCCCATTTCGCGCCCAATCCGACCGCTAAGGCGCGAGAAAAGATCGCGAAGGTCGTGCAGGACCACGCGCCGGTCTTTCTCTGCGTCGGCACGCTCGAGCCGAGAAAAGGCCATCTCGTCGCGCTCGACGCCTTCGAGCGGCTGTGGGCGCAAGGCCATCCGGCGCGGCTCGTCTTCGTCGGGCGGCGGGGCTGGTTCGATTATCGGCTTGTCGCGCGCATCACGACCCACCCCGAATTCGGCCGCCGGCTGTTCTGGTTCGACGATGTCGACGACGCGGAACTCGCCTTTCTCTATGCGCACATGTCCGCTCTGGTCTTCCCCTCTTTTGCAGAAGGCTTCGGACTGCCGGTGATCGAGGCGTCGCGCTGCGGCAAGCCGGTTTTGCAGCGACATCCCCGTTTTCAGAGAGATCGGCCGCGACGGCGCCATCTATTTCGCGTTGAACGATCCAGCGGCTCTGGCCGACGCCATCCGGCGCTGGGAAGCCGGCCTCGCGCCGGCCCACCCCGAGCGCGTGCTGGGGTCGTCATGGGCGGACGCCGCGTGGCGCATCCTAGATGCGATCAAAAGGAACCACTGGGCCTTTCATTTGGCCTGAATGCGAAGCGATCTTCGATGACGCCGACGACCGAGGCATTCGCCTCTCGCAACATAAGCTTCTTCCGTTGGATGAGCGCCGGCGCGGTGGTCGTCATGCATGCGACCGCCCTCCTGCTCGCGCAGGCCGACATTATGAGCGCCCCGCATAATTTCTTCGAATATGTCTGGTGGTTCGTCTCCAACAAGGAGGTCGGCCACAAGGCCGTCGTCGGCTTCTTCGTGATCTCGGGCTATCTCGTGGGCGGCGAGGTCGTCAGGGGCGTGAGGAGCGGCGAGTCATACTATTACGCTTATTTTCTGAAGCGGTTCGCCCGCATCTATGTCGTGCTGGCTCCGGCGCTGGCCTTCACTTTCCTCATCGACGCCGTTGGCGGCGCGCTGTTCAGGAGAGGCGGTTTTTACAGCGATCCGATGTTCGCCGGCCATTTCGGCTTCGACGTTTTCGCGCTCAATCTCCTCAATCTGCAAAATATCCTGACCGAGCCCTATGGCACGAACATCCCGCTGTGGTCGCTCGCGGTCGAGGTATGGTATTATATTACTTTCCCGCTGCTGCTGATGCCGATTGCAACGCATCTGTCCACGCGCGCGCGGCTCTTCTGGTTTTGCCTCGCCGTCCTCGTCTGCGGCTATTTTTCGCTCGTTTCCTACCTCTTCTTCTGGGGCTATGTCATGTGGATCGCTGGCGCGGTCGTGGCGATGGCGCCGCGCCCGCTCATGCGCTCCTACTGGGCGGCGCTGGCGCTCTTCGTCGTTGTGATCGTTCCGGTCCGCCTGCTGGTGCGCGGGCCGCTCGTCGAGTCCTTCCCGTCGGCGCGCACCGCGAGCGATGTGGTTTGCGCTTTCGCTTTCGCCAATCTGCTTCTTACGTCGCGGTTTTCGGCGCCCCGCCTGTTTGCGGCGCTGCCGGCCCCGCGGCTCGACATTCGCAATTTCACCTATTCCTTGTATCTCACGCATCTGCCCATCATCGTTTTCCTACGCGCCGGACTCGAAACCTTCGCGCCGGGCTGGGCGCTGCAAAACGCGACGATGGGCAACTGGCTGGTCACGCTCGGCGTAATCGCCGGCGCCGGCGCTTTCGCCTATGCGTTCTCGGGGCTGACGGAGGCTAAAACTGCGCTGTTCAGACAGTATGTGCAACGCAAGCTCGATGGCGTTGCGCGTCTTTCTGGAATGTTAGACGTCGGCCGGTCGCGGGTCGGGCGATGAATTTGGGCGGCGACTCACGCGCCGCCCTGCTTACAGCGCCAGCATATAGGCGACCAGATTGTCCTTCTCTTCGCGCGTCAGCTGGAGGCCGAGCACGAGGTTGAAGTATTCCACCGTATCCGCAAGGGTCGGCAACCGGCCGTCGTGCAGATAGGGCGGCGAATCCTTGACCCCGCGCAGCGTGAAGGTCTTGATCGGTCCATCCGGCACGACGATGAGCCCGTTGATGTTCTTGCCGACTTCGTAGAATCGCTCAGCCTTCAAATCGTGCATATTGTTGTCGAGGAAGGAGAGGTTCGGGATATGGCATTCGGCGCATCGGCCCTTGCCCAGGAACAGCTTCTCGCCCGCCAGCTCCTGTTGCGTCGCCCGCGTCGGATCGAGGCGCCCGGTCGGATCGAGCTTCGGCGCGGGCGGGAAGTCGATGATGTTCTGCATCTGCGCCATCATCGCGACCTGATCCGCGCGGTTGGGCAAATGCACGCCCTTGCGCTGGGCGCTGACCTGATCGCCGTTGAAATAGGCGGTACGCTGCTCGAATTCGCTGAAATCCTCGACCGAGCGCAAAGACCGCTTCGACCCATGGATTTGCTGGTTGAACATGCCGCGCAGGCTTACCGTATCCAGCCTGAAGCGCACGGCCTGGGGCCGAAGGTCCGGCGTCTGGTGGAAAGCCGCGTTGGTGTGGAAATTCGAATGACAGTCGAGGCAGGAAATGCCGAGCGACTGTTCCGCGACCTTGCGTTCTTCGGTCTGATTGAATTCCTCCTGCGGAAATGGCGTTAGAAGCAGGCGAAGACCCTCGAGCTGCACCGGCGTCAGCAGCCCCACCATCATCTTGTAGTGGTTCCTGATCGTCAGCAGCTGGCCGCGCGAGACGTCGCCAAGATCGGGGCGTGTCGTGAGAAAGATGGGCGGCGGAAACTCTGGCGTCAGATGCGGCGGCAGGTCGAAATCGACGTCGAAGCGTTTGAGGTCGCGGCGCTCCTGACGGCTGATTTCGTCGATCTGCTCTTTGGGTATGACTTGCCCGCCGGTTGATTGCTTGACGTGCGGAAGCGGCAGGAAGCCCGCGGGAAAGAGGCCCTTCTGCCGGATTTGCTCCGGCGCCATCGCGGCGAGACCGTCCCAGGTCGCGCCTTTGGGCAGCTTGACGCGCACGCCGCCCTGGACCGCCTTGCGCCCGCCCGACATCATCAGGCCGGGAATCGGTTTGTCAGAAAGATCGTAACGCTCTTCCAGCAATGCGCGCTGCTGCTGCTGGACGCCGGCCTTACTCGCCTCGTCGTCCGCCTTTACCGCGTCGAAAGGCCGGGTGGGCAATGGGCGATAGCTCGCATCCGGCAAAGATTGTGCAAAGCACACGGAAGCGAAAAGCGACAAGATGAGCGGAGAAAGCGATCGTGCAGGGCGACCAGGCATGGGCGTCATCCCCATAAGGCAAGCGAACACTCTTCAACCGCTCGGCAGTCTCAATGTTCCTTCTTATCCTCCTGGAGCGCCGCTTGAGCCTGTTTTGTCACGTCCTATAATCGCACCAAAAGCCCAAGCAACGCCTGAGCCATGCTCGGCGGCGGATGAGAGGAATGCGCCGATGCGTGGTCTGACGCCTCTTTCCAAGATTGCTATACCGGACCCTCGTCCGATAGAGACGTTCGAGGCGACGCTCTTCGATCGCAAGTTCGTTTTCAAAGGGCTGAAGCGCCTACTCGGCGCTGCCGATTACGACAAGGCCGGAGATCGATTGGCCGGCCTGGCCGCGACAAGCGATCTCGAGAGAGAGGCGGCGCGACGCATTCTCTCCAGCTTGACATTGCAACATATTTACAATTCCCCTCTCGACAATGGCGACGGCGTCGTCGACGAGGTCATGCGGGTCAATTACGATATCGACCTAACTGTGTTCCGAGAGATCGCGTCCCTGACCGTCGGCGCGGCGAAGGACGCCATCCTTGGCGGCGACGCCTCCGTCGTGAAGCGCTTGAGCCGAGGGGTCACCGGCGTGATGGCGGCGGCGATCGCGAAAATCATGGACGTGCATGAGCTCATCTATGCCAGCAAAAAGCTGTCGTGCTCTGCAACCGCGCGAACAACGGTCGGACTACCAAATACGCTTTCCTCCCGGCTTCAGCCCAACGATCCGACGGACGACCTCGACGCCATCGCCTTGCTTATTCACACGGGTCTCAGTCTCGGGGCCGGCGACGCTCTGATTGGCGTCAACCCAGCGATCGATACGGTGGAAAACACGACAAGGCTGCTGACGCACATCGACGCCGTGAGACGCCATGCCGGAGCGCCGACGCAAATATGCGTGCTTTCCCACATTCGCACGCAACTCGCCTGCCTTGAAAATGGCGCGCCCGTGGAAATCATGTTTCAAAGTCTGGCGGGAACGGAGCGCACCTTGTCGGAGGAATTCGACTGCACGATCGCGCTTCTCGACCATGCCTACACGGTCATGTCGGAACGCGGCGCGCTTGGCCGGGACGCAAGACAATTCATGTATTTCGAGACCGGGCAGGGAAGCGAAGTCACTTACGGAAAACATAATGGCGTCGACATGACCACCGCGGAGGCGCTCTGCTATGGCCTCGCGCGGCGCTATGATCCCTTCATGGTCAACAATGTCACAGGCTTCATCGGCCCTGAGACACACCGAACCAACATGGAGATGATCCTGTCGAATTTGCAGGATCATTTCATGGGCAAGCTCCTCGGTCTGCCGATGGGCATGGCGCCCTGCTATACGCTCCACTCGGAAATTACGACCGAAGGCCAGCAGGTCGCGACGGCGCTGCTGACGGCGGCGGGGGCCAATTACTTCATGGACGTCTATCTCGGCGTCGATCGCATGCTGGCCTATTTCGATACGTCCGGGCACGACGACCAGACGCTGAGAGAGATCTTCGAACGCACGACTGCGCCGGAATTTGCGATCTGGGCGGTCGACCGCGGGATCTTTCAAAGGGATGAAACGGGCGCTCTTCGGCGGGGCCCGAACTGGGGCGATCCACGCATTTTCAGCGACGGGCGAGCGTTCTAAAGACGATGCAAAAAACTGCCGGCGGCCTATGGCTGGGACAATGCCGGCGCTCGGCCCTCCAATGACGTCTCACGTCGAACGCGCGCCAATCTCGCCCTCGGGCGGGAGTCGATTTATGCGGAATTGTCAGAAGAGAAGCTCGGCCCGATCACGCTTCGCCGCATCGACACCGCCGCCGCCACGAAGCTTGAACATTTGAATAATCCCGAACTCGGCGCCACTCTCGACGCGCGTGCGCTCGCGATGCTGACGCCCGAGGGTCTCGACGTTCAGATCCTCATTTCCGATGGACTGAGCGCGGAAGCCATCCATCACAACATCCCGAGGCTTCTTCCGCCGCTCCTGTCCGAGCTTTCGGGCGCGAAGGTCACCGTCGGCGAGCCATTTCTTGCCCGCAACGGCCGCGTCAAGCTCGCAGAAGCAATCGGGAACGCGCTGAAGCCGCAACTCGTCGTCACGCTCATCGGCGAACGACCTGGAGGCGACGGCATGGCGTCGCGGAGCATGTCCGCCTATCTCGCTTTTCGCGTCGAGCCGAAAGACCCGGCCAGGTCCAATACGGCTGCGCGTTACGAGTATACGGTGATTTCGAATATCTATCAGCAAGGGACGCCCCCTGAGGACGCGGCCGTCATTATCTTTGATAAAATCAGACAGATCCTGACCCATCGCGCCGCCGGCAATCGACTCGAGAGCATGATTCAGAAAACAAAATAAAGCCCGGACGCAGATGGGGGGCGCTGGTCTGGAACGAAATCACTGCGCCAGCGTTTCTGGAAGATTGACGCTAGAATCATTTCTCACTGAGACTGGGACGCCCGTCCATGCGCTCAACCGCATTCAGCAAAATCCTCAAGTGGCTCAATCAGCGCGCCGGAGGGGTTATCTTCGGCGCGCTTTGTCTTGCTTTGCTCTCAGCTTCGCCCGTCAGAGCGGCGCAAGAATTTCCTCTCTACGGAGGCCCCGGCGGCGGCGCCTTTCGTTTCGACTGCCCGTCGGGACACTTCATGGTTGGGGCGAAATACCGGGCAGGATCCTGGTTGGATCAGATCGCCGTCATTTGCGCCAAAATCGGTCCTTTGGGGTTGGATTACGATCCGATCGGCCCGGCGTTCGGTGGAAATGGCGGCAATGTCTCGCGCATCGAAACCTGTAACTTGAATCAGGTGATTACCGGCGCCGCGGTGCTTCTCAACTCGTCGAACAAATTCGTCAAAGAGATCGATTTCGGATGCAGGTCGCCGTACAACGGCTCCTATCGGTCGATCATCGTTGGATCGCCCGCAAGCATATTCCCCGACCATTATCAACTTTGTCGCAACGGCGAGGCCATAACAGGAATTCAGGGACGCGCCGGACTCTTCATCGACGCGATCGGCATGATTTGCGGAGCGCTTCCGGAAATTGCGCCCTCCACGCCGGAACCGCCGCCGGAACAGTGCGCGGGACTGAAAGAGGATCCGGCTCCAAACCAATGGGTCGACATGCTTCGCGCGCATAATGAGCGACGCGCCCAGCATTGCGTCGCGCCGCTCAAATGGTCGGCTGAACTCGCCCAGCAGGCTCAAGCCTATGCGGAGAAATGCCGCCTCGGCGTGCATGGTTCAACTGGAGAGAACCTTGCCGCCGCCTGGAAAGAGGTTAATGGCGCGCCCGTGTTGCCGGCGTTAACCGACAGAGAGGCCTTCGAGACGACGTGGTATTGTGAAAACAAGAACTACGATTTCAACAATCCCGTGTTCAAAGGCGGCTCCGCTTCGGAATGCAAGGACGTGAACGGTCACTTTACGCAGGTCGTCTGGAAGGACTCCTGCCAGCTTGGATGCGGACGCGCGGATTGCGACATCACCGACAGCAACGGGATCGTGCACAAAGGCACGCAATGGGTCTGCAGATATCTGCCTGCAGGGAACGTCAATGTGACCAACGTCGACGTGCTGAAGGATCAGGTCCGCCCCGGCACATGCAAATGAGGTCCCTCGGTCGGCGTAGCCCCCCGCGCTCATGTGAGCGGCATTGGTTTGGCAACGACCGCGAGAAGCTCATGGCCTGAGGGACGAATGACAAAGAGCGGCGTCGCCTGGACAAAAACCAGGCGCCTCGGCGCGAGGGTGCGGCGCTGACGCCATTCGGCTGTGGCGCGCGATGCGATCGAAAAAACGGATGCGTCATATTCATATATCCTATTTTTCTATTTGTTCTGGGCAATCTACCTTGGACTTGCGTCAAAAGTCGGAGGTCCAGCGTGCAAGTGCTCGTAAATTTTATGAATGATGAAACAGGAGCGGTTGCGATTGAATATGGTTTGATCGCCTCGCTCATCGCCATCGCGACAATCTCGGCAGCGAGATCTGTCGGAAGCAAACTTTCGGGGACGTTCGCAAGAATCTCGGGCAATCTGGCCTGAGCGGGAAGGGCGGGGGCGCGTCGCCGCGTTGAGCAAGGCCACCCCGAACTGCTTTCCAGAAGATGCAGGGAAGTTCGGCGGGCCGGGGCCGAAGAGCCATCACCCGCAAGAGAGCCCTCGTCCTTCCTTTGCGCGCGTCCGGGGCTGACCATGCCCCATTCGATGAAGAAAGAGTCCCTTCTGTTTTGATGGCGGAAGAGGTGGGATTCGAACCCACGGTGGAGTTGCCCCCACGGCGGTTTTCAAGACCGCTGCCTTAAACCACTCGGCCACCCTTCCTTGCGGTCGTGATATAGCACGCTTGCGCCGTCGCGCGAGAGGGTCTGACCGTGCCGCTTCATTTTGCCTATGGCTCCAATATGGAGGCCGCCGCCATGGCCCGGCGCTGCCCGCGCTCCAGGCTCGTGGGGCGGGCGCGGCTGCCACGCTGGCGCTTCGTTATTCTCCCTTCAGGCTTCGCCAGCGTCGCGCCGGACCCCCGCGCCACGGTCCACGGGGCGCTGTGGGACGTTCCGGTCTCCGACGTGACGGCGCTCGACCGTTACGAGCAGGTGGGGCAGGGACTCTACGCCAAGCGGATCATCCCGGTCCTGCGCGAGCCCTTCGGCTCCGCGCCGGCGCTGGTGTATATCGGGGCTGCGCCGAATCAGGGCGCCGCCTGGCCCGGCTATCTCGCCGACATTGTCGCGGCGGCGCAGGCGCTGGAGCTGCCGCCCGCCTATATCGGCTCTCTCTCCCATCTCCTGGCGGAACAACGGAAAGGCCCGCGCGGATGAGCTTCGAGGTTCCTGTCGTTCACACGATCGAGGAGATGCGCGCGTTCGTGCGGGCGCAGCGCGCGAGCGGCGAGCGGATCGGGCTCGTTCCGACGATGGGCGCGCTGCACGCGGGCCATCTCTCGCTGGTCGAGGCGGCGCGCCGCCACGCCGATCGGGTGATCGCGACCGTCTTCGTCAACCCGACGCAGTTCGGGCCAAACGAGGACTTCGCCCGCTATCCGCGCACGCTCGCCGCCGATCGGAGGAAGCTCGAGAGCGTCGCGGCCGATCTCGTCTTCGCGCCGGCGGTGGAGGAAATGTATCCGGAAGGCTTTTGCACGACGGTCGCGCTCGACGGCCCCGCCAAGGCCGATCTCGAGGATCGCTTCCGCCCCGCGCATTTCGCGGGCGTCGCCACGGTGGTGGCGAAGCTGCTCAATCAGGCGCAGGCGGATGTCGCGGTCTTTGGCGAGAAGGATTACCAGCAGCTGCTCGTCATCCGCGCCATGGCGCGCGATCTCGACATTCCGACGCGCATTCTCGGCAGCGCGACGCTGCGGGATCCGGACGGCCTCGCGATGTCATCGCGCAACGTTTATCTGTCGGCGGAGGATCGCGCCCGCGCCCCCGCGCTGCATCGCGCGATCTCCGTGGCGGCCAAGCGCATCGCCGAGGGCACGGCGATCCGCCTCGTAATGGCGGAGGCGCGCGAGGCGGTGGCCGCCGCCGGCTTTGAAATCGATTATGTGGAAGCGCGTCACGCCGAGACGTTGGCCAGCGTCGCGGCGCCTTCCGACGGGCCGATCCGCATCCTGGCCGCGGCGCGTCTCGGCGCCACGCGGCTCATCGACAATGTCGCGGTTCCATGAGCCGTCGCGTCGTTCGCATTTTCGTGGCCGGGCGCGTCCAGGGCGTGGGTTTCCGCGCCTTTCTGATCCGGGAGGGGAATGCGCTGGGCCTCGACGGCTGGGCCCGCAACCGGGCGGATGGCTCGGTCGAGGCGCTGGCCGCCGGCTCCGATGCGGCGATCAGCGCATTTCTGGAGGCCGCGCGACGGGGGCCCTGGGGGGCCCGGGTCGACCGCCTCTGGCAGACGCCCGCCGACGAAAGCGAACTCGCGGGCGTCGACGGCTTCGGCATGGCGGCGACCGTGTAGCAAGGGCCGCCGAGCGCAGCTTATCCGAGCAAAGCGTCCAGCATCCCCAAGACCTTGAGCAGAACGCTCCCGCCCGGCACAGTCTCCATGAAAGCCTGAAAGCGCGTCGGCTCCAGGCCCGAGAGGATCAGCAACACGGCCAGGACGAGAAGCAGAAAGGCGATTTTGGGGAAGAAGAGCCCGATGATCATGGCGAGGGCCAACGCAGCGCCACGCCGCGTTCTTCCCGATAAGCCTGCCCCCTCGGTCGACGAATTTCCGAACAGCGGCAGAGGATTGGCGGTCGCCTTATCCTCGCCGGCGACGGCGCGATATTGGCTCCAGACCCATGCTTTCGACGTATCGGCCATGGCTGCGGTCCTCGAATCAGCGGGTGCGTTCTTCGGAGAGTTTCTGCTAAAGTGCGCAATGAGGAAAGAGGGCTCGGGTTCCAGCGTTTTCGTCACAGTTGAAGGCTTGGACCATTGGAGGAAGGCGCCATTAAATGAGGCGGCCCGGCTTTATCTGCGCCGAGGATGGTCGGTTCTGCCTTTGCGGCCCCATGACAAGCGCCCTCTGATGACAAGCGCCCTCTGATCCCATGCACCAATCTGCAAGACAGCCGCCCTTCCGAGCAGGATATCGCCGCATGGTTCGAACGCTGGCCGAACGCCGATATCGGCGTGGCGGCGACGCCGCGCTTTCTCGCCTCGAGCAACGCAATCGGCCTCTCCCCGCCACGATCGAGTCGGTCACGGGCGGCGTGACGCAGGGCGAGCGCAATTCGACGATCGCCTCACTGACCGGTCATCTGCTTTGGCGCGACGTCGACCCTCGGTCGCGTTGGAGCTCATGCTCGCCTGGAAACGCATGCGTTGCCGCCCGCCGCTCGAAGACGCCGAGGTGGCCGCTGTCGTCGCCAGCGTCAGCCGCCTGCACGACGGCAGTTGAACGTTTACCGGAAAGAGATAAACCGTCCTACATATCAAAAGCATCGAAGATTTAGCCAAGATGGGATCGGCGTGACCAGCCTCATTAATTCCGGCTCGAGCCATACGCCCTTGTGCGCGATCGGAGCGTCGGCGGGCGGCGTGGCGGCGCTTCAGGAGTTTTTCGGAAGCGTGAAAAGCGATCTCGGCTTGGCCTTTATCGTGATTATGCATTGTCGCCGTCACAACCGAGCGCGCTGCAGGAGATCATCGCGACGCGCACGCAAATGCCCGTCGTCGAAGTTGAGACGTCGGCGGAGCTCAGACCGAACTGCGTCTATATCATCGCGCCCGATCGAGAGCTGGTCATCGAAGGCGACGATCTCGCCGCGAACCCCTTCGTCGCGCCGAGGGGCCGGCGGTCGCCGATCGACACATTCTTCCAGTCCGTCGGGGCGAGCCGCGGCGACGGCATCGCCATTCTCTTGAGCGGAACCGGCTCGGATGGGACGCTTGGCGTGCGCGCCGTCAAGGAAGCGGGCGGTCTGGTCTTCGCGCAGGACCCAAGGGAGGCCGAATACGGCACAATGCCGGAGAACGCCATTGCAACCGGGGTGGTCGACTTCGTCGGGACGATCGCCGCGCTGGCGGAGCGGGTCGCCGAGGCGGTGCGGAGCAAGGAGGCGTTAAGCCGCGCCAGCCGCGAGGAGGTCGAGCAGCAGGTCCGCGCCATTTTGACGTTTCTGCGCCTTCGCACCGGGCACGATTTCTCCAATTACAAACGCGCGACGCTGCTCCGGCGCGTCGCGCGGCGCATGCAGATCACGCGGCAAGTCAATCTCGGCGACTATTATAAATATTTGCACAGCCATCCCTCCGAAGCGCAGGAGCTGTTTTCGGACCTGCTCATTTCGGTCACGATGTTCTTTCGAGACCCGCAGGCCTTCGCCGCGCTCTCAGAAAGCGTCATCAAGGTGTTGTTCGATCGCCTCGCCGACAGCGATGCGTCGATCCGCGTGTGGGTGGTTGGGTGCGCGACAGGCGAGGAAGCCTACAGCATCGGCATTCTCTTGCTGGAGGAAGCCGCCCGGCGCGGGATGCACCCGATCATCCAGATTTTCGCCACGGACATTGACGGCTCGGCCCTGGCCCTGGCGCGTGAAGGCCGCTACCCGAGGTCGATCAGATCCTCAGTGTCCGAGGCGCGTCTCAAACGCTTTTTCACGCAGGACGGACCTTATTATCGCGTCCGACAGGAATTGCGCGACCTCGTGCTCTTTTCCCTTCACAGCGCGCTCAAAGACCCCCCCCTTCATCAAGGTGGATCTGATCTCGTGCCGTAATGTCTTGATCTATCTCCAGCGGGATCTCCAGCGCCAGCTTTGCACCCTCTTCCACTACGCCTTGAAACAGAACGGCTATATTTTCCTGGGCTCCGCGGAGACGATCGAGACGACGCCCACGCTCTTCACGCCTGTCGATCGGGACGCCCGAATTTACGCTGCGCTGGCGACCTTGGAGAAAGTTGCGCCCGTCATGCCGCAGCTCAGCCCCGACCGGCATTTTCTGGAACAGCCGGCCAAGCAACGCCTCGACGCAGATCATGGCGGAGGGCTTGGACACTCCCATGCCTCCGCGCTCGAGCACTTCGCCCCGCCCAGCGTTCTCGTCGACAACGCTTACCGTATCCTTCATCTGTCCCCTACTGTCGGCCGCTTCTTTCGGCCCCAGGAAGGGCCTTTCAGCGTGGAGCTGCCCGCTCAGGTGCGTCCCGAATTGCGGGTCGATCTGAAGCTCGCCCTGCAACGGGCGCTCGAGCAGCAGAGTCGTCATTGACCCTCCCGCTCGGCGTCGCCTTCAATGGCGAGCGCAGGCACGACGCCATGCATGTCATTCCGACAGCCGACGACGCAAAGCGCGCTCTGGTTTTTCCTGGACGCTGGCCTTGCGGACGTCAATGAAAAGGCTCTCAAGGACGAAGACGTAACTCTCACGGAAATCACGCGCCTGCGTCAGGAGCTGAGCGCCGCGCATGATCGGCTGAGCGCCAGCCGCCGCGAATATGAACAGGCGACGCAGGATCTGAGAGCGGCGAACGAGGAACTGCAATCGATCAACGAGGAATATCGCTCGACCGCCGAGGAGCTGGAGACAAGCAAGGAAGAACTCCAGTCGATGAACGAGGAGCTGCAGACGGTGAACGGCGAGCTGAAGAGCAAGCTCGAGACGATTTCGGCAAGCCATAACAATTTGCAAAATCTCATCGCGGCGACCCAGGTGGGGACGCTGTTTCTCGATCGCGACTTCAGGATAAGACTCTTCACGCCGCCGATTACGCGCTATTTCGCGATTACCGACGCTGACGTCGGCCGGGCGATCTCCGATTTCACGCACCGGCTGGTCTATGCAGATATGGATGCCGACGCCGCGAGCGTATTGAAAACGCTTGTTCCGCTGGAGAAAGAAATACGCACGACCGACGGCCAATGGCTTTCCATGCGTATGCGGCCCTATAAAACGCTCGATAACAGAATCGAGGGCGTTGTCGTCACATTGTCGGACGTCACCAAACTCAAGCTCGCGGAGGAGGGGCTGGCGACGGAACTCCGTGCAATGGAGCGTCTCCAGCAACTCAGCACGAAGGTCGTGGAAGCCGATCGACTCGACGCGCCGCTCGAAGCGATTCTCGACTCGATGATCCTGTTGCTCAACGCCGATTTCGGCTTCATTCAGCTTTACGACGAGAAAAGCAAGACGCTCCGCATCGCCGCCCAGCGTGGGTTCGAGCAGCGCTTTCTCGAGCGTTTCGAAAGGGTCGACGCTTCGTCGCAGCTCGCCTGCGGCGTCGCATTGTCGAAATGTCAGGTCGTCGTTTTCGAAGATGTCGAGAAGGAGCCCGGATTTGCGCCCTGTCTGGAGGAAGCGCGGGCCGCGGGTTATCGCGCGGTCATCGCGAGCCCGCTTTGCGACAGCTCTCGCAAGGCGATCGGGATGCTTTCCATCCACTTCCGCGCGCCGCATTCTTTCTCGGCGCATGATCTGCGCTTCGTCGATATTTGCGCGCGTCTCGCCGCGGACGCCATCAACGCCTACCTGCTTCAAGCGGCGTTGCGCGAGGCGGATCGTCGTAAGGATGAGTTTCTCGCAACGCTGGCGCATGAATTGCGCAACCCGCTGGCCTCGATTCACAATACGCTTGGCATCTTGAAGCGTAGGGAATTGCCTGAGGACATGGCGTCGCTGCGGGCGCTCCTCGAGCGTCAATCGACAAGGCTTCTGCGCCTTGTGGACGATCTGCTGGACGTGGCGCGCATCACCCAGGGCAAAATCGAACTGCGCAGGGAAAAGCTTGATCTCAACGAGCTTCTTCGCACGGCGACGGAGGCGGATATGCCGCAGGTAGAGGGAAAGCACCCGCATGTTGCGGTCTCATTGGCGCCAGAGCCGTTGGTGATCGACGGCGATCCCATGCGGCTCGCTCAGGTCTTTGCTAACCTTCTCCACAACGCGGCCAAATTCACGCCGCCAGACGGACGCATCGACGTCACAAGCCGCCGGGACGGCGACCTTGCGGTTGTGTCCGTTCGGGATGACGGCTGCGGCATTGGGGCTGACAAGCTTCCGCGCGTCTTCGACCTGTTCAATCAGGCCCATCGCACCGTCGGTAGCGAGCGGGGCATCGGCGTCGGGCTTGCGCTTGCGCGCAGCATCGTCGGCCTGCACGGCGGCGAGGTCCAGGCATTCAGCGAAGGGCCTGGAAAAGGCAGCGAGTTTCGAGTTTCTCTGCCTCTCGTCGACGGCCGCTCGTCATAAGGGGCGCAAAAAAGCGTAGGGAAGGTGGAAGCCGCGCTGCCCCGCGCTATCTGGCCGGTGTCGCGGCGTGGAGCGCTCATGACAAATCGGGACCTCGTCGCGATCGGCGCGTCCAGAGGCGGGTTCGACGCCCTACGCTTTATCGTCAGTAAAATCCCGCTGGATTTTCCAGCGTCCATTCTCGTCACCTTGCATCTTCCCAGCAACTTTCCCAGCGCGCTCGACAAGATCCTCGCGAGTGCGGGGCCGCTCCGGGCTCAGTTCGCGACTGAAGGCGGGCTGTTACAAAAAAGCCAGATCTACATCGCGCCGCCTGAACGGCATTTGATCCTCGAGGAGACCGTCTCGCGCTTGGCGCTGGCCCGCGAGAGAATTTTGCGCGGCCGGCTATCGACCCGATGCTGCGTTCCGTCGGCCTTTGCTGCGGCTATCGCGCCATCGGCGTCGTCATGACAGGGGAATTGATGGACGGGGCGTCGGGTTTGGCGGATTTGAAAGCATGCGGCGGAATCGCTGTGGTCCAGGACCCTGCCGATGCGGCTTACGCTGAAATGCCTCAGCAGGCGCTCGAAGCGCATCCGGATCATGTCTCTAAGCTCTTCGACATCCCTGGCTTGCTCGAATCTCTCGTGCTGCAGCCGGCGCAAGCGCCCTTGCCTGCGCCTCAACGGTTGAAGCTCGAAGTCGCAATCGCCAAAGAAGGCAACGCCAGTGTCGACGAAATGGACGCCATTGGCCGCCGCTCGACCTTCGTCTGCCCAGAGTGCGGCGGCGTTTTGTGGGAAGTCGAGGATAAAGACGCCCCCTCACGATATCGCTGCCATGTCGGCCACGCCTATCATCATGAGCTGCTTCGCGTTGCTTTGGACAGCAATGTCAGAGTCGCGCTTGGAACAGCGCTTCGGACGCTCAGCGAGCGCCTGGCGCTCACACAGAAGCTCCAAAAAGACGCGGTGAGTCGCGGACAGAGACTGAGCGCCGAGTCATGGGCGCGAAAAGGTTCTGAACTGGAAAAGGAAGCCGAAACGATCCGCAAGGCGATCGTCATCGCCGACTCGCTACAGGCGCAATTCTCCGCATCCAAGGACCCGGCTTAGGGCTCAGTCAATGCGGCTCCGCTGGAGTCCCGCTGACATTTGCGCCATCGCCCCTGCGCAGCGTCCAGAAGGCGAGAGACGACAAGATCGTCAGACCGCCGAGCGTGAGATAGGCGTGATGCAAGGCGGCGGTGACCGCGAGGCGGTCGCTCTGCGGCGCGCCGCCAAGGAACCATGCGGCCACGAGTGAGCCGACCGCAAGTCCAAAGCTCATGGAAATCTGCTGGAAGGAACTCGCCATCGTCGCGGCCATGCTCAGATCCTCCGGGTCGATGTCGGCATAGGCCATACTGTTGACGCTGGTGAACTGCAAAGAATTGAAGAAACCCAGCGTCAAACCGATCGCCGTGAGGAAGGCGTACGAGGACTCGCTCGTGACCAGCGCATAAAGGCAGATGGTGGCGCCGATCATCGCGGTATTGGCGACGAGCACGCATTTATAGCCAAAGCGCTTCAGGATCGGCGCGGAGAAGAATTTCATGCCCATGGCCGCGGCCGCCGTCGGCATCATGAGCAGGCCCGATTGCCACGCCGGCAGGCCCAGGCCAACTTGAAAGAGCAAAGGGGTGAGAAAGGGCAGACCGCCGACGCCGAGTCGGGTGATGAAGCCCCCGATGAGGAGACCCGAAAGGTTCGCGTTCCAAACAGCGACAGTCTGAGCAGCGGATAGGGCGTGTGGCGGGCGTGCAGCACATAGGCGCTAAGCAGCGCAAGGGAGACGATGAAAAGCCCCACGCCGGCTTCGGCGTCGATCTGGTGCTCGCCAAAAATTTCCAGGAGCCAGGAGAGCAGCGCCGTGCCGGAGCCAAACAGCAGGAGGCCTGTCCAGTCGAAGGGGCGTCTCGCCTCCTCCCGATAATCGGGCATGTAGCGATGCACGAGCCATTGCGCGAGAATCCCGACCGGAACATTGACGAAGAAGATCACGCGCCAGGACGCAAAGTTGACGATCAGCCCGCCGACCGTCGGCCCGAGCAATGGCCCGATCAGCGCCGGGATGATCACGAAGTTCATGGCGCTGAGCAGTTCCGACTTCTCGAAGGCGCGCACGATCGTCATGCGCCCGACGGGCGTCATCAGCGCCGCGCCGGCGCCTTGAAGGATGCGCGCCGCGACCATCTGCCGGGCGCTTTGCGCCAGGCCGCAACAGATGGAGGCGATGGTGAAGACCGCGATCGCCAATGCAAAGACGCGGCGCGACCCATAGCGGTCCGCCACCCATCCGCTTACCGGAATGCCGACGGCGAGGCTGAGGATATAGCTTGCGGCGACGGCCTTCAGGCTCAACGGCGCGACATGGAGGCTCGCCGCCATCGCCGGAACGGCGGTGTTCACGATCGTCGCGTCGAGCTGCTCCATGAAGAGCGCCGTCGCAACGACCCAGGGCAGGGAACGCTTGAGTGTCCGCTCGTCCATCGACCCGATCTTTCGTCCCCTCCGAACGCGCGGCCCGCGGCCGTCGGTCAGTCCAGGACGAAAAACCGGCTGATTTTCGAAAAAAGCCTAACGAGGCGCGCGCTTGGCCAGAATGCGCTGCAGCGTGCGGCGATGCATGTTGAGGCGGCGGGCGGTCTCCGAAACGTTCCGATCGCAGGACTCGAACACGCGCTGAATATGCTCCCAGCGGACGCGATCGGCCGACATGGGATTTTCCTGAGCGTCGGGCTTGTCGATCGTCGTCGCCATCAGCGCGTGATAGATCTCGTCGGCGTCCGCGGGCTTGGCGAGGTAATCGAAGGCGCCGAGCTTCACCGCGGTGACCGCGGTGGCGATATTGCCGTAGCCGGTGAGAATGATCCCGCGCGCGTCGGGCCGCGCTTCCTTGAGCTTCTGGATGACGTCGAGGCCGTTGCCGTCGCCCAGTCGCATGTCGATGATGGCGAAGGCCGGCGGCGCATGCTCCAGCGCGGCGAGGCCCTCCGCGACCGTTTCACATTGGGTGACCAGGAAGCCGCGCGACTCCATGGCGCGCGCGAGGCGATGGAGGAAGGGCTTGTCGTCGTCGAGGATCAGCAGCGAGCGATCGTCGGGAAGCGCCGCGTTCGGAGACTCCGAGTGCGGGTCGAGCGCCGCATCCTCGGGTTGCACGTTCTCTTCCGGCATCATCCGTTTGGGCTCCCACAGTGATTTTTGTCAAAAATAGCTCAACGATCGCCGGCCGTCGAGGCTCTCAAGCTTCGGACGACGTGAGCTTCGCCATGGGAATCTCCAGCGCGGAGCGCGGCCAGGTCACCTTGACCACCGCCCCCGT
Source organism: Methylocystis sp. NC52PC (assembly GCF_055698645.1). Taxonomy (NCBI): domain Bacteria; kingdom Pseudomonadati; phylum Pseudomonadota; class Alphaproteobacteria; order Hyphomicrobiales; family Methylocystaceae; genus Methylocystis; species Methylocystis sp. NC52PC. Next base: position 20,800 of record NZ_CP170127.1, on the reverse strand, counting down.
GCGGGGCGGCGAGACGTTGAAGGTCTCAACCGTTGCGCCGGAGCGTTCGAGCAGGGTCTTGGCGATGAACAGGCCGAGTCCCAAACCCGACTGGCTGTCGTTCTTGGTGCGCCGCTCGGTCGGGCGGCCCCGCAGATAGGGGTCGCCGAGCCGGTCGAGGATCGCCGGCGAGAAGCCCGGGCCGTCGTCCTCAATGGAGATGGTCACCAGATCGCGGGACCACCAGGCGTCGATCCGCACGCGCGATTGAGCGAAATCAATGGCGTTCTCGACCAGATTGCCGAGCCCGTAGAGAATGCCGGGATTGCGCTCCAAGGCCGGCGGCGCGGCGGCGCCGTTGCCGCGCTTTGCGATTTCCAGCTTCACGCCGAATTCGCGCTGCGGTCCGACCACTTCCTCGATGAGCGTATCGATCGAGAGGACATTCATCATGGTCCCCTGATCGGCTCCGAGCGAGGCGAGCTTGCCGAGAATTTCGCGACAGCGCGCCGCCTCTTGCGCGAGCAGGTCGAGATCGTCCTTCAGGCCCTCTGGCGCAACCTTTTCCGACATCTTCTGCAGCTCGCGGATGATGAGGGTGATTGTCGCGAGCGGCGTGCCGAGCTCATGTGCGGCGGCGGCGGCGAGGCCGTCGAGCTGCGAGAGATGCTGCTCGCGCTCCAGCACCAGTTCGGTCGCGGCGAGGGCGGTGGCGAGCAGCCGACCTTCGTCGGAGACGCGCACGGCATAAAGGGCGATAAAGGCGGCCGAAAGGGCGAGCGACGCCCAGATGCTCGCGCGGTAGAGCAGCGGGAACCTCAGCGCCTCGTTCTCGTACCAGGGCAGCGGCTCGAACTCGACGCACAGGAACGTCGCCGCCGCCAGCATGACGATGCCGAGAAACAGCGTCAGATTGCGCGGCAGAGACACCGCCGAGATCGTCACGGGCGCCAGAAGCAGCATCACGAAGGGATTGGTGACGCCGCCGGTCAGATACAAAGAAAGCTCAGCTGCACGAGATCGTAGCACAACAGCACCACCGCCTCGAGATCGCTTAAGCGAAACGTTCCGGACGTGCCGAAGCGCAGGCCGAAATTGAGGGTCGCGGAGGCGACGATGAAGACGAAGCAGAGTCCGACCGGGAAATCGAAGTTGAGGACGAAATAGACGAAAAGACAGGCAATGCTCTGTCCGAGAATGGCGATCCAGCGCAGGAGGATGAGCGTGCCGACGCGCAGGCGGCGGCTGTCGTCGTCATAAATGTCGGGTTTCATCCTCGCGCCACCCTGCGTTCTTCCCGGTAAATCTAAAGGCCGACGCCGCGCGCGGCGCGCCATAGCCGCCATTGCCGGCGCAGCGGCGACGGCTCTCGGACGCCGCGCCACGGATCGTAGTCCCGCCCGATCATCCGCGCCAGATAAAGAGGAACCGTCGCCGCCGGCAATAGCGCCTCGCGGCCTTTCGTCAGGGTCGACGCCGCCCGCCGGGCCGACTCGTAGGAGGAGAGCGCCCTGTGGCGCAGGTCGGCGTGCACGGCGCGCAGACCAGGCGAGTCGAGATGAATGTCCGCGCCATGACGCGCCAGAAGGTCTGCCGGATAAAAAGCCCCCGGCGGCGCGCGCAAGACTCGTGTGAGGCCAAGCGCGAGCCCCGCCTCGTCGAAGACGGGAGAGGGGCTTGCGCCCAGAATTTTCGCCGCCCAGCGCATCGGCCCCGCGCTGGTCATGCGGCAATAGGCTTCGAGAGTCGCGAGGTCCGGCGTCTGATCGTCGTAAAGGTCGGCGACATGCGCGTCCGCGAGGGCGATGAGTTCGGCGCGGGGAAGGTCGAAGCGCGTCGCCGTGTCGAGCAGCGCGTCGGCCACAGGATGCGCGCGCACGCTCTCGACGGCTTCGTCCGTCAGCGAGTCGCTCCACCAGCGCAGCCGCATTTCTCCCAAGAGCGGCTGCGAGACGCGCGCCCGCACGTCGGACGCCTCGATCGCATAGGCGTAAACGGCGTGGATATGGCGACGCGCCGGCTGTGGCGTAAAAAGGCAGGCGAGCCAAAGATCGCGGTCGCGCTCGCGCAGCAGCGCCTCGCAATAGGCGTAATGCGCGTCGCTGGCGGGCGCGGCTTCCGCCATCAGACGGCGATCAGCAGCGCGGCGACGCGGCGGCCCTCGTCGAGGAGCATATTGTAAGTGCGCACGGCGGCGCCCGTCGACATGACCTCATTGCCGATCCCCGCCGCGCGCAGTTTCGCGCGCAGCGCCGAGGCGACCGGCATGAGGTCCTTGCCGGTGCCAAAGATGAAAAGGTCGAGCTCGCCGGCCTCGGCAAGCGCGTGATCCACGGTCGCGGCGTCGATCTCGTTCCAGGCCGTCGCCGTTATAGCGCTGACGCCGGTGGGGAGGGCGAGGATCGAGCCGCGGTGGGACATGTCGGCGAAGCGGAAGCCGCCCCCGCCGTAATCGTCGATCTTGTAGCGGCCGGGCACATGGCCCTGCGCGGCGGTCATGTGAGCGCGCCTCGCGCTTTACTTCGGTCTGCGCCGCGCCCCCGACTTGGACCGCGACGCGGGCTTCTGCGCCGTCCGCTTGGGCGCGGGCGCGGCCGGAACGGGCGCGTCGCCGATATCGTCATACATGGAGGCCAAGGCGGCGGGCTCGGGCTGATAATCTGTCTCGACCTCGACTTCCGTCTCCGGCTCGACCTTGCGGTCGACGTCCTCGTTGCGCAGCCCAAGATAGATGAGCATCGGCGAGCAGATGAAGATCGAGGAATAGGTCGCGACGAAAATGCCCCAGATCATCGCCAGCGAGAAGGAGCGGATGACCTGGCCGCCGAAGGCGACGAGGGCGAAGAGCGCCAGCATCACGGTCGTCGCGGTCATGATCGTGCGCGGCAGGACGGCGTTGATCGACATGTCGATCATCTGCGCCGTGGCCATTTTCTTGTATTTGCGCATGTTCTCGCGGATACGGTCGAGCACCACGACCGTTTCGTTGAGCGAATAGCCCACGATCGTGAGGATCGCCGCGATCGACGTCGTGTTGAATTCGAGCTGGGTGATCGAGAAGAAGCCGACCGTCAGCAGCAAATCGTGCATCGTGGCAATCACCGCGCCGATGGCGAACTGCCACTCGAAGCGGAACCACAGATAGGTCAGAACGGCGATGATCGACAAAACGACGCCCAGCGTGCCCGACTGAACGAGCTCATTGGAGACGCGCGGGCCGACGACCTCGACGCGGCGCAGGTCATATTGGGCGCCGACAGCGCCGCGGACACGCACGACCGCCTCCTGCTGGGCCTTGTCGCCGCCGGGCTGCAGCCCGAAGCGCAACGTCGCGTCGGACGGGTTGCCGAAAGCCTGCACTTCGATGTCGCCGAGCTTGAGGCTCTCGCCCAGCGTGCGCAGCGTCCCCACTTCGGCCGCGCCGGACTTGGCGCGCAGTTCGATCACCGTGCCGCCAGCGAAGTCGATGCCGAAATTCATGCCCTTGAAGACGAAGAGCGCGACGGCGATGAGCGACAGCAAGGCCGAGAAGGGATAGCTCACGCGCCGGAAGCGCATGAATGGGAATTTGGTGTTCTCCGGAGCGAGGCGCAGGAGTTTCATCGGTCTTTTCGCCTCTTAGATCGGCAGCTTGGTCGGGCGCGCATAGTGGTGCCCAGACCGCGATCATCATGCGGGTCATGGTCACGGCGGTGACGATGGTGGTGAGGATGCCGAGCGCCAGCGACACGGCGAAGCCGCGCACCGGGCCGGAGCCCAGGAAGTAGAGGATCGCCGCCGCGACGAACATCGTCACGTTCGAGTCGACGATCGTGGCGAAGGCGCGGTTGAAGCCCGCGTCGAGCGACGCGAGGATCGAGCGGCCCGCATGGTTCTCTTCGCGGATGCGCTCATAGATCAGCACGTTGGAGTCGACGGCCATGCCGATCGTCAGCACGATGCCGGCGATGCCGGGCAGCGTCAGCGTCGAACCGAGCAGGACGAGGCCCGCGAAGATGAAGGCGATGTGCACGAAAAGCGCCAGATTAGCGAAGACGCCGAAGATGCCGTAGGTGATCAGCATATAGATCACCACGAGCCCGGCGCCGACATAGGCTGCGCGCTTGCCGGCGTCGATCAGATCCTGGCCGAGGCCGGGGCCGACCGTGCGCTCCTCGACGATGTTGAGCTTGGCGGGCAGGGCGCCGGCGCGCAGCAGAATCGACAGATTATTCGCCTGCTCGACTGTGAAATGTCCGGAGATCTGGCCGGAGCCGCCGGTGATCGGCGTGAGGATGCGCGGCGCCGAAATCACCTTGTTGTCGAGCACGATGGCGAAGAGGCGGCCGACGTTCTTCGAGGTCACGTCGCCGAATTTCTGCGCGCCGCGAATGTTGAAGCGGAAGTTCACGACGGGCTCGCCGCTGCGCTGCTGGTCGAAGCCGGGCTGGGCGTCGGTCAAATCCTCGCCCTGGACCATGACTTGCTTTTCGATCGGCAGCTTGCCCTGCTCGTCGACCTGCTCCAGCTCCTCGACTTCGGACGGGTTCTGGCCAGGTTCGGCGACGAGGCGGAACTCGAGTTTGGCGGTCTGGCCGAGGATCTCTTTGAGCGTCTGCGGGTCTTGCAAGCCGGGGACCTGCACGAGCACGCGGTCGTCGCCCTGGCGCTGGATCGACGGCTCGCGCGTGCCGAGCGCGTCGACGCGGCGGCGGATGACTTCGATCGACTGCTCGACGGCCTTGCGCGACTTGTCGCGAATGCCGGCGTCGGTGACGGTGATGCGGATCAGCCCTTCCGGGGTGGTTTCCACCTCGAGGGGCGACTGGCCGCCGATATTGCTGCTGAAGCTGTTGCGCAGCTGGCGCAGCTTGGGGAGGATCTTGTCGCGGTCGGCGGCGTCGGCGACGCGCAGTTGCACGCCGCGCGGCGTCGCGCCAATGCCGCCCGTGATCGCCACCTTTTCCTCGCGGAGAATGCGGCGCACGTCGTCGCGCAGATTCTTCACCTGGGTGGAGACCAGGTCAGCCTGGTCGACTTCCAGCATGACGTGCGAGCCGCCCTGCAGATCGAGGCCGAGCACGATGGTCGGCGGCGTGAGCCAGGACGGCAGCCGCGCTTTCAGCGCTTCATAATGCGCCGGCGACAGCATGCTCGGCGCCACCACAAGGACGGCGGCGAGCGTCATCGCCACGATCGCAAAGAATTTCCAGGTCGAGAATCGCAGCATCGTGTCGCATTTCGTCTCTAGGAGGGCAGGCGAAGCTTTCGCCGCTTACGATTTCGCCTTGGTGTCGGGCTTCGCCGCCGATTTGGCGGGGGCCTTGGACTCGTTGGCGGGCTTGGCGGCCGGCGCCGCCGGCGTCTCCTTTACCGGCTCGCCCTTGGCGCGGACTTCGGCGATCGCCGCGCGCATGAGGCGGATGCGGGTGTTGGGGGCGATCTCGAGCTCGATCTCACTATCGTCGATCGACTTCGTCACCTTGCCGACGAGGCCGCCGCTGGTGACGATGGTGTCGCCGCGGCGGACATTGCGCAGCGCGGCGAGCTGTTCCTTCTCACGGCGGGAGCGCGGGCGGATGACGAGGATATAAACGATGCCCATCACCACGAAGATCGGGACGAGCTGGGCGACGAGATCGGAAAGGGACGGGGGCTGCGCGGCGGCGTCAGGGGCTCCGCTCGCCGCCGTGCCCGTCTGGGTCTGGGTCGGTTGCGCCGGCGCGCTCGGCGCCGGGGCGACGGGCGCAGGAGCGGGCGTGGGCGTCGCGGCCGGCTGTTCGGTTTGCGCCATGGCGTCCGGGATCAGTTTCATCGCAGCGTCTCTGTTTGGCGGCGCGACGCGCGCATCGGGCGTCGGGCAGGCTCGGAATGGGCGCGGACTATAGCCGCTCGACTTACGAAAGCAATGCCAATGGCGCGGTTGGCGCGCGCCGCCTTCGGGCAAGCCGCTCCGCCCACAATCCGCCGCGGAGACGCGCGAACAAGATCAGGCGCAGCTGTAGCGTCGAGTCGGGCGCGCGTCCGCTTCCCCTCCGGCGCAGCGAGGGACCTTGGCTTAGGAGAGACGATGATCAGGAAGATTTTGTCGACCGCGCTCATGGCGGGCGCGCTGCTGTCGCCGCCCTCCGCGCTCGCTTGGCATTCGGGCAAAGGCTGGCTCACGGGCGATTGGCGCGGGGACAGAGTCTTTCATGGCGGCTATTGGGGCGGCCGCGGGGCCTGGCATGGCGGCTACGGCTGGCAGGGAAGCGGCTATTACGCGCCGCCCTACGGCTGGTCCGCAGGACATGGCGGCGCCTGCTGGCGGTGGTGGTACGGGCAGTGGGTCTGGGCCTGCTGATCAGCCGGGCGGCGGTTTCAACATAGAACGGAAGGATCACAATGCTTGCTTTTTGCAAATTGGCTCGGGCGGCCGCGCTGGCGGGCGCGCTCGTCCTGCCGGCGGCGGCCGTGGCGCAAGGCTGGAGCGGCGGCAATTACGGCGGCTATGACGCGGCGCGTGACGACGAGGGCGGCGGCCGCGCCGGTTACGATCAGGACCGCGGCGGAGGCGGGCAGCGTCGCGGGGATCGCGACGGCGGCAGAGGCGGCTGGAGCGACGGCCGCGGCGCGGATGACGACCGGCGTGGCTGGGACGATGGCCGGCGCTACGGGGACGACCGGCGGCGCGGCGATTACGACCGGCGGCGCGGCGATTACGAGCGGCGCGGCTGGGACGACCGGCGCCCCGGCTGGGGCGGCGGCTATGGGCCCGGTCCGGGCGGACAGCGCTGGTGGCATGGACGCTGGTGGAGCTATGGCGCCGGCCCCTGCTGGCGCTGGAGCCAATGGCGGCAGAACTGGAAATGGGTCTGCGACTGAGGCGAACCGGGAGGGAGGCCGTCAGGCCTCCAGCTCTCGCGCCAGCGCGCGCATGAACTCGACGCAGGCGGCGAGTTGTGAAACCTCGACATATTCGTCGGGCTGATGCGCCTGATCGATGCGGCCGGGGCCGCAAACGACGGTCGGCGCGCCCGCCTCCTGGAAATGTCCGGCCTCGGTGGCGTAGGGCACGGCGATGGTGCTGTTGCGCCGGGCCAGCCGCAAAGCCAGCGTTTCGGCGCTCGATCCCGGCTCCGGCGCGAGGCCCGGCACTTTCACCAGCGTGTCGATGTCGATCCCGCACTGCGGGAAATTGGCGAACGCCGTCTTGCCGAGCTCTGCGGCGAAGGCCGCCAGCCGGTCGTGCGCGAACATGGGATCCGCGTTCGGCAGGCCGCGGAACTCCCATTCGAAATGGCAATCCTTGGCGACGATGTTGCGCGCCGTGCCGCCCTTGATGACGCCGACGTGGATCGTGGAATAGGGCGGATCGAAGCGCCCGGAGGGGTCGCCCGCGGCGCGCAATTCATCGGCGATCCGCTCCAGTTCGCCGACCAGCCGGCAGGCGATATGCACGGCGCTGACGCCGCGGTGCAGATTGGCGGAGTGAATCTCGAAGCCCCTGACGCGCGTCAGATGGGTGGTGACGCTTTTATGCGCGTCGGCGACCTGCATGGAGGTCGGCTCGCCGACGATGACGGCGTTGGGCCGGGGCAAGTCGACGCCGAGCCGGGCGATCACGTCGAGCGGGCCGAGGCAGGTCGTCTCTTCGTCGTAGCTCAGCAGAATGTGGATCGGGCGCGCGAGCGCCGCCCTCTTGAATTCCGGAATCATCGCCAGCGCGACGGCGCCGAAGCCTTTCATGTCCACCGCGCCGCGCCCGTAGAGGCGGCCGCCGTCCAGGCGCAGGGTGAAGGGGTCGGAACTCCAGTCCTGGCCCTCGACGGGGACGACGTCGGTATGGCCGGAGAGAACCACGCCGCCGGGCCCCATCGGCCCGATGGTGGCGAAAATCGCCGCCTTGTCGCCAGCGGCGTTGGGCGCGCGCACGAAGGGCACGCCGTGTTCGCGCAGATAGGATTCGACGAAGTCGATCAGCGGCAGATTGGACTTGGCGCTTTCTGTGTCGAAAGCCACCAGTCGCGCCGTCATGTCGATCGCGCGGTCGAGGGCGTCCATCAGTTCAACGTCGGGTTGGACAGGGGACTGTCGAGCGAAAAGGCGGGAATTTCGACGTCGAAGGCCTCGCCCAGATCGGTCACCATGCGATAGCTGCCCTGCATCAGCCCGGATGGCGTCGTCAGCGGACAGCCGGAGGCGTAACGAAAGGTCTCGCCCGGCTCCAGCACCGGCTGTTCGCCGATAACGCCCGGGCCGCGCACTTCCTCGCGCCGGCCGTTCGCGTCGATGATGATCCAGTGCCGCGACAGAAGCTGCACGCGAGTGCGGCCGAGATTCGCGATCTCGATCGTATAGGACCAGAAATAGCGTCCCTGATCGGGGTCGGAGCGGTCCGGCAGGAAGTCCGGCAGAGCCGTGACCTGTATGTCGTTGGTGATGGCGATATACATGACGGGAATCTTAGAACGCTCCTGGCGAAAGGGGAACGCCTTTCTCACGGCGCGGCGCCCGCCAAATGAGCGACGGGAGCAAGCCAAATGTGACATATAAGGCACAGCGCCGGATTTTGACTTTTGACTCGTCAGATGTGCTTGCGCGTGCGCCGCAAGCTGGTCAATTGTCCGCAAGGCATCATTTGGAATAGCTTATGCGTCCGTCTTCGCTTCGCGCGCTGCTTCTGGCGTTTGCGCTGGTCATACAGACCATCGCGGGCGGGGTCGGCGTCGCGCGCGCCATGCCGGGCGAACTCGCGCTCAAGGCGCATTGCGCCGAAATGGCCGGGCAAGCTGGCGAGGGGGCGGACAGCCGCCATCAGCGGCGTCATCAGCATTGCGAGTCCTGCTGCCTCTGCGCTGGACCGCCGGGCGTCTCGCTCACGGAATTTGCCCCCGCGCCGATGGCGCCGCGCGCCTACCGCGTCGCGCCCCCTATCCCGGGCGACGCCAGCGGCGCCACCCCGCGCCTTGCGCAGGCCCGGTTCGCCCGCGGTCCCCCGGCCGATTCCGTCAGCGCCTGACGCCTGACGCGTCTCGACGCGACCGGCGCGAGTCTTCTTAGCCACAAACACGCGGCTGCGGCCGCACAAGATCGTCCTTCGCTCCGCGTTCCTGCGGCGGCGTGCAGAGCCCTTCTGCGCCCGACGCCGACAGGCGCGCGTGGGCATGCCAGAAAGCCAAGCGCATGTCTCGTCATCATTTGCTGGGCGCGGCCTCCGTCCACGCGCTCGCCCTCCTTGTCGCTACTTCCGCCGTGGCGCAGCAATCGCTTCCGACGATCGACGTCGGCGGCGCGCGGAGCGGCGCCCGGCGCAGCACCGCCGCGGCCGCGCGCACCGCCGGCCCACGCGTGACGACGCCGGCCGGCTCTCTCGTCACCTCGCCCAATCCCGATCTCGCCGCGGCGCCCGGTTTCAGCCCCGAAAAGCTCAGCATGCCGGTCTACCGTCAGCCGACGGGCCAGACCTTCACCACGGTGCGCGGCAAGGATTTCGAGACCATGCCGCTCGTGACCGTCCGCGAGATGCTGCAATACAGCCCCGGCGTCTCGTTCAAACAAGGCAACGGTCTGCGCGACATCGTCATCTCGATTCGCGGCTCGTCGGCGCGCAACGGCTTTGGCGTGCGCAACATCGTCATGCTGGAGGATGGCTTCTCGGTGACCCAGCCGGACGGCTTGTCGCGCACCGATCTGACCGATCCCCACGCTTACGCCGGCGTGGACGTCTATCGCGGCCCGTCCTCGGCCCTGTTCGGAAATTTCGCCAATGGCGGCGCCATCAATTTCCGCACGCGCACCGGCGCGGAGATCGACGGGGTCGATTATGGCGTGGAAACCGGCTCCTTCGGCTATCTCAATAATTTCGTCGCCATTGGCAAGAAGCAGGACAATTTCGACATCGCCGTCTTCGCCAGCGACGTGCGCCAGCAGGGCTTCACCTTTCACACGCGCGGCGACACGCAGACCGTGAACGCCACCGCGCGCTGGCAGGTGACCCCAAACGACCTGCTGACCTTCAAATTCATCCACAATCAGCTCTACAGCGATCTCTCGGGCCGGCTGTCGCTCAATCAGTATTATCTCAATCCTTATCAGTACGGCTGCTATCTCTCGCCGCAGTCGGGCGTCGCCCAAACAGCCTTCACCAATCTTTGCGCCACCGCGGTGGTTCCGATCGACGGCCGCAACGCCCGGAGCAACCAGCTCAATTTCCGAACGACGGCCTGGCTCGCGGGGTTCAACCGCAACGATCGGCGCGACATTATCGGCTTGCGCTGGGAACATGATTTCGACGTCAATACGAAGTGGCGCACGCAGGTCATCTACGACGACAAGAACATCATCCAGCCGACGGGCGCCACGGCGGCCCTGCAGGACGAGCCGGCGGTCAACGCCACGACGGATGTGACAAAGGTCGGGTCGCTGCTCGGCTACGAGGCGCGGCACTTTGCGGGCCTCTATTTCAACCGCACCCGCTACACGAGCTACACCAACAACACGCTCGGAATCGGCAATGGCGCGACCGGCGCGCTTCAGGCGCAGCAAAACGCCATGATGCAGAATTTGGGCGGGCGCGGCCGCGAGGAGGTGGCGCTTTCCAAGGACGTCACCATGGTGCTCGGCCTCGCCGCCGAAATGACCAAGATCGCCGCGCTGCAGGACCAGTACTCCTATTTCCAGACGGGTCCGCGGATCGGACAGATCGCCAGCTGGCAGGGCATACCGGTCAACAAGACCTACTGGAATTTCGGCCCCGAGGCCTCGGTGACATGGCGCGTGCTGCCCGACCTTCTGACGCATTTCCGCGCGTCGAGCGGCTATGGCACGCCCAATCCCGGCCAGCTCTTTGTCAATCAGCGTGGCCAGCCGGGCGCCAATGTCGATTTGAAGACTCAGCGCAACACGGGCTTCGATATCGGCTTCGACTGGAAGCCCTATGACACGCTGCTCTTCAGCCTCACGGGCTTCTACGAGTGGTATCAGAACGAGCAGCTCACCCAGTCGCCGGGCGCGGGCCTTTTGAATTACACTTTCAATGCGCCAGCCTCCGTGCACCGCGGCGTCGAGACGCTTCTCGACTGGCGGCCCTATGACGGCGTCCGCGTCATGGCGAACTACACCTACAACAACCAGATCTTCACCGAGTTCGTCGAGCAACTCGGCACTGCGGCGCGCACGGGCTATTTCGACCGTGCGGGCTACAAGATCCCCGGCGTCGCGCCGCATACGGCGACGGGGCGTCTCTCCTATGACCTGCCGTTCGGCGATCTCAGGGGCTCGGCGCTTTCGTCGAATACACCTATCAGAGCTCCTATTTCATCGATAACGGCAACGTCCTGACGATCCCCGGCTATGGCCTCGTCAGCGCCAATGTCCATTTCGACAGGGACGTGGATTTGCTCTGGCTGAAGCGTTTTTCAGCCTATTTCGAGGTGCGCAACATCTTCGACCGCAACTGGGTCGCCTCGGCCAATAATATCCAGAACCAGGTCGGCCTCGTGAACGGGCAAATCGTTCAGGCCGGCTACACGACGCTCGCGCAGAACGCGACCGGCTCGATCTACGCCGGCAATCCGCGCCTGTTCCAGGGCGGCGTGCGGTTCAAATTCTGATCGGTTCAATCTCTCCGCGGCGGAAGCGAGCGACGCGGAGAAGATTTCCCACCTCGCCTGCGGTCGCGGCCGCCGTCAGTTCCAGGGCCAGTCGAACAGCGTCTCCTCCGGGTTCTTGACGATGGGTTGGGGAGGAGCCGGTCTCGCGCGCTTCAATCGTGGGTAGGCCTGTGGGGGAATTCGAGTGACGCGGCTCTTCGGCAAAGCTTGTCGCGCCGCCGGGGCGAGAACGGTTGGATTTATCTCCGGATTTGCCAGAGCAGCCTGCTGCGCGCAAAGAGCGCTACACGCCAAAAAGATCGTCGAGATTCGCATCTGTCTCCCCCCAACCCCTGTCTGCGCGCCGTCGCCGATACGCGCGTCGCGTGTAAACTAGAGATTGCACGGCCTAAGCGCAAACCTGGCGTGGGGGGCGGCGCGCATGTCGTCGGGGTTCGCAAGCCGCTCGAGATAGCGGTCTCCAGCGATCGCTTGACTCCCCGGCTTGCTGCAAGAAATCAAATCAGCGTCTTCGCCCTCGGCTCTGGGCAAGGAGGGCGCGCCAGCGCTTTGGGGGAAGGAGGTGCGCCAAAGAATTTGCAACCCCCTGCATTATTGACCGTCAGCTCTTGCCGAGACTACCTTGAAGAAATCGTGAGCAAGGCTCGGTCGGTCGCTCAACGACGGATATATCAAGTTTATTTTTAAATCCTGCCGGTCTCGACGCGAGGTAGGCCATGGCGCTGGGCGACCGTCAAAACTTCGGCGACCGCGCCGCACCGTCGGAGGACGGACGCGTCGGCTCAACCGCAGCGGACGCCCGAAGGGATCGCCCGGCGGCCGCCATCGACGCCGCGCCGCAGATCGGACTTCCGAAGGGCGGGGGAGCAATCCGGCCGCTCGGCGAAAAGATTCAGGTCAACGCCGCGACCGGAGCCACCAGCTTCAGCATTCCGCTTCCGTTGTCCCCGGGACGCCCCGGGGAAACGCCGGCCCTTGCCGTGTCTTATGACAGCGGCGCCGGGGCAGGTCCGTTTGGGTTGGGATGGCGGCTCGACCTGCCGGAGATCTCGCGCAGAACCGACCGCGGCCTGCCCCGTTACGACGATCGTCTCGACAGCGACGTGTTCGTCTTCGCGGGACGCGAAGACCTCGTGGCGATAGACGGCGCCGATACGGTGCGCGACGGGTTCCAGGTTCGCCGCTATGCGCCGCGGATCGAGGGCTCCTTTGCACGCATCGAGCGCTGGACGGCGCCGGACGGCGTTGTGCACTGGCGCAGCATCTCTACCGACAACGTTGTGACCTTGTTTGGGACGAGGCCTGACACGCGCATCGACGCCGGCCCTGGCGACGCAACGCGCGTGTTCCGCTGGCTGGCGGATGAGGTCCTCATGCCGAACGGCGGGCGCACGCTGATCGACTATGTGCGGGACGCCGGGGCGGACCGGCCGGGCTTTGTCAACCCGCAGCGTCTGCCCAAGCGCGTCCGCTACGGAGTCGCGGCTCCGAAGGGGCGTGATGGAGACGAGCGGTTTCTGTTCGAGCTCGTGTTCGACTATGGCGACCACCCCGGACCGACGCCGGGCCGGGAGCCGACAGGCGCCCCGACCGTGCGGCCGGACGCCTTCTCGAGCCGCCGCGCCGGCTTCGAGATCCGCACCTCGGCCCTGTGCGAGCGCGCGCTGATGTTCCACCGCCTGCCTGCAGGGCGCGACGCCGACGCCGTCCTGACGCGCACGCTCGCCTTTTCATACGATCGCAACCCGGCGGCGTCGCGGCTCGTCGAGGTCGTCGCGACCGGCCATGCGGCGACCTCTGGCGGCGTAGCCAGCTCGCAAAGCGGACCGCCGGCGCGCTTCGCGTATCAGGGCCTTTCGGAGCCGCTCGAGCCCGCCCTCCTGACGCCCGACGCCGCCGGACTCGCCGAGCTGCCAGCCGGCTTCACGGCCGACGATGTCGCGTGGGTCGACCTCGAGGGCGACGGCGCGGCCGGCGCGCTGGTGGAGACCGAGGCGGGTTGGCTGTTCAAAGCGAACCTTTCGCCCCTCGCCACCGCCGAGGCGGGCGCCCCCGCGGCCCGGCTCGGCGGCGCAGCGCAAGTCGCCGAGCATCCGTCGGGCGCACGCCGGGACGGCCTGCGGCTCGACGACATCGACGGCGACGGGCTGGTTGACGGGGTCCGGACGACAGGCCCCGACCCGGGTTACTGGCCGCGGCGCGAGGACGGCGGCTGGGAGCCATACCGCGCCTTTGCAATGCTGCCCCAGATCGATTGGGCGAGCCCCGACCTGCATGTGCTCGACCTCACCGGCGACGGACGGCCGGATGTCGCATTGGTCGAGGACGAGCGTCTCGCCTGGGCGCCGTCACTGGGCGGGGAGGGCTACGGCGACCTCGCCTGGAGGCGGCTCGCGGACGGGGACGACGCCGGCCCCCGAGAGGCCCTGCGTGACCTGACGGGCTCGGTCTTCCTGGCCGACATGACCGGCGACGGCCTCACCGACATCGTGCGGGTGGAGGCGCGCTCCGTCCATTACTGGCCCAATCTCGGCTATGGCCGTTTCGGCGAGCGCGTGACGATGGAAAACGCGCCAAGCCTCGACGATGACGGCCCGTTCAATCCCGCCCGCGTCCGGCTTGCCGACGTCGACGGCTCCGGCGTGGCCGACATCGTCTATCTCGGCGAGACGGCCTGGTCGGTGCACGTCAACTGCACGGGAACAGCCTTCGCCCCGCCGTGCCTGTGGACGAAGCCGCCGCCGCTCGACGCCCTGTCGCGCGTGGAGGCCTTCGACCTTCTGGGCAACGGCACGTCCTGTCTCGTCTGGTCGAGCCGCGATCCGGCCCAAGACAGCGCGCCGGTGCGTTATCTCCCCCTGGCGGGCGGTCGCAAGCCCTATCTGCTGACGGAGGTCGACAACGGTCTCGGGTCCGTGACGCGGCTGTTCTATGCGCCGTCGACGGTCTTCGCTCTCCGCGACAGGCTTGCGGGCCGCCCCTGGGCGATGCGGCTGCCCTTTCCGGTACAGGTGGTCGAGCGCATCGAGACGCATGACAGGACATCCGGCCGCCGTTACGTGTCCCGCTACGCCTATCACCACGGCCATTACGACGGGCGCGAGCGCGAGTTCCGGGGCTTCGGCTTCGTCGAGCAGTTCGACGCCGAGAGCTTCGGCGCGCCGCTCGCTTCGGCGGCCAATGCGGAGGAGGCGTATCGAAAGCCGCCGGTGCGGACGCGCCGCTGGTGCCCATACGGGCCGCGCGTCGCCCGACGGCGGGCAATCCGGGCTCTACGCGTCCGAATTCTTCGGCGCCGCCGCCAGGCCGGGGCCCAAGCGTGATCTGGCCCGGCGGCTGAACGTGCCGGACGCACGCATCCCCGCCGCCCTGTCGCCGGCCGACCATCGCGACGCCTGTCGTGCGCTGAAGGGCATGCTCCTGCGCGAGGAGATTGCGGATGATCCCGGCTCATCCGGTTCCGAGCCCACCCCGTATTCGATCGCCGTTCATGGCTACGAGGCGGAGGCGCGCCAGCCTGGCCGGGCGGGCCGGCCCGCCCGCGTCCAGGCGCTGGCGCGCGAGAGCCTGTCGGGCACGCGCGAACGCAGCCACGGCGCGCCACGCGTCAGCCAGAGCTTCGTCCTGCGGCGCGGCCCCAGGGGCAGCCGGTCGCATCGCTCCTGGTCGCCCATGGCGGGCCGGCGCCGCCCTTCCCGGGGGAGGCTGCGCAAGCGGTGACCCGCACCCACGCGACGTTGCAGTGCGTCGACCTCACCAACGACATCGACGCGCCGGACTCGCGACGCCTGCCCGCCGCGGCGGAAACGCGCGGCTATGTGCTGGCCGGGACGGCCCTGCAGTCACCCTGGCCGCTGCGCCTCGAACAGGCGCGCGCGCTCGTGGCGCAGGCGCGTGACGTCGAGAGGCTCGATCCCCTCGCGTCTCCGTGCGGACGCCTGCTCGTCACGCGGTCCCGCACGCTGTGCCCGACGGGACGACCTCGCCGGTCCGCTGCCCTTCGCCATCCTGGAGCCGCGCGGACTGGTCTACGAAAGTCTCCAGCAGGCGTTCACCCCGGCGCTGCGCGCCGCGTGCTTCGGGGCGCAGGGGCCGGACGCCGCCGTCCTCGCCGAGGCAGGCTACCGCGATCTCGATCAGGATGGCGGCCTGTGGTGTCCGAGCGGGCGCACCTTCTTCGTGAAAGGGGGCCGGATCCGTCCGAGGCCGCAGGCGCGGTCGAGCGAGCGGCCCGGGCCCAGGCGGAACTGGCCGAGGCGACGGCCCACTTCTTCCTGCCCCGCACCTTCCGCGACCCCTTCGGCGGGGCGGCGCATGTCGACTACGCTCTGGACCTTCTGCCGGCCGTTGGCGAGGACCGGGTCGGCAATGTGACGACGGCCGAGCACGACTGGCGCACGTTACTGCCCCGGGTCGCCACCGATCCCAACCTCAACCGCAGCTTCGCGGCGTTCGATCCATTGGGCTCGGTCACCGCGGCGTCGCTGGCCGGCAAGGCCGCCGCGCCCGAGGAGACGAGGCGCCCGACGCCGACGCCATGCTGGCCACGGTGGATGTCGAGGCCCTCCTGGATGCGCTTGCCGATCCCGTTCGCGGTCCGCAGGCGGCTGCCGCCGCGCTCAGCGCCGCCACAACGCGCACGATCGCGGATTCGACACGGTTCTCCCGCACGGGACGGCCCTGCGTCGTGGTGGCGCTGCGGCGCGAGACGCACGCCTCCGATCTCACCCCCGGCGAACAGACGCGCATCGGCGTGTCGCTGTCCTACCTGGATGGCGGAGGACGGCCCTTGCAGACCAAGACGCTGGTCGACGCCGGCCCCCTGTCGCCGAACGGTGCGACGGCGCCCGTCCGCTGGGCCGTCACCGGCTGGACCGTCCACGACGACAAGGGCAACGCCGTCCGGACCTTCGAGCCGTTCTTCTCCGCCTCGCCGGATTTCGAGCCCGACCTGCGAGTGGGCGTCAGCACGATCACGTTCTACGACCCGCTGTCACGGGCGGTGGGAGCCCTGCACCCGGACGGATCCATCGAGAAAACCCGCTTCACGCCGTGGACCAGCACGGTGTGGGACGCAAACGACACGTCGCTGATCGTCGATCACGCGGCCGACCCCGATCTCGGGCCGCATGTCGCGCGACTGCCGATCCGGGATCGGCCCGTCGCGTGGTCGAAGCAGCGCGCCGACGGCCTGAAGGGCGATGCCGGCAAGCGCGCGGCCGCGGCCGCCGCCATTCATGCCGAGACGCCAGCACGCACCTATGTGGATGCGCTCGGCCGTCCGGCGCTCGTGGTTGCGGACGGCGGCGGCCAACTCTGCGTTACGGGGACGCTCTATGACGACCGCGGCCAGGCCGCCGCCGTGGTGGACGCGCTGGGGCGCGTCTGCGCCCGTTCGCTCCACGACATGCTGGGCCGGCCGGTCCGGGCGCACAGCATGGAGGCGGGACTGCGCGTTTCACTGCAGGCGGTGGATGGCAGGCCCGTCTGGGCCAGGGACTCTCGAGGCCATGTCTCCCGCCATCGCCACGACGCGGCGCGGCGGCCTACGGAGGACATCGTAGAGGACGCGGCGGGCGTTCGCCTGCGGGGCAAGGTCGTTTACGGCGAGGGGCAGGGGAGCGCCTTGAACCATCGCGGCCGCGTGTTCCAGACCTTCGACGGCGCAGGGGTCGCGACCGTCGAGGCCTATGACTTCAAGGGCGCCGCACGTCGCGCCAGCCGGCGCTTCGTGGCCGATCCGCAAGGCCGACCCGACTGGAGCGCCACGCCGGCGCTTTCGCCGGAAACCTTCACCAGCCGCGTGTGGACGGACGCGCTCGGCCGTCCCATCCAGACCATGGCGCCGCTGTCCGACAGAGGCGGGGCTCCGGCGAGCGCGATCCGTCCGGTTTACGACAGGGCCGGGCGCGTGGCCGTCGTGGACGTGTGGCTGGACCTGCCGGTGGCGCCCGACGGCCTGCTGGACCCCGCCTCTGCGACCCGCCGCGCCGTGCGGGCGGTCGAGCACGATGCAAAGGGCCGCCGCACGCGCGTGGCCCATGGCAACGGCGTGGAGACCTACTACGACTTCGATCCCGTCGACCAGCGCCTGAACGCCATCCGGACGCTGCGGGGAAACGGCTTTCCGGGCGACGCCCCAGAGGGCGTGCAGAACCTCGGCTACGTCTACGACGCCGTCGGCAATGTCACCGAGATCGCGGATACTGCGCAGCAGCCCGTGTTCTTCCGCAATCAGGTCTGCCGGGCGGAAAGGCGCTACCTCTACGATCCGCTCTCGCGGCTGATCGAAGCCCGCGGCCGGGAGCATCGCGGCCAGGGTGGGGCGGCGCCGCCCACCTGGGACGACGCGGAGCGCCGCGCCGAGCACCCGGCCGACGGCGCCGCGATGCGCACTTATGTCGAGTCTTACGTGTATGACCTCGTCGGCAATCTGAAGCAGGTCCGCCACGTCGCCGACGGTGGTTCCTGGACGCGGGACTACGCCTATGCGGAGGCCAGCCTGCTCGGCGCCGGCGTCTCGAACCGGCTGAGCAACGTCGAGATCGCGGGCGAACGTCAGACCTTCGCCTATGATGCGCACGGCAACGTGACCCGGACCGATCGGCTGGCCGACATGGTGTGGGACGAGGCCGACCGGCTCGCCTCCGTCGACCTGGGCGGCGGCGGCCGCGCCGACTACCAGTACGACGGCGCCGGCCAGCGCATGCGCAAGCGGATCACCCGCGTAGGCGCAGGCGGCGCCGCCGCCGGTCACGAGGAGTGGCTCTATCTCGACGGCTTCGAAATCTGCCGCGAGGTCGACGCCGCCGGCAATCTGAAGCGCGAGCGAGAGACCTTGCGGGTTGCGGACGGGCAGAAGGCCTTTCTCGATATCGAAACCCGCACCCGGGGCAGGGGAGGGCCGGCGCGGCTCTGGCGGCATTGCTACGACGACCATCTCGGATCGTCGGCGCTGGAACTCGACGAGACCGGCGCGATCCTGTCCTACGAGGAATACCACCCGTATGGCTCGACCGCCTATCAGGGCGTCCGGGCGCAACTCGAGGCGCCGAAGCGCTACCGTTTCACCGGCAAGGAGCGGGATGGCGAGACCGGGTTCGCCTATCACGGCGCGCGCTACTACGCGCCGTGGCTGGGGAGGTGGATGGCGTGCGATCCCGCGGGGTTCGTGGATGGGACGAACCTCTACGAATATTGCCGCGGCAACCCCATTACGACGCGCGACCCTGACGGCCATGCAGGGCAGTCACTGGAAAGCTTGATGGCGCAGAACGCACGCCGGAAGAACCAGCTGACCCAGGAGCAGGTCGAGAAAGAGTGGCGGCGAGAACATCCCGGAGCCGCCCCAAAAAAGCCCCGCAAAGCGGGGGCCCCGGCGGGGCGCCGGGGAAATCCCGGTGGCGCGCCCACACCCGGCGGGACGCCCGCGCCGGGCGGCGGTTCTCCGACGCCTGGCGGGGATGCGCCGACGCCCGGCGGCGCTCACGCGCCCGGTGGCGCGGGGGTCGTCAAGGACGGCGGGAGCAGCACGGCGCAGGCCGGCGGCCATGGCGACCGGAAGGACGGGCAGCCGCCGAAAACCGAGATGGATTACGGGCTGATGCTCGCCGAGACCCAGAATCCCCCCTTTCTCGAGAGCATCCTTTCCCTTTTCGGCAAGACGGGCGACGAAGTGAACAGCGGGGGCCTGAGCTTCGGCATGGGCTCGAAGGAAAACGCCAGCGAGGCGGGTCAGGCGGCGGTAGCCGGGGTCAACCTCGTCTTCACGTTCCTCGACGTGTTCATGGCTGTCGGGCAGAAGGCTTTCTCTTCGCTGAGCAAGCGCGGACAACTCGATATCTTCAAACGCTTCACGCGCTCGGGGTGGTGGCGCAGTCAGAGTCTGGAAGAAGTGACGAAGGCGCCCGCGCAGTTGACCCAGGCCGAGCAGCGGGGAGCGAACGCCTTTCGCCAGGAGCTGGTGACGTCGCACGATCCGAGGCTCGCGGGCACGGAGGGCCACCGAGCGGCCGGGGCCAACACGCACCCTGAATGGGCTCGCTACGGGGACTCGGCCAATGCCGGGCCGGACTTCGTTCTGCATGGCGACGATCCTGCCTTTGGCGGCGCCGCGACGAAGGAGTTGAAGTTCCACGCGGGCGCTCCCAAGCCCGAGCATTTCACCGACGCAACGGCGCAGACGATGCTGGACACGATGCGCTACCAGCAACAGACCGGCCTGGTGAAACTGCGGCTGCCCACGGTCCACATCTACGTCAATCCAAAGACCGGACAGGCGACGAAGTATCTGCAGAAATTCTGAAAGACATTCGAACGGGCCAATACGGAAGCGATTGGCGTCATCCTGTAACCACATCGATCGGGCCGGCTGATCGTCGGGCTGAACGGTCGCCATCAACGAGGTCAGCATGGAACCGATTGCGCTTGTCGCCCTGACCGTTCTCGCGTTCCGCGCGCAAGGCGACGGGGTGTCCAACCTCCACGCCTTTCTCGACCGGATGGGTTTCGGCGGCCATATCGCTCCCGAGGAGCGCGAGCGCGCGCTTTACGGCGCAACCACCCTGGAGGCCGTCAGGGCCTTCCAGCAGGAGTTCGGGATCGCCGCGCCCGCGCCAGGCGAGATCAGCCCCGAGGTTGCGGCGCAGATGAACGAAATTGCGCTTCGACGGGAGGTCTTCTTCCTTTGCGCTGGGGCGGCGATCGGCGCGGACGGCGCGCCGGCCCCGAAGTGGCCCTCGAACTCGGGGACGTGGACAATCCCGTCGCCTGCGCTCGCGTGCGCAGCGACGCCAACGGGCGCTACCGCGCCTTTTATGACCCGCGCTTTTATGCCCGCGAAGGCGCTCTGGTGCGCCGGCCAAAGGATCGCCCCGACCTCGTGCTGCGGGCGCTGGGGCCCGACGGGGCCGAGCGGGCCCGATCCGAGACTGTGCGCGGCGACCGCCCGGAGATCGCGATTGATCTCAGGCTGCCCGCCGAGGAGGCCCCGAGCAGCCCCAGGACGCGCCCTACAGCGTGAGCGGCGCGGTCGTGGGCGCGGATGGCCTGCCCGTTCCGGGGGTCACGGTGGTCGCGTGGGACCGGGACGTCGGGCGGGCGCGCGAGCAGCTGGGACGGCGCGAGCCCCCGGTCGTGACCGACGCCGAGGGCAGGTTCGCGATCGCCTACGGGCCGTCCGCGTTCCGGGAAGGCGAGGGGCGCGGCGACGCCGCTCAGCGCGCCGACATGCTGTTCACGCTGACCCA